>NZ_CBXX010000035.1 GCF_000577615.1 Herbaspirillum sp. RV1423
TCCAGAACCACGGCAATTACGTCATCTCGCTGGCCAACGTCGTGCGCTGGCTGGGCCAGCAGGCGGAGGCGCTGGGCGTGGAAGTCTTCCCCGGCTTTCCGGCGGCGGAAATCCTCTATAACGACGACGGTTCCGTCATAGGCGTCGCCACCGGCAACATGGGCGTGGACCGCCACGGCGAGCCGACCGCCGCGTTCCAGCTCGGCATGGAGCTGCACGCCAAATACACCTTCTTCGCCGAGGGCGCGCGCGGCCATCTGGGCAAGCAACTGATCGCGAAATACAAGCTCGATGCCGGCCGTGATCCCCAGACCTATGCCATCGGCATCAAGGAGATCTGGGAAATCGATCCGAAGATGCACAAGCCGGGCCTGGTGGTGCATACCGCGGGCTGGCCGCTGGACAGCAAGACCTACGGCGGCTCTTTCCTGTATCACCTGGAGAACAACCAGGTGGCGGTCGGCTATGTGGTCGGCCTGGCGTACGAGAATCCTTACCTGTCGCCGTATGAAGAATTCCAGCGCTATAAAACGCATCCGGAAATCCGCAAGTTCTTTGAGGGCGGCAAGCGTCTGGCTTACGGCGCGCGCGCGATTACCGCCGGCGGCCTGCAATCGCTGCCGAAGCTGACCTTCCCGGGCGGCGCGCTGATCGGCTGCGACGCGGGTTTCCTCAATGCCTCGCGCATCAAGGGCAGCCATGCCGCGATCAAGACCGGCATGCTGGCGGCCGAGGCGGTGTTTGAGGCATTGAATGGCGGCCGTCAGTATGACGAGCTGACGGCGTACAGCGCGGCTTTTGAAAAATCCTGGCTGCACGAAGAACTGCACAAGGCGCGCAACTTCAAGCCGTCGATGAGCAAGGGCCTGGTCGCCGGCACGCTGCTGGTGGGGATCGATCAGGTGCTGTTCGGCGGCAAGGCGCCGTGGACGCTGCATCATTCGCACGCCGACCATGAATGCCTGAAACCGGCTGCCGACTTCACGCCGATTTCCTATCCGAAGCCGGACGGCAAGCTGACCTTCGACCGCCTGTCGTCGGTGTTCATCTCGAACACCAATCATGCGGAAGACCAGCCGATCCATTTGACGCTGAAAGACGCTTCGGTGCCGGTGGGCATCAATCTGGCGAAGTATGCCGGCCCGGAAGCGCGTTACTGCCCTGCGGGCGTGTATGAGTTCGTGAAGAACGACGACAATACGGATCGCCTGCAGATCAATGCGCAGAACTGTGTCCACTGCAAGACCTGCGACATCAAGGACCCGACGCAGAACATCGTGTGGGTGACGCCGGAAGGCGGCGGCGGACCGAATTATTCGAATATGTGATTTGGCTTCTGCATTGTTCGCAAAAATCAAAATGGCGCTTCGACAAAGACGAAGCGCCGTTCCTCATTCTCGCAGCACACTAGGCTGACACCGCGCTCGCGCACGCAATCAAACAGGCGATGCGCTCCAGTCGCCGTTGACAATCTTCTCCAGCCAGAAGGCGCCGATGATGGTTTTGACGTCGGTCACCTTGCCCTGTCGCACTTGCTCCAGCAAATCGGACAAGGGGGTCTTGTAGATGTCGAGGAATTCGCCCTCGTCGAGCTTGCGTTCCCCCGCGACCAAACCGCGCGCCAGATAGATCTCGAGATGTTCGTCCGAATAGGCAATTGCATTGTGGATGGTGCAGACGAACTGCCAGTCTGTCGCGGTATATCCTGTTTCCTCTTGCAACTCGCGTTTGGCACAGGCTAGGTGGTCTTCGTCTGGATCTATTTTCCCGGCAGGGAATTCGATGAAGACCTGATCGAGCGGATAGCGGAATTGCCTTTCCAACAGCACCGAACCGTCGTCGAACAACGGCAGGATCACCACTGCGCCCGGATGCCGGATGTACTCGCGCACCGACTGCTTGCTGTCAGGCAGGCGAATGGTGTCGCGCTGGACTTTGAGAAAATGGCCTTCGTAGACCAGTTCGCCGTCCACTTTGCTTTCTTTGAGATGAGCGTCCATGCGAGTCGGGGAATCGGTGAGCGTGTAAATGGAAGAGGCGCGCCGACCGGCGCCGCCGTGCCTGAAATTCAGGCGTGCGTCTTGCGCAAATAGCGCAGCACGTAACCGGGATACGCCAGCACCAGGAACAGACAGCCCGTCACGGCATAAAATTCCCAGCCTTGTGCAAATGCGTTGCCGATGCTGGCTTCAAAGAAACGGGCAATGGCGCCGACAACGAAATACAGAACAATGAGTTCAAGCAAGCGTATCCATACCGGCTTGCGATAATCGGCGGACTTGCTCAGGGGGATCAACGCAAACAATTGCTGATTGAAGAAAGGCAAGTTGGCGGCCAGGGCCGCCAACAGGATGACGCACCAGCTTAGCAGGGAAACGTTCACTGGCGGATTCGCTTAAGTCGCGATGACTTTGCTCAGGAACGTGGCCAGCGTGGTGACGATGGCGTTGGTGCAGGCATCCATCAGGTGGCCAGGCCACAGACCGATCGCCAGCGCCGCCAGGCCGTTCAGGCTCAGGGCAACGCGCACATCGAAGCTGGCGGTGATCTTGCCGCTGTCGGCAGGCTCATCGAAGTACATATTCTTGATCACACGCAGGTAATAGAACGCGCCGACCAGGGAGAACACGACAGCCAGCACGGCCAGCCAGATCTGTCCGGTACCCAGCACAGCCTGCAGTACCGACAGTTTGGCGTAGAAGCCGACCATCGGAGGAATACCGGCCAGCGAGAACATCAACACCAGCATGACGCCGGCGAACCATGGGCTGCGCTGATTGAGACCCTTGAAGTCGTCGAGCGTGTCGGCTTCAAAACCGGAACGCGTCATCAGCAGGATCACGCCGAAAGTACCCAGCGTGGTCAGTACATAAGTGATCGCATAGAACAGCGAAGAACTGTAGGCGTTGACGGCCTGGAACAGGTTGCCGTCGACCACGCCCGACATCATGCCCAACAACATGAAGCCCATGTGCGAGATAGTCGAGTAAGCCAGCATGCGCTTGATGTTGGTTTGCGCAATCGCGGTGACGTTACCAATGATGATCGACAATACTGCCAGGACCATCAGCATCTGCTGCCAGTCGATGGCCAGCGGCAACAGGCCTTCCACCAGCAAGCGGAACACCATGGCGAAGGCCGCCAGTTTCGGCGCGCCGCCGATCAGCAGCGTTACCGGCGTCGGTGCGCCATGATAGACGTCGGGCACCCACATGTGGAAAGGCACGGCACCCAGCTTGAACGCCAGGCCGGCGACCACGAACACGATGCCGAACACCAGCACGTTGCGATCAACGGTGCCGGACACGATGGCGCGGAAGACATCGTTCAGCTCCAGCGAACCGGTGGCGCCATACAGCATTGAAATACCGTACAGCAGGAAACCGGACGCCAGCGCGCCGAGCACGAAGTACTTCATCGCCGCTTCGGTCGAGCCGACGTTATCGCGGCGCAGAGCGACCAGCGCGTACAGCGACAGCGACATCAGTTCCAGGCCGAGATAGATGGAGAGGAAGCTGTTGCCGGAAATCATGACCATCTGGCCCAACAGCGAGAACAGTGCCAGGACATAGAATTCGCCACCAAGATGGCCGCCGCCGACGATGCTGCGGTCATTGCTGTATTGGCGGCCATAGATCAGCGTGAGGCCGATGGCCAGATAGGAGAACAGTTTGAGCAGGCTCGACAGCGGGTCCGAAACAAACATGTTGCTGAAGGTGTAGACCGTTTCTCCACTCGAGTAGCTGGTGAAGGTCAACACTGCGCAAACCACCAGCGCCAGCAAGGACAGCAGGTAAGTGATGACGCGTTTTGCATCCGGCAAAAACATATCGATCAGCAAGATTGCAGAAGTCGCAATCAGCAGAAATATTTCCGGATAGACAGGGATCAGATTCATGTTGTTCATTTAGTTACCGCTTATTTTCGTCCGCGTATGTTGTCCGCTTACCGTTGCCGCCGTTTTCAGCCGGGCTGCACACATCCATATTGCCCGGTCCGTATCGAAACGCCGTACCAAACCGCTGTTCGGCGTCGGTGCCGCACTGGTGGCACCGACGCTTGTTACTTTAGTTAATCTTGGATACCGACACGTGCTTCAACAGGTCGCTGACCGAAGTCTGCATCGTGTCCGTCACCGGCGCCGGGTACAAGCCCATCACCAGCACTGCGATCGCCAGCAGGCCGAGGATGAGGAATTCACGCTTGTTCACATCAGTCAGTTCCGCCACATGATGATTGGCCACGGCGCCGAATATCACGCGCTTGGCCAGCCACAGCGAGTACGCCGCACCCAGGATCAGCGCGGTCGCCGCCAGCAGGCCGATCCAGAAGTTGAACTTGACCGCGCCCAGGATCACCATGAATTCGCCGACGAAACCGGAAGTCGCCGGCAGACCGCAGTTGGCCAGCGAGAACAGGATGAAGAACGCTGCAAAACGCGGCATCGTGTTGACCACGCCGCCGTATTGGGCGATTTCACGGGTATGCATGCGGTCGTACAGCACGCCGATCGACATGAACATCGCACCCGACACGAAACCGTGGGAAATCATCTGGGCAATGCCGCCCTGCACTGCCATGTCGTTGAACATGAAGAAGCCCAGCGTGACGAAGCCCATGTGCGCGATCGACGAATACGCCACCAGTTTCTTCATATCTTGCTGCACCAGCGCGACCAGGCCGATATAGATCACCGCGATCAGCGACAGCGTGATCATGAAACCGGACAGCGCATGGCTGGCGTCAGGTGCGATCGGCAGCGAGAATCGCAGGAAACCGTAGGCGCCGAGCTTCAGCATGATCGCCGCCAGCACGATCGAACCGCCGGTAGGCGCTTCCACGTGGGCATCCGGTAGCCAGGTGTGCACCGGCCACATCGGCACCTTGACCGCGAACGCCATCAGGAATGCGAAGAACAGCAGTTTCTGCTCCAGCATCGACAGCGGCAATTGGTGCCACGTCGGGATCTCGAAGCTGCCGCCGGACACGATGTACAGATAGATCAGCGCGATCAGCATCAGCAGCGAGCCGAGCAAGGTGTAGAGGAAGAACTTGAAGGCCGCATAGACGCGATTGGCGCCGCCCCACACACCGACGATGATGAACATCGGGATCAGGGTCGCTTCGAAGAACACGTAGAACAGCATGCCGTCGAGCGCCGAGAACACGCCGATCATCAGGCCGGACAGGATCAGGAACGCCCCCATGTACTGGGCCACACGCTTCTGGATCACTTCCCAACCTGCCAGCACCACGATCACGGTGATGAAAGCGGTCAGCGGAATGAACCACAACGACAGACCGTCGATGCCGAGGAAATAACTGATGTTGAAACGATCGATCCAAGGCGTCTTCTCGACGAACTGGTAGCCATGTGCAGCCGCATCGAAATGCATGACCAGCGGAATTGTCGCCAACAGGCTGACAACGGCGCCGAGCAGCGACAGCCAGCGCGCGATGGATGGATTTTCGTCGCGGCCGACAGCCAGGACGAGCACACCAAATGCGACCGGACACCAGATCGCAAGGCTAAGGAGAGGAAAAGTTGACTGCATCATGGTTGTTTTTAACTTTACGCCAACTTATTTGGCAAACGGAAACGGCATGAACCACACCAGGAAACCCAGCACTCCGATAATCATCACGAAAGCGTAATGGTAGATGTAACCGGATTGCCACAGGCGCGTGACTTTCGAGAACCAGTTGACGACCTTGGCGCTGCCGTTGACGACCAGGCCATCGATGAGGCCCTTGTCGCCGACAATCCACAGACCGCTGCCCAGCATGCGCGCACCGCCGGCAAACACGACATCATTAAACTTGTCCATGTAGTACTTGTTGTCCAGCAAGGTATAGATCGCGCTGAATTTTTCCTTGAACCAGGCAGGAACGCGCGGATTGACCATGTAGAAGTAGTACGCCACCACCACGCCGGCAATCGCCAGCCACAGCGGGGCCGATGTCAGCGAATGCACCGCCATCGCCAACGGACCGTGGAATTCGTGGGCCAGTTCTTCGATTGCCTTGTGGTTTTCGCCGACGAAAATCACGTTCTTGAAGAAGTCGCCGAAGACCATGGGCGAGATGGCAAAGAAACCGATGATCACAGAGGGAATTGCCAGCAGGATCAGCGGCAGCGTCACCACCAGCGGCGATTCGTGCGGCTTTTGTCCGGGCGCCAGGCCGTGGTGTTCGTGATCGTCATGCGCGTCATCGTGGGCATCGTGACCATGGTCGTCATGTGCGCCATGTGCCGCAGATGCAACCGCTGGAGCATGGTGATCGTCATGACCATGGTCGTGAGCCTTGCCGAAACGCTCTTCCCCATGGAACACCATGAAATACATACGGAATGAATAGAACGCGGTCACGAACACGCTGGCCAGCACAGCAAAGTAGGCAAAACCGGAACCCGCCAGATGCGATTCGGCAGCCGCTTCGATGATGCTGTCCTTCGAGTAGAAGCCAGAGAAGAACGGTGTACCGATCAGCGCCAGCGAACCCAGCAGCGAAGTGATCCAGGTAATCGGCATGTACTTGCGCAGGCCGCCCATGTTGCGCATGTCCTGATCATGATGCATGCCGATGATGACCGAACCTGCGCCGAGGAACAACAATGCCTTGAAGAAGGCGTGCGTCATCAGGTGGAATACGGCGACCGAATAGGCCGAAGCGCCCAATGCAACCGTCATGTAACCAAGCTGCGACAGCGTCGAATACGCCACCACGCGCTTGATGTCGGTTTGCATGGTGCCGAGGAAGCCCATGAACAGCGCTGTAATCGCGCCAATTACCAGGATCACCGACAAGGCGGTATCGGACAGTTCGAACAGCGGCGACATGCGCGTCACCATAAAGATGCCGGCGGTCACCATCGTCGCCGCGTGGATCAGTGCGGAAATCGGGGTCGGGCCTTCCATCGAATCCGGCAGCCAGACGTGCAGCGGGAACTGGGCAGATTTACCCATGGCGCCGACGAACAGGCAGATACAAGCCACGGTCAGCAGCATCCAGTCGGTGCCCGGCAATGTCAGTTGAGCCAGCTCGCCGCGCTTGGCGAACACTTCACCGTAGTTCATGGAGCCGGCGTAGGCCAGCAACAAGCCGATGCCGAGAATGAAGCCGAAGTCGCCGACGCGGTTGACCAGGAAGGCCTTCATGTTGGCCTTGATCGCGGTCGGACGGGTGTACCAGAAACCGATCAGCAGGTAGGAAACCAGGCCCACCGCTTCCCAGCCGAAGAACAGTTGCAGGAAGTTGTTGCTCATGACGAGCATCAGCATCGAGAAGGTGAACAGCGAGATGTACGAGAAGAAGCGGTTATAGCCGTCGTCGTCTTTCATGTAGCCAATGGTGTAGATGTGCACCATCAGCGACACGAAGGTCACCACGCACATCATCATCGCGGTCAGGCTGTCGATCAGGAAGCCGACTTCCAGCTTCAGTCCGGCAACCGTCATCCAGGTGTACAACGTACCGTTGTAGGTGGCGCCGTCCATGACCGCCAGCAGCGTCTGGAAGGAGATGATGAATGCAATCAGCACGCCGAGAATGGTGACCGTATGCGATACCTTGCGGCCGACGACATTGCCGAAGAATTTCGTCCCGAGCAGGCCCGCGATCGCAGAACCGGCCAACGGCGCCAGTGGTACGGCTAAAAGAAGATGTGGGTTAAGTTGCCCCGCCATGATGAACCTTATCGCTATTTGGGTTCTCGTCGAGTCATGACGACTCTCGGAGAACACCCATCTTTAAATGAAATTTAAAAGCTATCCAAACAAATGCACTGCGAATGCACTGCGGCCTACGCGCCCTTATCCCTTGAGGGTATCCAGGTCTTCCACATTGATGGTGTCCAGATTGCGGAACAGCACCACCAGAATAGCCAGACCGATTGCGGACTCCGCAGCGGCAACCGTCAGGATGAAAAACACAAAGACCTGTCCTGCCGCATCGCCCAGATAATGCGAAAAAGCAATGAAGTTCATATTCACCGCCAGCAACATCAGTTCGATTGCCATCAGCAGCACGATGACGTTCTTGCGGTTGAGAAAAATACCGACGATCGAAATCGCGAACAGGATCGCGCCGAGGATCAGAAAATGCGAGAGCGAGAGAGTCATGATTGCGGCCGCTCCTTAAGATTGTTGTTCCGCGCCGGATGCCTGAGCATCGCCGCCGGTATTACGGGTGGATTCCGACTTCATCTTGACCAGACGCACGCGGTCGGTGCTCTTGACCTTGACGGCATCGGCCGGCGAGAAGTATTTGCTGTCCTTGCGGCGGCGCAGCGTCAGCGCAACCGCGGCGACAATGGCGACCAGCAGGATGACTGCCGCGACTTCAAACGCATAGACGTATTCGGTGTAGATCAGCATGCCCAATGCTTTGGTGGTGCCGATGTTGTTGGCAGCCGCCGGCACTTGCGCTTCCGGAGCCCAGAAGCTGCGCAGCAGGACTGCCGCCATTTCCAGCACGATGACGACGCCGATGGTGGCCGCCAGAGGGAAATACCCCCAGAAGCCCTCTCGCATCTTGTCGAGATTGATGTCCAGCATCATCACCACGAACAGGAACAGCACCATCACCGCGCCGACGTAGACCAGCACCAGCACGATGGCGAGGAATTCCGCCTTCAGCAACATCCAGATGCCGGCCGCCGAAAAGAAGGCTAGCACCAGAAACAGGGCCGCATGCACCGGATTGCGGGCCGTAATGACGCGCAATGCGGCGAGCACAAGCACCACCGAAAACGCATAGAACAAGACAGTTTTAAATTCCATAATCAACCAAAAGTTGGCTAAACCAGCATCAGATCATTCGATCGCACGATCATTTGACCGTCAGACCCGACCATCTCAGCGGCACACGGCGAACCGGCATGCCGTCCCGAACTTAATCAACGATAAGCAGCGTCCGCCGTACGCGCGGCAGCAATTTCATTTTCGTAACGGTCACCAACGGCGAGCAGCATTTCCTTGGTGTAGTACAGGTCGCCGCGTTTTTCACCGTGATATTCCAGGATGTGTGTTTCGACGATCGAGTCGACCGGGCAGGACTCTTCGCAAAAACCGCAGAAAATGCACTTGGTCAGATCGATGTCGTAACGCGTGGTGCGGCGTGAACCGTCGGCGCGTTGCTCCGATTCGATCGTGATCGCCATGGCCGGGCAAACCGCTTCACACAGTTTGCAGGCGATGCAGCGCTCTTCGCCGTTCGGATAGCGACGCAAGGCGTGCAGGCCGCGGAAACGCGGCGATTGCGGCGTCTTTTCTTCCGGGAACTGGATCGTGATCTTGCGCGCGAACAGGTAGCGGCCGGTCAGGGCCAGGCCCTTGAACAGCTCCCGCAGCATCAGGCTGCCGAAAAAATCCTTAATAGCTTCCATGCTTCTCACCTAAGCCTTTATCCATTACTTCCGAATTTATTTCCATATGTTCCACGAGGTCTGCATCCAGGTCGCCACAATCACCAGATACACCAGCGTCAGCGGAATGAACACTTTCCAGCCCAGGCGCATGATCTGGTCATAGCGGTAGCGCGGGAACGATGCACGCACCCAGATAAACAGCGACACCACAAAGAAGGTCTTGATGCCGAGCCAGATCCAGCCCGGGATGAAGTCCAGGACATGCAGCGGCGACGCCCAGCCGCCCAGGAACAACAGCGCCGTCAGAATCGAGATCAGCCACATGTTGGCGTATTCGGCCAGGAAGAACATCGCAAACGACATGCCCGAGTATTCGATCATGTGGCCGGCCACGATTTCCGACTCGCCTTCCACCACGTCGAACGGGTGGCGATTGGTTTCAGCAATGCCCGACACTACATAGATCACGAAAATCGGCAACAGCGACAGCCAGTTCCACGACAGGAAACCCAGGCCGTGGTCGGCGAAGTAACCTTTGCCCTGGCTCGTGACAATGTCGATCAGGTTCAGGCTGCCGGACACCATCAACACGACCACCAAGCAGAAGCCCATCGAGATTTCGTAGGACACCATCTGCGCCGATGCGCGCATGGCGCCGAGGAAAGCGTACTTCGAGTTGGATGCCCAGCCGGCGATAATCACGCCGTAGACTTCCATCGACGTGATCGCCATCACGAACAGCAGACCGGCGTTCACGTTCGCGATCACCGATTCCGGTCCGAACGGAATCACCGCCCAGGCAGCCAGCGCCGGCATGATGGTCATGATCGGCGCGATGAAGAACAGCACCTTGTTGGCGCGTGCCGGCGTCGTCACTTCCTTGAAAATCAGCTTGAGTGCATCAGCGATCGGCTGCAGCAAACCGGCAGGACCGACGCGGTTAGGACCAAGACGCACATGCATCCAGCCGATCAGCTTGCGTTCCCACAGGGTCAGGTAAGCCACGCAGCCGAGCAGCGGAATCATCACGACCAGAATCTTGAGCAGGCTCCAGATGAAGGTCCACACGTACGGCCATGCCGTCCCCAGATAGGTGGGGCCAACTGCATTGATATTGGCAATCAGTTGATCCATTACGCTTTCTCCACAACGATTGCGCCAAACATGCTGCCCAGATTAGCGGTGCTTGCATGGGCCGCGGCCACACGTACGACGTTTTCCGGCAACGCCTTGTCGATGTCTGCAGTCAGCACTGCGCTGCCCTGCCCTTGCTTGACGCTCACGCGGTCGCCGGCGGCGATGCCGAGTTTTTGCGACAAGGCTGCCGACAGCCATGCCTTCGGCGCCTGGCCGTCTTGCGTTTGCAGCAATGCCGGCGAGCGGCGAGCGATGGCATCGGCAAAGTGGATAGGCACGTCGGCGACGCGTTCCAGTGCGCCGTTGGCGGCACCGCCGGCAGCTTGCGGCGCCAGCTTGGAAACGTTGTTCAGGCGCGCAGTCAGATTGGTTTCCGTACCGATGACTTCGCTGCGAATCGCTTCCGAAGTTTCATAATCGAAATTTTGCAGGCCCAGCAAGTTGCCCAGGACGCGCAACACTTTCCATGCCGGACGCGCATCGCCCAGCGGCTTGACGGTGCCGTTGAAGCTTTGCGCACGGCCTTCGGCGTTGACGAAAGTGCCTGAAGTTTCGGTGAATGGCGCGATCGGCAACAATACGTCGGCGTAATCGGCGCCATGCTTGTAGGCCGACATCACGACGACCATCTCGGCTTGCTTGAGCGCGGCGCTGGCGGCTTGCGGATCGTAGCTGTCGAGTTCCGGTTCGGCGTTCAGCAGCAGGTAGGCCTTGCGCGGTTGTGCGAAAGCTTGCAGCGCGTTGACGCCGTCCTTGCCCGGGATGGCATTGGCCAGGTAACCGCCGACGGCGTTGCCGCCTTCAGTCAGGTAACCGAACTTGGCGCCGGTTTGCTCGGCGATCCATTGTGCGGCGGCGTGCAGTTGCGACGCTTGCGGATGTTGCGCAGCGGCGTTGCCCAGCAGGACCGCCTTGGATTCGCCCGACAACAGGCTTGCCGCAGTTTGCTTGGCTTCCTGCGATGTCTGGATATTATCGAAACCAGCCGGTACGGCGATGCCCTTAGCTTGTGCGACCGCGACAACGACGCCGCTCAGTGCAGCCAGCCACTCGGATGGAGCGACGATGATCTTGTTGGCGACGGGCATCAGCAGGTCGTCGTCGGTCGCATGCAATACGCTGACCTTGGCGCCGCTCTTGACTGCCTGGCGCAGACGCGCAGCCAGCAACGGATGGTCCTTGCGCAGGAACGAACCGATGATGAAGGCGCGGTTCAGTTGGGAGAATTCGACGATCGACATACCCAGCCATGGATTGACCTGATGGTCCAGCGCGAAGTCGGATTGGCGCAGCCGGAAATCGACGTTTTCCGAACCCAAACCGCGCACCACTTTTTGCAGCAGCGTCAGTTCTTCCAGCGTCGAGTATGGGGTACCCAATGCAGCGATGGCGTTGGCGCCGTGTTCGTGGCGGATGTTGCGCAGGCCGTGCGCGACGTATTCCAGCGCGACTTGCCATTCGACTTCCTGCCACTTGCCGTCTTGCTTCAACATCGGCTTGGTCAGACGCTCTTCGCTGTCCAGCGCTTCATAAGCAAAACGGTCTTTGTCGGAAATCCAGCATTCGTTGACTTCTTCGTTTTCCAGCGGCAGCACGCGCATGACCTTGCCGCCCTTGACCTGAACGATCAGGTTGGCGCCGAGGCTGTCGTGCGGGCTGACCGATTTGCGGCGCGACAATTCCCAGGTACGCGCTGCGTAACGGAACGGCTTCGATGTCAATGCGCCGACCGGGCACAGGTCGATCATGTTGCCCGACAGTTCGGAGTTGACGGTCTTGCCGACGAAGGTGGTGATTTCGGAATGTTCGCCGCGACCCAGCATGCCCAGTTCCATGACGCCGGCGACTTCCTGGCCGAAGCGCACGCAGCGTGTGCAGTGGATGCAACGATTCATTTCCTTCATGGAGATCAGCGGACCGACATCCTTCGGCGCCACGACGCGCTTCTCTTCTTCGTAACGGGAGGTCGAAGCGCCGTAGCCGACCGCCAGATCCTGCAACTGGCACTCGCCGCCCTGGTCGCAGATCGGGCAATCCAGCGGGTGGTTGATCAGCAGGAATTCCATGACGCCTTTTTGCGCCTTGACCGCCTTGTCGCTGGCGGTGCGCACGATCATGCCGGCGGTGACCGGAGTGGCGCAGGCCGGCAAAGGCTTCGGCGCCTTTTCGACGTCGACCAGACACATGCGGCAGTTGGCCGCAATGGATAATTTTTTGTGATAGCAAAAATGAGGGATGTAAGTGCCGACTTTGTTGGCAGCATCCATAACCATGCTGCCTTCTTGCACTTCAACTTTTTTGCCGTCTATTTCGATTTCAACCATGGCTTTTTGCCCAAGCTAAGTATTCTTTTGACCCTGATGACCTGCACATCGCCGGGTCTGGCTGCATGCAGGTTCTGCCGTGCTGCTCAACTCAATCTGTTAAATGTAAGCTGGCACCAAGCAGTGTTTGTGCTCGATGTGATACTCAAACTCTTCACGGTAATTCTTGATGAACGCGCGCACCGGCATCGCCGCCGCATCGCCCAGCGCGCAGATGGTGCGGCCCTGGATGTTGTCGGCAACCGAATTGAGGACATCGAGGTCTTCCGGCTTGCCGTGACCGTTTTCGATGCGCTCGACCATGCGGTACATCCAGCCTGTGCCTTCACGGCATGGCGTACATTGGCCGCAGGATTCTTCAAAATAAAAATAGGACAGGCGCAACAACGACTTGACCATGCAACGCGTCTCGTCCATGACGATGACGGCGCCGGAACCCAGCATCGAACCGGCCTTGGCGATGGCGTCATAGTCCATGGTGGTGTCCATCATGACGTCGCCACGAATCACCGGCGCCGATGAGCCTCCGGGAATGACCGCCTTGATCTTCTTGCCGCCGCGCATGCCGCCCGCCAGTTCCAGCAACTTGGAGAACGGCGTGCCCAGCGGGATTTCGTAGTTGCCCGGACGCTCGACGTCGCCCGAGATCGAGAAGATCTTGGTGCCGCCGTTGTTCGGTTTGCCCATGTCGGCATACGCTTGCGCGCCGATCTTGAAGATGAATGGGACGGCCGCGAACGTCTCGGTATTGTTGATCGTGGTCGGCTTGCCGTACAGGCCAAAGCTCGCCGGAAATGGCGGCTTGAAACGCGGTTGGCCCTTCTTGCCTTCCAGGGATTCCAGCAACGCGGTTTCTTCACCGCAGATGTAGGCGCCGTAGCCGTGATGGCCGTGCAACTGGAAGCTGAAGTTGGTGCCGAGGATGTTGTCGCCCAACAATCCGGCGGCACGCGCTTCTTCCAGCGCTTCTTCAAAGCGCAGGTAGGCGTCGAAAATTTCACCGTGGATGTAGTTGTAGCCGACCGTGATGCCCATCGCGTAGCCGCCGATGATCATGCCTTCGATCAGCGCGTGCGGATTGTAGCGAATGATGTCGCGGTCCTTGAATGTGCCTGGCTCGCCTTCATCGCTGTTGCAGACCAGGTATTTCTGGCCGGGGAACTGGCGCGGCATGAAGCTCCACTTCAGGCCGGTCGGAAAACCCGCGCCGCCACGGCCGCGCAGGCCGGAAGACTTGAGTTCGGCGATGACTTGCTCGGGAGTGATATTCTCGGAAAGGATGCGCTTGAGCGACTCGTAGCCGCCGCGTTTGACGTAATCCGCCAGACGCCAGTTCTGGCCGTCCAGGCCAGCCAGGATCAGCGGGTCGATGTGACGATCGTGCAGACAGGTCATTTCTTCAATTCCTCCAGCAGCGCGTCGATCTTGTCGTTCGACATCCAACTGCACATGCGCTTGTTATTGACCAGCATGACAGGCGCGTCGCCGCAAGCGCCCATGCATTCGCCTTCGACGATCGTGAACTGACCGTCCGCTGTGGTTTCCTTGTAGCCCACGCCGAGCTTGTGCTTCAGATGATGCGCAGCGCGCTCGCCGCCCGACAACTGGCACGGCAGATTGGTGCAGACCGTGATCTTGTGCTTGCCTTGCGGGCTGGTGTTGTACATGTTGTAGAAGGTGGCGACTTCCTGGACCGCGACCGCAGGCATGCCGATGTAATCGGCGACTTCCTGCTGCAGCTCGGCTGGCAGCCAGCCGTGTTCATCCTGAGCGATCGCCAGCGCGGACATGACCGCAGACTGGCGTTGATCCGCCGGATACTTCGCGAGTTCGCGATCGATTTTCTTTAGAGCGTCTTGACTTAACAGCATATCGTTGGCCATCCGTGCGCATAGTCTGCGCGGGTTTATCGGATATTCCCCACAACCTAATGGGTTTTCAAAAACATCCAGTGACCGACTTACCGGTCGATTTCACCAAACACAATGTCTTGCGTACCGATGATGGTTACGGCATCGGCAATCATGTGGCCCTTGGCCATCTCGTTCAAACTCTGCAAATGCGCGTAGCCCGGAGCGCGGATCTTCATGCGGTAAGGCTTGTTGGCGCCGTCCGATACGAGGTAGATGCCGAACTCGCCCTTCGGATGCTCAACCGCTGCATACGTTTCTCCCGGCGGCACATGGAAGCCTTCGGTGAACAGTTTGAAGTGGTGGATCAGGTCTTCCATGTTGGACTTCATGTCCACACGCGGCGGCGGCGCGATCTTGTGATTGTCGATGATGACCGGGCCCGGGTTGTTGCGCAGCCACTCGACGCATTGCTTGATGATGCGGTTCGACTGGCGCATTTCTTCCACGCGCACCAGGTAACGGTCATAGCAGTCGCCGTTCTTGCCGACCGGAATATCGAAATCGAGCAGGTCGTAGACTTCGTAAGGCTGCTTCTTGCGCAGATCCCATTCGATGCCGGAGCCGCGCAGCATCGGACCGGAAAAGCCCATCGCCAACGCGCGTTCCGGCGAGACCACGCCGACGCCTACCAGGCGCTGTTTCCAGATGCGGTTGTCGGTCAGCAGCGTTTCGTACTCGTCGACATATGTCGGGAAGCGGTTGGTGAAGTCTTCAATGAAGTCCAGCATCGAACCCTGGCGGTTTTCATTGAGTTGCTTGATGGCCTTGTCGTTGCGCATGATCGATGCCTTGTATTGCGGCATCGTGTCGGGCAGGTCGCGATAGACGCCGCCCGGACGATAGTAGGCAGCGTGCATGCGTGCGCCGGAAACGGCTTCGTAGCAATCCATCAGGTCTTCGCGCTCGCGGAAGGCATACAGAAGCACACCCATCGCGCCGACGTCCAGGCCGTGCGCGCCGATCCACATCAGGTGGTTCAGCAGACGGGTGATTTCGTCGAACATGACGCGAATGTACTGGGCACGCAACGGCACTTCGATGCCGAGCAGCTTCTCGATCGCCATGACGTAGGCGTGTTCGTTGCACATCATCGACACGTAGTCGAGGCGGTCCATGTACGGAACCGATTGCAGATAGGTTTTTTGCTCGGCCAGTTTTTCGGTTGCACGATGCAACAAGCCGATATGCGGGTCGGCGCGTTGAATGACTTCGCCGTCCAGCTCCAGCACCAGACGCAGCACGCCGTGCGCTGCCGGGTGCTGAGGACCAAAGTTAAGCGTGTAATTCTTGATTTCAGCCATTGCATACCTCTACAAATCTACTGCGCAACCCGATTTTGGGGCTGCGATGCTCACCGTACATCCGTACGGCTGCGCTTCTCGACCCAAACTCGGGCCGCTCGCTACGATTTTTAAGGATATGCATTATTTGATCCCGTAATTCTCTTCACGAATGACACGCGGCGTAATTTCGCGCGGCTCAATCGTTACGGGTTGATAAACCACGCGTTTTTGCTCGGCGTCGTAGCGCATTTCGACATAGCCCGACACCGGGAAGTCCTTGCGGAACGGATGGCCGATGAAGCCATAATCAGTGAGGATACGACGCAAGTCGTCATGCCCATCGAACAAAATGCCATAGAAATCGAAGGCTTCTCGTTCATACCAATTGGCGGCAGACCAGATACCGGCGACCGACGCCACCAGCGGCAGGTCGTCGTCAGGCGCAAAAACACGCACGCGCACGCGCCAGTTGTGCGTTATCGAAAGCAGATGGGAAACCGCCGCAAAACGCGGGCCATCCCAGACGCCGTCGCCGTACGTCGAGTAGTCGACGCCGCACAGGTCCATCAATTCTTCGAAACGGGTATCGGCGTGATCGCGCAGGACGCGCATTGCCGAGAGATAATCGGTGGACTTGATCACAACGGTGATCTCGCCCAAAGCCACTGTCAAATTCTGAAGATACCCTCCAAGCGCATTACGCAAGGCAGCTTCGAGAGTTTCCAATTTTGTCGTCATTCTGACCCTTCCACTCTCTTAGCGCGCAATGGTATTGGTGCGCTTGATCTTGTTTTGCAACTGGATCACGCCGTACAGCAGCGCTTCCGCTGTCGGCGGACAGCCAGGAACATACACGTCGACCGGCACAATACGGTCGCAACCGCGCACGACGGAATACGAATAGTGATAATAGCCGCCGCCATTGGCGCAGGAACCCATCGAGATCACCCAGCGCGGCTCAGCCATCTGGTCGTACACTTTGCGCAACGCCGGCGCCATCTTGTTGCACAGCGTGCCGGCAACAATCATGACATCGGACTGGCGCGGCGACGGACGGAACATGATGCCGAAACGATCTAGGTCGTAGCGCGATGCGCCCACATGCATCATTTCAACCGCACAGCACGCCAGACCAAAGGTCATCGGCCACATGGAACCGGTACGGGTCCAGTTGATTACCTTATCCAGCGAGGTGGTAACAAACCCTTCGTTTAATACGCCTTCAATTGACATGGCTCACTCCCAATCCAGGGCACCCTTTTTCCAGATGTACCAAAAACCGACAACAAATTCAGCGATGAACACCATCATCGTGATGTAGCCAGACCAGCCCAGGTCGCGCATGGAGACGCCCCACGGGAAGAAAAATGCAGTTTCGAGATCGAACAGAATGAACAGAATGGCGACGAGGTAATAACGCACATCGAACTTCATGCGCGCATCTTCAAAAGCCTCGAATCCGCATTCGTAAGGAGAGGTCTTTTGCGCATCCGGCCGATGAGGACCAAGCAAACGACCAAGTAACTGAGGGGCGACACCGACACCGATGCCGACTAGGATAAACAATAGAACTGGAAAGTAATTTTCGAGGTTCACGATTTGGCGTAGGTTTGTTGATAATTAGCGGAATGATTCTCAATATCAAACAGCTTTTTCCTCGACAAAAAGCCAGCTCAGGTCTTTGTCCTTTGCTGGCTTTTCTCAGTATTTCAATGGTGCCGACGACGAGACTCGAACTCGTACAGCTTTCGCCACTACCCCCTCAAGATAGCGTGTCTACCAATTTCACCACGTCGGCTTGAGACTGCAATTGTAACTCGGTTTGATGCTCTTGTTCAACGCACAATCACACTAAAACTTCACAAACTGCTTTAAGTTTTGCGCATTGTTACACTCTGCGCAAAAGACTATTTCGGAATCTGATTCGATTGATCTGCAGGATTCGCCGGAGTCGCCGGCGCAGCACCGGAAGCAGCCGATGTGGAAGGAATTGCAGCCGCGGGCGCAGGCAGATTGTCCATGACGCCGCCGCTTTGCGAAACGTGGTGATTGCCGACGAAAGCCAATGCAAGCGTCGCAGCAAAAAAGATCGCAGCAGCGACGCCGGTCGACTTCGACAAGAAATTGGAAGACCCCGTGGCGCCGAACAAGCTGCCCGACGCGCCCGAACCGAACGCCGCCCCCATATCAGCCCCCTTGCCGTGCTGCAGCAACACCAGACCGATGATCGTCAGCGCCGCCAGCACCTGAACCACAACAATAACAGTAAATAAAGTATTCATATAGCCATCTTAAATTAAAACAACAACAATCAGTTGCCTTGGGCAGCCTGGACAATCGCCAGGAAATCCGCCGCCTTCAAGGCTGCACCACCTATGAGGCCACCGTCGATATCCGACATGGCCAGCAATTCCCTAGCGTTATCGGGCTTCATGCTACCACCGTACAGGATTTGCACCCTGACAGCGGCGCCAGCATTCTTTGCGGCCAGTCTGGCGCGCAGCATCGCATGCACATCCTGCGCCATTGCCGGCGTCGCCGTCTTGCCTGTGCCGATGGCCCAGACCGGCTCGTAAGCCACGACAATTTTTTCCACATCGGCCGCATCCAGCACGGACAGCACGACATCGATCTGGCGACCGACCACGGCATTGGTCTGCCCTGCTTCACGCTCGGCCAGCGTTTCCCCAACACAAACGATAGGCGTCAAGCCCGACTTCAGCGCGGCGACTGCTTTCGCAGCGACAACTTCATCGCTTTCACCGTGATAGGCGCGACGCTCCGAGTGACCGACGATGACATATTTGCAGGCAAATTCGGCCAGCATCGCGCCCGACACTTCGCCGGTATATGCACCGCTTGCATGCGCGGAGACATCCTGTGCGCCCAATGCCAGCGCGGAACCGGCGACAGCCGCCTGCACTTGCGCCAAGTACGGCGCCGGCACGCACACCGCAATATCGGCCTGAACGCCGACAACAGCCAGACCGGCTTTCACATCGGCGATCAGGGCTGCATTGGCGGCGAGGCCGCCATTCATTTTCCAGTTACCGGCAACTAATTTACGGCGCATAAGAGGTGAAAATATTGAATAACCACGCATTCTATCGCGCCGCGGCAAACCCGGTCAAACCAAACGCCGCGGTATCTGGCGATCGATCACGCCAGCGTGAGCATGATCTTGCCCACATGCGCGCTGGACTCCATCAGCGCGTGCGCCTGCGATGCCTGCGCCAGCGGAAAAGTCTTGTAGATCACCGGCTTCACCTTGCCGCTCGCCAACAGCGGCCACACGCGGTCCAGCAGTTGTTTCGCTACATGCGCCTTGAACTCCACGGGGCGCGGGCGCAAGGTGGACCCGGTGATGGTCAGGCGCCGACGCAAAACCTGGCCCAGGTCGAGTTGCGCCTTGGCGCCGCCGAGCAAGGCGATGACGACGAGCCGGCCGTCGTCGGCCAGGGCCCTGATCTCACGCGGCAGATAATCTCCGCCCACCATATCGAGGATGACGTCGGCGCCTCGGCCATCGGTTGCCGCCTTGACGACCTGCTCGAAATCTTCAGTGCGGTAATTGATACCGCGCTCGGCGCCCAACTCTTCGCAGGCGCGGCATTTGTCGTCCGAACCGGCCGTCGCGAACACGCGATGGCCCAGCGCCGCCGCGATCTGTATCGCCGTCACGCCGATACCGGACGAACCACCTTGGACCAACAAGGTTTCGCCAGGGGCCAGATGCGCCCGGTCAAAGACATTGCTCCATACGGTAAAGAAAGTTTCCGGCAACGCTGCCGCCTGCAGTGGGCTCAAGCCTTGCGGCACCGGCAGGCATTGCGCCAACGGCGCGGCGCAGTATTCGGCGTAGCCGCCGCCCTGAACCAAGGCGCACACCAGATCGCCCTTTTTGAAGCCGCTATCGCCAAGCTCGCCGTCGACGATTTCGCCGGCCACTTCCAGCCCCGGCAAGTCGGAAGCTCCCGGCGGCACCGGATAATTGCCCTGCCGCTGGAACACATCGGGACGATTGACGCCGGCGGCATGGACCTTGATCAACACTTCGCCGCTTTTCAATTGCGGCTGCGGACGTTCGCACAACTGCAATACTTCGGGCGCGCCGAATGCGGTTATTTCAATTACTTGCATGGTTTTTCCTTTGCGCCTGAGCGGCGCAGTCGATGGAATATCAGCCGGCTACAGCGAAGCCGCTGCGCGCGCGGCAGTATCGTACAAACCGGAGGCGCTGCGCAGCAATTGCGCGGCCTCGCCGATCGCGTGGTTCTGGATGCCGCTGTCGACCTGCGCTTCAATCAGGCAGCGCTCGCGCACTTCCTTGTACTTCATGCACAACTGCTGGCCTTCTTCGGTCGTCGAAAACAGCAACTCCTTGCCGGCCTTTTCGCTTTGCACATAACCGGCCTTGACCAGTTTTTTGAGCGCGTAAGTCACAACGTGCGTATCCTCAATGTTCAGGACAAAACAAATGTCGGCGAGTTTCTTTTTGCGTTCGCGATGATTCACGTGATGCAACAAAGAGACCTCTATGGCCGTCATGTCTTTTGCCCCGGCCGCCATCATGCAGCGCATCATCCAGCGATTGAATGCGTTGCCGGCCATGATCAAAGCGTACTCCAGCTCGGAAAGCTCGGCGCTTCGCTCGGAAACCAGATGATTGGAGGAGACGATTTTGGTCGGGGATTTTTGTGTCACGGCCTGTTCCGGCGTGTTTTCCAAAGATTTGTCACTCATAAGCTATTTTCTGTCGAAGAGATATTCGTATAACCGTCGACACTATATAGCAAACTTAAAACAAATAATTTATCTATATATTGTCTATACCTTGCTTGAAATGTATGATCCTTCGGGATTAACGGGCCCAGTCCCTTCTGCATGATCCGGATGACATGATTCAACCTCAAATCCATTTTCTCGGCGACGGCGCCTTGTTGTGCAATTTGCCGCCGCCAGCCACCCTGGCGCACCAACAACGCATATGGAGCCTCGCCGAACTGGCCGCAAGCTGGCCCGAAATCAGTGAAGTCGTTCCCGGCATGAACAACCTGACGCTGATCCTGCAACGTCCGGTCAGGGACATGGATGCCGTATCGCAGCGCGTCCTTGACTCCTGGCCGCACATCGACATCGGCCACCTCACCGGCCGCGACATCGACATCCCGGTCGTCTACGGCGGCGTCGGCGGCCCCGATCTTGACGTGATCGCCCGCCACACAGGCTTATCCGCCGAAGAAGTCATCCGGCGCCATAGCGAAGGGAAATATATCGTCTACTTCATCGGCTTCATGCCGGGCTTTGCCTACATGGGCGGCCTCGATCCGCAACTTGCCACGCCGCGCCAGGCCGAGCCGCGGCTGTCGATCCCGGCCGGCTCGGTCGGCATTGGCGGCGAACAGACCGGCATCTACCCCCTGACATCGCCGGGCGGCTGGCAACTGCTGGGACGCACCGCACTGCCGCTGTTCCAGCCGATGCAGAATCCGCCGACCTTGCTGCGCCCGGGCGACCGCGTCCGCTTTATCGTGGAACGGATCGAAAAATGCTAGAAGTCATCCAACCCGGCCTGCTCACTTCGGTGCAAGATCTCGGCCGCACCGGACATCGCCAGCTCGGTATCAATCCCGGCGGCGTCCTCAATACGCTCGCGCTCACCGCCGCCAATCTGCTGGTCGGCAATCCTGCCGGCACGGCCGGCCTGGAAATCACCATGGGCGCATGCGAATTCCGCTTCACCGCCGACACGCGCCTGGCGCTCGGCGGCGACGACTTCGATGCACGGCTTGACGGCAAGCCTGTCGCCCCGTACTGGAGCGTCCCGGTCAACGCCGGCCAAATCCTCAAACTGTCCAATATCGGTCCCGGCGGCGCGCCAGGCATTCGTTCCTACCTGGCTGTCGCAGGCGGCATCGATGTGCCTGAATGCCTGGGATCGCGCAGCACCGATCTGAAAGCCGGTTTCGGCGGCCATGAAGGCCGTGCGCTACGCAAAGGCGACCGGTTGCCGCTGGGCGAAGCAGGCATCAAGGCGACAGGCCCGGCCTTCGGCGTCCGCTCTCCGCAATGGAGCGGTCTTGGCACACACCAGAACGACAGCAGCAAGCTGCTCACCCTGCGTGTGCTGCCCGGCCCGGAGTACGAGCAATTCACCGTCGCCGCCAAAAATGCCTTGTGGCAGGACAAATGGCGCATCACGCCCAACAGCAATCGCATGGGCTACCGTCTCGAAGGACCGGAGCTCAAGCGCAAGCAAAGCCGCGATCTGCTCTCGCATGGCGTGGTGCCGGGCGTCATCCAGGTGCCGCCGTCGGGCCAGCCCATCATCCTGATGGGCGATGCCCAGACCACTGGCGGCTATCCCAAGATCGGCGTGGTGATCGCGGCCGACATGTGGAAGCTGGCGCAAGCGCCGCTGAACGCCTTGCTGCGGCTGCAACCATGCGATCTGGAACAAGCCTTGCATGCATGGGAGGAACAGCAGCGCTACCTTGCCCATGTCCAACAAACCATTGCCGCGCTCGACTGGTCGCGCGCCACGCAATACAGGAAATAAGGACGGATCATGCAAATCGATCTCAATGCCGATCTCGGCGAAGGCTGCGACAACGATGAAATGCTGCTGACACTGGTCAGCTCGGCCAACATCGCCTGCGGCTGGCATGCCGGCGACGCCAACACGATGCGCCGCAGCGTGCGCTGGGCAATACGGAACCATGTCGCCATCGGCGCCCATCCGAGTTTCCCGGACCGTGAGAATTTCGGCCGCAAAGCAATGCAATTGCCGTCCGAAGAAATCGTCAGCGGCATGCTGTACCAGCTCGGCGCGCTGGATGCCATCGTGCGCGCGGAAGGCGGCCGCCTGGCGCACGTCAAGCCGCACGGCGCGCTCTACAACCAGGCCGCAAAAGACGCCGTGCTGGCCGACGCCATCTGCACCGCAGTACGTGCATTCAATCCCGACCTGGCGCTGTTCGGCCTGGCCGGCAGCGAGATGATCGCGGCCGCCGGACGCGCCGGCCTGACCGCCATCGAAGAAGTCTTCGCCGACCGCGCCTACAACCCCGACGGCAGCCTGGTCAGCCGCACCCAACCGGGCGCGCTGATCGAAGACGAAGCGCAGGCCATCGCGCAAACGATTTCACTGGTCAAGGACAAGCAGGTCACGGCCATCGACGGCAGCGTCGTCAAGGTCAACGCGCAAACCGTCTGCCTGCATGGCGACGGCGCGCATGCCCTGGAATTCGCCCGCCAGATCCGCACGCGCCTGGGCGCCGAGCGCATCGCCATCCGCGCGCCGTCATCAGTTGCCATTTAGCAGTCGTTCCATCTTGTTCCGTCTTGCCCAGTTGTCATTTTCATCGCCAGCAGTCATTCAACAACATTTTTCATGTAGAGGAGATAGCCCATGGACAGCTCGATTTTGCTACCGTTGATCGGGATTCCGATCGTCGTCGCCGGCTTTGCGTTCCGGTTCAATCCATTGCTGGTGGTGACCGTCGCCGGTCTCGCGACCGGCCTGGCCGTGGGCATGGACTTCGGCATGCTGCTGGAAACCTTCGGCGAAAAATTCGTCAACAGCCGTTCGCTGGCGACCTTCCTGCTGATCCTGCCGATCATCGGCCTGCTGGAGCATTACGGTTTGAAAGAGCGTGCACAGGCCTGGATTTCCAGCATCGCCAGCGCCACCTCGGCACGCATCCTTATGCTCTATTTCCTCGTGCGCGAAGGCACCGCCGCACTCGGCCTGATCTATCTCGGCGGCCAGGCGCAAACCGTGCGCCCACTGCTGGCGCCCATGGCTGAAGGCGCGGCAGTCAGCGCTTACGGCGAAGACCTGCCGCAGCACATCCGCGACAAGATCAAGGCGCACTCCGCCGCCTGCGACAACATCGCGGTATTCTTCGGCGAAGATATTTTCATCGCCTTCGGCGCCGTGCTGCTGATGGATGCCTTCCTCAAGGAAAACGGCATCACCAACATCGAACCGCTGCATCTCGGCTTGTGGGCCATCCCGACCGCCCTGAGCGCGCTGATCATCCACATGTTCCGCCTGACCCGCCTCGATGCCGGCATCCGCCGCGATGTCGAAGCATGGAAGAAAACCGGCAACAACCCAAGCGAGGTGCCAGCATGAGTACTCTGATCACCATCAACCGCATTTACTATCTGGTCGGCTTCATCGTCATGCTGCTGGTCGGCATGACGCTTAGGGACAAGGGGCATCCCAAGCGCTATACGACGGCGCTATTCTGGTTCCTGTTCGGCTCGATCTTCCTGTTCGGCGACATCATGGTCGACCAGCTCGGCAAGTCGCTGGCCTATCGCGTCATCGGCGTGATGGTCATCCTGATCTCCCTGATCGCCGGGACCGGCATGTTGTCGACCGGTTCCTACCCGACCACCAGCGATGAAGAGCGCAAGGCGTCGTCGAAGCGCTTCGGCAACTGGCTGTTTTTCCCTGCCGTCCTGATCCCCGTCATTACCGTTGCCTGTACCGTGCTGCTCAAGGGCGTATCGGTCGGCGGCGTGTTCCTGCTCGATCAGAAGCAACTCACGCTGGCGGCCTTGTGCGTAGCCTGTATCTGCGCGTTGCTGGCCGGCTGGAAGCTGACCGGCGGCTCGCCGCTGCAGGCAGTGCGCCAATCCCGGCGCCTGGTGGATTCGATCGGCTGGGCGGCCATCCTGCCGCAGATGCTGGCGATGCTGGGCGGCGTTTTCGTCGCCGCCAAAACCGGCAATTCGGTGCAGCAGGTCGTCAGTCTGTTCGTCAATCCGGACAACCTGTTCCTGGTGGTCGCCATCTACTGCGTCGGCATGGCGCTGTTCACGATGGTGATGGGCAACGCGTTTGCCGCCTTCCCGGTCATGAGCGCAGGCATCGCACTGCCCTTCCTGATCGTCGGCCATCACGCCAATCCGGCGCCGCTGGTGGCAATCGGCATGTACTCCGGCTACTGCGGCACGCTGATGACGCCGATGGCGGCCAACTACAACATCGTGCCGGCGGCGCTGCTGGAGCTCAAGGACAAGTACCAGGTCATCAAGGTGCAGATTCCGACGGCGCTGACGCTGCTGACGGTCAACGTCTTCCTGATGTATTTCCTGGCATTCCGCTGACGCCGTTTGCGGCCGGTGGGATACCGGCCGCAAACGCGCCTTTCAACAACGTTCAACCGGAACATTCCCATGCAACTCGACATCGACCTGGCCGCGGCATACACCGAGATGCCGCTGACCTATCTCCGCCAGGAATACCCGAATCACATCATGCACGTGCTCAACGATGCCGGCGACGTGCTGTCGCCGCGCGCGCTGCACCCGGTATTCTACGGCTGCTACGACTGGCATTCCGCGGTGCACGGCTACTGGCTGCTGCTGCGCTGCATGCGGCTGTATCCATCGCTGCCGACGCAGGACAGGATCACGGCCATTTTCGATGAGCATTTCACGCCCGAACTGATACAGCAGGAAACGGCCTACTTCCAGGTGGGCGGCCGCGCATCGTTTGAACGGCCTTACGGCTTCGGCTGGATTCTCGGACTGGAGCAAGAACTCGCCGCATCGCCGCACCCGCGCGCCGCGGCCTGGAGCGCCGCGATGCAGCCGTTGACCATGGAAATCCGCAAACGCCTGCTCGACTATCTGAGCAAGCTGACGTATCCGATTCGCGTCGGCACGCATTACAACACCGCCTTCGCGCTGGCGCTGGCGATCGACTATGCGCGCGCGGCAAACGACGGCGAACTGGAAAACGACATCATCGACGCCTCGCAACGCTACTACGGCAAGGACGAGAGCTATCCCGCGCATTACGAACCGGGCGGCGACGAATATATCTCCGCAGCCCTGACTGAGGCGCTACTGATGAGCAAAGTGCTGGATGAAGCGGCGTTCCCGAACTGGTTCAACCGGTTCCTGCCGCGCATCGATCAGGTCGGACAATTGATGCAACCCGCGCAGGTCAGCGACCGCACCGACCCCAAGATCGCGCACCTCGACGGCCTCAACCTGAGCCGTGCCTGGTGCATGAAGCACATCTCCCGCCATTTGCCGGCCGATCACCCTGCGCAAGCTGCATTGACCGCGGCGGTGGAACGCCACCTGAACGCCAGCATCGGCCATGTCGTCGGCAGCCATTACAGCGGCGGCCATTGGCTGGCCAGCTTTGCGTTGCTGGCGCTGGAAGGTTGAGACAGACGGAGCCAGTCCACGTAAAAAAACGGCACGAATGCCTAATGCCGTTCAGTTAAGCCTATTTTCCCATCCGTCGTCCCAGCGCACGCTGGGGCCCGGTGTCGTGAAGACGTCCAATACGACGCTGGGTCCTGACTTTCGTCAGGACGACAGTTGTGATGAACTGACAATACGGTAAGTAGCTTTTTACACTTGACTGAACGGCATTAGGCATTCGTGCCGGATTTTTACTCTGCAATCTTGGCTATTGCGTCGAGGCTTCGTCATGCGGCTTATCCGGCGGCGTATCGATGGCGCTGGAAATTACCCGCGCGCTGCGTTTGAACGTCAGGTACGCCCAGGCCCAATCGCTCATCACCAGCAAGCGATTGCGGAAACCGATCAGGAAATACACGTGGACGAAGAGCCAGAACAGCCACGCCGGATAGCCTGAAAACTTCAGCTTGCCGACCATCGCCACCGCAGCCTTGCGGCCTATCGTCGCCAGCGATCCGTAATCGCGGTACACAAAACCCTCGAGCGGCCGGCCCGCGATTCTGTTGACGATATTGCGCGCGGCGACACGCCCCATTTGCTTGGCCGCAGGCGACACGCCGGGAACCGGCTTGCCGTCCGATATGGCAGCGGCAAGGTCGCCGATGACAAAAATTTCGTGATGACCGGGAATCGACAAATCACTTCCCACCACTACCCTGCCGGCGCGATCCAACGGTACATTGAGCGACTTGCCGAGTGGCGATGCGGCCACGCCGGCCGACCAGATCACAGTGCGCGACGCCAGTCTCTGCTCGCCGTCCTTGTCGGTATAACGCACGCATTCGCCGTCGATGTCGATGACGCGGCTGCCGGTGCGCACGTCGACGCCGAGCTTGCCAAGTTGCTTGCGGGCTTTTTCAGACAAATCGGGAGGATAAGCCGCGAGTACGCGGTCCGAGCCTTCCAGCAAAACCACCCTGGCCTGCTGCGGGTCGATGCGGCGGAACTCGCCGCGCAAGGTGTGCCGGGCGATTTCAATCAGCGTGCCGGCCATCTCGACGCCGGTGGCGCCGGCGCCGATCACGGTAAAAGTCAGCCATTCGTCGCGGCGCACGGGATCGTCTTCGCGCTCGGCGTATTCGAAGGCCATCAGGATGCGACGACGAATATCGAATGCGTCTTCCAGCGTCTTCAATCCGGGCGCCAGGGAAGCCCATTCGTCATGCCCGAAATAACTGTGCGTCGAACCGGCTGCCACGATCAGATAGTCGTAAGCGATTTCGCTGCCGTCTTCGAGCGCAACCGCCTTGCGCGTTGTATCGATGTTGCTTACTGCCGCCATGAGGCTGGTGACGTTGCGCTGCGACGCCAGGATACTGCGGATCGGCGCGCTGATCGCGGGCGCCGACAAGCCGGCTGTGGCTACCTGATACAGCAGCGGCTGGAACAGGTGATGATTGCTGCGGTCGATCATGGTGACGTCGACATTGGCATCGGCCAGTTCCCGCGCGGCGGCAAGGCCGCCGAAACCGCATCCGATGATAATCACGTGAGGCATGATGGCTCCTTTCACATTCTGCTGAAACGATGGTCCCGTTGCTCCCGAGACAGTCCTGATGGTGAAGTGAATCGGCATTGTCTCAGAGAACAAACGATCCGCCTAACGCCGACAAATGCAAACGCGGTCCCAAAAAACAAAATCCCCCCGGACTTTCGTCCAGGGGGATTCAGATACTGCCAGAGAATTGCTGACGGATGAGGCAATGCCCGCCTCCGCCAGGCTTTACTCCATTACTGCGCGTCTTGCGAAGCGGGCGCTTCCGCACCTTCTTCCGACTGTGCTGCCTTCATCGACAGTTTCAGGCGGCCGCGGTCGTCGGTTTCCAGAACCTTGACGCGGACTTGCTGGCCTTCCTTCAGGTAATCGGCAACGGCGTTGACGCGCTCGTTGGCGATCTGGCTGATGTGCAGCAAGCCGTCTTTGCCCGGCAGGACCTGGACGATGGCGCCGAAGTCCAGCAGCTTCAGGACGGTGCCTTCGTAGGTTTTGCCGACTTCCACGGAGGCGGTCAGCTCTTCGATGCGACGCTTGGCTTCCTGGCCGGCACCGGCGTCGACGGAAGCGATGGTGACCACGCCTTCATCGCTGATGTCGATCTGGGTGCCGGTTTCTTCCGTCAGCGCGCGAATCACGGCGCCACCCTTGCCGATCACGTCGCGGATCTTTTCCGGATTGATCTTGATGGTGATCAGGCGCGGTGCGAAGTCGGACAGTTCCGCCTTGCCGGCAGGAACGGCCTCCTGCATCTTGCCGAGGATATGCACGCGGCCTTCCTTGGCTTGTTCCAGCGCGACTTGCATGATTTCCTTGGTGATGCCCTGGATCTTGATATCCATTTGCAGTGCGGTGATGCCGTTGGCAGTGCCCGCCACCTTGAAGTCCATGTCGCCGAGGTGATCTTCATCGCCCAGGATGTCGGTCAGGACGGCGAACTTGTTGCCCTCTTTGATCAGGCCCATGGCGATGCCGGCGACGTGCGCCTGCATCGGCACGCCGGCGTCCATCAATGCCAGGCAGCCGCCGCAGACCGAAGCCATCGACGAGGAACCGTTGGACTCGGTGATTTCCGAGACCAGGCGCACCGAATAGCTGAATTCTTCAGCAGGCGGCAAAGCCGCAACCAGCGCACGCTTGGCCAGGCGGCCGTGACCGATTTCGCGGCGCTTCGGCGTACCGACGCGACCGGTTTCGCCGGTCGCGAACGGCGGCATGTTGTAGTGGAGCATGAAGCGATCGGAGTATTCGCCCATCAGCGCGTCGATCTTTTGCTCGTCGCGTGCGGTGCCCAGGGTCGCGATGACCAGCGCCTGCGTTTCGCCGCGGGTGAACAGCGCGGAACCGTGAGTGCGCGGCAATACGCCGGTACGGATGGTGATCGGACGTACGGTGCGTGTGTCGCGGCCGTCGATGCGCGGTTCGCCGTCGAGGATTTGCGAACGGACGATCTTGGCTTCGAGGTCGAACAGGATGCCGCCGACTTCCGCGGAGTCGGCCGCCGATGTACCTGTCGCTGCGTCAGCCGCCAGCGCCGCGTTGACTTCGGACGTCACGGTCTTCAGTTTTTCGGTGCGGGCTTGCTTGTCCTTGGTTTGATAGGCTTCGCGCAGCTTGCCGTCGGCCAGTTCGGTCACGCGTGCGATCAGCGGCTCGTTCTTCGCAGGAGGCGCCCATTCGATTTCCGGCTTGCCGCCGTCGCGCACCAGTTCATGGATCGCGCTGATGACGGCCTTCGATTGCTCGTGACCGAACACAACCGCACCCAGCATGACTTCTTCCGACAATTGCTTCGCTTCGGATTCGACCATCAGCACGGCGGTTTCGGTGCCGGCGACGACCAGATCCAGTTGCGAGGATTTCAGTTGGGTCGTGGTCGGGTTCAGGACGTACTGGCCGTCGATGTAACCGACGCGCGCGGCGCCCACAGGGCCGTTGAACGGGATGCCGGCGATCGACAATGCGGCCGACGAAGCGATCATCGCCGCAATGTCGGGATCGATTTCAGGATTGACGGATAGAACGTGCACGATGACCTGCACTTCGTTCAGGTAACCTTCCGGGAACAGCGGACGAATCGGACGGTCGATCAGGCGCGATGTCAGTGTTTCCTTTTCGGAAGGCTTGCCTTCACGTTTGAAGAAGCCGCCGGGGATACGGCCCGCAGCGTAAGTCTTTTCAATGTAATCGACGGTTAATGGGAAAAAGTCCTGACCTGGCTTGGCATCCTTGCGCGCCACGACCGTTGCCAGCACAACAGTGTCTTCAATCGACACGACGACTGCACCGGAAGCCTGGCGAGCGATTTCGCCGGTTTCCAGCGTGACTTGGTGCTGTCCATACTGGAAGGTTTTAGTAACTTTATTGAACACGGTATTTCCTTTCTATATTGAACCCCTGCGCTGCCTTGCTTTGCAGTGATTCTTTTTTGCCGACAGATTTTCAGGCGCTGTCGTTCACCTCACCACAGATGCTTGTCGTCAACGAAACAACCGGCAAACGACAATCCACCTTACGAATCACGATCATTGGATAGGATCGCGGTACTGCAAAGAAATTTGCGGATCGTAATCGGCATGCCGAGGCGGAATCGCAAAAAACAAAATGCCCGCGTCAGAAACTGACGCAGGCATTTTGGCTATGAACCCTGAGCCGGAACGGCGACGGGAACAAAATCAGGGAACAAGATTACTTACGCAGACCGAGTTTTTCGATCAGTGCGCGATAACGGTCGGTGTCCTTGCCCTTCAGGTAGGACAAAAGGCTCTTGCGACGGTTAACCATCTTGATCAGGCCACGACGGGAGTGGTGATCCTTGCTGTGTTCTTTGAAGTGACCGTTCAGGTCGTTGATGCGTGCTGTCAGCAGCGCAACTTGAACTTCCGGGGAGCCGGTGTCGTTTTGACCACGGGCGTTATCAGTGATAATGGCAGCCTTGGCTGCTTTTTCGATCGACATGTTTTTTACCTTTCACAAGCGGTATGCGGAGTGGCTACCCTGCGTACCGTGAACAAAAATTAAACTGGCCCAAATGACCAGAGGCGCAAGTATATAGCAAAATATCAGCAGATTCAAATACTTACCGGAAAAGCGTAGAATCGTAACTTCACAGGACACTCATCCCTACAAACTGTTTATGAAACGCATCGTTCTCCCTGTCCTTGCCGCTGCCGTTTTGTCCCTGACGGGCTGCGCCTCGTTGTTTACTCCTCCCGTCAATCCCGGCGATACCGAAGAACAAGTCGTCGCACGTCTCGGCGCGCCGACCGCCGTGTATCCCGACGGCAACACGCACCTGTTGGAATATGCCGCCGGCGCTTTCGGTCAATACAGCTACATGGCCCGTATCGGGCCGGACGGGAAATTGATTTCCTACCAACAAGTCTGGACGCTGCAAAACTTCCAGTCGATCAAGGTCGACCAGGCAACCAAGGATGACGTGTTGCGCCTGGTCGGTCGACCTACTGAAGTGACCCGCTATGCGCGCATTCCGTTCGAGGCCTGGAACTATGGTTACAAGGAAAGCGGCGTATGGAATTCGCAGATGACCATCTATTTCGACAACAACGGCATCGTCCGCAAAGTCGAAAACGGCCCGGATCCGCGTTTCGACGACAGCCGCATGCGCTTCTGACCGAGCCCTGCGCGTAAAAAAAAACCGCTTGCAATGCAAGCGGTTTTTCGTTTGGGGCAAAAGCAACTCAGATAACGGCCGCCAATCCCAGCGTCAGCAGCAAGGCCACCACGGAAATGATGGTTTCGCACACCGTCCATGTCTTGAAGGTTTGCGGCACGGTCATGTTGAAGTACTCCTTGACCAGCCAGAAACCGCCGTCGTTCACGTGCGACAGGATCAGCGAACCGGCGCCGGTGGCCAGCACCATCAATTCAGGGCGCGTGCCGCCAACCGACGCCACGATCGGCGCCACGATGCCGCAAGCGGTCGTCATCGCCACAGTCGCCGAACCGGTGGCCACGCGAATCAGCGCCGCTACGAACCAACCCAGCAGCAACGGCGACAGATGCGCATCGGTGGCAATGCCGACGATCGCCTTCGATACGCCGCCGTCCATCAGGATGCGGCCGAAACCGGCACCCGCGCCCACCACCAGCGTGATGCTGGCGATCGGCCCCAGGCATTCATTGGTGAATTTCAGGATGGCTTCGCGACCGAAACCGCGCAGCTTGCCGAAGGTGTAAAAACTCACAAGCGTAGCGATCAGCAGGGCGATGACCGAATTGCCGATCAGGCGCAGGAAGTCGTTGGCGAAGGTCTTCGGCGTAAAGAACAGGTCGGCCCAGCTACCGATCAGCATCAGCGCCACCGGCAACAGGATGGTGAACAGCGTGATGCCGAAACCCGGCAATTCGCGCTTGGCCGCACCATTCGCACCCTGGTCGACAAACTGGCCGATCAACGGATTATCAGGATTGGGAATGACATATTTGGACATCAGCTTGCCGAAAATCGGACCGGCAATGATCGCCGTGGGAATACCCACCATCAGCGCGAACAGGATGGTGCGGCCGATGTCGGCGTTGTAAGCGGTCACCGCCAGCAATGCGGCAGGATGCGGAGGAATCAGGCCATGCACGACCGACAAACCGGCCACCATCGGAATACCCACCAGCACCATCGATGTGCCGGTACGCTTGGCAACGTTGAAGGCGATCGGGATCAGCAGCACGAAGCCGACTTCAAAAAACACCGGCAGACCGACGATAAACGCCACCGTCATCATCGCCCAGTGCACGTTCTTCTCGCCGAAAGCGTCGATCATCGTCGTCGCGATGCGCTCGGCGCCGCCCGACTCCGCCATCATCTTGCCCAGCATGGTACCCAGGCCGACCACCAGCGCGATATGTCCGAGCGTGTTGCCGACGCCGGTCTCAAACGACTTGACGATGGCTCCCATCGGCATGCCGACCGACAAGCCCAGTATCAGCGAAACCACGATCAGCACGATGAACGGATTCATCTTGAATTTCGCGATCAACACAATCAATGCGATCACCGCGACCAGCGCATAGATCAGCAACATGCTTCCTTGTACTGCTTCCATTTACGTCTCCTCATCCCCAGGGTTAACTGACGTTACGCTCAGCGCTTGAACGCGATGCAATCCACTTCGACCTTGCAATCGACCACCATGGCCGATTGCACGCAAGCACGGGCCGGCGGGTTGGCGCCGAAATATTCCTTGAATACCTTGTTGAAGGATTGGAAATCGCGCGTGTCGTCCAGCCAGACGCCGCAACGCACGACATGTTCCGGGCCGTAGCCGGCTTCCTTGAGGATGGCCAGCACGTTCTTGATGGCCTGATGCGATTGCGCGACGATGCCGCCGTCGATCACTTCGCCGTTGACCATTGCCACCTGGCCGGAGACATAGAGCCAGCCGTCCGCTTCCACTGCGCGCGCAAAAGGCAAATGCTGGCCGCCCGTGCCAGTGCCGCCATCGACGCCATATCGTTTGATGCTCATCGTATTTCTCCTTCAAAAAAGTAAACCGGGCGCTGCTCAACCATCAATGCGCCCTCCAATAGAGTACTCAAGCGGCAAGCAATTACGCTGCCGTTTCTTCCGCCTGAATGCGTTTGCGCGCGAGGAACCGACCTGCGCGCTCACCCGTGGCTTTCTTGCCCTCGCCGCGATACGACAGCACACCGTTGACCCACACGGCGTCAATGCCATGCGCCGGCTGCATCGGATCAGTGTAGGTGGCGGCGTCGCGGATCGTGGCGGCGTCGAACAGGACCAGGTCGGCCCAATATCCCACTTTCACCAGACCGCGATCGTCCAGGCCGAAACGCTGGGCGGACAACCCGGTCATCTTGCGCACCGCCGCCGCCAGCGAAAACAATTGCTGTTCGCGGCTGTAATAGCCGAGCACGCGCGGAAACGCGCCCCACAGGCGCGGATGCGGCAAAGGATCATTGGGCAGGCCGTCCGAGCCGATCACGGTAGCAGGATGGCGCAGGATGCGATTGACGTCGTCGTCGGACATGCAATGGTAGACCGCGCCGGCTGGCATGAGGCGGCGCGCCGCTTCCGTCATGTCGACCTGCCATCCGGCTGCGATGTCGGCCAGCAGCTTGCCGCCCTGCTCGGGATGCGGTTCGGACCAGGTGACCTGAATGTCGTAGGTGTCGGTCACCTGCTTCAGGTCCAGCGTCGACGAGCTGGCGGTGTAGGGATAACAGTCGCAACCGACGTGCTGGTGCTTTTCGGCGAGTTCCAGGGCTGCCAGCACTTCACCGCTGCGCCCCCAGTTTTCGACGCCGGCGCATTTGAGATGGGAAATCACCACCGGCACGCGCGCATGCTTGCCGATGTGGAACGCCTCATCCATGGCGTCGAGGATGTCGGCAAATTCGCTGCGCAAATGCGTCGCGTACATGGCGCCGTATTGTGCAAGCGGCTCGGCCAGCGCCAGCACTTCTTCGGTGGGCGCGTTGATGGCGTTGCCGTACGCCAGGCCGGTGCTCAGTCCGAGTGCGCCGTGTTCGAGCGCTTCCGTGAGCTGGTCGCGCATGCCCATGATTTCCGCGTCGGTGGCGGCGCGGTCGAGGCGGTCCATGTGATTGCTGCGCAAGGCGGTATGGCCGACCAGCGCAGCGACGTTGACGGATGGTTTGGCCGCCGCGATGGCGTCGACGTAGCTGGCGAAAGTCGGATAAGAAAACGCGCCCGCCTGCCCCAGCAGATTCATCGGATCCGGAGGATCGCCCTTGAGCGTCACCGGCGATGCGCTGATGCCGCAGTTGCCGACCACGACCGTGGTGACGCCTTGCGACAGCTTGGGAAACATCTCCGGCATGCGGATCACATTGGTGTCGTCGTGCGTGTGTACGTCGATGAAGCCAGGACTGAGGACTTTGCCGGGCGCATTGATGACCTGCGCGGCTTGCCAGGTTTCCAGCGCGCCGATGGCGACAATGCGCCCATCGGCAATGGCGACATCCGCCACCACCGGATCGCCGCCGCTGCCGTCGATCAAAAAAACATGACGAATCAGGGTGTCGCAGGTTTGATTGTCGTCTGAAATTCGGTCTGGGGTGGTCATATCAATCTCCCAGCGGCTGGCGGTCGCCGCCGCCGCGATGCATGTCGAGTACATACTTGAGGCGCCGCAACTGCTCCTGGCTGCGGTCCTTCTGCAGCAGCGCCAGTTCCAGCACCAGCATGTCCAGCGCCATCATCATGGCGTAGCGCGATGACGATGGTTTGAAAATGAAATCCGTTTCCAGCGCCTTGATCGGCAGCAGCACGTCGACCATGCCGGCCAGCGGCGAACCGAGCGCGGTGATGCCGATCATCTTGACGCCATACTCCTTGGCCACTTCGCAATTGGTCAGCAACTCGGGGACGTTGCCGGTGGTCGAAAACACCAGCAGCACGTCGTTCTTGTCGAGCGTGGCCGCCACCATGCGTTGCAACAAAGCATCGTGGTAAGTCGCCACCGGACGCCCCAGCCGCACCAGGCGGTAGCGTGCCTCGTCCGACATCATGGTGGAGCCGCCGCCCATGCCGAAGGCGTAGATCATGCGCGCGTCGCGCAACAGCTCGGCGGCGCGCATCAAGGCATCGGTATTGAGCAAGGCGCGATTGACTTCGAGCACCGCATGAATGTCGTTGTAGACGACATCGATCAGTTCCGGAGGCTGCCCCGGCGGAATCGTCTTGACGCCGTCGAAAAAACGCTGCCCGACCGCCACGGCCTGCGCCAGCATGAATTTGAACTCGCGCACATCGCGGCAGCCCATGGCTTTGGCAAAGCGCGTCACGCTGGCCAGGCTCACACCGGCCTTTTGCGCCAGTTCGCCGATACTGGCGCTGGCGGCCGAAGACAAATCGCTCAGTATCGCCTCAGCGACTTTCTGCTCTGCCAGACGCAACTGAGCGCTGCGCTCGGTAATGCGTGAAATGATGTCAAAGGCTTGGGCCATGGAATAAAGGAAGTCTCAGGTGCGAATCCCGCATCTCCCGAAATCACCAGAAAGCGGTAATTCCAGTCGGGAAGGAATTTTTTATGTTAGTTTATAACACACTTTCAACATAGTAAATTCAGTACTATGATTACGTCAAATCAATTTTTGAGGAGAGATTCAAGATGAATGATACAAACTACCAGAACACGTGGCAAAGTGGCATCATCGATCCGCTGAACAAGGGCATCGGTACCCTGGAGGCTCCCTTGGCGCCGAACGCGGCCAACACTGTGTCCTGGAATCTCCTCAACGAAGACCTGAGCCTGCCGACCGCCGTGTTGTATGAAGAGCGCCTGGCGCACAACCTCGACTGGATGCAGCGCTTTGTCCGAGAATACGGCGTCAAGCTGGCGCCGCACGGCAAGACCACCATGGCGCCGAAACTGTTTGCCCGCCAACTGGCGACCGGCGCCTGGGGCATCACGCTGGCGACCGCACACCAGACCAACGTCGCCTATCACCACGGCGTACGCCGCGTGCTGATGGCCAACCAACTGGTTGGCAAGCAAAACATGAACATCATCTCGCGCCTGCTGCAAGATCCGTCCTTCGAATTCTTCTGCCTGATCGATTCCGTCGAGCTGGTCGACCAGCTCGGCCGCTTCTTCTCCGAACGCAGGCAAACCCTCAGCGTACTGCTCGAACTCGGCCCGCTCGGCGGCCGTACCGGCGTGCGCAACAATGAGCAGCAAGACGCCGTGCTGGCGGCAATCAAGCGCTGGCAAGGCAGCATCGCCTTGTCCGGCATCGAAGTCTATGAAGGCGTGCTCAAGGAAGAAGCTGACATTCGCCTGTTCCTGCAACGCGCCGTGCAATGCGCCAAGGACATCGCGCAGCAGGGTTACCTCAACCATCGCTCGGCGCAAAAGCCGGCGGTGCTGACCGGCGCCGGCTCCGCCTGGTATGACGTGGTCGCCGAAGAATTCGCCGGCGCCGACATCGGTGTGCCGCTGGATGTGGTGTTGCGCCCCGGCTGCTATCTCACGCACGACGTCGGCATCTATCGCGCCGCGCAAGAACAGATCCTGACGCGCAACCCGGTCGCGCGCAAGATGCGCAGCGAACTGCTGCCGGCGCTGCAACTTTGGGCCTATGTGCAATCGATCCCCGAGGCCGACAAGGCCATCGTCGCGCTCGGCAAGCGCGACGCCGCCTTCGACGCCGGCCTGCCGTTGCCGGTCAAGCGTTTCCGTCCCGGTCACGACGCAGCGCCAGTCGACTCGCCTTCACACTGGGAAGTCACCGGCATGATGGATCAGCATGCCTACCTGAAGATCGCACCGGGCGACGACATCCGCGTCGGCGACATGATCGCGTTCGACATTTCGCATCCGTGCCTGACCTTCGACAAATGGCGCCATCTGCCGGCACTGGATGCCAAATTCAACGTCATCGACATCGTCCAAACCTTCTTCTGAGCATCAGCCGCATACGACATCATGAGCAAGAAAATCCTCGCCTATGGCGAAGCGATGGTGGAATTCAACCAGAGCATCGAAACCCCTCACTACTATCTCGAAGGTTTCGGCGGCGACACTTCCAACTTCTGTATCGCGGCGGCGCGCCAGGGCGCCGATGCAGGCTACGTCAGCGCGGTCGGCGACGACCATTTCGGCAAGAGCCTGCAAGCGCTGTGGGAGGCCGAACGTGTCGACGCCACACATGTCGACATCGTGCCGCACGCGCCGTCGGGCGTGTATTTCGTCACGCATGACGAAGAAGGCCACCAATTCACCTATCTGCGCGCCGGCTCCGCCGCCAGTAGATACACGCCTGCGCAATTGCCGCTGCAGGCGATCGCCGACGCCGAGGTGCTGCACTTGTCCGGGATCAGCCTGGCCATCAGCGAGAGCGCCTGCGACGCCGGTCTGACTGCAATGGCGCACGCGCGCAAGAACGGCACGCTGACCTCGCTCGATACCAACCTGCGTCTGCGCCTGTGGCCGCTGGAACGCGCCCGCGCCAAGATGGCGGAGGCCTTTGCCTTGTGCGATATTTGCCTGCCCAGTTGGGAAGACGTCAGCGCGCTGACCGGACTGGACGACCGCGACGCCATCGTCGACAGGCTGCTGGTCTATGGCGTCAAACTGGTGGCGTTCAAGCTGGGCAAGGAAGGCTGCTATGTGGCGACGCCGACCGAGCGGCGCATGGTGGCGGCGTATGCGGTCGACGCCATTGACGCGACCGGCGCCGGCGACTGTTTCGGCGGCGCATTCGTCTCTCAACTGGTCGCCGGAAAGAATCCGTTCGATGCGGCCCGCTACGCCAACGTGGCGGCGGCAATCTCCACCACGGGCTATGGCGCCGTGGCGCCGATTCCGACGACGGAACAAGTCAATGCGGTGCTGAACCGACAAGGCTAGCGTGCGACATCACCCCGAAATAAAAAGAGCGACGCCATCGATGCCGTCGCTCTTTTTATGTTCCCGTCACCTGGAAACTAAATTTTCCTGGAGATCACCAGCATGCCGGCCACAGGCTGCCTGATTTCCTCGCGCAGCGTCACGTCTTCCATGCTGATCAAGTCCAGTCCCGCGTCCGCCAGACATTGCATCACATACGCGGCGCTATGTCGATAGCGTCCGCTCGGATGCAACTGAAGATCGCCAGCGTGATTGCCTTCTGTCATCGTTTCAACCGTGAACAGGAAATAGCCGTTTTTCCTGAGCGTAGTCGCCGCCGCACCGAACGCATCTTCAAGACCGCCGAAGTAGATCAAGGTATCGGCCGACAACACGATATCGAAGGCCTGCGGCTGTCCGGCCATGTATTCGGTGATCTCCTGCTTGATCAACTGATCGTAGCCTCCGCGCGCCCGCGCCTGTTCAAGCATCTTTCCCGACAGGTCGACGCCATGCAGCGAACGTGCATAAGGCGCAGCAAACGATGCGCACAAGCCGGTGCCGCAGCCGACATCGAGGATATCGTATTGCTTGCCGCCGATACCTATGGCCGTCAGCCCCTGTCCCATCAACTGCGGACCGCGATACGCCAGGCTGCCGACGAGATTGTCGTTGAAGGTCTCTGCGTAGCGATCGAAGTGCTGTTCCACATAACTGTCCGAAGCGCGGCCGGGCACGTCGCTTTGCGAACAGGCCGCATACATATGCGCGGCGATCGGATTGCCCGGCTCTTCTTCCATCCATGTGCGGTAGATATCGGCAGCTTCTTCAAGGCGGCCGAGGAAGTAGAAGCAAGTACCGAGCATCTCCCTGGACTTGCCTTCCAGCGGCGGCAGCACGAAAGCGCGGCATTGGTAATGCGAACTGCTCATCTTGTCGCCGGCGGCCTCATAAATATTGCCGAGATGGATCAGCGCCGGACCGAATTCGGGGACCAGTTCGACCGCTTGCTTGAAGGAGTCGATTGCGCCTTCCATATCGTTGCATTGCAACTGCGACGAACCGAGATTGTTCCAGACCACATGGTCGCCGGGATTCGCATCCAGCGAAGCCTGATAGGCGTCGCAGGCCTCCTCGAATTCCTTCAGGGCGAACAGCACGTTGCCGAGATCGTTATGCCAGTTGGCGTTGCCCGGCTGCAGCGCACAGGACAGGCGGATGCTCTGGATGCCCTCCTCGTGCTGACCGCGCTGATGCAGGAAGATGCCCAGATAATGCAGCGCAATGGGATGCACCGGATCCCGCGCCAGCACTTCGCGGTAAATCGACTCGGCCCGATCCAGTTCGCCCGCGGTATGAAAACCGATCGCCTGCTGCAACAATTGCAGCAACGCAGCGTTTGTCCCGCCTTGTGAAAGAGATTCCATCGTTATTTTCCTGTCATCTATTTTGGATTCGAAGATAGGTTTGTCGCGGGAAGCGGCATCAATCTTACAATTTTTATCCAATGACGAAAAACATTTCCTGAACCGCCGTTTTCGCTAAATCAGCAAACGGTCCGTGATGGCACCCAGCTTGCGCAAAGCCTGGTCCAGCTCGCGCGTGAACGGCTTGCCGCAGCACAGGCGCAAGTAATGCTCGAAACGATCCGAATTGGAAAAGATCACGCCCGGAGACACGCCGATGCCCTCATCCAGCGCTGCCGCAAAGACGGCTTTCGACGACAGGCCGCGCGGCAGTTCGACCCACAGGCCGACGCCGCCGGCAGGCACACTCAGGCGTGTTTCTTCCGGAAAGTAGGCGGCAATCGCCTCGGCCATCTGTTCGCGCTGCTCCTTGAGATTACCGCGCAGGCGCCGCAAGTGGCGGTCGTAAGCCGGCGACCCCATGTAATTGGCGGCGGTGATCTGGGTCCATTCCTCGTTGGCGCGGGTATAGGCGAACTTGAGCATCTTGACGCGCTCATGCCATTTGCCGCTGGTCATCCAGCCCAGGCGCATGCCCGGCGCCAACACCTTGTTGAGCGAGGCGCAGTAGATGACGTTGCCGCTCTTGTCCCACACCTTGGCGGCGGACGGCGCGACATCGCCGTCCGCCAGTTCGCTGTAGGCGTCGTCTTCGATCAGCGGCACGCCGTGTTGCTCGCACAAGGCCACCAATCGCTCCTTATGGCTGTCCGACATAATGCAGCCGAGCGGGTTTTGCAGCGTCGGCACCACGACCACCGCCTTGATGTTGCCGTAGGTCTGCATCGCCAGCTCCAGCGCTTCGATGGAGATCCCGCTGTGCGGACTGGTCGGAATCTCCAGCGCGCGCATGCCCAGGCTTTCGAGCGTCTGCAGCAAACCGAAGTAAGTCGGCGACTCCACCGCAATCGTGTCGCCTGCCTGCGCCACCGCTCGCAACGCCAGGTTGAGCGCTTCGATGCAGCCATGCGTCACCACCACATCGTCGGCGCTGATACGGATCCCGGCATTCAACGCCCGCCGCGCCACCACCTGGCGGAACGTGGCGTTGCCGTTAATCGGCATCGGACTGGTCAGCAAGGACGGCTGCTCGCGCAAAGCGCGGATGGCGGCGTTCTTCAGGGCTTCCACCGCATACAGCTCGGGCGCGCAGCTCATGCCGCTGAGGTCGATGGCGGGCGCCTGCAACTGGCGCCGCGCGATGAAATCGGAAACCTGTTCGTGAATGCCGACATATTGCGCCGGGTCGAGCGGAACCAGGATATTCGGCTCGCCTGCCGGACGTATGGTCGCCCTGCGCGGTTGCCGGACGAAATATCCGGAACGCGGGCGTGCCTCCAGCCAGTTGCCTTCTTCCAGATGGCGCAAGGTCTGCAAGGCGGTGGACAGGCTTACCTGATGCTGGCGCATCAGGTCTCGCACAGAAGGCATGCGGTCGCCTGCTTCCAGGGTGCCGGCATGGATCGCCGAAAGATAGTAATCGGCCAGGCGGCGATAGATGGGCTGGGTAGCTTGCTGCGCAGGCTCGGCGGCGAGAGGGGGTGGTTGCATGTCCATGGATGAATCTTCAGCGTTCCGCTGCGGCGGCGATAGATACAGAGCAGTCGAAAACAGACGATAACAGATCGAAAAAATGTCCGCTGTATCGATCCACATCGCGACAGCCTGTGCCTGTTCCGCAAAATGCGTCCCGCCTAGACTGTCCCTACGCCAACCAACCGGGAAAAACCATGCACACACCAGAACGCCAACAGGCCGTCCCCGCCAAAATCTATCTGAGCGCCGGCCAAAGTTACTATCTGTGGAGTCGCCGCGATGCGGTGCTGGTCGTGCAAACGGGTAGCATCCGCCTGCGCGAATCGCCCGAATGGATGTCGGAAACGATATTGAGAACGCTGTCGACGCTGCACGAAGGCCAGTATTACCAGATCGAACAAGGCGGCTGGACTTGCCTGTACGCAACGCGGACCGCCGAAGTGTTGCACTACGCCAGCGCGGCGCCGCGCTATTTCTCACTGAGTTTCATCGCCGCGCTTGTCGCAGCGCCGTTGCGTCGTTTGCGCGGCATGGCGCGACAACTGCTGGCGTCGCGGTGATCGGTTGCGGAGCATAACCGGGCTGCTTTCTTGCACAATGTGCATCTAAATTTTTGCGCATTGACCACGAAGAGTGTGGGTGTATTGCATCAAAGGCATTACACTAATGCGTCACCCACCTCTCTTCACCGTTATGCAGAATGAAAGCCGCTCTCCCGATACTGCCAAGGCTGGCAGCGACGAACACGTCAATGCGGAGATGTTCGAACTGGCCCCCGTGTCCATGTGGCTGGAAGACTTCAGCGGCGTCAAAAAATTGCTCGATGAATGGCGCGCCGCCGGCGTCACCGATTTGCGCAGCCATCTCCAGGCCGACCTGTCGCGTGTCCACGCCTGCACCTTGCAAATCCGTGTCCTGCAAGTCAATCGCAAGACGCTGCAACTGTTCGAGGCGGACGATCTGGCGCACCTGACCGCCAACCTCGGCAAGGTATTCCGCGACGACATGCTGCATACGCATATCGAGGAATTGCTGCAGGTGTGGGAAGGCAAGAACGAATTCTCCAGCAACAGCGTCAACTACACCCTGTCCGGAAAACGCCTCGACATACAACTCAACGCCCGCATCCTGCCGGGTTACGAAGACAACTGGGAGCGCGTGCTGCTGGCCGTCGAAAACGTCACCGAACGCGAAGCGGCCCGCCGCAAACTGATGCACAGCGAAAACTATGCGCGCGGTCTGTTCGAATATTCGCCCATTTCCCTGTGGGTGGAAGACTTCAGCCAGGTCAAGCGCCTGTTCGGCGACCTGCGCCAGATCGGCATCAAGGACTTCCGCGTCTTCACCGACGTGCATCCCGAATTCGTCGAGCGCTGCATGCAGGAAATCCGCGTCATCGACGTCAACCAGCAGACGCTGACCATGTTCCACGCTCCCGACAAGCCGACGTTGCTGTCGCATCTGAGCGAAGTGTTCCGCGATGATATGCGCCCGCATTTCAGCGAACAGCTCGGCGAGCTGTGGCACGGCAACCTGTTCCACCAGCGCGAGGTCGTGAATTACGCACTTAACGGCGAACAATTGCACGTGCATCTGCAGTTCTCGGTGTTCCCCGGGCACGAAGAGAATTGGGACCTGGTGCTGGTGGCGCTGACCGATATCACTGCCCGCAAGAAGGCCGAAGCCTATCTTGAATTCCTCGGCAAGCACGACGAACTGACCAAACTCCACAATCGCGCCTTCATGGTCGACGAAATGAACCGGCTCGAGCGCAAAGGTCCGTTCCCGGTCAGCGTCATCATGGCCGATCTCAACGGCCTCAAGGAAATCAACGACCAGCTCGGCCATGCCGCTGGCGATGCCCTGTTGCGCCGTGTCGGCGAAGTGCTGAGCAAGGCGGCGGACAAACCGGTCCATGCCGCACGCATCGGCGGCGACGAATTCGCCATCCTGATGCCGGCTACAGATGAACGCGACGCCGTCGCAATGGTGGAAAACATCCAGAGCCTGATCGACATCAACAACCAGTATTACTCAGGTTCGCCGCTGAGTCTGTCGATGGGTTACGCCACCAGTCGGCACGGCGAACGCCTGGAAGCGACCATACAGCGCGCCGATACATTGATGTACCAAGACAAACGCACCTATTACGCCCAGACGCCGGGAAACGAACGGCGCCAGACATCCCCGGAATGAACGCGCGGCAATTCGCATTGCCTGTCGATGACGAGACAATCGCCGTCGATACGCTCGGTTCTGCCGAACAGCTCAGCGCACTATTCCTGCACGGCGCGGGGCAAAGCCACCGGCAGCGACAGCGTCTGCTGCGCGAAGAATTGGCTGAACAGGGCTTCGGCAGCATCGCCTTCGATTTCTCAGGGCATGGGGACAGCAGCGCCAACAGTCCCGGCTCGCTGCAAAAACGTTTGCGCGAAGCTGAGCACGTCTTGCAGGCGACGAACGTCGCGCATGCCGTCCATACCGTCGTCGGCACCAGCATGAGCGGTGAGATCGCCATCCGGCTGGCGTGCAAACCGGACAGTGAACTCACCCATCTGGTCATGATCGTCGGCGCCATCTATGACCGGGCGGCTTTTGCGCTGCCTTTCGGTCCCGCCTTCTCCGCCGCGATACGCCGGCCGCAGAGCTGGCGCGAAGCCGAAACGCTGGAATTCATCCGCCATTACCGCGGCGGCCTGAGCATCATCCGTGCACTCGACGACGCCGTCATTCCGCATGACGTCGCCGAACTGCTCGTGCAGGCGGCGCAATCGGCACGCTTTCGGCGTCTCATCGATTTGCCGGACACCGACCATCGCCTCAGCGAAAAAATGGTGCAAGACGCCCTGCTGCGCCAGCGCATTGCAGCCATCATCCGGCAGGAAAACCAAGAGGAAAAATAATCAGGCGGTGGTAGCAACGAGCGTCCCGACGACGCCTTGGGTCACCGAGTCGCTGACTGCGACGTCGGACAAGCCAGGATTGCTCTTGAGGATATCGGCGAAATCGGCGGGAATTCCGCTGGTCGGTGTAAATACGCCGCTGCCGTCATAGACGCCGTCGGTGGATTGCTGATTGCTGCCCAGCGACGCCAGGATGCCCTGCCCCAGCGACTGTGTCTCCTGATTCGGCGTCGTCGGCTGCGATGTGGCGGTACCTGCCAGCGCGATTTCATGCAGGAGGCCGGTTGCCGTGTAAGTCACGGATCCTCGCGGCGCACCACTCAGGCTGAGCACTACCGCTCCGGCACTCGCCAGCGCCACGGCAGTACTGATCGCGGCCGGACTCTGGCCGAGATCAATCACCGGCGTACTGCCTCCATAGGCAGCCGGAACACTGGCGGTGAAAGAACTGTTGATTGCAATGGCCACGACGATCCTAGCTGAACGATTTCAGACGACCTGTTTCAGACTAGCAGCAATTGGCGCACTTTTCGATATCACCTTGACAACATCAGACTTGCTGCGGATTCAACTTTTCCGACTTTGAATAGAGTTTGTTCAAGGCCGACAGGTAAGCCTTGGCCGAAGCGACGACGATGTCGAGGTCGGCGCCGACACCGTTGACGATGCGTCCCGCCTTGGATAGCCGCATGGTGACCTCGCCCTGCGACTGCGTGCCCGTCGTGATTGCATTGACGGAAAACAGCAGCAGTTCCGAGCCGCTGGCGACGTGCGATTCGATGGCATTGACGATGGCGTCGACCGGGCCGTTGCCCTGCCCTTGGCATGCAATCTCCTTGCCGTCGGCGGTGAAGACGATTTTGGCAGCCGGCCGCTCGCCGGTTTCCGAGTGTTGCGACAACGACACGAACTGATAATGTTCGCCTTCGTGACTGTGTTGTTCGTCGGTGACCAGCGCCATGATGTCTTCGTCGAAAATCTCGGACTTGCGATCGGCCAGTTCCTTGAAACGGGCAAAGGCGGCATTGACCTCGCCCTCCGACTCCAGCGTAATGCCGAGCTCTTCGAGCCGCTGCTTGAAGGCATTGCGGCCGGACAGCTTGCCCAGCACGATCTTATTGGCGCTCCAGCCGACGTCTTCGGCACGCATGATCTCATACGTATCGCGCGCCTTGAGTACGCCGTCCTGGTGGATGCCGGATGCATGGGCGAAGGCATTGGCGCCGACCACGGCCTTGTTCGGCTGTACGGCGAAGCCGGTGATCTGCGACACCAGCTTGGAAGTCGGCACGATTTGCGTCGCGTCGATGCCGAGTTCGAGCTTGTAGTGGTCGCGCCGCGTCCTGACCGCCATGACAATTTCTTCCAGCGCGGTATTGCCGGCGCGTTCGCCGAGACCGTTGATGGTGCATTCAACCTGGCGCGCACCGCCGATCATTACCCCTGCCAATGAATTGGCGACCGCCATGCCGAGATCGTTATGGCAATGCACCGACCAGATCGCCTTGTCCGAATTGGGAATGCGCTCGCGCAGGGTTTTCAGCATGTGGCCGTACAGCTCAGGTACACCGTAGCCGACAGTGTCGGCAAAGTTGATGGTGGTGGCACCTTCTGCGATCACCGCTTCCAGCACCCGGCACAGAAAATCCATGTCGGAGCGGCTGCCGTCTTCCGGACTGAATTCCACGTCGTCGGTGAACTGCCGCGCATAACGCACGGCCAGCCGAGCCTGCTCGAACACCTGATCGGGCGTCATGCGCAGCTTCTTTTCCATATGCAGCGGCGAGGTTGCGATGAAGGTGTGGATGCGCTTGCGTTGCGCCGGCTGCAAGGCTTCTGCGGCGCGGGCGATATCGCGATCATTGGCGCGCGACAGCGAACAGATGGTGGAATCCTTGATCAATCCGGCGATGCTGCGAATTGCATCGAAGTCGCCTGGTGAAGCCGCAGCAAAACCCGCTTCGATCACGTCGACCTTCATGCGTTCAAGCTGGCGCGCGATGCGGATCTTTTCTTCCTTGGTCATCGATGCTCCGGGCGATTGCTCGCCGTCACGCAAGGTGGTGTCGAAGATGATGAGTTTTTCTGCTGACATGGCGGCTCCCTCGGCTAGTGTCTGCGTCCTATTCTAGTCTTCCGGCACAGCGTTGCAAACAGGCCTTGGCGCGGATATGAAAAAACCGCCGGGCTTGCACCGCGGCGGTTTTGATTGACTTGTCCAGAACTCATTTCATAATTAGGCGTGAGATGCGTTCTACTTCTCTTCGTGTTCCGTCTGCACGATGCTGACGGGCTTGCCTTTGATCTTGCGCCAGGCATAGACGATGTATCCTGACAAGCCGTACAGCACGAACAAGCCGAACAACACCTTGGACGGATCGCTGGAGATCGCCACCAACGCCACCACCACCAGCAACGCGGCGATGAACGGCACCGGCTTGCGGAAATTGATGTCCTTGAAGCTGTAGAACGGTACGTTGGTGACCATGGTGATGCCGGCATACAAGGTAATCACCCAGGACGCCCAGCTCAGGTCGGTGCCGGCAAAACGCAGGTCGTCCATCAGCCAGACAAAGCCGGCCACCAGCGCCGCCGCGGCGGGACTCGGCAGCCCCTGGAAGTAGCGTTTGTCGACCACCGCGATGTTGGTGTTGAAACGGGCCAGGCGCAAAGCGCCGCCGGCACAATACACGAACGCCGCCAGCCAGCCCAGCTTGCCCATGCCGCGCAGCGACCATTCATACACCACCAGCGCCGGCGCGGCGCCGAACGACACCATGTCGGACAGGCTGTCGTACTGGGCACCGAATTCGCTTTGGGTATTGGTCATGCGTGCAACGCGGCCGTCCAGGCTGTCCAGCACCATGGCGACAAAGATTGCAATCGATGCATGGTCGAACTTCAGGTTCATCGCCATGACGATGGCGTAGAAACCGCAGAACAACGCCGCCGTCGTGAACGCATTCGGCAACAGGTAAATGCCGCGCGAACGCCGTGGGCGCACAATGGGCGCACCGTCGATGTCTTCCAGTTGAGCCGGATACAACGGCGTTTTATGGCTGCGCAAGGATTTCGGAAAAGGAATGTTGCCCTTGTTTTTGCGTCTGCGGAAAGTTGCCATGTGAAGTCCGTCTAGTATGCGTCGGGTGGTCAGAATTCAGCCAGAATGGTCTCCGTGGCAGAGACCTTCTCACCGACGCTCACTTTCGGCGTGGCGGTCAACGGCAGATAGACGTCGACCCGCGAACCGAAACGGATGAAACCGTAACGCTGGCCGCGCGCCAGCACGTCGCCGGCCTTGACGTAGCATAGAATACGGCGGGCGATCAGGCCCGCCACCTGCACGCAGGTCACGCTCTGGCCGTTGGCGGCAGTGATTGCCAGCGCATTGCGCTCGTTTTCTAGAGACGCCTTGTCGAGGTCGGCATTGACGAACTTGCCGGGAAAATATTGCACGGTCTCGATCTTGCCATCCACCGGCGCGCGATTGGAATGGACATTGAAGACGTTCATGAACACGCTGATCTTCAGCGCTTCACGGTCGGTGTACGGGTCATGGGCCTTGGCGACCACAACGATACGGCCATCTGCAGGCGACAGCACGGCGTTCGGATTCTGCGGAATGGCGCGCGGAGGATCGCGGAAAAATTGCAGCACGAACAAAGCAATGATCCAGAACGGCAGCGACCACGCTCCGCCGATCAGGGTAACGATAACGGCGACGACAACGGCGATGCCCAGAAAAGGCCAGCCTTCGCGGGCAATAATAGGATGTGGGTAATGATTATTCAACGTTGCTCCGATAGTCGCTGATAAATTTCAGAATGGTAAAGCGTGCTTATTCTAGACGAGCGCCCCAGAAATGTAACGCGCCGCAAATCAAATCAACGGATATTTACCCATTGAGAGCGAATGACGGCCTGAGATTCCGGCCTGTGCGAAAGCGGAGGGATCTGTTGGCCCGATGAGCCATTCTTCTTTTGATAAGCGCGTATTTTATCGCGAACCATGGCGGATATGGCGCGAATCGATGCCTCGACCATCCATGCAACAGCGACAATCGCGACGGAAACACCTGGCATACGCACACATGAAGCGGATGTGCACGAAATGAAACCGCGCCGGAAAGCTTGCCTCATGCTCTCCGACGCGAAAGAACGCTTACTTGAATCGCACCTTGCCGACCAGGTGCATGCCGACGGTGGACTCGCCCGGTTCGAAGCTCGGCTCGGCCACCGCTTCCTGCGCAGGCGCATCCGCCATCGCACGCATCATCATGGCCTTGGGGGCCAGTGCATTTTGGGCATAGTTGCCGGAACCTTCGAAGTCGATGGTTTCCACTACGGCATCGCTGCTGCGGCGTCCCATCGCGGCCGCAATCGAGGCAATCCGTTCATTGAGATTCCTGTAGGTGGCGTTGATGAGGTCGGCATCCAGTTTCTTGGCAGTTGCCGGACTCAATCCGAATTGCAGGTTGTTCAATCCCAATATGCTTTGTGCTGCAGCCACCGTCTTGGGCAAGCCTTCCAGATTGGTGGTCGTGACATCGAGGTACTGCCCGACGCGCCAGCCGACAATCGGGCGTGGCTTGTTGTTTGAACGCAGCGCGTCCTCGGCGTAGACAGCGTAAGTGTAATAGCCGCGCGTTTTCAGTTGCGCTTGCGGATCCTGCTTCTTGACGATATCTATGCCCTGCTTCATTTTCCGGTTGACGCGCGAGGCAGCGGCTGCTTTGTCCTTGTCCTGCTCTTCCACGCTCAGCGTGGCATGCGCTTCATCATTCGGCACGACGATTTCACCCGAGGCTGGAACGACCACCAGGGTGCCGGCAGTTTGAACGGGTTGCGCATGCGCTGCCATCGTTGCTGTTGCGAGTATGGCTGCGAATAATAGTTGGCTTGGGCGCGACATTGAGATCTCCAGAAATGAAACTGATTGATGAGCTTCGCACATTCCACGAAAGCTGTGTGGCGAAGACTGGCGGTTGGACGCCCGGTGAAACGCTTGGTTCTTGAAAGGAACAGTACAATTGTGACAATGTGAAAGCCACGAAACATCTTTGTTACGATAACCGAGAAAAACTAAAAGGACGCCGGAGCGTCCTTTTTCCCATCAACTTCCCGTTACCGTCGTCCCCGCGAACGCTGGGACCCAGTGGCGTCAGTGCATCGCTCAAGCTTCTTCACGACGCTGGGCTCCAACTTTTTCGTTGGAACGACAAACGAGCGAGGTTTAACTTAGTTCTTCGATTGGTCCGCCGGCTTAACCAAAAAAGGACGCCTGAGCGTCCTTTTTACCCATCGATATCTCTATTGCCGTCGTCCCGGCGCACGCCGGGACCCAGTGGCGTCAGTGCATCGCTCAAGCTTTTTCACGACGCTGGGTTCCATCTTTCGTTGGAACGACAAACGGGAGAGGTTTGGCTTAGTTCTTCGATTGGTCCACCAGTTTGTTGGCCTTGATCCACGACAGGCTGGACGGGAATTCGCAAAGCGCCGCTTTGCGCCGTCCTGCCCGGGGCGCGCTTGCAAGCGCGTCCTGTCATGATGCCTACATCGCGGTCCGGAATCGCGTTAGTTCTTCGATTGATCCACCAGTTTGTTGGCCTTGATCCAGGGCATCATGGCGCGCAGCTTCTCGCCCACGATTTCGATCTGGTGTTCCGCGTTGATGCGACGGCGCGACAGCAAGGTCGGCGCGCCGGCCTTGTTTTCCAGGATGAAGCTCTTGGCGTATTCGCCGGTCTGGATGTCGGTCAGCACCTGCTTCATGACCTTCTTGCTCTCTTCGTTGATGATGCGCGGGCCGGTGACGTATTCGCCATATTCCGCATTGTTCGAGATCGAGTAGTTCATGTTGGCGATGCCGCCTTCGTAGATCAGGTCGACGATCAGCTTCAGTTCGTGCAGGCATTCGAAGTACGCCATTTCCGGCGCGTAGCCGGCTTCCACCAGCGTTTCGAAACCGGCCTTGATCAGTTCGACGGTGCCGCCGCACAACACGGCCTGTTCGCCGAACAGGTCGGTTTCGGTTTCTTCGCGGAAGTTGGTTTCAATGATGCCGGCGCGGCCGCCGCCGTTGGCGGTGGCGTACGACAGCGCAACGTCGCGCGCGGTGCCGGACTTGTCCTGATACACGGCGATCAGGTGCGGCACCCCGCCGCCCTGGGTGTAGGTCGAACGCACGGTATGACCCGGAGCCTTCG
>NZ_CBXX010000036.1 GCF_000577615.1 Herbaspirillum sp. RV1423
TGAGGAGAAACCTGTCGGTGCGCCTGAGGAGAAACCTGTCGGTGCGCCTGAGGAGAAACCTGTCGGTGCGCCTGAGGAGAAACCTGTCGGTGCGCCTGAGGAGAAACCTGTCGGTGCGCCTGAGGAGAAACCTGTCGGTACGCCTGAGGAGAAACCTGTACCGACGCTTGCACCGAAGCCTTCTTCAAGTTCTGTGGCGACGCTTGCCCCCAAACCTGTTGAAACACCTGATAAAACGCCTGCTGAAACACCCGTAGAGAAACCTAAAGGGAAGCCTTTGGACGAGGCTGACGACGAGAGTGAGGATAGCTCTGACTACGAGACTTTCAAATGGTTGGGCGGTGTGACAAAGGTCGTCGGAGGTGGACTGGTCGTGGGGGCCTTGCTTTATGCTTCCCAGAAGGTGCGAGCGGCACTGAACGAGATATCTCGATTATTGAGAGTTTTGGGGATGGCGAGTGGCTACATGGTTATACCATCGGTGACAACGGCGGGCGCCGCGGCAGGGAGCGGTGTAGTTGCTGCCTCAGGGTTACTCAACGTGGGAAAAGCTTTTGACTTCAAGGTGACGAAAGAGATGTTTCGGACCGCTTTATTTGTCGAAGTGGGCGGCTGCGCTACGCTCGTTATATTCGTTGGAGATTCGGCATGGGACGCGGCAAAAGAGGCATTTGACAAACCGGAAATGAAAACGGCGCTGGATGCTCTCGCAAAGGGGCTGGCTGAAGCTGGGATCTTGGCGGCATGCGCAGCCGGAACAGCGGGTATGACGTCGGCAAGTGAATTCGGATATGTTCATCGCCACCTTTCATTCCAGGGGTTTCTCGCCAACATTGTACGCAAGGGGGGATTAGCGGGTGGCGGTCTCACCGCTTCATCGGGGGTGATTGACATTGCGAAATGTCTCATGGGTTACTGTTCATCTGAGGCAGGCTCCGTCAATGCCGATACGCCAGAGCAAGGTCACGAAATGCAAACGGATAATATTGTCCCTCAGTTCGCCCTGGCTATAGTCGACCCGGATTGGTCTAAAAAACATGGCGACAACGACGATCTCAGGATAGTCCCCATCAAGAGGCTCACGGCGGAGGCCGCCAAGAAAAGAGAGCAGGCTGTCGCCAAGAAACCGAGCCGGCTAGATTACCCGCATGGTTTTTTGGGGCCCGGGGGATAGCGCTCCTGCTCGTAAAGCGGCGCATCTTTGCCGAGCAGTTCTTGCAAAGTAACGAGGGATCAGCGCGCCTGTCCCGCCGCTTCCAGGATCAGACTGGCGATCTCGTCGGGATGCGACAGCATCGACAGATGGCTGGAGGTGATTTCGATGGTCTTGGCCTTCATGCGTTGAGCAAGGAAACGCTCCAACTGCGGCGAGGTAGTGCGGTCGTTGGTCGATACGGCGTACCAGGTCGGCTTGCTGCGCCATGCGGCCTGCGTGGTGCGCGAGGCGAACAGGGAGTCGGAAATGCGCCCTTGCTCCGCATACATCACCTTGGCCTTGACCGGATCGATATCGCCGGCGAAATCGCGCAAGAAGGCTTCTTCGCTCAACTGGGCATAGCCCCCGGCCTTAACCAGTCCGGCGCTGGCCGGCGGCGTGGGAAATTTGCCGGCCAACGCGCCGTAATCTTCACCTGCATCCGGCGCGCGCGCCGCCACGTAAACCAATCCGGCAACTTTCGCATCGACGCCGGCTTCGCTGATCACGGTGCCGGCCCAGGAATGGCCGACCAGAATGGTCGGGCCGTCCTGCAGGGCCAGGATGCGACGCGTGGCGTCGACGTCGTCGGCCAGCGACGATAGCGGGTTCTGCACGGATGTGACGTGCAGGCCGGCCTTTTGCAGGCGCTCGATGACTTCCGACCAGCATGAGCCGTCGGCGTAGGCGCCGTGCACCAGCACGACGTTCTTGACCGCAGCCGGTTTGGCGGCATCCTGCGCCATGGCGCCGTGGGTCAGCAGCAGGGCGGCGATGCCGGTCAGGGCAGTTTTCAGGAATGCGCGTTTGTTCAGCATGATGTGTTTCCTCAGTGGTGGATGAGCGGTTGAATAGGGCGAATACAGGGGAGATCGGCGAATTCATGCAACCGTGTCGCGGCCCCCGTAAAACGCAGGGCGCACGGCTCCATCCGCTCCGATCAGCGGTTTTCCTTCAGCAAGAAATCAGGTCAGGATTGCGGGCGGCTCGGTTCTACCGCACGTTGAACCGGCAACATCGCCGGCGAGTCGGTCGGGCTGACCACGGCATAGAAGTAGCGCCCCTGGCGCCAGTACTGCGTCAGCAGATTGCCGTCCTTGCGGTTGCCGGCACCGAAGCTGAGCACCTCGCCGGGCGGCCGCACGTAGTACACGATGGCCTGGCCCTGGTTGTTCTGGTACAGCACCATCGCCGCCGCGCCCTTGTCGCTGGCCATCAGGCGGCCGCCGACGGGACGGAAACCGTAGGCGCTGAAATCGGGCATCGGCGCAGCCTGGACGAAATGCCGGTTGAGCCAGTTCTGCAATTGCGCCGGTTCGCTCGTCTTCATGTCGACCTGCTGAGCCATGTCGCTAGTGGCGAACATCCGGTAAGCCTGAGTGGCGTCGGCCATCGGCAAATAGGTCTTGCGTATGGACATGTCGCGCAGTTGCCAGCCGCCCAGGGTGCCCAGGCTCAGCGTCAGCACCAGCGAGGCGGCGATTGCCATGCGGCGTTGCGATCGCGCGCGCAACTCGCGGCGGATGCGGAAAGGATCGAGGCGCGGCGGAACCGGTCCGGTCGGGATGTTTTCCAGCGCGGCGCGCAGGCGCTGGTTTTCCTGGCGCAGCAATTCGACTGCGCGTGCGACGTCGGGATGGCCGGCAAGATAGATATCGATCTGCCGACGCAGCGCCTCGTCGAGCTGACCGTCGACATAGGCATGCAAGTCGTGTTCGGAGGGAGAAAAAGCATTCATTTCAGAATCCGTAGGGAAGGAGTGGCGGGCAAGCCTTCGTTGAGGGCGCGCAAGGCTTTGCGGGCGCGCGACAGGCGCGACATCACGGTACCGAGCGGGACATCCAGCGCATCGGCGGCCTGCTGGTAGCTGAGGCCTTCCACCGACACCAGCACCAGCAATGCGCGTTGTTCGGCGGACAGCTTGTCGAAATCCTGCAGGGCGGCGCGCGACATGGCGACCTCTTCGGCGGAGGGCGCCAGTTCTTCTTCGGTTTTGGCAAACAGCGACAGCAGGCCTGCATAGCGTTTGGCGCGTCGCTGGCCGTCGAGGAACTGGCGATACATGATCTGGAACAGCCAGGCACGCAGGTCGCCGTCGTCGCGCCGCCGGTCGCCGCGTGAGAGGGCGCGCTCAAGGCAGGACTGCACCAGGTCGTCGGCGCTGTTGTCGTGCCGCGTCAGCGACAGGGCGAAACGCCGCAGCCGCGGCAGCAGTTCGCGCAAATCGTCGTCGGTGAAGTCTTTGGAACGCATGGCAAGGGCGGGTTAATGTCGTTTGTGCACAGTAAGACGAACGGCCGGCAGTCTTATTCCCTTCCGGTGTAATTATTTTCGACCGCAAGAACCAAGGTGCGGAACGGCTTGCTTTTACGCATCATATCGGCTTGCCGGCGAGCAGGTACAATCCATTTCCACGATGACAAAAGACGACCCAAGCGAAAACTCCGGCCTGATCGCCGCCGACGATGGCAATACCTATTGCGCCTGGCACGCCGCCATGCCCGACTATCACGGCAACGAATGGGGCAGGCCGGTGGCGGACGATATCCGCCTGTTCGAGAAGATTTGCCTGGAAGGTTTCCAGGCTGGACTGGCGTGGATCACGATCCTGCGCAAACGCGAGAATTTCCGCGCCGCCTTCGACGGCTTCGACTTTAAGCGCGTGGCGCGCTATACCGAGCGCGACGTCGAACGACTGCTCGGCGACGCCGGCATTATCCGCAATCGCGCCAAGATCGTTTCCGTCATCAACAATGCGCAGCGCGCCATCGAACTGGCTGAGGAAGCAGGCTCGCTGGCAGCGTGGTTCTGGCGGTTCGAGCCGGCGCCAAAGGATCGGCCCAAGGCGCTTACGCTTGATTACTGGCGCGCCAATCCGACCTCGGAAGCCTCGGCCGCCTTGTCCAAAGCGCTCAAGAAACGCGGCTGGACCTTCGTCGGCCCGACCACGATCTATGCCTTCATGCAAGCGATGGGGCTGGTCAACGACCACCTGACCGGCTGCGCCTGCCGCAAGCAGGTGGAGGTCGAACGCAAGGCCTTCAGGCGGCCAGGCTGAGGCCGGCTGCGACAGCGGTTAATATCTTCTCTCCGTCCAACGGACCAGCCACCGATACTTCACGCGCCACAACTTGACCTGCAAATTCGCTGCCTGCCACGGCGTGGTGCCGAGTGCGGCGTTCTTTGTTGTTTTCACAAAATGAATCGGTCGGCGTTGATAAGGATCAAATAAAACGCTTGCGGCTGTTGCTATTGTTTCATCGGATAAAGGGGGAACGAGAAAACGATAGCGACGTCCTCGTTCAGATCATTAGAACTCATTTCATCAATAGGCGTGAGTGCGAGCTTGCCCTGTTTGGGATGAAGTGCAAGGCGCGAAGGGGAGGCAAGACTGGACGTCTTGCCCCTCTTCGTAACGCAGCAATTCTCTCAAACAGGCCGCTCCCTCCGGGAAGAACGCATCTCACGCCTATTGATGAAATGAGTTCTAGATATATCAAGAATTCGAGGAGCGTTCTTCGTCATGAAGATAGTCACATCTGCCGAACGATCAGTTTACATGGGGAAAAAGAAAGTACTGCAAGAAAGCGAAGAGAGCTTGAATGCCATCTTCGATGCCAGCCCGGATGCGATGTTGATTTGCGATACCGACGGAATCATCGTCATGGCCAGCCGGCAGACCGAATCGCTGCTGGGTTATTTGCCTGATGAGCTGGTCGGTCAGAGTGTGGAAATGCTGATCCCGCAACGCTTTTGCGCCGGCCATCCGGAGTTGAGAAACCGCTATATCGCCGAGCCAAGCACCCGGCGCATGGGGCATCGGCGCGAAATCATGGCGCTCAGGAAAAATGGCATGGAATGCGCCGTGGAAATTGGACTGAGCCAGATAAGGACGTCTGCGGGGATATTCGTGGCATGCTCGTTGCACGATATCCGGGAACGCAAGGCCACCGAAGAACTATTGCGGCAAAGCTCCGAAAAACTGCGCAGCCTGTATGAACTCTCGCCTTTGGGAATTGCGTTGACGGATGCGGCAGGAAATTTTCTCGAATGCAATCACGCGTTCCAGGTGATTTGCGGCTATTCCGAGCAAGAACTGAAGGATATGGCGTGCTGGAGACTGACCCCGGCGGCGCCCGACAGCGATGCTCCATCTGGTTCGACAAGCGAGACCAAAACGCATCGCTACGCTCCCTATGAAAAGGAATATTTTCATAAGGGAGGACATCCCGTGCGTGTACGTTTGAACAGCGTCATGATCGGCGGTCCGCAAGGAGAAAAATACGTATGGACGGTGCTCGAAGATATCACCGCCAGCAAGATCGCAACCGACAAAATCAGGGAGCTGGCGTTTTTCGATCCGCTTACCGGCTTACCCAATCGCGTGTCATTGCGCGAGCGCCTGCTGGAGATTCTTGCCCAGGATGCGCCGGCGGAAGAACATGTCGGCGTCCTGCTGATCGATCTCGACAATTTCAAGACGATCAACGATACGCGCGGACACAGCATGGGCGACATGCTGCTGATCAAGGTCGCCGATATCCTCCGGCATGAAATCAGCGGCAACGACATCATCGCCCGGCTGGGCGGCGATGAATTCGTCATCGTTCTGACACGGCTCAGTAGCGACAAGAAAGAGGCCGAAGAGCGCATCCTGTCCGTCGCGGAAGCGGTTCGTTCGTCGTTGGATCGCGGCGTGGAATTGGGCGTCGATATCCACCAATGCACCGCGAGCATCGGCTGCACGCTGTTCTCTCATGGCAAGATCGGACTGGAAGAGATCATGAAGCAGATCGATCTGGCCATGTACTGCGCAAAGGGGGAAGGGCGCAATGCCGTCCGATTCTTCGATCCGGCCATGGCAAATCTCATGGAGCGCCGCGCCGCTCTGGAAGCGGATCTCAACATGGCCTTGAAAGAGAGCCAATTCGTTCTCTTCTATCAAGGGCAGATGAAGAACGGCAAGCTGACCGGCGCCGAGGTGCTGCTGAGATGGATGCATCCAACCAGGGGAATCGTTTCGCCGGCCGAGTTCATCCCCGTCGCCGAAGAGACCGGCATGATTCTGCCGCTCGGCTTGTGGGTGCTGGAAACGGCGTGCGCGCAATTGTCCAGATGGGGAGAGATCCCTCATATGGCTCATTTGAGCCTTGCCGTGAACGTCAGTGCACATCAATTCCGCCAACCCGATTTTGTCGACCGCGTCATTGCCATCATCGAAGCTACCGGCGTCAATCCGAAGCGCCTGAAGCTGGAACTGACGGAAAGCGCATTGATGATCGATATCGCGCATATCGTCGCAAAGATGTCCACGCTCAAAGCCTTGGGCGTGAGTTTTTCCCTGGACGATTTCGGCACGGGATATTCGTCTCTGGCGTATCTGAAACGGCTGCCGCTGGACCAGCTCAAGATAGACCGCTCGTTCATGCACGATGTGTTGACCGACCCCAATGACAATACGATCGTACGGACCATCATGGCATTAGCCGAGGGCTTGCAATTGGATGTCATCGCCGAGGGAGTCGAAACGTCTGAGCAAGAAGCGTTTTTGTCCGGGGTGGGATGCCATGCTTATCAGGGATATCTGTATAGCAAGCCGGTACCGCTGGAGGAGTTCATGCTTCATTGCGGGTGCTGGAACCCTAAAGCACCTTGATAAAAGACAAGGGCGCCAAGACAATTCGCCTTCAGGGAGCATGGGAAAACAGTCCGGCCTGGGACGGGAGTGATCCAGGTCAATAGGGGGCTGTATTACGGCTAGTCGCTTGATTTCCCTGAGGATTTCTTGAAGTATTGATCGGGAAAAGTCCCGAATAGCTGTTGCGCATCGTATTTCGGGGCTTTTGACAATGCGCTTGCCGTTTCTTGTGCGTATCCGGATCGCTCTGGTTTATTGAACTGAGGCTCCAGAAGCTGCTGCGGATGCAGGATGTCGCGAGGGTGTTGCATGATTGAAAATGAGTACCCCGGAAAGACGGGGTATGAATATGAATTGATGAATGCATTTGTGTAAGTGCACCCACTCTACAGGGTGCGCCCTCTACGGTTACCGACTATGAGAACGTCCGAAATCCTCGCTTGCGCTCGGTGTTTTCCTCTCGCTGCTAACGATAGAGTTGGTCCGGCCGTTCTGTTCCCAAGCCTTCTTTCGAAGGGGCCGGTTCCTCGGCTTATCGGTTTTTAGGTGCCGAAAGCAAGATATTGCGATTCATTTGCAATTATCGATTTGCGCTATTTACGTCAGGCGCCTGACGTGGTGTATCTCCGGTTACTGGTCGCCCTGTCGAAACCTGATCACCCCCATCAGATACCGGCGCATCCCGAGCATATGAACGTGCCGGCATGTGGTGGAGGTGGGGGGAATCGAACCCCCGTCCAAAACGATTTTTGCCTTCGGGTCCGCGATGATGTCGCACACACCAATGCCATTTATGTGTTGAGTGCTGAGGCGGAGTTCCATGTTGCCAAACTTTGGGCAACAAAATGCTGTCGGTCGCTTATATTGTTGGTATGAAAATCCATGCACCCGTAGATGGACTGAACGACGCCGAGCGCACGATGCTGTCGGTCGGTTAGTGCGACTGATACTGCCAAACCGCCGTAGACTGGACAACCTGCAGGGAGAATATTCAATATGCAAAGAAATCCAGAAAAAACCGAAGCGAAGCCTGTTCCCTTGAAGCCGGCAACAGCCAATATCCCTGACGTCGCCGTCGCGTCGATTGCCGACACGCTGGCCGCGCTCCGGGTGAATCCTGACACCGGACTCGCGCGCACTGAAGTGGATACTCGCCGCAATGAGGACGGCTACAACGAGGTCGCGGAAAAAGCGAAGCACCCGGTCCTCAAATTTCTCGGCAAGTTCTGGGGCATCTCGGCATGGATGCTTGAACTGATTATGTTGCTGTCCGCAGCGCTCGGCAATTATTCCGATCTTGCCGTGGTCGGGGCGTTACTGGTTGTCAACGCCGTGCTGGGCTTTATGCAGGAGCACCGAGCTGAAGGAGTTGTAGAGGCACTGCGGAAGCAATTGCAGGTCAGCGCACGCGTGCGTCGCGATTCAAGCTGGCAAGTTATCCCGGCCCGCGAACTGGTCCCCGGCGATATCGTCCGCGTTCGATCCGGCGACGTTATTCCGGCGGACGTGAAGCTCCTCACCGGGGCGTTGAGCGTGGATCAGTCTGCACTCACAGGCGAATCCCAAGACGCGGACAAGGCGCCCGGCGACGTGTTGTCGTCGGGCGCTGTCGCCCGTCGGGGGGAAGGTAACGGCGTGGTGATTCTGACCGGGGCGAAGACTTACTTTGGCCGGACAACCGAACTTGTGCAGGTGGCGCGCCCGAAACTTCACATCGAAGCGGTCGTGACCAAGATCGTTCGCTGGCTCTTTGTCATTGTCGGCGTGCTGCTCGGCGTGGTCATCGCGCTGTCGGTGATCCGTCGCGTGCCATTGATCGAAATGATCCCGCTCATGCTCGTTCTGCTCATGAGCGCGGTGCCGGTCGCTCTCCCTGTGATGTTCACGGTCAGTATGGCCCTTGGATCGAAGGAGCTGGCGCGGCGTGGCGTGCTGGTCACGCGCCTCAGCGCCGCCGAGGATGCTGCGACGATGGACGTGCTCTGCGTGGACAAGACGGGCACCATCACGATGAACCAACTCGTCGTGACCGACGTAATTCCGCTGGAACAAGCTACGGAAGCTGATGTGTTGTTGGCAGGCGCTCTTGCGTCGCAGGAGGCCAATCAGGACCCCATCGATCTGGCCTTCCTCGCTGCCGCAAAAGAGCGTCACGTCTTCGACGGTCTGCCCGTTATGAAACAGGCATCTTTCGCACCTTTTGATGCGAAAAGCCGGCGGACGGAAGCCGTGGTGGAACAAAACGGGCAGCGATTGCGCATGATGAAAGGCGCCGTGCGCACTATCGCCGAAGCTTGTGGACTTAAGCCGCCGGAAGTCGAAGCACTGGAGCAACGCGTCAGTGCTGCTGCGGCGAAGGGCTATCGGACATTGGCGGTAGCCCGCGGTACCGAGAAAGGCGTTCCCGCCCTGGTAGGACTGGTGTCGCTCTATGACCCGCCGCGACCCGACGCCAAACAACTCATCGCCACACTTCTCGACCTCGGCGTTCCGGTAAAGATGCTTACCGGCGATGCACTGCCGGTGGCGCTTGAGACTGGTAAAGGAGTTGGGCTACCCAACATCCGACGCGTGGGCGATTTAAAAGCGGCAGTCTCCGTGGCCGGCAGCGAGGCCGTTGACCTCTTGGCGGGCGCAGATGGTTTTGCCGAGGTTTATCCGGAGGACAAGTACATTGTCGTGCAGCATTTGCAAGCCGCAGGACATGTAACCGGTATGACAGGCGATGGCGTCAACGATGCGCCCGCTCTTCGTCAGGCCGAAGTGGGAATCGCCGTCAGCACCGCAACCGACGTGGCCAAGGGCGCCGCGAGCGTCGTTTTGACGGCGCCAGGATTAACTAACATTGTCACGCTGGTCGAACAGGGGAGGACGATTTACCAGCGCATTTTGACGTGGATCATCAACAAGATCAGCCGGACGATCCTCAAAGCAGCGTTCGTGTCGATCGCCTTCGTGGTGACCGGCAAGTTCGTTGTCTCGGCTTTCGCGATGCTGCTGCTGGTCTTCTTGACGGACTTCGCGAAAATCTCCCTTGCCACTGACAATGTTCGGTCATCCAGGAAGCCGGAAACATGGAACATCGGCGGCTTCATCACCGTGTCCGTCGTGCTTGGGATCGCGATGGTTGCAGAGACGCTTTTCCTATTGTGGATCGGCTGGACACGATTCGGTTTGTCGACTAACAACAATGCGCTCTACACGTTCAGCTTTCTCATGCTGCTCTATTTCGCTGTATTCTCTGTCGTGTCCGCGCGTGAGCGCAACTGGTTCTGGTCTAGCCTCCCCAGCAGGACGTTTATGTTGGCCCTCGCTGTGGATGCTGTCGTGGGAACTTTACTGACGTTTGTGGGGATCAACGGACTCATGCCATTGCCCTGCTGGGAGACTCTCGCGGTCTTCGTCTATGCCATGGTCTCGTGCCTGGTTTTGAACGACGCCCTGAAGGTCGCGATGATCAAGTGGCGTGTTTTGAACGTCATGGCTTTGAAGCCGGAGGCTGACTCGGCACAGGCGCAAGGGGAGAAATGAGTTGGAGTGACGGAGATTTCTCGGCGCCGACAACTGAAACCCGGAGCACGGACGAAAATGCGCCACGATAGCCGAAAATGGAGTTGACGCCGCCGTTTGTACGGCCGTCCAATCACTCCTACCGTAGCGAGCACCTCTGCATGGAAAATAAAAAAGCCATGTGGAAATTAGTCCACATGGCTTCTTAAATCAAATATAAAACTCAATCACCAAATGGCGTTGCCAGAACCATCCTTCAGTTGATTTTTCCAGGCAGTTTCAATGACCTTCAGAACTTCTTTCGCTTTAGCTGCATCGGCCTGGGTTGTGTGCATCAACGCGAAGGTGGCGCCAGTGATAGGCCAGCTATTCTTTCCAGGCTGATCGGTTGAAACCACCGCAAAGCCTGGCGACTTGTCCCAGTCAGCTCCAGCGGCAGCGGATTTAAATGTGGAGTCATTTGGCAGGACAAACTGACCATCGTGGTTTTGCAGCTGCGAATATCCTCCTGATTTGAATGGGTGCAACCGCAAGATATTGAGCAATTAAGCAATTGTTCGAATAGAGGCCTATATCCCGGCAAAATAACATTGCCATTTTTCTTGCTAAAGTGAGGTTCGCACCGTTACTTTATCGCCCGGCGCCTGCCGAGGGGAGGGAGGCTAGATGATCATCCATTCTGCGAAAAAATCAATAGCCGCCCCTCAATCCGACTATCTGGCAGCGACTTCCAATTCAGGGGCGTCATAGCGGCTGCCCGCGGACAATAATATCGGCGACACCGGACATATCGCTTATTGAGCCCTTATACTGAGCGGCCAACTTCGTGTTGGGCCGTGCAGGCCTTGAGGCCGCGGCATACCTATACCGATTTGCCGGAGCCTCCCTAATCGGGCGCGGCGCAGTCGGCAAACAAACAGATTGGTACATGAATACAGCAGACGAAAAACAGGAAAAAGATGGTTCTTGGCTCAACAAGTTGGGACCAGGTCTGATTACCGGCGCAGCAGATGATGATCCCAGCGGCATTGCGACTTACTCACAGGCTGGAGCGCAATTCGGTTTCAGCATGTTGTGGACAGTGTTGTTTACCTATCCTCTGATGGTCGGCATTCAGATCGTCAGTGCCCGCATCGGCCGTGTGACAGGCCACGGTCTCGCCACCAATATCCGTTTGCATTACCCCGGGTGGCTTTTATATACCGTAATCGCTCTGTTATTACTGGCCAATACGATCAATATCGCGGCCGATGTCTCGGCCATGGGTGATGCTTTGCATCTGATTGTCGGCGGCCCGAGCCAACTTTACGCCGTCGGATTTGGACTATTGTCTCTGTTGTTGCAGGTGTTCGTCGCCTATAAACGTTATGTCCGCATTCTCAAATGGCTGACGCTTGGCTTGCTTGCCTATATCGCGACGGCATTGGTGGTCCATGTGCCGTGGACGGAAGTCGTCATGCGTACTTTCATACCGCATTTATCGTGGAAGACGGAATACATCACGACGGTCGTTGCCGTCTTCGGCACCACCATCAGTCCCTATCTGTTTTTTTGGCAGGCTTCTCAGGAAGTGGAGGAACAACTTGCGACCCCGGGGGCATTGCCGCTGATCCAGGCGCCGCGGCAGGCAAGAACCAACCTGAGACGCATCAAGCTCGATACTTATATCGGCATGGGTTTTTCGAATCTGGTCGCCTTTTTTATCATTCTCACAGCGGCTGTCACACTCAATCTGCATGGACTGGACAACATACAGACCTCGGCACAGGCGGCGATGGCGTTGCGCCCGATCGCAGGCGAATTTGCCTTCTTTCTCTTCAGTGCCGGCATCATCGGCACGGGCCTGCTTGCCATTCCGGTGTTGGCCGGGGCATCTGCTTATGCCATGGCAGGTACCTTCGGCTGGAAGAACAGCCTCGACAGCAAACTGAATGCAGCCAAGGCTTTTTACTCGGTCATTATCGTTTCAACAGTAGTCGGTACAGGCCTGGGGTTCAGCGCTATCGATCCGATTAAAGCTCTGTACTGGAGCGCAGTCATCAACGGTGTGATCTCCGTGCCGATCATGACGGTCATGATGCTGATAGCCTCGCGTGCGGACATCATGGGACGGTTCGTGATCAAGCGCCGGCTGCGGATTCTGGGCTGGCTGGCGGCCTTGATGATGGCGATTGCAGTGGGTGCGATGCTGGCGACATCCTGAAGGATCCTGGCGATATTGTTGGCGTTGTCATCTTTGCGAGTCAGTCCGCCGCTTGCGACTCGTACTTGAGGACTGGAAAAGTCGCCTAGGGTCTTCGGCGAACTTCACGTACGACATTCCTAATGTTTCGATAATTTCATGGCCCAGATCAGGATGTCGCCAAGTATCCACGTGACCTCATTGGATTTGGCATGCGATGCCGATTTCTTCTCCAATGTCATGATCGGCTTCTGCGGTAAACCAACAGCCAACGAAGATGTCGCTCGACAGTTTATAACCAGGCGCGGATCTATCCGTGCCCCTCAGAGAGCACAAAGAACACGACGTATTGGCGCACCCAAATTCAGGTCAAATGGAAATATGTTGTTGCATTGATGATTCTGGCCTCTCCAGGATGACCATTTAAATTTAGCGGTATGGAAAGAAACGTCACCACGAGAACGGGCAACAGCGTGGCGAATATGACGCCAAGATACTGGCGGGCGAATAGCTGAAGGGCGGGATGCATGACAGATTTCCTTTATTGAGATGACTGATGCTGCATGCTAACCGCTGCAGATTAAGGAATGCTTAAGACGAGAAATCCTAAGAAAACGTTAAGAAAACAGCCGCATCATGAATTCCAAGAAATAATCATCAATTCATGAGGGTATTGCCATGAAACTATCGCCGTTCGCAAAGTCCTTGACTCAGCCCATTGTGTTCTCGCTCATAACAGCAACCATTGTGCTTGCGTCCATTACCGTCTACGCAGCTACTCCGGCAGAACTCCTCTCGAATTATTCCGCACAAGCAGGATCACCTGCCGTACCTGCCCCCGGGCAGCAACTCTTTGTCACCCGCCACGGTCGCGAATGGAGTTGCGCATCGTGTCACGGCGCCGTACCGACTCAAACCGGTAAGCATGCGTCTACAGGCAAGCTCATCAATGCAATGGCGCCAGCCTTTAATCCCGAACGGTTTACCGACGCGGCCAAGAGCGAGAAATGGTTTCGTCGCAACTGCAACGACGTCATAGGACGCGAATGTACGGCCGCCGAGAAGGCCGATGTATTGAGCTGGTTGCTGACACTTAAGCCCTGATCGCCCCTCCCTTAACGCTCGGTGAGAACAAAATATGACACGTCTTCTCTTTTCTAACGTCTCTCGATTCATATTCAGTTTGCTCGTCGCCATCGGAATAGTGGCCCCGGCCATGGCTGACAATGACAGACGCGCTCAACAGGTTCCAATGTTGCCTAAGTATCAACATGAATGTGCCGCCTGTCACATCGCCTATCCCCCCGGAATGCTTCCTGCCGCATCCTGGGAGCGGCTTCTGAACAATCTGCCGCGCCATTACGGCACGGATGCCTCGCTTGATCCGGCAACAGTGAAGCAACTCGCGACCTGGCTCACGAATTACGCCGGCACCTATACGCGAGTTAAAGAGGCTCCAGCCGAAGATCGTATCACTCGCTCGGCATGGTTCATACGCGAGCACGACGAAGTATCTGCGGCTACCTGGAAATTGCCTGCCGTTAAAAGCGCAGCTAACTGTATTGCCTGCCACACCCAATCCGACAAAGGAGATTTCAATGAACGCCATATCCGAATCCCCCGTTAAGTCCCCGGCATCAAATACGGACATGCGGAAAATCCTCGTCTGGGATGTCCCCACCCGGGTTTTTCACTGGTTGTTGGTTTTGAGTTTCGGCGGGGCTTATCTCACTGCCGAAAGCGAAAGCTGGCGATTGGTACATGTGACGCTCGGCTACACGATGGCGTGCCTTATAGGTTTTCGCATCATGTGGGGATTGATTGGCTCGCGATATGCGCGCTTCTCGGCTTTTGTACGTGGCCCCAAGGCCGTCGCACGTTATCTCGGCGCGTTGTTGCGCGGACATCCTGAACACTATACCGGGCATAACCCGGCAGGCGCGATAGCTATCGTTGCTTTGCTGACACTGGCCTTAGCTGTCAGCGCGTCAGGTTGGGCCACATATAACGACATAGCGGGTGATTGGGTTCAGGATATTCACGAAGCGATCGCCAACGTAATGCTGGCCATCGTCGGCATTCACATTGTAGGCGTACTGCTAGCCAGTTGGCTACACCGCGAGAACCTGATCGGTGCAATGTTCACTGGGCGTAAGTGGGGCAAACCGGAAGACGGTATTCGGAGCGCATGGCGCAGCGTAGCGGTGCTGTTGCTGGCGGCGGTCCTGGCGATTTGGTGGATTCAGTGGCAAAGTGCGCCAAAATCAGGTGATCTTGCCGACCGGCCCATTTCAACCAAGGCCGGAGATCATGATCGTGATGACGATTGATGACGCCTTCGTGCGACAATCCATCCTATGCACATCCTGCTTGTTGAAGATGATCCCCTACTGGGCGACGGCTTGAGAGCCGGTTTGCGGCAGCTTGGTTTTCGGGTTGACTGGGTGCGTGATGGTCAGGCTGCGGAAAGTGAGTTGCGCACGCAGTCTTATGCTGCCGCGGTACTCGATCTCGGCCTGCCGCTTAAAGATGGCATCGATGTTCTGACTGCTATTCGTCGTGCAGGCGTGTCAGTGCCTGTGCTGGTAATGACTGCGCGTGACGCCGTGCCAGACCGCATCAAGGCGCTCGACATAGGTGCTGACGATTATGTAATCAAGCCGATCGACCTGCATGAATTGGCCGCACGGTTGCGCTCGCTCGTGCGACGCGCGTACGGTCAGTCACAGGAAAGTCTCACTGCGCAAGACGTCGTACTTGATCCTGCCGCACATTCGGTGTCAAAAAATGGGGAAGCCGTCGCTCTGTCGACCCGAGAATTCGATCTGCTCTACGCGTTCATGCTTAACGCCGATCGCGTGTTATCGCGCGAGCAGCTTGAGCAGCATCTCTACAGTTGGGGGCAAGAGGTTGAAAGCAACGCCGTCGAAGTGCATATCCACAATCTACGTCGCAAGCTTGGAAACGGACTGATCCATACGGTACGCGGCGTCGGGTATATTTTGTTGCGGGAATCACAGAAACCATGATCAAATCACCCCGTTCATTGCAGGGACGGCTGCTCCTCTTGGTATTGGCGGTGGTAACGGGCGTATGGTTGGTCTCCGCGACGCTAATCTGGTTCGACGCACGCCGCGAGCTGGATGAGCTCCTGGATAGCCATCTGGCGCAAGCAGCAGCGTTATTAGTGGTGCAACAAGGGCAAGAGGCCGACGCCGACGACCGCAGCATCGACGCGCCCATACTGCATCGCTATGCCCCCAAAGTTGCATTCCAAGTCTTCCACGATGGTCGCTTGACTCAGCGTTCTGCCAATGCGCCACTTCAACCGATGGCCGAACCCGGTCGACGTCATAAAAATGGTTTTGAGACCGCGCAGATCAACGGCATCATGTGGCGTGTCTTCACCGCCAATGGCGCGGAGAAAGACGTGCAGGTCTATGTAGGCGAACAGACAGATTCAAGAGCTTCGATCATGTTGGCGATGCTACGCACCACATTATGGCCTACGGTTGCCGCATTGCCTCTGTTGGCATTGATGATCTGGTGGGCAGTGTACTGGGGTGTTGCCCCTATGCGCAAACTCGGATGGGCACTGGCTTCGCGCCAACCGCAAGCATTGCATCCAGTGGAAATGCGCGATACAAGCTCAGAAATGGAGCCGATGATCAATGCCTTGAATGGGCTATTCGAACGCATAGGCACGCTATTGGAGGCCGAACGTCGCTTTACCGCAGATGCGGCCCACGAATTACGGACCCCGATTGCCGCAATCCGCGCCCAGGCGCAAGTGGCGCTTGGCGAAGCCGACGACGCATTACGAAGACGCGCGTTGGAAAACACGCTGGCCGGCTGTGACCGCGCTACACGCCTAGTGGAACAATTATTGACCCTATCCAGACTGGAGACCGTCGCAGCGCCTGTTATGCCGGACGTCGATTTTGGCGTCTTGACCAAAAGGGTGTTGGCTGAGCTCGCGCCGAAGGCTATCGAAAAAAAACAAACACTGGAATTTGAAGCAATAGGGGCGTATTCGATTCAAGGTGAAGAGACATTATTGGCAGTCTTGGTTCGCAATCTGGTGGACAATGCCTTGAGATACAGTCCTCCGTCGGGCCGGGTGAAAGTGAGAATGACGCGAGAGGATGGTCGTGTTGTATTGAGCGTGGATGATAGCGGTCCGGGCCTATCCGATGCCGACATCGCTCGGCTCGGCGAGCGATTTTTCAGGGTGCCCGGCAGCATTGAAAGCGGTAGTGGACTCGGCTGGTCGATCGTGCGGCGCATCGCAACTGTGCATCGGCTAGAGCTGCAAGTTAAACGATCGCATGAACTTGGCGGGCTTGCCATTCGCGTCATCGAAAAGATGAATAATTCCAGAATTTCTTGCTAGAAATAGCTTTGTTGCAGAAGGACTATTTTTTGATTTGCGCAGGCGTTGATTTCTAAAATGCCGTGGCCCGAAAATTCAGTCAGGTCAAGGTCAATATCATGTTAAGAGCATTGCGGAAGCAGGGCTTGGATCAAGCGGAATGAAATTATCCACGGTCTCTTTTGTGAATTCGAAGCCTCTCGCGTAATACACTTTCAGGGCGGCAGGATGATCAAGTGTGCAGGTATGCAGCCAGATTTCATTTGCGCCGAATGAGAATCCGTGAGACAGGGCCTTTTCAAGTGCAATCTTTCCAAGTCCTTTTCCTATGCAATCAGGCTTCAGTCCGAAATTAACTATTTCGATATTCGTGTCATGTTTTTTTAACTCTAAGTAACCGACTGCTCGGTTGTCGTTGCACAGGAATGTAATGTCGATTCTGGAGTCTTTCAGATAAATATCCCAGTCTTTGGATGTCCATGCCATCCGATAAATATCCCAATAATGTTTCCTGCCAACTTCTTTATAGAGAGAAGCACATGCCCCTGGATTGACAGCGGGCACCGTAGTCAGGAGCTTTGTTTGTTCAGGAAATCTAACAGGCGCGAAGAATTTATCTTTTTCTATTTTTAAATATGTCGTCTTGATCATTTTTCGCTCTGCGTTTCTTTGAAAATACAGGCATGCGCATGCATGATTTGATCTTGAGTGACAGTGATTCGCTGAGGGGTTCCAGTGGTTTGTTGTTAGGCAACAAAAAAGCTGCGAGATGAACTGACCTCAAAGAGTCGGGCATCAAATCCGACTTTTTTGGTTTTACATGGCGCAATGCAACGCGATCTTCAGGCGACAAGCGGTGAGATGCTATTTGAATGGTGGTGCAGGAACAGCGGAGTAAGGCAGGAATTTGGTGTTGACCACGGGCCGGTACGCCGATGAGTGCAGAGTTACCGGTGGCACGGCATCTTTGAAGGCCGACGATGGCGGTCTTTTGTTGATTTTTGTCAGACAGCAGGAACTTGCATCATAGGCATGGGTTTTCTTGTTAATTAATTTCCTCCCTTTGGCATTGACGCTATATATTTTTCCAATATCAACTTCAGCTTTCCCTCCCGACGCATGTTGTCCAATTCAAGGTTCAAACTCTTCAGATATTTGGTGCAAGGACTGGACTTCGTCATTGCGATGAAATTGTCGGATTCAGAGACATAAGGTTTTAAGGCAATGAACTTGTCATTTTGTCCCGACGCGGTTAAATAAGCCAGGCCGCTGTAATACCCCGTAATCAGGTAATCGATGCGGCGCAATTCAAGTTTCTTGAAATTCATATAGGCTTTCTGCTCGGACTCGACCTGTAAATTCTTTCGCAAGAATTCATCAAATCCGTTTCCAAACTGGTTTCCGAGCGTGACGCCGCCCTTTTTTCCGATCAGATCGTTCCATCCGGAGTAACTGAAGTTTCTATCCTTCGCAACAAATACGGCAATAGGATTGGAAAAAAGCGCGATGCTTGTGAAGGTCAGATACTCGCGCCTTTCAGGTGTGTCTTTAAGAGATGAGATCATGTCTATCTCGCCTTGCTGCGCACTTCTCAATACACGATGGAAAGGGCCGACATAGCGAACTTCGTAGGGAGCGCCGAGGGCGCTCAAGGCAGTCGTCGCAATTTCGATACTGGCGCCGGTCAAGTGCTTGCCGTCGTACCATTGCAATGGCATATAGTCTGAGTCCGCGGAAATAACGATTTTTCGGCATTCTTTCTCTTGCGAAAAAGCTATCAAAGGGGCTAGTGCAAGGAACAAGACACATCGGGTCAAGATTGGCATACGCGGTCTCCCTACGGATCTTATATGGAACTCATTTCATAAATAGGCGTGAGATGCGTTCTCTTCAGAAAGGGCGCCTTGCACTCCAGCCCAAACAGGACTCGCCCGCACTCACGCCTATTTATGAAATGAGTTCTGGTATTCGTGCCGTACTGTTTTTGTACTATAACTCGAATAAACCCAGCGGTAGAGCAAGAATGGATAAAACCTGCACGGAGAACTTCCTGACGGCGCAGGTCCAGAAAAACATGGAGAAGCGGCAGCGCTAATCAAGTGAAATGCGCAAGCCCACCACCACCACATGGTTCACCTGGTTGCCATTGGCAAATTGCCCGTCGTAATTGGCGTACCAGCTCCACTTGCGATTGATCTCAGTGGAAATGCCGATACCGGTCCAGCCGGAATTGCGCGGCAATCCCACTCCTTGCACCGTAAAACTGCTACCCGGCACGCCGGAAAAAGCAGCTCGAAAATCGAGGTTTCCGCGACTGGCCGCATGTTGCCATGAAGCGTATGCGGAGACTATGCTTTTGCCTGCCGACCAGTTGAAACTGGTATTGCCGCGCACGCCGAGCAAGCCGGCGGTTTGGTGATAGGACTGGCTGTCGGCCCTCAGGCCGAAGCTGCCGCCCGTTTCGGAAAAACCGCCTCGTTTGAGCCCGTCGTAGCTGATCTGGACGAATGGCGTCAATACCACCGCACGGCCAGGCAATGCCAACGTGTAGCCGGCTTCGGTGTAGGCCGAGAACATCCTGTCCGTATGGTCTGCCTGAAGATTTTCGATCTCCGCGCCTGCCATCGCAGTGCGCCTGACCGTGGACGAAACCGTTGCAATGCCGGCGCGGCCGGAGAGGTAGGCGCCGGGCTTCAGCCAATCATCGGTGCCTGCGTCCGAAAAATCATAGCGACCGTAGACCGATATTCCGGTATTGCGGCTCTTGAAGGTGCCGCCAAAACGATCGAAGTCGGCTTGTCCATGCGAATATGACAGCGCCACGCCAATGATGGCCTTGTCGTTGAGCCGGGTATCGACACCGAACTGTCCTCCCTCCGTCGCAGTGTTGGCGCCGGCGTAGCCGGACTCGGCAAGCTTTCCGGAGGCGCCGAGCGCACTTGCCCACAGACCGGTTCTGATTTGTTGATTCTGTTGCCCAAACTGCCACAAGCGATTCGAAAGATCGCGATTGACCGCCTGCGATTGTTGAAAGCTCATTGCTTGTGCCGATGCGTGAATCTGGCCGGACAGACTATCCAGTGCATCGCCCAGCGCGGCGACGGTCGGGACCCGCTGAAGCGCGGCAACGCTGGTCAGGAACGCTGTATTGGCGCTGCCCGTTTGTCCAGTCGCGACCATCGCATCGGCCGCCATCATGGCCTGTTCTACGTTGGCGGCGCTGTTGGTTCTGCTGGCGTCGGAAGAAAATGCTTGCGCCGCCACCGAGGTGGAGACGCGTCCGATCGTCAGATCGACTTCTCTCGCAAAGTAAGTAAGGTTTGCGGTGAGCAAGGGAGGGAACGCTGTGCCGACGGTCTGGAAACTGAGGTCGCCGAAGGTGTTGACGACAGCAGCGCCAGCAGTTAACAGTTTTTTGGGCACATTGCTGGACTGCGCCGTGACATAGGCAGTGGCATCGGGATTGCCGGCGGGAACCGTCGCGACCAGATGCGAGCCGCCCAGGCTTGCCGTGCCGCCCACTGTCAGCGTCGAGTTGATATCGTTCGCCAATACGGCGCTTGAGGATGCCGTGTAATTGCCAGAGATCGTCATGCCCGCGCCGGTATTGCTCAGACGTCCGTTATTGGTGACGTTGCTGCCGACGCGACCGCCGCCGCCGGCAAGGTTGCCGCCAGAATCGATTTGAACTGAGGAGGCGACGCTGCCGGTGATATTGAGCGTGCCGTTGGAGATTTCGCTGCTGCCGGTATAAGTATTGGTACCGGACAAGGTCAAGGTGCCGGTTCCGCTCTTGATCAATCCGGCATCGCCGGCGATGGCATTGCTGAAGGTGGACGATACCGTGTCGAAGTTGACGTTTACGTTACTGCCGAGCGCCAGGCTTTGCGAAAATAACGCGGGGCCGTTGACCGCTTTGCTGGCGTTGAGCAGACCCCAACCGTAGGTTGCTGTATCGTTCATGCTGGTTGCAGTGGACAGTATGGTCTGCCGAAGCAGGTCGGCATTCATCCAGGGATAGACTTGCTGTACGAGCGCGACCGCGCCGGTCACGGCGGGGGCCGCGAACGATGTGCCATACACGCGCCGGCCGGCGGTCGGCGAGACAAAGTCGCCCGGCGCCGCGAGGCACCAGTTGGCTGCGACGCCGCAACGATTGGCGTAACTGGAAATCACTCCGGGTGTCGTATCCGCACTGGAATAACCTTCCGCACCGCCGGCCGCGTTGACCGCCGTCACGGCGATCCAGCCCTTTTGCAGATCGGGATAAAGCGCCGGCAAGCCGGCTGTCAATGAGGGCTGTGTACTGGATTGATTGCCGGTGGCCCAGATAAATAAGCCGCCGCCTGCGACGAATGATTGATAAATATTGTAATAAGTGACGGCATTGACAGGGGCTGCAATTGAACCGGTTTGAAGGGATTGGTTGAAGATTCTTATTCCGTTGTTGAACAGACGGTTGTAAATGCTTGTATTCAGCGCGATCAAGCCAGTGTTTGTGTCTGCGGCAATGCCCTGGATCTGGACTGCCGGAGCTACGCCCGTATTGGTCCCGCCCAGCGCTTCGGCAACCTCGGTGCCGTGCGGATCGCCGGTGCCGTTCCCTCCAAGGAAGCCGCTGGTGGTGGACGTGGTATATACGCTTTTGGTGATGCGTCCCGCAAGTTCTGGGGCTGATACATCGAAGTCGGTGTCGACCACGCCGACGGTTACGCCGGCCCCGGTGATACCACGGGCATGTGCGTTGGCGGCATTGGCAGGATCGCTTGGATTGAGGAAACCTACGGGGGAGGGACTTGTGCCGCCGGGATTTTGCATGCCACCTCCGCCACACGCGGCAAGTGTGACCGATACGATCAACGATGCAACCGACAATGAAATGTAGGATGCATGTTTATTGCTCATTTAGAATCTCCGCGATTTACGTGGACGAAAAATCTTCACGTACATGCCGGTGTCCGATTTTCGTGGAAAGGAGTGGCCTATAACTTGACGGCGCAGTGATTGCGCCATCGCCAATGGACCGCATTCCAGGATCGTGGGGCTTAACTACGCGGTAATTCCGAGGTTCGCTGGATGGGTAAATGATAGGTGGACAGGCGATCACGATTGCGACAAAACCCTGTCCAAATCCGATAACAATGGATAGCGCTTTTGGACAGGAATGGCGGAATTCGACAATCTCCCGATTTCGCTCCGTAGGGCGGTAACGATTTATCGAGACTTGGGATTTTTATTCCTGCGCTTGGAATGGCCGTTATATGGCTCGCAAGGTGGTTTTTCCTGACGGCCAGATGGCGGTAGTCGTTTGCCGCGAAGAACACTTCATCGGTCCGGCATGCACGGGTAATAAACGTGCCAAGCGCGGGGGCATCTTGGGTATCCTCCGGCAGCGTGGACACATTCGATAGGTGTGATGTCCCTATCGGAGGTATTTGATGTCAAAGCAACGTCGGATTTTTTCGGAAGAATTCAAACAAGAAGCAGTTAAGCTGACGCGCCAGCCGGATGCAAGCAAGGCGGCCATCGCCAGAGGATGGCGCCTCGCTCACCATTTTTTCCGGTTCCCTGCCAAAATTCCAGAAACCCTGGCTGCCGCTTGTCTTGTTTGGTAGGAGAAGAGCGTTGACTATTAAATACCTTTTGCAAGATAACGTTCTAGTATCCGCGAGGAGTAAGTCATCGGAAAACAAATGGCGAAGTAAATTACCGCCACGCTCATATAAATCGGAAACGGTTCGAATGTGACGTTGTTGAGCATGGCGCCAGTGCGGCTTAGCTCGACAAATCCGATGATCGATGTGAGCGACGTGTTTTTCACCACCTGCACCAGAAAACCTACGGTCGGCGGCGTGGCGATACGCGCTGCCTGCGGCATGATCACATGCTGAAACTGCTGGCGTGCGGTCAGTCCGAGACTGGCGGCTGCAGCCCATTGGCCGCGTGAGACGGCCTGGATGCTGCCAGACCAGATATCGGCCAGGAACGCGCTGGTGTATGCAATCAGGATCACTACTGCGGCGATCCAGGCGGTGACGTGTATCCCCAATAGCGGCAGGCCAAAAAATCCCATGAATAGCAGGATCAGCAAGGGCGAGCCTTGCAGCAGCTTGATCCAGGTATCGACCAGCAGTCTTAGCCAGCGCTGCGAACTGAGGCGCGCCAGCAGCAAGGCGACCGCCACGATACCGCCGCCGATGAAGGCCACCAGCGACAGGACCACGGTCCAGCGCGCCGCCAGCAGCAGATTGCTGAAGATATCCCAGAATGAAAACTCACTCATGCCTTGCTTCCTTTTAACGACTTTCTGGCAATGCGATCAAGCATCTGCGTAACCAAGAATGACAGCGCCAGATAAATTGCTGCAGTCAGCATATAAACTTCAAAAGCCCGAAAAGTGCGGCCCTGGATAAAATTCGCTTCATAAGTCAGGTCTCGCACCGAAATCTGCGAGATCACTGCAGAGGCCAGCATCATGAGCAGAATCTGGCTCTTGAGCGCTGGATAGACCTTGGCGATTGCTTGTGGCAGGACCACGTGCAAAAAGGTCTGGCGCCCCGATAACCCAAGCGCCAGCCCGGCCCGCATTTGATTGGCAGAGACCGCGATCACCCCGGCCCGCAGAATCTCGCTGGCATACGCGGCGATATTGATGGCCATCGCCAAGAATGCCGCCCACCATTCACTGATCTGGATTCCCAGCAACGGGAAACCGAAAAAAATCACGAACATCTGGATCAGAAACGGCGTATTGCGGATCACCTCGACATAGCTAGCGACGAATGCCCGTATCCATTTGCCGCCGCTGGTTGCCAGACGGGCGCCGGCCAGCCCCAGTGCGATACCGCAGGCGCTGGAGACGGCCGTGAGCCAGAGAGTCATGCCGGCGCCGCGCAAGAACAGGCTGGCATACTCTTCCAGCGCGGAAAAATCCATCACATACATGTCAGTCTCACAGGGAGCCAGGGAGCGGACCGCCAAGCCATTTCAAAGAAATGCCGTTGAGCGTGCCGTCTTTGAGCGCCTGTCCGACGATCGCATCCAGTTTTTCCTTCAACCGGGTTTCGCCTTTGTTGTAAGCCATGTGCATAGGTGAGTTCATGAGTTTGAATTTTTCGTCGAGAGCGACCTTGGGATTTGGCGCGCGCAGTTTGCGGGCAACGTCGCCGCCAAGCGAGATCATGTCCACCTGACCGGCGAAATAGGCGGAAATGGCGCCGCTCTGATCATCAAAGCGTTTGATGACGGCTTCTGGAGGGGCTACCTTTGCCAGGCTCATGTCTTCATTGGTGCCTCCTGCGGTGGCGATTCGTTTGCCGGCCAGTCCGGCCGGATCCTTGACTGCCAATGTCGGAGGACCATAGACGGCGATGTAATAGGGCGCATAGGCAGCGCTGAAGTCCAGAATTTTTTCGCGGGCGGGAGTCTGCCCAACCGACATCAGCATGTCGAGCTTGCGATCTGTCAGGTAAGCGATGCGATTGGCGCCGGTAACCGGAATCAGTTCGACCTTCACGCCCAGACCCTTGCCCAGAACTTCAGCGAAGTCGACGTCAAAGCCGCGTGGCTTCATGTCAGGGCCAACCGAACCAAACGGCGGGTAATCCTGGAACACGCCGATTTTCAATACGCCTTTGTTAGTCACATCTTGCAAGGTGTCGGCCTGCGCGGTCCAGGAATAACCGGCTCCGGCAGCGACCATGGCCAGACTGGCGGCGCTACGAGCGAGAAACAGACGGCGGCGAGCGGAATTGGATACGGTTTTCATAAGAGGTCCTGTTCAAATAAGAGAGGTGAAATAAGAACGACGGTTAAGACGATGCTTGATGCAAAATTCAGTGCAGGATCTGTTGCAGGAAATTTCGGGCGCGGTTGGTTTGTGGCGCACTGAAAAAATCCTGAGTAGAGCGGTCTTCGACAATGGAGCCGCGATCCATGAATACGACACGGTCTGAAACCCGCCGCGCGAAGCCCATTTCATGCGTCACGCAGACCATTGTCATATGCTCGTTGGCCAGTTCGGTCATGACTTCCAGCACTTCGTTGACCATTTCAGGATCGAGCGCGGAGGTTGGTTCATCAAACAGCATGACGACCGGATTCATGCACAAGGCCCGCGCGATCGCCACCCGTTGTTGCTGACCGCCGGAAAGCTGCACCGGATATTTGTCTGCCTGAGTCCGCAGTCTTACCCGGTCCAGCAAAGCCAGCGCATTGCTGGCGGCGTCGATGCGATTGCGGCCCAAAACCTTGATTTGCGCCAGTGTCAGATTTTCGAGCACAGTCAGGTGTGGAAACAGCTCGAAATGCTGGAATACCATCCCGACGCGCGCACGCAGACTGCACAGGGTCTTCGCATCCTGTACTACCGGCGCGCCATCGACCGTGATGCGACCTTGCTGATGCGGCTCCAGACCATTGATGGTCTTGATCAGCGTTGATTTCCCGGACCCGGACGGGCCGCAGACGACCACCACTTCGCCCTTGTTGATGTCGAGCGAACAAGCGTCAAGGACCTGAAAGGCGCCGTACCATTTGGAAACATTTTGTAGTGAGAGCATGTGCATTCTTTTCTTGAGTCTGAAACAATAGCTTGGTGCTTCCAAGTAGATTGTCATGTGGTAAGGCCACCTTGCTACCTATGTTGATGAGCAATCTCCATGCCAGCGTATTTTCTTTAACTTACTGCCGTTTTTACAGGTAAATCGGGTAATGCAGCACCAAAAATGCCCATGTATAGGCAAAAGAGACCGGTTTGTGCATTGTTTTTGTGCGGATTTCGATTCTGCTGGCTAAAGAATATTTGCCGGTTTGTTAGTTCGTGTCTCCGTTTTTTTCTGACTATTTATTTAATTCAGCACCACTGATCAGGTGGTCAGGCCAGAAATATACGCTGGCTGGCCCATCAGTCAAGCTGCGTTGCAGCACGACACGTCTTTTCAGCCGTTTTACGCTATAAGATGTGATTTTCGGGAAGATGCTTGACAGCTTCTATTGCTAAGGTATATTAATGGCCTTACCAGTTGCTTGAATCATCAGATCCTTCCCGCCGCTTCAAGGGCCGCTTGATCTGTCTCTGCCTTTGCTCAATGAGTTCATTTCATCCTGTCAGCGTCACTCGTCTCTATCGCATGATTGCTGATCAGATTGCCTGCCGCATTCGCGCTGAAGATTTTCGTCCCGGGGAGCGCCTCCCTTCGGAGCGCGAACTGGCCGAGCAACTGCAAGTGAGCCGGCCGTCCATCCGCGAAGCCTTGATTGCGCTGGAAATCGAGGGCTATGTGGAGGTGCGGGTGGGGACCGGCGTGTTCGTTACGCAGCGTCGCATGGACCGAACTGCGGGACTGGAATGTGCGGTCAGCGAAGTCGGCCCCTTCGATCTGCTGGCTGCGCGTTTGCTGGTTGAGCCCGAATGCGCGGCGCTGGCGGCGCGCCATGCAACCCAGACGCAGTTGGCGGCGATTGACCTGGCGGCACGCAATTTGCATGGATCCGTCACGCCGCGTGCGCACGATCGCGCATTTCATCTGGCGATTGCGGAAGGTTGCGGCAATCCGGCGCTGGTCAGTACGGTCATGCATCTGATGCAGTTGCGCGACAGCAGTAATGTACTGAAACGGCTTGAGCAACATTTCGTGACCAATCAGGTATGGCAGCAGGCTGCTGATGAACACGAGTTGATATCGCGCGCAATCCGTACCGGCGACGAGCAAGCCGCGCGCCATGTGGCCCGGTTGCACCTGACAGATATTCAGGACCGCTTGCATCGTGACTTCGGCAGCGACCCGATGCAAATGGAACGCAGCCTCGGTGCTGTAGCCATTGCCGGGCAAATGCCCGGCCGGTAGTTTCCCCCTTTAGTTAACCCATTAATTAAGAATGGCAAGAGAGTTGAAATGACTTCACCTATGGTAACGCCGCCAATCCAGTCCGGCCAGGCAGCCGCCCCGACGACACGGCGTCCACCGACGCTGCGGCGCAGTTGGATGTTTGTTGCCGGCATGGATCAGGCGGCGCACGCACGCGCTATTGCCGGCGGCGCCGATGTGGTGGTGGCCGACCTTGAAGAATTTACCGCTGCCGCCGACCGTCCCGAAGCGCGCTTGCGGATTGCCGCCATGATGGCGGATTGTCGTGCGCAGGGCGTAGTCGGCGCAGTGCGCGTCAATAAGCTGGAGCACGATGGTCATGCCGATTTGCGCGGCGTCATGGCTGGCCATCCCGATGTCGTGTTTCTGCCGCATGTGGACCGGGCTGAGCAGATTGTCGCGCTGGCTGCGGAAATTTCCTTGCTGGAAGCCGATTACGGTATTGCGCCCGGCAGCACGGAGATTGCGCCGACTATCGAGTCGGCGGCCGGTATGCTGGCGTTGAGCGCCATATTCAACGCCAGTCCGCGCGTCACTTCATGTCTGCTTGCCGCCGAAGATTTTGCCGCGAGCCTTGGTGCCGAGCGCGGCGCCGATGGCATCGAATTGCGTTATGCGCGCTCGCGTTTCCTGCTCGAATGCGTGGCCGCCGGCGTTGTCGCCATCGATTGTCCATGCACCTTTCGCAACACGACGACGTTGACTGGTGATCTTGAAGTGGCGCGCCGACTTGGCTTCAAGAGCAAGTGCGTGGTCTTTCCGGAGCATGTCGCGTTGCTCAATGCGGCATTCACGCCATCAGTAGAGCAAGTCCGTGCGGCAGAACAATTGTGCGGCGCGTTTGAGCGGCAAAAGAGCGCGCCGCCCGCCGATCTGGCATTGTGGATTGATGCGCCGCTATACAATAACGCGCGTCGATTGCTGGCGCGTCACGCTGAAATGGATGGGTGGCGCTCCAACTGACGGCAATGGCGGCAGTGCTGCGACGCAGCTTGACACGGTTTTGCTTCGAGGTATATTGCTGGCCTGACCACCTGATAACTGGAGTTCATGTGTATTCGCATAGCCAGATCATCAGCACCACTTTTTTATAGATTAGCCATGAGTTCATTTCATCCTGTCAGCGTTACCCGTCTTTACCGTATGATCGCCGATCAGATCGCCGGTCGTATCCGTGCCGGCGATTTTCGCGTCGGCGAGCGGCTGCCGTCCGAGCGCGAACTGGTCGAGCAGTTGCAGGTCAGCCGTCCGTCCATTCGTGAAGCGCTGATCGCTCTGGAAATCGAGGGCTATGTGGAAGTACGGGTCGGCACCGGCGTATTTGTGACCCTGCCCAAACAGCGCGACGAAACTGCGGTCAGTTCCGAGGCGCAGGTGCCTTACGAAGATGTCGGTCCCTTCGATCTGATGGCGACCCGTTTGCTGATCGAGCCGGAATGCGCCGCACTGGCCGCCGCCAATGCCTCGCAACAGCAACTGGCGGCAATGACTGCCGCGGCCGCCAGCATGCCTGGTTCAGCCAATCCGCGTTTGCATGACCGGGCGTTTCATCTGGCTATTGCGGAAGCCAGCGGCAATGTGGCCTTATCCAGCACCGTATTGCATTTATTGAATCTGCGTGACAGCAGCGCCATGCTGAACCGGCTGGAAGAGCACTTCGTCACACACCAGGTTTGGCAGCTCGCCGAGGTTGAACATGATCGCGTGCTGCAAGCGATCCGGGCAGGCGACGCTGCTGGCGCGCGACAAGCGATGTACCTGCATTTGAATAGCATTCTGGATCGGCTGCGCAAAGACTTCAGCAACGATGATGCGGTGTTGTCAGGGATGCGGCTGGTAGCAGGAAAGGCGCTCTGATCGCACTGGTGCGTCGGCACTGAAACGGTGACGGCCAAGTATGTCACGCCCCTGATCTGTGCATCCGGGGCTTTTTTTAGCTCGATTTAGTCAAATCTTTTTGCTTTGGTCTGGCATGTAATTTGCTGATATCTTTTTAACGCAGGTGGCCTTACCACCTTACTATCAAGCTGTTTTGTTTTTACGGCAATGCGAGGTAAGAGTGGCAAAACTCTCTGTATTCATTATTCAGGTGATAACAATATGACAGCATTATCAGTCGCTCCGCGCAACGGCGGTCAAATCTTGATGCAGCAATTGCGCGAGCACGGCGTCAAGCGGGTATTTCTGGTGCCCGGCGAAAGCTATCTGCCGTGCATTGACGCCCTCAATGAGCATCAGGACGTGATGGAAAGCATCGTTTGCAGGCAAGAAGGCGGTGCCGCCTATATGGCTGAAGCCTACGGCAAGCTGACCGGCGAACCAGGCATCTGCTTCGTCACGCGCGGTCCGGGCGCCACCAACGCCAGCATTGGCGTGCACACTGCGTTTCAGGATTCGACGCCGATGATTCTGTTCGTCGGTCAGGTCGGCAACGATTTTTACGAGCGCGAGGCATTCCAGGAAATCGACTATCGCCGCATGTTTGGTCAAATGACCAAATGGGTCGCGCAAATCGATCGCACCGAACGCATTCCGGAATTCATCGCACGCGCGTTTGCGGTCGCCACCAGCGGCCGCCCCGGGCCGGTAGTGCTGGCATTGCCTGAAGACACGCTGTGGGGCATGGCGCAAGTGGCGGACATGCCGCGTTACCGGCGCGCCCAGAGCAATCCCGGCGTGGCTGATATTGCGCATATGCGCGAACTGATCGAGGCAGCCGAGCGGCCATTCATGATTGTCGGCGGCCACGGTTGGACGCAACAGGCCAGCGCGCGGTTGCAGGGCTTTGCCGAACGTTTCGATTTGCCCGTCGGAGTGGCATGGCGACGGTTGGAGTGCTTCGATCATCGCCATCCGAATTTTGCCGGTCATGTCGGCTGGGGCATGAGTGCCGAGTTGCGCACCCGCATTGCCGACGCCGATCTGCTCCTTTCGGTCTGCAGCCGACTCGGCGAAGCCACTACGGAAGGCTATTCCGTGGTGACCAGTCCATTGCCAAGACAAAAGCTGATTCACGTCTATCCGGACCCGCAAGAGCTGGGCCGGGTATTCATGCCGACCCAGGGCATCGTGGCGGATCCGGCCGGTTTTTCTGAACAGATCGCGGGTTTGCAGCCGACCCGGCCGCCCGCATGGTCCGCCGCAACCCGCGCCGCCAACACTGAATATCTGCGCACGCTGCAGCCATTGGATGCGCCGGGGGCGATGAATCTGAATGCAGCGGCAGCGCATCTCAATGCAGTGCTGCCCAAGGATGCATGCATCACTGTCGGCGCGGGTAATTACGCGCTGTATCCGCATCGCTACCGGCAATTCTGCGGCGTTGGCAGCAGTCTGGCGCCGGCGCTGGGGGCGATGGGTTACGGCTTGCCTGCGGCGATTTCAGCCAAGCTGGAAAAGCGCGACCGCACCGTGGTGTGCTACGCCGGCGACGGCTGTTTCCAGATGAATCTGCAAGAGTTGGGCGTAGCCATGCAATACCGGCTCGGCATCATCGTGCTGGTGTTCAACAACGGCATGTGGGGAACCATACGGGCACACCAGGAACGTGATTTCCCGGCCCGGGCGATCGCGCTCAATTTCGATAACCCGGAATTTACCGACATCGCGCGTGCATATCGCGGCTACGGCGAGATCGTCAATAAGACGGAAGATTTCGCCGCTGCCTTTGAGCGGGCGCGCGCCTTCGCCGACCGCGAGCAGTTGCCGGCGTTGCTGGAGATCCGTTACGACCCGGATGGCATTGCGCCCGGGGATACCTTGTCCGGCATTCGCCGGGCCGCGCTGCAAAAGCAACAGGCATAACACTTCATTACCGGTCTGCGCGGACGTACTGCGCAGCAAGACAGTTAGGAGAGCATTGGCATGGCAAGCAACGAACTGGCGATAAACGGCGACCGCCTGTGGCACTCGCTGATGGAACTGGCGCAAATCGGCGCCACCGAGAAGGGCGGCAATTGCCGTTTGGCGTTGACCGCACTCGATGGCGCCGGGCGCGATCTGGTGGTGGGCTGGATGAAACAGGCCGGCCTCACCATCCGGGTCGATCAGATCGGCAATATCTTCGGCCGCCGCGCCGGGCGCGATGAAGCGCTGGCGCCGGTGATGACCGGCAGTCATATCGATACGCAACCGACCGGCGGCAAGTTTGACGGTTGCTATGGCGTATTGGCCGGACTGGAAGTAATGCGCTGTCTGCAAGAAAACAATGTGCAGACCGAAGCGCCGCTGGAACTGGCCATCTGGACCAATGAAGAAGGTTCCCGGTTCGTACCGGTGATGATGGGCTCCGGCGTGTTTGCCGGCAAATTCACGCTCGATGCGGCGCTGGAGGCCAGGGATCTGGCTGGTCTGTCGGTGCGCGATGAATTGCGCAGGATCGGTTATGCCGGTACCGATCCGGTCGGCGGCCGTCCGATTGGAGCCTATTTCGAGGCGCATATCGAACAAGGTCCGATACTCGAACATGAAGGCAAAGTGATCGGCGTGGTTACCGGATCGCTGGGCGTGCGCTGGTACGACGTCACCGTCACAGGAATGGAGATGCATGCCGGACCGACGCCAATGCCGATTCGCAAGGATGCCTTGTTCGCCGCCACTCATCTGATGCAGGAAGTGATACATCTGGCCAATGACAACCAGCCGCATGGACGTGGCACCGTTGGCGCGGTGCAGATTCATCCCGGCTCGCGCAATGTCATTCCCGGTCAGGTGACCTTTACTGTCGATATCCGCCACCAGGACGAAGCCACACTGGACCGCATGGATCAGCACTGGCGTCAGGCTTGCGTCAATGCGCAAGAAGAATTCGGCCTCAAGGTGCAGTTGACCGATGTGCAGTATTTCAAGCCGACGCCGTTTGATCCAGCACTGGTCGGCATGATCCGCGAAGGTGCGGCAGCAGCGGGGCTGTCGCACATGGATATCGTCACCGGCGCCGGTCACGATGCGGTCTATATCGCGTCGCTTGCGCCGACCGCCATGATCTTCGTTCCGTGCAAAGACGGCGTCAGCCACAACGAGATTGAAGATGCAAAACCGGAAGATCTGGAAGCCGGCTGCAATGTCTTGCTGGCTGCAATGCTCGCGCGCTCCGGCCGCCTCGCGTGAGCGCTTGCAAGTGCGCATCATCCCTGTCCATCTGCAATGGAGCACACCATGAAACTGAATGATCTGGCTTATTGGCAAGAACGCGCCGCATCTCTGTCGATTCAACGCCTGGCCTATATTGATGGCCGTTTCGTCGACGCTGTCAGCGGCGCCACTTTCGCCGCCTTCAGCCCGATTGACGGCCGCAAGCTGGCCGATGTGGCGGCATGCCAGAGCGAGGATGTTGATCTTGCCGTGGCTGCCGCACGCCGGGCATTTGAAGCTGGCGTGTGGTCGCGTCTGCATCCGCGCGAACGTAAGCAATGCCTGCTGCGCCTGTCGCAACTGATTGCACAGCATGGCGAAGAGCTGGCCTTGCTGGAAACGCTGGACATGGGCAAGCCGATTGCCGACGCAGTGCTCTACGATGTTCCGGAAACAGTGAAGTGCTTTGCCTGGTATGCCGAGGCCATCGACAAGCAATACGACGAAATTGCACCCACCGGCGAAGACGCGCTGGCCACCATTACGCGCGAACCGGTAGGCGTGGTCGCCGCCGTGGTGCCATGGAATTATCCGTTGATGATGGCCGCCTGGAAAATCGCCCCGGCGCTGGCGGTCGGCAACAGCGTCGTTCTCAAACCGGCGGAGCAATCGTCGCTGAGCGCGCTGAAGCTGGCGGAGCTGGCGCAGCAGGCCGGCATTCCGGCTGGCGTGTTCAACGTGACGCCAGGATTGGGTGCGGCTGCCGGCAAAGCACTGGGCTTGCACATGGACGTGGACTGTATTGCGTTTACCGGCTCCACGCTGACCGGAAAGCGCTTCATGGAGTATTCCAGTCAATCCAATCTGAAGCGCGTCTGGCTCGAATGCGGCGGCAAATCGCCGCATATCGTATTCGATGACTGTCCTGATCTGGACAAGGCTGCGCAAGCCGCTGCCGCAGGCATTTTCAGCAATCAGGGTGAAGTCTGCATCGCCGGTTCGCGGCTCTACGTGCAGGACACCATCTACGACAGTTTCATGGCGCGCGTGCAGCACTTTGCCGGCGCCATGTCGCCCGGCGATCCCCTGGACCCGCGCGTGGCGATGGGCGCCATTGTGGACGAACCGCAGATGCGCAAGGTGCTGGCCTACATCGATGCCGGCGTGCGCGAAGGCGCGGCCTTGCGCAGTGGCGGCAAACAGGTGCGCAGCGCCAGCGGCGGTTACTACATCGAACCCACCATCTTTGATTGCAGCAGCCAGGATTTAAGCATTGTGCGCGAAGAGATATTCGGACCGGTGCTGGCGGCTCAGAAGTTTTCCACCGAAGAACAGGCGATTGCGCTGGCCAATGATTCGCAATATGGCCTCGGATCCGGCTTGTGGACGGCCAATCTGGGGCGTGCGCATCGCGTTTCGCGACGGCTGCGCGCGGGGCTCGTATGGGTCAACTGCTATATGGACGGAGACATCACCGTACCGTTCGGCGGCGTCAAGCAATCCGGCTTCGGTCGTGACAAGTCTTTGCATGCATTGGACAAATACAGCGATCTGAAGACCACCTGGTTCAACCTCGGGTCATAGCGGCAAGAAATCAGCAGCAGGGCGGCCGTCTTGCATTTTGTATCAAAGTCCAGCAGCAAGAGTTGTCCGGTTGTCATGGCATGCAGGTGACAACCCGGCAGCGACCCAAGTTAACAGCATTGAATTCAAGGAGCAAACAGAAATGAAAAATGCCGATTTACAGCAACGCAAGAATGCAGCAACCCCACGTGGAGTTGGCGTCATGTGCGACTTTTATGCCGCGCGCGCGGAAAATTCAGAATTATGGGATGTCGAAGGCCGTCGCTATATCGATTTCGCTGCGGGCATTGCCGTGCTCAACACCGGTCATCGTCATCCGAAGCTGGTGGCGGCAATCAAACAACAACTGGATCTGTTTACCCATACCGCCTATCAGATCGTTCCCTACGCCAGTTACGTGGAACTGGCCGAGCGCATCAATGCATTGGCGCCGGGGACATTTTCCAAGAAGACGGCGCTGTTCAGCACCGGCGCCGAAGCGGTGGAAAACGCCATCAAGATAGCCCGCGCCGCGACCGCTCGTCCGGCCGTGATTGCATTCGCCGGCGGCTTTCATGGCCGCACCATGATGGGCATGGCCCTGACCGGAAAAGTGGCGCCCTACAAGATCGGCTTCGGGCCGTTCCCCGGCGAGGTTTATCACGTACCGTTCCCGGCCCCGCTGCATGGCGTGAGCACCGAGGATTCGCTTGCAGCAATTCAGGCCTTGTTCAAGAGCGACGTTGATCCGAAGCGGGTGGCCGCCATCATCATCGAACCGGTACAGGGCGAAGGCGGATTCAATCCGGCCCCGCCAGAGTTGATGATCGGCTTGCGCCGCCTCTGTGATGAACATGGCATTTTGCTGATCGCCGATGAAGTTCAGAGCGGCTTTGCCCGGACCGGGAAAATGTTCGCGATGGAACACTACAGCATCACTGCCGACCTGATCACCATGGCCAAGAGTCTGGCCGGCGGCATGCCGCTGGCGGCTGTCTGCGGTCGCGCCGAGATCATGGACGCACCCGCTCCGGGTGGCCTCGGCGGCACCTATGCCGGCAATCCGCTGGCGGTGGCCTCGGCATTGGCAGTGTTGGATGTGATCAAGAATGAAAAACTGGTCGAGCGCGGTGCTCATCTGGGTGAAAAACTCAAGGCTTGTCTGAACGGATTGCGCGGCAGCATCGGCGCCATCGGCGAAGTGCGTGGTCCAGGCGCCATGGTGGCGGTGGAATTCGTCAAGCCCGGCACCAGCGAGCCGGACGCGGACTTTACCAAGCGCGTACAGACTCTGGCGTTGCAGAACGGCTTGCTGCTGCTTACCTGCGGTACCTACGGCAACGTGATTCGTTTCCTGTTCCCATTGACGATTCAGGACCAAGTCATGGACGAGGCATTGCAAATATTGAGCACTGCGCTGCACGCTGCCTGAAACTCCGACTGACGTCCTTGGCAGGGCGTCGGCTTTTCTATCGGAGACATGACGATGATGCAACTCAAGGACTCCTCTCTGTTCCGCCAGCAGGCGTATTTCAACGGCGACTGGTGAGATGCCAACGACGGCGCGTGCAACCGCGTGCGATTGCCGCCGCCGGGCAGGCCTGGAAGAACCGGATTGTGCCGACCAAGGAAGCAATCGGTGTTTGCGCTGCGATCACGCCGTGGAATTTTCAGGCTGCGATGATTACCCGCAAGCCAGCCGAGGATTATTCATTCAGTAGGCAGGTTTCTTGCCTATCTCTGTATCTGTACTACATCGCAGTTCCGCAGTCTTTATCTCGAAAGGAAGGGTCATGGACATCAAAAAAAGAAAGTTTGGCATGCAGTCGCTGTTGATCGCTGCCTGTATTCTTGCGGCGCAAGTTCCCGCGTTTGCGCAGACCGCTGAAAAGCCGCAATCCGGTGGAACCTTGAACATGTTGATGCAGCCGGAGCCGCCGACGCTGATGCTGGGGCTCAACCAGCAGGGGCCCACGCAATTCGCCGCCAGCAAGATATATCAGTCCTTGCTGACGTATGGCCCGGATTTGAAACCGCTACCGTCATTGGCGCAGTCCTGGGAAGTGTCAAAGGATGGGCTGACCTACACCTTTGTGCTCCAAAAAGGTGTGAAATGGCATGACGGCAAACCTTTCAGCGCTGCCGACGTGGTGTTTTCGGCAGACAAGTTCCTGCGCGAGGTGCATCCGCGCATGCGGGCGTTGATGAACCAGCGGGTCGAGTCTGTCAAGGCTGACGGCGACAACAAGGTGGTCTTTAAACTGAAGCAGGCTTTCAACCCGTTCATCTATGCGTTCGAAGTGTCGACGATGCCCATCGTCCCAAAACACATCTATGACGGCACCGACTATCGGACCAATCCGGCCAACAATACGCCGATCGGGACCGGTCCCTTCATGTTCAAGGAATGGAAACGCGGTTCCTACATCCATCTGGTCAAGAATCCAGCGTACTTCAAGCCCGGTCTGCCGTATCTGGATGATATCTATCTTCGCGTAGTGCCGGACGCCGCTTCTCGCGCGGTAGCCTTTGAACGCGGAACGGTGGATGTGCTGCGGGGCGGCGACGTGGAAAATTTCGAAGTGCGCCGTCTGCAGAAACTTCCCAATACGGTGATGACGACCGCCGGCTGGGAAATGTTCTCACCCAACGTATGGCTGCAGATGAACCTGCGCAAGCCGCCATTCGACAACAAGGTGGTGCGTCAAGCCATCATGCACGCAATGGATCGCAACTTCATCGTCAAGAACATCTTCTTCAATGTCGGCAAGCCGGCGACCGGTCCGATTTCATCGACCACGCTCTACTATGACAAGAATGTCCCGGCATATCCCTACGACATGGCCAAGGCCAAGAAGATGCTGGCAGACGCCGGAATCAAGCCGGGCGACTACAGCATCAAGGTATTGCCGATTCCCTATGGGTCGGTCTGGGACCGGCTGGCGGAATACACCAAGCAACAGTTGGAACAACTGGGTTTCCGGGTTGCCATCGATCCCACCGATGCCGGCGGCTGGTCCAAGAAACTGTCCGACTGGGACTTTGATGTGACCATCAACTTCCTTTATCAGTACGGTGATCCGGCCATCGGGGTGGCGCGCAACTATGTCAGCAGCAACATCATCAAAGGCACGCCGTTCGGCAACAACCAGGGCTACAGCAATCCTGAAGTGGACCGTCTGTTCGAGGCTGCGCCTGTGGCGAAAAATCCCGACGCCCGCCAGCGCATGTATTCCGAAGTGCAACGCATCCTGGTGGACGACGTGGCGGTCGGTTATCTGATGGAACTGCAATACGCCACCCTCTATAACAAGAAGGTGCACAACCTGGTGACCACGGGCATCGGCCTGAACGAAACGCTGGACAGCGTCTGGATCTCGAAGTAGTCCGCTCCATGCAACCACAACACTCAATACCTCTATCGCCATGAACACATTCGATTTTTTCTTCAGACGCCTGATCAAGGCTGCGTTTGTCGTATTGGGCGTTGTGGTGCTCAATTTCCTGCTGGTCCATCTGGCGCCGGGCGATCCGGCGTCGGTCATGGCAGGAGAGTCAGGCGCCGGCGACGCCTTGTTTCTCGCACAATTGCGGGCGCAGTTCGGTCTGGATCAACCCTTGTACGTGCAACTGTGGATGTATCTGAAAGGTGTCTTGACGCTCAATCTCGGTTTTTCCTACCGCAATAACATTGCAGTCAGCGCGCTGATCTGGGATCGCTTGCCGGCGACCTTGCTGCTGACTGCTTCAGCTTTCATTTTTTCACTGGTGCTCGGGGTCGTTCTGGGCGTCATGGCATCGGCCCGCCGGGGCAAGGCTGCCGACTCGCTGATCATGTCGGGCGCACTGTTGTTCTACGCGACGCCGCTGTTCTGGGTGTCGTTGATGTCGATTCTGGTGTTTTCGATCTATCTTGACTGGTTGCCGCCATTCGGGATGGAAACAATCGGCGCCGGCCTGACGGGCTTCGCGCATGTCTGGGATGTGGTGCAGCACATGATCCTGCCGGTGGTCACGCTGGGACTTTTCTTCACGGCGATTTATACCCGTCTGACCCGTGCTGCAATGCTGGAAGTGGCATCGCTGGATTTCGTCAAGACGGCCCGTGCAAAAGGCGTCCCGCAGCGCCAGATCACACGCCGCCATATCTTGCGCAACGCCTTGCTGCCGGTATTCACTTTCGCCAGCATCCAGGCCGGGCAGATTCTTGGCGGGGCGGTGCTGACCGAAACCGTCTTCGCCTGGCCGGGAATCGGCCGGCTGATGTTCGATGCGCTCTTGCAGCGCGACTACCCGGTGTTGCTGGGAGTGTTCTTTGTGACTTCGGTCATGGTTGTGCTGGTCAATCTGCTGGCCGATCTTCTTTATCGTTTCGTCGATCCACGCATTGAGGTGAAATCATGAATTCCTTTCTCAAACAATATGCGCGCAACAAGGGAGCTGTCGTGGGCGCCGTGATTGTGCTGGGCATTTTCATCGTCGCGGCACTGGCAGGATTGGTGTTTCCGGACAATCCCTGGAATTCCATCGCAGAGCCTCTGCTTGATCCGTTCACCGACAGCGCGCATCCCCTGGGAACCGACATGCTCGGCCGCGACATCGCCGCCTGCCTGGCCTATGGCGCGCGCGTATCGTTGCTGGTGGGGCTCATCAGCACGGCGGTCGCCACCTTCATTGGCATCTCTCTGGGCGCCGTGGCCGGCTACTATGGCGGGCGCATCGATGACTTGCTGATGCGGCTGACGGAATTTTTCCAAACCATTCCGGCATTGGCCATCGCTGTGGTTCTGGTGGCCATTTTTCAGCCCAGCATCACCTCCATCATCAGCGCCATTGCGATCGTCTCCTGGCCGCCGGTTGCCCGGCTGGTGCGCGGCGAGTTTCTGTCGTTGCGCTCACGTGAGTTCGTTCAGGCCGCTGTGGTGATTGGTCAAAGTTCTCCCCGCATCATCTTCACGCAGATCTTACCCAACACCATGTCGCCCATCATCGTTACGGGTTCGCTCATGATCGCAACGGCGATTCTGACTGAATCTGCGCTGTCCTTTCTGGGACTCGGCGACAGAAATCTCATGAGCTGGGGCTTCATGATCGGCGCGGCCCGAACCATGCTGCGCGAAGCATGGTGGATGAGCTTCATGCCGGGATTCGCCATTTTGCTCACGGTATTGGCGGTAAACCTGATCGGGGAAGGGCTCAACGACGCCCTGAATCCGCATCTGCGCAGCCGAGGTGAAGCATGAGGCCCGTCGATGCACAAACCGTGGCGCCGCTGCTGGCAATTGAAGGACTATCGATTCCCATTCCAGCCGGTGGCGACCGCAACTATGCGGTGGAAAATATCAATCTGACCCTCAATGCCGGTGAAATCCTGTGCATTGTCGGCGAATCAGGGTCGGGAAAGTCCATGAGCGCCAACGCCATCATGGGATTGCTGCCGTCCTACATGAAACCGTCGGCAGGACGCATCCTGTTCCATGGGAAGGATTTGCTGCAGGAATCGGAGTCAGCGTTGCGTCGCCTGCGTGGAAAGTCTATCGGCATGGTGTTCCAGGAGCCTTTGTCTGCATTGAATCCTGTCATGCGTATTGGCGATCAGATTGCTGAAGTGATGCAAGTCCATGGCGTCACCGACGCGGCCAAGGTCGAGCATCGCGTGCTGGAACTGATCGAATATGTGGGATTGCCCGAGCCCCGGCAGTTGCAACGCGCCTATCCGTTCCAGTTGTCCGGCGGGCAGCGCCAGCGGGTGGTGATTGCCATGGCGCTGGCGTTGGAACCGGACATACTCATCGCAGACGAACCGACCACCGCGCTGGATGTGACCACACAGGCGCAGATACTGGCGCTGATCCTGCGCATCCAGCGCCAGCGTCAGGGCGTCGGCGCCTCGGGCGCAGCACAGCCGGTGCATCCGTCGGGCATGGGCGTGATGTTCATTACCCATGATTTTGGCGTGGTGGCGGAAATTGCCGACCGCATCGCCGTGATGGAAAAAGGCGTGCTGGTTGAAGTCGGCGCCGCGCAACAAGTGCTCAATCATCCGCAACATCCCTACACCCAACGTCTGATCGCCGCCGTACCACGGCGCAATGACGAGGTGCGTAGCAGTCCCGATGACCGCTGGCCGGTCCTGGAAGTCCATGATCTTTTCAAGACCTATTCCAGCGGCGGCGGCTTGTTGGGAAAAAAACGCGTGGTGCCGGCAGTTGACGGCATCAGTTTTGCGGTACGTCGGGGCGAAACCCTTGGTATTGTCGGCGAATCGGGTTCAGGAAAATCCACCATCGGCAAATGTCTGTTAAAGCTGATCGAGGTCGATAGCGGCAAGATCCTGTTTAACGGCCGGGACATCGTAGCGTTGACGCAGCAGCAGTTCCGGCCGTTGCGCAAGGACATCCAGATGATTTTCCAGGACCCGTTCGCGTCGTTGAATCCGCGTCAGACCGTCGGACGCATCATCAGCGACGGCCCGGTCGCCAATGGAAAGACGCGTGCAGAAGCAGAGCTGCGCGCGCGTGAACTGCTCGAGCTGGTAGGCCTGGAAAAATCCGCCTTTGACCGCTATCCCAATGAGTTTTCCGGCGGCCAGCGGCAACGGGTCGGCATCGCCCGCGCGCTTGCGTTGGAACCGCAGGTGCTGGTTGCCGACGAATCCGTTTCGGCGCTGGACATGTCGGTTCAGGCGCAAGTGCTCAGCTTGCTGCATGAACTGCAACTGCGGCTCAATATCGCACTGATCTTCATCACCCACGATCTGCGCGTGGCGGCGCAGGTCTGCGATCAGGTATTGGTCATGCACCGTGGCAAGGTTGTCGAGCGCGGAACCCCGCAGCAGATTTTTGATGATCCTCAGCACGCCTATACGCAACAGCTCATCGCTGCCGTACCGGGGCAGCATTGGAATCCCTATTCAACCAGGAGAGTGGCATGAAACGACCCGCAGCAATTGGAACTGTCCAGATAGACAATGAGCAGGTGAAGGTCACTGAGTGGCGCTTCCCGCCTGGCGGGGAAACCGGTTGGCACCGTCATGGAATGTATTACGTGGTGGTGCCGCAGACCACCGGCGTGCTGCAACTGGAGACTCCAGAGGGTGTCATCGACAGTCAATTGACCAGCGGCGTCGCTTATTCCAGACCGGTGGGCATAGAACACAATGTGATCAATCCAGGCGCTACTGATTTCGTGTTCGTCGAGATTGAATTGAAAACCTCCATGGCAGTCGCACAGCAGAACTGAAACGGGTGCGCCTCATTGCCGCCGGTCATTGCACGCAATGATCGGCGTGCAAGCAAGCGATTTTTCCTTTGCGTTTTTCGTGTGCGAACGGCGCGAAAACGCTTGTCTGATACATCTATCACGGATTCATCATCATGACGTCAATTTCATCACCATCAGCATCATCATCAACCCTGTTTACCCCAGGGGAAATCATTGGATCAGTTCGCGCCATCGAACCCTACATGATCGAGACGCTGAGCAATCTCGTTGCCGCCGCCAGTCCTTCGGGGGACGAATTCCCGGCGGTCAGTCTCATGGAAGAGATCATGGGTGAAGCCGGACTGGTTGTTGAACACGTGCCATTGCAGAGCGACAAACTTTCTGCGCTCCCTCTGTACTCGCCCAAATGCCACGAGGACAAGGGCCGCAACAATCTGCTTGCGTTTCACCAAGGCACAATCAAGCAGGGCGAGCCGCAGCGCTCGGTGCTGTTCAACGGACATCTGGATGTGGTGCCGACCGGGCCCGAGGAGATGTGGACGAATCCGCCGTTTTCTCCGGTCTTGAAAGACGGCTGGTTGCATGGGCGAGGCAGCGGCGACATGAAGGCCGGAATCATCTGTACGCTGGTTGCGCTGAAGGCCTTGCGCAAGCTGGGGGTGCAACCCAAGGGGCAGGTCGGGTTCAATTGGGTTCTGGAGGAAGAATGCACCGGCAACGGTGCGCTGGCGTCTGTGGTGGAACTGCAGAAAGCCATCGGCTCCGAGCGGCTGAAAAAATTCGACGCCGTGATCATTCCCGAACCCTTGGGGGATGGCATGGTCTGTGCGCAAGTTGGCGTTTTCTGGATGCAGGTCCATATCGCCGGAAAGCCCGCTCACGCGGCCATGATGGAGCAGGGCATGAATCCCATTGACGCAGCCTACGCTGTCATGGCCGATCTGCGCGAGCTGGAAGCCGAGTGGAATCTGCCGCAGCATCGTCACCCAGCCTATCAGAAGCATGCTCACCCCATCAACTTCAATCTGGGTCGCATCGAAGGCGGCGAGTGGATGTCCTCGGTGCCTTGCACCTGCAAGCTGGGGGTGCGCATCGGCGTGTTTCCCGGCGTGGACATTGCGGAGGCCAAGGCGATCGTCGCCGCCCGCGTGCAGGCAACCATCGCGCGCATTAAGGGCGGCCTCAAAGCCGACATCAGCTATGAAGGTTTTCACGCGCCGGGCGTTGAATTCGACCTTGCCGCTCCGGCACTGCAGGCGCTTGGTGTTGCACATGCACAGATCAACGGTTATGCGGCCGCTTCCATCGCCACCACTGCGACTACCGATGCCCGGCATTTTCAAATGATGCTTGACGTGCCGGTGACCTGCTATGGGCCGCAGGCGAGGAATATTCACGGCATCGACGAGGCGGTCTCCATCGAGAGCATGCAGCGCGTCAGCGCCACACTGGCGCTGTTCTTGCAGAACTGGTGCGGTGTCGAACCCATCCTGCGTTAGCTGGTTCGCGCTGGTGCGTGGGCGAACACTATTCCATATTCTCTTGAGGGGTTCAGCTTGACAACGACAAATACCGAAGCCCAGGTGCGACGCGATCTTGCTGCGTTGTACCGGCTCGTGGCGCATTTCCGCATGACGGATCTGATTGACACGCATATCAGCGCCCGCATTCCGGGTACTCCGGATCATTTCCTGATCAATCGCTATGGCGTGCTGTTTGATCAGATGCGCCCTGAAGACCTGGTCAAGATCGACGCAAACGGAAGCATCGTGGGCGATGCGGATCCAGTCAAGAATCGCGTGAATGCTGCAGGCTTTACCATCCATTCGGCGATCCACATGGCCCGCCACGACCTGACCTGCGTGATTCATACGCACACACCGGATGGCATGGCGGTCTCTTGCCAGAAAGAAGGATTATTGCCGCTGACGCAACATGCGTTGAAATTCTACGGGCGGTTGAGTTATCACACTTATGAGGGTATCGCGCTCGACCTCGACGAACGTGAGCGTCTGGTCAATGACCTGGGGCAGAATGACGCAATGATTCTGCGCAATCACGGCTTGCTGGCTGCCGGACGGACCATTCCGGCAGCTTTTCAGAACATCCTGTTTCTCGAACGTGCGTGTCAGGCGCAAGTGAAAGCATTGTCCGGAGGGAGAGAGGTGATTTTTCCTTCTTCCGATGTGTGCGAACGAACTGCTAACCAGTTTGACCGAGGAGAGGCCGACGAGATTCGTGAGCTTGCCTGGCAAGCGGCGCTAAGACTTCTTTGAGCTGCAGAGTCAGCGTTCACCGCCTGATCAACATCGACATGACCGCGCTCGCCGCACATAGCCCCGCGACAATCGGGAAGATGATGGAGGTGTTGCCGGTGGCGTCGATCATGTGACCAATGACCGGCTCTCCGATGCCCGCAAACAGGTACGACATGGTGTTGAGTACGCCCGTCGCAGTGCCGGCGACGTGTCTGCCGAAGATGTCCGGACACAGTGCCCAGAACGACGACGCCGGACCAAAGACGAAGAAGCCGCACAAGAAGAGTAAGCCGATGGCGAGCATACTGCCATGCGGTACGAACATCATGATGATCGCTGTAGCCGAGGCCAACGTCATGTACAGGATGATCGCCAGGTAACGCCGGCCCTGGAACAAAATGTCCGAAATCCAGCTATTAGATAACGAGCCCAGCGCCATTCCGACCGGCAGTGCCACGGTGATCCATTTAGGATCGATCAGTGCGGACGAGTTTTTCCAGTCCATGCCGAGGAAGTGCACAGGCACCCAGACCACTAACGCGTAGCGCGCGGCGTTTTGCAATCCGATGGCGAGGCCGGTGACGTAAAGCTTCCAGTTTTTCAACACTACTGCGTAGCGCTGGGCACTGGTGAAATCACTTTGCTCGCTCGGTGCGGCCGCGTCATTGTCCGGGACTTCATCATGGAGCTTGCGGTCTTCGGGACGCTCGGACACCATCAGCAACAAGACCAGTGCACCCAGCAGCATCGACAGCGGCGCCAATCGAAAAATCCACATCCAATCCAGGTGCAGCGCCCCCAAGATAAGTACCGGAAAAATATACGCCAGTACCGAAGAGAAACCGGAAAAGCCGATGTACACGCCATACACGAAGCCGCGGTGTTTGTGATCCCACCAGTTCGACAGCAGGCGGCTGCCCGGCGCAAAACCCATCGATTGGAAATAGCCGTTGACGCCCCATACTACAAGGAAGAACAGGAAGCTGTGGCCGAAGCTGAACACCCAGTTCGCCGCCAGCGACAAGATCGCCCCGGCAATCATCATCGTCTTGCCTCCGATCTTGTCCCCTAGGTTGCCGTTGATAAACTGACCGCCTGCGTAACACCACAACATCGTCGCGCTGATCCAGCCGATCTGGTATTTCGACAAGCCGTAGTCGTGCTCGATGCCGGCCACTGCAAAGCCTAGCGTCTGACGTCCGGTGTAATAGAACAAATAACAAAATGTGACGCCGATGAGGGCGCGCCACTTGTAACGGTCGAACGCAGTGCTGTGCGATGGCGTGTTGGATCGCACAGCCTCGGGGGTAGTGGAATGCATGTCTGTCTCCTGGTGGGGCGGTCTTTGATTGGCGGCGTGGTCGCCGCTCGCTTGCCGCTTTTTTTAAACGAGATGGTTGAGGGCGATATCGATAATGTCGAAATTGCGCAGGTGGCGACTCGGAGCGATGTTGGCTACCTTGCGGTTGAAGATGAGCGGCACGCGTTGCTCGGATGCGCCGCCGTGGGAGCGCAGGGGTACGGTCAGTCCCGATAGGTCGTGTTTGTCGCTGGCGCTACCGAGCACCGTCAGTCTTTCCGCCAACACCACCAGGTCGCCGATGCGATCGGGCGGCAATTCGAAGCGATGGGCGGCCTGGACGCGCGTCAATACTGCTTCGACGCCTTGGATGTTGGCGAGGAAATCGGCGACTTCGCCGATCTGTGCTTCATCGCGCAGATAGATCGTCGCATACGAGCCCAGGGCGCCGTGATGCACCACGTAGGGATCAGTGATCGGCAGGATTACGCGCGCCAGTTGGGGACCGTAGTGGGCGTTGAGACGATCTTGCAGAAACGCGATGTTGGGACGACCTGCGGCATCGGTCTTAGCGTTCATGCCATGGTCGGCTGTGATCGCGATCACAGCGCCTGCGTCGTGGTAGCGCTTGAAGTAGCCGTCCATCATGGCATAGAAGGCATTGGCCTCGGGAGTGCCCGGTGCGTGTTTATGCTGGACGTAGTCGGTGGTGGACAAGTACATCAGGTCGGGGCGCTCGGTGGTGAGGATGGAGAGCCCGGCGGCAAACACGAATTCCGAGAGGTCCGCACTATACACGGATGGCACCGGCATGCCGACCCGGGCCAGGATGTTTTCAATGCCATGCTCGGCCAAGGTCACTTGATCGGCTTTCTCGGCCGAGAAGCAGATCCCCCTCAATTGATGTCCGAGCAGGCTGCGCAGCTTGTCTTTGGCAGTCACCACCGCGACGTGTTTTCCCGCGCGAGCCAGTTCGGCCAGGATCGTCGGCGCGCGCAAGTATTTGGCGTCGTTCATCAACACCTCCTCATTCGCTTCCTGATCGAAGAAGAAGTTGCCGCAGATGCCGTGGATGGACGGCGGCACGCCCGTGACGATGGACAGGTTGTTCGGGTTGGTGAACGACGGCAGCACGCAGTCGCCCGCCAGCACCGCGCCATCTGCACTCAAGGTGGCGAGAAACGGAGCCTGTCCCGCCTGGATCGCCTGGTTGATGTATTCCTGTTCGCAGCCGTCGATGCAGACGATGATAGTGGGCACGGATGGCAGTCGGTAAGCGCGGGAGTTGATAGTAATGTGTTCGGTCATGGCGAGCCTTTCTGAAGTGTGGAACGTGAGAAGAACGCTGCTGGGTCGCGGGCGAACCATGCCGTGGTCAAGAGATCCCGGGAGACGAGCAAGCTTGGCAAGAAGTGTATGATTTGCAATCTGCTCACACAATCGATAAAAACTAGCTGTGTCTGTGCGTAAAAATCACATATGAGACAAAAGCTTCCCCCTCTTAACGCCTTGCGTATTTTCGAAGTTGCGGCGCGCGCAGGAAGTTATTCGGCCGCCGCCCGAGAGTTGAACCTGACCCACGGTGCGGTCAGTCGGCAAATTGCGATTCTGGAAGACTGGTTGGGGCAGCCGCTGTTTGTACGGGATGGGCAAAGCATGGTGGCGTCGCCCCATGCGCGAGCGCTGGCGCGTGAAATCAGCCTTGCTTTCGATCACGTAGCCGACGCCGCCGAGCGTTACGGCAAGAACAGGCTGGTGAAAATTATCCGCGTCAGCGCGTCGGCGACGCTGGCGATGCGCTGGCTGATTCCTCGTCTGCCTTCATTTGCGCAGATTTGCCCGGGCGTCGATGTGCGCGTTTCGACCGTGCTGTCCACGGAACCTGCGTTCAAGGGCAGCTTCGATGTCGCCATCCGGCGCGACGTGCCTACTGGGGGGCAGTATCAGGCGTGGCCCCTGTTTCGAGAATTGAACACCGTGATCGCGAGTCCCGCTTTACTCATGCAGACTGGGATAGCGACTGTCGAGGAGTTGGCGGACCAGACCTGGTTGACGACCGAAACCCGACCCGGCGATTGGGAGGCCTGGCTGGATGCGGCAGCCCAGCGCAAGCTACGCGCCAGCCGGAGCTTGCGCTGCGATCATTTTTTCGTGACCTTGCAAGCCATCGTCGACGGACTGGGATTTGGCATCGGTCCGTTTCCCACTCTGGACATCGACTGCGTCGCCGGACGTTTGCAAAAGCCGTTTCCCGACATGCTGGCACCGGGCTCCACCTATTACGCGCTGGTGCCGCTGGATGCCGATAAACCAGCCCACATGAGAGCCTTCATCGAGTGGTTACAATCGATCAGTTCCAGAGAACTGGCCTAGTCCAGAATCGGTATTGGTATTGTTGGCGCCGTTATCATGCGGCAGTTTTTCCTCCGTGGGCCAAGACGAGAAGCCGGATGGAAGTGACTGTTTGCCGCGAAAAACACTTCATAGGGCGCAAACCGGGGGCAACAACTCGCCCGCGTTGACCAAACGGAAGGTTCATACGTCCTTGTCGGTCGCTGATGGCGATGTTGTGATTATTGGCGGACTTGCCGAGGATAGAGAAAGCTCTGCCCGCGTCGGGTTCTCATTTTTGCCTGATTGGATGAGATCGGACACGGGGCAGAAAAGTGGAAGCGAAATCTTGCGAGTGCTGCAGCTCAACCGGTTACGAGCCCTTTGGCGAATTCTTCGTAAAGTATCGGTCGGAAAATATCCCAAACAGTTGTTGTGCGTCGTATCGGTTTTCTTTGGGCGATACGTGGATGTCGTGTGGTTGAGCTTGGTGATTATTCTGCGCCAAAGGTAATTGCTGCGGATGCAGGATGTCTCGGGGGGAATGCATGATTAAAGTCTGTCTTGCTTTGATGCGTGTTCGACGCGCATCACGGTTGGAATATCGGCGATTCTGGTCAGATCGGAAAACGTGTTCGCAATTTCCTCCCATTCGCTGGCTGCTTGACGTTCGTATTCCTTGTCTGCCTCATGGAAGTAAAAAATGCCGAACAGAAATGCGCCCAACAGGATGCATAGCAGAGTGAAGAAATGCGGATCGTCATTGAACAAATCAAAAAACAGATTCATATCGGCCTCCAAAGGGAAAGAACGTTGTTCTTGTTCTTTAGTGGCAATAGCGCTTCAATTTGTCCATGCAAATCCTCACAAATGTTCATCAATGCATCGCAGAACCAGAGAGGTCAATCAACTTGAAGCTTTGTCGACGGCGCATGTAGCGGTCGGGCGAAGCCCGATGATTGCCGTAGCAGCCGGGTCGGCAGACCTGCGCTTCGTGCACTGCGTAGCCGGCAATCAAGCATGCGGCCATGTGAAGCGTGGCGAATCCGAGAATCGTGAGCGTAACGAATATGTGTGGGGGGGAGGGCGGCGAAGAAGAGGGTACGCCAAGCCTGAAAACCATCGGTGCTGATTGCATGACCACGTTGACTACAGGTTATTTGTCTAAGACTGATTTGCGTAGAGTGAATAGATTCTTTAATAGCTAAGATAAATATGGCTGTAAAGCCATTGAAACATGCCACTCCGAATTACTTCGCGGTGGCATTTTTTTGCACTATTGCATATCGGTTTTTTTTTGAGCTTAACATTCTCATACGGAACTACCCAAGTTTTTCAATTACTCACGAGCATAGGTCATAGACAGGCTATTCTTACTGCATTGATATGAGGCCTACCTTTCAAGAATCCTTGCAAGCACGTTTCGTGCATGGGAAGAGATCGCTTGAAACAACTTACATTGGATGAATGATGGGATTTAAAACCGATTTGTTTGCGGGAATTGCGGGAGTGTTCGATCCTCGGGCGGAGCAAGCAGTGCGGGACGTAGTGGCCAACATTACTGGTGACCGCAATGCCCATCCGTCGGGTGGGCAACAAGCTGCTCAGAGTTTTCCGCCTCAATCTCACTTTTCCTCGCAGAACGATTCACGGCGTTTTGTTCGCATGCATCACATTTCGCAAAATTCCCCGTCTACCTCGTCCCCATACAATGATTCTGGCGCGCCCCCTTTCCGGAACGGCGCCTCAAGCGAATCGAGCGCACAAACTCGATTGCCTCCTAATTACTGGGGGATGCGCAATGAAGACCCAGGTTTTTCCAGACCTTCAGCTTATCCGGCAGCCCCACACGACGCTCCGGTGACATCGCAGCAGCCCAGCGCGACAACCAGTTCAACTCCTTCGAGTGCTTGGCGGCTGCCTCCCAATTACATGGAGATGCGCAATGAAGATCCCGGTTTTTCCAGACCTTCAGCTTATCCGGCAGCCCCACACGACGCTCCGGTGACATCGCAGCAGCCCAGCGCAACAACCAGTTCAACTCCTTCGAGTGCTTGGCGGTTGCCTCCCAATTACATGGAGATGCGCAATGAAGATCCCGGTTTTTCCAGACCTTCAGCTTATCCGGCAGCCCCACACGACGCTCCGGTGACATCGCAGCAGCCCAGCGCAACAACCACTTCAACTCCTTCGAGTGCTCGGCACTTGCCTCCTAATTACATGGCCATGCGTAATGAATAATGGCCTGAAGGGGTTAAGCAAGAAGCACGAGCATTACAATGCCGAATTCAAGTTGTCTGTATTGCGGCGGATGAAGAAGGGCCGGTTGTCGTATCGCGAAGTTGAAGCGATGTTCAATCTTCGGGGTTGTGGCATGGTCAGCCGATGGGAGCGGCTGTATCATGAGGGTGGCGTGGAAGCCTTGAAACCCAAGCCGAAAGGACGCCCAAAGATGATAAAACCCAGCCTTCCACCTGTACCACCACTGACGAATCTTGGTACTTTAGGTCGCTGTTGCGATTCAAAAATCCCAGAATCCCTAGTAGATATATGTAGTCATCCTACATAAATAGAACAATGGCTGTTGCGCTAGTTTAGATTCCCTTTTGTTGCGTCGAGACTTTGGCTCATCGCAACACCAAACGCGTTCAATAGGCACGCTTAATTTCCTCCTGTTGCGCGCAAAATCCCTTTTTCGAGATCCTTGCCGGTGGTCCAACATGTGGTCAGCCGTAACCGTGCCTGTTCCTTTCATATGTTATCCATCAACGGAATTCGTCTTGCGATTCATCGCGACGACATCGGCGTGGCTGGGATTGGGGCCCAGCTTGCCGAAAAGCTCTGGTAGCTGATCGCGCTTCTTGGGAGCTGTTCCCTTGATGGCTGCAGCGAGCGCTTTGCGCATGGTGTCAGCATCGTAGTCGCAACAGTACGAGGGTGTTGACGGCTGCTGTCTCCAGGAGTCTTCCAATGTACCTGCGTCAATCGGATCGAACCCGACCTGATTTACCAGTTCCATCGCTGTTTGTTTAGATCTCGCATCGTTTCCTGCCACTGCAATAGCGAGGCGGTCAGGCGCACCCTCGGGTTTTCCTAGCTCTGCGAGGGTGTATGCCAAAGCATTATTGAATGCTTTGATTACAGGCCGCCCAATCTGCCTGGCTACCCACACGCTTTCTGCCATCCCATCGTCGATATCAGGAATGCGCGAATCGCGCAGTCCAGGGTAGTAGTTGCTTGTATCGATGATCGTGGCCTCCGACGGTGTCCCGTCCAACAAGTCGACAGGAAGTTCGCGCATGGCAGGCAAAGGGATCGCCAGGATGATGATGTCGGCACCGGCAACCGCACCGTACACATCCTTCGCCTCGGCACCGATTTCATCCGCAAATGTGCGAACACCTTCAACGCCGCCGGAGTTTGCGACACGGACATCGTGTCCGGCAGCGCTTAGCTTGCGGGCGAGCGTGCCGCCGATGTTGCCTGTCCCGATAATCCCGACTTTCATGATATCAAGCTCCGATTCGTAAAAACGGATCCCATTTTATGGGGCTTATGCGAAAATAGTAAGTACACACTAAAAAGTAAGTAACATACCTAAGATGGAGAATTCAGTATGGGCCGGGAATGGAACTGTGAGGACCCTCAGCGGCGGTCAGAATGGGCCGCTGCAACGACGGAGGCCCTTCGCGTTCTTGAGGGGAAGTGGAAGATCATCATCATTTCGCAGCTTTTTGCGGCAAAGACACAGCTACGTTTCTCCGAACTAGAGAGGCTGATCGATGGCATCAATCAAAAAATGCTCATCCAGCAACTCAAACAATTGGAAAAGGATGGCATCGTCGAGCGTAAGGTGTACGCCGAAGTTCCTCCACGGGTTGAGTACACACTCGGGGCGTTAGGCATCGCACTCGGACCGTCCATGGAGGCGCTTATCGAATGGGCGGAAATGAGACGTAAGCTGCGTGGCGTAGTAACAGCAAAATGATCCGTTTGTCGTGCTATATCCCACCCACTACCCGGGTGTTTTCAGATGCGGCCAGAAGACGTGATTGCTTTTAGCAGCACGACATGTCGGACGAAAGCGTTGAGCATCACTATCAAAATTTAGACGCTTTAAGACTCTTTGAATTCAGCCACAAGAAAATCAACGAAACTTCAAACCTTGGCAGGTAAATTTCGCCGGCTGAGATAGTAGACATACAAGTTAGCAGACGGCAGCGTGTAGGCTGGCATCACTTCCTTCAGGCGCCCAAGCCGCCTATGCAATCCGCTCGACGCTGCGTGCAAAGAATGCCTGCTTGAACGGCAGCTTTGATTGGGAGGTAACACCCGTCGCAGTACAAGAAAAAAGGGCGTGACTGTCGTCGACCGGGATGAAGGTCCATTCTCCGCGAATCCGGAGCGTGTCCCAACCAAATTCGTTGCCAGCAAAGAATATCTAGCCAAATGCGGAATCCCCAAGACTCCCGATGACTTGCTTGATCACGAGTGTGTGATTTACACCCTGCTATCTTCTGGCGTGACATGGAACTTCAAGGGACGTGAGATTCAAGTCTCAGGAAGACTTAGGGTTAACTCGCCGGAAGCGGCACGCGAATCCGTGATCGAGGGCTTGGGGATAGGGCAAGGGCCGAAATGGCTGTACGAAAATGGGCTTAATGACGGGCGCTGAGCCGGTTCCTGTGCAGATAGTGTACGCTGCAAATAGGCTGCTTCCCCGCCGGGAAATCGTGTTCATGGACTTCATCGCCGAAGCATTTTCTATGCTTCCAGCGCTCGATACATGAGATGGACAGCAACTTTAGAACCTTAGGCGATGTTGATCGCTCTGCGAATGGAGACTTCTCGAATAATGTCGGCTAATGTCGAAACGCCATTGTTCACTTTCGGTAAGTGTCTTCCTTTGATAAAGGCAAAGTGAATAACATCGAGAGTTTCCCATCGCCTTGCTTCGAATCGAGGTTCGCCGAAAAGTCAATAGTTAGATGCAGGGCACTACCCCTTAAAGAGCTGACAGCAGTTGCAATCTCTCTTGCAAGGGCAACCACTTCTACTCTTGCATGGTTTTTGTTTCGATCCCGGAGGACTTCGCTTTCAGCCCCCCTTGACAAGAAAGGAGTGGCAAAGCTATCGAGAAAGGTAGGGTCCCGCCACGCATGCAACATCGCCTCTATCCATACAATTGCGGACTCCGCGTCGCACCACAGATCTAGAGAGTCTGGACTTGATGGGGATGGAAAGCAGTGGGTGCGTTTCTCTGATTCATCCATCCTTTGAAGTAGCTGAGACGTTTCTCCCAGCTTGCGGCGAAGTAGATGAATAAACAGTTCATTCTTGCTAGAGAAATTGGAATAAAACGCACCGCGCGTGAGGCCAGATAGCTGGGTGATTTCTTCTATTGTGATCGCGCCAAAGCCTCTTTGGGCGATCTTCGAATTGCCTGCCTCTAGCAATAGCGCGCGGGTCTGCTCCTGTTTTTCACTACGTGTCATTCGTTTGAAGCGCATTTCGCTTTCCTATTCGGGGACCAGGATGCCTCCGATCATCTATGTAAAAAAATCCCCTCCAAAGGTGGAAGTATTGGAGGGAAAAATGTCCGCAGACGCGGGGGGAGTCGCAGACACTGTAACTGACTGGTATGTGCCAGCGAAATAAGCCGGTGGCGAGGGATTCAGGCTCCCTCGGAGCGGGAGGGGGGCTGCCAGCCGCCGCCCAGCGCCTTGAAAGTCAATACGGCCGCGCGCGCGGCTTCGGCGCGGGCCTGGATTTGCGCATCTGTGGAACGCAGCACATTCTCGTCGGCCTGCAGCACATCGATCATGCTCGCCGTGCCCCTGCGGTAGGCGGCAAACGTGGAGGCGCGCGCCTGGCTCAGCGATTGCACGCCTTGCGACAGGAAGGCGGCCTGCTGCTCTCTGCGGGTCAGGGCCGAGAGGGCGTTCTCCACGTCTTCTGTCGCCTTCAGCGCGGCCAGCCGATAGGCCGCCAACATTTCGGCCTCTTGTCCTTTTGCCTGTTCGATCTGCGCATTGATTCGGCCGAAGTCGAACAGGCGCCAGCGCAAGCCCAGGGCGCCGCTGGCCTGGTTGGCCCCGGAGCTGAAGAGATTGGCGCTGGAGACCGAGGTGGCGCTGCCGATCAGGCCCGACAGTGACAGCTTGGGGTAATACTCGGCGACGGCAACGCCGATGCGGGCATTTGCGGAGGCCAGGCGGCGCTCGGCGGCAATGACGTCCGGTCTGCGCCGCAGCAGTTGCGCGGGGGCGCCGATATCGGTGAACTGCGGCGGCTGAGGAATGGCCTGGGCTCCTTTCAGTTCGGCGGCATAGGTGCCGGGCGGCGCAGCCAGCATTACATCCATGGCGTTCATCGCGACCTCCAGCGCGGTGCTCAGGGCCGGGATGGCGGCATTGAACTGGGCCAGGCTGGCTTCCATCTGCTTCACCTGCATTTGCGCCAGCAGGCCGCGCTCCAGCAGCCGCCTGCTCAGATCCAGCAGGGCCTGCTGGTTCTGCACCTGCTCGCACGCATTGCGCAGACGCCCCTGCAGTCCGCGGATGCTGATGTAGGTGTCGGCCACCTGAGCTGCTACGGCCAACTGGACGGCGGCGACGCCTGCTTCGGAGGTCTGGTAATCGGCTAGGGCGGCCTCTCTTCCACGGCGAAGTCCTCCGAAGATGTCCAGTTCCCAACTGGCGTTCAGGTCCGTGGCATAGGCATGGCCGTCACGGTCAAAACCGGGCCGGGAATTGAGGACTTGTCCCAGCGGCGTCTCGACGGACTGGTAAGCGCGCGCGGCCTGGCCGCTTACGCTGGCCGAAGGCAGCAGGGCGGCGTTAGCTGCGCCCACGGCGGCTTGTGCCTGTTGCAGGCGCGCCTTGGCCTGCGCCAGATCGAGATTCTGCTGCAGGGCCAGCGCCACCAAGCGGGTCAACTGCGAATCGCCGAAGCCAGTCCACCACTGGCTCAGGTCCGCTGTGGCCAGCCCGTTGCGCACGCGGCTCTGTAACAGTGTCTGTCCCTGGTATTGATCCGGTATCGCGGTGGTGGGGCGGACATAATCCGGGCCGACAGAGCAGGCTGACATCGTGCCTGCGACCAGGAGTGCCAAAAGAGAGCGTCTGAGCAACATGATCCAGTATCCGTGGAAGTGATTTTAGTGACTATAATACCAATTGGTCACGATTTGTTCAATCACGAATCTTGGCGTAAGCTATCATTTATGAACAAGCCCAGCACTTACCCGGTTTCCTCCCGGGGGCCCGCGGATCATGAAGTCCGGGACCAAATCATTACCGCAGCCACCGAGCACTTTAGCCGCTATGGCTATGAAAAGACCACCGTGTCCGATCTGGCCAGGGCCATTGGCTTCTCAAAGGCGTACATCTACAAGTTCTTCGAGTCCAAGCAGGCCATCGGCGAAATGATCTGTGCCAACTGCCTGCGTGAAATAGAAGACGAGGTTTGCCGCGCCGTTGCTGAGGCCGAGCATCCGGCCGATAAGCTGCGTCGCCTCTTCAAAGCCAGTACGGAGGCTAGTTTGCGGTTATTCTTCCGTGACCGGAAGCTCTATGAAATTGCCGCCTCCGCAGCCAGCGAGCGCTGGCAGGCCGTGATCGACTACGAAGAGCGCACCAAGAAACTGCTTGTCGACGTCCTCCAAGAAGGGCGCAAATCCGGCGACTTCGAACGCAAGACCCCCCTCGATGAAGCGGCGATGGCCACCTATCTGGTCATGCGTCCATACATGAATCCGTTGTTATTGCAATACAGTTTCGATTCCATCGACGAGGCTCCGGCACTCTTGTCGAGCTTGGTGTTGCGCAGTCTCGCACCGTGAGAAGCTAATCAAAGCAATTGTGACTATTGACTAAATTGGTCACAAGTACCAGAATGAGAGCCCTGATCATTTACTGGAAGGGGCTCCCATGCTTCGGCGCCGACTCGCAACTTCATTCGTCCTGTGTACGCTGCCACTGGCGCTGGCCGCGTGTGCAGACAAGAAAACCAATGATCCACGCACGGAAATCCCTCGCGTACGCGTCGCCGTAGTGGGGGAGGCCTCGTTGCCGGAGCGGGACTTCACGGGAGTCGTCGCCGCGCGCGTGCAGAGCGATCTTGGCTTCCGTGTTCCTGGTAAGGTGGTCGAGCGACTGGTGGACGCGGGCCAGGCCGTCAGGCGCGGGCAGGTTCTCATGCGCATTGATCCGGTCGACCTGAACCTGAGCGCTAGCGCTCAACGCGAAGCCGTGGTGGCTGCGCGCGCCCGGGCCCGGCAAGCGGCCGACGATGAAGCGCGCTACCGAGACCTGCGCGGCACCGGTGCGATTTCCGAGTCTTCCTATGACCAGATAAAAGCCGCCTCCGATGCCGTCAGAGCACAACTCGCCGCCGCCGAGGCGCAGGCCGATGTCGCCCGTAACGCCAGCCGCTATGCCGAGCTCGTGGCCGACAGCGATGGCATCGTCATGGAGACCGTGGTCGAGCCCGGTCAGGTCGTCGGTGCCGGCCAGGTGGTGGTCCGCCTTGCCCGCAATGGCAGCAGGGAAGCAGTGATCCAGTTGCCCGAGACGATACGGCCGAAGATAGACTCGGCCGCTTCGGCTACTCTTTTCGGGGCCGATCAGGTCACGATGAGAGCGCACCTGCGGCAACTCTCGAACACCGCGGACCGCATGACGCGCACGTTCGAGGCGCGCTATCTGCTTGATGCCGGGCAGGCCAGCTTGCCGCTTGGGGCGACGGTGACCGTGCGCATTCCTGAGCGGGAAGAACAGCAGGCTGGCATACAGGTGCCGATCGGCGCCCTGTTCGATCAGGGCAAGGGCGCCGGTGTGTGGGTGGTGCAGGGCGAATCCGGAAAGGTCTCCTGGCGGCCGGTCTCGGTGCTCCGTCTCAATGAGGACAGCGCCAGCGTCTCTGGTCCGCTCAAGCGGGGCGACCGCATCGTAGCCCTCGGTGCGCATCTGTTGCGCGAAGGTCAACCGGTGCGGGTCGCCGCCGCTACTGCCGAGGGAGCACGTCCGTGAACGAAGGCAGATTCAACCTTTCGGCGCTGGCGGTACGCGAACGCGCCATTACCCTGTTTCTGATCCTGCTCATTTCGGTCGCCGGCATCATGGCGTTCGTCAAGCTGGGACGGGCGGAGGATCCTTCCTTCACCATCAAGGTCATGACCATTGTCACTGCATGGCCGGGGGCTACCGCCCAGGAAATGCAGGACCAGGTCGCAGAGAAGATCGAGAAGCGGATGCAGGAGCTGAGCTGGTACGACCGTACCGAAACCTACACGCGCCCCGGTCTTGCCTTTACCACCGTGACACTGAAGGACAAGACGCCGCCCTTGGCAGTCCAGGAGGAGTTCTACCAGGCGCGCAAGAAGGTCGGCGACGAGATTCGCAACCTGCCGGCCGGCGTGATGGGGCCGTTCGTCAATGATGAATATTCCGACGTCACCTTCGCCCTTTATGCGCTCAAGGCGAAGGGCGAGCCACAGCGGCTTTTGGTGCGCGATGCGGAGCAATTGCGCCAGCGTCTGCTGCATGTACCGGGCGTGAAGAAAGTCAACATCGTCGGCGAGCAATCCGAGCGTATCTATATCGAATTTTCCCATGAACGGCTGGCCACGCTAGGCGTCAGCCCACAGGATATCTTCACCGCCTTGGGAACCCAGAACGCGCTGACACCGGCCGGCTCGATTGAGACCAGTGGCCCTGAAGTCTTTGTCCGCCTCGATGGTGCCTTCGATCAGCTCGACAATATCCGCAACACGCCCGTCGTATCGCTGGGCCGCACGCTGAAGCTCTCCGACATCGCCGTGGTCAAGCGCGGCTACGAGGATCCCGCGACTTTCCTGGTTCGTAACGGCGGTGAGCCAGCGCTGCTGCTTGGCGTGGTCATGAGCGATGGCTGGAATGGCCTGGAACTGGGCCGCGCGCTGGATGCCGAGGTCAGCCACATTAATGCGGAGCAGCCGTTGGGGATGATCCTGGCCAAGGTCACCGACCAGGCTGTCAACATCAGCTCGGCCGTCGATGAATTCATGATCAAGTTCTTCTCGGCCGTGCTGGTGGTGATGCTGGTCAGTTTCCTGAGCATGGGCTGGCGGGTCGGCCTAGTGGTCGCTGCAGCCGTGCCGCTGACGCTGGCGGTGGTGTTCGTAGTGATGCTCGCCACCGGCAAGAACTTCGACCGCATCACGCTGGGCTCGCTGATTCTGGCGCTGGGTCTGCTGGTGGATGATGCCATCATCGCCATCGAGATGATGGTGGTGAAGATGGAGGAGGGCTACAGCCGGATTGCCGCATCGGCATACGCCTGGAGCCATACCGCAGCACCCATGCTGTCGGGCACGCTGGTCACGGCCGTGGGCTTCATGCCCAACGGCTTCGCGCGCTCTACCGCAGGTGAATACACCAGCAACATGTTCTGGATCGTCGGCATCGCACTGACCGCCTCGTGGATCGTGGCAGTGGTCTTCACCCCCTACCTGGGTGTGAAGATGCTTCCCGATTTCAAGAAGGTGGAGGGCGGCCATGAGGCCATCTACGATACGCCGCGCTATAACCGCTTCCGCCAGTTGCTGACCCGGGTGATCGCGCGCAAGTGGATCGTCGCCGTATCGGTGGTGAGCTTGTTCGTTCTCGCCGTTGTGGGGATGGGAATGGTCAAGAAGCAGTTCTTCCCAATTTCTGATCGTCCGGAAGTCCTGGTTGAAGTGCAGATGCCTTATGGCACCTCCATCACCCAGACCAGCGCAGCCACCGCCAAGGTGGAGGCCTGGCTCGCCCGCCAGGCCGAATCAAAGATCGTGACTGCTTACATTGGCCAGGGCGCGCCGCGCTTCTACTTCGCCATGGGGCCGGAATTGCCCGACCCCTCCTTCGCCAAGATCGTGGTGCGCACCGACAACCAGAACGAACGCGAAGCCCTCAAGCTGCGCCTGCGGCAGGCCGTGGCTGATGGCTTGGCCTCGGAAGCGCGGGTTCGCGTCACCAACCTGGTGTTCGGTCCGTATTCGCCTTTCCCGGTCGCCTACCGCGTTTCCGGCCCGGACCCCATGGTCTTGCGTGGGATGGCTGAGCAAGTGCGGCAGGTCATGGATGCTAGCCCGATGATGCGCACCGTGAATACCGACTGGGGCGTTCGCGTCCCGACCCTGCATTTCACCTTGCAGCAGGATCGCCTGCAGGCCGTCGGCCTGAGCTCCAGTTCAGCGGCGCAGCAACTCCAGTTCCTGCTCAATGGCGTGCCCCTGACAGCGGTGCGCGAAGACATTCGTACCGTCCAGGTGACTGCGCGCTCAGCAGGGGCGACGCGGATGGACCCGGCCAAGATCGGCAATTTCACTCTGGCCGGCAGTAACGGTCAGCGCATCCCACTTTCCCAAGTGGGCAAAGTCGAAGTGCGCATGGAAGAGCCGGTGATGCGCCGCCGCGACCGCGTTCCGACCATCACCGTTCGCGGCGATATCGCCGATGGTCTGCAGCCGCCCGATGTCTCCAAGGCGATCACGCAGCAATTGCAGTCCATCATCGAGAAGCTACCCAGTGGCTACCATATCGTCGAAGCAGGCTCTATCGAGGAGTCAGGCAAGGCGACCGTCGCGATGCTCCCGATCTTCCCGATCATGATCGCGGTGACGCTACTCATCATCATTCTGCAAGTCCGTTCGATGGCCGCCATGGTGATGGTGTTTCTCACCAGCCCGCTGGGACTGATCGGGGTCGTTCCAACGCTGCTGGTATTCGGCCAGCCGTTCGGCATCAATGCGCTGGTCGGTTTGATTGCGCTGTCGGGCATTCTGATGCGCAACACGCTCATTCTGATCGGTCAGATCCACCATAACGAACAGGCCGGCCTCGATCCCTTCCGCGCAGTGGTCGAAGCCACGGTGCAACGAGCGCGTCCAGTCATCCTGACCGCTCTGGCCGCGATCTTCGCCTTCATTCCGCTGACCCATTCAGTCTTCTGGGGCACGCTGGCTTACACCCTGATCGGAGGCACCTTTGCGGGAACCATCCTCACGCTGCTCTTCCTTCCGGCCATGTACTCGATCTGGTTCAAGATCCGGCCAGCCAACCCATAAGACTTAGAGAAGCTCTGCATTCCACAACCCACATCACACGAAAGATCACCATGTTGAATTCTAAAGTTGCAGTCATTACTGGAGTCACGTCTGGCATCGGACGGGCTGCGGCGAGGGAGTTTGTAAATCGTGGTTGCCAGGTCTTTGGTACAGTCCGCAATCCGGCAACTGCGCAGGCTATCCCCGGCGTCACCCTCATCAATATGGACGTCCGCGATGAAGCTTCCATTCAGAGCGGTATGGACAGCATCATTGCGCAGGCTGGCCGAATTGACGTACTAGTCAACAGCGCAGGAGTCACCTTGCTCGGTGCAGTAGAAGAAACCTCGATTGCAGAGGCCCAACTGCTCTTCGATACCAATCTCTTTGGTCTCCTGCGCACCACCAAGACAGTGCTCCCCTATATGCGCGGACAAGGTTCAGGTCGCATCGTCAATATCAGTTCGGTGTTGGGATTTTTGCCGGCACCGTACATGGCGCTCTATTCCGCCTCCAAACATGCAGTTGAGGGATTCTCCGAAACGCTGGACCATGAAGTCCGTCAATTTGGCGTTCGGGTCACGCTGGTGGAGCCGTCCTTCACGAAAACCAACATGGATGCGAACGCGCCGCAGACGGCGATGCGGATTTCCGATTACGACAAGGATCTGAGCATCGTTTCGCGGGCCATCCAGCAGAATGTTCAAAAGGCACCCGATCCAACTGGGGTTGCCTCGACCATTGCCGACGCAAGTCTGAATCCGTGGAAAATGAGGCCCCCCCTAAAGGCGAAGCATCGCTGTTGGCGAAGCTTCGCCGGTTTATGCCTGCGGGCCCTGTCGAAAAAGGGTTGAGAAAGACGTTTGGACTTACTTGATGGGAGCCCCCGCAGAAGTTCCTTTCGCCTGACTTTCCGAAGGCGTTTGTGGTGGATGGGACACCAGCATCGGCGCGTCTCCCCGGCTTCGACAGCGTACTCAAGATGCCATGGTATACGGACAAGCAGCAACAATATCAAAGCCTGACAAGGCCCGCACAACAGTCTTTGCGCAGCCGTACCGAACGGCATTCCTCGCTGAAATGGGAAATGGAGACACTGGCATGAATCGACGAAACTTTCTACAAGCTGCTGTCCTAGGCACAATGACTGGCGCCACTGTGTCGTCCTTTGCGGAGGGGAAGGGCGTGGCATCTTCACTTCCGTTGCCGATCTCAAGAAAAAACTCATGCGTTACATCCGCAAGTACAACGAGAAACCTATGCCCGTGAAGTGGAAATACTTCGACACGAGCAAACGCATCACTACTGAATCGACCGTTACAGGACACTAACTCCTCTCACGGGACGTAATTACAGAAGTTGATATACCTCAAAGCAGAGAACCAGCAATTGCCGCATAGTCGTGACCATGCCGACCTGCACAGGTTAGACATGGTTAGCCCGGATCAGCATCCATCCCTGCTGTCGTGCAATTCTCAAAAGGTTTTCCACAATGCTTGCACACTTAAAAAGAACATTCCGCTACTTCAATCAGGCGGTGCCTTTTCGCTTGGTACCTGCATTGATTACCAGTGTGGTATTAATCTCACTGCTTCTGATTCCTGCGCCCGATGGGCTGACCCCCAAAGCCTGGGGGCTGGTTGCCATCTTCCTGACCACGATTGTGGCGATTATTCTGAAAGTAATGCCGATCGGTGTCATGGCCATGATGGCCATCGTGATTGTTTCCTTTTCGCAGGTCACTGCAAGCTCATCCAAGGCCGCCATGGCCGACGCGCTCAGTAGCTTTTCCAGTCCCTTGATCTGGTTGATTGTCGTTGCCATTCTGATTTCCCGCGGTTTGAAGAAAACCGGTCTGGGTAGTCGGATCGGTTTAATCTTCATTGCACTACTTGGCGCGCGGACCATCGGTATCGGTTACGGTCTGACGCTCTGTGAGTTGGTGCTGGCACCATTCACTCCGAGTAATACCGCCCGCGGTGGCGGTATCGTCCATCCCATCATGCTTTCCATCGCCAATGCCTTCGAATCAGACCCGGCACATGGGACCGAAAGGAAGGTAGGGACTTACCTAGCGCTGGTAAACTATCACGCCAACCCAATTACGTCTGCCATGTTTCTGACCGCGACAGCTCCAAATCCGCTGGTGGTGGACTATGTGGCCAAAGTAACTCAACAGAATTTTCACCTGTCCTGGGCCACCTGGGCAACGTGTATGCTGTTACCAGGCCTGGTGTGTCTGCTGCTCATGCCAATGGTAATCTATATGCTGGCACCACCGCAGGTGAAAACAACCCCCAATGCAATCGACTATGCGCGCACTGAATTGGCCAGGATGGGGCCATTGGCGCCGAAGGAGAAGGTTATGTTGGGAACCTTTGCCATATTGCTGGTGTTATGGGCCAATGTTCCAGCCATGCTGTTCGGCCAAGCCTTCAATCTTGATCCTACCGTTGTTGCTTTTCTTGGCTTGTTTGCACTGATCATTACCGGCACCATCGATTGGGACGACGTCCTTTCAGAGAAAAGTGCCTGGGATACATTGGTGTGGTTTGGGGCCTTGGTGATGATGGCTGAGCAATTGAACAAGATGGGTGTCATCAACTGGTTTTCTGATGGCATGAAGAACCTGATTGTCGCCAGCGGCATGCCATGGACATCAATTGCGCTAGTGCTGTTGCTGGTGTTTGTGTTCTCGCATTATTTTTTTGCCAGCACGACCGCCCACGTTAGTGCCATGCTGCTTGCATTTCTAACTGTTGGCGCGCAACTGCTGCCAGCCCATTACTTGATTCCATTCATGCTGCTGATGACAGCAGGATCGGCCATCATGATGACACTGACGCATTACGCTACTGGCACATCTCCAATCATCTTCGGCAGTGGCTATGTCTCGCTGGGCCTGTGGTGGCGTGTCGGTTTTGTGATGTGCGTGATCGAATTGCTGATTTTCGGTGTCATCGGCGGCCTTTGGTGGAAGCTACTTGGTTATTGGTAAAAGACGGTCACCCGCAGTACACCGGCCGCTTTTAATGTAACGTGGGTCGGGCAATGGCAATGCGCCGGTCCAGTCGGTGGAATATCGCAGTTCAGGTGTCATTTTTGATTTGTCGCCAGAGATGGAAGTAACCGTCTACTGCGAAAAACACTTTATAGGCCCGGCTCCGACCGGAGAAAAGCGTACTAAGCGCGGCGAGTCAGAGAACCGTGAGCGTAACGAATCGGTAGCGGGGAGGGCGGCGAAGAAGAGGGTGCGCCAAGCCTGCAAGACCATCGGTGCTGATCGCATGATCACGTTGACGTACCGGGCGAATATGACCGACCGCGAAACGGCCTTGAAGCATTGGGACAGATTCCGGCGACGTATGCGCAAATACAGAGAATTCCACTACGTGGCCGTTATTGAGGAGCAAGAGCGCGGCGCGTTGCATTTCCGTGTGGCCGTGAATGGTCGCCAGTCCTATCACTTGCTGCGTTCGATCTGGTCGAGCATTGTTGGCGTCGATGAGCAAGGGCGCTCAATGTCGAACATCGATGTGCGCAATCCAACCAAATTCGGATTTGGAAAAGAGGGCGTACATAAACTGGCTGCGTACATCGCCAAGTACTGCGCAAAAGAAATGGATTGTCGCGAACTAGATCAGAAGCGTTATTTCGCGTCGAGAGGAATTCCCAAGCCGGAGGTACAAAGCTGGCCTATCGCTAGCGTTACGTCTCTTGGTGCCGTGCAAACGGCGTTTGCTATTGCCGCATCAGGCCTGCTTGATGGCGCACAGTTTTGGTATAACAAAGCACTCGATGTGATTTGGATAGCGACAGCTCCGAACTCTATTCGATATCAGGAAACCGCGCCATTTTAATTGAAGGAGTGTTTTGCTTACTATTCTTGTAGCAATTCTCTTCGCATTCTTTCTCTATTTTTTGAACGAAAATTTCTAGCCCACTTTCTGGTGAGGGTGTCTGTAGTTCTGTCTAAATCGAGGAAGAATTCGTTTGTAAATTTAGGCGTTAATTTTACTTGTTGAGATAGATGTTTATATTTATTCGGGCATGCGTCTATACCGGGATTTACTATGTCTAGCGTTCTTGTCACATCTTTAGCTAACCATTTAGCAATCACGCTGTCGATATGATCGTCTCCGAAACCATAGCCGATGCAAATTAGCTCTGATATTTGATGTAGGTAATCTTCAAAGAGTGGCAAAAATTCTTTTGGGGCAAGTTGTAGTGACTGCCGTGTAAATTTTTCGCCACCGCTGAGAATTGTGTCTCGAAGAAATTGAATCTCTCCCTGACTATCCAAGTGTACGTGCTCGTTTCTAGTATGTACCTTGCTTTTTAATGATATGTCGCGGTTGATCTTTTCGATATGGTCCAGCTGATTTACGTAGAAGTTTGGATCATTAGCATGAGGGGCAATTTTTAGAAAACTCAATTCATCACCAACACCAAAGATATCGAGCGAACCATGTAGTTTTATGAGGTTGATTCCGTCTTCTCCGGGTCTGAAAAAATCATAGTCGTTGTTGCTAATGGCAATACGAGATAGCTTCTCAAAATTTACTTCATGTCCTTTTTCAGTATCGCTATTAATCTCGATAGTAAGTTTTTCTTTGAATCCGCTTTTAATAGGGATGGAATATTTTGCGGATAGTATCTCTATCATGATGTCGTGGTTTAGAGAAAATATCCACAGAGGTCTATTTTTTTTAAGTAAGACTTTTATACCTTCATAGTCATCCAATGCTGCTTGTGCAAAGAGGGAATTTTTTATTTGTCTTTCTACTAAAAGCCCTTGTATAGCCTGGCAAAGAAAGAGATATATGGAATGCCATTCATTGCGAACATTCTGGTCCACCTCTCCGTTATAGCGAGATTGAATTGCTCCGATTATGTTCTCGTAATGCCGACTTTTATCTTTTAATAGCTCGTGCAAAAAAAGGACTGTGTGATCACGCCATCCGATTCCCATTGTTCGCCATCCGGCGTTAAATCGTAAAAGTTTTTCTGGCGTGAGCCATCGTCTTAGCTCTGATGTTAGTTCGATGACAATCGGCATGCCACAGTCGTATGAAGCGCCTGCGCCGAGGAATAGTGCTTGCATGGCGGTGTTCTCTATTTGTTGTCGAAGTTAAATTCTAAAATGTCGTTCTCGCATCTCTTCACAAGTACCGTCAATTCCGGGAAACAGCGAACCAGCTGTAATGCCCATAAGACTTAGCTCTGTCATGACTTTATCTCGGGCACTCCAAGGTAGGTCTACTGCTTGCAAATATTTTTTCGCTCGGTGCTGTTCAGTGCGTTCGATATATTTTTCGATGTCATCGATATTTGTTATTGTCGCTATCCCTTGTTGAGGAATTACGCGGTCATTGTTTAAAGCCATGAATTCTGAAACTGAAAAATGTTCAAGGCTAATATTTAGAAGCATTACTTGAGGAATGTCTGTGACCCAATTTTTACGATCAAAGACAAATATGCGGACGTGCTTATCCTTATTTTTTGCTTTCTTTGATTCTTCGCTTGAAATCGTTCTGAAGGCAAAGAAAGCCGCAACATAAGGTGAGTGAGTCCAATCTAAAATCGGAGTAGGGTAGCCATGATGTTGAAGCATATTAAAAAACGCTCCGTTTTGTTGAGGCACTTCTAAATTAAAAATATGCTTTGTTCTTCCGCTTAGAGTGCGATGAAGGATTTGTATATCCTCGCTCATAAACGTGAAGAGATTGGCTCGGTGTGTTCGATGAAACGAGGTACGTAAACGCCATGTCTGATTTTGACCTCTAAAAATATAACGTCGCGTCTCCAATTTATGTACGCGAGCCTTAAATTCGTCCCATGTCAATTTACTGGAATCAAGTGTTGAGTTGCCTTTTCTGGGCGCATCCAATCTGATAGTTCCAGTTTGAGCTGTATTCGTTTTCCACTGAAACGTCAGTGATGCGCTGGATCGTTTTGCATCGATGACGATTGTTTCTGGCCATGTTTTATTCGGTTTTTTTTGTTCGTATTCTGGCCACGAGTTATAACCCAGCCCTGTATTTTCGTTCAAAGGGAAATAGTTTGCTTTGGTAATAGTGAAGCGAAACTGTTTAGGAACTGGTTTTTTGAACTCTACGTTTATTTGTAGTCCGGGGTGTTCGCTGGAAAACGTATTCAAGAACATGACGCCTTTGTAATGAGTATCACAGTCGTCAAGATTTAAAATCGCTTGGCCTTTGTTTTCGCCATCTTGATAGTGTCCCGTCCATTGACCAAACATGTTTTTCCTTTATTGTTTATTTGATATGTGATTGATTATTACATGTGTATTAGGAGAGTATAAAAAAAAAGCCCCTTTCGGGGCTTTTGGTTTTTTGGAGCGTAATGCCGTCAGAAAAACGATTTCAGGACGAGGGCGGCGACGCCTGCGACGATAAGACCTAGCATCCATTTCATGAGCGTCAAATCGGTTCTGATCGGAGCCAGTTCGATTTGCAGGTCTTTTTTCGAAACCGTATCACCAGTTTCAGAAGCATTTTTGATTGCTTCAGAAATAGCTTCCGCTTGAGCTTCTGGGAGGCCACCGCCGCTTTCGATCAACCTCCCCCTTTTATTGCGACAAAGCCAAAAGAATTCGCTCTTGCTTTAGAACTTTTTTTTGTTGATTGCAACTCAATGAACATATTGGGAAGTTAACGCCGTTCCTCAAAGGCGTATCGTTTTCTTTCGTCCGCTTTTTAATTTCGTCTTTTCCTTTCAGTATTTTTTATAGGTGAGTGTTATGAATCCCTCAGTTACAATTGGACACAATCAGTCTCTGCATGCATCATTTGCCACGCCGAACGAGCCGCAATCTGCGTACGGGACCGATACACTGGACAGCATGATTTATGGTCGGCAATCGGACCGCAATATTCATGCGTCTGCGGCCGTGCTGCCTCTATTCGCCACGGCGCAAATTCCCGACGTGAAAATCGACAAGAAATTTCTGCAATATGCGCACGTCGACATGGACGCGCATGCGATTAAATTTCTGGAGGTGGGTCTGCGCGTATTCAGGCATGGACAACGCGATGACGTCATGCACGTCAAGGATAGCACTCGTAATCCCCTGCAAGCGGACTTGACCCTGCGATTTCAAAATCCTCATGTAGCGCACCGTGCCCTTTGCGCTATCGGCTTCGCCGTCAATAAGCAAAGCGGGTATGTCGAGGCAATAAAAATTGTCACTGCCCCTTTCAATGAAGCACAACTGCATATAAAACTGTCCGATTATCGGGATAGCATCCGCACGGAAGATGAGCAAGAACAACGCGCGCCCGTTAACCTGCGCGGTTCAAGACAATTCATGGATCAGCAGCAGCGGCCGGTAAGTCCACGTCCCTCGACCGATACACAAAAAGCTGGCGTAGGGGTGGAAATGCAGGATTCCAGCGGCGCCGTTGACAACCCGCAGGCGGCGTCCCTGCCCGGCGCCAATGCGGCTGACGCGCAGCCTTTTCCGCGACAGATAGTGATGTTGCAGGATGGAATACGCGTGGCTGCTCATTTGCCTGCGCGAACTGATGGCATTGACGACGTGAGACAGCAGGAGATCGACCGGGTGATGGTGGATATGCGTAACCAGGCTGCAATAGTGCTGTGGGACAAGTCTTCGCCTGAGCAGCAGAGGCAGGCCCAGTCCTTCGTCCGTGAGCGGGCCGCTCCGCAGCATTTAGCGGCTCTTCAGGAGATACAAAATATCGTAAACGCGCATGCGTCAGGACCGGAAAATGCCGGGCCATCTGAAGATGGAAGTAGGGTGGTTTTCAACGCGTTATCCGCCGAGAAGCAGCAGAAGGTGGAAACGGCAGTCATGGGCGGCATATCTTCCGATAAACAACAAACAGTCCAAAAACATCTCTACCTGCTGAGAAGCGCTCTTTCCCTTAACGCCAACCCGGAACAAAAACGCGAAGCAATGGAGATGGCAATGTTTGAGGCATCGCCACAGCAATTGGATGCGATGGCACAGGCAACCGGGGCGACTACGTTTGCTCTGTTGGTAAATAAGCTTTCGGCAATGCCGGAGGTGGCCGTTGTGTAAATTTGACAGAGTGGGATGCTGTCGCCGCCAAAAAAGCACCGTATGGTAGGAGTGTTCCCGACCGGTGTTTTACCTGTCGGCGATTGGTCTGGCCATCCACAGCGTCAACGCTAATTTCAGTTTCAATGCATGAAAGAAAAAAAAAGCCCCGATCTACGGGGCTTAGTTTTTGGATGATTGGTATTCGGTCAGTGAAAAATCTTAAACAGGATAGCGACAGTTCCGGCCAGCATAAAGCCGAGCATCCATTTAAGTAGCTCAAACTGTCCCTTGACCTCGGTGAACTTGGTTCCGACTTCAGCGCGGAACTCGTTCAAGTCTGCTTTTTTCACTAGTTCGTTGTTCATGGCTTCTGCAAGTGCTTTGGCGTGGGCTTCGGCTTGGGCGGTGGGAATGCCTGATTCCTCAAGGCGCTTCACATAGTCGTGTGTATCGAAGAAAGTTGTTGCCACGGGTTCTCCTTGGTTAGAAGTATAGCATTGATGGGGTATTAAGCAGCTTGGCTTTTGCCGTGGCTGATTTGAGGTGGTGCCGGTAGGTCATTGGGTGGCCGTATGTCTTTGAAAGCGATCACGTCAGCGCTGGCTATGCCGAGTTTGTTTCGCATGCGTCCAAGTCCGACCTGATGCATCCAGAGGTCATATTCTTGATGTAATTTGGATTGCAACCGCTCCATGTAATAATGATGAATCTGGAATAATCCCGTTCTAAGTCTTCTACGCACTTACTACGCCGACATTTTTGGGGGAAGGTAATATATGAATCAAGCTTTGCTATCAAATACATTCCTTCCCTGTGAAGATGCGGTGTTTAGAAATTGTGTCTCTTGTGGAATGCGTGAGTTATGTTTGCCGGCCGGGTTAGACGAAGAAGATACTAAATATTTGGACAGCATCATTAGTCGTCGTAAGGTATCGCGCGACAAACATCTTTATCGCACTGGGGATAGTTTTAATTCTTTGTATGCCATACGTGTTGGCCATTTCAAAACTTACCAAATATCTTCTGACGGTGGTACTCAGATTAATGGGTTCCAAATGATAGGAGATTTGTTGGGAATGGATGCAATTAATAGTAGCGCCTATCAATGCAATGCGGTTGCATTAGAGGATAGTGAGGTTTGCGAAATCCCATTTTCTAAGTTGGAAATGCTGTTTAGCCGAATGCCGTCGCTATTGCGTCATTTTCATCACATAATGAGCGAGGAGATTGTTAGTCAGCAAAATATCATTTTAGTGCTCGGTAATATGAGCGTAGAACAGCGCTTTGCTGCCTTTCTGGTGAATTTGTCAGTCCGCTATGCGGCGCGGGGCTATTCTGCGACTTGTTTTCAACTACGCATGATGCGCTCGGATATCGGCAACTATCTAGGCCTCACCTCGGAAAGTGTCAGCCGAGTGATAAGTAAACTGCGACAGAATGGTGTCATTGAGGTGCGGCACCGAGAAGTCCAGATATTGGACCCGCTTGCGTTAAGCAGACTAGCTGCTGGAATGTAAATTTATTTCGTCCCGCCGAGAAGTCGTTATTCAACTCTAGAAATTACGGAAAGGGATAAATTGATGAATCGCGACCTTAGCGAAAATATGCGTGTGGAAATAGCTGGCATCAAAGCTATTCTCTATTCATTGTGTGCAGTCCAGACTCCCGAGCAATCAAAACTCTTCCAGAATTTACTTCAGCGTCAGATTGCTACCATTCGCTCTGATCTGACAGGAACAACTGCGGCGGATGATTTCATTGAAAAAGTTATTGAGGTAATAGAGAGTTTCCGCCTTCTTGATAAACATGCTTCACAAAGACCGTAGGCCATATATTGAAATGAAATTTCAGGGCGCAACTGCTGAAGAGGTTTTTCGTTGGGCATTGGCTGATGGAATTAAGGCCTCTGAATGTGTGATTTTGATAAGTGTGATTTATGATCTTCCTCTTCATCAGGCACGCGACATCGGTCGTAAAATTTTCAGAGAACGAAGTTAGCCCGAATAGCAGTCGTTAGTGAATAATAAAAAAGCCCCTTGCGGGGCTTTAGTTTTTTTGTGCTTGGTATTTAGTCAGTGAAAAATCTTAAATAGGATAGCGACAGTCCCGGCCAGCATAAAGCCGAGCATCCATTTAAGTAGCTCAAATTGTCCTTTGACCTCGGTGAACTTGGTTTCGACTTCGGCGAATTTAGTTCTGACTTCGGCGCGGAATTCGTTCAGATCAGCTTTTTTCAATAGTTCGTTGTTCATAGCTTCTGCAAGTACTTTTGCGTGGGCTTCGGCTTGGGCGGTGGGAATGCCGGATTCCTCAAGGCGCTTTACATAGTCGTGTGTATCGAAGAAAGTTGTTGCCACGGGTTCTCCTTAGTTAAAAGTATAGCATTGATGGGAAATTAAGCGACCTGGCTGTCGCCGTGGCCGTTTTCTGGTCTCAACGGTTTGGCCGGTGGCCGTGCGCCGCTGAATTCAATAACGTCAGCGCTGACCGTGCCGAGCTTGTCGCGCATGCGTCCTAGACCGGCCTGACGCATCCACATGTCATATTCGAGGCGTTGAAGTCGCAGGATTTCAGGAATCCACCACGGCATGCGGCGTTTTCCGGCTAGCCAGAGATTGACCGAGTGTTCTGAGCGGCGCAGGCGCTTGGCGATGTCCTTAGGTAACTGGCCTTGGGCGTAGTACTGGAATTCGGTGGGATTTCCGTATCGGGTATTGGGGTAGCGCATGATCTTTTTCGAGTTTGTGGGCTTGAAAGAGGTATCGGCAACGGGGTAAAGAAATGTTGCCTTGGTGAACATTTTTGAGAATTTGCAGCATGGTAGATTTCGCATAATTTACATTATGTCAAACCGAACCCCATGTAATCTGGTGTTCATGACCGTGGCTAAGTCCATGTAGTGCTCTAACGTAAATCTATGGTGAGAAGTTACGTAAATGTATGCGCCCAATCGAAATCTGGGCGCTAGTGGATTTAACACTTACCTTTACGTCATGGGAGTACTTTCTTGTGGGCCTTGTATTACGCTGAATCAGACCCCGTAGCTGCAGAAGCTTTTGGATATAACGGTTTATCGTTCTGTCAGACTTTGAAATAATTGGTCCACATCCAAATTCTCCATCCGCTCATCAAATCTCTTTCTATCAGCAGGCAATTGCTGATCAAAATTCGCTTCTTCTTCTATTTCGCGTGCCTCTACTGTTTCTCTTAGCTGCTCTAGAACTAGACTGAAACTTATATTGAGTCTACGCCCGAGATGTTCTAGAGCCTCTATTTCATCACGTAGAATTGATAGATCCCAACCATTCTGCTGCGCTGTTACTGTAGCTTGCTTCGCGGTCTCCGCAATGACCGCGACTTCATTCGCGTAGAAGGATTTATTCACGAATGATGCGGCGTCCGCGAGAGTTTCAATTGAGACGACGTCTATAGGCCATGCGTGGTCTATTGAAAACAATTTAATTAGGCCAGAGCGGAAACTTTGCTCCGCAAGCGAGATACGTTCTGCCGGCCAACCGCTAGACTCGACTATCCATTGCTGCAACTTATATGTGGAAAACGCAATTTCAGTGTCTCCTGGAAGTGCCTCCAGTAAGTCGAACCACCCTGATTCTGTGAGCACCCTGTTATACAGTTGCTCTTGGCGATAATCTTCTGAGTCAGCAAATGTTTCTAGCTGCAACAAATACAATAGAATTTCGGCTTTGGAAAGTTCGTCATAACTCCAAGTACGCACAGGTTTTCTTTCGTCCCATCTTTGATAGTTGAAAAGCCGTCCGGCATCGATGGCTTCGCATGCAGTTGCACTAACACGCAACTTTAGCCATAGCTCTCGGGATGCGATATCCGACCTTCGCTGCATTGCTCGGGAAATTATCTGGACCTGATTTATTGTGACCGCAGCAGATATAAGCTCTTGAATCCAATGTTGATCGATCACGACACTCTCAATTAGCTCCTCGATCGAAGGATTCTGAAATTCGACAATCAAATATGCCTTGCGTCGTTCACGGGCCGGATAACGATTGCTTATCGTAAAATTCCCTTCGAGTTGGCGAAGCGCATCCTCAAATTGAAGGCGAAAATCTACACCCGAAAGAGTTGCATTCATTTTGCGAACAGATTTCTCTAGTAGACCAATTTCAGCTTGTTTTCCGAAACTCCACAAAGCCACTAAAGTTTGGCGAGCTATAGCACCAATTTCTCGGGAAAAGGGTCTTTCCCACAGCTTGGCGGGATTATCGAATTCACTCTCAAAAAACTTCAAATATTGTTCGTCGTTCAAAGCTTGACTGTTCGCGAAATTACTCACGCTCTCTACGATTCGAGGATTAAAGTGCTCATGCTTGATAACGTTACGATAAGCACCCGTTTCAACAAGTTTTCTAAGGCGAGAATCTGGTAGGTCAGAGAAATAGAGATGGTTAAAGAGCATTTGAGCTCTTTCTTGCCGCGAATATACAGCCAACGATAGCGTGTATTTGATAATGTCCCCTGCCCTAGCGTCGAGCGTACCGTGGAGGCGCTTGGCATCGGCAAAAATGTATTCTCGCGTAGTTAAGATCAACCGTAGGTTGGGTAGTCTTGCAGCCCGATCTAGAAGGGAAAGTAACGATGCATCCTCGTTCTTTCCGAACTTTTCTGTGTCAAACTGGAGTCTGCCAAGAAAATCGTCATAGACAATGACAAATTTTCGCTCTGAGCCAACGGCAGAGTGAATGACCGACCAGGCATCTTCTATGTTTCCAACGACCCATACTGGTTCAAAGCCTTCCTCCATATAGTGGCACATAAGCATACGCGCCAATGTAGTCTTGCCGATTCCTGGATTTCCGACCACCATGACGTGGTGGCGAGCCCGAAGTATATCCAACGCCCTATTTAATCCCGCGTGCACAACAAGTTTGCTGGCATATTGCCGAGTGGCTTCAAGCGTGGCTTCCGTTTGTGCAAAAATACGCGCATTCAGAACTCTTTCTAGTACTGCTGTGCTCGAAATCCAGAGTTTAAAATGTGAGCCGACTATTTCAGGATAGGCACGCAACATCTGATTTAGCTCGTCAGGTCCTACGATATCGTCTGATGACCGGATCCAGGGATCTAACGCTTGAATGATCAGTTTTTTGTTCGATGGAGTAAGTGCTACTGACGTGGAAATAATATAGCGAGCCGGCTTCAAAATAGCGAGATTCGTCAGTTCATTTTTTAAACTGCGCAAAAGGTCACTGAACTTATTCGTCGCATATCGCTTGCATTGAATAATTACGTCACCTTGGCCATCTTGAGAAAAAGCATGACGAAGATCTATTCCAGAATCTTTTCCTGTTTTGAAAGCCTCTAACCGCCAACCAAAAGCCTTTCCGAGTAAGTCAGCAGATAGCGCCTCGAAGTCGTTAGGCGCCAGAGTCATGAAGTCGTAGTACATAGCCGTAACCGAACTAAATTTTATGATCCAATTTCAATCAAGGTGCCAAAAACGTCGAACACGACTGCTTTGATACCGTTATGGGCTGCTGTTGGCGGGACTCTCACGTGCATCCAGGTAAGCCCGAAGTTCGTTTGTAAAGCCTTGTTGCGCGTCGAGTTTTGCCTGCATCGCCGCCAAAGCCAATTCCATTTCCCGATTCCGATCATTCAAATGATCCGCTTTTGACGTGGCCAGGGCAAGCTGTTCCCGCAACGCCTCGGCGTGTGCATTTTTCTCGGAAACATGCAGTTCCAGCACCTTATAATGCTGTTCAATGGCTTGCAGAGATTCGATTTTTTGGGCCAACTGATGCTGCTGCAGTTGTTGGTCGTATACCTGCTTTTGCGCATGATTAAGTTCGCCGACCAGACGTGCCGCTTCCTGGTTTAATCGGGTTACTTCATCCTGTTTGACAATGATGCTTTGCTGCAGCCGGCGCATTTCGGCTTGCAGTTGTTGCACTTGCTGCTCATGCCGACGCTGATCCTGATCGCGTTGTTCTTTTACCGACTGCCGGTAATGCTCCAAGGCTTCGCGTGCGTGCTGGTGCTTTTCTTCCAGCGATTGGCGGTGGGATTCGTTTTCGGCCAGGCGCTCCTTCAAATCGTTGACCTGTTGTTCGGCCGTGTGTCGGGCGACCGTCTCCTGCTGGAGGCTCTCTTGCAGCGCTGTTTTGGTCGTTCTTTCATGAAAGGAATCGGCCTCCAGGCGGCTTACCTGATTTTTTAATGCGATGATCGTCGCCTGCAGTTCCGCAATTGTGGCTGCGTGCTGGCGCTCCTTCTCGCCTCCAAGCGTGCGGATCTCATCGATCCGCGTATCCGCCTCACTTTGCAACTGCGCGGCTAGCCGAGCTACCAAATCCTGTAGCGCCTCGCTCAGAGAAACCCGGGTACCGACGCTGCCGGTACCGTCTTCCTCCAGTTCCTTCAAATATTTGTGAATGGTTGTTTTCGAGCCGGTATTGCCCAATGCGACGCGCACGGCGTCTACGGAGGGATTAATCCGCTGCGCGACCAAGGAATCACGCGCTTTTTTGACGTCTGACTTCAGTAATCCGCTACGGGCCATGGTACTCCAGCTCAAATAAAGTTATGTATTACGTACCACGTAATTACATACTAATTTACAATGAAATTCAATCAGTTTTGAAGTAATATTAAAATGCAATAATTAAAAGTTATTGTGTGTGATTTCAAAAAACTCGCTAAAATTGAGCGCATTTCGTGTACTGATAGGCTTTAGTCGCTAAAGGCCGCCATGAACAAAATAGACCGCTACGTCCAAGCCGGCACCCGCGATAACACGCGGATCGGCTATCAATCCGCTTTACGACACTACGAAGTCGAATGGGGCGGATTTCTGCCGGCCACTGCGGACAATATCGCTCAATATCTTGCCGATCACGCGGAAACATTGGCGATCAATACCCTGCGACAGCGCTTGGCCGCCATCGCACAATGGCATCTCGATCAAGGTTTTCCTGATCCCACCAAGGCTCCGCTGGTGCGCAAAGTGTTCCGGGGCATCCAGGCAGAACATCCAGCACAGGAAAAACGTGCCAAACCATTCCAACTAGGCCAACTCAGCCAGGTCGATGCATGGCTCGAAACTGCGATCACGGCGGCGCAGACCGCCAAAGATCGTGCAGGTGAGCTCCGGCATACGCGCGACCGCGCACTGCTGCTTTTGGGGTTCTGGCGCGGCTTTCGTGGCGATGAGCTGGCCCGTCTGCAAGCGGAATATGTTGAGGTCGTGCAAGGAGAAGGAATGATCTGCTTCCTGCCCCGTAGCAAAGGCGATCGCCACCTGCGTGGCGTTACTTTCAAGGCGCCCGCACTTTCTCGGCTTTGTCCCGTAACACGGGCGCCATCGTTCTTTGGCATGCGGTGTTTCTGGAGCGGGCGACACAGGTTGCGCGCGGTCCTGGCAGCTCCCCGACGCCAGTATGCTGCAGTTTCGTGTCCTCGTTGGCCTGGGAGCACATCTACGGGACCGGATATTACATTTGAAGGAAGAGCAAGAAGGTTGATGAGAAAAATATCGGCCGCTGCGGACTTCAAGAATCGGTAACAGGGCTTAGCGCCCGATTTTTTCCGTTTTCCCTATTCTCCCCACGAACCACGTGGCTCGATTTTCAACTTGAATGTGATGACAGCGCGATCAGGTTTGCCATCAACTGGCTTTTCTTGAACCTTCACGATGCTATCGAGGGCACGTGTAGCGAAGCAGAGTTCATTACGTGCGACTTTCTTGGTGCCGCCAGTAGTGCCCAAAACTTCTTGCTCCCGCATTGTGTATAGGGCTTTGCCTTCGGTCGTCAAATCAAATTTCGCGACGGGCGTCGACACTTTGAACTGCCCTCCGGAGGCCTCAGACCCGTTCGAGCGGGTGACGAGGGCGACAGACTCCAACGCCAGCAGACGGGCCGGAAGTCCGTCGGTCATGATGGAGGTAATCGCAGGCGACAGCTCCCGGGTCGGAACAGAAACGGGGAAGTCTCCGAGGTAGGCGCAGATATCCTTGTTGGTCTTATAGTAGTCCGCCAGCACCGTTGTCGCACTCTCCGTAGTCAACGGTTCGGTTTTATTGCAGGCTGTCAGAACGCCCAGGGAGGCAATCGCAACGACAGCAGTACGGATGAATGTGCTCAATTTCATGGTTATTGGTCTGAGTTTGTTGGTAACAGCCACAATATATCGAAGATCGAAAAGAAATCAATCCACGAGAACGACCTTGTTCCGCCCGGACCTTTTAGCCTCATACATTGATCCGTCGGCGCGTGCCATTACGGTCGCCAAGGTGTCCTCTGGGAGAATGGCGGCGACGCCGATCGATAAAGTGACTCCATACAGGTTCGCGGCCTCTACAGCACCGCGGATCCGATCAGCAACGAAACGAGCTTCTGACGTTGGTGTGTTCGTCAAAATTAGAGAGAATTCATCTCCACCATATCTAGCGGCCAGATCGTCGGTACGTGTGTTGTCGAGAATTACCTGGGCAATTAAAGCCAACACCTTGTCGCCGCTCTCGTGACCGTGCTGGTCATTGACAGCCTTGAATCTGTCCACGTCGATAGCCAACAACGTATTTGTCGGCCCTTTCAATCGACGAAACGCATCTTCAAAGCCGCCGCGTAAAAGCAAATGCGTGAGGTGATCACGTTGTCCCTTGTCTACGAGGACTTCAACGATATTGGCGATGGCACCTGGCATGCCATTGCAGGAAGTAGAAGTGGCAATCTCACGGATAAGACCTTCCGCAAACTGGTCGGTTGCTTCTTGCACACCTAGTCCACGACCAAGCACTCCCAGCGCAAGGCCAGACGTCATAGCATCTCCGAACCCGAGGTAATTTTTCGGATTATCTAGTACCGGCGCTTTGATACGTTCTTTCCTGCCGTCAGGAAAATAGGCAGAGGCACCACGCTCGCCCCGAGTGACAATAACGAGACATTGCATGTGCTCTGCAATTTCCCCGGGGTCCGTGGCGCCAATCTCGGACATGAGCTTTTCGGCTTCCAAGTGATTGGCGAGAATCATCTGAATTTTCCCGCGGACGGCGAGCACACGTTGAGCTTTGTCTTCCGAAACGGTCATGACAGCAAGCGGAATTCTCAATGCCTGGGTTGCGTTTGCAACGTCCAACAAGGTCTCTTCAGACAGGTTAGCATCGGCAACGACAACCTCAATGCCGGCCAATGCCCTAGCCAAAGTTTCGCTCGTAAATGTATGCCTCTCAACCGGCGTCTGGCTAATCGCATTCTCCAAATCACCCTTTGCATTGAGTTGGGCAACAAACGCTCCAAGGTCAGAAGTCGGGAGGTCGTCGCAAATGAGGTCAATGCCGCTGTTCTGCAACCAAGACTGCAGCATTGAACTCAAGGGTGACCTGGCCATTGCAGTCAGCAGACGCGATCTGCAGCCTAAACGATGAAAGCCCAAGGCTGCGTTTGTAGCCGAACCACCGACCTCTATTGATACGGTACCCATTCTGTCTTTGTGATGGGGTTTGCTCTCGCTGTTTGCGCGTACGATCACATCAATGTTTGTGCTGCCGATAGTCAACGTCGCGCTCATGATCAGGACACCGACGGTGTACTCACACTCTTCACATTGCCGAACGCTGAAGAGTAGATAGAAAGTGGTTGAAATCCGCACCCGGTCAGGAGTTCGGCGAAGTCGTCTTCGGAATACAGGCAGACGTTCCCGCGGATGTCATGTTTTTCAGCCATAGTGGAGTCCAGCTCGAAATATCGTTTCTGCAATGCGACGCCGGCGCCGGCGTAATTATTTCCGAGCTCGCTCCTGATTCCGGATGCCGACAAGTAGAGCCGACCTTCTGGCGCCATCGACTGCCGAATCCCGATCAACATCTTTCGCGCTTCTGCGAATGGCAAATAATGGATCATTCTTTGCGACGAGACTATGTTGAACCGAGCGTAGCTGACAAGGGCAAAATTTGCCGCATCACCCTGGGCATAGCGGCACAGATCTTTGACGCCCCTGCTTTCGGCTGCCGATAAAAACTGCTGTGAGTAGTCTTCGACGTCGACGGCAAGGACCCATGCACCCGCTTCCGCCATGCGCAATGCTTGTCCTCCTCCCGCGGAGCCGATATCTGCTGCATATACGGTACCACCGAGCTCCTGAATGAACGTGATGCATGAGAGATCCAGATCATCAGCCCGTTGAATGCTTACATCGCACCCGCGGCCGTTTACGGTGGTTATTCTCTTGTCGTTGTAAAGATTTAAGGCGTCCAAAATGCCTCCGCTGTAGGACTTGTTTGATTGAAATGAGGGGTTGCCGCGTATGCGACCAGACGACAGGGTGAAGCCTGCGTTGAGATGAATCTCTGAGGAGGGATGCTTGATTTGCGGCCGAGCTACCGATGCGTTACTGAGGGCTCAAAGCCCCAATTACCACTGAAACACGTCCTTCGTGCCAATTTCTACCGATATCCGGCCCAAGGGACCGAAATTAGCTTTTCCTGCCATCGCTACGTTCACGCCTTGGTCCATCCACTTACGAATCAATTCGCTGAGCATGATGGCCAAGGACAAGTGCTTGTCGACTTCTTCGATATGATCGAACAATGCCGTCGTCCCGGCACCTGGTGAGAGATCGATCAAAAAGGACTTCAGATCATGTGACATTTTTTCAAACGTTTCAGTGCCGAAAAGCAGAAACCAATCGACCAAATTCACGTCAAGAAATTCGGGAAGCGATTGAAGCAGCCGTACCGGTTTTGTCACCGAGACGGTGTCGTCGGCCGGTTGCGTCGTCAGCGTGAGTTCGTGCTGATCGGAGATGCCTAGAACACCTCCGCCCATCCCGAGGACAACGAGCTCATGATTCCGATCAGCGTCGAAAACAATTACGCGCTGGGCCTTTGCCTGAGCGATTCCTAACGTATCTCGTAATAGTGCAGACGTTTCTTCGGCAGCTAAACCTGCGAGAGACACGGATGATGCGATAACCTTCGACGACGAATCCATACTTCAAGAACCCAAAAAGTGACTCAAATCTTGCCTGATTTACGACTTTCCTGCTTCACGCACCAGACATTTAAAACTGACGTAGTTGGAAATAAGCGCAACTGCGAACGTTATTGCCAGTAACGGCATTCCAACAACCAGTGTAAGTATCACAAAATATCGAATAATTTGCTCGTGATGGCGCCGAAGATAGTGAAGATCAGGGGCGTGCCTGACGGCACGGTACGAGTTCCAGTCGACATTCAACTCAAAGACGGTGGATCCTCGGCGCCACTCAAAGTCGCCGGCTGATGTCCTCTTGCCATTAAGTGTCATCAAAAGACAGAAAGCGCTGACGACAATACGCATGCACGCTTCTACCGTGGAAGAAAACAACAACCATAAGATGCCGGCGCTGATTAGATCGTAACTTTTGACTACGTAACCGAGCGTAACCGGGCCAAAAAATATGGCAAAACAGACGGCAAGTCGAAAATATGTACTTGGGTCGAGGAGAAAATGCGCGGGTTTGACGACGCTCATCTCTTCGGCACCAGCACACGGTGTTCGCCGAGCATCTTAATGGTGTCGTCAACGACGGTCTTTATGCAGACTGGCAGATCCTGGGGCTGATCTCGCCCAATAGATTTGCAATATCCGTGCGCTGCGTTCATAAGCCGAAGGCCTGGCTCGAGAGCTGCACCGACCGACGACGACTTGCCTGCATATGCTTCGAGAGCACTACCGTCCATATTGAAGGGCAACGCCGGCAGCTGTTGGGACGTAGCGAACGGAACAAAAATCAGGGATGCAACGGCCGCAAACCCAATGCGGCGCAGTTGGCCATGAAGAGGGTGAGCCGGGATAAGGCCAGAAATGACACATAAGCCTAAAAGTAATATAAATCCAGTTGTTTATATTATTTTCAATATAAGAAAGAATGGAATCAGTTCGTGATAAATTGTGGAGCCAACTCTGTTATCACACTGTCAGTGTTTAGCTTCAAGCTTTTCTAGCGGCTCAATCCGTCTGACCCATTTTTGCAACGTAAAAATTATCTCCTGGACTTCGGATATCACTTCAGCTGCTAGTTCCGGCAAACTCTCCTCGTCTGTTGCTACCGACAATCCAGCGCCGTTGATGACTGAATGCGCCATCCCATGCAAACGCAACAGCATTTCTCGAAGGCCATCACTCTCTCCTGCGGCCAAGATCATCTCATGCAACTCGTCGACGATACTCAGTAGCGCACTTGTGTCGTAAGTGTTCCGGGCTTCTTCTAACGCAGCTTTATCTAAACGTCCATAGGCGGTTGCGACCGTACTTTCGGTGCTGCTCATGCGGTATCTCCTGGCTTTTCGGTGCGTTTGTTTTCTGCTGCTGCGGCCTTCGCGCGTTTTGCAGCTTCCCGAAACTGCGACTCTTTCAACCAAGGTTCAGGAGGCCGTTTCAAATCGAGGTGGTAATTGCCAAATCGCTTGACGCCATGAGTCCCATACGGACTCATAAATTCTGCGTCGGCGACAGAGATCGGTTCGCCGGCGGCATACATATCTTGCATAATTTTCATCATATCCACCGTATTTTGCAAGATCACTGCCGAAGCTACCAGGTCGATATACCTCAGCCGTTTCTGCTGCTCGTTCGGATCGTTCTCGCCGATGACGTCACCTCCGAAATCAAGCCACTTGGTGAAGGCATGGTAGGACTCTATCTTATTGGTTGTAGCAGTCACTTCCTGCCGCATTTCTTTACGGGAGATCCAACGCAGCAGATAAACCGTGCGCAATACGCGCCCCAACTCGCGTGCTGCCGCGAAAAGGCGGTTATGCCGTCCTTCATGGCTAAGTTTGCGCAACAACATCGGTGACGGGATGCGTCCCATCTGGATCGAAATGGCGACTTGCATCAAATCTTTCCAATGATCGCGGATCAGTTTCCAATCGACTACATCGGTAAATAATCGGTCGATGTGGCGGTAACGCGTGCCCTTTTCAGGGCGATAGAATTTCAAATCTTTCCAATTACGGATACGAGGCATCAGTTGAATGCCCTGCAAATACGTAAAAGCGAAGACGGTCTCTGACTGGCCGTGGGTATCAGAGTAGACGGTATCGGCCTGCACGCTCAGGCCGGCCTTCATCAAGCCCTCGATCACATAGACGGCTTCGAGCACGCCGGGCGGAATAAAGTGGCGAAAGTTCGCGATGTAGTTATCGGCGACATGCCGGTAGGCCACGGCCCCCATTTTGCGATACCGAAAATGCATGCCAACGAGAAGATTTTGTTCGTAAAATTCATATTGCGTGCCGTCGGCAGCCACTTTCTTGCCTTCACCCCAGAGTTTAGGTAATTCCAGGCGCAGATACAGCTCAGTGAGATCGCGACAGGCGTTATCCAGCTGCTCAAGGCCCATGTGCCGTTGGTTCGAATAAGACAGTTGATGCGGCGTTACTCCGTTCGATAAATGGCGCGCAGCCTGGTTCGGTCCGAGATTGCATCCCATTGCGAAGACCGTCAACAGGTAACGCTCACGCGCGTTACGCAACTTAGGCTCGTCGCCGGACAGTGGACCAAAATTACGCGTAAAACCGGTCCAATGCTCAATATTGGCCAGAATGTCCAATAAATTACGCGGCACAGTACGGTTCTCGATGGCTGCCTGCAGGGCAATGGCCGAGGCTGGCACTTCCCGCGCAGTGGTCCGCCGCAAGGTCGGCTCGCCGTTGCTACCAATGGTGACGTCGCCGGCATGCTGTGGGAATTCTTTGTCGATCTCCGCTGCGGTGTCAGTAAGCAACTTCTTGAGGCCGTCAACGAAATCATGTGCGTTGTCAGCGATACCGATGCGATCGCAATACGCAGGGAGAAGCGCCTGACATTCCTGCCACGGCAGCAATTGCTTCCGATAGTCGGCAAATGCGCCGGAACCATCAATGCACACATCTCCACAACGCAGGTCGCTACAAAGGTGGCTGAACACGCATACTTCCAGATAACGCCGGTTCGTGGGATGGCCTAATCCATGCGAGCGGCGTACGAGCTTGCGCCAGCGCTCCGAAGCAAAAGAGAGCGTGACTTCGTCGGGGATCCACTCGGATTTTTTGTGCTCGTTTTCCAGTACCACATCGAGCGCATCAAGCAAGCTGCGATCCGCGGTCGCTGCCTGGAATTGTAGGACCTTCGCCATACGGAACATCGCGGGGCGCCAACTGCTATACGGCTTCCAAAGAAGGGGTAGATGATTGCCACCACCCCATACGCGTATTGCCTCGCAGTCCGCACGTAGTTTTTCCAGATCGCCGTGTGGCGCGAGCAGATCGCGTACACGTTGGCCAGTGGCAGCGTCGTCAAGACCTTCGGCCAGAATCTCCAGCACTTGTTCGAGCGTGGCGACCAGTTCTTCACTGAGTTCACGCTGACGCGCCTGAACTGCCTGCAGTTCTTCGCGCGCGCTCTTATGCATCGTACCGATTCGACGAATGAACATTTCGGCAATGTCATCGCGGGCACCAATACGCATTTGACGAATTAACGCCAGAATTAACGTGTACCGCTTGGCTGGGCGAAGGTCTTTCATATCGCCAGCATCGAGCACTGAGGCCATATCTGCCATGTGCTTGAGCTTAGTCGCCGGCACGCCTTCCAGCAGCATGTCGCTGTCCGGCAGCGATTCCAGCCAGCTGAGTTGATCCAGCACTAGGTCAAGGTGCTTGCGTGAAGCTTTCTTTGCCGAGCGTTTGATCTGGTTATACAGTGTTCTACGTACCGGCAGTTCGGCAGCTAGAAGTTGGTCGAGCCACTTGCACTGCTTCGAACGCAGGCGCTGCGCAATGCGCCCATGTAGTTCCAACTCGGCTGCCGTGTGCGCTTGTTCGGCAATTTCGTCCAATGTACGAAATGCCGGCAACTCGTAGCCGAGGCGCACCAGTTCTTCGATGGTGATATTAATGATGTCGGTACGTGTCTCCACTACACCAGCTGCCTGTTGTGCAAGACTAATGGCCAAGTTGCGCGTCTGCGCATCGGTATAGGGCTTGACGCCCAAGAGCGTACGGATAGCTTTGTGATGGCGATATAACGCAGTATGGGCGGCGGGATACGCGATCTGTTGCGCTGGCGGCATCGCCAGAGTGGCCGACACATGTTCTACGACCTCGGCCGGAATTGTCTCTAATGCGGGAAAATGGCGCAGGAACTGGAAGCATTTGAGCAACACCAGTAGCGCCAAGCGACGGTCAGGGCTGCGTGAGAAGCCTTGTGCCCACTCGGTCTCTTCGGGGCGCGGCGAGAACGACACCTGCAGGTCCTTTAACGTCAACGTTCTGGGAAAACGAGGATAAGCCGTTCGTTCAATACTCGCCATCGCGTAGCTCCAAAAAGAGTCAAGTCGCGACACCCGGATTCACCACCATAGCGCAATGGGCGCCGACGTTATTGTATGGCAGCGTTCTAGATTTGTTAACCCTTGGAGGTAACCGCAATCTCAGCGCTGCTAACCCGATAGGCATAACGGTTGCCTTTGGCATCGTTGAGCGCATGGTGTTCCAAGAGATGGTTGTCCAGCAAGAACTGCGCCACAATTGCTTGGTCGATGTCGCGATAAATGTTCTGACATGTGAGCCAGCCTGGGACGTGGCCTCTTAACGCATACTGGAATAGTTGCCAATCGCCGTCAAAATCGAAGCAAATTGTGACCTCAGCGTGATGCCTGAATTGCTCCAACCATGATCGCAAATTGACATCCAGTTCCGCAGAGCTGCACTGGGAACCCGGTGTTTTCCCAAGCTGTGGCAAGACGGTTTCGATGACAAAATCACTGCATTTTTGTCGACTCACCGGCAGTTCCGCATAGAACTCATGTTCATCGCTATCGGTAACCAAGCCAATGCTGATCAATTCCGTGTCCACGAAATCTGTGAATTCAGTATCAATAAAAATTAGCATGATTTGTTCTTCTCTCCGATCACCGCATTAGGCAATAAACTGATATCTGCTTCGATTCGGTGTTTGTTGAACGGATCGACACTTTCGATGTAGCGCATGGCAGAGTTGACGTTTTTCCAGCCGACATACTCCATCAACATTTTCAGATCCCATCCATTGCCCGTAGCCCAGTTGGCAAAGCCACGGCGCAGCGAATGGCCGCTGTAGAGTTCAGCCGATGCGATGCCGGCCTCCGCTAAGAGCCCTCGCAATAAGGGCACCAGACTATTCGGATGCAATCCTTCGCTGCCCACATGGCCCCAACGATCAATCGACCGAAACACGGAACCGGCAGTCAAGCCGGTCAACGCAATCCAGTCCAGATACGCCGTCACCGGACATAGCCGCGACAGTGCTGGCGCCTTGAAGCTGGTCCCTTTTAGTTGTCGATCGCCTTTTGTTTTTGGAAAAAAACAAGTCATTCCTTCGCCCGGCACGACCTCCACATATTCGATCTGCAAGTGCGTCAACTCGTCTCCGCGAAAGCCACGCCAGAATCCCAATAATAACAATGCTTTATCGCGTGTACGGCGCAGTTGGACACTACGATCGTTTGCATTACGGCCGACAATAATCGCCCGATCAAGCCAATTGACGACTTGCTCCAATTGAGCCAACTGAAACGGCTTGGCGCGCTTTTCTTGAGCGGGATGAAGCGCTTGGACACCGCGAAACACTTTGCGCACAACCGGTGTTTTAGTCGGATCGGGAAACCCTTGGTCGATATGCCATTGCGCCAGCGCGGCCAACCGTTGCCTCAGCGTGTTGATCGATAGTGACTCGGCTTGATCTACTAGGTAGCGCGCGACACTATCCGCGGTAGCGGGTAAAAATCCTCCCCATTCCGTCTCAAAATGTCGGATGGCGGATTGATAGCTGCGACGGGTATTGTCACGCGTGGCTGCATGAATATATGGATCAAGCTTGCTCATTGTTTTCTAGTATTCAATACGTAGGCATGACGTTAAAACTGAGTAAACAGAACACAGGGGGACTTTATATCCAGCCATAGCAGGAAACTTGGCGAAATTTCTATTTTAGGATGAAATGTCGGTGCGAACGACAGTTTTGGCTAAGCCAACGAGTGCCACCATACAAAACATCGCTCCAGCATAGAAGGTGAACGATGCTCCAAGCCGATCCCACAACAATCCAGCCACGACACTCGCCAGCAACATGGCAAGCCCACTCACCAGGTTGAAAAAGCCATACGCGGTACCGCGCAAATCAGCCGGTGCGGTATGCGCCACCATCGTTGCCAGCAGGCCCTGCGTCATGCCCATGTGGAGGCCCCAGAGGGCGACACCGGCGAGTACGACACCCCAGTGATTGCTGGCGGCCAGCACCAGATCGGATGCGATCAACACTGCCAAGCCGATTGCCAGCAGCTTTCTATGGCTCATTCTGTCAGAGAGCTTGCCAAACGGGTACGCAGACAAGGCATAGATCACATTCATCGCCACCATGACGAGCGGCACCAAGGCAATCGGAATGCCGCTCTGCTGCGCGCGCAGCACCAGAAATGCTTCGCTAAACCGCGCTAGCGTGAACACGGCACCGATGCCGACCACCCACCAGTAGGAACCACTAAGTCGTTTCAAGTTTTCCCGCCGAATCGGATTAGTGCGCTTTTCGGCCTGCTTGTGCTCTGGCTCGCGCAAGCCAACGAAGAGCAACACGACGGCCATCAAACCGGGAATTACCGCCACCCAGAACACGGCCCGGAAATCATTGGCCCAAAGCAACATCAACCCAACCGCCAATAAAGGGCCAAGGAATGCGCCGATCGTATCAATAGACTGGCGCAACCCAAATGCTGCGCCGCGCAGATGTGGCGGCGTAATGTCAGCCACCAAGGCATCCCTCGGCGCTCCACGCACACCTTTGCCGACCCGATCCAGGAGGCGAGCTGACAGTACGATGCCTACCGTTGGTGCGATGGCAAAAAATGGCTTGCTCAGCGCCCCCAGCGCATAGCCGAACACCGCCAATCCTTTGCGCTTGCCAAGGTAGTCGCTCAATGTGCCAGAGAACACTTTGACAATCAGAGCGGTCGATTCAGCTAGTCCTTCAACCAGCCCTACAGCCAAGGCGCTGGCGCCGAGTGTCGTCACCATGAACAGCGGTAGTAGGCTATGGATCATTTCCGAAGAAATATCCATCAACATGCTAACGAATCCGAGTACCCATACTCCGGTTGGGATCTGGCTCAATGTACTTTTTGCGGTGTCTGTGGTTTGCAAGTAACACTCCAAAAACAATGGGGAAAAAACATCCGCTAATTTTTTGCGATTTCAACTAAGCGTCATCTATCAGACGAGGTTGACATCGATTGCTGCATGCCAGCTCGCCCTGCATCTGCACTGGCCGTGGGCGGGAAGCGGACCTGGATCTTGAGTCCCTTGCCATTTGGTCCTGTATCCAGCGAAATGGTTGCGCCGTGCTGCTCAGCGATGCGCTTGACAATAGACAGTCCCAATCCGCTACCAGCTTCAGTGGCATTGCCGCCTCGATAAAATCGCTCTGTCACCCGCATACGTTCGGCGTCCGGAATACCTGGGCCGTCGTCGCAGACTTCCAGAACGACACCGTGCGATGCGCGGCGCACAGAAATATCGACGCTTCCCCCACGGCCGGTGTAGCGAATCGCATTATCCACCAGGTTATTGAGCAAAATGCGTAGATTATCGATATTCCCCCACACTTCCACAACCGTTTGCTCGGCCAGTCCCAAATCAATGAATTTGGCTTCCGCCAGACGGGCTTGGTCGATAATCACCGACTTGCACAGTGCAGCCAACTCGACAGGTTTCATGGCGACGTTCTCTTGCGGATCCAGTCTGGCTAATGCTAGCAATTGCTGAGCCAGGTGGGCCAGTCGATCGATCCCTGTCTGCAGCTGGCTTTGCGCTGCCTGCCGCTCTCCGTCATTGTCAGCACGCTGTGCCAGCTGCGCCTGAATACGTAGTCCCATAATTGGTGTCCGTAATTCATGGGCAGCGTCGCCAATGAAATTTTTTTGCATAGTGAACGCCTGTTCCAGCCGCAACAACAAATCATTCACCGCCCCGGCAAAGGGCGCGATTTCACTTGGCAACGAAACGGAATCAATCGGCTCCATGCTGTTGGCGTTACGTTGGGCCAGTTCCGCCGTAATTTTCCGCAGTGGCTTGAGTCCATAACCAATACCGAACCACAGGAACAACGCCATGAGTGGAATCAACGACAGCACCGGCCAGAATAGATGTATCGATAGCTTGGCCAACGCCTCCCAGCGCGCATCCTTAGCTTGAGCGACACGAACCCATCTGTCACCGCGCTCACTCGCCACGGTGTGCCAAGTTTGGCCGCCAGCCAGAACGTCGTGCAATCCCGATTGCTGTGGCGGCGGTAATACCACGGCGGAATTCGTGGTGTATTCCAGTTTTCCGTTACGCCACACCTGCAGCAGCACTTCGTCTGCTTTGTCTTCAGCAAGAGGGTCTTGCATACGTTTGACGGGGGGCTGGAGAGACACCTTGCCGTCGCCGTCCACACTGACCTGTTCGGCGATATAGCGCATTTGATCATTGAGCAAGTCACTCAACTCAATCAATGCGCCCCAGTAGGTGCCTACGCTGGCCAATACCCCAACCAGGAAGGTAGCCGGCAACAGCCAGAGCAGCAGGCGGCGACGCAGCGACTTCATGCGTCGTCCCCAATCCGGTATCCGACGCCGCGTATGGTCCGAATGACCTCGGCTCCTAATTTTTTTCGCAGGTTGTAGATATGGACTTCCAGCGCATTACTAGCGACTTCTTCGTCCCATCCATACAGGCGGTCCTCAAGTTGTTCGCGTGAAATCACAGCGTCTGGCTCCAGCATCAACTCATGCAGTAGTGCGAATTCCTTTGGCGATACCGATATGGCCTCGTTGCGCAGCCACAGCAGATGCCGGACGGGGTCAAGCCGCAAAGCGCCGGCAGCAAGTTCCGTCTGCACCTGGCCTGTCTGACGGCGGCTAACCGCACGAATCCGGGAAACCAGCTCCTCCAGGGCAAACGGTTTCACCAAATAATCGTCAGCCCCGCTATCCAGGCCGTTGAGCCTGTCGGGCAGCGCGTCGCGCGCAGTGATAATGATCACCGGCAAAGGATTGTCGCGCTGCCGTAACGTTTTAAGCAGCGTCATGCCATCCTGCCGCGGCAGGCCGAGGTCGAGTAATAGTAGAGAGTAAGTCGTGCTGTCCAGGGCCAGCGCGGCTGCATGACCGTCCTGCACCCAGTCCACAGTAAAACCTTCCTGACGCAGTCCTTGCTGCAAGCCCTGGCCGATCAAGGAATCGTCTTCCGCCAACAATAAGCGCATCGTGTTTCCATCCCTTTAGCTTTTGACCCGCGAACCAATCGGCGCCAATTTCATGATTTTCCTGCCAAGCAATGCGGCCTCGATGCATTCCGCCCATTTCAATCAGGGAAGCTTGCCGTTTGGTCATTTTCTCATAGAGTTGATTCATGCCCTTTGGCGTTACGGAGCGAGAGTAGATCAAATTCGCTTAAAACTTGCTTAAGGTGCTGCACGCCAAGACGAAATGCTTCCTGGGTGGGCTAGCCCAGAAATCACCATAGCCTTAAGCAAAACTTCATCTGCCTCCAGATAGCATGTCAACAGCCCCTGATTTGTCTTGGCAATTTATTGTGGCATGGGTACTGGTTTTGGCACTGCGGGACAAGACGATTGAATAAAAATATGCAAAAAAACATTACTTTTGCCGGTCTGATCTGCTTGGTGCTGGCGGGATGCGCGACTTATCAGCCGCGGCCGATCACGCCGGCGACGCTAACCGCAATTTTTGAAGCGCGCTCTCTAACCAGCGACGAATTACACGCGTACTTTATCCAGCGATGGGGTAACAACGCACCGGCATGGCCGCCACAGCGCTGGAACCGTGACATGCTCACGCTTGCCGCGATCTATTACAGTCCAGCGCTGGATATCGCGCGGGCTCAATGGGGAACGGCCAAAGCCGGAGTCGACGTAGCGGGAACCGTACCGAATCCGGTATTGCAACTACCGTTTGAGTACAGCTCCAACTCGACAGGACCTGGCCGCCCCTATACGACAGGTTTGGCGCTCGACTTCCCGATCGAGACCGCGCACAAGCGCGGTTACCGGGTCGATCAAAGTTCACGCCTGTCGGATGCTGCTCGTTTGAACATAGGTAATGAAGCGTGGAAAGTGCGCAGCCAGGTCCGCGACGCCATGCTCAGCATGTATGCCGGGCGCGAGCGCATTGCATTTCTCACACAAAAAGTCACAGATCAACAACAGATCCTCGCCATGACGCAGAAGCGTCTCTCTGTCGGCGATGGCTCCGGGCCGGACGTGCATCAGGTGATGATTACACTTACGCAAGCACAAACCGATTTGATGGCCGCACAAGGCGCATTGCAAGATGCGAATGCGCGACTGGCGAACGTGATCGGCATCCCGCTGAGTGCCCTGCAGTCGGTTCAACTGGATCTCGATGAATTCGGGCAGACCGGCACAATCCCTCCCTCGGCCGATGCACGCCGGATGGCGATTTTTAATCGTGCCGATCTGCAAAGTTCGCTGGCGGAATATGAGGCCACTCAGGCGGCGCTGCAACTCGAGATCGCCAAACAATACCCGGACATACATATCGGTGTGGGCTACACGTATGACGTTGGCACCAACAAATTTGGTTTAGGCATCCCAGGCATCACACTGCCGCTCTTCGATCAGAATCAGGGCGGAATTGCGCAGGCGGAGGCAAAACGCACTGAAGCGGCTGCCAGAACCGCGGCGCTGCAAGACACCATCATCAACGACCTCGATCATGCACTTGCCCATTATCAGGCCAGTCTCGACGCTTTGACCGTGTCCAGTCAGCGACTCTCCGTAGCGCGGAAACAGCTGGAGAGCCAGGAAACCGGATTTCGCATCGGCGCCATCGATCGCCTGGCGCTGACCCAGTTCAAGGCGGATTTCGCACTCAGCCAGATCGATCACCTCAATGGCGTGGTGGCAGTACAGCAGGCTGCCGGCGCATTAGAGGATACGATGCAACGGCCACTAATTGTGACGAATTCGCCGAATGCCATAGATGGGATGGACACTGAAAAAGAGATATCACGATGAAAATCAAAATAACACTGCTGACTGCCGCCGTGCTGCTGTTGGCTGGGACAGGATGGTATGGCTATCGCGCGATGAGCGCCGCGCCGACTGCTCCCGTTGCGACGGTTCCCACGCCGCAATCTCAGGACCTGCAGCGCGTGCAGGTTGTGAACGGCGAGACGGTGGTAATGGTCGGCGTTGATGCACAACGCGCAAGTCATATCGTCGTGCACGCGGTCGCGGCTGCAATGGACCAGCCAGAAATCACGGCCTACGCCACGGTCGTTGATCTGCAACCGTTGTTTGATCTGCGCAATCGCCATGCTGCGGCGCGGGCAGATCGTGAGAGCGCGCGAGCGCATGCCGACGCTTCACGCTTGCAATTTGAACGGACCCGCATCCTGTTTCAGGACGATCGCAACGCATCGCAGAAAAGCCTGCAAGACGCCCAGGTGATGATGCAAGCAGACGAGGCAAAACTGCAGGCCGCCGAGGCAATGTTGAGCGGCCTTGACGCCGCATTGCGCCAGCAATACGGCAATGCACTGGCAGTAGCAGCAGTCGCACCTCGTTCCGCGCTCTCTGACCGCCTGCTTAGCGGGCACGCCGCGATAGTACGGGTCACGCTGCCAGGTGGTAGTCCAACATCTGCGCCGGAGCAGATCACTATGGATGGCAGCGATGGTCAGCCTAGCCTGGTTCACAGGCTATCACCTTCGCCGCTAGTCGACCCCGCGGTACAGGGCAATCCCTATTTGTACGTGGCCGATAGCGCTTTGCCGGTGGGCATGCATACCCTGGCACATGTGCCGTTGCGCGGGAAGAATGCATCTAGCACGTCGGGTTTTCGTATTCCAGAGGCAGCAATCGTCTGGTACGGCGGACAGTCATGGGCTTATGTCAGGACCGACGCCAATCACTTTACGCGCCGGCATGTACCGCTCGACCCAACAACGCAGCGCGGACTTGTCGTCACCGACGGCTTTCACGCCGGCGATCAAGTCGTGATCGACGGCGCGCAGTTGTTGTTATCGGAAGAACTGCGGCCGCAGGGAATCGCCGCACAGCAGTGCAAAGATCCGCCGGAATGTGACGACTGATTTCACTTAACTTCGCAACGTGCAGTCCCACCCCGTCATCTAACAACTATTGCCCATGCTAAACGCCATCGTCCGTTTCTCACTTCGCTTCCGTGGCGTTATTTTTGCCCTAGCTGTCGTGGTTGCCGCCTATGGGCTCTATACCCTGACACAAGCAAGACTTGATGTCTTCCCCGAGTTCGCTCCTCCCATGGCGGTGGTGCAGACCGAGGCCCCGGGGTTGTCCAGTGAGCAGGTCGAAACGTTGGTCACTCAACCAATAGAAAACGCCTTGAATGGAACGCTTGGCGTCCAGTCCATGCGTTCAAAGTCATTGCAAGGATTGTCCGTCGTGACGCTGGTCTTCAGCGACAATTCCAACGTCTATCAGGCGCGGCAGTTAGTGAGCGAGCGTGTTAATGCGCTGGCATCCACCTTGCCGCAGGGTGTGCATCCTCCCAAATTACTTCCCCTGACGACGGCGACCAGTAACGCACTGGTGATCGGCCTGACCTCCAAGACACGCTCCCTGATGGAGTTAAACGACGTGGCGCAATGGACGGTCAGACCGCAACTGCTGAGCGCATCAGGGGTGGCCGACGCGATCGTGTTTGGCGGCGATGTCCGGCAACTGCAAATCCAGATCGATCCTCAAAAGCTGACACGTTACGGCCTATCGATCCAGGATGTGGTCGCCGCGGCGCGGACTTCTACCGGCGTGCGCGGCGCCGGCTTCGTCGAAAATACAAATCAACGCATCGTGCTTAATACCGATGGGCAGGTCGTGACACCCGATGCGCTTGCCGGCGTGGTGCTGAAGTGGAGCAACGGGACCGGGATTCGTCTGGGTGACGTCGCCACTGTCTCTTTCGCAGCGGCTCCCGCAGCAGGGGCCGCATCCATTATGGGGACACCCGGCGTGCTGCTGATGCTGGAGAGCCAGTACGGCAGCAACACACTGTCCGTGACGAAGGCGCTGGAAGGCACGCTGACCGCATTGAGACCCGTGCTCGCAAAGCAAGGGATTGAACTGCATGCCGACATATTCCGACCAGCGAGCTTTGTCGATGCGGCGATCAGTCATTTGCGAACAGCGTTGTTAATCGGCGCAGCACTTGTTGTCATCGTGCTATTTCTATTCCTTCAAAACGTCAGAACAGCCATTATTTCCGCCGTGGCTATTCCACTCTCGCTGTTGGTCGCCGTTATTGTGTTGCATACCTTTGGCGTCACGCTCAACACGATGACCTTGGGTGGCCTGGCCATTGCGCTGGGTGAGGTCGTCGACGATGCCATCATCGATGTGGAAAATATCTTGCGACGATTGCGTCAGAACCGGAATCTGTCGCAGCCGTTGCCGTCGTTCAAGGTCGTCTTGCGCGCCTCGATCGAGGTGCGCAGCGCGGTCGTGTATGCGACTTTCATCGTGATTCTGATTTTTCTGCCGATCTTGTCGCTGTCAGGGGTAGGCGGCAAACTCTTCGCGCCGCTCGGCATGGCATATATTCTGGCGGTACTGGCCTCACTCGGCGTCGCACTCACACTCACGCCGGCGATGGCCCTGGCTTTGCTGACTAAAGCACCTCCGCATGCCCAGGAACCAAGGCTCATTACATCGATCAAGGCGCGCTACATAGGACTGCTGACGGCCGTTGAACGCCGTTCGCGCCTGATCATCATCATGGTTGGGATCATGTCGGTCTGGGCACTGGCGACATTGCCATTTTTTAGCGGCAACTTCATTCCCGAGTTAAAAGAGGGGCACTACATCGTTCACATGGTGCTGGCGCCCGGCTCGTCGCTGACCGAGTCGATGCGCGTCGGGACCGCAATATCCACGGCGTTGATGGATGTTCCCGGCGTTCGCCTGGTGGCGCAGCATACCGGCCGGGCAAGCGAGATTGTCGATCCCGCCGGCGTAAATACCAGTGAATTGGAAGTGGATCTCAAGCCGATGAGCGGCCGGGAACAAAATGTTACCTTGCAACGGATTCGTGACACGCTCGCCAAATTTCCAGGCGTCTCCACTGCCGTCAATACATTCCTGACTGAGCGCATTAACGAGACGATTTCAGGCAACACAGCGCCGGTCGTGATCAATGTGTTTGGCGACAATCTCGACGTCATCGACAGGAAGGCACAGGAAATAGCCCAACTGGTCGGGACCATCCCTGGCGCGGCGAATGTCCGCCTGGAGGCGCCGCCGGGTACGCCGGAGCTGGATGTAAAGCTAAAACAGGAGCAGTTGAGTCGATGGGGATTCAAACCGGTGGACGTGCTGGACACCATCCAAAGCGCCTATCAGGGAGTGCCGGTTGCGCAAGCGTATCAGGACAACCGGATATTTGACATCTCAGTGATGCTGGCGCCTGCTGCTAGGGCAAATATTGCCCAGATCGGTGCGCTGCCGCTACATAATCCAGATGGCATGATGGTGCCGCTATCTGAACTAGCGAGCATCGTTCAAACCTCGGGGCGCTACCAGATTACCCATAACCGCGGCCAGCGCATGCAAACCGTATCGGTCAATGTGGCAGGACGGCCTATCAGCGATTTTGTCAGTGAGGCGCAAATGCGTGTCAACCGGGACATTACTATGTCTGCTGGAACCTATGCGTTGTTTTCCGGCGAGGATGAGGCCCGGGTCCAGTCTCAAAGGGATCTTTTGGCCTATGGCGCAATGGCTGGACTCGGGATCGTGCTCTTGCTGTTCATGGCGCTCAAGAGCCGTCGCGGCGTGGCGCTGGTGTTGGCAAACTTGCCCTTCGCGCTGGTCGGTGGAGTATTGATCGTCGCACTGACTGGTGGCAGCCTCACTATCGGCAGCATGGTTGGTTTCGTCACGCTCTTTGGCATATCCCTGCGCAATTCGATCATGCTAATCAGTCATTACGAGAATCTGGTGCATGTCGAAGGGATGCCTTGGAATATTGAGACGGCTGTGCAAGGCGCCGCCGAGCGCTTAATTCCAATCCTGATGACCGCGCTGGTCACCGCATTGGCGTTATTGCCGTTGGCGCTATCGAGCGGGGAACCCGGCAATGAAATCGAAGGGCCCATGGCCATTGTCATTCTTGGAGGTCTGGCGACCTCCACGTTGCTAAATTTGATCATATTACCGACGCTCTCGCTACGCTTCGGGCAATTCGGTAGTGACAAACAGCGGTATAGCGAAGACAGTCTGTCGACTGGGTAAGGAATTGCGAATGCATGCGCTGCTGAACGATATTGCCATTCACCCCCATTGGATACTACTTGTCGTCTTTCTTGTTGCGTTTGCTGAATCGCTGGTACTTATCGGCACGCTTGTCCCCGCCGGGATTGTGATGTTTACCGCCGGCGGGTTGATCGGCGCCGGGGTATTGAATATCTGGCTGACGCTGGGTATTGCGGCAGTCGGCGCTATGGCTGGCGACGGCTTGAGTTACGAAGCGGGACGTACGTACTACGAACGCCTCAGAACATGGCAATTTGTTAAACGGCGCACCGCCGTGATCGATCGCGGAGAACAGTTTGTTCAACGACACGGGGGCAAGAGTATCTTGTTCGCGAGATTCTTCGCGCCGGTACGGGCGGTCGTACCCGTCATTGCCGGCATAGCACATATGCCGCGCGCCAAATTCTATGCGGTGAATGTCGGTTCCGCGCTGGCGTGGTCACCCGCACACATCCTGCCAGGCGTCATCTTCGGCGCCTCAATCCAGCTCGCCGAAGCAGTGAGCGGCAGATTGGCGGTGATCTTGATCATAATGGGCGGATTCGTATGGTTTGCAACCTGGGTGACGCGTGTAGGCATCAGCATCGGTTTACCTATTGTCGAGAGCTGGCGCGACCGTCTCTTACAATGGGCCACCCGGCAACCGTCCGGACGGTTTACACGCATCAAGGGCTGGATATCTTTCGTCCTTGATCTTCGTCGTCCAGAGTCGCGGATCTTGCTCGTCTTGACGATGCTGCTGGCCGCCAGCAGTTTGCTTTTCCTCGGCATCATGGAGGATGTCATTGCAAACGATCAATTGGTGAGCGCGGATGGGGCCATTTTCCATTGGCTGCAAGGACTGCGGACTTCACCCGTCGATTATCTGATGGCTGGTATCACCGGGCTTGGCGGCGCCGGTGTTCTCTGGGTGGTAGCGCTCACGGTGTTGGGCTGGCTGCTGGTGCGCCGCTGTTGGCGCACGGCCGGCTATTGGGTGATTACGACCGTTTTTGCTCAGGTCCTGGTCAAGCTACTGAAATTGACGATAGGTCGGCCACGCCCGTTGAACCTGTATAGCGGTGTCGAGCAGTATGCTTTCCCGAGCGGCCATGCCACGTCTAGCATGGTCATCTACGGTTTCCTGGCGTTTTTAATCGCATGTCGCCAGCCACCGCTGATTCGAATGTTTGTCGCCACGATCACCGTGGTTGGCATCGCACTCATAGGCTTCTCTCGTCTGTATCTGGGTGCTCACTGGTTGTCGGATGTATTGGCAGGATGGAGTCTTGGCCTTGCGTGGATTGCGTTGATGGCCATCGTCTATACCCATCAACAGGTAAAGGAAGACCTGCATCCAAGAATCCTGGGGGCGCTGGCAGCATCGGCATTGCTGGCCGGTGCGACTTGGACCATGCACAATCAGTTCTCGGCAGATCTGACCGGCTATACCCCTGTTGCACAGGTGCGGACTGTCGCGCTGGATCAATGGATCAATACTGGATGGCGCCAGTTGCCTCAGCAGCGAACCGAGATCAGTGGGGATAACGAGGAATTTTTCCCTTTGCAATGGGCAGACAGCGCCACAACACTACAAAGACGCCTGGCACTTGCCCATTGGCAGCCCGCATCACCATGGTCGATACAGGCAGCATTGCTATGGCTCTCGCCCAATACGGAAGTGAAGAATCTGCCGGTGCTGCCGAAATACGATCAGGGCAAGAGCTCAGAGTTGGCTTTCGTTGCGCTCGATCCGGCGCGGCCTATGATGCGGACGATACTCAGGCTGTGGCGATCCAACTATCTGCTGGAGGGTTCTGTGCATCAGGGCAGCGTTCCGATCTGGTATGGCGCGCTCTACCAGGAAAAATTACAGCGCCCGTGGCATCTTTTTACGCTGGGTAGTACGGCAAATTTCCCGGATGCATTGGTTATTCCTCGTCTGCTGCAGGTGGGCATGCAAACTGCGGTACTCCCGAACACAGAGAACGGGCTGCGTCGTCCGATTGTTCTGGTGCCGCCAGGGGATCAGGAAGTTCTGGGGCGGTAAATTTCCGATTGTGAAAAGATTATGAAAGAAGTCGTCTTGCTGTTGTACCAAACGAAATACTGATAAAGCGCAGCATCGGACTGATACAAAATGTTACATGGATTACGATAACTCCCCTAGTATGACTTGTTCATTCATCGTTAAATACAGGCAAAGACAGTGAGGAGAATAATCATGAAGACATCATTAACCACAGCGATCGTCGGCATTGCCAGCGCCTCTCTCATGGTGTTAGTAGCACCTGCCATGGCTTCTAATGTTGATTTTGGTATCAATATTGGCATTCCAGGATTTTACGCCCCGCCGCCAGAGCCGGTCTATGTACGGCCAGCACCGGTTTACGTGGAGCAAAGGCCGGTCTATATCCAGCCCCGGCCGGTATATATTCAACCTCGGCCTTATTATGTCCAGCCGACGCCGGTCTATATCGATAGGGATCAGGAGTATCGCTGGTATTGGAAAGAGAATCGTTATAGGCATCACCATCACGATGATGAAGACGATGATTGATTATTGCTACTCCTGGGCTACCTTGTCCACCGCTTCGATAGAAAATGGTCGATAGACCAACTTCCAGCGCCACGGCAAAGTAGCACCAGCAGCATCGCGGCCCACTGGATATGAGTGGGCCACGCTAGCGGATAGACAAATATCTCGATGACCGCCGTCATGCCCAACAGCAGCGCCACCACGGGCCTGGTAGCCAGTCCCAGCACCAGCAACATTGGTGCAGTCAACTCGATCGACACCGTCATGTAGGCTGCAAGTTCCGGTGGCAGGAGCGGTAAGTTATATTCTTCCCGGAACAGATCGAGCGCAGTCTCCCAATTCGCCAGTTTGGTCATCGCGGAATTCCAGAATATCGTCGCAACCGCGATCCGCAGCGGGATGGCGAGCAGCGTATATGGCACGTGATCGAACCACTGGACAAGACGCAGCAGGCGGTTGTTATTTATGGTCGGCGGCGTAGCCGATTGAGGTAGTGGCGTCATTGCGGAATCCTCCTGAATTAAGATTCGAACGCGGTGTCTGTCAGACCGATGTCCGTAAAGCATCCGCGTGTCAGATGCGCGGCCAGCACGGCTTGCGCATCGGCGCAAGGGGCGTCTTCCAACGCTGCGTGCAATGGTTGTCCGGAAAATAGCAGCGCCGTAAAACGCCATTGACACTTACTCAGGCGCACCACGGCGACACTGCTCTGTGCTCGCTGAATCAGCAGCCAAACCGGACCGTCTGCGAGATCGATCGCCGCCATGGCACTATCGTCACGCTCCAGTACCGCATGCCAGATGGCGTCCGCAGGAAAATCACACCGCAACAGTTTTGCCGCAGGGTGAGGTGCAAACCGCTGATGCGACAACTCAGCTTCATCTAATTGCACAAGCGGGGCTACATTGAGCGGCTGGGCGTCTGCTGCATGCAAAACGATATTCACTTGCCATTCAAGGCGGGCTACATCGGCGAGATAGGGCAACGATGCGGCCTGCGGAAGCTGCGCCAGGAAATCCGGAAAATCTGCACCATATTCATCCAGCAATGCACTGCGCGGCGGGGCTTCGGCGACGAACAGGCGCGCAGCACCTTCGAAAAATTCCGCGCCCACCAGATAGCGGACTGCCGGAAAAGACAAGGTCAACGCCGTTGCGAGCACAGTGGCGCAGGTATTGCGGTAAATGTCGAGTCGCGCGCCGCTATCCAAGCCGTCGGCGATAATATGGGCAGACAGGCCACCATCCTGGTGGTGCAGCATGCTTTGCGCAATCGCGCGTTGCAGTTCAAGCAGCGTTGACATGGATGGACTCCTGTCGCTGTTTCTCGAGCGCCGCCTCGGCGACCGCGGCTTCTTCCATCAATATCTCCAGCACCGGCACGTCAGTGTCCCATTCAATCAAGGTGGGAACCGGCCCGAAACGTTCAAGCGCTTCCCGATAGAGCGCCCAGACTGCCGGCGCGACACGCGAGCCGTGGTCGTCGATGCGCAGCGTTTGTCCGTTATCGAGCTGCCGGATGCTGTGGCCCGCCAGATGGATTTCGCCGATCGCTGCTGGCGGCAGAGCGTGTAGATAGGTAATTGGATCCCAGCCGTGATTGCTGGCGCTGACATAGATGTTGTTGACGTCACACAAAATGCCGCAGCCGGTACGCTGGGCGACTTGTGCAAGGAATTCCCACTCCGGAATCGTCGAGTGGCGGAAACGCAGGTAGGTCGAGGGATTTTCGACCAGAATGCGCCGCTTGAGGTAAGCCTGTACCTGATCGACATGCCGGCAAACAATATCCAACGCTTCTTCGGTCATCGGCAGCGGCAGCAGGTCGGCCAGATACGTGCCGCCGACGGCACTCCAAGACAAATGTTCGGAAATCAATCCGGGCTCAATCCGGTCGGCCACGCTTCGTACGCGGGCCAGGTGTGCCGCGTCAAGTCCGTCGGCACTACCGAGCGACAAACCGACGCCATGCAGCGAAATCGGATAGTCGCGGCGAATCTGGTTCAGGTATTTTGGTGCAGTACCGCCACCCATGTAATTTTCGGTGTGCACCTCGAACCAGGCGACATTCGGGACCGAATCGATAACGGCTTGATGATGTCGGAAACGCAGCCCGACTCCCGCTTTCGCGGGGATCGGGCTGGACATGTCCTGCATCTTGGCTGCAATAACGTTCATACTTTGATGCCTGCTCAACTTGCCTGCGACTTGCCACCCTGAATCTTGGAGCAGTCACCTGCCGGCAACAACACGAAGGACTTCGGATCGCGTGCCTGGGTGGCCTGGCCGGCACAGGAATGCGCACCCTCAGCGCAGTCGTTCTTCGCGACCGTATTGATGCCGTAACATTTCTCCAGCTTGTTTTTTGCCATTCGCGCCATGTTGGGGGCGTGCCGAGATAAGGGTAAAAATAGCTCATAACACTTTTGGTTATATGGCGCTTAAATTTTATATCGAAATACATATGGTGGTGGCCGGACAACGGTTTTTTCGGAGGAATGAGCATTTTTTTAAATTCATGTATCCTATACCCCAGCATAGGATATTAAACATGAGTACACATACATCTCACCCTGACATCATCAAACGCCTCAAACGCGCCGAAGGCCATCTAAAGGGCATCATCACGATGCTTGAGACAGAGCGTAGTTGCCTGGAAATCGCCCAGCAACTGCAGGCGGTCGAAAGCGCCGTTGGCAATGCCAAGAAAGCGCTCGTTCACGATCACATCGAACATTGCCTCGAACACGCTATCGGCGACAACACCAAGGATTCCGCTGAAGCCATCCGCGAATTCAAAGAAATCACCAAGTATTTGTAAGGAACACTGGCATGACTGATTTTTCTACCCTCCTGCAACAAGGAGCGGGTAACGCTTGGCTTTTCATTCCGAGCGCCATTTTGCTCGGCGCCTTACACGGGCTTGAACCAGGGCATTCCAAGACTATGATGGCCGCTTTCATCGTGGCTATTCGCGGCACTGTCGGGCAGGCGGTGATGCTTGGACTTGCCGCGACCATCTCACACACAGCGGTAGTCTGGCTTGTTGCAATCATAGGTATGTACTTCGGTAGCCAATGGGATGCGGAGACCACCGAGCCATATTTTCAGCTTGCGTCGAGCGTTTTGATTATCGGTATTGCGCTGTGGATGGCCTGGCGCACTTGGCGTCAATCTTTGGCGCAAACATCCCACGATCATGCGCTGCACACGCAGGGTCATGAAGAAACCAAATGGGTGGATACGGGGCATGGCACTGTCCGTGTGGAAATATTCGAGACAGGTGTACCACCGCGCTTCCGATTTTATGACGAAGGAAACCAAGGACAAAGTTGGCAAGCCGGTGACGTTCTCATACAGACGATGCGTGGTGATGGCTCGACGCAGCAATTCGCTTTTGTACAGCGAGATGGCTTCCTGGAGTCAATCGACGACATCCCTGAGCCGCATGCCTTCACTGCTCGCCTTTCCCTTATTCATGGTGAGCATGGCCATCACTATGACCTAGTGTATGAGGAGGATGAGCATCATCATGGCCACGAACACGCCTCTGCGACAAACGGACTGGATGTCAGCAGTCCGGACTATCAGGACCCACACGAGTTGGCACATGCCAACGACATCAAGCAACGCTTCCAGAATCGCGAGGTCACAAATAGCCAGATTGTGATATTCGGCATCACCGGAGGCCTGATTCCGTGTCCCGCCGCCATTACGGTACTGCTACTCTGCTTGCAGCTCAAGAAGGTGGCGTTGGGCGCCACCCTGGTGCTTTGTTTCAGCATCGGCCTGGCGTTAACGATGGTTTTCTCAGGCGTTATTGCTGCCATTAGTGTGCGCCATGCTTCAAAACGCTGGTCTGGTTTCGGTGAGTTCGCTCGTAAAGCCCCTTACTTCTCTAGCGGCCTCATCGTCCTGGTTGGTCTTTACGTTGGCTACCACGGCTGGATTGCTTTGTTATAGTTGTGTCGCAGGTGCGTTTTCGTGTGACCTATCACCGACTACGAGCGCCACCGTCCGTTGAAGTAAAAGTGCCCGATTATCTGAAGCGAATTTGCCAATCGCCGCCGCATATGAAGCAAAAGTGCCGCAATCCCGTCGCTCCAGAACGGACGGCTAATAAAGGCGGTAAG
>NZ_CBXX010000037.1 GCF_000577615.1 Herbaspirillum sp. RV1423
ACACCGATGCAAACGCTAATTGACGGAAAGGAGGCCTGGCGAGATAAAATCACCACACTGAACAACTGAATTTGACCTGACAACTGCATACGTCAAACCGGGTGACTGTCAGATCAGATCGCGACTACTACATCTCATTTTTAGAGCGGGTGCGTTATAGGATGAGGTAGCATTTTCGCAAGTCCTTTTTCTTTTCTTCTCTTCTCCGTGCGCTGCTTCCTGCGGTCCATCCATGCAGATTTTTTCAGGTCGATCATCAGCCGGTTGAGCGCACTTGATCGAAGGGGGCGGCTTCATTGCTCCACCGTCCGCCACTTTCCGATTGCTTGATCCGAATTGTTCAACCTCTGCGCGATCACTGTAATTGTCGGCTATCCCGGTGATCTTGCCATGGTGAACAGCACAGAATGGAGAGACTTTACAAGCAGGAGTATCCCGTGTCCCGCTCCGCTCGGATTGGTGCATGCCTCGCATCGTTGCGGTGCAGCAGCATGTGCGGCTGACATCGCTGGCTTGCTCGCCAGCTAGCTTCTCGCGCCGAGGTCGCTTTCCCGCCTGTCGCATAGACGAGTGGACACCGCTAATCTGCAGGATGCAAGCTTGCAGCGCAGGCGCTGGCATGCGTTGTGCTGGTGCAGTGCAATCAGACGTCCGTGTTTGATTCGCACTCAGGCGAGGCTGATCTGTACTCTCGGTGGTTCAGTACAGAAGTCTGGACTTATTGAAATTCTGTATATCCCTGAGACGGATAAGGTTGATTAACATATTTCCATTCCAGCAAACTCAGGGGAGATCAAAAAAGTGAATAAAGGTATCTTTGCAGGGCGGGCAATTGCGTTGGTAAGCATGTTGTTCAGTGTCGGCGCGCATGCCGCCGACATTAAGATCGGACTCGCCGCAGAACCCACGGCGATGGATCCGCACTTCCACAATCTGACGCCAAACAATCAGGTCGTCATGCATATTTTTGAACCGCTGATCATTGCCAATTCCAAGTTTGAATGGCAGCCCGGTTTGGCCGAATCGTTCAAGGCGATCAATCCGACCACCTGGGAATTCAAGCTCCGCCGCAACGTCAAGTTCCACGACGGCAGCGCCTTCGATGCGAACGACGTCCTGTTCACCATGTGCCGTGTGCCGACCGTGCCAAACAGTCCATCCCCCTTCACGCTATACACCAAGGCGATCAAGGAAATGGAAGCGCCTGATCCTTATACACTCATCATCAAGACGGCCGAACCTTATCCTTTGTTGCCCAATGAGCTGTCCTCGGTGGGCATCATCTCCGACTCTTTGATCGAGGGCGAGAAAGTCAAGTTTTCGAGTGCCGGCTGCAAGATTTCGCATGCCATGCCAACTACTGCGGATTTCAACAGCGGCAAGGCTGCCATCGGCACCGGTCCGTTCAAATTCAAGAGTTTCACCAAAGGGGATCGCATAGAATTCGTGCGTAACGACGCTTATTGGGGCAAGAAACCGGCCTGGGATCAGGTCATCATGCGTCCCATCGCCGCACCCGGTTCGCGCGTCGCGGCCTTGCTCTCGGGGGATGTCGATTTTATCGAACGCCTGCCGACGCAGGACAGTGAGCGCGTCAAAGCCGACAAAAATTATAGGATCGCCGACGTCGTCGCGGCCCGCTCGATTTTCCTGGTAATGGATCAGTTCCGCGATCCGCCGCCGGGCGTGACGGGAACCAGCAACAAGAATCCCTTCAGGGATGTGAAAGTGCGCAGGGCGATCTCAATGGCCATTGACCGTACAGCGATCGTCAAGCGCGTCATGGGAGGCGCGGCCGAGCCGGCCAACCAGTTATTGGACAAGTCGTTCTCGGGTGCCGACCCCAAGCTGCCGCAGTTGCAGTACAAGCCAGATGAAGCCAAGAAGCTGCTGGCCGAGGCGGGCTATCCGAACGGTTTTTCGGTGACGCTGGCATCGCCGAACGACCGCTATGTGAATGATGCGCAGGTCGCCCAGGTGGTGGCGCAGTACCTTTCCCGGATCGGCATCAAGGTCATCGTCAATACCATGACCTCCAGTTCCTTTTTCGCCAATCGCGCCAAGTACGACTTCGGTTTCTATCTCGCAGGGTGGGGCGCACAGACAGGAGAAATGTCCTCACCGTTGCGCGCATTGGTTGCTACGCAAAATAAGGATAAGGGATGGGGTGTGTCGAATTTTGGCAAGTATTCCGACCCCGAACTTGACAAGCTGATCGACGAAGCCATGGTTACCGTGGACAACGCCAAACGCGCCGAGCTGCTGGCCCAGGCCAGCAAGCGGTCGATGGACGCAATGGCGGCGGTGCCGCTGCATTCCGAAAAAGCCGTGTGGGCGATGAAGAAGTCGCTGAGCTATGAAGCTCGCGCCGACGAGTTCACCAGCGCCACCAACATCAGCCCCAGCGGCAAATAACCAGGGCGGCACGCGGCGCGGTAAGGCCGTCGTGCCCTTGTATCGCTCGCAATCCTTGAACGCGTGTCCACGATGATTTCATTTCTTATAAAGCGCATCATTCCCTCGCTCATGGCGATGTTCGTGCTTGCGTTGCTTTTGTTCGTCGGTCTGTATGCCATCGGTGATCCGATCGAAATCCTGGTCGATCCGGCCGCCGACGAAGCCACGCGCGAAGCCGTGCGTCAAAGCCTGGGCTTGAATCAGCCGCTCTATATACAGTTCTTTCGTTTCCTTTCGAATGCCTTGCATGGCGACCTGGGAAGCTCGTTCGTCCAGAATGTCCCGGCGATCCAACTGATCTTGCAGCGCATGCCCGCAACCCTGGAATTGGCGGTGCTGGCGCTGGTGATCGCGGTGATCACCGGCGTGCCGCTGGGCATGATGGCCGGCCTCAAGCCCGAGGGGAAGTTGAGCAAAGCGATCATGGGCATGTCGATCTTGGGCTTTTCGCTGCCCGGTTTCTGGATAGGCCTCATGATGGTATTGGGTTTTGCCGTCCTGCTCGGCTGGATGCCTGCCGGAGGACGCGGCCAGACCACCTTGCTGTTCGGAGTGCCGGTAAGCTTTCTGACGTTGGACGGGCTGCATCATCTGATTCTGCCCGCGTTCACATTGTCGTTATACAAGACTGCACTGATCATTCGCTTGAGCCGAGCCGGGACGCGCGAAGTGGTCCAGAATGATTACATCAAGTTCGCGCGCGCGAAGGGTGTGCGGCCGTTGCGCATCATCTGGCTGCATGTATTCAAGAATATCGCGATTCCCATCGTGACCATCGTCGGGTTGGAATTCGGCTCCCTGATCGCTTTCGCTGTGGTCACAGAAACGGTGTTTGCCTGGCCAGGCATGGGCAAGCTGCTCATCGATAGCATTCAGCGGCTGGACCGTCCGGTAATTGTGGCATACCTCTTGGTTGTGATGGCGATGTTCTCGTTGATCAATATCCTGGTCGATTTTACCTATTCGCTGCTCGACCCCCGCATTCGTACGAAAGGAAGGGCATGACATGGAGATCACAATGAAAGCAAACGCGGTAGTCAAGCCGCATTCCAAGGTCAGGTCTTCTTTGTGGTTGCGCACAGGGCAGGATTTCATGCGCAACAAGATCGCGGTGGCAGGTTTGGCCATTTTACTGGTGCTGATCTTGGCAGCGGTGTTCGCTCCCTGGATCACGCCACAGAACCCGTACGATCTCAATCAACTGGATGTGATGAACAGCCACCTGCATCCCGGCACGGCGGCTGAAGGCCTTGGTTATCGCTTCTGGCTGGGGACCGACGACCAGGGCCGCGACATCTACAGCGGCATCATCTATGGTTTGCGCATCAGTCTTTTGGTTGGCCTCGTCAGCACCGGCATCGCGCTGATCATCGGCGCCACCCTTGGATTGCTTGCAGCCTATTTCGGCGGCTGGGTCGACGGATTGCTCATGCGTATCGTGGACATGCAGTTGTCGTTCCCGGCCATGCTCATTGCGCTGATCCTGGTGGCGTTGCTCGGTTCGGGCCTGGACAAGGTCATCATCGCACTCATCGCCGTCCAATGGGCCTACTATGCGCGCACGGTGCGCAGCGCCGCGCTGGTCGAAAAGCAGCGCGAATACATTGAGGCCGCAAAAAGTCTCGGGCTGTCAAGTGGCCGCGTAGTATTCAGCCATCTCCTGCCCAATTGCATTCCTCCGTTGATCGTGGTTGCCACCATGAATATCGCCACGGCGATCTCACTGGAAGCGACGCTGGCATTCCTCGGCGTCGGTGCGCCGATTACCGAGCCTTCACTCGGTCGGCTGATCGCCAATGGCTATTCGTACATGCTCTCTGGAGAATACTGGATCTGCTTTTTCCCCGGTGTGATGCTGCTCATCCTGATCATGTCCATCAACCTGGTGGGCGATCACCTGCGCGACGTGCTCAATCCACGCCTGCAGAAATAACCGACGAGCTGACTAGGAGAGATGAATGGATGACACACTATTGGAAGTGCGCGGCCTGAAAACATGGTTCGAGACGCGCGCGGGAACGGTACATTCGGTGAACAACGTCGATCTCACGCTCAAGCGTGGCGAGATTCTCGGACTTGTCGGCGAATCCGGCTCGGGAAAGAGCGTTACCGGTTATTCGATCATGGGGTTGCTGGAAGCGCCCGGGCGCATCGTCGGCGGTTCGATCCGCTTTCACGGTCGCGATGGCCTGGTCGAGGATCTCGTCAACGTCTCGCAGGAACGCTTGCGTCAATTGCGCGGCGACCGTATTGCCATGATTTTCCAGGATCCGACCACCAGCCTCAATCCGGTATTGAGAGTGGATACCCAGATGTGCGAAGCGCTGCATTCGCACGCCGACATGAGCCATGCCAGTGCGTATCAGATTGCCCATGATGCGCTAAAGCGCGTAGGCATACCTGCGCCGCAGGAGCGGCTCAAATCCTATCCGCATCAATTTTCCGGCGGCATGCGGCAGCGTGTCGCGATCGCCACGGCGATCCTCAACAAGCCGGACCTGATCATTGCCGACGAGCCGACGACCGCGCTGGACGTGACCGTACAAGGCCAGATTCTCTACGAGGTCAAGAAGCTGTGCCGGGAATCCGGCACGGCGCTGATTTGGATAACGCATGATCTGTCGCTGGTCTCGGGCCTGGCCGACAAGATTGCCGTGATGTATGCCGGTCGCATCGTCGAATCCGGTCCTGTGGCCGAGGTCATGTCGGCGCCTCGCCATCCGTACACCATCGGCCTGATGAAATCGATTCCCAGCAATAATCCGCGGGGGCAGCCGTTGTACCAGATCCCAGGGATGGCGCCGTCGGCAGCCGACCTGCCCGAAGGTTGCGCTTTCCGGCCGCGCTGTTCGTTCGCCAGCGAGATATGCGCAACGGTGCCGGAAGGCGTCAATCTGTCGTCCGAACCAGGCGTCGAGCATATGGTTCGCTGTTTTCATGCCGATAAGGTGAAAGTATGAATATCATGGAAGAAGCCGGTACCGTTGCGCAGGCAACCATCAGCGACACGCCGTTGCTGCGGTTGGTGGGAGTCGCCAAGCGCTTCTCGGCGCAGCGCGACATCGTAGATACCGTGCTGGCCAGGCTGATCGGCAAAGGCAGCTTGCCCGCCGTGCACGCCGTGGACGATGTATCGCTGGAGATTCGCAAGGGAGAAGTGCTGGGCCTGGTAGGGGAGTCGGGTTGCGGGAAATCGACGCTGGGCAGAGTGGTTGCCGGCATTCATCCCAAATCTGCGGGAACGATGGAGTGGAAGGGAATATCGGTCGACCGGCTCGATGCACAGCAGCGCAAACGACAGACCTTGGCCATCCAGATGATCTTCCAGGATCCCATGGCTTCGCTCAACCCACGCAAGAGAGTGCGCGACATCATTGGCGAAGCCCCGTTGGCGCATGGCCTGGTCAAGCCCGCCGAGTTGGAGGCGTATGTGGATGACCTGATGACGCGCGTAGGCCTCGACCCCACTTACCAATTGCGTTATCCGCATCAGTTTTCCGGTGGACAACGCCAGCGTATCGGTATCGCAAGGGCACTGGCGGTACAGCCGGAGTTTCTGGTATGCGATGAATCGGTTGCCGCGCTGGACGTCTCAGTGCAGGCGCAGGTGATCAATCTGTTCATGCGCCTGCGCGAGGGATTGGGGTTGACGTATCTGTTCATCAGCCATGATTTGGGAGTGGTTGAGCATATTTCGGACCGTGTGGCCATCATGTATCTGGGCCGTATCGTGGAGGTAGCGCCGACAGTTGAACTGTTCGCCCAGCCCAATCATCCTTATACAAAAGCCTTGCTGGCGGAAATCCCGCGCATTTCGCTTACGCCGCGCGAGTTCAATCCGATGAAGGGGGAGCTTCCTTCTCCGCTGGATCCTCCTCCGGGTTGCCATTTTCATACCCGGTGTCCTTTTGTCATGGAGCGCTGCAAGCAAGAACGGCCTGAGATGAAGACGGTCGCGCAAGGGCATATCAGTGCCTGCCATCTGAATGGATAAGAGTCGGAGCCGGGAGCGGCTGGCCGCTCTGGGCGGCGCGCCATCCTTGCGTTTCGATCAAGCCGGTGCGCCTTCGACAGGCCGTGCATGGATGGATTCCCGGCAGAAAGGCGAGACAGACGAACTGCATCGACTTCAGGTGGAAAGTCCGTCGGGCCGCAAGGAAAAAGTGACATCGCGCTCGGCATTTCTGCAGCAGATGGATGAGGTGGTTCCGTGGGATATGTTGGCGCGCATGGACGTTGGGGGCCAGGTATTCCAGGAGGAGGCCGGCTTTAACGCGGAGCAGGGCTTGCGTATTTTCTTTCTTCAATACTGGTTCGGCCTGTCCGATGAAAGCATGATCGAGTCGATGCAAGATTCCATCTCGATACGGCGCTTTCTTGGGCTGCACAACGGATGTGCGACGCCGACATCAGTCGCGGCCTTGAAGGAATTCCGCTTGTGGCTGGAGCAACGCGACATGGGCGAGCGGCTGCTGGACGCGATCGCGCGACACCTGCACGCGCGCGGCATCGCGGTGACGCCTGGCATGACGAGAGAGCCGCACGCCGAAATCCAACTGCCGCTGCATTGCTGAGGCGGAGATCCGGCGCCTCTTCCGGAGAGCCGGTAGAACCGATAGCGCCGCTCCCATGCGTCCACCATATTCGTACTGCCAATGACCAATGACCGATGGCGCGCCGAGGCGTTCGACCATGCGATTGGTTGCGTCCGGTTTTCTTTGAAGCACGATGCAAAACCGCATCCCGGACAGTTTCATGTCGAGCGAAACGACACCGCAATCCTCTCTCCGTGAAAAACCGAACTGGGGGCGGAGAAAAGATTCATCACAAGGCAGCGCATGTGCGCCATGCCCGAATTCATCACGCTATTGTCTGGGGGAAGCATGATTTCATCTATTCGCAACAAAATGCTGGCGATTAGTGCGGGCACTGTCATTGTGTCGCTGGCGCTTACCACTTTCGCCACGTACATACTCGTGCGCAACGATAATGTGCGCTCGACGCACCAGAACCTGGAAAGCCTGACGGCAGCGAACTCGCTCGCTATCGGCGAGTGGAGTCATGCAAAAGCAACCGCCGTGCAGGCGGTGGCCGCGGAGGTTGAGCATGGAGATTCGCGGGCGCTGGTCAAGCATCTGATGACGGCCGGCGGATTTTCACTGACGACCGGCGGCTGGCAGGACAAATCGTTCGTCTCGGCCACGCCCGGCCTGCCCGCCGATTACGATCCGACCACTCGCCCCTGGTACAAGGAGAGCATCGCAGCCGGAAAACCTCTGATCACGAAACCATATCGCTCGGCCACCGGCGTGCTGCTGGTCTCCTTCACCGCGCCGATGATGCGCGACGGCCGCGCGCAAGGCGTGGTCGCCGGCGGTGTGTCGCTGGACAAGGTCCGCGAAGTGATCGCCGCCGTGCATCCCACACCGTCGAGTATCGGAATGGTTCTGGACAAGGACGGCGTCATCATCGCGCATCCCGATGAAAAGCAACTGCTCAAGCGGGTAGACCAGTTCTCGGAATCCACGTCGCCGCAGGCGATCCTGGCGGCGGCATCAAGCGGCGAGATACTCGCCGCAGATATCGCAGGCGCGCCGAAGCTGCTGCGCGCCAAGAAGATTCCGGATACCGAATGGACACTGGTGGTTGCGCTCGACGAGCGCGAGGCCACCGCAGGGATACGCAGCGTGCTGAGCGCTTCGGCGGTGGCAGTAGTCATCCTGGTGGTGGCCGCGACGCTGTTATGCGCGATGCTCACCGCGCGGTCTTTCCGCAGGCTGTCGCGGGTGCGCGACGCAATGGAGCAAATCAGTTCCGGAAGCGGGGACTTGTCGCAGCGGCTGCCCGTGGTCGGGCGCGACGAGGTGGCGCAGATCGCCGCGTCATTCAATGCCTTTGTGGAAAAGATCGCCGAGGTATTGAAGGAAGTCCGCGACGGCAGTTCGTCGGTGGCGCTGGCGACCGGGGATATCGAATCCGGCCACAGGGATCTTTCTCATCGCACCGAATCCGCCGCGAGTAGCCTGGAAGAGACATCCGCATCGCTGGAACAGATGACGGTGGCAGTGGAAAATTGCGCGGCTTGCGCGGGCCAGGCGGCGGAACTGGCGCGTTCGGTTTGCTCCGGCGCGGTCGCCGGTCGCGACGTCATGGGCACGGTGGTGGCGACTATGGATGACATCTGCCGCGCCTCGGCGAATATCTCCAATATTACCGGCGTTATCGATGCCATAGCATTCCAGACCAATATCCTGGCGTTGAATGCCGCAGTGGAAGCCGCGCGCGCCGGCGAGCAGGGGCGCGGCTTCGCGGTGGTGGCAAGCGAGGTGCGGGCGCTGGCGCAACGCAGCGCGACCGCCGCCAAGGAGATCAAGAGCCTGATCACCGTAGCCGAAGAAAGCGTTGAATCGGGAAGCGTCAAAGTACAAGAAGCCGGGAAGAATATGCAGGAAATCGTCAATGGCATCGAGCGTGTTGCCGCTATCGTGCAGGAAATCAATGTTTCGATGCGTGAGCAGGGCGGCGGCATTGGACAAATCAATGGCGCACTGGCGGAACTGGAGCACTCCACCCAGCAAAATGCGGCGCTGGTCGAGCAAGCTACTGCCGCTTCGGCCACGCTCAAGGAGCAAGCGGCACGCGTCAATCAACTGGTCGGAACCTTTCAGTTCGACTCTGCCCCCGTACGCGGCGCTATTGTGGAAGCCGGAGCACGGGCGCTCCGTCCTTTGATCGCGTTAGGCCGCCCATGAGATGCGCCGGGCAAGGGCGGTCGTTGCGTCGATCGGTTCAGCAGATCGATTTGAACAGATTCGCCAGCGCGGGCTCTCCGCCATAGCAGACATTGAGCCGGAACCAGGGAGTATCCTGCATGCCGTAGCGGAAAACCTTGCCCGGCGCAATGACAATGCCGGCATTCGCGGCCAGCTTCCAGATGTCCGAAGAGCTTTCGAAGTTCGGATGCCTCACCCAGATGAACTTGCCGCCAAGCGGTCGGCAAAACAGATGGAATCCAAGCGGACGCAACATATCCTCGGTTTCGGTCATGCTGCCGGCCAGGCGCAGTCGCAAGCGTTCCACCGACCGGCGATACTGGCCTTCGGTCAGCGCATGAAATACGAATTTCTCGCTTAACTGCGAGCTGGTGATGCTGGTGATCATTTTCATGTTGGCGAGGTCCTTGATGGAATTGGCAGGAGCTGCCACATAACCGACCCGCGCTGAGACCGATAGCGTTTTGGAAAAACTACCTACGTAGAACACCCGGGAAAGCTGATCCAGCGTCGCCAGACGGGGAACTTGTTCCGAAAGCATGTCGGCATAGGCGTCGTTTTCGACGATACGAAAATCGTATTGCTCGGACAAGCGCAGAAGACGATAGGCGTTGCCGGGCGAGATCGTCGATCCGGTGGGGGTATGCAACACCGATTGCGTGAACATGACGCTGGGGCGATGTTCCTGAGCCAGCTTTTCGACCATGTCCAGGTCGGGGCCGTCATGATTGCGGCGCACCGGCAGAGGCTCTATGCCTTGCATTTGCAGATTGCTGAACAGATTGAAATATCCGGGATCGTCGATCAGTACCTTGTCGCCGTGCCGCAGCAGGTAGCGAATGATCAGGTCCATCGCCTGCGATGCGCCTTGGGTGAGCAGCATCTGGTCAGGCTGAGAATAGATTCCTAGATCGGCCAGTTTGGATTGCAGCAAGGTTCGCAAGGGCAGATACCCATAGGGATCGCCATATTGCATCATTGCCGAGTCGACCTTGGAAGCGACTGATTTCAGGCTGACCTTGATCATGTCTGTATCCATCCACTCCTTGGGCAGCTTGCCGGACGTCACGTTGAGCAAGCCGTCTTCGTTCATCAGGTGGGACCGCAACTGCCACAGATGGTCGAAAGCCTTGGCAAATTTTTCGGTCGGATTGCGTTTGTCCGTGATCGGGCGGGGACGCTTGATAAAGAAACCGCTGCGCGGCCGGGACTCCAGATATCCCAGCGCCACCAATCGCTCGAAAGCTTCCGCGACCGTATGGACGCTGGTCAGGTGTTGGTGTGCGAAGAGCCTGATCGATGTCATTTTCGTACCGGAGCGCAAGGAGCCTTTGTCGATCAGGTTCTTGAGCTGTTCCACGATTTGCTCCACCAGAGATAGCTTCGATGCTCTCGACAATTGGATCAATGCCATTTTCGCCCCATCTGTACTCTTTGGTTACCAGTACAGCCATAACAAGTTAATGAGTATCTGTCCATCGCCGACTCTACACAGGTTGACTAACATCGCCTTATTCTAATGAATTTGCAAGGCGCCGTCGATGACGATAAAGACTTTTATTGTCATGGTACAGCGCAAAATCTGTCATGGTGAATTGCGCGATTCCACAGCGTCGCAAGCAGCTTATTTATGGATAATGAATGGAAAAAATGCAATTAATCACCTCAGCACAGCCATCCGCTGAAACCTTGTCGTTGCTGTCCAAACTGATCGGCTTTAACACTGTCAGCCGGGATTCCAATCTGGGCTTGATCGAATGGGCGCGCGATTACCTCCTGGGCTTAGGCGCCGAGGTGAGGTTGACGTACGATCCAACCGGAAAGAAGGCAAATCTGTTCGCCACTTACGGCGAAGGTCCCGGCTTCGGCACCGTTTTTTCCGGTCACACCGATGTAGTACCGGTGGATGGGCAGAAATGGGATACCGATCCATTTGTCGCAACCGCCATGGGTGACCGTATTTATGGCCGCGGTTCCTGCGACATGAAGGGTTTTCTCGCGGTGTGTCTGTCCCAGCTTCCGCGCTTCTCCCGCGAAAAGCTGCATACGCCGCTTCATTTTTCCTTCTCTTACGACGAGGAACTGGGATGCCTTGGGGTAGGCGGTCTGCTGGACGACCTCAAGGCCAATGGCATCACACCCACCGCTTGTATCGTTGGCGAGCCCACCATGATGCAGCCGGTGCTCGCGCACAAAGGCAAGCGCGCCTACCGTTGCTCGGTACACGGCCATTCCGCCCATTCGTCCTCTCCTCAACTGGCAATCAATGCGGTCGATTTCACCGCCGAGCTTATCGTCAAGATTCGCGAGATCGCCCAGCGTGTTCGCGGATCGGAAACCTGGGACCGCGAATTCGACGTTCCGTATTCCACCATTGTCACCACGGTGATTCACGGCGGAAAGGTGATCAACACAATTCCTGACAAGTGTGAGTTCGTGTTCGAGCATCGTTTCCTGCCGGGTGTCAATCCGGAACAAGTCCTGGATGAACTGCGCGCCTACGTCGAACAGACCATGCTGCCGCAGATGAAAGTCGAGGCAGAGGGGGGAAGCGGCGTAAACGCGGGACGCGTCGAGTTTGAAATCCTGTCGTCTTATCCAGGACTCAATTCGAAGCCGTCGGACGATGTGGTCGAGCGCGCCATTCGCATCCTTGGCGCAGGGCGCGCCACCAAGGTTGGCTTCGGCAGCGAGGCGGGGCTGTTCAGTGCAGCCGGCATCCCGGCCGTGATATGCGGGCCGGGAGATATCGCGCACGCACATAAGCCTAATGAATTCGTCACGTTGGAACAGTTGGCGCGGTGTGAAGCTTTTTTTGAAAAATATGTGATGACCACCAGCGTGGACGCTGGGCAGGCCGTCTCCCAGCGAGGAGGCGCATGATGGATCTCAGTGAGCTGCTTGCAGTGTGGTGCGCGGATAGCGGCAAGGAATTTTCGGGATCCTCGATCAAGAAGGCGGAAATCGCGATCGCCGATGTCATGGGTTGCGTGCTTGGCGGACGCAATGAGCCGGCGGTGATCGGTGCAGGCAAGATCACGCCCGACGACGGTAGCGGAAAATCCAGCGCCGTCACGCATAAACAGCCGGTGGCAGCCCCTTGGGCTGCCCTGATCAATGGTTGTGCCGCACATGCCCTGGATTTCGATGACAATTTTTTCCCGCCTGTGACTCATGCCAGTGCGTCTCTGGTGCCCGCGTTGTTGGCGTTGGGAGAAGACATCGACGCCAAGCCGGCTGAAATTGTTTACGCCTACATCGCAGGGCTGGAGGTAGAGGCGCAACTGGGCAAGCTGGTCAATCCCTCGCATTACGAGTCTGGCTGGCATTCCACTTCGACCATCGGTACGATCGGAACGGCTGCGGCCTGCGCCGTTTTGATGAAACTGGGCGAGCAGGGCATTCTGCATGCCATCAGTATCAGCTCCAGTCTGGCCGCCGGCAGCAAGCGCCAGTTCGGATCGATGGTCAAACCGATGCATGCGGGATTTGCTGCGATGCACGGGGTCATCGCGGCCAAGCTGGCAAGTGCAGGTGTGACCGGGGTGGCCAATACGCTCCAAGGGAAATGGTCGTTCGAAGAACTATATGCCGGCGGCGGCAATCTGGGCGAGTTTTCACCGGCGACCTTCCCGGATGCGCCGCTGGCGATCGACGAGTATGGTTTGGTGGCTAAGCTGTATCCTTCATGCATGTCGTCGCACCTGGGCATTGACGCGATGTTGGCGTTGTCGGCCGACCATGAATTCAAGACCGATGAGATCAAGTCGATCAATATCCATATGCCCGAATTCATGGTCGCCAATCTGCGATACCAGAAGCCGGCATCACCGTCGGAGGCCCGGTTCAGCATGAACTATTGCGCGGCGCTCGCACTGGTGCGCGGCATCCCTCGAATGAGTCATTTCACTGAGAAAGCGCTGACCGATGGCGAGGTGATGCGCTTGCTTCCTCTGGTTCACATGCATGTCAGGGAAATCTTGCCTGAGACTGAAAGCCTGCCTTGGGGGGGAGATTGCCTTGCGCGCATTACGCTTGTCGACGGCAAGGTTATCGAGCACCGCGCAGTGTATCCCAAGGGCTGCCCGCAAAACCCCCTCACCGAAGATCAGCAGCGCCAAAAATTTACCGAGTGCGCTCGGAATAATACGTCCGGCATGGATGCCGAGGCATTGTTTGAAAAATTCAGCAATTTCTCTCGCGTGGGCAAGTTGGACAATTTGCTCCGATGCCTGCGTGCCTGAATTGCATAAAAGGAATAACCTGGCGTCCTTGCGTGTGAAACTATGGGGAGCCTTGTGGGCCGGTATCGTTGGGATGGCGCATTTTTTGCCTTGAACGAGACGCGATTTTCCACGCTGTCCCAAGACGCTGCCGTTGAGTGTCCAGGCTAGAACTCATTTCATCAATAGGCGTGAGATGCGTTCTAAATGGTTTTTTCCATTCTCCAATTCTGTAGAAATTGACATGACACTCCTGACCGATCGCAATATCCCGAACCGCTCTGTTGCCCTGCCGCAGTCGAATTCGACACGTTATGGCCGCGGACAAAAAATCTTCGTTCTGATAACCCTGCTGTTTTCCTGGATCCTGGCCAATGCGGACCGCATGGCCATGAGCGTTTCCATCATTCCTATCAGCAAAGAGTTTGAACTCGATGCTCGCGCTGCCGGCATGGTGCTGGGTTCGTTCTACATCAGTTATGCGTTGATGCAACTGATGGCCGGTTGGATGGCGGACCGTTTCGGTTCGCGCAAAGTGTTGGTGTTTTGCGTTGCCTGCTGGTCCGTTTTTACCAGCCTGACCGGAATGGCAGGTTCATTCGCCATATTGGTGGCAATTCGTCTGCTGTTCGGCCTGGGCGAGGGGGGCTTTGCGCCGGCCAGCACGGTCACCATCGCCGAAGCATTTCCGAAGCAGGAACGTGCGCGCGCCAAATCTCTGATCATTGGGGCGACTTTCATCGGCAGCGCCATCGGCACGGGCGCGATCGCCGCGCTGATGCAGGTGCATGGGTGGCGGTTTGCCTATCACGTGTTTGGTCTGGTCGGCGTTGTGGTCGCCATCGTACTGTGGTTCGCCGTGAAAGATTCGTCGGCGCGCACCCGCGGCGCACGCCCCAAAGGGCTGTTCGGCCAACTGCTGCGCAATTCGCTGATGAGAAAAACCATGTTCATTTTCTTCTTCAGCAATATCGTTTATGTCGGCCTGATTTCCTGGATGCCCACTTTCCTGGTCAAGACGCGCGATATCGATATCCTGCACGTCGGCATCGCTTCATCGATTCCTTATCTGGTGGCATTTGCTGCGCTCAACGGCGTGGGCTGGTTGCTCGACAAGGTTGGCGAAGGCCATGATCGCCTCTTCATGGCGGTGGGGGCGGCGATGGTCATCATTTTCCTGAGCCTCATGGCGGTCGCGACATCGCTGCCGTTGCTGATGACTTTCTGGACCCTCAGCCTGGTCGGTTATACCGCCATCTATGGCACCGTGTTTGTCATTCCGCTAAAGCACCTTCCGGACGAAGCCGTCGGCACCGCCTCCGGCATCATCAACTTCGGAGGACAGATCGCCGCCGGCATCGGTCCTGTGGTCATCGGTTTCTTGATCAACGCGAGCAAGGGTTCGTTCGCTCCTGCTTTCGTATTCCTCATCGGCTCCGGCGTCTGTGCGCTGTTGATTTCGCTGACCTGGAAATCGAAGGCCGTTCGAGCCGGAGAAGAAGGCGCCTGATGGTCTTATGCCAGACATATTCTCATCGTAGCCTTGTAAATCCGTCTATTTCTGAGGTGGCATAGCCAGGATGCCCGCAAGGCGACCTGACGCAAAAGGAGTCTTGAGAATGAACCATATCAATTCACGCGATTGCTTGCAGTGTGGGCCCGACCCCAAGCGCGTCGAGATTCCGGGACGTCGGGTTCGCCAAGACTGCGGATGGCAAGACGCCTTATTGTGGTCTCGTCACTGGAGCAAGCAGTTTGTGCGACAGATCTTCCCTGCATGCAAAGAGGGGGCGTGACAATGAAAGCAGCGTGCCATGTCCGCAGCGCGGCGTTATTTGACCGAATAAGAGGCGCTTTGGGCCGTTGCGGTTGCGACGTGTTGCCATTGGAGTCTGAAATGACCTTGCTGCGCTCGTTCTGGCTCAACCATTTCGACGTCGTCATTGTCGATCAACACGGGGCTGGCGGATCGGATGGCAACATCTTCCCCTGGTTGCGATCGCGCAGCGACCGACCCCCTGTGCTCGTGCTGCTACCGAGCGGGAGTCCAGGTCTTGGCGCGCTCGCGCTGGACAGCGGCGCCGATGATTGGATGAGCCAGGCGTTCGATCCGCGGGAACTGGCCGCCAGGGTCAATGCGATATCGCGCCGTCGCAGACAAGGTGCGCCGCGCCGTGTCATCGAATTGCGGGGCTTTGCGCTGGACCGTGACACATCAGGTTTCAGTTTTGAGGGCCGGGAAATCAAGTTGACTAGGCGCGAATTCAGCATCGCCTGGCAGCTTTTCTCTTCCCCGGGCGTCTATATTTCCCGCAAGACATTATGCACATTGGTAACGGGACCGGACGGTGCAATGGCCGCACGCACCATCGATTTGCATATCTCTAAACTGCGAGGGAAACTGCGGGAGTTGCCGGGCCAGGTTGAGGCGGCCATGACGGCCTGTGGGTATGGGTATCGCCTGGAGATCAAGGGCAAGGAAGCGCCCCTGGACGAGCAGTACCTGAAATGAAAAATCCCGCCAGGGCTTCTGGCGGGAATTCGAGATAAGCCCTGGCAGGTAAGCGGCGCATTGAGATAATGGCACCGCCTTGTAACAATCTGGGGTTAAGGTTATTTGCCTTTGGCAGCCGTATCCGCTTCGGTTTGCGCGGTGATTTCGGTGCGAGGAAGTTGCTTATTTTTCTTCGCTGCATCCATGTTTTCCTGCGTACGTGGATCGTCCACTGGCAGATCGGGCAGGTCAGGCTGGCGGCTAGGCGGAGGACCTTCCTTGTCGTTGACGATGTGTTCCTGGGAACTCTTTCCAACGAATACCCATTGGAATTCACCGTTGCGCTTGGACAGCAACAAGTTGTTTTCCAAGGTACGAGGCGACTGATTCATCGGATTCAGGGCTGGCAGGCCTTCGAGCGTGTTCACCAGTTCGGCAAAGGTCGGCGCGTCTTCCGGCTTCAGGCCCTTCTCTTCCCATTGGCGTTCCGCCTCGGTCTTCAACATATGCAATTGCAGGCCCTGCATGTGTTTGGCCAGGATCGTGGAGCAACTGCCGCCCTCCCTCAGACTGCGATGCAGATTGGCGGGATTGCGCGCCCATTCAGCGGCACCGAAAGCGCTCTTGCCATAGTCGACCGCTTTCTTGCGGGCTTCATCGTCAAGTCCGAGCGTGCCGGCTTTTGGATTGGCCCGGCCTTCAATCGTATGCGGTGCGAAAGAACGGCTTAAATCGGCCATGGAATAGTCGATTTGTCCTGCGTGCATCATGAGGCTTTGCGCCAGGAAAGAACCGAAAGTCTCGTCGACGGGTTTATACCACTTGGTCAGTGCAGACTCTTCCTGGTTCAGGAAGGCCGGCTGCAACGTCATGTACGGTACTTCCTTGTCGGCCCCTGCGCGCGCTTCCATGGCTTCAGGTTCGCCATCTGTGCCATATTGGGTGGATCGCAACGGATTGTTTCTGTCGTGGACCCAGACACCCATATGTACGGTTCGCTGCCCCCCCTGATTTTGCGAGGCGGGAATGCCGTTGTGGTCGCCGGCCTGCTTTTCCACGGTGATGATCCGGTTGGCGCGCAGTTCGCGATCTTGCGGTTCATATACCGCGTACATATAGCCTGGATTGGCATCGTCTTTGTGGCGGACTTCGATATTCGGATTGTTTGCTTCCTTGTCCATATCCAATTCGGCCAGCAAATCGGCAATCGGGCGTCCGTTCATCGGAGCCAGGCTGGGAAACTTCTCTTTATAAAAGTTGTAGCATTCTTCCTTCAGCCCCGAGTCGGAGAATTGCTTCATGTACGTTTCGCAAAATTCCTGGACTGCGAATTCTCGCCGTAGTTGCGTACCCTTGCTGGCGCTGGCGCCGCTGGCTGTTTCCGGAGACGTGGTGGACCCGGGAGCCGGCTTGTCGGTTTCCGTTTTGGAAGCGGATCCTGATGTTGGCGGCGGGGTAAATTGAATATAAGTGGGGGTTAGTGACTGGATGGGCATTTCTATTCCTTTGCGGACCGCGCCAAATTGGCTGCATACTCTCGTTGTGCCGTTTACCGGCGCTGGTCATGTTTTTCGATATGGGGCGTGGAGGGCGATCTGACGACCGACACCTGCCAAGCCTGTGTCCTTGGTGCTGAACGGAAATTCAAGCTGATTGCAGACATTGAATTTTCTGACGTCTTATCGCACCGTCCGTGCATCATGTCAGGCCGTCTTCAGACCGGTGTTTGCATGATGGACAGGCAATGTGGGCTTCTTTTTATTCATTGCGAAGTCACGAAGCTGTCATGATTAGGTGACCGCAGAAAAGTGCCGGTTCCATTTATGTTGCACATGTATCTGGAAGCGCCTGATCAGGCATACCGAGGCGTCATGGAACAGCCAAAAGGGAATGGACGAAAAGCGCAGGCGCGGCAAACGGCAAGGCCGCACGACGTATCGTGCGGCCTTGCGGGTTGGCGGGGCCTGGAAGGTCCCCGGACGTTGACGGAAGGGGAGTATCAGTTCTTGCCATCGGCGGCAGTATTGGTCCAATTGCGCAGGATGAGGTTGGCTGCGGCGGCATTCGCCTTGACCGGCGGATTGTCCAGTAGCTGGGTTTTGCGCCATTCCTTGGCTTTGGCCGCCACGAACACCAGCGCGTCCCTCAACGATTTGCCGGTGAGCGCGTCGATCGCATAACGATGTTGGTAGATGACCCGCCCGGAGAGCGGTGAAATCGCATACATGGGACCGTTGGCAGCGTACATGAGCAGATTGGCTTCCAGCAGCATCCTGGATACCTCCGCTTCGCGGCCCTTGAAGATTTCTCCAAAATCGCAATACACCAGCAGCGTTCCCTCGTTCATTTCAGTGCCTGGGTGGATGGAGAAGACGACATCATTGACCGAAACCGGGCCGCCATCGATGATGCTTTTGGGGTTCTTGTTCTGGCTGATTTCGCAAAGATCGTGAATCAGTTTTTCGTAAAGCTGCTTGGACATGGTTTCCTTTCAGGGTGCAATAGATGCAATGGATGCGGTCGTCGGCGTCGAAGGTATCGCGGCGGAGCGTCGTCGTTCAACACGATGGTGCGCCGCCGATTCAACGCCGAATCGGGCGTCAATACTCACGCGGCCGCGTGCAGTTGGGCGCGTGCGTCTAGTTCCTCTTGGGCGCGCGCGTCCAGGAGATCGTTGGCCTGTTTCAATACCTTGGAGGAATCGATGAGCATATCGACCAGCGTCTGGGCCGCATCGACGGGGATGCTGCCCTGGAGATCCTGTTTCTGGCCTGGAGTCATGGCTTGTTCACCCGGTTCGATTTCCGTGCAGAACTGCCCGCGCATGTCGATCTTGATTCCTTGCGCTTCAGCTTGCATGATGGCCAGCACTTCACCGTCGTGGATCTGTTGGGCGGCGAGTTTGAGATCTCCGGCCTTTACGCCGCGATAGATGCCGTTGGTAATCAGTTCCTGCGCCTTCGGGCCGGGAATGGACCAGTTGATTGGCGGCAGGGAATACTTTTCGCGCATTTCCTGTTCCTGTTGCGGATACAGGCCGCCATTGACGGTACCTTCGGTAGCGATGATCACGATGTTGATCTCCTCGGTGCGATCTCCGTATTTTTTTGCCAGGTGATACATTACGGAATCGGCAATGTGAAGGAACGGAACCGTGCTTTCCTGGGCCAAAATCTTGTGGTACAAGTGGGCCGTGTTGCAAGGCATTCCTTTGACGTGCGCGCCGCCGGCTGTGGCGCGTTCGCTCAGATCCAGCATTCCCCACAGTGGGTTCTCCGGAACCTTGGCGGTGAGGTGTTGATACCATGCCGCCTCGTCGCTGCGATCGCCCGTGAATGAGTTCAGATAGGCTGTGCGATCCTGGATCAGAGTCGCCTGATTGTACAGAGCGACGGGCATGTGCTCTTGATCGGCTGCGGGACTGCCGTCTTTGTTCGCGCTATGAAAGGTCTTGGTTATCATGTCGACGCCGGCCAGCGGGCCCATGCCGGCGACCAGCGCCGCTTCGACGTACCGCTGATTGGCAGGATAGGGAATGACGTCGGCGTTGATGCCTTCCGTATTCAGTTTGACCTCGCGGGCATGCGCCTTGAGCGCCGACTCGCCAAGCTTGACATCCTTGGCCCAGCTTTCGACGCCGTGGAAAAGCATGGTGTAGACATCTTCGTTGGTAAAACGGTATTTGGGACCGGTGGACGCGGTGAGACTTGCAGCCTCGATGGTGCGTGGACCTTGAGGCGCTGTGTCGGTAGGTAAAGGGTATTGATGATGTAGAACGGTGGAAAGAAACGGCATTTGATTACCTCTAAATTCTGTCGATGATCGAGATCCGGATTCCGGCGGGCGGGAACCTCCTGCGCGTCGCGGTAGGACAGCGTCTGTGCGCGGGGCGCCGACCGGCGTCCGGGAGTATTGTTGTTTGCGGGCGGGCTTTTACGCCTCGCCTTCTTCGGTGGAGGAAAAAGGAAAGATGGTTCCATCCATGCATGGCATACCTTCTCCTCGTTGCGAGAAAAGCGAGACGGACAAGCCGCCACGGATAGCCGGAAAGCGGCACATGCGGCCGTCTTGGCAATCGCCGTACCACATCGCCATCAAGGCGGCAGTGCGTTTTGTGTTGCTGCCTTGCGGGGAGATTGTCGCGTCGGCATGAGCGCAGCGCTCGCGGCAGGCGCAATGCGCGACCATGCATGAGGCGATGCGGCCATCTTGTTGAGGGAAGAGAAGAAGACTGCTGGCTGCGGCGCCGCGCGGGCGGCGCCTTGTGCGTTGTTCAGGCCGCGCTTGAGAAGCGCAGCAATTGCCGACGGGCGCCGTCGGATTTGCGCGGCGACGCCTTGCCAGGTCCGTCGAGGAAGCACCCGCCGTTACGCCATTGCTTGGCTTGTCCGGCGTGGTCCTTCATCTTGTTGATCAAATCCAGTGCGTCCAGTCCGGCCAGCGATAGCCGGCGAGACAGCAATACATGGCCGTTCTCATGGTTCATCGACATGACCGGTTGTTCCTCGCCCTGCAATGACAGATTGAGTTCCAGCAGGCGTTGCATGACGGCTTCTTGCTGATGACGAGGCAGCGGCCCGAAATCGCAGAAGATCACGATGACAGCCTGACCCTTGCTGTGCTCGGTTTTGAGGGGGGCGGGACGAGGTGAATTTTTGCCGGCGCCAGGGGCGGCATCGCCGACCTTGGCTGGTTTGCCTTCTATCAATGAAAAGAATACCCGGTCGATTTCCAGATCCACACGGTCATAGAAAGAAGGCTGCACCGGCATTTCCACCAATTTGCACAGCTCGTCAATTAATTTTTCGTATTGCTCTGTCGCCATTGCTGACCTTTTTCAGGATGCGGTTGAGCACAGTCGCCGCGCCGACCTTAAGCGGGATGCTTGTCTTTGGGGGCCGAGGTTGTGCCTGCCTGGGTTTGCTCATCGAAGTTGTCGCCTTCGCCCGGCTCCATTTCTTCGTTGACCTGCTGCAGCACAGGCAGTGCTTCCTCGAAAGCTTCGAGGGATTGCTCCGGACTTACCAGACGTTCTTGCTCGACCAGCGCATCCAATTTTTTCAAAACTCTATTGAGCTTGGACAGCGTGTCAGGCGTCTTGACACTGATGATTCCGGTTTCGATCAGCAAGGCGAGGTTGCGCAGTGAGCGTGTGGCCATATACATGAAGTCGTTGGAGCCGCGCGCGCGCAAAATGTCGCGCGTCATCAGCTTGAAATTCTGCGTGACTCTTTCCGCCACTTCACCCGCGGACGATTGCATCAGGTGCACGCCAAGCCGTACGCCGCTGGCCACGGCAATCATGGACACCGCCGCGATATTGAGCAGATGCAGCGCGGCCATGATATCGGTGCCGATCGAACGTGCGGCGGCTGTCTCGTGATAGTGCGGATTCTTGTTTTTGATGGCTTCCGTGATCAAGCTGAGCAGTGAACCCACCAGCACAGCTCCGCCAGGGTTGGCGATGATCGCCTGGTAGGTGCGTACGACGCCGGCAATCACCGCTGCGCCATATTCGGCGAAATCGTGCGAACGGCGGTCGCCGTCAAGCAAGAATCCCATGAGGAATGCTGGAGAATTGCGGAAACTATCTTGGCGCTCGGGATCCATCAGTGCCGCAGCCGCCTGGCGATGACCTGAATTGCTGGAAATGTCAGTGAACTTCAATTCCTGGATATGGAGCTGATCCAGGACGGTGTCCCTATACTGATGGAAAACCGTATCGTATTTCTGCCTCTTTCCGTCGCTGAGTGCGTTGACCTTGGGACGAATGACTCGATCGAGCTCGAGATAGCGGGTTTCGTCGTCGGTGCCAATCACCGGTTCGCGCAATGCATCCCACGCTGAGAGTTTGTTGTGTTCCCAACATTCGTCACGGTTCATGCCGATCTCGTCGGCCAACTGATCGCACAACTGACGTTCGGTCGCGGCATCCAGATCGTCGCGCGCCTCGAAGATTTGCTGGCCCAGTTCCAAAATGACCGGGTTTCTTCCTTTGGCTTCTACGGCTATCTGGTACTTGGCATCAAGCGTATTCCAGCGCGTAGCCATCTCGTGACGCAAGTCCAGCGCGCGATACTCGCGCCATGTTCGTTTCGTCACATCAAGCAGCTTGGCGGCTGCCTTGGGTAAATGTTCTGCCGACTGCTCCTTGAGGATGCCCAGGAATTGTTGCTGGCCGATTTGTTCATAGGTGCGCCAGGCGGTCTGGAGAAATTCTTCTCCCTTCTCAGGCGTCGCTTTGGCGATATTGAGGCGCATCTGGCCATACTGTTCCCGCACCTGGTCGCCGCGCGCGAGGAAAGGTTGCGCCGCAGTTTGAACTGCGGTGGTGCCCGTCACGAACCATCCGCTGATGGGTTGGTGTGAAGTGTATGCCGACCAGGTGGCCGCCATGTTGCCGTACATGCGAACTGCTTGCAGCCAGCATTGGTTCCTCAGGCCGCCGCTGTCCCATACCTTGCCGAACAGACTGGCGCATTGATAGTCGAGCATGCCATTGCGCAGCGCGGTCTCGGCGGTGCGATAAGCAGTTTCGGCCTCTTCTCGCAGTGCCGGATTGTCGGGATTCTCGGCGGCGGCCTTATACAAGCCTTGCAGATATTCCGGCTTGTAAGCAGGGACTTCCATCAGTTCATCGAGTTTTTTCGCGGCGTCCTGCGTAGTGCCGACGCCGGATAGCGTCATATCCTTCATCGCTTCGGCAATATTCGGTGCGCCGTGCGTGAACTGGAGATCTTTGGCGGGAGTGATGTGAAGCAGGAAGTCGGCATCTCGTTCCATGGCCACGATGCCGGCGGCGAGCGTACCCGCGAAGTTGACTGACGACGCAGCCAGTCCGCCTGCCTTGCCACTCCAGTAGTTGATCAGGTAAGGCATCATTACCGGGAATATCTGGTTGATCGCGCGTCCTTTGACCGAGCGCAGCCCAGAGAGGACGCCGCCATTTTCCCAGGATTCTTCCAGCTTTTTCCTCAGTGCGGGGATGTCCGCATCGGGACCGGCATATAGTCTCAACATGGCGTCGATGGCTTTGTCGAAGTCCTCATTTTTCATTGTTCGCATCGCCACATCGCGTGCTGTGTAGAATTGTCGCAGCAGTTGTAGATCGAAGTGGCGCCGGACGTGAGTTTGCAGCGTCTTCTGGGATTTTTCCAGAAGGGCGTCGGCGTCGACCTTCGTGATTTCGAAGTCGGGCAGGCGTTCGGTCGCATCGCCCGCATGGAGTCTTACGCTGGAAAAGACGCTGGCCTTGCTGGTTTTATCGTGCGTGCGGCTCAAGGGCGAATTTTCGGTGTCCTGTGTGGTAAAGGGTAAGACGGGCGTGCGCGATGCGCGCACGCCTTGTGCGCTGCTGCTGCCTGCCTGCTCGGTCTCGGGGTAGGTGATCATTTCCATATTATGGGTTGGGTCTATGGTGTTTTTGTTCCCGGTGCTTGCCATGGTGTATGTATTCCTGTGCGTGCAAGGGCGACATGCACCCATTGCAGTGGTAAAAAAACGGCCGACGCGCTTGCCGCGTTCGAGGCTGCCATCATTCGGTGCAGGGCGTAGGGTTCCGGCGCCCGGTATGGATACGCCATGGTCTGTCGGAATCACCTATCGCACTGCCTGTAAGTGAGTAGTGCAGGAACGGTGGTTCCATCCTATTTTTCGGTAATGGATATACTGCCGGTCCCCGGGGGCTGCCGCGAGGCAAGCTTTGGGTCGCCTTGCGCCTACGGCATGCGCCGCTCTTTGCGGAACGACGCCTGGATCTCGGCGACTTGCTGCGGGGTGTAAAAACCGAATTGCAGCATCAGGTCGAGTGCCGTGCCATGCCGTGCACGGTAGACATCGTTGAAGCGTGCGCGTGCCAGATTTTCCGCTTCGCGCCGCAATTGCGCGTCGGCCGATAGGTAACGGGGATCGCGGATGTATTCCATCAGGATGCGCAATTGACCAGTAGCGCCGTCGTTGGCGCCGCGGCTGTTGAAGGGCGAGCCCAGTCCGCTGGAGTCGCCGAGGAATACCACGTTGCCATGGACCGGGTTGCGCGCCCGCGTGATCTTGCTCGCAATCGGCGGCGAGCGCCAGGTCTCGTGCGATTGGTCAACGATGATTGGCGAGGGCAGGTTTGCGAGCAGGCGCGGAGCGCGTTCGAACAGCGCATCGAGTTCACGTTCACCCTCTGCGGCAGGCATCGCCCGTATACGTGCTGCCTCTTCCGGGGTTGGCAGCACCGACACATTGGCTTGCAGGCCGTCGGGCCCATTCCATACCTGGGTAAGGACGGCCGCCTTGCGATCGCGGTCGATCTCGATGCTGCTGCCGCCACCAGGCGGGGAGCCGCCGGCATGGCGGGCCAGGTAATTGCGCTGGTGCCAGATTTCATCCACCGCGATTGATTCGGTGCCGCCAAAACCGTCGTCGAGCCTGGGCGTATTACCTTCGACAATAAGAACTAGTGCAGGCAGGGCTGTCGGCGGCTGAATTATCTCACCCGTCTCGCTGCTATCTTCTCCCATGCGGATACCGGGAACGGACTCGCCGTCGACTTCGCTCAGTTCCGCGATTTCGCCGTTGAGCAAATGTACGCCGATTTCACGGCAATACCGGCTCAAGCCAGCCTGGGCGTCACGGATTTGGGTGAGCGCGTAGGTCTCATAAAAGTCGGTCTCGCTCTCACGCGCGGGATCGGGATACGCCCATGGCCCTGTAGTCGGGCCGACCGGGGCGAGGGGGATCGGCTGCTGCTGGGCTGGCGTGGCCGGCGTGGCCAGGTCGGAGATGATGCTGCGCTTGCGAGCACGGCGAATGATCTTCCGGAGACCGAAACTTTCGGCGCGTCCAAGGCTGCGGGTGATCAGTTTTTCCTTTATCAGTAGTTCGATCAGGTCCGGCGGCCATTCTTTGAGCGTAAAGCGCTTGAGGTCCAGCACCGTCCTGCGTTCTGCATGGGAGCGTTTTTCCACGACCAGGACGTTATAGCCAAGGCGCTGGCGCAGGTGGATGGCCGCCAGATAGCCCACGATGCCGCCTCCCGAGATAACCACGAAGGGCGTGTTCAGGTGCGGGTCGGCGAATTCTTCAGCGAAGTGCGTCAGCAGTGCCTTGAGCGCTTGCGACGTCTTGATGTCGAAGGGAATGCGGTAGCGCTCCTGTTCGATCAGTCGCTCGAAGCCGGAGCGCCCGATCGACGATGGTGAGCCACTATCCTTCTTGTCGTTGTTGCGGTCAGGGGCTGGCGCAGGGGCTTTGGCCAGGTTAGGGGCGGGCGTCTGCGATTCATGTGCCAGGACAGGTTGAGCGGGAAGCGATACAGGAAACATAGGTGCGAATGACGGTCGTTTGCACGGCGGCAGATTGTGTGCGCACGACGCATGCGGCATGCGCCGTACGAACCAAACTGAGCAGACCGTTTTGTCCTCAAGCTTTCATGGAAGGGGGCGACCTGGCTTTCCTGCAGTCAAGCCGATAGCATGGCGATCCAAGGTTTTACGTCGGCGTGCCGACGGGACGGCATGTCGCGTGGCATCGTACACCCATGTGCAATGAGTGTTGGCCGCACGCGATTTTGTTCCATGCGTGCCGGCGGACTAGCCTGGGACGTCATGCCTGATTCGATGGATTGCCGTAACGGTGTCGGAATAGCGCAGGCTCTTTTCGAGGCGAGAGGAGTGAATCCGATTGGACCGTCGCTTCTGCAAGGCGTCCTATTTTGCGTGAGGTTGCGATGGCTCCTTCCTATTCAATTCGTATGAGCTGCGGTTCTCCACGTCGGCATCGTTTGCATATGAATTGAAAGATATTCCAAGCCATACTCCAAATACGCAGGCGCTCATAAGTCCCAGCAGCACGGCAAATGCTCCGATCACTTCGGAGGTCCCGAGAAAAGCAATTACATCCATTATTTTTCCTTCTACGCTGTTCGTCTTGCGAAGCAGCTTCTTTTTTGGTTGGGGAAATACAGCAGTTGCTGCTGTCGTCCGCAATGAGTGTTTCTCGCGGTCAAATTGATCCAAAAAAGACTTTGATGCTTGCCGCTATAAACGGCCAAAAACGGCCGGCTGCGCCATCGAATAGATCGCGGGAGAGCGTGCGGTGAACGCAGCGAGGGCCGCCGCCGATACGCGAAAGCCCGGTTGCGTGGCCGCACTGCCAAAGGGGGCGGGGAGCCGCAGGAAAGCAGTCAAGTTCAAGCAATACGTTCCCCTGCTTTGGGAAGCAGAGAATTTCTTCGGCGCTCCTGAGAGCGTCTTGCTCGCTACCTGATCGCTACCTGACCGAATCAGAAATTGCTCTTGATGCCATTCACCCATGATTTTGCCGGCAGCTTGGTCGCTGCGGTGATTTCCGCGGCGCGTTCGTACAGGGCAGGGAAATCCGGTTGGATCTTGTGCTTGAAGGCGAGGGCGACGATGTTGCCATCGTGTACTTCCGGCAGCGAAATGACCTGGTCGAAGGCGTAGCGCATGGCCTTGAGGTTCTTGGCGTAGCTCGGATGGTCGCCGAAGAGGTTGACCGTCATGATGCCGTGTTCACTGAGGCTGTCGCGGCAGGCGACGTAGAACTCGGGCGTGTCCAGCACCGGGCCGCGCGCGGTGGCGTCGTAGAGGTCGACTTGCAGGACGTCGATGGCGCCTGCGCGGCGGTCGTCGTGGATGAAGTCGTTGGCGTCCATCTCCAGGATGGACAGGCGGTCGTCTTCCGGCGGCAGCTTGAACATGCTGTGGCAGATGGCGATGACAGATGGATTGAGTTCGACTGCGGTCACGCGCGCCTTGGGAAACTGGCGGTAGCCGAATTTGGTCAGCGCCCCTGTGCCGAGGCCGAGCTGGACGATGTTTTCCGGCGCCTTGTTGAAGAGCATCCAGCTCATCATTTGCTGGGCATACTCAAGCTCGATCCAGTCGGGTTTGCGGATGCGCATGGCGCCTTGCACCCATTCGGTGCCGAAGTGCAGATAGCGGATGCCGTCCTGCTCCGAGAGCGTGACCGGGGCGAATCTGGGTTTGCGGGTCACGCCCGCCTTGGCTTTGTCGGTGCCGGGGCCGGCCTTGGTGTTGGCTTGCGCCTCGATGGATTTTCTTCTGATGAGCATGATGTTGCCTAGATTCGAATTGCAGAATGATACCTTGTCGCGGACCTGGCGTTGCGGCAAGGATATTGCGGAGGCGTTTTTACGATCCAGGGGGCATGATCGGCATGCGATCATCGGATACACTTGCATCCATGCTCAAAACCATACTTTTCATCGTCAGGCTGGCCATCGTCTTTGCCGGCATCGTCCTGTTCGGGCGTGCGGTGCAGTACCTGATTCTCAATGGCGGATTTTCCGGCTCGTTCTATGACATGATTTTTTTCAGGTCGTAGATCCCGCGGATGTCAGCCTGCGGCCAGAAACGCCTCTGCCAGCCTGACCCAATAAGTCGCCCCGATCGGCAGCAGGTCGTCGTTGAAGTCGTAGCTCGGATTGTGCAGGTTGCAAGGTCCGACGGCGTGGCCGCTGTCGCGGTGGCTGCCTTCGCCGTTGCCGATGAACACGTAGCAGCCCGGCTTGTGCTGCATCATGTACGAGAAGTCCTCGCCGGCCATCGACGGCTCGACATTGGCGTTGACCTGCTCCGCGCCGACGATGTTTTGCATCACGCCGACGGCGAAGGCGGTTTCTTCGGCGTGATTGAGCAGCGGCGGATAGCTGCGCAAAAATTTGAATTCGATTTCCGCGCCGAAAGCGGCGGCGGTATGGGCGGCGATGTCGTGCATGCGGCGCTCCAGCAGATCCAGTACTTCCATGCTGAAGGTGCGCACCGTACCGCTCAGCGTGGCATCGTCCGGGATCACATTGATGGCGCTGCCTGCATGGATTTGCGTCACCGACAGCACCGCGCAATCGTTGGGATTGATATTGCGCGCGACGATGGTCTGCCAGCTTTGGGCGATCTGCACCGCCACCATCACCGGGTCGATGCTTTTGTGCGGTTGCGCCGCGTGCGAACCCTTGCCCTTGACCGTGACTTCAAACGCATTGCTCGATGCCATGATCGGTCCCGGACGTACGCCGAAACTTCCGACCGGCATGCCCGGCCAGTTGTGCATGCCGAACACGGCATCCATCGGGCATTTTTCGAACAAACCATCCTTGATCATCTTGTCGGCGCCGAGGCCGCCTTCTTCGGCGGGCTGAAAGATCAGGTAGATCGTGCCGTTAAAATCGCGCTGTTGCGAGAGGTAACGGGCCGCGCCGAGCAGCATGGCTGTGTGGCCGTCGTGGCCGCAGGCGTGCATTTTTCCGGCGTGGCGGGAGGCGTGCGGGAAGGTGTTGAGTTCCTGCATTGGCAGCGCATCCATGTCGGCGCGCAGGCCGACGGCGCGCTTGCCGTCGCCGTTTTTGAGAATGCCGACCACGCCGGTGCCGCCCAGGCCGCGCAGGACCGGGATGTTCCATTCAGTCAATTTGGCGGCGATCGTATCCGCAGTGCGATGTTCTTCGTAACGCAGTTCGGGATGCGCGTGCAGATCGCGGCGGATCTGCTGGATTTCCGAATGAAATCCGATGATGGGATCGATCAACTTCATGAGGCCTGCCTTTGTAAGCGCTTCTTACTTGTTTGTGAATCTGCTGCACGACGCAATCTCGCCGTTATGATACTCGCCGTATTCCAATACGGCTGGGCTGCTCGTGACGGTTTTTTTCGGCTCCCTGCCGCACGGCAGCTTCAGGTCTTGTCACTCAAACTGTTTTGCCATTTTTTCCGGCAGGGGGACGTTGAGCCATTTCTGCACGATCGCGTTCAGTTCATTGTTCTTTTTCGCTTGCGTCAGAGCGGCATTGACCTTGGCCATCAGTGCCGGTTCTTCCTTGAGCAGGCCGACGTAGCAGCCGGACTCCTGAATCACGTATTTCATTTGCGGTTTGTTGGCGGGCATTTTCTCTGCCAGGGCAACCGCGACGAAGTCGCCGGTGCCGACCAGTTGCACCTGGCCCGACAGATAGGCGGAGATCATGCCGTTGTTGTCTTCGTAACGCTTGATGGTTGCGCTGGAGGGGGCGCTTTCGGTGAGCTGGATATCCTGGAAGGTGCCGCGCGCAACGCCTACGATTTTTCCGGCCAGGTCAGCCGGGCCTGCGACCTTGATGTTGGCCGGGCCGAAAACACTGTTGTTATACGGCGAGTAAGGCTGAGAAAAGGCGATGACTTTTTCGCGCTCGGCATTCTTGCCCAGCGTCGAAATGGCGAGGTCTGCCTTATGCGTTTGCAGGTAAGCGATACGGTTCGCGCTGCTGACCGGCACCAGTTCCAGTTTCAGTCCCATACTCTTGGCGATCAATGTCGCCACGTCGATGTCCAGGCCTTGCAGTTTCAGGTCGGACGTGACCGAGCCGAACGGGGCGAAGTCCTGCGGCACCGCAATGCGCAAAACGCCGCGCTTCTGGATTTCGGCCAGCGCATCGGCATGGGCGTTGGTTGCGGCTATGGAAAACAGATTGATGGACAACAGGAACAGCAGTTTTGCGAATTTCATCGGTCTCACCTGGGGACATATTGATCAAGGCCGTTCCGGCATGAAAGACGCCGGAGCGGATGTGCAAAAAATGAGATTTCAATCAAGCAATATATATGCCACGGCTTAAAGGAAGCGCAAAAATCCTGTGTGGAAGACTTCAGGGGCGGGCGTCGCGTATTTTCAGTTTTTCCCATTCCCTTTTTTTCTCCGCATAGGGGCGTGTGTACGCCGGGCTGCTTGACGGCAATCTGATTAACCGATAGCGACAAGCGATTTCTCCCAATGCCTTCACGCCAAGCTTCTCGGCTGTTCCGCCATTGAATGCAATGGTGTGCAACTGCGGCAATGTGTTTAACAGTTGGATCAGGTCGTTGTGAACATGATCGCGAATATTGCTATCGAGGCTTCCTTCCCGACGTGCTTCGGCTACCACATCCCACAAACCGATGCAGTTCTTCAATAGCGTTTCCAGGCGTTGCGGATAAGGCAGGGATACCAGATCGGTATCGATAACGTCGGACATCAGCGCCCAAAATTTGTTTTGCGGATGGGCGTAGTACTGGCTGTGCGCCAGCGATGCTTCGCCGGGCAGGCTGCCGAGGATCAGGATGGCGGTGTTGGCGTCGGTGACGTGGGCGAAGCTGCGTTTGCGCGACATGCGGTTCAGGAAATAGGCGATGGATTCAGGATTTTGCTGGTCGCGACGCGGCCGAGGGAATAAGGCTACACTATTTGGCGGACGTATTCTTCTCTTCGCGATCCGGCACACGACAACATATAAGGATAAAACACATGGGACAACAGATCATTCTCGTCACCGGCGGCAGCCGCGGCATCGGTGCTGCAGTTGCACAATCGGCGGCAGCGCACGGCTACGCCGTTGCCCTCAGTTACGTATCGAATCGCGCCGCCGCCGACGCGGTGGTTGACGGCATCGTCAAGGCCGGCGGACGCGCGATTGCCGTCAAGTCCGACGTCGCGGTGGAAGCCGATATCCTGCATCTGTTCCAGACCGTCGACAAGGAGCTCGGCACGCTCACCGCGCTGGTCAACAACGCCGGCATCCTGGAGCATCAGATGCGGGTCGAAGACATGACCGCCGAGCGCATCAACCGCGTGCTGCTGACCAACGTCACCGGCAGCTTTTTGTGCGCGCGCGAAGCGGTGCGTCGCATGTCCACCAGACACGGCGGCAAGGGCGGCGCCATCGTCAACCTGTCGTCGATGGCGGCCAAGTTGGGCGGCCCGGGCGAGTATGTCGACTACGCCGCTTCCAAGGGCGCGATCGACGCTTTCACCGTCGGTCTGTCCAAGGAAGTTGCGGCTGAAGGTATCCGCGTCAACGCTGTCCGTCCCGGTCTGATCTATACCGATATCCACGCCAGCGGCGGCGAAGCGGGACGCGTCGACCGGCTCAAGGATGCCGTGCCGATGAAGCGCGGCGGCACGGCAGAGGAAGTCGCCAACGCCATCCTGTGGCTGCTGTCGGAGGAAGCGTCATATGCAACCGGCACCTTCATCGACGTGTCCGGCGGGCGTTGATCCGGTTTCGTTTTCGTCTCGTTCCATCAGGAGGCAGACATGAACGTCCTCACCCATCGCCGCATTGACCTGTTGCTGGCCCGTTATGCGGAAAGCCATCGCCACCGCGTCAATGAACTGATCCATTGCGTCTGCGTGCCGGCTATCGTACTGTCGCTGCTCGGTTTGTGCTGGACCGTGACGCCGCTGCTGGCTATCGGCCTGGCAGCGGCGTCGCTGGGCTATTATCTGACGTTGTCGCCGCCGTTCGCCGTCGGCATGCTGGTCATGGCAGGGGCGATGCTGTTGATCCTGTCCAGTTTGCCGGCCGGTACGGTGTTGCCGTTTTCGGCGGCGATTTTTGTGGTGGGGTGGATCGGGCAATTCATCGGCCACAAGATCGAGGGCAAAAAGCCATCCTTTTTCGAGGACCTGCGCTTCCTGCTGATTGGGCCTTTGTTTGTGCTGAGCCTGCTGTATCGGCGTTTTCATATCCGCTATTGACAGGACGCGGAACGAAATCCAGAAAATCGGGTCAAGAGGGCGGTCTGTATTAGAATGTACAGAGTTGTTTGTCGCGCAGGAATGGCCGAATAAACATGCGGACATGCGCGCAGCAAAAACACCGCCCGATGACCGGGCAAACTTTCCGTCGGAGTTTTTGTATGAAGAAATTGCTTTTAATCGTCGCCGTCAGCTCGCTCGCAGCAGGTTGCGCCGTCACGCCGAATTCGGCCAGCGTCTACAACACGCGTCAGGCCCAGGGCGAACAAACGGTGCGCATGGGGGTGGTCGAGTCGGTTCGTAACGTCACCATCGACAAGGGCGCCAGCGGCGTCGGTACGCTGGCAGGCGGCGCGCTGGGCGGCATCGCGGCCGGTTCCAATGTCGGTAGCGGCAACGGCGCGTTGGCGGCAGGCATTGTCGGCGCCCTGATCGGCGGCGTCGCCGGCAACCAGGTCGAATCGCGCATCGCCAACAAGCCGGGCCTGGAAATCACCGTGCGCCTGGACAACGGTGAACTGCGCGCCATCACCCAGGATGCCGACGAACTGTTTCGTGTCGGCGAGCGCGTGCGCCTGCTGTCCTCGGGGCGTACTACCCGCGTGACGCACTAAGCCGATCGTAGTGGCGGCGGTCGCAAGACCGCGCAAACCGTTGCCGTTCAAGCCGTCTGGCTGGGCCGCAACGGTTTTTTCATGGGCGTACGGAAAGCGTCCGGCCGGCGCCATCGTAGGCCGATTGCACCAGCCATTGCTCGCGTCTCAGGCGATACAGCACATGCACGCTCAGGGGATGGCCACGCGGCAGGCGCGGGTGTTCAAAATTATCCTCCGCGCGCGTGTGCATGCCCAGGCGCCGCATGACTGCCTGCGAGCGCTTGTTGCTTGCCGCTGTGAAGGAAACGATTTCCTTCATGTCGAGAACATGGAAGGCATGCCGCAGCACCGCCTGCGCGGCTTCGGTCGCATATCCCTTGCCCCAGGCGGCGGGCGTCAGGCGCCAGCCGATTTCCACCGCCGGCGTGAAATGCGCATCGAACGCCACGCGCAGCAAGCCGACGAAACCCGCAAACGGCAGCTCGCCTGGAATTTCCAGCGCCCACAAGCCGAAGCCGTGCAGGGAAAAATGCTCCTCGATGCGTTTGACCAGCACATCGTTTTCGCTGCGGCTCAGCACTGACGGAAAATAACGCATCACTTCAGGATCGGCGTTCATTGCCGCGCAAGGCGCCACATCGTCCTTGCGCCAGGGACGCAACAGGATGCGCGCATGGCGCAGTTCAGTCGACATGGCGCAGGCGGTTGACGAAACCGATGTACACCACGGTTTGCAGTAGCGCGACCGTGCTGCCGGCTATCACTTCCGCCACGCGCAGGAGCGCCAGATGCAACTCTTCTTGCAATCCGCCGCCGGCAAACGCCGCCGACATCAGGATCACCACCGTGGCCGGTCCCAGACGCCAGTTGCTCGGGTAGTTTTGCCACAGCATGGCGACCAGCACGGCGCTGGTAAGCGCGACCAGCATCGACAGGAAATTGGCGCCGAATATCACCAGGCAAAGGCAGGCGACGATGGCGCCGGAAATCGTGTTGATCAGCCGTGCGCGGAAGTTGGCCTTGGCGACCGTCATGTCAGGTTCGGTCACGATGATCAGCGAGATCATGGCCCAGTAGGGTTCAGGCAAGCCGAGTGCGCGCAGGCCGTACCAGAGGATCAGCGAGCCGGAGAGAATCTTGACGAGGTAGACCAGCGCGTTCTTGCGGGGATTGATGAAGTTGAATTCCATGGGCGTTTGCAGTGATGCGAAGGAAAGGCGGTCTTCACTTTAACGGAAAAGCGCCGTCAAAGCGACAACGGCGACCTCAAGGCCGCCGTTGCGCATGTTGCGGAGAACCGGCTTATTTCGATGTCATGCCCAGCAACATCTCGTTGAGACGCTTGACGAAGCCGGATGGGTCGGCCAGCGCGCCGCCTTCAGCCAGCAGAGCCTGGTCGAACAGGATATGCGACCAGTCGTCGAACTTGGCTTCTTCGTACTTCAGGCGCTGCACCAGCGGGTGGTCCGGGTTGATTTCCAGGATCGGCTTGGACTCGGGGGCATTCTGGCCGGCGGCTTTGAGCATGCGCACCAGGTTGCCGGACAGCTCGTTTTCATCCGCCACCAGGCAGGCCGGCGAATCGGTCAGGCGGAAGGTCACGCGCACATCCTTGGCCTTGTCGACCAGCGAAGTCTTCATCTTTTCGACGAGGTCCTTGAACTGGGTTTCGGTCTCTTCGTGCTGCTTCTTCTCGGCTTCGTTTTCCAGTTTGCCGAGGTCGAGCCCGCCCTTGGCCACCGAGGCCAGTTCCTTGCCGTCGAAGTCCTGCAGGAAGGACAGCATCCATTCGTCGACGCGATCGGTCAGCAGCAGCACTTCCACGCCTTTCTTGCGGAAGATTTCCAGATGCGGGCTGTTCTTCGCGGCATGGTAATTCTCGCCGGTGACGTAGTAAATCTTGTCCTGGCCTTCCTTCATGCGGCCGATGTAATCGGCGAACGAGGTAGTCTGCGCCTCCGAATCGTTGTGCGTCGAGGCGAAGCGCAGCAGCTTGGCGATGCGTTCCTTGTTGGCGGCGTCTTCGCCGATGCCTTCCTTGAGCACCTGGCCGAATTCGGTCCAGAAGCCGGCGTACTTGTCCTTCTGCGCCTGATCGTCGCTGTTGGCGAGTTCTTCCAGCAAGCTCAGCACGCGCTTGGTCGAGCCTTCACGGATCGCCTTGACGTCGCGCGACTCTTGCAGGATTTCGCGCGAAACGTTGAGCGGCAGGTCGGCCGAATCGATCACGCCCTTGACGAAGCGCAGGTAGACCGGCATCAGTTGCTCGGCGTCGTCCATGATGAATACGCGCTTGACGTACAGCTTGATGCCGCCGCGCTTGTTGCGGTCCCACATGTCGAACGGCGCGCGGGTCGGGATGTACAGCAGTTGGGTATATTCGCTGCGGCCCTCGACGCGGTTGTGCGTGTAGGCCAGCGGCGCGCCGAAGTCGTGCGAGATGTGCTTGTAGAACTCTTCGTATTGCTCGGGCGTGATGTCCGACTTGCTGCGCGTCCACAGGGCGCTGGCCTGGTTGACGGTTTCCAGTTCGTCCTGCTGGACGGTTTCCTTTTTCTCGTCGTCCCATTCTTCCTTCTGCATCAGGATCGGCAGCGAGATGTGGTCGGAGTATTTGCGGATGATGGATTTCAGTTGCCACGAGGACAGGAACTCGTCTTCGCCTTCGCGCAGGTGCAGGATGATGTCGGTGCCGCGATTCGGCTTGTCGATCGCTTCGATCGAGAACTCGCCAGCGCCTTCGGATTCCCAGCGCACGCCTTCATTGGCCGGCGTGCCGGCGCGGCGGGTTTCCACCGTGATGCGGTCGGCGATGATGAAGCCGGAATAGAAGCCGACGCCGAACTGGCCGATCAGCGCCGCGTCCTTCTGCTGGTCGCCGGACAGTTTCGAGAAAAATTCCTTGGTGCCGGACTTGGCGATCGTGCCCAGATGGGAGATCGCTTCGTCGCGGTTCATGCCGATGCCGTTGTCGGAAATGGTGATGGTGCGCGCCGCCTTGTCGAAGCTGACCTTGATCTTCAGCTCGGGATCGTTCTCGAACAGGGCGCTGTCGTTGATCGCCTCGAAACGCAGCTTGTCTGCCGCATCGGAGGCATTGGAGATGAGTTCGCGCAGGAAAATCTCCTTGTTCGAATACAAGGAGTGGATCATCAACTGCAACAGTTGTTTGACTTCGGCCTGGAAGCCCAGGGTTTGTTTCTCGGGTGCTGCCATAGTTACCTTACCTCTTGAGTTGGAAATGATTGCCGGAAAAAGGTGCATCAGCGCCGCCCCAGATACAAGCGGGACATGCTACGTCGATGCGCTACGTCGATGCGTATTGTAAAAAGATTGCGGCGGCTTGGGCGAATTTCAATGGAGGGAGCAGAAAAAAATTGCATTTCGGAAATGGGGAAAACGCTGCGGCATACAACGTCATCTCCTCATCACAATTAGCAGGGAGAATACATCTGCGTATTTCTCAGAATCGGAATATGCACGACCGTTTGCCGACAATCTTGGCAATTGATCCGCAACTCATTGATTAATTATGTGTTTTTATAAATGCGAGCAGATTATTGATGTTGCCTAAAGTATAATTCGGCAGCAGTAAAAAAATGCCCCAGCAAAATCCACAATAAAAGATATGGCAGTTTCCGGGGACGATTGAAGTCGGTTGGTTTGAGGGCTTGTTGATTTTCATTCGTATGATGGGAGGGGGGCCGGTCTCCGGATCGGGCTGTTGTATCTAATAATGACATATAAAAACAAGACGTTAGTCTTTGGCGCGCTGTTTTTTTCGATCCTTTCGAACGTAGTCGCAGCATCTGACGCTATCAATTTACCTCTGCTTTCCCGTGGAAAATTTCCGTCCGGAAATTTAACATCCGGGGTATCCCTGCTTGCGCAGGCGAAAAGCGACGAACTGGTTTCAGATACGCCTCCGCAAATGCGAGTGATTCCAGATCGAGAGGGCGATGCAGCGCAAAAATCCGCAGCGCAGCCATCGCCGGCGGAGCTTGCCGCTCGTGCGGAAGCCTCGGCCAATTCCAATGACGAAATTCTCGCGTTGCTGCGCCAGTCCGATCCAAGCTTCAGCGGCAGCGCCATCGACTTGCCGCCGGTGCAGGTGGAAACCGTCGACGACCTGCAAGTGCCGTTCCTGACGCTCGACCAGGTGCTGGATCTGGCGCTGAACAACAGCTACAGCTACGCCGCCACCGCCGCCCAGGCCGACCAGGCCCGCTACGCCTCCAAAGCGTCGCTGGGTCAGATGGGGCCGACGCTGGACGTGCGCACGCAGAAGGGCAAGGAATATTCGTCGCCGGCATCGTTTCGCGACGAGAACGGCAATATTGTCCAGGCCGACAGTCACAAGCGCTGGGATGCGACGCTGATCGGCCGCCAGCCGATCTTTGCGCCGGGTTCCTATTTTGATTATCAGAAGCAGCGTGCGATGTCGCAGGCCGCCGACCTGCGTCGCGACGATGCGCGCGAATCGCTGTACTACTCGGTGATCAAGGCTTATTACGACGTGCTGCGCGCTTACGCGTCTTTGTCGTTTGCGCGCAGCTACGCCAAGCGCATGGACGAACTGCTGGAGTACATGCGCAAGCGCCTGGAGGGCGGCGGCGCCAGCAAGATCGATTTCGAACGCGTGCGCGGCCGTTCGCTGCAGGCGCAAGCTACCATCGCCGAAAGCGAAGGCACGCTGGAAAGCACGCTGGTGACGCTGACCCAACTGATCGGACGGCGCGTCCAGCAGGTGCAGGTCCCGGCGCGCATGATGCCGGCGGTGCCGCCGACCTCGCGCGTGGCGCTGCAGGATGTTCTTGAAAGCAACGCCGGCATCCGCGCCGCGCGCAGCGATACCGACGCCGTCCGCGAAGAATTGAAATCGGCCCGCGCCAAGTTCACGCCGACCTTTGCGGTCGAATGGTCGCAGGCCAAGACACGCGGCGCCGGCGGCGACCAGACCTTGCAGACCGATCGTCGCCTCATGCTGGTGATGACCATGAATCTGCTCAATGGCGGTTCCGACGCGTATTACCAGAGCCAGATCGGCGCCAAGCTGGTGGAAAAGAGCAATACCGCCGCCGACCTCGAGCGCAAACTGAAAGAGCAGATCGAAATCAATTACCGCACCCTGGGCGCGGTCAGGAAGCGCATGGACATTTCGCGCGAGGCGTATGAAACCAACGCCAAGGTCGCCGATGTTTTCCTCGAGCAATTGTCGACCGGCAGCAAGCAATTGCTCGATGTGCTGGATGCGTACCAGCAGGCTTATCAGGCGCGCATGGATTTTGCACTGCTGTTGTTTCAACAGGCGGATATCAGCTATCAGATATTACGCAACACCGGGCGCGCATGGACGCCGTCCGGCGATCAATCGCGTAACGGCAAATAGGGAAGGCTCGAGCAAGCGATGGACGGGGGAAAGGAACAGAATTTCTGGCCGGGGTTTGTGGACGCGTTGTCCAATGTCGTCCTGGTCATGATTTTCGTGGTGGTGGTGTTCGTCGTGACGCTCTTCTACTATTCGCAGAAGCTGGCGGAAATCCGCGTGAGCAAAATGGTCACCAAGGGTATGGTGCAGACGCAGAGCGGTTCCACCCGTGTCAAGCCTGACGAGGTCGATGCACCGGCAGGCGAAGACGCCGACACCGCACGGCTGAAGAGCGAGAACCGCGACAAGAGCAACGAGATCGCAAAGCTCAGGCGCGAGATCGCCCAGCTCAAGTCGCAGCAGGCCGCGCCGCCGCTGCAGGCCGATGCCGGCAGCCTGCGCAGCGCCGCCGGTGCAGGCAACAACAATATCCAGGTCAGACTCGAGCAAGCCAAGGAAGTCGCGCCCGGCATGCGGGTCGACGGCAGCGACAAAGCAGTGGTCCTGCACTTCGACAAGGAAGCCACCGAACTCAGCGCCGACGGCAGCAAGACGCTCGACGGCAGCATCGGCGAATGGGTCCGGCGCGTCAAGGCGCAGCAGGGCAAGATCATCGTCACCGGCGTCATCGGCTCGGCCGAATTCAGCGAAGCGCGTCGCCGCGCCTACTACCGCACCGTCGCCGTGCGCAATCACCTGATCGACGTCGGCGTCGACAAAGAGCGCGTGGTCAGCCGCGTGGCGACGTCCGAGAACAGCACCGAAAGCAACGCGCGCGTGATCATCCAATATCTGGCGGAGGGCAAATGACGACGCTTCCTTTGGAGAAGTTGCGCTGGGATATGCGCCTGCGCCTGCAATTGAGCCTGCGCAGCCGGCAGATGATGCGGCTGCTCGCGCCGCGGCTGGACGTCCAGCTTGGCAATCATCGCCAGTTGCCGCGTCCGCGCATGTTCATTCTCGCCACCGTGTTCCTGCTGCTGTGCCTGCTGGTGTGGTCGTGGTTCGCACCGATCGACATGGTGGTGCGCGGCAGCGGCCGCATCGTCGCCTCCGAACATAACCAGGTCATCCAGCATCTGGAAGGCGGCATCGTTTCGGCCATCCTGGTGCGCGAAGGCGCAGCGGTGAAGAAGGGGCAGATCCTGATCTCGATTGCCGACGTGCGCGCCAATGCCGATCTCGGCGAAGGCAAGGTCAAGATCCTCGGTCTGCGCGCGCGCATCGCCCGCCTCAAGGCCGAAGCGGGCGGCGCTTCTGCGGTGGCGATGCCTGCCGACCTGCAAAACGACGATCCCGCGGTACAGAGCGAACTGGCCTCGTTCGCCGCGCGCCAGGCCAAGCTGACGCAGGAACTGAGCGTCTTGCGCGAGCAGTCGGCGCAACGCCAGGCCGAAGTCGGCGAAGCCGCCAGCCGCCAGAAGAGCCTGGTGTCCGAATACGATCTGGCGCAGCGCCAGTACAGACTGGTGCATGGCATGTTCGAGCGCAATGCCGCTTCGCAACTGGAAGACATCCAGTCGCAATCCAAGGCGCAGGACGCGCTGAGCCGCCTGAACGCCACCAACGCCATGATCCCGCGCCTGAACGCCGCCATTTCCGAAGCCCAGGCCAAGATGGGCGAAGCGTCCTCGCGCTTTCGCGCCGAGGCGCGCAGCGACCTCACCACCAGCGAAACCGAACTGGCGCGCCTGCAGGAAGAAATCAAATCGCGCAACGACCGCGTCTCGCGCTCGGAAGTGCGCGCGCCGATGGACGGCATCGTCAACCGCGTACTCATCAACACCATCGGCGGCGTGGTCAAGCCGGGCGACGCCATCATCGAGATGACGCCGACCGACGACAAGCTGGTGATCGAAGCCAGGATATTGCCGACCGATCGCGCCCAACTGATGACCGGCGTGCCGGCGCGCGTCAAGGTGTCGGCCTACGACTACGGCGTGTACGGCGCGATGAAGGGCGTGGTGACCGAGGTCAGCGCCGACACCGTGCCAGAAGAGCGCGGCGAGCGCTTTTACCGCGTCAAGATCGAAGTCGCGCGCGACGCCAAGCGGGATATCGGCCTGCCGCTGATGCCGGGCATGACGGCCACGGCCGACATGATCGTCGGCCGCCGCACGGTCTGGCAATACCTAATGTCGCCGCTGAGCCGCTTCGGCCAGACCGCGCTCAGGGAGCCGCGCTGAGGAGCCGCAATGCATTCCCCCATGACCATTTCTCTGTTTTTTACATCTTTCGGAACCTGATCGTATGAAAAACCTGCGCAAATTCTATGCACTCGCCGCGATTCCGTCCTTGTTTCTGTTATTGGGCGGCTTCCTGTTCAGAGACTTCGTCCTGCATGCGATCCGGATCAATCCCTTCCTGAACTTGTTCATTATCAGCGTGGCGATATTCGGTGTCTCGCTGATCGTCTACAACATGTGGCGCGTGAACTGGGAATACGACAAGCTCACGCTGTTCTACGCGCGCGTGAATGGCGGCGAATCGATGGAAGACCTGGTCAAGGCGCCGGAATTCCAGGACAGCGAAATCGCCAAGGTGCTGGTCAGCGTCGCCAACACCAAGGGCCGTCTGACATCGCGTATCGAACAGGAAACCATCGAGCGTTCGCTGGCCGACCTGCAATCGCACCTGGAAGCGAAACTCGAATTCCCGCAGTTCCTGACCGGCTTCATGATCGCGCTGGGCCTCCTGGGCACCTTCATCGGCCTGCTCGAAACGCTGGTCGGCACGGCGGCGCTGATTGACGGTTTCGGCAAGGCGACCCAGGGCGGCGACATGGATGCATCGTTCATGCATCTTGTGTCCGACCTGCAAAAACCGCTGGCCAGCATGGGCACCGCGTTCAGTGCCTCGATGTTCGGCCTGATCGGTTCGCTGGCGCTGGGCCTGACGCTGACGCCGCTGCGCGCGGCCGGAAAGAAACTCGTCTCGCGCGCACGCGAATGCATCAGCGACATGGTGCAGCACGTCATCCACGATATGTCCGGACCGGCGGCGACCACGCGCCAGGGCGTGTCGGAATCCTTCCTGGCGGAGTTCCTGCAGGATCTCATGGTGTTGCAGCGCGAATCCATCATGGCCTCGCGCGCCAGCTCGGAAGCCTCGATGCAGGCCGGCATCAAACTCGAAGGCATGAACGAGCGCCTCAACAACATCGTGCAACTGTTCCATGAAAGCATGGATGAATCGAAGAGCTTGCGCCAGTTGGTGTCGTTCGGTCCGCGCATGCATGAAGTCGGCCAGCAGACGCTGGAGGAGATCCGCAATCTCGGCCAGATCATCAATCAAAAAGTCACCTCGGCGCGCGACCTGACCGAGAGCCTGTCGCTGCTGGAAGAACGCCTTTCGGTCAACGGCGACATCGCCATGCGCAGCTTCGAAGTGCTGCCGAAGATCGTTTCCACCATCGAGAGCGGCCAGATGGCGCTGTCGTCGGCATTGACCTCGATGCAGGCGCAGCAGTCCGAAATCGCCAACCTCAACGAAAAATCCGCGCAAAACATCGCCCAGTTGCCGGCGCTGCTCAACCAGATTTCCATCCGCATGGGCGACGAGCTCGGCGCCATCCAGCACCAGGGCGAAATCCACGCTACCGTATCGACCCGCCTCGGCGAGCTGGGCAAGGTCATCGGCGAGAACTCCAGCAACATGGCGCGCGACGCCTTGTCGGCGCGCCAGTTGCAGATCGACCTGGCCAAGCATATGGCGATGATGAACGACCGCGTCAAGAACCTCGGCGCCATCCCGACCTCGCTGACCTCGATCACCGAAGCGCTGATGCGGCAGAACATCAATGCGCAGACCGTCATCGACGAAATGCGCAGCGGCCGCCAGACCCTGGTCAAGGACTTGCGCCTGGAACTGCGCGAAGCGATTCGTGAACTGTCGCTGGCGGGCAAGGAAAACGGCTGATGTCCTGAGCCATTGATTGCCGCCTGAACCGCGAACGGAACCCATGAACGAAAGCGACCAAATCCACGTCGACCAGCCGCAAGCCGATTTGCATTCGCTGCGCAAGGACCCGGCATACCTGATGCTGATGCGCGCCTACGGTACGCGCTTCGTCGAGATCGTCGTGGCCGGCGTGCTGATCAATCTGTTCGGGTTGTTCATGCCGATCTATTCGCGCCTGGTCTACGACAAGGTGATCGGCAACCACATTCCGGAAACGCTATGGGCGCTGACCCTCGGCATGGCCTTGTTCATCGTGCTGGAACTGGTCATGCGCGTGATCCGCGTGTACTACATCGAGCAACTGGCGGGCCGTTTCGACATCGAGTTCGACAGCGTGTCGGCGCGCCGCCTGCTGGCGTCCCGGGTCAGCGCGCCGGTCGGCGTGGTGCTGGCCAAATACCGCGACCTCAGCAGCGCGCGCGACCTGCTGTCCTCGAACTACATGCTGATGCTGATCGACCTGCCTTTCCTGGCCATGTACCTGGTGGCGCTCGGCCTGATCGGCGGCCATCTGGTCTGGGTCATCCTGGTCGGCGGCGCGATGCTGGTGACGGCGCAGTTGCTGTGCAAGATTCCGGCGACGGATTACGGCAATGCCGCGATGACATCCGGCATCGGCAAGGTGGACAAGCTGGCCAGCCTGGTGTTCGGCATGGAAACCCTGAAGACGTCGCCCTTGCAAGATCGTCTGGTCAAGGCCTTCCTGCAGGATGCTGCCGACAATGCGGTCAACCTGGCCAAGAGCCGTTTCTGGATGAATGTCGGTTACGCCTTGTCGGCGGTCGGCTATACGCTGATCTCGGTCGGCACGCTGGTGGTCGGCGTTTATCTGGTGGAAGACAATGCGCTCACCGTCGGCGCGCTGATCGCCAGTTCGCTGCTGATCGGCCGCGCCACCTCGATGCTGTCGTCGGTGACGATGGTGCTGGGCCGCATGGAAATGTTCCGCCGCGCACGCGCCGCCTTCGAAGAACTGTTCGACGACGAGCCGGAACAGGTGGTCGCCGACGTCTTGCGCCAGGACATGCGCGGCCTGATCCAGGTGGTCAACCTGACGCTGCATCTGGACAAGAACGAAAGACCGGCGCTCGACAACGTGTCGCTGGCGATCCAGCCCGGCGAAAAAGTCGGCATCGTCGGCCGTTCCGGTTCCGGCAAGACCACGCTGCTGCGCGCGCTGGCCGGTTTGTACAAGATCGAGGCGGGCAAGGGCCAGGTGCTGATCGACGGCGTGGCGGTGGCGGCTTATGCGGTGCCGGTACGGATGCGTTGCGTCGGCTACAAGCCGCAGGAACCCTTTCTGTTCGACGGCAGCCTGGCGGCCAACATCTTCGTCGGCGACCGCGTCGACAGCAATGTCTATGAAGCGGCGCTGGCGGTGTCCGGCGTCGACGACCTGATCGCGCGCGGCGAGCTGCGCCTGGACCAGATGCTCAAGGCGCCCGGCAACCTGTCCGGCGGCCAGCGCCAGATGCTGGCCCTGGCGCGCACGGTGGCGGGCATGCCGACGGTGATGCTGCTGGACGAGCCGACCACCGGCATCGACTTGTCGACGGAAGCGAAGATCATTGAAAAACTGATGGCGTATTCGGCGCAGCGCACGCTGGTGGTGGCAACCCACAGCACCGCCTTGCTCCGGCGCATGGATCGCATCATCGTGCTCAACGACGGCAAGGTCATCGCCGACGGCCCGAGCGCGCAGATGTTGCAGCAATAACAAAACCAAGCTTCGATAACGAGGTTCATCATGGCAACTGCAATTCCACCAAAGACCAATGCAAGCAATGCCGCGGGCGCAGCCGGCAATGTGCCTACGGCTGTCACCGGCTCGGCGCGCGTGGCGATGCCCGACCAGAACGGCAGCTTCCACCTGAACGTGCCGCGCAGCGCGGTCAAGCATGTGCAGGTCGTCGATGTCGACATGGTGTTGCAGATGGACGACGGCAGCAAGGTGGTGCTGGCCGGCGGTGCGTTGGGCGCCATGGACGACAAGTCCCGGGTCATCTTCGCCGACGCCTCGCAGGATACCGGCCGCCTGTTCGACATGGTCGGCAAGATCCCGCTGCAAAACCATGACCAGTCGCTGATTCTCAATTCCGATCCGAGCAACACCCATGACCGCAGCGCCGATGCCGACGGCGCCGCGCAGGACAACCACTTCACCGCCAACAATAATTCGGCCCAGCTCAATCCCGCCGTCACCAGCCTGCTGGCCAAGATCATCCAGGACAACGCCGGTTCGCTGACCAGCAACGGTTTGCAAAACCTGGCGCTGCCGTCAGTCCCGGTACCGCCTGCGCCGCCGGTGACGACCGGCGCCGATTCGCTGATCAAGCAAATTTCCAATGCGTTGCCGGAGCGCCCCGGCGCGGTGCTGACGCCCATCGTGGTGGGACCGCAAACGCCGGCGATGACGGTGAATCTGCTCAACCTGACCACGCAGACGCAGGTCGGCAGCGTGCTGTACGGCAGCGGCGGTTCTCCGGCTTCGGCAACCGACGGCTCCAACGCGGTGCAGTTCGCGCCGCAGGTCATCAACGCCGGTAACGACGTGCACACCATCTATGCCACCGGCAGCACCACGCAGAGCGACTTCGTCAAGGTATTCGAGATCAAGGTGACCGGCGACGGCACCGTGAAGTCGATGCTGATCACCGGTGTACCGCCGACCATGACGATCCTGAATGCGACCAGTCTCGGCGGCGGCACGTATGAGATCACGCCAAACGTCGGACAAAAAATTTTCGACCTGCAGGTGAAGTACACCACGACGCCCGCGGATCCCAGTCAGCCGACGCCGCCGACCTCGACCATCAATTTCGATGTGTCGGTGGTGACGACGGACGGCCTGGTGCATCTGACGGATTCGCGCGTGGTCGTCATCAAGGACGCCAGCACCTACACCGACCTGACCTATCTCGACCCGGCCACCGGCAAGAGCGTCTGGGTCTTGCCGGCGCAGGGCGTGCCGCACGAGATCCATGCCGGCGACGGCGGCGTCACCATTTACGGCAGCAATGCCAACGATTTGTTGTACGGCGGCGCCGGCGCCGACACCATCATCGGCGGCAGCGGCAATACTTATTTCGAGGGCGGCGGCGGCGCCGACGTGCTGACCGGCGGTTCGCAAGGCATCAATACGGCCGGCTACAGCAATTCCGGCGCGGGCGTGACGATCAACCTGAACACCGGGCTGGGATCGGGCGGCGACGCCCAGGGCGACGTGCTGACCAATATCCGGAACCTGATCGGCAGCGCCTACAACGATACCTTTGTCGCCAACGCGGCGGTCAATCGCCTCGATGGCGGCAGCGGCGGCTCGGATACCGTGTCTTATACCGCGTCGGCTGCAGGCGTGACGGTCAACTTGATCGCCGGCACCGGCAGCAACGGCGACGCCGAAGGCGACACCTATGTGCATATCCAGAACGCGATCGGCAGCGCCCATGACGATATGTTCATCGCCAATACGCTGGCCAATCGTTTCGACGGTGGCAGCGGCGGTTCGGATACCGTGTCATACGCCGCGTCGAGCGCCGGCGTCACCGTCAATCTGAGCACCGGGGCAGGCACCGGCGGCTCGGCGCAGGGCGACACCTATGTCCATATCCAGAACGTCATCGGCAGCGCTTTCAACGACACCTTCGTCGCCAATAGCGATGCCAACAGTTTCGACGGCGGCAGCGGCGGGCAGGATACGGTCAGCTATGCCAATTCGGCGGCGGGCGTGTCGGTCAATTTCGTCAGCGGCCGCGGCGTCGGAGGCGATGCTGAAGGCGATACTTACAGCCACATCCAGAACGTGATCGGCAGCGCCTACGACGACGTGTTCGTCGCCGGCATCGACAGCCGCAACTTCAACGGCGGCAGCGGCGGTTCGGATACCGTGAACTACGGCGCCTCCACCGGCGGCATCATCGCCAACATGGTGACGATGACAGGCAGCGGGGGCTACGCGCAGAACAATACCTATACCAACATCCAGAACATCGTCGGCAGCTCGTCGAGCGACACCTTCATTTCGGGCGCTGGGGCCAACCATTTCGACGGCGGCTCGGGCGGCTCGGATACGGTCAGCTATGCGTTCTCGAATGCGGGCGTAACCGTCAACCTGTTCGACGGTAGCGCCAGCGGCGGCTATGCGCAGGGCGACACGCTGCTGCATATCCAGAACATCATCGGCAGCAATTACGACGACTTCTTCGTGGCCAGCGCGGACAACAACCGCTTCGACGGCGGCGCCGGCGTCAACACCGTCAGTTACGAGCAATCCGTGGGCGGCGTGACGATCGACCTGACCAACAACATCGGCACCGGGACCGGCAGCACCTATGCCAACGGCGACTCGTTCGTCAATATCCAGAACCTGGTCGGCAGCATTTACGACGATATCTTCATCGCCAGCGCCGATGCCAACAGGTTCGACGGCGGCACCAGCACCGCCGCTTCCCACAATCGCGTCAGCTATGAAGACTCGAACGCGGCCGTGACGGTGGACCTGAATTACACCGACGGCAGCGGCACTTCCGGCGGTTATGCGCAAGGCGACAAGCTGATCAATGTGCAGGACCTGACCGGCAGTAATTTCAACGACACGTTCATCGCCAATGCGGCTTCCAACAGGTTCGACGGCGGCGCGGGTTCGAATACGGTCAGCTATACCAGCTCGGTCGCCGGCGTGACCGTCGACCTGGTGCTGGGCGGCGGCAACGGCGGTTATGCGACCGACGACGCATATACCAACATCCAGAACGTCATCGGCAGCGCCTACGACGACATGTTCATCGCCAGCGCCGCCGCCAACGCTTTCGACGGCCTGGCCGGCAACAATACGGTCAGCTATGCCAAGGCCAGCGACAGCATTGGCGTGCTGGTGGACCTGGTCAACAATGTCGGCGGCAACGGCTTCGCCGCCGGCGACACTTACGCCAATATTCAGAACATCATCGGTTCGAGCAATGACGATACGTTTATTGCATCGTCGGTTGCCAATATCTTCGATGGCTTGCAGGGATCGGACACGGTCAGCTATGCGTATTCGACGGCGGGCGTCACGGTCAACTTTGTCACGGGCCTGGGCGCGGGCGGCTATGCGGCCGGCGACACTTACGCCAACATGGAAAACGTCGTCGGTTCGTCTTCCGACGACTTGTTCGTCGCCAGCGCCGACGCCAATACCCTGGATGGCGGCGTCAGCACGGCGGCGTCGCACAACCGCGTCAGCTATGCATCGTCGACGGCGGCCGTGACAGTGGACCTGAGCAGGACCGATGGCGTCGGCACCAGCGGCGGCTATGCGCAAGGCGACAAACTCAGCAACGTCCAGGATCTGACCGGCAGCGCGTTCGACGATACCTTTGTGGCCAGCGCCGCCGCCAACAACTTCGATGGCGGCGTCAGTACGGCGACGTCGCATAACCGTGTCAGTTATGCGAATTCGACGGCGGCGGAGACGGTCGACCTCTTCCTTGGCGTTGGTAGCGGCGGCGTCGGCAGCCTCGCGAATGGCGACACTTATACCAACATGCAGGACGTCACCGGCGGTTCCGGCGATGATACCTTCGTGGCCAGCGCCGCCGCCAACAACTTCGATGGCGGCGTCAGTACGGCGACGTCGCATAACCGTGTCAGTTATGCGAATTCGACGGCGGCGGAGACGGTCGACCTCTTCCTTGGCGTCGGCAGCGGCGGCGTCGGCAGCCTGGCCAATGGCGATACCTACGCCAATATCCAGGATGTCACCGGCGGTTCCGCCGACGACACTTTCATTGCCAGCGCGGCGGCCAACAGGTTCGATGGCAGCGGCGGCACGCACAATCGCGTCAGCTATGTGAATTCGACGAACGCGGTGACGGTCGATCTGTATCAGGGCATCGGTACCGGCGGGCTGGCCGACGGCGACACCTACACCGGCATCCAGGATGCCACCGGCGGTTCTGCCGACGATACCTTCATCGCCAGCGCGGACGCCAACAGGTTCGACGGCAGCGGCGGTTCGCACAACCGCGTCAGCTACGCCAACTCGGCGGCGGCAGTGACGGTGAATCTGTTCACCGGCAACGGCGTCGGCGGGCTGGCCGACGGCGATACCTATACCAATATCCAGGACGTGACCGGCGGCTCGGCCGACGACATCTTCGTGGCCAGCGCGGCAGCCAACAGGTTTGACGGCGGCGCCAGCACGGCGGCCTCGCACAATCTCGTGAGCTATGCGAACTCGAGCGTGGCGGAGACGGTCGACCTGTTTCTTGGTACCGGCAGCGGAGGGGCCGGCAGCCTGGCGGCAGGCGACACGTACGTCAATATCCAGGATGTCACTGGCGGTTCCGCCAACGATACCTTCGTGGCCAGCGCAGCGGCCAACAAGTTCGACGGCGGCGGAGGTACGCACAATCGCGTCAACTACACGAATTCGACAGATGCGGTGACGGTCGATCTGTATCAAGGCATTGGCGTCGGCGGGTTGGCCGATGGCGATACCTACGCCAATATCCAGGATGTCACCGGCGGTTCCGGCGACGACATCTTCATCGCCAATGCGGCGAACAATAACTTCGATGGCGCCGGCGGTACGCACAACCGCGTCAATTACGCCAATTCGGCGGCGGCGGTGACAGTGAATCTGTTTACCGGCAATGGCGTCGGCGGGTTGGCCGATGGCGATACCTACGCCAATATCCAGGATGTCACCGGCGGTTCCGCCGACGACACTTTCATTGCCAGCGCGGCGGCCAACAGGTTCGATGGCAGCGGCGGCACGCACAATCGCGTCAGCTATGTGAATTCGACGAAC
>NZ_CBXX010000038.1 GCF_000577615.1 Herbaspirillum sp. RV1423
GTAGTACAGATTAGTGCACGATTTGTGGTGGCGATAGGTAAAAATAAACATCTAACAATTCTTTAGTTCTCGAACAAAGTCTCAATGAGAGCCCTCGGCAGCCACAGGGAAATGTGGAATTTGATGCATTCCACATTTCGTTGGGATGGGTGTCCCGTGGTTTCAGTTGCGCGGCCTGGCCCGACAGCACGGCATCGTGGCCTTGTCGTCCAACTATGCGTTATACAGCGATATGTCGAATAGGCTGGTGTCAGTCCTGCGGGAATACAGCCCGAGCATCGAGGTTTACAGTATTGACGAGTCTTTTTTTTCGCTCAATGGATTGGAGGGGCTGTGGCCTAGCTTTTCGGCGATGGGACAAGCGGTGCGGTCGAGGATCTGGCGGGATGTATGCCTGCCTGTATGCTATGGCGCGGGGGATTCCAAAACCCTTGCAATTTCGTAGAACCGTTTTTCTAATCCATAAGAACCCGCTTTTGATAGGCGTCAACAAGAGTCGTTCCTGTTTACGCGGTCGCTATTAACACTATCTATAATGTATTTATAGTGTCAATACGCGTCCATACTGTCACGGAGACGGAAAATGGGTTTTGAGGTCAGGTCAATAACTAAGCGAGATGGGGGGCGCTTCCATCTGCTCTTTCACGAACAGCCATACGCGCCAGTTCGCCTTCCATTTCAGTACATGACTCTAACAGGGCAGCAGAAATATACTGACGGATCATGTTCGGTCATGTGTCGTGTGCTCAAGGATCTCTATACCTATTGCTACTGCATCGCAGACATCGATCTTGAAACTCAACTGCTGAGTGGCAAAACGATGACGGCAGACCAGATAGTTGGCTTTGCTTCTTGGCTGCGTCTTGGACGGAAGCTGCCGACCAACGTCGTAGCCCGTATCGGTATGGCGGAGGAAGACGACGACATCCTTGCTCACGGCACGTTCAGCACGTACCTGCACTTCGTCAAAGAATACTTGGCCTGGTCCGCACTGACCTTCATACCCGAAAACCGTCATTTCCGGGACGTTGAAAAAACGTTCGATGATGTAAAAAGCCGTCTGGAAGCTGTATTCCGAAACTTCCAAATCAAAGCCAAAAAGCCAAAGCACACGAAAGGTTTGGACAGGAACCAGAAGCGCAAGTTATTGAGCGTTGCAGATCCTGCTTCTCCACTCAACCCGTTCAAGGGCGAGGTAACCCGATATCGGAATTGGATGATCATCAAGCTGCTTCTTGCAACCGGAATGCGCCGTGCCGAGATTCTTTGCTCCTACACGGAAGACGCACCGGATTTCAGGTTCGGCAACAAATGGAAAGTCGTCAGAAGGAATCCGATTCCCGAAGATCGGCGTAAACCACTCCCAAAGATCAAGACTGAGGAAAGAGAAATCGCCTTAACAGAGGCAGAATCCGAGATGGTCAAGAAGTACAAGGACAAATATCGCTGGGTGTACAAGAAGGATGCGAGCGGTAAGGTTACGAAAAGCAAGCCCTCGCATCCGTTCTTCCTAATCAGCACACAGGGTGGCACTCCCTTGTCACTAGACAGCATCAACAAGATGCTGAAAGAGTACAAGGATGCGGCTTTCCATGACGTGGATATCGAACTCCATCCGCACATCCTCCGGAATACGTTCTGCAACGAATACCTGGAAGAGGCAATTGACATCAGGGGCGAAGATGTGACGCTTGCCGTCGACAACCTGCGGAGAGTATGCGGTTGGTCATCCAAGTCTGAAATGCCTGCGCTGTACGCAGCAAAGTGGCACAGGAAGAAGTCGGATGACGTGAACGTTGAACGGCTGAAGCGGGAACACCGCGAAGCGCAACAGGGAGTAAAACATGGCAAGTAATGCCTGCGCAGCGAATGATGAGATTCTGTTTGGAATAGACGGCAATACCGTTGTAATGCAGGACATTGCAGCGGACCTGTTCGATGACGTTATCAGGGACTACGTTGCACCGCTGCATCTCCACTACAAGTTCAACAATCCAGGCGTTGCAATCGTTGGGAAACGGCCGAACCCAGATATAGACCCGCTGCGCGTTGATACTTCAACCGAGACCTGGATATGGCGCAAGGGCATGCCATATATTTATTGGGACAAACTGCACCTGATAAGTCCGCTGAAAGAGCTGATAAAGGAATTCACGTTTTACAAGATTCAAAGGCTTGCCTATACCTCGGCTGCCAACGTTGCATTGGAATTGATTGAAATCCAAGACCGGTTGAAGGACCCCACCGCATATCCTTGGTCACAGGACAGGGTCTTGGCAATCCTTGCCGGGCTTCGCACCAAATATGACAATTTCTATGCCTTCAAAGAGTTCTATTTGTGGGCGGCAAACAATGGCAAGCCCGGATTTGACGAATCGATTGCTTGGTCGATCCGCAAGGCTACCACATCAAAATCAGACGAATTCGTCTATTACGCTGGTGTCAAGCAACGAAAGCATGTGCTGACACTGGATGAGGATATTGCTATTCGTAATGGGGTCGTGTACCAGCCATCATCGGTCAAATTGCCAGCACTGACTGATCCAAATACACCACATACGCTTGAAGAAGTCGCTCACTGGTTTGGAAGGTGGCCGATGGTTCCACGTGCTGCGAAAGCTGACAATACCTACATGCACTCCGTCCTCAAGGACTATAGAGCTATGCTGGTAAACCTAAAGGTGCCCGCTATCGATATACCGAAGGATGAACGCATCGCTTCAGTTACCGGCTACAAGGCACAAGTCTACTACCCTGCAGGCGATGTTATACCAGCTTTGCGCAAGTACATTGTGCGGAACCATCTGATCCAGCTTCGCTCCAAAATATTGACACACCTTTCTTTTGCGCTTGGCGCAAGACCAGCGCAGCTTGTCGGAATCGATGAAGAAAACTTCGTCAGATATGATCCTGACGGAGATCTCTTTTATTCTATTGAGATCCCTTCCCGCAAGAAGCGTTCAACGACAACGGTCAAGCAAAGCGGAAATGGTGGCAAACCAAAAGTCATTAAGCAGGCAAAGCGCCGCAAGTTCCCAGAGGAGATTGGTCTTGGACAGAAGATCGAGGCGCTCATTGCACTAAAGCGCGAAGCTGAAGCTTTAGGTATCTTGACGATACCAAAGGGCAGAGCCAAACCACTCCTTATTTCCGACTGCACACAAACGGTATTGTCCGGCGACAGACCCAATGAGCAGGACTGCACCGCCAGCATTGAAAACTTCCTTAAGAAGCAACTTGGCGTCAACCGTAGCGCAAAGGATTTACGTGCCAATGTAGCTCAACGCCTCGCCGATGCCGGCTACCCTGCTCAAGTGATAGCAGACACGTTGGACCACGAAAGCATAAAGAACGTCCAGTTTTATGTGCACGCCTCCCTAAAACTGAGTGAGGTGCAGGACATGGCTCTTGCAAAAAGCGACGGATACCAGCGGAGAATGAAAAAGCTGGCTGGCGTGATCTGGATTAAAAAAGAGAATATTACTCCCGAGACGGACGTGATCAGTGGAGTGGTCGGGCATACGCTAGTAAGCGGAATCGGTGCCTGTGACCGAAAGAGAAAAGGCATGGGGCCTTGCGAGAATGAACCTGTTTACTCCTGCTATGGCGGATGCCCGGCATTCCAGCCATTTGATGACATTGCCGTTCACGAGAAGGTTCTGGACGCCCTGAAGGGAGAAGCAGTCGAATACCTTGAGGAAGTAGGTGAGGAAGCCGAACCTACCAGGATGGCTATCTCCAATCAGGAATTGATTGCCGAGGTGTCAGCAATCATTCAAGTGATCGAAGAGAGTCAGGCATGAAACAATCAGTGGCGAAAAAAAACTACGCGCGGGTGACAAAGCAAGCACGGATGATGCTGGCCGCACGCATCAAAACAGCAAGGCAGCAAGGCGTCCCCATTGCGATCTTCTGGAGAGACAAAAAATGGCCAGTAATTCCCTTGTGCAAAGGTGGCTCAGCCCAAGGCGACAAACAGGCCCTATTCCTTCGGCCAGGCGAAGGTCGAGGCAAGCCTAAACCATCTGCCTATCTATTGCCTTGGGTGGAGCAGCTTGCCAAGGTGATCACAGCACTATGGCTATGTGAAGAAGCGAAAACCTTCAACCGATTACGGGACATTATTCTCGGCATTCGTTGGTTGAATGAAGGAATCTTAGGAACTCCTGCCAAGGACGTACATGATCTCCTGCCGATCCACTTCGAGAGAGCAGCCGGAAAAATCGCCGAAAGCATTTCCAACAAAAACGAGGCTTTCGAAACGGCGCGCGAACTGACTCTTATCGCCGACAAGATTGATGACCTTGGACTATCCGATGCGAAAATTCGCTTCGACAATCCCTTGAAACAGCCGCCACCAGTACGTCGAGATAGGACTATCGAATCGTTCGCAAGGGACGCGCTTTACCACTGCATCAACAATCCACAGGACGATGGTGAGCTCGTTCTTATGGAAGTGCTGAGACTGCACTTCGCATGGGGCGGCCGTATTGGAGAGACTTTGCGGCTTGCTTCATCCTTACACTATAAAGATCGAAGCCATGCCGTCGTCAGACTTTCAAGAGAAGTCAGCAAATCCGGCGAAAACTATGGAGTGCGTTACTTCCCGGAGAAAGGGTTCCATGATGGCGTTTCAATCAAGCCGCTTGATACTGCGGCCGGCTCCATAGTTGAGCAAGCCGTTGTGGAATTGGAGCGCCTGTGCGCTCCAGCGCGAGAGCGAGCGATGCTGCTGGCAAGTATGCCTGGGCGCTTCCCGCTCCCAAAGCATGGAAACGATGGATACCATGATCCTGACGATCTCGTGACTCTGGAAGACATCGGTTGTTGGATGAAATGGGAGTTCAAGGTGAGGAATACCTTGATTGCTGGATCTGACTATGATCCTGAAGCGCAGCAATTCTGCAGCGCTGACCAACGCAAGATCCTTACTCGCTGGGGAATCAATCCAGTTATACAACCAACTGGAGCAAACAGCTTCGAGGACCCTTCCTGGAGCCTTGGTCGAGGTCTCCATGCTTTCAAATACCGTGTCCGTGATTTCGAAGAGTATTTCCTGAAGCATTTGAACCTTGACGTTATCTTGGCAGACTCCAGAAAGCCCATCGCAAAGCTGCATGAGTTCTTAATCGTGGTATTTGATGATCAACGAGCTTCATGGGCACCAGCTAGGACCTACATGCCGTTCCTGCCCAAGCGATTGAAGTACGATGACATACGGAATCAGCTTGGCAATCCAAAGCTATCCGTTTTTAGTCGCCGGAATTTGACTATGCCGGACGGCAGCCCAATCAAACTTGAAAGCCACCAAGGCAGGCACGACCGCAATAAAGATCTGGACGAAGCGGGTCTCACGCAACTGCAACAGGCGCTTGCCATGGGAAGAACGCCGTCACAGAACGTCAACTACCAGCAAGGTAGCGATATACAAATCATTCAGGCATCAAACATCCAGAGGCTGAAGAAAGAAGCGCAAGCGGAGCGCGTCAAAACCGTGAAAGAGGCTGTTCGGCGGAGCCTGATTACCGGGTCTGTAACCCGTGCATACCACAAGCTGCGTCAAATAAGTCCGGTGAAAGCCGAGGAATTCCTTGACGAGCAAGTTGGACAAGTCCTTGTGACCCGCTACGGAGCTTGCACAAACGAGTGGACTGGACAATCCTGCCCGAAGCACAATAAATGTTTCAAGAACTGTAAGCATCTGCACCTGACTGGTAGCGAAACGGAGCGCGAAGAACTTCAGAAGGAACTCGCCATTCAGGAATTGCATCGCGCAAAGGTTCAACAGCTTGCTTATGACGGTGCCTACAAAGCGGAAACGGCGCTTGAAGCATTGGATGCAGAAATCGCAGGTATCAAAAAGGCGATGCAGGCTTGGCAGGAGGCTGCAGATCAACGGAATAAATTGTTGGAAAAAGCTGGAAAGCTTGGAGAAGTCAAAGTAAGCGTTCAGGCCTATAAAAGCGGCGAATCGCATTACCGTGAGTTGAAGCGTCCGAGGTCAGATGAAGGGAGAGCATCATGAGCAGCAAGGCAGGCAAAGGTTCACTAGCGCCAGAAAAGAGGCGAAGAACGCCAAGTACCATGATTCGTCCGAATGTCCTGGCCGCTTTGAATGCCATGGCGGATGAGGACGTATTGCTATCGCGCCGAGACATTGCAAAAAGGGCTGGCATAAGCACCCAAACGCTCTATGACCATGCCCTCGATTTGGTCGAGGAAGCCGAGAAGCGGTGGGCAGCGCACTCGGCGACAATCGATTCGCCGCCACCCGTTGACAAGCGCAGAGAAGCTCGCGAGTTGAATGCAGAGATCGAGCGGCTGAACGGTCGCATTGATGAGATAGCCGAAACGATGGAAAAGATGTTGAAAGCGGTTCAGGCGTATGCCCCCAATGCCTTACCCCAGGTAACGAGCATTCTGGCCAGGCATCTTACTGACAAGAGCAAATAAGGGGATCATCCACCATGAGCAAAGGCGATGAAAACTTCAGGAAGTTGGAGGAATGGATTTCCAGCCATTACAACCCTGATGGTTCGCTCAAGTTGGATGGCGATGGCAACCCAGATCCTTCCAATATCAAGCTGAACAATAACGAGGGAACAATCAACCGTACTTGGCTTGCCCGTCATTTGGGAATCTATGACCGCAGTGCGCTGAAAACGGAAAGAGCAAGGAAGTCTTTGAAGGAGTTCGAGAGCGCCTTAGGGATAGTTTCGCCAGACGGAGCCAGAAAGCCGCCTCAAACGGCGTCCAAAACGGAACTGGAGCGGGTAAAAGCGGAAAAGGACAAGCTGGCTTCACGGTTATTGCAAGTAAGCGCCGAACTGAAGGCGACACAAAAGGAAGTAAAGCAAAAGAACAAGCAGCTTGACCAGTATGCTGAAATCCGGCGGATTCAAATTGAAACCGGTCGCAATCTTCCAGGCTTGACCATCAGCTTCGCAGGGAGTGACGAGTGAAACGCGACATTCCGCCGAAAATTGGTATCGTCGATCAAGAGACGACATGCACCCTGAGCATCCTGAACGTACTGTGGTATCACCCGTTTCGCGGCCAGATCATCAGTAGTCACGATGAAGATGGTGTGCTGTATCGGGTGCGTGCAAGCCGGAACGCCATTATTCGGCGCAAATGCCAGCCCGGAGAGGTATGGCGGATTCAAGGCGTCTGGGAAGAATACAACGGCGGCCTTCAAATAGGCGCATCGTCGGCGGAACTGCAAAAACCTACCCATGGCAAGCTTCTTGTTCGCTACCTGAAGACGCACTTCGATCGGATCGGTCAGCAGACCGCTCAGAAACTGTTCAATCACTTCGATGAACGTGGCGAAAATCTCGTTTACGTTCTTGACCGCCGAGACCTTAACAGCCTGCTCGACGTGATGTCGAACCGCGACGTGGCAGAGCAATTGATCGAGGACTGGCATGATCGGATGGCTGAGACTCGCATCGTCATTGAACTCGATGGACTTGGGCTGCCGATTTCGATTGCCGAGAAAATTTTCCGCGTCTGGGGTGCAAGCGCGATGGACGTGGTTCGCGCCAACCCGTACTTCCTCCTGGCGCTTGTCAGCTGGAACAGGGTCGAGCGCGTTGCATACAGCCTTGGCATCGACGGTCGCGACGAGCGCCGGCTGGTCGGCGCAGTCGAAGCTGCCCTCTATCGCCGTCTCGATGAAAAACATACCCTGACCAAGCATGTCGCATTGCGTACCCGTGTCATCAACCTTCTGAATACTGTCACATTCGGCCGTCCGAAATGGGGTCAAGCTGGCGTACAGACTGGCGAAAAAGCCATCGAAGAAGCGCTTGCTGTAGGCGCTATCGTCGGCAGCCGTAAAACCGGATATCGCACAAAGCCAGTCGAAGAGATGGAAGAATATCTGGCGGCTCGCTTCAAGAAAATGAGCGTTGGCGAAGCCCCGGACCAGCAGGATCTCTTTGATATCAATGGCAAGCCACGGCAAGCGGTATGGCAGGAATTGCTCCGGTCGCTGGATGACGGGGAATATTTGCAGCGGATCTTCGACCAATACGAATCATCCCATCATCCGCTGACGCCCCAGCAGCGGGAAGCCGTCATCACGATGATCGAAAACCAAGCTCTGGTGCTCAAAGGTGGCGCTGGCACTGGTAAAACGTCCGTGATGTGCGTGGTGCACGACATGATCGAAGGTGCCGGTGGAGTCATCCACCAGATGGCGCTGGCTGGCAGGGCAAAAGAGCGGATGAAGGAAGCGACTGGTCGTCCGGCAATGACTATAGCGAAATTCCTGAATGATATACGGCGAGAAAAGATCATTCTGCAGCCGGATGATCTCATCATTGTCGATGAAGCCAGCATGATCGGCTTATCCACGATGTACCGGATTGTGCGTGCCATGCCGAAAGGTGCCAGGCTGTTGCTCGTGGGCGATCCGGGCCAGCTACCTCCAATCGAATTCGGCCTTACCTTCCACGTTCTGGCTAGTGAGCAGAGCGTCGTGAAAAACGTCGAGCTGACCATCGTTCATCGCCAAGCCGCCGCGACTGGAATACCGACAATCGCTGATAACATCCGCCATGGCCGCTTGCCTTCTCTCTCCCATTATGAGGGTCTGAAAGACGGCGTTTCATTCGTGCCATGCGAACCGGATCAGATAAAGGAAACAATCTACGAGATCTGCGAAACGCTTGGCGGCCCGTCCAACGCTCAGATCGTCGGCATTGTGAAAAGCAAACAAGGTGGAACCATCACCCTGAACAACTTCTTCCATCATCGGAATAATGATCGCGCCAACCGTCAGCCGCTTTACGGGGAAAATTTCGCCGTTGGCGATCCGGTCATGTATCTTGAGAATGACGAGGAAGCTGACTTGTATAACGGCACGTTCGGGGTCGTTGTTGCTATTAGCAGTGACTCATCCAATCATGGACTAATCTGCCAGTTCGAAGGAAAAGACGGTCGCCACCTGGTACCGGTTGCTGACCTTTACAAGCTATCGCTTGCATACGCAGTCACGACGCACAAAGCCCAAGGAAGCCAGTTCACTCGGGTGATCGTACCTATCATGAAATCGAAGCTGCTTGACCGTACGATGCTGTACACAGCGTTGACACGAGCCAAGCAGCAAGTCGTCTTTATTGGAGACCGTTCGCTGCTTGACGCCGTAATCAGTGCTCCGCCAAGTGCTTCAACTAGAGAAGTCGGGTTCTTATTTGGATCATCGTGATCGGGCAAGGCCGATAAATCATGCGTAGCGGATGTAGCGAGACGCAATTATTGACAAACTTACCTTAGCTGTAGCGCGGTTTGCCAAGAATTGGGATTCATTAATTGGCAAAGATGTATCCATAAATCGGCAATTTATGGAAAAAAGCAGCGCCTTATGCCTTTCTGCTATCACGACAGTCGTATAGGCACACATGCACCCAAGGGATAGTTGGACAAAGCTTTTTACCTATCATCAAAATAAATTAAAAAAATAGCTTTTTTTCTTTACTTTCCAGAAAATTTCCTTGACTATACGCCTCGTTATTATTGAATGGAGGCCGAAATGGACTCAGGCAGTTGTAGGCGACCAATCGACTACACCACATCGAGCTGTTGAGACACCTTATCGGACTCCCCTGATTTTTCAGCGTCCACTGTCTCGACACTCATGACGAGGCAGTGCGCACGCGATCCAACTCTGGTCTAACACCAGCGTTTTCTTTGTAGCGCCCTTCCAAAAAACTAGATCGCAATCGAACGGCCTTGCCGTGCTTTAGCACGTTTGCGCCGTGACGTTGCCGCACGCTTTCTGCCGGATTTTCTGTCCTGGGCAGCCGGCTGCGTGCGACCTTGAAAGGGAGTAATACCAATGCACCACAATATTCAACCCACCAGCCTGTACGGCAACCTGGTTTCGCAGTACCACTACGACGCATCAGAAGATCGCTTTACTGCGTTTTCATTGCCGTCGATCCGCGATTTGTTCTGTGCAATAGGACACTTCGTTTCCTCCTCGTTAAAAGCGGCGTTACAGCATCCCGGCAAACAGCATCTCCAATTAACGCTGTTTGCCGCAGCGGCCATGCTGCTGCTGGTTCTCCCACTCTCGGGACATGCGGAAGAGACAGCCGACGTTGCGGCGAATGCCACCGTGTCGAATGTCGACGCCGCTGCAGCAACGAAAGCAGACCTCATTGAAGCACCAGAGAAATTCAATGCACACGCACAATCGACGTGGGTAGTCGCAGAACATGGCTCGTTCAGGTCACCGTATGTCGGCACGAACAGTTTGCTGCCGGTTCACGAGAAAGCCTACACGTGGACAGTAACCGCGTTTCTGGGATTTCGTCCTTTCGCCAATACCGAAATCTATTTCAACCCTGAGATGATCCAGTCGAGTCAGTTCTCTGGCCTGCACGGCCTCGGTGGCTTCAACAATAACGAGAACCAGAAATCGGGTCAGACGACGCCGACGTTTTATCGTGCACGTCTGTTCGCTCGGCAAACCTGGAATCTCGGTGGCGAGAAGATCCAACTCGAATCGGGTGCCAATCAGCTGGCCGGCACGGTTGATCATGATCGCGTTGTGCTGACCGTCGGCAACTTTTCGACACCCGATATTTTTGACAACAACATGTACGCCCACGATGCGCGGACGCAGTTTTTGAACTGGGCATTATTTACCAATCTCGCTTCAGATTTTGCCGCGGATGCACGCGGCTACACTTGGGGTGCTGCGCTGGAGTATTACAAGGATAACTGGGCGTTTCGGATTGGCCAGTTCACCCAGCCGAAAGACTCCAATGGTTTGTACCTCGAGCACAGCCTCACCCGTCACGGCGCAACCCAAATTGAAATCGAGCGTAGCCACGAGTTGTTTGGCCAGCCGGGCAAGGTGCGCCTGTTGGCCTTCCGCAATCACGCGATGATGGGTAGTTTCGATGACGCGCTTGCGTATCAGAGCGCAAATGGTGGCGCAACGCCGGATGTTGCCAATGTCCGCCGGGATCAAAACAAGACCGGCGCAGGGCTCAATGTCGAACAAAGCGTGAGCGACAACATCGGCGTCTTTGGACGAGCCGGATTCAACGACGGCAAGACAGAAACCTATCAGTTTGCCGAGGCGGACAGTTCTGTGTCTGGTGGCGTATCGATCAAAGGGGCCCTGTGGGGGCGCGAGAAAGATACGATTGGCATCGCTGCTGCGCAAAACGGTATCTCGAAAGCGCACCGTAGCTACCTTGCTGCCGGCGGCCTGGGGGCCTTCATCGGCGACGGCCAACTGCCAAATTACCGCCCGGAGCGATTGCTCGAAGCCTATTACAACGTCGCCCTGTCGTCCCACGTGAGCCTCGCAGCGGACTTCCAACGCATTAGCAACCCGGCGTACAACACCGATCGTGGCCCAGTGAACATCTTCGCTATGCGACTCCACGTCGAAATTTAATACCTATACACGGTGAAGTCGAGTGACCTCGACTTCACCACTTTAAAGTTGTTAGGGCAGTGTAAAGACTGGCCTGCAAACCAGGAGTAAAAAATGGAAACACGCGTTTTACATTCCCGAGCACCGGACCAAACCGCGGTATTGGATAGTGCCCACGTCGGGGACATTCGCGGTGCCTTCGGCACCGTCGCCCAAAACGACACGGGTCGTCGTACCAGCTGGATGGCACGCTTCAAGACATTGATGGCCATCATCGGACCAGGTCTGATTGTGATGGTCGGCGACAACGATGCGGGTGCGTTCGGCACTTACACGCAGGCTGGCCAGAATTACGGGACCACGCTCCTGTGGACGTTGATGCTGTTGATCCCGGTCTTGTACATCAATCAGGAAATGGTACTGCGATTGGGCGTCGTCAGTGGCGTCGGACATGCGCGCCTGATTCTGGAACGGTTCGGCCGCTTCTGGGGCGCTTTCAGCGTAATCGATTTATTCCTGGTCAATGCGCTCACGATCGTCACCGAATTCATTGGTATCTCATTGGGACTAAGCTTCTTGGGGGTGCCAAAAATCCCCGGTGTAATCGTATCAGCACTACTGATCATGATGGCAGTCAGTACCGGTAATTTCCGACGCTTCGAACGATTCTCGATGGTGTTGGTGTTTGCCAGTCTGCTACTTGTTCCCGTTTTCGTGATGGTGCATCCGCCGCTTGGACAAGTGGCGCACGATTTCCTGATTCCGGCCTACCCGCAAGGTGCCAAACTGAGCGACATCATGTTGCTGGTCATCGGTATCGTTGGCACCACCGTCGCACCTTGGCAGCTATTTTTTCAGCAAAGCTATGTAATCGACAAACGTATCACGACGCGCTTCATCAAGTACGAACGCTGGGATCTTATCTTCGGCATCGTCCTGGTCATTATTGGCGCCGTCGCAATGATGGCATTTGCAGCGCATACGTTTGCCGGCAAACCGGAGTTCGGCAATTTTGCCGATGCCGGGGCGGTGGCCAGCGGCATTGCCAAATACTACGGGCAACTGCCTGCTAAGCTGTTTGCGATTGCATTGATTGACGCCTGCATCATTGGTGCCTCGGCAGTTTCTCTATCGACTGCTTACGCCGTTGGTGATGTGCTGTCGGTGAATCACTCGCTGCATCGCAAGCCGAAAGAAGCGATCGGATTTTATGCGGTGTATTTCACGCTGATCGTGATCGCTGCGGTACTGGTTCTAATCCCCGGTACGCCGCTAGGGCTTCTGACCAATGCCGTACAAACGCTGGCAGGGGTGTTGTTGCCAAGCGCTTCCGTTTTTTTGCTGCTTCTGTGTAACGACAAGGAGGTATTGGGACCATGGGTGAACGGCCGCAAGCTCAATATTTTTACTGCAGCGATTGTCGCAATCCTCGTGATGCTGTCGATCATCCTCACCTCGGCCGTGCTATTCCCTGACATATCGAGCGACGCAATCATTGCGATTCTGGTGGGTGGCAGTGCCGTCGCTATTGTCGTCGCAGCGGTGGTCAAGCTGATTCAGGCAAAGCGGAACAAGGCAGCGCGAGTCACCGCCGAATTTGTCGAGCATATTACCGACAGTGCGAACTGGCGCATGCCGCCACTCGATCAGCTCAAGCCATTGAATCTGACAGTTGAAAAATTGGTGTGGATGGGAGTGTTGCGTGGTTATCTGATTATTGCCATCTGCCTCGTTGCGTACAAAGTGGTGCGCATGGCGATGGGTTGACGCTTACTGCCGGACCCAGCTCCTTTCAATTGCATGCCGTTGAAAATGCCATCACGATTACCAAGAAAGCGCTTGTGCACAACCACATCGACCACTACTTCGAACACGCGGTAACGAAAGGCGGCCGCGGTTCTGCGGACGCTATTCGCGAGTTCAAAAACATCACCAAATACATATAAGCCATGACGAATGCCCACACCCACTTAGCACCACGCGAGCATGACCACGTATTCCTCGGTTCGCGACACGCACACAATGAACGCAAGACATGGACAGTGATCTGGCTGTGCGGCGTGATGATGATTGCCGAGATTTTCGGCGGCAACTTGTTCGGCTCGGTAGCGCTGGTCGCCGATGGGCTTCACATGTCGACCCACGCTGGGGCGTTGTTGATCGCCGCGCTCGCGTACACGTTTTCACGACGCCACGCAACCGATGCGCGCTTCGTATTCGGCACCGGCAAACTGGGCGATCTGGCTGGATTTACCAGTGCGATCGTGCTCGCGATGATTGCCATCCTGATTGGATATGAAGCGATTTCGCGCTTGATATCCCCGGTTCCGATCAACTTCAACGAGGCTATTCCGATCGCAGTCGTAGGTCTCTTGGTGAACTTGGTGAGTGCTTGGTTACTGGCCGGTGATCACCACGGTCATGATCACGGTCATGGACATGACCATGATGAAATTCCTGGCGGCGAGACGCAACTACTCGATACCGCTTTTGGTGTCGTCGTCGTGGATGTATTCGAAGACAACGTCCCGCCGCGATTTCGCGTAAGCTTCGAAGGGACAGTCCGCCCTTCTAAGATCATGATGGAAACCATGCGTCCGGATGGGGCGGCGCAGATATTTTCCTTCGTCGACCGTGGCGACTATATGGAATCGGTCGATGTGATTCCCGAGCCGCACGAATTCCATGCCTGCCTCAGACTGGATGCGGCGTCGTATGAACTTACTTTCGAAGAACATGGTCATCATGAGCATGGCGGCTCCGCGACTGCCGCGACCGGCGATGCAGCTCATCCAACGGCTCATCGCGACAACAATATGCGCGCTGCCTATGTGCACGTGATCGCCGATGCGGCGGTCTCTGTCCTGGTCATTGTGGGCCTGGTGCTGGGCCGGCAGTTCGGATGGGTATGGATGGACCCGGCGGCGGGCCTCGTTGGCGCCCTTGTCATTGCCAATTGGGCCTATGGCCTGTTGCGCGACACAGGCGGCATCTTGCTCGATATGTCCCCCGATCAGCTAATGACTGAGAAAGTGCGGAAGCTCGTTGAAATCGACGGCGATCGCGTGACCGATCTGCACGTCTGGCGTCTCGGCCCAGGCCATATTGGAGCAATCGTATCCGTGTTCACGAACGGGGCGCGCGACGCAGCGTTCTACCACGCACGGCTGGGCCACTTCCGTTGGCTATCGCATGTCACGGTCGAGGTCGACCGGCCGAAAGCGACGGTCTAAATTCAAAATCGATCGACCGCGGGATATCCGCAGTACGAAGTCCGTCGTCCAGTGATCCGCGAGATTATCGTCGTGACCGTATGGCAGGCTGAAAGAGTACAACTTCAAGGGCCACACCGAATGCTATCCACAGACGAATTCGACAGCAGTGAATTGGACATGCGCTTCAAGCATCTCGCAGCGAGACGAAGCACGATGGTGAGCGTGTTCGTTAACATCTGGCTTTCGACGATCCAGATCATTGCTGGCATTGTCGCAGGCTCACAGGGATTAATCGCCGACGGCCTTCATTCCCTTTCGGACCTGATCGCGGATTTTGTTGTCCTGTTTGCCAATCACCAGAGCCAGAAGGCCCCCGACGCCGACCATCACTACGGTCACCAGCGTTATGAAAATGCCGCGTCACTGGCGATTGGCGTCCTGCTACTGGCCGTCGGGCTCGGCATGCTGTGGAGCGCCGTTCGTAAGGTCGAGCAGCCAGACCTGATCCAGGAGGTCAAGATCATTGCGCTCTGGGTCGCGCTAGGTGCCCTGTTGGCAAAGGAACTCCTGTTTCGTTACATGCTCCAGATTGGGAAGCGTGTTCAATCAAACATGCTGATCGCGAACGCCTGGCATGCCCGTTCCGACGCGGCATCCTCGCTCGTCGTCGCGGCAGGCATTGGTGGCAATCTTCTCGGGTACCACATCCTTGACCCGGTGGCTGCGCTAGTCGTTGGTCTGATGGTTGTCAGAATGGGATGGGGCTTTGCCCGGGACGCCTTGCATGACCTGGTAGATCGAGCAGTCGATGAGAAATTCCTGGTTGAAATCCGGCGCGCGCTCGACGACACACCGGGCCTAATTGGATGGCACGACCTACGGACCCGCAAGATGGGAGACTTGATCCTGGTCGATGTCCATCTAGAGATCGATGGCCAATTGACGATCGAGGAAGGGCATTGCATCGCACTGGACGCTCGGAATCGAGTCATGATGCAGCCGCTCGTGTTGAACCTCATGACGCACATCGATCCAGTCAAGCCGATTTCTCAAGAAACATCAATGACCCGATCGATAACATGATCGCTCCATATCGCAAACCCATTACGTACCCTTCCCACACGAAGTGCGGTGATCTTAAAGTGAAAGGCGGGTCAAGGCACCGTGGAATAAATGCTGCAGCTTTACCGCAGCGTTTATGCCGCGAAAGGCCTTGATGCGACTGAAGCGATTTACGCTATATGGGCGGGGGTGCAGCAGTGCTTTTGTGCTGCACCCCCTGCCCAGCGGCGAGCGATGCTGTTGGGGTTCGGACCGCGAAAAGTAGAACGACTTATAATCCGCCGAAAGTCTGGTTTATTTATGTTCGAGGTGACTCATGAACATAATACGACGAACATAATGCGCTTATGGACTTCAGTTATGGACGACGTGTTCAGTCGGAGGTGGATACGTCCGAGCATGATACGAAGCTTATTAAGGCATAACATTCACCCACCCACCCCATTGTGGACGAAAACCGTTCTGCAAAAAGGCCAAGCTGGCCAACCATGTGGCGAAGAAGCGCCCCGAGTTCAATGGTGTCGCGGACTTAACCGTGATGCCCGCCGGCGAGCTGTCGGAGCTGCTGTCGAGTATCGACGTGGGCGAAGTATGGGGCGTCGGCCGCCGGACGGCCGCCCGGTTGCACAGTATGGGTATCGATACGGTACAAGCACTGCGCGCAGTGTCTCCAAAGGTCATCCGCGAGCAGTTTGGCGTGGTCATGGAACGAACTTGCAATGAGCTGCGCGGTGTCTCCTGCATCGAGCTTGAGGAAGTCGCACCACCCAAGCAGCAGATTATCTCGTCCCGGTCATTCGGTTCAACCGTCATGACGTTGCGAGAGGTCGAAGAATCGGTGTCGATGTTCCTGGCCAGGGCATCCGAAAAACTGCGTGGGCAGCATTCAAAGTGCGGCGCTGTGCAAGTGTTCGTCATGACTGACCGATTCGCCGAACATGACCCTCAGTACAGCAATGCCTTCACCGTGCCTCTACCGGAACCATCGGACGACCTGCGCATCCTGGCGCGCGCAGCACTGTGGGGATTGAAGCGGATATTTCGTGCCGGCTATCGGTATAAAAAGGCCGGCGTGGTTCTCATGGATATAAGCGACGGCCAAACGTTGCAGGCAACTTTGTTTGATACGGGCATGCACCAGGCGCGGTCGGCGGATGTGATGACGGCGCTTGACGGGCTCAATTTGCGGTACGGTCGGGATACGGTACGGCTTGCATCTGCTGCAGGAAGTGGAAGATGGGCAGCACGCTTTGATCGTAAAACTCCAAATTACACAACGGACTGGGGTGAATTGCCTATAGCGCGGTGATCAGTCACTTCTCCGAGTGACCGGACGGCGCTGCAGGCTTTCGCTGGCCGCGCAACTCCCGAATCCGGTCAGCGAGAATTTGCTTCTTCATGGGCTTATTTTTGCCTTTTTGGAATTTTCCCGGTATCGCCGGTAGCTTATGAATTGGCATTCTTTATATTTTCTGAATCACGAAGTGCGTTGAGCCTTAAATGCGCTTTTATTGGAGGTGCAGCAGTGCCGGCGCCGGTTCGTCGTTTTGACATGCCTGAAAGCTCTTAGGGATACGGGTACGGCTCCAAGAGCGCATTGATTTTGATGCGGAACGTTTCGATGCTTTGAGCGGCACTTGCTCCGTGATAGCGCTGCATTCCTTCCAGCTTATTTTCTGCTGCCTGGAGCAATTCCACCACCTGGTCATACGATGGCAATCCGGCTGCTTTCAAAGGCACGTTTGCCGCGTCGATGGCTTTGATCAAGTCACTCATGTTTTTCCCTTGCTAGCGATCCGAACAATTTAATCGGTAATCGTTCTGGCTTGCTTCGATTTTGGATCAAGCCATCGGCGCCGATATGATGATGTTTCACTTCAGACCAGCTGTTATACCCGAACACACGAGATACGATTTCTAAAGCTCGGTTATGAATAATGGCGCCATTTGAAGCGCGTTTAATTTCTTTAGCAAACTGCTTAAATATCCATTCTGGAACTAACTTACTCTCTGCTACACGCTGTAATAATTCAACAATCGCAGTTTCTCCTATCGAAGAAATTTCCTCAGAAGAGAAACCATTAGGATTATTGGCATTTAGAAACGCCAGAAAATGTTCGTGTAAATTCTGAGTCCCTTGTCTTGCCGTCAGTAGTTTAGGCGCCTCCTGGGGAGGCAGATGAAGGACATCAGTCATTTACATGTCGACTATTGGAATAGGCAGCAGCGCCGGCGCCCGGTAAACAAAAAAAACCTGCGAATAGTGGTTCGCAGGCTTCCGCGGGTGACGATTTAAATGCTCAATATCCGCCAGTGATGTTCTGGCTGTCTTGATGCGGAGTTGGCCGGCCGTGGGTATCAACGGTCCAAGCGGATGCATCGGAATGCTTGAACTGCATCGAGCTGGAATGACCATTGTCATCACCAGCAGCGAAAATCTCCGGAAAATTGCGCTGGATCAGCCGCATCAAGCCAGCGAAGCCCAGGACAGCCAGGAGCAAAGCCGGCAGAAACAGGTTTGACGATAACAGGGAATCCATGGTGTTCCTTTCTATTCTTAGAAGAGACTTGTCTGGGCGCTTGGGATTTTCTCCACAAATTTATCCAGCCAAGAAACGTCGATCTGCCACTGTCGCTGACTTCGTTGGAAACCAATTCGTGAAGCGGCAGCAATATACGTATCAACCTGGTCTGCGTTCCAATTGTTGACTTTCATCAGTTGAGCACGCGCTTTGCTCTCAATACCTTTGACCCGAGCAAGGCCGAAATGCACTGCCTGATGACAGTCAGGACACAGAGCAATAGTCCGAACAAGTCTTTGAATCAGTCGGACATCATCGTAATACCATTCTTCGTGGCACTCAACAGGATGTTGACCGCCCTGCCCGCCGCATTTTTCGCATTTCCAGTTGGCCAGCTCAAACGTTTTGTTCTTCACCTGGCGCCATTCACCAGGAGTAAGACGGCTGCGCAAATTATTTTCCCAAGTGCTTTGAGGTACCAGTTCAATCTCCAGCAGCGGGCGAACAACTGGAAGTGCCTTTGCTCCACCACGTGAAAATAGACTAAGAAATGAAGTTATCACCGATTATTTTAACTGGATGTTCATACAGTTATCTTAGACTTCGCAACAAAATTTGTCTAATAAATCGTAGCCTGGTACGAAGGAAGTGTTGTAGAAAAGGTGAAATTTCGCATGCGAAATTTTGTGCAGGTATAAAGAAGGCTTCCAACAATAGCTGTCGTTGCTAAACGCTCAGCATGCGAACTGTTTTTATGTTTTCCCGATGCACCTTGATTGTACCGAGGGGCTTTCCGAATTGATCCATCGAAAGTCCTTCGCTACCATATACAACGATGCTGCCGGCATGAAATTCGTTGACGGCTTTGACCTCAAACCGCTCTCCAGTGATCAGCACGACTTCATATCTTTTGGCTGCGTCAGGGGCACGTACATGGCCGCAGCTTCTACCACAGGCATCAAAGCCAATTCCCATTGCCTTTGTATGAAAACCAAAGCGGCACAAAAATATACGCGCCAAGAGGGGCCGAATACGACGAGACATTGTTTTCCCTTCTGGTTTGCTCACAAGCCAAGTGAACCATTGTGCTCTTGCACTAAATAACTGATCGACGCCGAATAATTTTCGCCGTACTTGTGATCTAATTTCTCCGCCAACTCAAGGTACTCCGCGAAGTCAGATATCTCTGACTGCGAATAGCCGCGCAATGTCGAAAACTCGCGCCAATCGCCTCGATCCCATGCTTCTTTTTCAGCCTCGGTCCAGGTGCACGGATCACTGATCATTTCTGCACGTGTGGTGCAATCGACCACTTCGATAAAGCGGGCAACCGCTGGATCATCACGTTCATCGATGATCAGAAGCAGCGAGTGTTTATCAAGCGGTGCCAAGAGAGCGCCGTATCGTTCCGTAGTTGCGGCCATTATTCCTAGCTCATATTGTTAATAGCGCCGATGTGTCGTTGCATGGCCTTGGATTGTTCGGGATTCGCGTCCTGCAGCTCAGCCCACTTGATTGCCATTCGGAGCTTCTCAGTTTGGAGCGGCCCGCCATGGTCTAAATCTTCGTCATCCTGAATAGCGCGACCGAAGCTGTTTTGTCCGAAAAACTGATTCCCTGTATTGAACGGGTAAGGCCAATCGCAGGATTCAATCTTCAGTAAGACATTTCCGATCAGAATCGGTGCAAGGGCATGAAGCTGGCGAGTCGCTTCCATCATTGAACTATCGTCCAACGGTGTTTCAAACCGCTTAGCCTGCGCACGCCAATCCTCAAATCTACGGTCCATGTTTTTCCTATACTGCCATCAACAAGTCAAAGTCGGAATCCGGATAATCACTGAAAATGGTCTTTGTCACCCGGACAGCGGTTCCGTCAGCATTCCAAAAGATCTGCATCGATCCCGAGTTGCTTGAGACGCTGCCAACGAGCGCATGAGCGCTATTCGGCCCGGCTGCACGCTCGATGGTAGGTGTGAAGTGTTGCTCACGGCAACGGACTGGCGCTTTATCAAATGCTTTCTGCAAGCTAAATTTTGTGTCGTCCATGATTTTTCCTCGATCAGATCCTGAAAACGTGGCCGGGGCTGCAAGCCGATTTGCATTTCACGTCTACTTCGTAGCGATGCCCGTCCTCGTTCACTTCAAGAACCTCGCCTACCAGCATCGAACGTTTGCAGTCGGGGCACAGCTGATCGGTTGTGACGACGCTGTGTTTCTTCGTTTCGTCGTGAGCGTCGAGAGCCTTCGCCTGGGCATTAGCGTAATCAATATCCCGTTTGTTCATGTCATCCTCCATGGCCAGCACCATACTGGCCTTCTCACCGACAAAGGCCCGTCGATGCGGGCCGTGGGTAGATCTGTTGCGCTCCTGGTCATCTTCTCCGACGCGGGGCATTTTCTCGGCGTTATGCGACAGACCGTGAAACACGTAGAGCCAGAACCATGATGCCAGCAGATGCGAACCCCAAGATGTTCGAGAGGTCTTGGCCGAGGCCTTCAAACTGGTAGAAAGCTGCCTGCGCGGTAAGAATGCACACAAAGAGCAGGATCGTTTTCACCAGTGCGGGGCCATACTGGCGAGAGAATGCCATAATGAGCAAAGAAAGCCCCATCACTGCGATCGTTACCAAAATCCCGAAACCATAGGCCAGCATTGTTTTCTTCGTTCCACTGCCTGCCGGGCAGCATACGGGGCGCAAGCGCCGGTATTGCTCGATGTTCAGTGCGCGATATCAACGAAAACGCCTGACCGTCTCCGACCAGGCGTTGCGAATGCGATACCCGTAAATGGATATCAGGCCAGCTTGTCCAATGGGAAATCTGCGCCTACCTCATCCTGCAATTCGCTCATGCGATCACAACTACGATCGACACCGCCAGTGACATCGTTGATGACGCGCACCGCCTTACCCTGTGTGAGAAAGTGCTTCAGGGTTGACGCCACGATAGCAAACGCCGGTGAGTCCTTGCGGGTCTTCAGCTCTCGCCATGTTTCACTGCCAATGTAAAGATTACCGTCTTCTTGAATGTTCAGTTGCGTCATATATCACTCCTTGATATTAGGTCAGCTATTGTCGAGGGAGCGAGACATATTGTCAAAAGACACGTAAAAAAATCCCGGCCACCCGCTCGTAAATCTCATGTACTTCTATACATTCTCATTGACTTATAGAATTCACAATTGACGTCAAGTTTGAAACTGTTCTAGCGAGGCGTATTGAGTGTGGATTTCACTTCCGAATCGATAGCGGCGCCGCCAGGTGCACCGGATATTCTCGGCGGCTGGCCCGGCTCACCTGCCCTGCCCGATCCGTGGCCAGCACTGTGCGCAGATCTTCCAGGATTGCCGCCTTTAGTGTTGGATGCACCACCTGGTAGATGAGGGGCAGAAGGCGCAGACGGATCACCTGCAGGACGTGCGTTGTCCAGGGCATTAGTGTCGAGGCCGTAACCCTCCATAGCCTTAACCGCGCCAGAAAGATATTCTGTCGCTTTCAAGCGGTCTTGTGCTGATGCGTTTGTGTCTCCAGCCATCAAGGTTGCCGCACGTATGTTTTCGAGAGCCGACTGGCCGCGACCATCAATGTGATCGATGCTCCCATTTCCAGATTCGGACCGTGCACGTGCCAGGTACTGTGCAGCGCCAGGGTCAGAAGAAAATGCTCGACTTTGAGGGCCAACCATAAAACGCTGAAAGTCCGCATTCGTCTCAGCCTGGTTTGCGACTTGGGCAGCTGAAATGCTTTGCGTGTTTGCGACGAAAGAAGCACTTCTGCGAACGGCCGTGTCTGCGGACTCAGTTGTGCTGTGAACGTGACTGAGAGTGTCGCTGTAACTGGCTTGTGTAGAGGAGACATGCGAAAGCGTCTTCTCGCTTCTATGATCCATGGAGCTATTCCCAGTAACGCTGCTGCCGTTATCATGAACGCTGGAGGTGGCGACTCTCAGCGCCCTTGAGCGCTCTTCCTCAGAAGCCTTATAGTCAGTTTGATTTGCATTCTGTTGCCATGACCTCGACCGTGATCCGCCGGCTTTGACCCCCGCATCCCACTTCAACGGGTTGAGCCCCCCACTTACTTCAGCACCGACGTGCGCCTCATTCGTAGTCGAATTCAGTTTCCCATCGGTATCGCTGTGGCCGGACTTGTTGGAATGATTTTCACCAGATGAAAGTTGCTTGTCGTAAGCACTCTTGACACTATCAAAGACCGATTTGCTGACTCCCACGCTGTTATAGTCCCCGCTACGAAATGCGTTTTCCCACGATTGCAATTGATTGTGACCCTCGCTGAGAGTACGAATTTGCGCGTTGGAATCTTGGATGGCTTGTGCGGCAGTAACTTCCGTGCCACCCATTGTCGAGCGGATCGCTGCTGCGGATAGACTACCTGCAGGAGTGATGGTCGACGAGTTCAGTCCCTGTTGCGCCTGGAAAGCACTACCTTGGCGTATGAGTGGGACTGAATCAATTGCATTCGGAGTAGTTGTCTCGCCGACTTTGTTGCTATGTGAGCCAAGGCTATCGGAGATACGAACCATTGCGGCGCCGGCACTCAAGCCAAAAATCGTGGTCATCAAAATTGGTAATTGCGACATCATCTGGCTAGCAGTTCCAATTTTCATCGAGAACTCTTTGTAGACTTCCATCATCTGCGCATGAGCGATGTAGCCGCCTTGAGAGATTGAGCGCATGAAACTTGCAATCTGGGTGTAGATCATGCCGTTGATGATCTCTGCGCCCACATGCATAGCCAGAATCGGCCATACGATCATATGAATCGCGGCCAAAAACGTTTTGTTAACGTTCAGGCCCACATACATCATGCACATGATCAAGACAGGACCGAGCGCAATAATGAAGCACAAGATCGCATTAGCGAAGTGCCCCATGTACATCACACCTTCGTTTGAATTGGCGGCCAGCTGAATGTTGTTGCGCTCGATCTCATTGGCTTGAGTTGCAGTAGCGAGACACGCGATTTTGTACTGACCGTCTGCCTTGAGGCAATTGAGGTCAGCACGAACGAGTTCACTGAACATCAAATTTACAAGTTCGGCATTTGCCTGGGCCGCACCACCAGCCAGTGTATTCGTTACCGTGTTCGCTGTCCGGACAGCCAGGTATTCGCGTGATAAGGAACCAATATCAAAATCAGCAGAAGCATTGGGTTGATCGCTTGAGTTCACTGCCCCCTGCACAACGCGTGTGAAATCTGTTGAATACAGCGCAGTGTTGATATTTTCCGCTACCTGGTTTGCGGCGTCGAAACAGCTGACCAAGTGATTTCCAGCCACGTCAATATCAGGAACCTTACCGGTCAAATTCAAAGAGGCTTGATAAAGCAGCGCGCCAATAGAAGTAGGGCTGTCGCCGGCGGCGTCGTACACAGAGAGCGACTGAGCAGCAGTCGCGCCGCCATTGCCTGCGGTACTGACCAGGGAATTGATTGTTGCGTAGTTAAATCCAGAATCGGAACCCAAGCAGGCGCTGATGACCGAATTAACCTGCGAGTTTATCCCGCCCAACTTCATGATTGCGGTACGCGAGGTCAGCAAGACCTTGAGGGGGTTGATGAAACCGGTGCTCGATGCAGAAATGGCAGAATAGTCCGTAGCGACGCCTTGATAAGCAGTTTCAACCACTTTCCCAACGTCTTGACCAAGCCCTGTGAACGTTGCCGGCACGGCTGAAAGGATCACAGGAACATTGGAAACAATGGCCACATTTCCTGACACCGTGCTTTCGATCTGAACATCCGTTTTTACATCACCATTCGTCAGCATGCCAGCGAGCAGAAATGGAACAATGAATGCCGGCCATTCCTTACCAGGTGAGGAAGCGCCTCCTGCAGCTCCTTGGAATGCTGCCGAAGTCGACAGCGTGAACAGTTTCCACATCGCGGCCGCCACAGCGCAGCCCCATATGATTCCCTGCTGACTACAAATCATAGCGACGCCGTTGAAGATGGCGCTGAGCGTGGACAGATCAGGGTCAGTTGTGTAAATCGTTTGGGCAGAAAACATTATTGGGCCGCCTTACTATTCAGTCGTGCTGCGAGATCAATCATTTGCATCACATGCAAACGGGAACGATCGTTCAAACACTGATTTTGTTTGTCCAGATAATCCTTCCGCAGATGTTCAATGTTTGTTCTCACCTCGTCGCCCAGCTGGTAGCTGTTATTAGCCTGAATGCCATTGGCCGCCTTATACAACGCCTGTCCAATCTGAGCCGCAACACAGTTGATAATTGGTTGCTTGAGCATGTTGGCAATATCGAGGCGCGCATTTGGATCACTGATTTTGCTCATCAGGGCTACGATCGGCATACCGGCTTGGTGTTGAAATTGATTCTGTGTAGCGGTGAACTTGCCGCTACTTTCGCTATTGGCCATACCGACGATAGATGTCTCCGTAGGGGCTGATCCATCATTGGAGCCGAAAAGCATGTTGTTAACCCAGCCCTCGATGCCCTGGTAGTTGTATGCGACGGTTTGCATTTGCGTGCAAGGCTGAGCATCTGCATCAGAAGAGACGCCTGAACCATTTGGATTCAAACATCTGTAAATCCGCAATGGAATATCAGGGCGAGGTGATCCAGTTCCTCCCCCATGAATCATGTCATCAAGCGTGAGAATGGCTGGTGCCTTACATTCGATGCGTGAACCGATGCTCCCGGTCGGAGATGTCGTGCTGGTGGTAGTGCCGTCTTCATTAGACTGATCGCATGGAACGCCGGCGACGGAGTATCCGATAAAAGAAAGAAGAATTTGATTATTCAGGGAATTTGGGTCTGATGCATCGTCGGTAGATCCGTCAGAATTTGGTAATCCAGCCATACCGAGAATGCCAGAGGCGCCGGATGCTTTGATCGCCTTGACCGCTGCGTTACCAGCCCGCGGATTGGAATGCCCAGCGGTATTCAGATAGGAAGTTGCGTTAGAAAGGTACGAAGACAAAGCGTCCATCGAATCAGAAAATGCGGACTTTTCGACAGCGCCGGTATTGCCGTCACCATCAATCGCATCCGAGATCGCCTTCGACGCCGGATCAACGATCAAATGCGCCATCGAGCAGGAATTTTTGCCCAGGTTGTTCATCGCTTGGAGCAGCGACTGAAATTCGGTCATCAGTTTGGACAGAGACGGGCTGATCAGCTGAATTGCAGCTTTGAAAGCCAGGCCTGCAGCGTTAGAAGCGATATTTCGGAACAGAGCAACGAGAGCCTGGCCATTGATGAAGCTGAAACTGCCTCCGAAGAGATCGATGCCGCCGCACCCAGCGGTAAGCCGTGGAGGATCGAAGGAAACCAGATTCACAGAACGTATCGGCGATCGCATAGCTACCGATCCACCAAAAACCCCCATTCGATCACGCGAGGTGAACGTCGTTGTGGCCGTGGTATTGGACATGAACATCGAGTTCAGATCCGCCATGATGCCGGCATTGGCTGCTGGCGAAATGAACACTAAGGCAGTGAAGAAGTACGCAAATATTTTTTTCATCATCTCGGTCTACTCTAGTATTGTTTCAACAACATCGGTTCAACAGTCTTTCGGATTGCTTCCGGATCGTTTGGATCTAGGCGCAGCTTGTTCAGATCCTCAGTACTAGCTACACCTCGATCCCAGACATCCAAATCTTTCATCGTCTGTCTCGAAAGCAATTTGGTTTTGTGGCCAGCAAAAGCAATCATCTTGGCCAACTCGGTCAGTGCATAAAATCCCTGCGACACGATCTTGTATTCGTTAGGATCTGCACCATTCGTATAGCCCTTTGGTTGATGCACATACACGATTGATGGTGTGAGCTTGAGGCTGAGTTTGTGGAACAAGCCGTTATCTTTACTGATGGGCCCCACATAGCCCTTTGGACGGGCGCCGTCCAAAGAAACAATCAACGCCTCCATGCCGTATTCGCGATAGAGCATTTGCACTACCGGCATTTGCATTGCGCAGAACCGGCATTCACCATCAACGAATACGACCAGCCCGCCCACTTTTGACAGTTCGCGCACAGCTTCGCCCTCTGCAAGTTTGTTGGCATTGCGGATTGCTTGGGCACCCGTACTGGCATATGGAACGCGATTGTTTTCGTTCAGCAGAGGATCTTCGTTGGTTACTTCGGTCACCTTTTCCGAGAACCGCTGTGCCTTATCCATGGTGATACGCTTCACATAGAGATAGGCTTTAACGTTGTCTGTGGTCGGGTCATTGACGGCCTTCTCTTCGAGCAATTCATAGTTTTTACGTAGAAATTCCACATCAACCTTTTGCTCTTTTGCCGGCGCCGATGAAGTTGTCACTGGCTTTGGGGCCGCCTTCGTTACAGAGGGACGCGCTTCAATTTTCTTTTCCGGCACAACATACGGCTGATAATTCAGAAATGCGTCGCCATAGGCATCGTCCAGATGTACGTCGGCGGCATAGACCAAACTTGATGCTGCGATTGCAGGGGCCAGCAGTAACCCGATAGTGAATTTGCGATAGGTCATTTTTCGCATGCGAAATTAGAACACCCGGAAGCCACGACCGACTACTTCATCAAATGACAAGTAGCCCCAATAGCGTGAGTCGTTGGAATATTTGGCGGTGCCGATCATGAACAAGCTATTCGGCGGCACAATTTCCGAGCGATAGAATGACTCTTCGCTCTTCTTGTAGATCGGAGCGTCTTCAAGGCCAGAAGCTACCAATTTGCCATTGACGAAGACCTGGCCGGCAGTGATCAACAGATGATCCCCGGGAATCGCCGCGACTTTCTTTAGCACATAGGTCTGCGTGACATAGCTCAGGGCACCCCGCGGTTTCCAAAACAGATACATGTCACGCTGAATTGCGTCAGGGCGTGAGTACAACATCATCGCCAGGTGTAGCTCAGGCAAGCAGCTTGCATCGTTTGGATTGAAGGCAAATCCGATGAATTTTTTTCCATGTCCCCAATAGATGCCCGAAAGGGCTACGATGAGCACAAAAATTGCCAGGTATGGCCGGGTAAGTTGGCGATCACCGGTATTGAAGGCGAAGCCAAAAATGCTCTTAAAAATCTTAGCTGGTGAAGTCACGACAGAAACAATCGCTTGTCGAAAAGAGAGCTGGAATTCACTTTGCATTTCCTGCCTCAGCTTTCTTTTTGGCATCTACCTCGGCTTGGTCGATCGCGTCAGCCAGTTCCTTTGTTATATTGCGAGCGCCATCAGGAAGCGCCGCGACGACATAGTTATTATTTTCGTCGCGAGCTGCTTCCAATACGATGTAGCCCTGGTCTGCATACTTCTGCAACACGGAAAGAATTGGCTCAGCGACCCTGCTTTGCAGCTGCTCTCCGGTTTCGTTTGGATGAGAAAGAACAGACTGCAGAATCAAGGTGCCTCTCTCTGCAATCACGTACTTAGGCGTTGCCAGGGCATCAGCCTTAGCTTGCGGATCGAGCTTGGCCATGTGATGACCAATAAACGCACTGGCGCCACAAAAAGCGAACACTGCGAAGAGTGGAACAGGAGTGGTGATTGCAGATGCAATGCGCTTAGAAATAGGCTTTTTCATCAATAGCAGCTTTCAATTCGGTGTGAATTTGTTGGTCACTCAGACCGTCAGTAGTACGCAGCGTCTGGATAATTTCCTGGAGCCATTTACTGCGAGAACGCGACTTATCGCCAGTAAGTTTTTCGATGGCATCGACGGCTGTCATCCCCATCTTCATCATCCGGAAAATCTCGCTGCGCTCTTCGCCGTCTGTACTGAATAGGACACGAGTAAAGGGATCGACGTAGAGCCGGCAACGCTCATATGTTTGCTCACCGCAGATGAGGAGGCCCGAGTACACGCCTTTGACGGTTTTAACGTCCTTGATGGAACGATTAAAAAAGCCGTCATCGGCAAAGCTACTGAGGACTTTTTCAGCGATGATCTTGTCAACTTCTTCTTTTTCTTGTCGCAGGATGACTTTCCAAGACGACTGACTAAGAATGATGTCGCCGGTAGCGAAGCCCTTAAGGTCGCGTGGAGACTGTGTAAGCACCCAAATGGAACCCTCGTCTTTCCGCGCCTTGCGGTAAATTTGCTGAACCACCCAAGCTGCACCTGGATCTCTCAGGAGATCCATCACTTCATCTAACAGAATAAGTTTGCGGCCGGGACGCTTTTTAACCACTTCCAGCAGCATGTTCATGACGAGAAAGAGGACGCATTGCTTCAGATGGTCGTCGCCGTCAAGGCCAGACATTTCATAGACGACAAAGAGTTTTTGGGGATCAAGCGTGCCTGTGCCGTTGAAGAAGCGGCCGCGTGCAGGCGATTCGAGGAAGTTTTTGAGCCGCGGAATCAGGTTTGTGGCAGCAACGACCACTTCGCTCTTCATTTGGTCCTGTGCGCTGTTGTTCTTGATGCTCTCCAGGCAGTCCAGGACGGTGTTGTAATCGGCTTTGTTTTGTCTCTTCAGCCAAGCAGCTGCAACAGCCTCGCTCATAGCGATACGAGCTCCAGATTCAATCTCTTCTTCGAAAAACGACATTTTGAGGCCGATGGCGGTAATCAGCTCCTTTTGCTCATCGAACGCTTCCTGGTTGAGCGGCGTAAAAGGATTGAGAGAGGGGATATTGGAGCTGCGCAAGTTAAATTCGTTTACTTCACCATCAATAAACTCAGCCGTCTTTTTGCCAGAGTTACCGTTGTCGAAGTAATAGACCGGTGTTCCTTCGGCCACGCTGCAGACAATCATTTCTTGTGCTGCGAAGGATTTTCCTGAGCCGGAACCACCAGCGAGGACGCCGTTTTTGTTGGTGTTAGTGCGGAAAATATCCCAAAAAAAGGACTCTCCCCGTTCGGTCATGAGTGCCATACCCGTGTGGTTGCTACGAAGATTGGCATTGCCTCGATAGTCGGAATAAATCGGCAGCAAATACGCGGCCGAGCTGGCCGGCATGATTGCCTCGCTCACCAGTTTTTTGGCGATAAGAGGCGAAAAATTCATGGGAAGAGTTTGAACAAAACGTTGGCCGATCAGCCAACGAACCGGACGCGCATCAAACTGAAGATAGTTCATCGTATTCATCAGTGTGGTGCGGGTCTCAATCATTTCCTGTTTGGTCTTGCCAAAGGCAAAAGCAACCAGGCTTGAGTATGTGTACTTGTTCTGACCGTCGCTGCAAGCTTTCTGCAGATACGCGAGATCATTGACCACTTGCTGGCTGTCTTCAGATCCGAGTGCAAATGGCGCTTTGCCGCCGTTCTTTGATCTGGAATTCAGCGCACGCTCAACACGTGTTGATTCCTGGCTTTGGTTTGCAACGCGAACGGTAGTGCTGAGAATATATGGCGTCTTGGGGCGGATTCCACCTCCGCCCTCTGCAATCTTACCGTCCAAGAGCGGTGCGCCGATGACCAGGTTCATTAAAGCATTGGTCGGCTTTCTTGGCAGTCGTTTAGGGACAACGGCGCCGCAGTACACATCGTTAATCAAGGCGTATTCGCGATGAGTAAAATCAAATTCGTCGTCGCCGCCGAAGATCTGATTCCGCAGAGGCAACAACGGATCGAGTTCGACAGAAGGGCGAGGCTTATAGATATTGGCTAACTGGCGATAGATCGCTGCCAAGAGTTCAGGTGACACCGGACGCGCATCAAGGAAACCGCAAGAACGGAGTCCGGCAACAAACTCATTCTGAGCTGTCATTTCATCCTCCAGCACTTCGTCTGAAGCTTTTTTTACTGGCGTCTGAAAGGTAATCAACAAGGTTTTGTTGTTGATTGCAGGAATGCCTTCCAAACAATCTGGCGTCAACGCTTTGTGCATCAAGTGTGCTTGACGTTGTACCAGCTCAGTAATCATTTCACCGCCATGTACTTTCCCCTGCGCGAAAATATGGGGAGTGTCATAGTCGGGATAGGAAACCAACGTGAACTGAACCAAGGAGTTGTCCTTGGCCATCTTGAACACGTTTTTAACAAGTGTTGGGACTTCGGAGCCGCCACCAGACAGCGGGCTCATCTCATAAGTCCTGCCAATGAATTGAGGCGACTTTTCAGGAGTCGCCATCATCAGGTTGGTGTCCGCGACGTAGGACTCCAGATTGACAAAGTTGCTGGCGAGTTTGAACCGTTGATTGAGTGGATTGCGAAGCTGCATGGTGTTTGACGGGCCGGTAAATGAATAGACCTGCCGGCATGCCGGCAGGTCCAGGTGGATCAATAAAGGACAGGAACGATAGCGGCTTTGATCATTTGCATCTGAGCAGGATCAGGCATAGCAGTCGCCAGATCGACCACAAAATCCGGACCGATCAGGGCAACGGCCAAAATGCCGATAACAAAGCTGATCGACTTATAACCGCCGCCATGTGCCAATTGCCAGACGCAAGCAATCAGCACGATCAGCAGCAGCACGATCACCCATGTGGAGGTCAGGATTCCGCGCAGCTGAGTTACCATCGTGTCCCAGTTACTGGCAGTCAATGCGCCGCCGTTCATGGCTGCCGCGCACAGCAGAATTGCCACAGGAGCGGCGAACAACATCAGACCAGACAACATGTTGCCGGCCGGTTGGGTTGCAAGGATCTTCTTCATGGTGTTACGACCTTTCGATTTATGATTACTCGGGCATTGATGCGCCACTTGCCGGGGGCTGCATTCCGTTTTCGTCATCACCTGCCGGCGGTTGACTGAAAGAGGTATTCCCTTGACGCGCGTTCGGCGCCAAGGGAGGAGAGGATTCGGCACCAGCCGAATTAGCGTTGTTTGTTGAGCGATGTGGATACACTGAGCCGCTGGCGTAACCACCATTGTTTCTGATCGACTCAGAGCCGCTCCACTTCGACGCCTGAACTTCTTTGTAAGCGATGAAGTCGCCGATATATGCGTCGTCTTCGTCCACGTAGTGTTTGATCCAGGTGCGCAGGATGACGGGCGTATTGCGAACTGGGCGACCGTTAAGCGCATCGATGTCTGACACGGAGTCAGAACGATCAATCATGTTATGGGGTAGGAAGCCCGCTATTGGAACCGCCTTCCCCCTTTTGCTATCGATATCGTCGTCAGGGGCGATACCAGCAGCCTTGTCGGCATCGCTCATACGGAATTCCTTATCGAACCGGCTTTCAGGCAAATTGCCGTTCGTGCTCTTTTCGAGCGACTTGAACGATCGGCAGTATTCCGAAGGGTTCGATTTGCGATTGCAGTTAAAGGTGTTTTCGCCGACTGGGGCGAAGGAGCAGCCAGCGATTAAGCTGGCTGTCAATATGAGAAAAAGTGAGGTAATTTTCATGTTGGATCAGCGGCCTTTAGAGGGAACGTCAAGGGTTTCTTTCAGAATCCAGGTGATTCGGGTGTTTGCATCAACCTCAATCACAGGGAACATTTCCTTCGCATAATCGAGGTAAAACTTGGAAAGCATCGCTGACGAGCTATTGACGCCACCGTAAATACCTTGTTGGGCAACGAGACTCGGATTCGCGTACTGAATGCCCTGCTGGCCAGAGGTCGCATTAGAGTTGTAGCCGTTGATCCCCTGGGGACTAAATGCTTGTCCGATACCTGATGCGACGCCGGCAAGCGCGGCTTTGGCGAGGATAGAACCTTGCTTAGTCACGACTCGACCGGAAATACCTTCATTGCCATCAAGATCGACGCCATATGCCTTAATTTTGCTTTCGAAGATTTCTCCTGTTGCCGAAATGCAGGTCAGTTTGTCGGCGATCACCTTAGCTTTTTCAGTTGAGAGAACGGCGACACCGGAACCGCTGATAAAGCAATCGTTCAGCAACGAAACTTTGAATCGATTCGGCAAAATTGCTTCGCCCTTCACTCGCGTAACGAACGGTGCACCAACGTTGTTGGCAGACGTAACCGAACCTGCCGGCATCGATCCAGAAGCATTGGAGCGTGCATTGATACCGGTCAGCATCACGGACTCGATACCTGAATTCGTAGGAAGTGAAACTGTTTGGAAGCTCTTCTTCGCCGTACCCTTATCCGACGTCTGCTCGTTTCCCCAGCTTTTCATTTCTCGTGAGGAAGAACCAGGCGCCACAACAGGTGCATTGCCGATCCCCTGGTTGAAGTCCACAGGTGCTGGATCTGCAGACTTATCCGAGCGGTTGACCCCAGGAAGATTTTGGTTGAGGCCAAAGCCTGTCGTAGAAGAAGAATCAGGGGCAGTTCCAGCATTTGCATTAGCCGGGGATGACTGGTCCTTGGAGGCCGAACGGTCGCTGTTACGGTTCTGTGTTTCCAGTTTGTTGAGACGGTCCAGGACGAGTTTGAATTGACCGGTCTGATCATTGGACAGCTGCGTGGCCTTCTTTGCTTCAGCTACTGCCATGTCAAGCTGCGACTTCAGTGTTTCAAGCCCCTGATTGCGATACGAATAGGGCAGAACGTTGCTGCCCCGGACAGTATTCGCTGGATCAGCTGGGGAGCCTGCACCACCGCCACTGTTAGCCTGCGAAGAACCGTTGCTCCCCGAATGTCCTTTTTCATTCTTTTTTTCCTGCAGTTCCGCAAGGTGCTTTTCGATTTCCGCGTGCTGTTGAGCGCGAACATAGATGAGCACTGGTGAGCAAATAAGAATGGAATAGATAATCCACCTGAAGTGGCTATCCATTTCAACCCATTCTGTCTTCTTTTTTGCGATCCATTCGTTGAGATTGAAGCTCATGCTTAGCGTCCCTTCTTTGCTTCAACAATCACCTTCACATGCTCTTTTGCATTGAGAAGTGGTTTCGGGAAAATTGAAACGGCAGTAACGGTCGGGCCGTCGAATTCAGTTTCAGTCAGCATCGCTTTAGCTGGGCCTGGGTTGGCAACGTCGTAGACGTAGATATCGGTATCTGCAGAGGAATAGAGGCGGCTCGTAGTGATGACCAGGCCGTTCCGCACAATAGGAGGAATATTCGGCTGGATCTCTGAATAGCCATCTGGGGCATTGCCGAAAGCAACGACCTCGGCATGACGCTGAACTTGTGCGACATAGCTATCGGACTTAGGTGCGTTCCCTTTGCTTACACCGGAATCGCGGAGAATGATGTTCTGGCCATTGATGCCCTTTTTAGGGCTAAGGATCAGACCCTTAACTTTTCGTGTGGTTTGATCTTTCAGCCATATCTGAACATCACCGGTAACACCTTCTGCAATCGAAAAGAAAATATTGTTATCGTCTTTGTCGATGGGAAGAGGCTTGATTTCATTCGTGGACTTCAGAATTGGGTTGAGCCAAGGCGTCTGGATGTGGTTGGAGCTGTCCATCGAGACGATAACAGTGGCGGAACCCGTGTCGTTCACTGTGACGACCTGAGTACGGGTGAAATCAATTGCTTGGGTGCTCTCACCCGCAATATTCATCACACCAGGAAGCTTGATTTCTTCCGGCTTGGTGTCTTTAACTGCAGCATCAGGATGAACCTGGTTGCGGTCATCGCTCTTATTTTTGATTGCCCCTGGATCTTGCTGACTTGCAGCTTCGGCCCGCTTTGATTTCTTCTCCTTCTTCTTTGCCGAGGAGTTGCGCACAGTGCTTTCGTCAACGCTGCTAGTAGCGAAGCCAGCTGAACTTGGCTGATTAGCAGAGGTCGCACCTGGCTGGGTGAAAGTGAACGACGCAGCTTCGACATGGAAACCAACTGACGCCAAAAGCGCCGAAAGGAATAGTGCCGCGATAGAGAAATATTTTTTCATTATTTGACCACCTTCGTATTCGTTTTTTGCCATTCGCTGTTGTGTGGCTTATCGCCGTCATAGGAAATCACGTCGTTGATCACCGGTCGATAGTTCTCGTAACTCAAGCTGTATTCGAAGACATACGGCTTGCCGGTATCCTTCGCTGCATTGACCGTATGCACTTCACCGACCACGAAAAACCGATTCAGGCTCGGGTCATACATAGTTCCTTTGGTCAGTACCCAGTAGTAAGAGCCCAGCTCACGTTCTGCTTCCATTTGCTTGACGCGGATATCGATCTCGGCAGAAATCTTGGTATACGAGTCAGGTGCAAGAAACGCTTTAATGAAACGTTTCTGAGCTTCAGCATTGCTTGGATTAATCGATGCAATCGCCGCAGTCACTGCCTGCACTACCGCAAACTGAGCGGCACGATCCGCGGTATCGCTGGAGATTGTTGCGCCGTCAGGCATGCCGGGAACCTGAGTCTGGATAATCTTTTTTTGGGTCACCAAGCCGAAAACTGCCATCAATAGGGCAATGGCCAGGACGACGTTGGCAAGGACTGACCGGCGGAGGTCGGTGCGCGTTTCTTCAAGCGATTTCGTGCGGATTCCGTGTTCCATGATTTTCCGATTCGATTTGGTCTTTGAGATGATTGGAATGACCCGGTGCTGAAATAACAGAATCACCGAGGAATATTTGCTTTTGATCATCAAAAGCCGGTGAGATAGAAGTCAGGCCGAGGCGATATGCGATGGCAGTCCAAAAGTCGTCGCTTTCGTTTTTCATCCACTGCAAATACTGCTTAACGACGAAAAACGTACCGACAGGAATGGCGAAGTACCAGACCCACCAATAGAGCTTCCCGAGAGGTAACGCGACAAATAATGAAGCAATGACGGGCCAGCCTTGCGACAGTTCAACACCGAGAAAAGCAACGCCGGCCTTGCCGTATTGAGGGATCTGGTTTTCTTCCATTGATCTACTCTCCGGGTTCAGTTATGCAGGTCAGATGCTCTTTCCAGTCGGCGCCATCGGCGTCAGCCAGTTCCGGCACGCAGACCTGATTGCCTACTAAAACGACCTTTGGCCAGTCGAAATGCTGTGTTTTAGCCACATGCTTTTTCCGGCTGACGATGACCTCAGCCTTGACCTGTGCAGCGAGTTTTTTGTTTTTGAATGCAAGCAAAGCTTGCTCTTCTGCCTGGCTGAAGTAGCGGTAGGATTGACGGGGAACTGGCCCCATCAATATTGCTTGTGTAGCCGGGCGGTTGTCTTTTTGTGGTGAAGCGTAGACGTATTCGCCACCGTCAGTGAATTCGACGATGGCAGAGCCACCTAATGCTTTTTGAACACCAACAAAAGTGGTGGGCTCAGCCATCGCCAAGCTAGTGCCGATCAGACCGGCAACCAAAAGTGCAGACCATTTCAATTTCACTGCTCCCCAATATCAATAGGGTGTAATTATAATTATAATCAGTGAAAAGATGTATTTAAATTTTAATCTTGACCCGCGAAAGTCTGATAATAAACCTGGCCTGCCCGCTTTTTGATGTCAGGAATCCTTGATTCTTGTGCAAAAAACTTCAGAGCTGTTCCCAGGCTCATTTCGCCCGATACCTTGGAGAAATCAGTCGAGCTGTTTCCGCTTCCTTTAGCGATCACGAAAGCTGGGACGGCTTTCACCTCATAACGCTTGAAAAGAATCGGATTGATCTGCCAGTTCGCGACATTGTTGTTGCAGCAAGCGCGATTGATGTCGGCAATCCGAGCCTTAGTATCTTCCAGGCCGCGTGGACCTTCATGTATAAATCCTTGCAACACCAGTCCAACGCCGGCGCGACGAGAGTCCCGAGCCAATGCAATCAAGGTCGTATCGGACAATTTCATGGACACGAAAATAAATGCCCGCATCGTGTTCGCATTTGGATCGCGGAATTTGTCATACATCGATTCTGACATTGCTGGTGCTGTGGCTAACGCAGCCAAGAGTGTAATAAGTGTTTTCTTTATCATTTTCATGGTGCAATCACTGGCGTGCAGCAGTCCTTTTTCCGGAAAATAAAATAGCCATAGTCTTTGTCTTGCGGCCGAGCTGCACCAGCCTCTTGAACTACTAGCGGCCGCCCAATCGGGGTGCACATATTGTCAGGGAACGGAAAAGTACGATTGCTTTTGTACTGCCGCTTGTCCATGATGAATTCAGGAACGCCAGCAGATCCACATGATTCAAGAGCGTCTTTTCCTGCGGTAGACTGAAGTGCACCAGCTGCATGGAGTTTGGCAAAGAGCCTGGCCATCATCAAATGCGCTACTTGTTCAGGTGTAGTGGCCACTGACACATTCCCGGTAACGGGATACATTGGGCCCCAGCTACCAGCGACCCAAAATAGTGACGCGAAAGGGAATCCAAAAGTAGCGGAAATCGCGTCTGGCGCTTCTGCAGCAATAGAAGGAATGCCTGCGAATGCATATCCATAAGGAGTTAGGATCATCGACAGAGAATCATCATTCCAGGTTGGATCGGCCCAGCTGATAAAAGGAACGTCAAAACCTCTCGTATCAAGACATGGTGAGTCTGCAATGATGCCCATCGCAGTCATTACCGGATTCAGGTACTCGTTCACGTGCATGAAAGCTGATGCGCTTTTACCGCCGATGTGCGGATTGTCAATGTTCTCGGCGCCTAATTCTTGATCGTTGTATGGGGGACTGATATCGATGCCCCCCAATAACGGCATGCATCCTGGTTTATTCGTTACATCCACCATGTACTCGGGTTCCCAGAATGAGGTAGCAAGACCAGCTGAGAGAGTCTTAACACAAATGCAGACCATGGCGCCGGCAGCAGTCGTATCGTAGTCTTGACTATCAATACCGAAATTCAAAGGGACGCCTGATACCGAAATTGGAAACATGCAGTCATAACAGACATCGGTAATCAGATTGGGAAATGCTCCCTGGCACGTTTGAGCTGATGCAGAGCAGGTTGTCCAAAAGAAGATAAATGCTAGAAATAGGCGGGTCATTTAGTAAACCCAAACTCAATTCGAAGCTGGGAACCAGATTGAAATACTTTTGCTGGTACGGAATTAATGTTAATGCCGTACAGCATTTGAAGTTGATTAATGATCATCTTGCGCTGGTCGAAATAGAATGGGATTGTTTGGGTGCCATTCCACATGGCGTTCTTATAGCGAACCCGCAGATTGAACGGGGAACCAGCTGTGAGAACGATTTTCAGACGCTGTTTTCTACCCTCAGCGATGGCGTAATCGATTTGTGCCTGATCTCTACCATCGATGAAGATCAGCCCCGTTACGAGGGGTTGAATCTTCAACGGCTCAATGACGGTTCCTTTACGTGCAACCACTTGACCCTTCTCGTTTTTGTAATCGCCAGGTAGGACGAACTTGAGATCGTGCATCTCGACACGAGGCACATATTTGCTTGCTATGCCAAGAGGTACAGGATTCTTGATCGCGTCGATGTTCTTGTCTCTGAATGCCTTCCAGAATTTATCGACTTCGCCTGTTCGCTGCTTCTGTCTCACGACATCTTTCATTTGCTCGCGTGCATCGCGATCCGGCAGAGCAGTTTTATTACGTGTTCCCAGGTCTTCGGCCGCGGCAATTGCAGAGATGGACATGATGACCGCAGCAAGCGTTCTAGTTTTCATTTACAGGCTCCCAGCTTCTCAATTCTTTTAAATTGGCTATACGCGATGGCGTCACGGCTTCTGATTCTGTTCTTCTGGAAATCGCTTGTCTCAATTTGCTGTTTGGTCGTCGATCGGGGTTTAACCGTAGCTGACTGTAGGCGTCCCCGACTTTGAGTGCATATCGCTCTTGAGCATCAAGATTGTCGGATGCGGGTCCAGTGTTATAACAACCAACTGCTTTTCCCGTCGGGCCGAATTTTGAAATGCATTTTGAAAGCGCCCATGCTCCAATTTTTAGGCTGGTGCACTCATCAAATAATTGTTCTCGTGTAACTCCGTAGGCTTTCAGTTCGGAGAGATGGATGGTATTTATCTGCATCGATCCGAGTGCTACGTTACCGTCACGCAAACGGGGACCGACGGCATTGGGGTTGTCTCTCGATTCCACCCAGCGGATCGACTTGATTAGCAGAGGATCAAGGTTGTACGCCTTGGCAGCATCATCAAGACATGAAGCAAATGCTTGCGGCAAATACAATAGCCATACAACCGCCAGAATCCAACGTTTCATCTTGCCGGACCGTTTGCCAATCTCTGGATGCCAACGCTTATCCAATAGACCACCTGAGCGATCATGGAGAACAGTGCGATGTAAAGACCACCAGAGACAAAAATTGGAGCAAACGGCCCCAAATCGCGGCCCGTAAAGACCATTGCGATCGCGGTAAGAATTAGCGAGAAGGTGATTATGTGAAAAAGTGAGATTTTCATTTTCAAATCCTTTTTAATGTGCTGTCGCGCCTGGCTGAGCTTCCGCATAACTAAACCAGGTCGTGTACGCGCTTGACGAATTTTCAGGGCGAGGATGCTGCAAAATAACTTCCATGCCGGCGACGAGGGCCATGTATTGCAGTAGATCCGTTACCTGTTGCGGAAGTGTTCGACTCAAGCCAAAACAAACAACACGAGTGTATTTACGGGCTCTCAATATGTCTCTGAGTGCAAGCAGCAAACGCAATGCGCCCTCTTCGTCATTGCCTTCTCGATGATAGGTCTGCAAATCAATGGCCGCGCTGAATACCTTGCTTTCGGTGTTGTTCATGTTTTCCATAAGACTTGGAATTAGCGGAAATATCAAACAGCCACTACGCTGAATCTGATAGCTTCCTAGATTTATTTCACAAATGATTCTGTCAGCGGGTTTTGCCGAACCAGTTTGAGCATCTTTTCCTGCCGCTGAAACAATGTGCGAATTTGCTTTTTGTTTTCGGCTGTTGCCTCTCTCATCAGCAACTCGGCCTGCGCTATCGTTGCAAGAGCAGTTTCAACGTGATGCCAGCGCACATTTACATCGACGACATGCCGAACTTGGTCAAGCCCTTGCCCCCTCCCCTTGTTCGCCAGTTCAACGGCAAGTTGGGAGAGGGTGCCAGCGCGTGCTACACGGTCGTCTGTAATGCCAAGTGAGAGTAGCGAATCACTTTGATCCCGGATTGATTTTGCCGCCCTGTTGATGCCATCAGCATTGCGATCAAATACTTCACGCATTTGGTCATCCAACGATTTCCTAGCGCTTTCCATAAGTTGAACGCTCAGGGCAGGCGCGGCGGTCGTGACTGTTGAAGCTGCTTCGGTCGTCACTGGCGCCGGATATTGATCCTTCCGGCGCCAGTTCCGCAAGCTGGCAATTGCGGGCGGCATTTTCATTCGTGTTTTGCCTTTTCGATTTCAGCCTGCAGACGGACTGCTGGTACATATCCAGGAATAACCCGGCCGCTGGACAGCACAATTGCTGGTGTGCCCAGCAGCTGATATTTTTCACCCACGGCCAGGTTTCGCAGAATTGGATTGTCGCAATGTGCCGGCTTCAGTTCAGCACCTGTGTCTTTCTTATTTCGGAACATTTGCGGCACAGGCTTTCCACCAGCCGTTGTTGCGCCTGCTTCAGCTGTGCGGCCTACGTAGTTATGCCATGCAGCAGCGCGGTCGTTTGAGCACCAAATGCTTTCTGAGACATTAGCCGCGTTGGGATGCAAGCTCACCAGGGGGAAGGGGAAGATATAGATTGTGACGCCCTGCAGCTTGTCGAACTCACGTTCCAACTGTCGGCAGTAAGGGCAATCAGGATCTGAGAAGACGTAGATCTTATCGGGGCCATTCCCAAATTTGATAGCGTCCTTGAGATTCAATTCGCTAACTGGAACTTTCGGCCGGCCAGATTCCCGCAGCTCTTGGGTAATTGACCGATTTTTCACCAGGTCGATGACCTCACCGTTGATGAGGATGGACAGATCTTCATTGACGAACAAAATTTCGCCACCTTGAACGACCGAATAGAAATTGGCAAAAGCCTTTTCGACCTTTGCCCCTTGCGTTTGCGGAAATCGTTTATGCAAATCATTCAGAAAGTCTGCTCTGGCTGCTGTGGATGCCAGTAATGCCAACATGAGAATCAAGAATTTTTTCATTTTTCAATTGCTTTCGTTGAGGTGGATGTCTACGCCCTTGGCGTGAGGCGGTTTGTGTAATTCAGTTTCGATTTCAAATTTTGTGAAAGGCCCGTTGGGATGCGCGTATTGAGTACTTTCGATCACAACGTCTTTTGCCGTAGAACCCGGCCATTTGAGTCGCAAATCCGGATACGGGGTGTTTGGGTCGCCATGATTGGTCAACTTGAGATGAATGCGTGCTGTCGCGTTCTTACCCTTCCCTTCAACGACTGCAGTTAGATTGCTGATCTCGATGTTCCTAACACCAGTCAAATCTCTTTCTTGTTTTTTTTCTGCTTGTTTAACTAGCGCTGGTGGCTCAGCAGCCTTTGCCGATGAAGAAGTACTTTCCTCGCCGCTTTTTTCAGCAGCTGGCATGGCGGCTAACTTCACCACTGGAGGCTTTTTCGGTTGGTAGAGAGTCAGAAATGCCATGCCGCCAAAAAAAGCAACGACGAGTCCAATTGCAAATATTAAATTCGCTCGTGGGGGCGAGTATTTCCCTTTAGCTGTGGACCCATTTGCATCATGTGGCTCTTCTCCAGCCTGGGGCGGCACTTCATCACGATATCTATAAACGGATACACCGCATGTTTGACAAGGAAACTTGAATGTCTCCTCATCAAATGTCATTTGGTTTGTATGCCCGTTTGAGCATCGATATGCATCTTTTGTCTTCAAGGTATCGCCTGTCAGAAGTAGTTATTTATGACAATCACGGCGTATATCGCTGTGACAATTGCAAGAGGCACCAAAACCAATTTTGTATGCCGGGCTGCTGCCGTTCGTAGGTAAATCCACGTCAGAACGATGGCCGCAACTTTGGTGAACGTCACTGCGGCCAATATGCCGACATGGGATGCCAGAAAAGAAATAACGATGTTTTGTTCCTGGCGGCCCATGTGTATCCCGCGAACCGTGCTGTCCCAATCGGCCAGCTGTAGGCATGCCAGCAACAAAAATAGAGCGCGAACCGGCAGATCCTGATGCTTATCTGCTGGCGTGGGAGCGATGATTTGGTTCAAAACGGTCCTTTCAACGATGAAATAACGCTGATTTAAATTCTAATTTAAAACTGTTCCCTAGTAAATTTAAATCAGTGAAATCGTTTATTTAAATTTTAAGATCGTTTAAATTTCGTGCATTTATAAGTTGCTCAGTAATCTTTAATGGGTTAATATTTACTCATGGTCTTGTTCATGGCCAACGCCTCGGCAGTACGGTGAGCAGACCGGGAGGCGAAAATTTCGCATGCGAAATTCGAACCCATCATTGACAGGAGAACTTCTATGGCGCCAACTTTGTATTCGCGCATCTACAGCAGGTTGTCAGACCTGATCCCCTCTTTTGCTTTAATTACCCAGGCAGGAGCCATGTATGCAGCGCCGCGTCAGAAGGACGACATGGCGTTGTTTTGTGTCGTGACGCCGACTGCACCAGGTATTGCAAGAGTTGAAATCGCCCATGACCAGGTGACATCCAGCCAGGCTTATTCGGAGCCTTGGATGATTTTCGAGGTCGATCATTTATCAGCAACCGCTGAACTCATTGGGTTCACTGATGAGCGTGTGTATTACAAAAAGGTAGCCCTAGATGACCAGCTCAACCGTCAACGCACGTCGTTGAATGTGTACGCTGTGAACTGGCTGGCTTGCTTCATCAATCTGCATTTTCAATTTGCTTTGGCACCAAATACCTCACCTATTCCATCCGCCGAAATAACGGCGATGGCCATCTAATACGGACACGTACCATGCATACACAATCGAAGACTGGTAAGAAGATGAAAGTCATTGCTTTTGCGATTCAAAAGGGTGGCCAAGGGAAAACTAAGATCGCTCTTCATGGCGGATTTTGGGGATTGGAAGTCGGCAAGCGGGTCGTGTTCCTTGACCTTGACCCGCAGAACGCGAGGGCTAAACTTAACAACGAATCGTTGGTAGATACGCAGCAGACAGCAGCGATCGGCAACTTGAGCGGGACATTGCTCGATTTGGCTAAGTTGAACGGTTACGAGATCCCTGCAGACGGCGCAACTGCTAGTTGGCTGTTTGAAGCAGAAGACCAGCGCAAGCCTGTTTTTTTTGAAGAAAACGGTGCACTTATCCAGGTCGATTCTCAGCTGGCCTCACTGAATTTCGATGTGAACACATTCCCGGAAAAGATGGCGATCGCCAGGGCAAAATTTGATGCTCTTGCGAACGATTTTGACGTCTGCATTATCGATACAGGTCCTGGAAATCTATATCCACTCATCGTTGCACTTGGCCTCAGCGATCATGTGATCGCACCCTGCACAATGGATGACAATGCTATTGCGGGCTTGGATTCGCTGACAGCAAATGTGTTGGAGGTTCGAAAAGCCAGTGGTATGAATTTTGACTTGGCGCCGCTGGGCATTCTGCCGAACAAGATCAATCGGGCCCGCTCACGTCATATGCAAAGCCTCAATGCTTTGCGAAAAACTTCAGCGTGGAAAAATCACGTGTTACCAGTTGAACTGTTCGACCGCGGCGCTATTGAAGAATCAAGTACGCGGCCGGTTTGGCGGACACAACGTGGTGAGACAAGCAGCAGCGCGGCCGCAACCGAAATGGTAAAGGCATGCATGTACATCTACAAAATGGTTGGTTTGGGAGATTAATGCCATGAACGCAAAAGCACCTACAACGAAGCCGAAGAAGCCGCTGAACTTTGAGAAGTACAGCGGGGCAGCGGAAGCCTTAAACGCGATTACTGAAGCAAAGGAAAAGGCGGACGGTAGAGCGCCACTGAACATGATCGATCGCGATGATCAGGTTCGCAAGAAATTCGATATCGAGTCGCTTAAGTTACTTGCTAAGGACTTTGACGAAAACGGTGTATTACAGCCTGTGTTACTCAAAAGGAAACCAGATAACCGTTTTAAGCTGATTGCTGGTGAGCGGCGCTATCTTGCAGCTGAAATTGGTAATCTGGAGGATATCCCCTACAGACTTGTTCCCGATGATGCGGACGATCTCGCTATTCGGAAGATTCAAGTTTCAGAGAACGAGAAGCGTGAGAGCCTGACACCGTATGAGCGAACTATGGGTGTTGCAGAAGACGTAGCAAAGTACGGCAATGAAGTCGCACTCCAAATCTGGGGCCATTCCGCATCCTGGATCAGCAAGCGCGCTGCCGCGGCCCGATTGCCGGCGCCGATCATCGCCCTGCTACGTGATGATGTGATCACCGATCTGGAGATGTTGAATAGCCTGAATAACATCTTCATGCTAGACGAAAAAGAGTTCTCTGCAATCGTTGGCGACATCGAGGACGGTACTAGTTCATACAATCGTGACCAGCTGCGCGACAAGGAAACGCTGATTAAAGAACGTATTCAGCGCCAGTCGGAGAAACCTCTTGGTGGTGCAAAAACTACGCGCCCCGCTGCAAAATCAATGGTGGCGGCGGCAGGAGCTGGGAAGCCAAATTCTGGCAAGCAGCCAGGTCTGCCTGTTGCCCAGGACAATGCAGGCGAGAAGGAATCTCTTGATAATGTTTCGCATGGAGCCGGAGCTGTTACACCAGGTTCTAAGTCCAAAGCGGTGCCTGCGACCGAGCCTGTAGCGTCGCCATTCCAGCTCGCCAAGAATGCAGGTCCGACTCGTGAGAGCGTTGAGCGCCGGCTTAAGATCTTGCGCGAAGAGATGTATCACTGGGGCTTGGCAAACCAAAAGCAATTCCTGGAGATTCAGGATCTTGTCGGCACTCTCGGAGCAATGGACGGGAATGATGAGCAATTGGAAAATTGGGTGAAGTGGGCTGGCTTTCAGTCGATCGTTCTTCCCCTTGTGGCCGTGCTTGGAGATAAGACCAGCGAAATCTTCCTGCGCCGTCTCGCTGCAGATCTGAAGAAGACCGGTGCTGGCCCATTGTGGGATGCTCTCCACCCTATCATCGATGCCAAAGGTGGTACTGATGCCAAGCGTGACGAAACGCCAGATATGCCGGCAGGATGGCGCCTCTAAACCGCCTCCGTATGCCCTCCTGGTGGGGGGCAGTCTTCAACATGGATCAAGCATGACTATGAAAATTCGCCGCATGACACAGGAGGCTTTCGAGAAAGCCGTCGCGAAGTTCGTCTACGGCACTGGCAAACGCAGCCGGCCATTTGCACAGCTGACCCTCGATATGGCAAAACAGGTCCTTGTTGATGGGCGGCCAGCTATTGAAGTCGCCAGGGAGAATGGTAAACATCCACCAGCCCTTTTTTCCGCTCTGGAAAAAATTACGAACGCTTGCGATGCGACCGATGAATCGCTTGTAAAAGTCGAATTGACCTTACCAGGTTCGCTTGCAGAGGCGCTGCAACAGTTTTCAGAAACCTATGAGAGCAAGTTAGACCATCCTGAGTCGCAAGCAATCTTAAGCCGTATTTTGATGGACTTAAAATTTGCTTCCCGCAAACTGCAAGAGTAGGGGTCCTTTTGATTGTCGTGCAATATACGACGGTAGCCATCTCTAGCAGTCACGCGGCTTTCAACGGCGTCGCCTTCAAAATGCCCATATAAATCAAGCACTTGCTGTCTGGTCGCTGTCCATCTATTTTCCTGCCTTTCCGTAGCTCATTCTGGCACTCTCCCTCTTGCGAACGATTAAACGGCCCGTTTTACCGCGATAATAATAGTTATCTTGTTTTTAATGATTAAAAACATATGTTTAAACCTTACATTACGTTAGATTTCGATTTATTATAAAGGCGAATTCCCCTCAAGGAGCCGCCCATGCCCCGTCCCGCCATCGCCACACCCGAACAGATTCGTTCGACCATCCTCTCCATGCTCACTGACGCGCATGATGCAGCTCCCGCCTCACGGGAGCGTTTTCGCCGCGTGGTGTCCGTGCGTAAGCTTCAGGCACGGCTGGGTGGTGGCGATCCGGCCGCACTCGGACGTGCCATCAACGCGGTCGAAGCCGAAGTCGTTGCAGCCGGCATCGATCAAATCGCGATTCCTGAGCTTCCACCTGATGTCTCAGACCTGATGCGCCAGTTATGGCAGGCCGCCGTCGGCGTCCAACTCGACGAAGTCGCCAAGCTCAAACGCGAGGCGATGGATGTCGCCGAGAACGCCAAGGCGGCAATGAACGACTCGGCGCTGCGCGTTGAGGTGCTCAAGGCGGAATTGTCCGAACTGCGCGGCTTGCTGGCCGCACGTGATACGGACCTCGCGCAAGCACGTGCCGACCGCGGTGCATTGAGTCAGCAACTACAAGCCTTACAGGCCGAACATGAGGCCCTGCGCGAAGCATTGGCTGCGGCCCATACACACACCACTGCACAGCAACAAGTACATGCGAAGAGTCTGGCCGAGACGCAACAACGTTACGACGGCCTGTCGAAACAGTTAATGCAGGAAACGGCACAGCAGCGTCAGGCACTGCAGCAAGAACAAAACCGAATCGGCTCCCAACTGAAATTTGCTGAACGGCGTATCGCGACGCTTGAGGAAGCCATCGCGGAGGCGCAACGCGAGACAGTCCATGAGCGAGACCAGCGACAAGCGGCTGTCGGGGAGGCAAACGCCCTCAAGGCCATCAACGCGAGCCAGCGCGTCCAGCTCGACGAAATCGTACGGGCGACTCTGGCACCACCGCCAGCGCCGAAACAGCGAGCCCCTCGTACTGTTGCCTCGAAGACCATATCTAAAGGCGCCGGCGTGCGCAAGACGAAGCCATGACCACGATCTGGATCGACCACGGTGTCACACCTCCGGTGCCGGTACCTGTGGAGGTCGACGCCGCGCTGGCTTATCTTGGGGGAAACTGAGCAAACGGAGAAATTTGTACTTTAAGCCTTTTGGATCTATGGCTACCCTATTCGATGATGCCGCGGTTATTAAGAGCACTGGTTAAATACTGTTCTGCCGCATACGCTGGGAAAGATCCTCTGCCCTCTCACGTCATTCGCTATATGAGGGTCGGCCGGGATTCCTGAAATTTTGGCCAAAAACCTCCTAAGCCATTGATTGAAAAAGCTTTTTCAATCTATCGCCAACGTCCCGTATATTTTCTTTCTGAATCCACGCGCTGAATCGGCCTCTCCCGCCTTGGGCATCCGGGTGCCACAGGTACAGTCAAAAAAAGCCCCGCGCGAGGCGGGGCTGTGAATTACCAGTGGAAGATCGGCACTGGCAAGGGGTTCTGTTTGGCATATTGCTAGCTGAGCAGTCCTACGGGCAGCGGCGTGATATCCATGTGATTGCCTACCACGCTTGTAGTAGCCGCGGAAACGCGGCGGAAATCGCTGCCACTGAGCTTGAAGATGCCGACTGTCCGCTGTAGACGGCTGGACTGTTCCTGCAGCGATTGTGCTGCTGCGGCGGCCTCTTCCACTAGGGCAGCGTTCTGCTGCGTCACTTCGTCCATCTGGACGATGGCCTGATTGATCTGCTCGATACCATCACTTTGTTCGCCACTGGCGGCAGTAATTTCGGCCACCACATCGGTCACCCGCTTGACGCTGGCCACCACCTCGCTCATGGTCGCACCGGCCTGCTCTACGAGACGGCTGCCATTTTCCACGCGCTCGACCGAAGTATCGATCAGTGACTTGATTTCTTTGGCTGCGGCAGCGCTGCGCTGTGCCAGAGTACGTACTTCGGAGGCCACAACAGCGAATCCGCGTCCTTGCTCGCCAGCCCGCGCCGCTTCTACGGCCGCATTCAAGGCCAAGATGTTGGTCTGGAAAGCGATGCCATCGATGACCGTGATGATATCCACGATCTTGCGCGATGCTTCGTTGATCTCACCCATGGTTTGTACCACCTGCCCGACAACGCTGCCGCCCTGCACGGCCACCTCTGAGGCAGTGGCTGCCAGGCTGTTGGCCTGGCGGGCGTTGTCGGCATTCTGCTTGACCGTGGAGGTCAGCTCTTCCATTGCCGAAGCAGTTTCTTCTAGAGCGCCAGCCTGTTCTTCAGTGCGCGAGGAAAGGTCCAGGTTGCCGGAGGCAATTTCGGAAGATGCAGTGTTGATCGTGTCACTGCCCGAACGTACCTCGCTGACGATACGGTGCAGGTTGTCATTCATGGACTTGAGCGAGGCCAGCAGCATGCCGGTTTCGTCCTTGCTAGTCTCACCGATTTGTACCGTCAGGTCGCCTTGCGCCACAGCGCTGGCCACGTCCACTGCTTCATTAAGCGGACGGGTGATGGATCGCGTGACCCACCAGGCAGCAATGATGCATAAGACGATGGCGACCCCGGACAGGCTCAGCATCAAGGTTATCGCCGAAGCGGCAGTCTGGTTGCTCTCGGCGACACCTTGCTCCATAAGCGACTTCTGCAGCGACACAAACTGGTCGAGCACCTGGAAATATTTGTCTTGTGCCGGGATTACCACAGTGAAGAGATGCTCGATAGCGACATCTTTCTGTTGCTGCTTGATCAGCTCGCGCAGCTTGTCGCGCGGCCCATTGTAGGCCGCACGTGCTTCTTCGACGGCCTTGAAGATATCTCGCCCCTGCTGGGTCGACAACAGCTTTTCGATCTTGGCCATTGCTTCGGTTGTCTTGGCACTGGCAGCTGCGCTACGATCAAGGTAACGCGTGGCTTCTTCGAGGTTGCGCCCAAGCAAAGCATTGCGCAGGTTGCGGGCAGCTGCATTGACATTGTCGCGTATATCCCCGGCCAGTGCGATCTTGGCGTAACGATCTTCCACCAAGATATTGGAGGCCTTACTGATGCTGCTAAGGCTCTGCAAGCCGACACCCGTGATGAGGCACATCACGGCAATGAGTACCGCAAAGCAAGCTGCAAGTCGTGCGCTGATCTTGATGTTCATTCCGAGCCCCTGATGGAGTGTGATAAGGAAAAGACTCAAAGTCTGTATGCAGCCGCATTACCGCACTATAAGGAATATCCTGATGCTCGCGGGCAATGAGTCTGTCGTTTTGCCTGAGCCGATGTCTGCTCCCTGCGGCACTAAAAAGCTGACGCTCAATCCTCTTGAACGTCAGCTTTTGATTAGACTTGAGCCTAGACCAGAATCCTGCTCATGACGGAGAGCGGGATAACAGAGGCATGGACGCAGCGCTACTTAGAATTATTTGAAGCAACCGTATCACAACCCGGGAAATCACCTGCTGGCTCGATATTGCCCTCAATTCTGTTTCCCGCCACACCCGATAAAATGTCAACGAGCCAGATTAGTCGGAGTGATCCCGATCCGGCCGGTGCCATGGATCAATATGTGTCATCAGGTTAAGTACCCGATGGCGCTGCATTACTCGCTGCCTGGCTAAGACAGCAATCTCGTGCCCTGCCTCCACACTAATCAGTGCATCGACTTCGATATGGGCGTCGACTACGATCATGTCTCCCATCTTTCGGGTACGTACATCGTGAATTCCATTTACTCCGGGAGTATCCAGGAGGGTGCTCCGAATCGCATCTACCTCGTCTTGATCTACGGCGCGATCCATCAGATCGTGAAGTGCCTCCCAACCGAACTCCCAACCCATCTTGATAACCATGACACCTACTATCAAGGCCGCAATGGGATCGAGGATTGGGTATCCGGCCAAATTGCCTACAATGCCGACTCCAACGACTAAAGATGATGCAGCGTCGGACCGCGCATGCCAAGCGTTGGCGACCAACATGCTAGATTTCACTCGCTTTGCGACTCGTAGCATGTAACGGAACAGGAGCTCTTTAGCCAGTAACGCTCCACATGCTACCCACAATGCCACGACGTGAACTTCTTGCACACTTTCGGGGTTCTCAAGTTTGACTATTGCCGACCAAAGCATGCCGACGCCAACGGTAAGGAGTAATACGCCTAACACGAGTGATGCAGCGGTTTCAAATCGATGATGCCCGTATGGATGCTCCTCGTCAGCATCCTTTTTGCTGTGATGGTTCGCGAATAGCACAACGAAATCAGCAACCAAATCTGAGAGCGAGTGGATGCCATCGGCAATCAGACCTTGAGACTTGGAAAATATCCCGACCATGATTTGCAACAACGTCAGCATAAGATTTACGGCAACACTAACCCAAGTACTCTGCGAGGCGGCCTTCGCGCGGTCCAGTTGGGTATGTTCAGTATCTTCGGTGTCGTCAGAAAAATCGTTGTAATGCATAAGTGACAATTGTTGGAGTTTTTGAAGGAACGATTATGCCCGAGCAATCTTAGCCTGGACTTAGCCCCTTGACCGAAAACTGACGGCTCCAATGCCGCCTGACTGGTATTACGATGGGACGGCATTGGTTGAAACCTGACCTTCGCGTGTGGATGCTTGCCCACGCCAGGTGTCTTCCCTCAGTTGCGCCCAAGATGCGCTCAACTGCCGCGATCCAAATGAGTCTCCGCCAAGAAGACTGCCAGGGTCGACGCGGCGCCGACCGCGAGCCTTGCGTGGCGAGCCTGTAACCCTTTCGCTCCAGCAGCCTTGCCATGACCGGTCCCATAGTGGTTGCGAAGCTCTGCCACACCTTGGGTGATTGTGGCTAGATTGCTGAGCAGCCGCTTGATGGTATCGGCGGCCTTGGCTTGATCTGGGATGTTCGCCGGGGTGAGATCGAGTTCCTTAACCGCCAGCTTTACTAGTTCGGGGATGTCTGCATTTTTTGAGAAAGCAACGCTACGTTCTTCGAGGATCGTCTTGCAGCAAGTTTCGACGAGCTCCTTTGCCGTGCCGATTGCCAAGCCGGGGTCATTGACTACGGAAGACTCCATCCTGGTGATCTGCTGGGCGACATATCCAAGATCAGCAATGGCGAGAGCTTCGCGGGCGGCTGCGATTCCAGGCGTCTGGAGTAGGCCGACATCACGACCTACGAAAATTGGCCTCCCAGACATCCTAGTCTTCTCGACAAGCTTGAAACCGTCATTTTGAAGATATTGGTTAAACATCTGCAAGATCCGCTCGACTTCAGTAGGGTCGGAGCGAACCACAGGATGCAAGGTCTCGCAAAGAAAGCGGAGGAATGTCTCATCGTCGCCGTGGGCCAAGTTAAAGCGGCTGTCGTAAAAAATCCAGTCGTCGTCCCAGTCGAAGTTATTGACTCGATGCTGCCAGATGTCACCAGCTGCGTCGGTGAATCGCGGGTCCGTTGAAGGCATCGCCGACAGGTCGTATATCCGCGAGAGGAATCCGGATTCTTCCAGACGGCCACACCAACTAACCTTCTCGACGGACATGGCATCAATAATGTCGCGGCGGGTAAGTTCAGAAATCTTCACGACTACTCCGTAATGCGGTTGAGATTTTTCCTTGATCAGCAGCCTTCCCAAGTGGCCGCCGAAAATTTCACCATTAGAGGGTCGGCCGTGAGTCTGGAAATTTTTGCAGAATTTTAGCTAAATAGTTGATTTGATTGTTTTTTTAAATAAAGCGCCAGTCTTCTTGCGAGCCAGCCGAGATAACGAAAAATTTCGGATATCAGCGTAAATGTAACTAAGCCGCCTCATGGATGTTGGGTACGACGCCCCATTTGGGATTGGGTTTCAAAGGCATTGATCGTCGAATTACGACCCGAAGAGGACGTAAATCTTTCTTCGCAACAAATCGTTTCCGCCGGAATGCGCGTGGCCCCGTCATGCGGAAAATTTCTCGTTCTTCTCGAATGCGCTCACGTAGTGGATTCATAGAATTCTAGAGTTCCCATTTACATCAGGCTTTTGCTTTGTGGGCGCTTAACCTGCAGCATCACCCCTTGTGGGGAGCCGGCTCCGAGAAAGCAAACGTTTGGATAAAAGCAGAAAAGTAATTAGCGACCGATTTTTATATTCAAGTTTGATCTGTAGGTCTGACCTGCTCCACTAGCTTTCGCGTTGACGGGCTACGCGATCCAGTCGGCGATGTGTCATCGACACAAGACTCAGAAGATCTTGCGCATCTTCTTTTGTCATTTCCCAATGAATCTTTGCCTCGTGGGCGGCGGGGTTTCTAAACATGCCAAAGGTACCCTTGAGGAGATTCATGAAGCCCTTTTGTTCGCTTCTCTCATTCTCGTTTGATAGCGAATTTATCCGGAGCATAGGATTGTCACCACCAAAAGCTAGATCGACAAGTTGCCCACCATCCAGGGACAGGCCCGTGAGCGAGCGAATCCTCGAAAAGACACTTTTCACAGCCTCCAAAACGGCATGGAAGTAATTGCGAACAAGAAGCTCCTCTCTGCAATATTTCAGGACCTCGTCATGAACTTTTCGTAGCACCATGTCGGCACGAAGTTCATCTGCTCGCCTTTGAGCTTGCGAAATAGTTGAAACCTTCTCTGTACTAATCAATTCCCCTGATTCATTAACCGCCATTTCGACAAAAGAAAGCGCTTGATTCAGTAGAACCCGCAAAGCCTCAAAACGACTCGGATCTTTCAGGTGCCGCTCGGGTCTCATTGATTTCCGGATAAATGCCAATATTCCTACTCTGTCTTGACGCATATTTTGGTCGTGAACGAAAGCGTTAAATATTCGCGTCCGTTTGTTTTGCCCTTGGCTGATGTCTCTAAATCTACATTCGAGGATTAGGTAGTCGATCTCCGAGTTCGTTAGCCCAATGCTCGTATCACCCAGAGCATTTGAAATAGCAGTCAATTGGCTCGCAGTAAATATGAAAGTCATTTCAGGGTCGATCCAGATTTCCGGACTTCTTGCATCATGGTGGCGAAGTAAAGTTTTGAGTGCTATGGATAATAATTCTGACGATACCGGACTGGTTACGTAATGCCGCGAACTCGATGCGCGTGTATGACACTCTTAGCCTCTTGCAGGACCTCTGCATAAATGTCGGCAGAAGACTCCAGAATTTTCTCAATTACACGCGGATGCTCTTCTGTGCTGACCGTAAATTCGATTACCCCAAATCGGTTTGCAATCTCGGCGACGGATGCTTTACCCCAGGAATCTTCGGCCATGCCATCAGGATGAAGGACGACACTGTGGAAATACCCTCTTTCATCGCGCTTAGTGCCTTCGAATAGCGGCGAGAATTTTACTGCTAATAGAGCTGCTGGCTTCAGGCCAGTCAGCTCATGCAACGCTTCCGCATACGCGGCGCAGTTGCCATAGGTGTATTGAGCCGCTTTGTATGCCGGAATATACGGTTCGACTCGACGCGGAATTTCTGCAACGTAGTGAGGATTTGCCTGGATCTCTAAAGTGGCGCGAGCGATCAATGCCTCATCAGGTTGACTGTAATGACCCAGCGAAACCTGCTCAAGTTATGCGGCTAAAGCAAACGCCTCAGCCGGTGTCTTCATGCCCAGCGCCTGATGCGGCCGGCGGTGGTTATAGAAGCCAATCCAGTCACCAATGATGCGACTGGCGTGCTGCAATGTTTCGAAGCGATGTCGATGAGCGCACTGCTCCTTCAGGGTTCTGATGACGCGTTCGACCATGCCATTCTGCTGCGGGCAATGCGGCGTGATGAACTCCTGCTGCAGCCCGTAACTACGGACCAGCGCTGTGTAACTACGGCTGGTGAACACTAGGCCGTTATCGGAGCGCAGCAAGAACGGCGCCGTCACGCAACCCAGCGAGCCATAACGCGCGATCAGCGCTTGCTCCAAGGCCGACTCGGCCGTCTTCGACCTACCCGAACGCGACAGATGCCAGCCCAGTAATTCCCGCGTGTGGCAATCAATTACCAGGGCCAACACCGCCCAGCCATCGCGTCCTGTCCAGATCCGACACAGATCAGTAGCCCAGCGCTGGTCTGGTCCTGTGGCTACCGACGGCAAGGCTTTCACCCTGGGACGGAAACCAATAGGTCGCTTCTTGACCTGCCAGCCTTTGAGCTGGAAGATCCGCTGCACCGTGTTCTTGTTGAACCCGAGCAGGCCCGCCACCGTGCGATAGCCGAAGGACGGCTCTTCCAGGATCATCTTGCGAATAGGTTCGGCAAAGCGCTCCTGCACTTTGGGCTCGGCCTTCACAGGCTTGTAGTAAGCGCTGCGCCTGGCAATCCCAAACCACGCACAGATCTTGCTGACAGCTACATCGAAACCGTCTTGTTTGAGTCCCTGGCGGATGGTCTCGATTACTTGTCTTCCTCGCCCAACAGGGACGCCAATTTTTTTCTGGCGCGCAGCTCCAGCATGGCTTCTCCGTAGGCTTCTTGGAGCTCCTTGAGTTGCCGCTCGTACTGTTCTCTCACATCCAGCGGCTTGGCACGCAGGGCGTTCTCCATCCCTTTGCGGCCTTCATCGACCCATTCTTCGATCTCGGATGGCGGGATATCAAACGACCGGCTAGCCTCGGCTACCGTCGTCTTTCCCTGGATGATCTCCATCACCAGTGCCGCTTTGCGCTTGGCTGTCCAACGCTTGAATTCTTCTTCCATGACCTTGCTCATTTTGATTTCCTTTTAGGATTATCTACTGAGCAGGTTTTTAGTGGGTCATTACATGACTTCTCAGAGGCAATGACCGGAGTTTCGCCTCGTCATAAAAACGGGTATAGACACAACCATTTCCAAATCCATTCTTGCGGATGATCTTGAAAAGGATGCCCTCATTGAACTCAACTATATTCTTGACGCCTCGCACGTCAAAAATTCTGTCCTGATTGTCTGCGACGTATACCCTCAACGGTGTAAGCTGGTCCAGCGGAATATCCTCTCGCCGTTCGGCGGACACCGACCACCAATCCACATGGAGAAGCCAGCCTGTAAGTCTGGCCAAAGCTACAGCGAAATTGACGCAATCATTTGCCTCCCACTCCCCAATAGAGCGCGGATTAAAGGCGGTGCGCTGTTTGATCTTCGCTTGTCCCATATATCGTCCTTATTAATGGCTCAATAATAAATTTTCATCTGTCTGGTGTCATTAAATTCCCCACAATGCGCTCCTGGCGGAGCCAAGCTGGCATGCTAAACCGGCAATTTGTCGCCAGATGTGCGCTCTTGCTTGCGCATCGTCCGCAGTCTCTTCTACGGCCATGATGACCAGCTCAAGGGGCGTTTCGTCTAGGAAAGTGCCGATGTTGGAAGTGTAGTCCGGCGAGCAGCTTCCAGTCTGCAACACACCACGCAACAGGTCGGGCGAAATTTCGGTTCGATAAGACACGCTAATATTCTTCGCTGCCATCCAGAGCCCGCGCTTGGTGAGCCGAGCTGAGGTGCTCAGTCCTCCGAAAGAGAGACTAAGCAATTGCAGTAAAGCGGCCAACTGGCTATAGCCCATGTCGGGAAGAGTTCCGTTCTCCAAAGCGATGAGGGTCTGGGCGTCCATGCCGCTGAAAGCGGCCAGTTGCTGAGACGAAAGGCCCACTTCTTGGCGGCGAGCTCTGACAGCGCCCCCGATTTCAGGGAGCCTAATCATGGCGAACACCTTCATGGCTATTTGACACCGCAGCAGCCGTGTTATCTGGACGCTGCGCGAAGATCTTATCAATCCACGCGGCCTTGTCCCGCTCGGCTTGCTCGGCCTTGCGTTCTGCAATGGCCAGTTGACTCGTCAGCATTTCAACCTGGTTGCCGGCGACCGCTACACCGGCCTTGGCCTCGATGAGCGCCTGCTGCGCCATGTCGAGTCGGCGCTCTGCGTCGGCTCGGGCTACGGTCAATTCCTGAAGTTGAGCGGCTTGCTGGTTTCGCTCCGAGCGAACCTGATCCAATTCAGCGCGCGCTTCCGACAGGGCGTCGCGAAGTCGTTCTAGTTCGCTCACTTGGTGCGCTAACGTGGCCTCCTGTTGGCCAAGCTTCATTTGCTGGGCCTCCTGGCGCCGCTGGCCCGCGATATTTTCCTGTTCAAGGCGCGCAAGACGCTGCTCGAAAGCCTGCCGCTCCTCGGCGCGCTGGCGCGCGGCCGCCTCCTGGAAGTGCTCGAACTGGGTGCGGGTCTGCGCCAGTTGCTGGCTCAAGGCATGAGCCTCGGCGGCACGATCAGTCAGCCGCTGCTGAAGGCCGGCATTCTCAGTCTGTGCGGCCGTGAGGACAAGCGCATTGGCCTGCAGATCCTGCTGGCATCTCGCCAAGGTTTGCTGAGTCTGGTCGTGTTCTCGGGCTAAGGTGGTGTGGGCCAGGCGCAGTTGGGCTTCGCCGGCCAGGGCTGCCTCTCTCTGGCTACGCATCACCGCCTGCGCTCGCTCGTGTGCCTCGTTGGCGGCTTCCAACTGCTTAACGACATCATCCTGAAGCCGCTGGTAGACGCACTTGACGGCCTCCACCAGATCGACTGGCAAGCCGGTGTCGCCGCCGGCAACCACTTCCTGATGTTCGGCCTTCCAGCGCTTGAGCATGGGAGCGATGGTGCTCTTGCTTCCCGTATCTCCGAGTGCTTCGCGAACCGTGTCGATGGTGGGTGCTTTTCCAGCAGCGGCCAGCTTGGAGGCCGCTTTGGCGACTTGTGAGTAGAGGATGCCGGCACGGGCCATGAGAACTCCATCAAATAAGATATCGTAGTACGTTATACGTAATAATACGTTTTAATACAATTCATAATTTATGGAAAAGTCCACCTTATAGTACTCTATAAAGTCGGTTATCGAATGTTATAGTGCGTCATTCCTCGTTTATGCCGTCGCGTTGCGGTACATTAGCCAAAATGAGCGACAAATTGCCATCTCCTAAAATTATCACCGCCATTGGCGGTGCTATAGCTGCCGATACGCTTTTACCTGCGGATGCTGAAGCGGCTCACAGGAATTTCCTCGCAGCGGCCACGTCCGAAAATACCCGGCGCACGTATCGTTCGGCCATTCGACATTTCCTGGCTTGGGGCGGGATCTTGCCGGCTGACGAGAATGCAGTGATCCGCTACCTGCTGGCACACGCTAGCAACCTCAATGCGCGTACTCTGGCGTTGCGCCTGACGGCCTTATCACAATGGCATCTCTATCAAGGCTTTGCTGATCCTGCGAGCACGCCCACAGTCCGCAAGACACTGAAAGGTATCGGGCGAACTCACGGACGTCCAAAAAAACAGGCCAAGGCCCTCCCGGTCGAAGATCTTGAAAAGATCATCTTGAAGCTGGACTCCTTAGATACCCTCAAAGCCAAGCGGGATAGCGCGCTGCTACAACTGGGATTTTTTGGCGGTTTTCGGAGAAGTGAGCTAGCAGGCTTACAGATTTCTGATCTCGCATGGGAACCGGATGGATTGATCGTGATGCTGCAGCGCTCCAAGACTGACCAGCAAGGCCAGGGGATCGTCAAGGCAATCCCCTACGGCACCGGCCCGTGCTGCCCAGCGACCGCTCTAAGAGGCTGGCTGGAGACCGCGGGAATTGGCGACGGAGCGGTATTTCGCTCCATCAACAAATGGGCGATGCTAGGCGAGCATGCCATCCACCCCGCCAGCATCAATGCGATCCTGGCTGATTGCGCAAGTATGGCGGGCTTGGACTACGTGCCGGATCTCTCCAGCCATAGTTTGCGTCGAGGCATGGCAACTAGCGCTTACCGCGCCGGGGCAGACTTCCGAGATATCAAGCGTCAAGGCGGCTGGCGCCACGACGGAACGGTACAGGGCTATATCGAAGAAGCTGGCAGATTCGAAGAAAATGCAGCAGCTCACCTGCTAAAAAGGCGCACCAGCTGATTGCACCGGATCCAAGCGGGATACACCCACTTGGCGTGAGCCTCGGCCAGCCGCGCGTTCTTCTTCGCCGAGTAGTGAGGAGTTATGCCAGTGCAATCCATCCGTGAGAGCACGGAGAAGCCCAGCAAGATGATGACGGCGTTGCCCCCATACCGGCCATTCAAATTTCAAATGGCCGGCTTGCTACTTTAGGCGTGCGTATCGATCATCGTGCCCAGGGTTCCCGACATCGGCTTGGCCTTTTCGACTTCACCCGGGCGGCTATTGTCATGATCCCCGTCACTATCGACTTTGCTGGCGTTCTGGCGCGGATTGGCCGCCACAACATTGTTGTAAAAGCTGCTGGAGAGACTACTGATCGCTGAAGTCATGGATAGCTCCTTTAGTTGATGGATGTTGCCAGATAATAACTCTGGCAGCATGAGCCTATTGACCAAGACTTAGCCAGACCTTAGGCCGCCTCGATATCTGCTATCTAGCTTCTGCGGCAATGTTTTACTGCTTAATGTGGACTCAGTCTCGGCTAAGTTTTCCGGGATACATTTCCACATCTCTCAATCTTCATGATCATTTTACAAAGAACGATGCGCCGTGATTGATGCAAGCCATCATCAGGTTGAGCGCCCGCTATCGTTCACTACCAAAGCACCGCTATGGAAAATATCAATAAGATTTTCTTCTTGTGGTTGAACGCCGCTGCCCATCCCCCTCAGTTTGCCGTTGACCTGGCCACGGTCATTGCAGCACTCCAGATCTGGATCATTCCGCTTACGATTGCCCTGATTTGGCTGCGCGGTGATGCGTGTCAGCGCAGAGCCATGCTTGCAGCGACCGCAGCCGGTCTGACTGCATTGATGACAAATCAATTGATAGGCATGATCTGGTGGCATCCTCGGCCGTTCATGATCGGATTGGGACACACACTAATCCCACACGCCGCCGACTCTTCTTTTCCCAGCGATCATCTGTCTTTGTGGTGGGCGGTAGCCTTCACTTTCCTATTCACCCCTTCGCTGAGATTCTCTGGGATTGTTCTCGGCTTGCTGGGCATACCGCTGGCATGGGCACGTATCTATCTCGGCGTGCACTTCCCGTTCGACATGGCAGGTGCCGCCTTCGTGGCGATGCTTAGCACCACCCTCATTCACCATCTTCCTCATGGGTTTCTTAGTTCCACCTACAACGTCGCGATCCGTATTCATTGCCGCATATTCTCTAGGTTCATCGTGAGAGGGTGGATTCGTGGCGCCACCTAAGTGAGAGCTAAGTCCAAGGATTAAGACTTCTCACTCAACATCTGATTTTCATGAGGAGAGCAACATGGACAGTCAACAAGTCAAGCTCCACCAGTACTGGATGAACAAGGTTCCCGAAATCGGCTTGTGGTTCTGGATCATCAAGATCATGTCCACTACGGTAGGCGAGACCGGGGCAGATTTTCTGGCCTTCAATGTTGGATGGGGCCAGGCAATCACCAGTGCGATCATGGCAACCTTCCTTGTCACCGTTCTTTTTGCACAGTTGAACACTCGCCGTCATATCCCTTGGCTCTATTGGATGAGCGTGATACTGATCAGCATCGTGGGCACCCAGATCACCGATCTCATGACCGATAGCCTGGGTATTAGCTTGTATGTCAGCACCGGCATCTTTTCGCTGTTGCTAGCCCTGATCTTCTTAGTGTGGTATCGCGTCGAGGACAGCCTTTCCATTCACCATATCGTGTCACGTCGCAGAGAGCTTTTCTATTGGGCCGCCATCCTGTGTACCTTCGCTCTGGGCACCGCCGCCGGTGACCTGGCAACGGAAGCATGGGGCCTGGGATTTGCTTGGGGAGCGGTGACCTTCGGCACGCTGATCGCAATCACTTACCTCGCCTGGCGTCGGGGTGGCAATGCGGTTACCAGCTTCTGGATTGGCTACATCTTGACAAGACCTTTCGGCGCAGCGCTGGGCGATCTGCTGACACAAAACAAGGCAGACGGCGGCTTGGGAATGGGAACAATGTGGACCAGTGCATTGTTCCTCGCGGTCATCATCATGTTGGTAGCCGCCGCCCAGGTCGGTACCAGCAGGCAGCGATCAGCCTGAACGTCAGGCGGGCGATGAAACATTAGCTCGACGAACTGCCGCTTCTACAATCAATGTCGAAAGAAGATAGATGAAAACATATTCTGAAAATGTATTGGCAAAAGTGCCCGAAGTGACTCTGGGATTCTGGCTCATCAAGATCGCAGCGACCACGCTTGGTGAGACCGGAGGTGACGCGGCTTCCATGTCGATGAACCTCGGCTATCTAACTAGCACGGGCATCTTCGCAGCGCTGTTCCTGATCGCTGTGGCGTACCAGATCAAGTCCAAAACCTTCCATCCTTTGATCTATTGGGCCACGATTATCGCCACTACCACCGTCGGTACCACGCTGGCTGATTTTGCGGATCGCTCCTTGGGGATCGGTTACGCCGGTGGCACCACCTTGTTGTCCGCGCTTTTACTGGGGTCCCTGTTGTATTGGAAGCGCACGCTCGGTTCTGTTTCTGTGAACACGGTAAGCAGCCCGCGAGCAGAAATGTTCTACTGGATCACGATCATGTTTTCGCAGACATTGGGCACGGCACTTGGGGACTGGACAGCGGATAGTGCAGGACTGGGCTATACCGGCGCGGCTGCGGTTTTCGGTGGACTGCTCGCTTTGTTGGTGTTGGCCTACTACGGAACAAAAATCTCTCGCACACTGCTATTCTGGACGGCATTCATATTGACGCGGCCACTGGGAGCCGTGGTGGGCGACTTTCTCGATAAACCTTTGAGTGCCGGTGGCCTGGCTCTGAGCCGCTACGGTGCATCCATCGCATTGCTGGCATTCATGCTGTGCGCCATGCTGGGGGTCGTCTCAGAAAACGGAGAATAAAGCACGCTAAGCCGGTGGCAGCGGCCGCAATGGCCTGAACTTCCCCGCACCGACCTTGGCACTGCTGCGCCATAGGTAATCGCCGGTCAGGTTGATATGCTCCCACCCCAGCGGGGACAGATATTGCAGCAACGTGTCGTCCAGCGCCATGCCGTGGGCACGCAAAGCACTGGTGGCACGCTCCAGATAGACCGTGTTCCACAACACGATGGCCGCCGTCACCAGATTGAGGCCGCTGGCCCGGTAGCGCTGCTGCTCAAAACTGCGGTCGCGAATTTCACCCAATCGGTAGAAGAAAACCGCCCTGGCCAGCGCGTTGCGCGCCTCGCCCTTATTCAGCCCCGCATGGACGCGGCGGCGCAGCTCCACGCTTTGCAGCCAATCCAGAATGAACAGCGTGCGCTCGATGCGCCCCAGCTCGCGCAGGGCGACGGCCAAGCCGTTTTGGCGCGGATAGCTGCCGAGCTTGCGCAGCATCAGCGAGGCCGTCACCGTGCCCTGCTTGATCGAAGTGGCCAGCCGTAGGATTTCATCCCAATGAGCGCGAATAGCCTTGATGTTCAGCCTGTCGCTGCTAATCATCGGCTTGAGTGCATCGTAGGCAGTATCGCCCTTGGGAATGAACAGCTTGGTGTCGCCCAGGTCGCGGATGCGCGGCGCGAACCGGAATCCCAGAAAGTGCATCAGGCCGAACACATGATCGGTGAAGCCCGCCGTGTCGGTGTAGTGTTCCTCGATACGCAAGTCAGACTCGTGGTACAGCAGGCCATCGAGCACATAAGTCGAGTCGCGCAAGCCGACGTTGACCACCTTGGCGCTGAAGGGCGCGTATTGGTCGGAGATATGGGTATAGAACGTCCGCCCAGGGCTACTTCCATACTTCGGATTGATATGCCCGGTGCTCTCTGCCTTGCTGCCGGTTCGGAAGTTCTGGCCGTCCGACGATGACGTGGTGCCGTCGCCCCAGTTTCCGGCGAATGGTTGTCGATACTGTGCGTTCACCAGCTCGGCCAGCGCCGTCGAATAGGTTTCGTCGCGAACGTGCCAGGCTTGCAGCCAAGACAGCTTGGCGTAGGTGGTGCCAGGGCAGGACTCGGCCATCTTGGTGAGCCCAAGATTGATACCATCAGCCAGAATCGTCGTCATCAGCAAGGTTTTGTCCTTGGCCGTGTCGCCGGTCTTCAGGTGTGTGAAGTGGCGCGTGAAGCCCGTCCATTCATCGACCTCCATCAGCAACTCGGTGATCTTGAGGTGCGGCAGCAACATCGCCGACTGGTCAATCAAGGCTTGCGCGGCGTCTGGCACCGCTGCGTCCAGCGGCGTGATCTTCAGGCCCGATGCAGTGGTGATGATGGCGTCCGGTAAGTCGTTGGTCGCCGCCATGCGGTTGACTGTGGCGAGTTGCGCCTCCAATAATTCCAGTCGGTCATGCAGATATTGGTCGCAGTCGGTGGCCACGGCCAGTGGCAATTCGCTGGCCAGCTTCAAGGTGGCGAACTTCTCGATCGGCACCAGGTATTCGTCGAAGTCCTTGAACTGGCGCGAACCCTGCACCCAAACATCACCAGAGCGCAGTGCGTTCTTCAGCTCCGACAGGGCGCATAACTCGTAGTAACGCCGGTCAATACCCTCGTCGGTCAGAACCAGCTTTGCCCAGCGCGGCTTGATGAATGCGGTTGGCGCATCGGCGGGCACCTTGCGCGCGCTGTCGCTGTTCATGCCGCGCAGCACGTCGATGGCATCGAGCACACCCTTGGCGGTGGGCGCGGCGCGCAGTTTGAGCACGTCCAGGAACTGCGGCGCATAGCGGCGCAGCGTGGCGTAACTCTCGCCGATATGGTGCAGGAAATCAAAATCGGCAGGCCGCGCCAGCGTTTGCGCCTCGGTGACGCTGGCGGCGAAGGTGTCCCACGGCATGACCGCTTCGATGGCGGCGAACGGATCGCCGCCGCTTTGTTTGGCTTCAATCAGCGCCTGACCGATGCGCCCATACATCCGCACCTTGTCGTTGATCGCCTTGCCGGAAGCCTGGAACTGCTGTTGATGCTTGTTCTTGGCCGCATTGAACAGCTTGCCGATGATGCGGTCGTGAAGGTCGATGATTTCATCAGTGACGGTGGCCATGCCCTCGATGGCCAGTGCTACCAAGGTGGCGTAACGCCGCTGCGATTCGAACTTGGCCAGGTCGGCGGGCGTCATCTGGCCGCCCTCGCGGGCGATCTTGAGCAAGCGGTTTTGGTGTACCTGCCGTTCGATGCCAGCAGGTAGGTCAAGCGCCTGCCAGGCTTTGAGGCGTTCGATGTGTTCAAGCATGTGGCGCGAGTTCGGCTTGGCGGGCGATTGGCGCAGCCACGCTAGCCACGTCATTTTGCTACCATCCTTGCGCTTGAGCAGTTCGTCCAGGCGCTGGCGATGGACAGGTATCAAGGAATCGGCCAATGCCGCATGGATGCTCCGGTTGGCACGGGTTATGGCCTCGGCGCTTGCGCGCTCGATGGCATTCATGGCGGGTAGGATGATGCTCTGCCGCCGCAGGTTTTCAACAAGGGTGCTGGCCAGCACAATGCCTTTGTCTGTTTGCAAGGCCAGTTCGGTCAATGTATGCACGGCTTGCCGGTAGTGACTCATGGTGAAGGGCTTGAATCCAAACACCGTTTGCAGCTCGACCAAGTGCTCCCGCCGTGTCTGCTCGCGCTGGCCGTAATCGTTCCAGCTTTCCACCGGCACCTTGAGTTGTGCGGCCACCATGCGCAGCAGGGGCGGAAATGGAGGTTCATCGACGCCCAAGAAGATGCCAGGGAATCGCAAGTAGCAAAGCTGCACGGCGAAGCCCAATCGATTCGCGGCGCCGCGACGCTGACGGATCACCGACAGGTCGGTTTCGTTGAACGTGTAGTGCCGTATCAGTTCGTCTTTGACATCTGGCAGTGCCAGCAGACTTTCGCGCTCGGTGGCGGACAGGATTGAGCGGCGTGGCATGGTCAGTCTTCCCGCAGGTACTGGTACAAGGTTTCGCGGCTGATGCCGAAGTCACGGGCCACCAAGGTTTTTTGGTCGCCTGCCGCAACTCGCCGTTTCAACTCGGCAATTTGTTCGCTGTTCAGCGATTTCTTTCGTCCCCGGTAGGCACCGCGCTGCTTGGCCAGCACGATTCCCTCGCGCTGACGTTCGCGGATCAGGGCGCGCTCGAACTCAGCAAAGGCTCCCATGACCGACAGCATCAGATTGGCCATCGGTGAGTCCTCGCCGGTGAACGTCAGCCCTTCTTTGACGAACTCCATGCGCACGCCCCGTTGTGTCAGCCCTTGGACGATGCGGCGCAGGTCATCAAGGTTGCGTGCCAACCTGTCCATGCTATGCACCACCACGGTGTCGCCCTCGCGGACGAAGGCCAGCAGCCTTTCAAGTTCGGGACGTTGTGTGTCCTTGCCTGAAGCCTTATCGGTGAATACCTTGCCGACTTCTATTTGTTCCAGTTGTCGATCAGGATTCTGGTCGAAGCTGCTGACGCGGACGTAGCCGATACGTTGACCTTGCAAGATGCCTCCAAAGGTAAAAATGTCAGGATGAAATCTATTACCCTTGGCTGAATGTGTCAATAAATATAAATTCACACTCTACTCTGACGTTGTTTGTGCTCAACATCTGACATCAGGTTAGGGCATAGCCTTAACTGACACCACCTCCCAGGGCCTGATATAAAGCAACACTATCGACTAGGCGTTGTGCCTGGGCCGCAACCATATTGATCCGGATTGACTGTGCCTGTTGCTGCGCGATGAGCAGTTGCAGGTAGCTGGCCGCGCCCAGCCGGTATTGCCGCTCGACCGACTGCAAGGAGGCCTGTGCAGCCATATCAGCGGCAGCGAGGGCAGTCAAAGTTTGTGCATCGCTTTCCACCGTGCGCAGGGTGTCGGCGACGTTACGCAAAGACTCCAATACGACGCTCTGGTAATTGGCTGCGGCGGCATCAAAAGCGGCGAGCGCCGCTCTTTTTTCAGCGGGTAGCCCTGGATTAAAAAGAGGCTGGGTGAGCTGCGCAACTAGGCCCCACACTGCCGAGCCACCACCGAACAGGGCACCGGTGGTCAGCGCTTGAGAGCCAAGGTTGGCGCTCAGGTTGATCTGTGGGTAGAGCTTGGCGACAGCCACACCATAGTCTGCATTGGCCGCATGCAACAGCGCCTCTGACGCCTGGATATCCGGTCGGCGGCGCACCAGTTCTGAGGGCACGACGAGCGGCATCTCGACGGGCAGAGTGAAATCGGCCAGAGTGAAGGCCGGGATGCCACCCGTGCCTGGGGCACGACCGGCTAGCACCGCCAGTAGATGTTCGGTTTGTTGCAGTTGTTTACGCAGCGCAGGCAGTTCTGCCCGCGTTTGCTCCGCCTGAGCTTGTAGGCTCAACGCTTCATCAGGTGAGGCCTGACCGATACGCACGCGTTCATGGGCTAGGCGCAGTTGCTCATCCTGCACGCGCAAAATGGCAGTAGTGGCTTCTAGTTGCGCGGCGAGGCGTGCTCGGGTAATGGCAGCGGTTGCCATGTTGCCGGCAAGGGCCAGGCGCGCAGCATTCAGTTCGAAGCGACGGTAGTCGGCGCGAGCAGCCAAGGCTTCGAGTGCGCGCCGGTTGCCGCCAGCCAGATCGAGGTTGTAATGCACGCCAACGCTGGCGTTGTAGAGGCTGAATTGACGTGCGTCTCCGCTCAACCCTTGGCTACTGGGACTCATTTGCTGGCGCTGAGATCCCAGTGCGACATCTACCTGTGGATATTGCGTCGAGCCCGCCTGTGCGGCAAGAAGCTCCTGCGCCTGTCGCAAATTGGCGCTGATGCTCGCCAGCGTCGGGCTGACATGGAAAGCTTCGTTGATCAGTCCGTCGAGTGCGGATGAACCCAAGCTTTGCCACCATTGCGTTTCGATCGGAAGCCCTTCGACTAGACGTTGTGTTTCGCCGAACTGCGTGGGAGCGGACGCGGTTCTATCAGCCACCGGTGTTGCAGTGTAGCGAGCCACATCGGGTGCGGTGGGACGCTGAAAATCAGGGCCGGCGGCGCAGCCGGCCAGACCGGCGGTGACCAGACCAGCTACCAGGTAAGTTGCCGCAAGCCGTCTTTCGAGGCTGATGGGGCGCTGGCATGTTTTAGCGTGCTCCATAAAAATGCTCCACGAAAGGTTTACGGAAAGCTTGGTGGCAGCCCAAGCAGCTTTCCTGCACGTGGGCGAATGATTGGATCACCGCCTTGCCGTCGCTGCTCGCAGCAGCCAGCTTCATGGCCAGCGCCGCCTCGTGAGTCTGCGCGTCAAAGTTTCTGAACTTGGTCGCATCAGCGCCGAGGTAAGCAAGGATGCGCATTTTTTCAGTAAGCGGTGGCTCGGGGTGTGCAGCAACTTTTGGGGCGAGCTGAACGACCTGAACCCATTCCTCCTGCGAAATCGCACCGGTAATAGCCTGCATGTTGCGCCCGAGTTCCTGCATGATCTTGCGTAGCGCCAGTGGCTCAACCTGGGTAGCGTCACCAGCCCAAGCTGGCAACTGAAAACCCCATAAAAGCAGGCAGGCCGTAACGGTCAGGGTGATAGTTCCAAATGCGTGGCTGTGTTTGCGGTGGGTCATGAAATTCTCCTGTAATTCAATCGTTCTCTCATTCGAACTCCCGCCCTTCGCCAGCTTCCTCATGGGTCACACCGTCGCGGATGTGGTAGATGCGCTTGAAAGTGGGGATGATCTTTTCGTCATGGGTGACGACGATGATGGCGGTCTCGAACTTCCGAGCCATGTCATTGAGGATGCGGATTACAGCCATGGCGCGCTCACTGTCTAGTGGAGCTGTGGGCTCATCAGCCAGGATCACCGGAGGGCGATTGACCAAACCTCGCGCAATGGCGACCCGTTGCTGCTCGCCACCGGAGAGTTGCGAGGGCATGGCGCGAGCCCGGTGTTGCACATCGAGCGCGGTGAGCAGTTCCAGTGCCTTCGCGCGCGACTCCCCATTCGCGACGCCTGCGAGCATCGGCAGTAGCGCCACGTTGTCGGTGACATCGAGAAACGGAATCAGGTATGGTGCCTGGAAAACGAAACCGATCTTGTCGCGCCGCAAGGCGCGCAAGTCGCGGACTTTCCAGCCATCGTCGTAGATCACTTCATCGCCCAGCGTCATGCGACCGGCGGTCGGATCAATCACCGCGCCCAGACATTTGAGCAGCGTGCTCTTGCCGGACCCGGAAGGGCCAATCAGGCCCACCACCTCGCCGGGTGCCACCTGCATGTCCACGCCTTTCAAGGCATTGACCGCGGTATCGCCCTCGCCATAACGTTTTCTCAAACCTTCGATGCGAATGCCTTTGCCACTCATCTCAACCTCCAATGGCTTCGGCCGGGTCGACCTTGAGTGCCATGCGAATGGCGACGATGCTGGCTAGAACGCAGATCACGAGCACGGCGAAAAAACCGGCGATGGAGTCGAACGGCATCAGCAGTACGTACTTGGGAAACAGGGGCGCTGAGAAAGTGGCTGTGATCTTGCCGACCACGAAACCAATCACGCCCAGGGCGAGCGCCTGCTGCATGATCATCGCGGCGATGGTTCGGTTGCGTGTGCCGATGAGCTTCAACACCGCGATCTCGCGGATTTTGTCCATCGTCAGCGAATAGATGATGAAGGCAACGATGGCCGCGCTAACGATGGCCAGAATCACCAAGAACATGCCGATCTGCTTGGCCGACGTGGCGATCAACTTGCCGACGAGGATGTCTTCCATCTGTGCCCGTGTGTAGACCGTCAAACGTTTCCAGCGCCGGATGGATTCGGCAACCTCGTCCGGCGCATGACCAGGTTTCAGAGTGACCAGCACTGCATTGACGAACGCGTTGGTGCTCTGTGAAGCAATCACGGCATCCAGCAAACCAGGAACACCGGGTCGATTGAAGGCCGGGTTGGCTTCGGTGCGACGCCGGCTTTGCCAAATGGCGTCGTTGTCCTTGAGGAACTGAGCCTCTTGGGCATCCTTGAGCGGAATGAATACCATCGGGTCGCCGCTGGACGACACCATGCGCCGTGTCAGCCCCACGACGGTGTAATGATTTCGGCGAATGGCAAGACGATCTCCCAGTTTGAAGCCGGTGGCGATGTCGGCCACCGCCTCGTAGTGACCGCGCGTGATCTGGCGTCCAGCGACGAGATAAGGAGGCCATCCGGGTGTAGCCCCCAACGCACCGGGCGCGATGCCGACCACCATGGTGCGTACATCACTCTCGCCCTTGCGTACCTGCATGGTCAGGTAGGTCACGTTCGCTGCCTGTGAGACTCCCGGCATGGCGAGAATGGCGCGATACACGTCATCGTTGAGGCTGGACGACTCCGCATAAGGACCCAGAGTATCCTTTTGCACCACCCAAAGGTCAGCGCCACTGTTGTCGAGCAACGCCTTGCCGTCGTCCACCATGCCTCGGTACACCCCAGCCATGACCAGGGTGACGCCGATCAGCAGACCCAGACCGATGCCGGTGAAGACGAATTTTCCCCAGGCATGGAGAATGTCGCGGCCGGCCAGGCTGATCATCGTGACACTCCTGGGATATGGTCGACCACATGGATGCGGCTGCGCGCCGTCAGTGCCTTTTCGCTATAGGTCACAACCTGGTCCCCATTCTTGAGCCCTTCGCGCACCTGCACGTAACCATTGAGGTCGGAAGTGCCGAGCTTGACCGGGGAGAAATGCAGATCACCATCCACGATTTGCCAGACACCAACTTTGTCGCCCTCACGCTGGACGGCTGCGTTGGGGATCAGTGGAGCGGCCGGGAGCGCCGGCAAGTCAACCGTGACTTCGGCCAGTTCACCCACCGGTGGCAAAGGTTCTGGTTTGTTATCGAATGTCACCTTGGCAAGCGTTTCCTCGGTTACCGCGTCGGCCTTGGGTTCCACCCGCAGCACGCGACCTTTCAAGGTCTGGCCACCACGCGAACGCAGGACGATAAGAGTCGGCAACCCCCCAGCCAGCCCCGATGCGCTGATCTGGTCGAAGCGCGCATTGATCCACAAACTCTTGGGGTCGATCACTTCCACCACGGCCTGGCCCGCGACGATGGTCGTGCCGGGATCGGCATCGCGCACGGCGACTACACCGTCGACCGGCGCGATCAGGCGCAGATTGCTCCGCTGCGCGACGAGTCCTTCGCGGTCGGAGCGTGCCCGGACAATATCTTCCCGAGCGGCAGATAAGGCGGCATCGGCGATCTGCAGTTCCTGCCGCTTGGTGGTGACGATTTCCTCGCTGGTCGAGCGCACCGCAAACAATTGCTCGTAGCGGCGCGCCTGGGTTTGCGCGTAGGCTTGCCGGGCTTCTGCCTCGCGCAAAGCCGCTTCCGCACGCTTGAATGCCGACTCCTGTGAGCGCACCCGATCATCGAGGTCGACCGGCTCCATCTCGCCGAGCACCTGTCCGGCCTTGACCTGGTCGCCTACATGCACCTCCAGGCGTTTGACGCGCCCGGCAAACGTCGGCCCGATCTTGTAGGTGTAGCGCGCCTCCACCGTGCCGATGCCGAACAGCGCCGGTGTGATAGCCCGTGATTCCACGCTTGCCACCGTCACAGCGACCGGGGCGAGCGGCCCTGATCGCAGACCGACATAAATAAAAAGCACCAGCAAAGGAATGATGACGGCAAGCAGCGCCAGGGTGCGGCCTTGCAAGGGTAACTTTTTCATTGCGCACTCCTTATGCCACGCCGATAAATTGCAAAGACGCGCGGCGCATCGCGGTGCATACGTCCCACATCACCCGCCAACAGCGATTGCATGACCAAGCCCTGGATCGTGCCAATGAACAGCGTTGCCGCCGCCTCGTTGTCAAGCGAGGGAGACAACTCGCCGCTGGCCTTGCCTTTCTCGATGAGACGATGCAAACGTTCGCCGTAGCGCTGAATCAAGGTTTGCACCATGCGCTTGGCCGGTGTCGATTCGGCACGCTGAAGCTCACCAAACATCATTCTTGGCACGCCTGGGTGCTCAGCTACGAATTCGATATGACTCATGAACATCGCCTCCATGGCTGCCAAGGGCGACTCGATTCCTTGTGCGGATCGATCGATTCTGGCTAATAGGCGCTCTGCTACCCACTCCATGACCGCCTGCCAAATGGCTTCCTTGTTCGGGAAGTGCCGAAACAGCGCACCCTGGGTCAAGTTCATGTGTTTAGCGATAGCCGCAGTGGTTATCTCGCTTGGGTTTTGTGAACCGGCAAGCGCCACGACGGACTCGACAGTTACGGCACGACGTTCATCGGCCGGCAGATGCTTTGGATGGGTGTCCACGAGCACTCCTTGTAAGATAGTAATTGATTACTATCTTACCACAAGAGGCAACTCAAACAAGAGAAAACCCGACGTACTCGTCAATATCTAGCGTCTGCAATGGGCTTAACGTGCTTTATTTTCCGTTTTCTGAGACGTCCCCTGCTGGTCTTCCGGCAGAGAGCGGCAACGGCATCACATTGATACCATTCGAATGGAGGCGACATGCGAGTACTGCTGGTCGAAGATGACGCGATGATTGGTGAGGCGATTCAGGCCGCCTTGAAGGATGCATCGTACGCGGTAGACTGGATCAAGGACGGACAAATCGCCATCACGACCATCACTGGCCAACACTACGATATCGCTCTTCTGGATTTGGGCTTACCTGGCAAGGACGGGTTAGATGTTTTGAGGAGCATACGCGCAAAAGACATACCAATTCCTTTGCTCATCATCACGGCGCGTGATGGCCTTGATGATCGCTTGCAAGGCCTAGATGGCGGCGCAGATGACTACGTCCTCAAGCCGTTTCAGATGGCCGAGCTGCTGGCCCGCATGCGCGCGGTTTTGCGGCGCAAGGGTGGAATCGCTTCTCCTTTACTCACCAATGGACTGCTATCGCTCGACCCGGCTAGCAAGGAGGCAAGTCTGCGAGATGGAGGCTCGATACAGTTGTCCAACCGTGAGTTCGCTCTGCTCCAGGCATTATTGATGCGTCCGGGAGCAATTCTGTCGCGCAGCGAATTGGAAGACAGAATTTATGGCTGGAACGAGGAAGTCGAAAGCAATGCGGTCGAGTATTTAATCCATTCCTTGCGCAGGAAGCTTGGCAGCGACATCATCAAAAACGTCAGGGGGGTAGGATGGATGGTCTCAAAAGCCGGCTGAACGAATCGGTTCAGTTGAAGCTCTCCGTCATGCTTTGCTTGGCGATTTTAATAGTAGCCATAGTAGCGGGGGTATTTTCATTCGTTTCCGCGCTAGATGAATCGCACGAATTACAGGACGATATGCTTCGTCAAATCGCTCACCTGATGGAGCGTCAGCGACTTTCGCCTGCTTCTCCTGTGCCAGAGGTTAGTTACGCTTCTTCGAACGAAGAGTCTCGTGTCATTGTTCAACATCTTGGTTATTCCGCCAACAAAGCGGAAATAGATGCTGAAGAAGCACTTCCTCTTTCGTCCACGTTGACGGATGGCCTACACGACATTGATGCGGCGGGAGAGAATTTTCGTGTGCTGGTTCAGACGATGCCCGGCGGAGAACGCATCGCTGTCGCCCAAGAATCTGATTTTCGCAACGAAATCGCCAGAGACGGTGCGCTGAGAACCATCATGCCTTTCTTGCTTCTGGTTCCCGTCCTGTTGTTGATCGTCGCCGATCTGATCCGAAAGATGTTCCGTCCCATTGCGGCATTATCCAAGGAAGTGGACCAACGCCAGGATGAGCAATTGCATCCGGTAGAGGCAAGTCATTTCCCTGTCGAGGTAAGACCGTTTGCAGTAGCGATTAATCGATTGCTCGGTCGGATAGATCAATCCATGGCCTCGCAGCGGCGATTCGTCGCGGACGCTGCGCATGAACTGCGCTCTCCCATGACGGCCATCTCTCTGCAGGCGGAAAGGTTGGAAGAGGCTGACATGTCCGAACAGGCAAGCCAACGCTTGCGCGCATTACGGGAAGGAATCGACAGAGGCCGTAACCTCCTCAATCAACTGCTAGCGTTGGCAAAAGCCCAATCATCCGTTTCCGCCGTGGCTACGCCTATCTCCGTTCAGTTCATTTATCGCCGCGTGTTGGAGGACCTGATGCCATTGGCCGAGTCCAAGCAAATCGATATCGGCGTGGATGGTCAGCGAGATGCCCACCTGTTGGTTGACGAGCTCGATCTGTTTTCGCTCCTCAGAAATCTTGTTGATAACGCCGTTCGCTATACCCCGAATGGTGGCAAGGTGGATCTTGCAATCGAAGTTGACGATAAAAGCGTGGCCTTGATTGTCGAAGATAATGGGCCAGGTATCCCGGTGGCCGAACGAGCGCGCATCTTCGAGGCATTCCACCGGTTGCTGGGCAGCGGTCAGATCGGTTCTGGGTTAGGTTTGTCGATCGTGAAGGCCATCGCAGACAGGTTGGGTGCAAGCATCACGCTTGGCTTTCGTGACGAATCTAGTCAATCCGGCCTGCGCGTGACGGTCAATATTCCGAGTCAATTAGTGAGCCAGATAGAAGTCGAAGTCAGTGAAATCTAAGGAGCTATTATGTCGAACAGTATTCAAGAACAATATTCGCCCGTTGCCAAGTTTTTCCATTGGATCACGGTGCTGCTCATCATCGCCCAATGCACCATCGGCTGGACCATGGCAGATGTGGATGATCTGCAATCGCCCGAAGGATTGGTCAGTCTCCATATCTCGGTCGGATTGCTGATCCTCCTGGTCATGCTGGGCAGACTGGTTTGGCGCCTGATCAGTCCGGCGCCGAAACCGCTCCATACGCGTGTGACCCTCACCGTAATTGCAGCCAAGTTCGTGCACGGCGGACTCTACCTTCTTCTCGCCATCTCACCCATCCTGGGTTGGATGAATGCTGCAGAGCGTGGCTGGAACCTGTCCTTCTTCGGCTTGATGCAGCTGCCCGCAATCTTCCCTGCAAATTCCGATTTGCTGGCCACGATCGGGGATTGGCATATTGCGTCGGTCTGGGCACTATTAGCGCTGATCGGCTTACATGTATGCGCTGCTCTCTACCATCAAATTATTCTGAAAGATGGAACCCTTACTCGAATGCTTCCCTCAAGCAATCGATAGCCTACAGTCTGCTCATTGAATGCTTTTTGCTTCAATGAGCAATTCATGCAAAGTCGCTTCATATGATTGCTGGGTATCTACCCTGTGCCCTTAAGATGATTTTTCACTTAGTTAGCTTAGATGAAGTTTTCGACGCATCACTTTGGGTATTCGCCCTATCAGGCATCGCTGGCAGCATCATAGGAGGCTATTTCCTGTATAAGTGCTGGGATGGACGATGTCCGTTATTGGAAGCTATCCAATCGCATTATGAATCAGCGCTCAACAATGTGAAAATCGAACGGCCATCTCAGGGCTACGGTGAATTAGAAGGAACTTCACGGAAAGCATAACAATTTGCTCTGGCATCATTGAGGGCATGATGCTCAGGCAGCTTATGTTCCTGATGAAACTCATAACGCAATAGCTCATTGATGCGATCAGCAACGAGGCGGCGCTTGCACCATGGAGGCACGCGGCCATCCAGGGCGTTATAAAAGAGGTCCCAATCAGTCTGGTAGTCGTAGCAAATGAAGACCTCTTGATCTTTCGGCCTTACCAGCCTGAGCCAGTTGGTCATCTGGACATAGAGATCGTCCTTGGTCATTTCGGCATGGGGTGCGTATCCTAAGAGTGGAAGCACTGCTGCCTTGACGAACTCGCTGCATTCGCGCACCTCGTAGCGAAGCTCGGCGTAAAACTCTTCGCCACTCTGTGCCACCAAGCCGATACTGATCAACTGCGGATCAAGGAAGTCAGTGAACTCCGTATCGATAAAGACGTTGAACGACACCGTGTACTCCCTCATTAAACAACCGCGCTGCCTTGGCTTTGGCCCGAAAGCGTGGCATGCCCCAATACCCAAGGCATCAGCTTAGCAATGTTGACTGCGTCGTCCAGTCCACGATGATGCTGCCCCTCCAGCCTGATGCCGGCTAGCGCGCACGCCCGAACCATGCCAACTTCCTTGCCAATGCGCTGGGCCTTTGCAAAAAGCCGTTTGGCATTCTGGTGGGGCATGGTCAAAGGCATGGCGATGCCATGACGCTGGACCTCCCTGGTCAACTGTTTGTGATCGTAAGCTCCCCAGCTCATCCAGACAGCATCGGTCGATACCATGTCGTTGACGAAGGCTTGAAGCGCCTGTGCTGCGACAGGGAGCAAGGGGGCCTGATCGACTTCTTCTTGCGTGATACCGATCAATTGTTTGCAAAATGGCGTGAGTGTCGGTCGCACCATCGGTTTGACCAGATGTTGAAAGCGTTCGAGCACCACGCCGCCTTCAGTGGTCCAGCAAGCGCCAATTTCAATGATTTCCATCTCTTCCGGCGCAATGCTGCCGTCGTCCGAACAGGTCGCTTCCAGGTCAACTACAAGAATTCTTGCCACGTGATCCTCTTGATTAAGGGGGAGCCGACGATGGAGGAAAATTTCGCATGCGAAATTACCGCCTTTAGTGACTAAAGGATCTGTTGATTTCGCAGCTTGAGCCGGCTCATTTCGGGCTAGTTGGTAGCTATCAGCTAGCTGAGAAATGTTTGCTGCTGAATTTGCGGCTGATCCGCGTGGAAAATATTCGGCCGTTCATCGGGCGCGATGGCCGGGTGGTGACGGCAATCGCACCGTCATGAATGGACAGGAACACACGTTGGCCTATCTTCCAGTCCGTCAACGCCTTCGGCCATGAGACTTTGCCGCCGCGTTCGAGGATGGTGGAGTAGGTTTGACGTTTTTTCATACAAGCCAATGTTGTTCAATTTTTCGGTTTTGATCAGAGCCGATCACGTTCTGCTGTATTTCGTGCTGCAGTTTATAGCATCTCGTGGACACAATTTATTCATGTCGTGATCTGCGTTGGCTTACGGAAGTAACCACGCGCAAGAGTGTGAAAAATTGCCATTGACAACCATTCAGCGTCTGATGCAATGTCCCGTTGCTGGCCGGGACAGGCGTTTTACAGCTAGCGCGACACGCTGCTTGCGGCGGTCAATCGTCCAACGAATTCCGTAGCGTACAGTTTTTTCCATTTTGCACATCGGGGGAAAATTTCAAATAAAAATCGCCAATTAGTTTCGTCCGCCCAGGAGAGGTTGCCACGAATCTCTTCATGCCGAAAGCAGTGTCTACTTCCCGCCTTAAGAGGAATTCACCGACATGCCACGCCGCTCCATTCTTTCAGCCGCTGAACAGGCGAGCCTGATTACCTTCCCCGAGTCACAAGACGAGTTGATTCAGCACTATACGCTCAACGACACCGATCTGGCCCTGATTCGTCAACGTCGAGGCGATGCTAACCGGCTTGGCTTTGCCGTCCAGCTCTGTATGTTGCGGTTTCCTGGATATGCCTTCGGCAACGACCGGGAAGTGCCAGCCCATGTGGTGCAGTGGGTCGCACGTCAAGTGCGAGCAAATCCGGACATGTGGGGCGACTACGCTCAGAGAGATACCACGCGAAGAGAGCACCTCCAGGAGCTGCGAAGCTATCTGTCAGTACGTCCGTTCGGGCTGGCGGATTATCGCTTCCTCGTCCATCAAATGACAGACTTGGCGACGCAGACAGATAAGCCGATCGTTCTCGCTGCCAACGCATTACAACAGCTGCGCAATCGCAGCGTAATCCTGCCTGCAGTATCTGTGATCGATCGGATATGCGCGGAGGGGATCAGTCGCGCGAACAAGAAGATCTACCGTACCTTGACAGAGCCGCTCTCCGATATCCATCGGCGCAGCTTGGACGCGCTGCTGACAAACCGTCCCGGCACCGGCGTGACGATGTTGTCTTGGCTTCGGCAATCACCTCGAAAACCAAATTCCCGCTTCATGATGGAGCACATCGAGCGGCTTAAAGCGTTCCAAGCACTGAATCTGCCAGAGGGGATCGGTCGTTACGTCCATCAGAATCGGTTACTCAAGATAGCGCGTGAAGGCGGTCAGATGGTGCCGCGCGACTTGTCCAGATTCGAAGATCTGCGGCGTTACGCCACTTTGGTAGCGCTTGCCATCGAGGGGATGGCGACCGTGACCGATGAAATAGTGGATCTTCACGACCGCATACTCATGCGCCTGTTTAATGCGGCCAAAAACAAACACCAACAGCGGTTCCATCAGCAGGGTAAGGCCATCAACGAAAAAATCTTGTTGTACACCCGCATCGGCAAGGCACTGGTAGAAGCTAAGCTGGCAGGTATGGACCCGTATGACGCGATCGAGGCCGTATTGCCATGGGATGAATTTGCCAAAAGCATCGATGAGGCCGCGCATCTTGCACAGCCTGAGTCATTCGATCATCTGTATTTGATGGGAGAACATTTCAATACCTTGCGTCGCTATACCCCAGAATTTCTGGATGTATTGGAGCTCCGGGCGGCGCCAGCCGCGCAGAGCGTTCTCGACGCGATTGAGGTGGTGAAAGAGATGAACCTCAAGGGTGCCAGGAAGGTGACCGAAGATGCTCCAGTCGACTTTATCAAGGCACGCTGGCGCCCCTTGGTCCTCACAGACGATGGAATCGATCGTCGCTTCTACGAAATGTGCGTCCTTGTGGAATTGAAGAATTCTTTACGCTCCGGGGACATTTGGGTCAGAGGCTCTCGCCAGTTCAGGGATTTTGAAGACTATCTTCTGCCGGTCGAAAAATTTACCGCCATGCGACGGGATGCGGAACTTCCATTGGCGATCGATCCGGACTGCGATCGCTATCTGACAAACCGCCTGGCACTTCTCCAGGAGCAGCTGGAAAAAGTGAATCATCTGGCGCTTGCGCAGGAACTACCCGACGCCATCATTACGGATTCCGGACTAAAAATCACCCCGCTTGATGCGGCGGTACCAGAGTCCGCCCAGGCGCTGATCGATCAAGCAAGCGTGATCCTACCTCGGGTCAAAATTACGGAATTACTCATGGAGGTTGATGACTGGACGGGCTTTACCCGGCATTTCACCCACCTGAAGTCCGGCGAGGTCACAAAAGATCGTACGTTATTGCTCTCTGCGATCTTGGCAGACGCAATTAACTTGGGCTTAAACAAGATGGCCGATTCCACACCCGGCACGACCTACGCCAAACTCTCATGGTTACAAGCTTGGCATATACGGGATGAGACCTATACCGCCGGACTGGCCGACTTGACCAATGCTCAATTGCGCAATCCCTTCGCAGCGAACTGGGGTAGTGGGACGACATCCTCTTCCGATGCTCAGCGATTTCGCGCCAGCGGGAAGGCTGAAAGCACCGGGCATGTCAACCCAAAATACGGTACCGAACCAGGACACCTTTTCTATACCCATATTACCGACCAGTATTCGCCGTTCTACGGCAAGCCTATCAGCGTCGGCGTGCGCGACTCGACTTACGTCCTTGATGGCTTGCTTTACCACGAGTCAGAACTCCGCATCGAGGAGCATTACACAGATACCGCTGGCTTTACGGATCACGTCTTTGCATTGATGCATTTGCTCGGATTTAAGTTTGCGCCACGAATTCGAGATCTGGCCGATACCAAGCTGTATGTGCCATCAAGAGAGCAGGACTACCATGCGTTAAGGACGATGATCGGAGGGACGCTTAACATTAAGCATCTACGTGCCCATTGGGACGAAGTATTGCGGCTCGCCACGTCAATCAAGCAGGGTTCCGTGACTGCCTCCTTGATGATCCGCAAGCTCGGTAGCTATCCTCGCCAAAACGGACTTGCTATTGCATTGCGGGAATTCGGGAGAATTGAACGGACGCTATTTATTCTGGAGTGGCTTCAGGATGTCGAGCTGCGCCGCAGAGTACATGCCGGCCTAAATAAGGGCGAAGCCAGAAATGCCTTGGCACGCGCCGTCTTCTTCAATCGTCTGGGGGAGATCCGCGACCGCAACTATGAGCAGCAGCGTTACCGTGCAAGCGGCCTCACGCTCGTCACTAGCGCCATTGTGCTTTGGAATACCGTATATCTGGAACGCGTCATTGAGGCGTTGCGAGCGCAAGGAAAAGATATTGAGGATGCACTGTTGTCATTCTTATCACCGCTGGGCTGGGAGCACATCAATCTGACTGGAGACTATCTCTGGCGGCAAAGCAAACGACTGGAAATAGGGCAGTATCGGCCTTTGCGAAACGCTGAAAAGCCTTAGCGTACAATTTTTCCCGTTTCCTCAATTTCCCCCTCTTGGTCATGTACTTGGCCATCCTTGTTATGAGCGCTGGACTTTTTCGCGCATGAAACGTAGCTTTGCCTCGCTTGGCGAAGCGAAGAGGATTAAGCCGGCTGCATTTGGCGTCTTGCTCGACCATCCGGAGGCTGTCGAATGGTGGGAACGTGGTCGCTTACGTACCGCTGCGAAAGAGGAAGCACCGGAGCCACTCAAGGTCTTGACGGCGCTGATGCATACATATCGTCGGCGATTTCGGCCCACCGACGATATCCTGCCTGCGAGACCTGAGACGGTTGACGATTCCAGCACGTGGATCTCCCTGATTGAATCAAATCAAACGGCAGAAATGACGTGCTGGCTGGCCCGCGGCGGACGCTTCGTCAATCGACAACCTGGTACCAACACGCTGGCAGTAGTCGAGGACCTCGAAGCTCTGGTTTCGTTTATGCGTGAGCGAGCCAGCAAGTCACGTCATACGCTCCGCGCTTATGCATCAGAGATGCGACGGCTTGTGACCTGGTGTCGAGATCGCCAGCTTGGCCCGCTTTCTGACCTGACGCGAGCCGATCTGCTGCAATACCAAGGCTATTTGTCGCAAGCACATGCGACGGCGGATAAAGCTGGTAATCCGACCATCAAGCGCCCAGCCTCCGCGACAGTGTCGCGAGCCATGGCCACCGTTGCGAGCCTTTACGATTACTGGCATGAGACTGGATACTTGACTGCCAACCTGGCCGCCAAGCTGGCAACCGGCTCACAGAAGCGCACCGGGTACTCGCCACAACGCTTTCTGCCTCCGGCTCTGGTCGCCGCTTGCGATACATGGGCCCTAGCGATGGTAGAACAGAACGACGACATCACTCTGCTGCGCCGGCGCGCGATCTGGGCGTTGTATCGCTTCAGTGGCGTACGTCTGGCAGAACTCGCGTGGTCACAGGAGACTGGGCTGCCACGCATCGAAGCCGAGGCCCCCGACCTGTGGACACTTCATGTCCACGGCAAGGGAGACAAGCTGCGCGCTATTCCCTTGCCCACGGCCTGCGTTCAACAAGTGCGTGCCTATCGGGTCGCACGCGGCCTACCGGCCGAGCCCGGCGCTACGGAGAATTTACCGTTGATTCACGGATTTAAGGGGGGCTCGCTGCAGGAATCGGGACTTTTTGACGAAGTGAAGTCACTGTTCTGTGAGGTGGCGAAGCAGATCGAACATCAGGATCCGGTACAGGCGGCGCTGCTCAGGGTGGCGTCGCCGCACTGGTTGCGGCACACTTATGCGAAATCGCTGGTGGTCGACCACAAAGTGCCACTACCAGCGGCACAAATGCTGCTCGGGCACGCCTCAGTCGAGACGACGGCTGCTTACGCGAAGACAGACTTGTCGCAATTGCGCGAATTCGTCGAACAAAGTTTTGCGGGCGGATTTAGGTAGAAACCGGAATATGGGGAGCGAGGAAACTAAAAATTGCACTTTCAGAGTCAAGCCGTTCAAATAACCTCCGTTTTGCAAACGATCGTTCAACCGCTTCCAGTTGCGTCAACAAATGCCACCCTGGGATAGATTCCCAGTCGTAGGCTTCATCAAGACTAGTAATAGATTTCACGCTAAATACCTTAACCTTTCATGCCGTTGCCGTTAGGCTCGGAATATTCAACACTTTATTTGAACGGCTCGCTTTCAGAGTGTCCTCTTTATCTACCGTGAATTAAAGTTATTCCATAACGTCGGTAGGTCGAAATTTCTTGCCCCGGTCGGCGTAGCATGGATTTTTCTGAAAACGAAATTCCAAAACTCCAACCCATTTCGGCAGACTTGCAAGGCATTCTCAGCCGGTGCACTAATAACTTCATATTCCTTTTTCTTGGAGTCGTATCGTGAAACATCCAGAAAAAAGAAACCTGAAACAAAGACAGCGCTTTCATATCCACCAAACTCAAGTACTGCATCCGGAGTGTGAAACTTCATATAATCATGCGCGACCGTATTACGCGCTTCCCACAGCCAACAAACTTGATGCCATTTATCGTCAGCCAGAAACATATCGATAGACGGCGCTTTCATGTTTTTAGGTTTAAAATTCTGAACTGCCGCTGTCAGGAAGATAAGAAAATGCTCCATGAACCTTAATGCTTGTGTCTTATCAATGGCGTTTGAAAACTCAGCCAAATATTCAGCGGCATAGCCTAAGAATCGTTGAATTGCTTCGGTTTTCTCAATGGAAGTATTCGCCACATTTTTCCTCGCTATTTTTTAGCTTATGAACCAGGGGCGTTTGAGGCCAATTTCTTTTGATACTCATTTGCAAGTTCAAGAAGCTTTTCAACTTCTTCCCTGTTGCGCGCTTCGATTTCAACATCACCGACCTTGAGACGAACTTTGCGGCCCATACGTCCAGCAATATATGCGACAAGGGCCGGACCAACTGTGTTCAAGATCGGCTGTGCGTGATTGAAAAGGAACTCGCCGATTAAACCGCCACCCCCGTCAGCAGAGTCCATTGTGAATGCACGACGCGAGGTCGGCCGGGTTAATTTAGCAAAATGAATTAATTCTTCCTGATAGTCCGAGCTGAATGTTTCACTATCATCTTGGGGCGCTTGTACAAGTGCCAACTCGAAACTACCAACACTATTGTTCATGTTTTTCCTCTCGATCAGAAGGCGTCCGATACGTGCAGCTCTCCGGAATAGGAGATGAAAAAGCCCAATGAAATTTCTTTCAGTTATCAATATTCAGAAACAGCGCCTTCTAAATACCTAAATCTCTTTGTTTCACCTGTAAGCGTGTTGCCATACAAGATATCTACAATTTCAAGGTGGGATTTTGCCGACTTCGCTTCTTCGATTATTGACGTCAAGGACTCTGCAGCGTCATTAGAAGTTCGCCAAAAAAGCGCTTGAGAAATAACATCATCGCCTTCTTCACTTTCGCCTCTAAATAACACGGTAACAACGTGAAGTGCTGTTGGCCGATTCCATGCGGTCGAGAACACGCTTTTCAAGCGCGTCGGCGTTCTTCCGCGTCGTTTCGTAACGCTTACGCTGGTGGTCGTGATCGACATGACGTTTTACTCACTCAAAAAGTTTCGGCAAGCGCCGATAGAGCATCTTCTCTAGCCGATTCTTTCGAGGGGGACATCCCGCACCTCAAGCCGCTCCGCGTATTGGCCGCCCAATACGTTAGCCCAGTCTCCAAAATTTCCCCACTTTCAAAATCGACCCTAGCGTCCCAATTTGCAAGTTTTAATGCTCCAATATCCTCTCGCATAACCTCGTTGCCACTCGCTTCAAGCCACCGTTCCAACGGGACTGCCAACTGCTTGGCTGCTTCTTGAAGATTGTCGTAGTTCATTAATTTCCCCCTCACGAGGCTTGATTGTGCGACATTGCCCAATACCGCGCATTTATCAACTGTCATCCGGCGAGCATACAAGCTGCCTATGCTGCGATGCGTTCAATTTTTGGGCGCTTGACCTTGCCGGCCTGGTATAAGTCGAATTGCAGCTGCATTCCTGCCCACAATTCAGGGCTGGTACCGAAGGCAGAACCAAGGCGGTACGCCATGTCAGGCGAAATACCGGCCGCGCCCGTAACGACACGTTGAAGCGTGACCCGGCCAACGCCAAGACGAGTGGCGGCCTCAGTCACGGTGACATCCCCCAGATATTCTCTCAACACCTCTCCGGGGTGAGGCGGGTTATGCATGCGAGTCATATAAAAACCTCCGTAAAATTCAGTGATAGTCGAGATAATCCACAAGGATCGCGTCCGCACCCTCAAAAGCGAAAATCAATCGCCAGTTTCCATTGACCGTAATTGCCCAATGTCCCTTTAGATCACCTTTCAAAGGATGCAGTCCCCACGATGGGGCTGATAAATCTTCCGGCTGTACAGCTTGATCCAGTGCTGCCAGTTGAAGCCGCAATTTGGCCGCGTGTGCGGCCTGGATTCCAGCTTTGCTACCCGTTTCAAAGAAGCGGTGCAGCCCTTTGTGTCGAAAGCTTTTAATCATGAGGTGGATTGTATCGTGTATCGCTACACAATGCAACGAATAGGCGAGGATTATGAGTTTTTTCTTATCTTGCGGTAATGCCACGCAGTTTCATGCAAGCGGCACACATCCACATTTTTCTACCATTGCGGTTCAGGTAGGAGCCCACCTGCGCGTCTCCATATCCTTGATGATACCCACAGAATAACTTGCCGGTAACCAGTGCCACATTGGATGTCAGTCGCGATTTGTCATTTGCGCTTGTCGTTTCAGATGAATTCATAGTGGTAGATGGCTCAGTGATGCATGCTGGTCAACAGATGCAAAACGGATTTTGCATTCGAATCAATTTCTTCCAAGACACCCAGCCAGTGGCCAATAACACGTTTAACACTCGGTCCAGGTTGTGCATCCCGCCATACGGATAGTATCCGGCGGTATCCAATCATATCGGCTCGCTGCACGCAATAAGAAGTGGCCAACTGGGTCTTCTCAACATCGCTGAGGGCCGTAGAAATGCCCGTAGCTCGTTGCAACAATATAATTTGTTCGGCTGTATTTTCTTGAACATCCCGTAGATGATCGATAATCAAAGGAAGCCCCAACGGATCCGGATGGGTAATGACCTTGATCTCTTCCTCGTCGCTATTTCCGGTCTTTACTTGCAAGATGTCGTACTTATCGCAGGCCACCAGGCGTACCGATGGAATATTGATCTTGGTCCAAGGAAATAAATCATTCTTTTGTACCACGAGCATGCGAAGCTCATCTTTAAACTCACGCTCTAGCCCTGGAAAAGCCTGTTCTGGTGTGTCGGCATCTCCGATCTCCCAGACGCGGCTAATGTGATTTTCACGCTCCTCCGGGTCGGGGAACAAGCTGATATTCCAGGCGAGACAGCACACCATCGCCGTTTTGTTTCTCGTTTCCAAATCATTAATAAAAAGGAGATGAGGAAGTACAAAGGTGGAAAAACAAGATGCTACCGAAAACTGTTTTATTTTCATATCCATACACTCGTTTCTAAACGACTTCCCAGGGCCGATGTCGTTATCTGGGAGTTCTTGCACATCGAGGCCGGCGCTGCCCTAACCAATGAGACATGTCCGTCGCATGTTCCTTTGCGGTAGAAAACAGCATTATTATGACCGTTTCCGGATAGCATCCACAGTAGCTGCTGTGCTATTAGGCAGAATGCGTTGCGCATAATCCGCCAGCGGGAATTCGAACGTGCCTCGCAGGTTGATGCCTTCCAGATTGGTAGGCGCAATGCGACGCAGGTCTTCCGGGGGCAGGCTTTCCCCACCGACGGCCTCTATTCGCTCGACCGCGTGTTGCATGTGCTGGGTATTCCACGCCATCAGGGCGTTCGTTAAGAGCGACAGGCTCGATGACACGGCGGCCAGCGATTCCGGCCGCTTGGCCAGTTCGGTCGGTATCTTGCCAGTATGGACGGCGCGCTGCACAGCATGGACAGCCTCACCACGGTTCAAGGCGTGCCGTAGTTCGCGTCGGAACACAGGGTTGGTGAAATAGTCGATCAGGAAAATTGACCGCAGCAGTCGCCCCAGCTGCACGCCACCATCGTAGACATCCTGGCCGCGAGCGGCGGAACCGAAGCGTTGTAAGGCCTGCACAGCCGTGCAACGACCGCTTTGGATGGACGCAACCACGCGCACGAATTCGTCGTAAATCGCCTCAATCGCGTCGAGGTCCACATCGCCGGCGACCACGGGGAGGACTTCGCCCGGTACCTCGTGGCCGACCGGCACATGCAGATAGCGGTCACGCATATGTTGCAGGACCGGACACAAGTCAAACTTCAAGCCCTTGGCCACGGCAATGCCGAAATCGGTATAGCCGTGGGTGTCGACAGCGAGCTGAGCGACGTCGTCGGTTCCTGCCTGCCGTACCACGCCTTCGATGGCGGCGCCGACCTGGCGCTCTTTGAGCAGAATCGGCATGTCGTAAAAGATGCCCCAGTGGTCCCGCACATGGGTGTAAATACCGATTGAGGCGGTGCGGCGGCGCGGATCGGCGCGCGCCTGCCAGACGGTGCGCGTCGTCTCCAGGCTCATCATGTCGCTCGATGCCAAATCTCCGCGTCCCCAGTGTGCAGCAATCGGATGGCGGTGCATGTAGACCAGTATGGCATCCGCCGCTTCGCGTAACTTGCGCTCGTCGGCGACCAGCTTCATCATCTGACGGATCGCCGATCCCTTCAGTTCTGGGATCATGCGGGAAATGTCAGCGGCCGATAGCGACGTGCCGTGCGCCAGAACGGCAGCGTAGACCAGCAGCAGTTCGCTGCGCGAGCGTGGTTCACGACCGAGTAACAGCCAGGAAAACCGCACCTCGCTGTCGATGTCGAGGATAATTTTCGGCAGCTGCCCTACGGGCCGCTCTTCGAAAATCGCCCGGCGCAAGGCGTCCAGATGAGGCGCCTTGTCCTCGGCCTTGAGCACCTCGTTACGGATACTGCCGTCTTCGATCCGGACCTCCCCGCGCAGGTAGGCATCGCGTAGACGTTCGAGCCCCTGGTCGAGGTGATCAACGACCTTGGCCAGAAACACCTTCGGGTCCTGCGACAGTTCCAGATGGCCATAATAATGATGGCGTTTGGCTTTCCATTCGGCCTCGGAAATGAGTAGCGTCGCCCTACTGCGGAAGGAAAAGCTATGGTCGACATACACAGAACCGTTGCGTAATGCCATACGTAGCGCGGAGATCGTGGCCCACTCGAATGCGCGTAACGCCTCAATACGGTCTTGCCCATAGATGATATCTTGCCACACGCGGCCGAGCTTGAGGTTGATGCTCGGCGGCAGTTCGTTGCCGCCATTCAGACCATACAGATCGCGTAGCACGTTAATCGCGTCAATGACGGGATGCTGCGTTTCCGATTCGAACGGCAGCTTGACGAGTTTGTGCAGCATGGCGCGTGCTTGGGCGCTCTTGGTCATCAACTGCAGGCGAATCAAGCTGCGCCGGCTCGGCGCATGCTGGGTGAGCATCTGGTCGGCCAGATCGGCAATCTGAGTGAGTGCCTCGTCCGCCGGCAGAGTCTTGTCCTGTGCCAGCGCCTTGATCGCTTCAGCAAAGCTGCAGAGTTGCTTTTTGAGGTCGGGGCGGCCGCTGTCGACCTGCCGGCCAGCCTCGCTGGTCACATCGATCGCCCAGCGCCGGAACATAGCCAACAACTGGTCTGTGGCAGCGCACAATGCATAGCGCATGAAACAAGCGGCTTCCAGCCGACGCGACTGGGACTGGACGCGCTTGCTGACCGACGGTGGGCGGTTCGCGCAGCGGCGCGCGTAATGCCGCACCAGAGTCTCGTTCACGTCCGCAGGCCAAGTTGTGGTTACCTTCAGCACATAGAGCCGGTCGATCTTGTCGAACAATTCAGCCATCTGGACTGTCGAGTGCTTCAGCGGCACTGCCCAGAGCCATTGTTGCAGACTCCCGTATTCGCCCTCTGGCGCGGGGAGATGCCGGCTCCATTCATTTATAGTGGCGTTACCTACCGACTGCAGCAATGTCGTCTCCAGGAACTCCTCATGGCTGCGAATCGCATCGGCGATCACACGTTTAAGCAAACGGTCGTGCGCAATCAGGATGCGATGCTCGTACAGCCAGCATTTGACCTGCATCAGCAACGTTGAAGTGTCCGGCCGTCCGACTAACGTTTCCTTGAGCCAGCGCACCAAATAGCGGCGCTGGTGCTCGGTCATGACCCCAAAGCCGAGAGTCTGATAAGCGAGCTGTTGGTGGTCGATCAATGTGCGCGGGCGGGTGTCGTACAGAGAGCGAAGGGTGCCAATTTCCGGAGGCGCGATCCCTAGTTGGTCACCAAGATGCGTCCAAAGGGCCTTCGGGATCTGCTTATAGGCATCGAGCGTGCGGCCAGTCATACGAACGAAGCCGAGGTGTAGGGCCAGCGCCAGTCGGTATAGATCACGGCGCCGTTGGTTGATCAGCCCGCGCTCTTTGACGGAAAATGTGAAGAACGTGTTGAGTTCAAACTCGTTGAGTTCAGCCGGGATGTGGCGCAAGCCGAGGTAGGGAGCATGCCAGTGGTCCATTTTGATTCTTCGTGGAAAGAACAATGCGCTCCATCATACCCGGCGAAAATGGCAATCAGCAAGTAGCTGATTTAAAAGGAAATATTACGGTGAGCACCGCTGTAACCCGCATGAATACTGGGGGCGACTACCGTCGTAGAGTACACGGGAATCAAAGGAACCCC
>NZ_CBXX010000039.1 GCF_000577615.1 Herbaspirillum sp. RV1423
ACGCCGCCGTGATTGCCGATGATCGTTTTTGTCGCCTGACGGATTGTCGATTGTTGGCTAAATCCCCAACGCACGCCGAATTGCTCGTCGAACTTGGCCTGCGTCCAGGTGTTCATTTGCCGCATCAGGCTGGTCGGTCCCTCCTTGACGACGCTGCGAATCTTGAGATTGAGCTTGCCGTCTCCGCCGATCTCGACGTTGTCGCCGAGGATCTTGATGTAAGCGCTGCCGCTGTGCAGGACGATGCCATTGGCGGCATTGACCACGGTCTTGCCGGCGGCGCTGGTGATCTGCACGTCCCGTTGACCGACCATTTCCAGATTGTCGCTTTGGGCCTGTATCTGTACCTTGCCTTGGGCGGCGAACAGTTTGATGCCCATCTTGTGGGCGAACATGGACATCCCTTGGCTGGCGGCTAACAAGAAACGCTTGCCGACGCTAATGCTGTGGTCGTCGCCGCTGTGCTGCATGATGTCTTGTCCAGCCGACAGATTGATATGGCTGGGCGTGGCGGCGGCAATGCCTTCCGGCGAGGACAGCAGCAGCACGGCTTGTTTGAGTTCGGCCACGCTGTTGGCGAGCCAGTCGTTGTGCTCGCGCAGTGCGGCGACTTCGGCCTTGGCGACGGCGGCGGCTTGCGCGAGCCCTTGTGTGTGGGCTTGCAGTTGTTGCAGCAAGGTTTGCGCAGCTTGCATGTCCAGTTGCTGGCCGCGGGCCTCGCTTTGCATGTCGGCGCTGACAAACAATCCCTTGCCGCCCCGGATGGCGCCATGACCATCGGTCCTCAGTTCAAAGCCTTGACCGCGCTCCTGACGCTGGCTGTCGACCAGATGCCCCAGGTTCAATTGACTCTTGCCATGCTCAGTAGCCAGCTTGATGTGCTCTTGCCCCTTCCAGTCTTCCATCCTGAGCTTGTTGTTGCTTTGCGTGCGAATGACGTTGCGGCTCAGCCAGCGGTTCTCGGTGGTGATGTGGTCGGGCTGGCGGCTGTTGTGGTGCAGGTGGGCGATGTAGGGCTTGTTGGGATTGCCGTCCATGAAGGCAATCGCCGCTTCGGTGCCGTCGATGATGGGGAAGTGGAAGCCGGTTTCGTTGGCCCCTGCAAACGGTTTAGCAAGGCGCAACGGCACGCTCTCCTGGCCCGGATCCCATTCGTCGAAATCAAGATCGAAGCGCACCTTGTAATGACCGTGCTTCGTGATGTAGGCATGGGGATATTGGTTCGGCGAGGTGACTCTTGCCGACAGTGTTCCGGCGATCTTCGGCCAGTTGGCTTCGTCGAGCGGGATGCGGAAGCGCCGGTCGCTGGGGATGGCTGTGTAGCTGTTCCTGTAGGCAGCATCCCGTGCGCCGCTGTGGGTGACGCTGACGATGACCTGGCCATTGGGCGCATCGGGCAGGGACTGATCCATGCGCAGGATGCGCGCCGGGCGCAGTTCGAGGATGTTGCTCTGGCCGGTGTAGGTGATTTGGTGGGCGATGGCGGCTTCGTGGCGCAGTTGTGCTTCCCATTTGGCCTGTTTCTGATCCAGATGGTGGCTGCCGTAGACGTAGGGTTGTCCATAGGTGGTCTTGTCGGCGCGGGCGATATTCGCTTCTTCCTTGAAACGCTCCCAGGCGTTGTCGGGGTGATAATCGGCCACCAGATACGAAGCGGGAACTGTCTGCGATTGCGTTTGCAGACTAAACACCGTTTCCTGGCCCGACTCCAGTCCGGCTGTTTCGCGATACGGAACGCGTAATTCAGGTAGATAAATGTAATGGTCGATGTCGTCGCCGAAGACGATGATGTCGCCGAACTTGCCGGGGGTGAAGTAGCTATACAGACCTTCCTGCCGCATGAGCAGATGGATGTAGTCCCAGTCGCTCATCTGGTATTGCAGGCGAAAAGCATGCAAAGAATAGGTTCTGCGGGTCTTGAAGAGGAACTGGTTGCCGTTGAAGTCATGTCTGCGCAGGATGGCTTCGATGATTTGCGGTGCGGTCTTGTGTTGGAACACGCGGCTGGCGTGGGTCAGGTGCAGACGCGCGACCAGCGGTTCGATGACGAATTCGTAGCTGTGGAAGTCGGCGGTCTGTTTGAGTTTGTTGAACCGGGTAATGCAACCGGCGAAGGTGCGGCCCTCGGGGGCATCGTTGGCGTAGCCGGTGAGCGCATCGATGGCGGATGGCGTGATCTTGAAGCTGGCGTCCTTGCCAAGATAGTCGGCGCGATGCAGTTCTTGCGGATGGGTGAGTTGGATGGTGATGCGGTAGGGCTCGCCCAAGGTCTCGACGGCTTCGAAGGAGACGACCGACAGCAGTGCCGCAGAGGCGGTACCGGGAACGATCACATGGTATTGCTGCTGGCCGGCGAGGGTCTTGAGAAACGATGTCGCGAAGTGATTCGGGGTGGGCAGATCGGGCATGGCGATGCTCCTTGGAAAGGAATGGTGTTCGCCATGCTAGGGGGATTTGTTTTAAAGATGAATGGGCTGAATCGAGAAAAGAATTCTATTTTGTAAATATTTTAAAAAATGAAAATATGTCGATGGCCTTCTTAGTAACAATACGATTGAATACCGAGTAAAAATTTGTATAGACCACCTGATAGAAAAGACTGAGTAAAAATACCAGTAAAATTTTTCTCTCGATTCTTTCAAGAAAATTATTCCAAACAGCAGCAATCGTCCTGATGAAAGACCATCCATCGAAGAATGGCGCCCAACCAGAACGCATCTCACGCCTATTCATGAAATGAGTTCTAATTTTGCAACAGCTTCTTAGTCGAAACTCAACTGCACCTTCATCATCTTCGAACGATCGCCGGCGATCTCGAACGCCTCCACCGATTTCTCGAACGGATAAGTCGCCGAAATCAGCGGCTTGACGTCGACCAGCCTCTTGTTCATCAGTTCGACTGCCAGCGCGAACTCTTCGTGGAAGCGGAAAGCGCCGCGCCATTCGAGTTCCTTGCCGACCAGCAGATTGGCCGGGAAATTGATGTCGCCGCCCAGGCCGACCTGCACGATCACCGCGCCCGGACGCAGCGTGTCGAGCGCGCCGCGCAGTGCCTGTTCGTTGCCGCTGGCTTCAAACAGCACGTCGAAAGTGCCCTTGTCCTGCGTGAAAGCCTTGAGCGCCTCGGCATCCTGCGCGACGTTGATGGCCTGGTCGGCGCCGACTTTCAAGGCGCTTTCCAGAGGCATCTTCGCAACGTCGGTGACGACGATCTGCAATGCCCCGGCGCGGCGCGCGGCGATCACGGTCAGGGCGCCGATCGGGCCGCAACCGGTGACCAGCACGCGCTTGCCGAACAGCGGGCCGGCGCGGCGCACTGCATGCAGCGCCACCGACAGCGGCTCTGCCATGGCGGCCTCGCCGTCGGTGACGTGATCGGCGACGACGTGGGCCTGCGCGCGTTCGATGACGATTTCCTGGCGGAACGCGCCCTGCACGTGCGGCATGCGCATGGCGCTGCCGTAGAAGCGCATGTCGAGGCAATGGTTGTGCTTGCCTTCCTGGCAGTATTTGCACAGGCCGCAAGGATTGCTCGGGCTGATGGCGATGCGCGTGCCCGGCGCGATGTCGCCGATGGCGGAACCGGTCTCGGCGATCACGCCCGACACTTCGTGGCCGAGCACCATCGGTTCCTTGATGCGTACCGTACCGAAGCCGCCGTTGTGATAATAGTGCAAGTCTGAACCGCAGATGCCGCCGGCCTTCACCCTGACCTTGAGCTGATGCGGCTGCAGTGCGGCGGTTTCCAGTTCCTGCACGCGCAGGTCGTGTGGCGCGTGAATGACGATGCCTTGTTGCATGATGTGGTCCTTGTTGTCTTTTATAAAGTTGCCGTGACGCCGCCGTCGACGTACAGGATGTGGCCGTTGACGAATTTCGACGCGTCGCTGGAGAGGAACACCGCCGCGCCCACCAGGTCTTCGACGTCGCCCCAGCGGCGCGACGGTGTGCGGCCGATCAGCCATTCGGAAAATTTCTCATCGGCGACCAGCGCCATATTCATCTCGGTCTTGAAATAACCAGGACCGAGGCCGTTGACTTGCAGGCCGTATTTGCCCCAGTCGATCGCCATGCCCTTGGTGAACATCTTCACCGCACCCTTGGTGGCCGTGTAGGGCGCGATATTGGGGCGGCCCAGCTCGCTCTGCACCGAACAGACGTTGATGATCTTGCCGCGGCCGCGCCTGATCATGCCCTGCGCGACCGCCTTGGCGGTGAAGAAAACGCTGTTGAGATTGGTGCTGATCAGGTCGTTCCAGTCGGATTCCTTGAAGTCTTCCAACGGCGCGCGGCGCTGGATGCCGGCGTTGTTGAACAGGATGTCGATGGGGCCGATGCCGGCTTCGATCTTCGCCACGGCGGCCTCCACCGAAGCGGAGGAAGTCGCGTCGAAGGGAGACTCATGGATCGTGTAGCCTTCCGCGCGCAACTGCGCTGCGACAGCCGCCAGCTTGGCGGCATCGCGGCCATTGAGCACGATGGCGGCGCCGGCCGCGGCCAGGCCGCGCGCCAGCGCCAGGCCGATGCCGCCGCTGGAGCCGGTGATCAGCGCCAGCCGTCCTTCCAGCGAAAAACTTTGCAGGCCTGCGGGTAGTGTTGCCGTCATGCTGTCTCCTTGTTCTTATCGTAGGGATGAAAAATCGCTATTTCACGTTGAGGCGCTGGAATTCGGACAGCGCCCGGTATTCATCGGCCAGCTTGTGCGGGATCGACATGAAGATCGGCCGCAGGCGTTCGTAGATGGCGACGTTCGCCTCGATCGGCACATGGCGGTTGGTCGACCCGACCATGTCCGAAATCACGTCGAGCGACTTGATCATGCCGAGCGCGAACAGGCCGAGCACCGCCGCGCCGAGACAGGACGATTCGACGCTTTGCGGCACCACCACTTCGCGATTGAAAATATCGGCCATCATCTGCCGCCATAGCGCCGAGCGGGCGAAGCCGCCGGTCGCCATCATGCGCCTGGTCGGGCCGATCAGGTCTTCGACTGCAGGCAGGATGGTGTAGAGATTGAAGATCACGCCCTCCAGCGCGGCGCGGATCATGTGTTCCTTGCGATGATGCAGTGCCAGCCCGAAGAAGGAGCCGCGCAAGTCGGCATTCCACAGCGGCGCGCGTTCGCCCGCCATGTAGGGATGGAACAGCAGCCCCTCCGCGCCCGGCGACACCTGCTCGGCGATGCGCGTCAAGGCATCGTAAGGATCGACGCCGGCCTGGCGCGCGGTCTCCGCTTCGGCGGTGGCCAGCTCGTCGCGCACCCAGTGGAAGATATTGCCGCCGTTGTTGACGGGGCCGCCGACCACCCAGTGTTTTTGCGTCAATGCATAGCAGAAGGTGCGGCCGGAGGGATCGGTCATCGGCCGGTCGATCACGGTGCGCATGGCGCCGGAAGTGCCGATGGTGACCGCGACCTGTCCCGGATGGATGGCGTTGACGCCGAGATTGGACAGCACGCCGTCGTTGGCGCCGACGACGAAAGGCGTGTCCGCGTTCAGCCCAAGTTGCGCTGCGACCTCGGCGGGCAATCCCTGCACATGATGCGTGGTGGGCACCGGCTCGGACAACTGCGCGGCGTCGATGCCGAGCAAGGCCAGCGCGCCGCTGTCCCAGTCGAGTTGCTGCAGGTTGAACAGCCCCGTGGCCGAAGCGATCGAGTAGTCGACCAGCCAGCGGCCGAACAGGCGGAAGAAGACGTATTCCTTCACACCCACAAAACGTGTGGCGCGCGCGTAAACGTCCGGATGGTCGTAGCGCAGCCACATCAGTTTGCACAGCGGCGACATCGGATGGATGGGCGTGCCGGTGCGCTGATAGATGGCCTGGCCGTCATGTTCTTCGCGGATGCGGCGCGCCCACTGGCTGGCGCGATTGTCGGCCCAGGTGATGCTGTTGGTGAGCGGCTGGTTGTCCTTGTCGATGGCGATCACGCTGTGCATCGCGGCGCTGAAAGAAACCAGCGCAATGTCGCCGGCCCTGGCCCTGGCGGCGTTGACTGCCTGGCCGATGGACGCCAGCACGGCATCGTAAATTTGCAACGGGTCCTGCTCGGCCATGCCGGGCACGGTGCAGAGCAAGGGATATTCGACTGCATGCTGGGCAACGACCTGGCCGTCCAACGTGAACACGACAGTTTTGGTGCTGGTGGTGCCGATATCGACGCCGAGCATGAAGTGCGACATGGGGTATTTCCTTATTTCCGTCAATCTGCCGCCGCCTGCGCAATGCCTTGCCGCGTCAGACGACGAGATTGAGCAACATGATGAAGACGATCGCAACCACCGAGATGATGGTTTCCATCGCCGTCCAGGTCTTGAACGTTTCGCCCACGCTCATGTTGAAGTATTCCTTGACCAGCCAGAAGCCGGCATCGTTGACGTGCGACAGGATCAGCGATCCGGCGCCGGTCGCCAGCACCAGCAGTTCGCGGTTGGTGCCGGGGATCAGCGTCACCAGCGGCGCCACGATGCCCGCGCCGGTGATGGTCGCCACCGTCGCCGAACCGGTCGCCACGCGAATCACGCCGGCCACGAACCAGGCCAGCAGCAGCGGCGAGACTTGCGCATGCACGGCCAGTTGGCCGATCGCGGTGCCGACGCCGCTGTTGACCAGCATCTGCTTGAAACCGCCGCCGGCGCCGATGATCAGCACGATCGCCGCGGTCGGCGCCAGGCTCTGGTCGACGAACTTCAACACTTGCTGGCGCGTGAAACCGCGCGCCATGCCGAAAGTGTACAGCGACAGCAGCAGCGCCGCCAGCAAGGCCACGATGGGGTTGCCGATGAAATCCATCAGGTCGCGCATGGCGCTGCCGTCCGGCAAGGCGACGTCGACGAAGGTCTTGAGCAGCATCAGGAACACCGGCGACAGCACGGTGACCAGCGTGATGCCGAAACCGGGAAGATTCCTGGCTTGCGGTTCGCGCGCCAGTTGTTCCATCAATTCTTCCGACGGTTTGATGTCGACGTATTTGGCAATGAAGGCGCCGAACATCGGACCAGCGATGATCACGGTCGGCAGGCCGACGATGAGGCCGTAGAAAATGGTCTTGCCGATATCCGCCCCGAACACGCCGATGGCCAGCAGCGGCCCCGGATGCGGCGGCACCAGGCCGTGCATCACCGACAGGCTGGCCAGCATCGGCATGCCGATCTTGAACAGCGGCACGCCCGAACGGCGCGCGACGATGAAGACCAGCGGAATCAGCAGCACGAAGCCGATTTCAAAGAACAGCGGAATGCCGACCAGGAAAGCGCCGATCATCATCGCCCAATGCACACGCTGCTTGCCGAAGGCGCGCACCAGCGTCTGTGCGATCTGGTCGGCGCCGCCGGATTCGGCCATCATCTTGCCGAGCATGGTGCCCAGGCCCAGCACGATGCCGACGAAACCGAGCACGCCGCCGAAACCGTCCTGGAAGGACTTGACGATCTTGGGCAAGGGCATGCCGGAAATCAGGCCGAGGAAACCGGACGTGATGATCAGGGCGATGAAGGGGTGGATGCGCAGGCGCGTGATCATGACGATCAGCACCAGGATCGCCAGGAAGGCGTTCAACAGCAGGCTTGCTTCGTTACTCAATCCGAACATGAGGATGTCTCCAGGGTCGTTAGCGCACACGGCGGATCCATGTCCATCCCTGCCGCGCCGTCAACACCATGCCTGCCATCCACTGCGGAATCTTTACATTGTCTCGACGACGGGACCTTGACCGGACTGCGTTCAAGCCGCCGTGTTCACTCTCTGCGTAGTGTTTATTAAAGGAAGTATGTGCCACACGCCAAAATGTTAGCGTTAACATTGGCCGCGATGATAACGCTACCAAAATTTCGATGTCAAATCATTTATATGAATATCTGCACGCTGCAAGCCTGGCCGGCACCGCATGATGCAACGCACCATCTCCGCAAAACCGCTATGGGGAAGGCGGTAAGGGTATGATGTCGGCAACTGAAATTTCCGTCCCATCATGAGCAAAAACGCCGTCGCCGAAAAACCTGCCATTGCAGCGAAAGCAGCCAAAGGAAGCCGCGCCACCGGCCGCGTGACCATCGTCGACGTCGCCGGCGAAGCGAAGGTCAGCCCGATGACCGTCTCGCGCGCGCTGAAGACGCCGGAACGGGTGCAGCAGGAAGCGCGCGACCGCATCGCGGCCGCCATCAAGAAGCTCGGCTACGTGCCCAACCAGGCGGCCAGCACGCTGGCCTCGGCGCGTTCGCAGGTGATCGGCGTGCTGGTGCCGTCGCTCACCAATGCGGTGTTCATCGAGACGCTGAGCGGCATCCGCGACTGCCTGTCGCAGGCCGGTTACCAGTTCCTGATCGGCGAAACCGGTTATTCGAAGGACAAGGAAAGCCGGTTGATTTCCACCTATCTGGCGCATGCGCCGGACGGCTTCCTGCTGTCGAGCGTGGATCAGCATGACATCCTGCGCCGGCAAATGGCGGCGGCGAATATCCCGGCGGTGCGCATGTTCGACCTCGGCAAGAGCAACAGCGACATGTCGGTCGGCTTCTCGCAGGTCAAGGCCGGTTATGCGGCGGCGCGCCATCTGATCGAGCGCGGCTACCGCCGGCCCGGCTTCCTGGCAGCCCAGCTCGATCCGCGCATGATGAAGCGGCGCGAAGGTTTTCGCAAAGGACTCATCGAAGCCGGCATCGATCCGAACGTCGAGGTCTTGCTGCCGATGCCGACCACGGTCGACATGGGCGCGCAACTGCTGGCCCGCGTGCTGGAAATCGCGCCCGATTGCGATGCCGTATTCTGCTGCAATGACGACCTCGCGTTGGGCGCCTTGTTCGAATGCCAGCGCCGCGGCATCAAGGTGCCGCAACAGATGGCGATCGCCGGCTTCAACGATTTGTCTTGGGCCGCATGCGCCACGCCGTCGATCACCACCATCGTCACGCCGCGCTACGATATCGGCTACAAGGCGGCTGAAATGCTGATCCGGCAACTCAAGGGCGAGCCGATCGAGAAGGCCCGGCTGGATCTCGGCTTCCAATTAGCCGTACGCGAAAGTACGTAGAACTCATTTCATAAATAGGCGACGGTAAAACTGAATTCATCAGTGCCCGCGATGTGCCGCCGATTGATGAAGCGGTTTTCACTTGTCCTGCACATGCGACACGCAATGTGCATCGTTGTCGATAATTCCTGTAGACAGCAAATCTCCTGAAGCTACAATCTGCGGATGCGAAAGCATGCGAATCACCACAATTACAGACTCAGACAACTTCAGGAGAACCCTATGTGGAAAATCGACGGCATGATGAAGCCGGCCTCCATGGCATTGCTGCCCCTCTGCGCCGCCCTCGCCTTCCTGCCCGCGCATGCGCAGACCGCCGCCCCGGCAAGCGCGCCGGTGGTCAAGTACGACCTGACTTACGACATCATCAGCCCGGTGCAGGCCAAGAACGGCATGGTCGCGTCCGAGCAGGAACTGGCGACGCAAGTCGGCCTCGATATCCTCAAGCGCGGCGGCAATGCGGTTGACGCCGGCGTCGCGGTCGGCTTCGCGCTGGCGGTGGTGCTGCCGAATGCCGGCAACATCGGCGGCGGCGGCTTCATGATGATCCACGACGCCAAGACCGGCAAGAACGTCGCGCTGGACTTCCGCGAAATGGCGCCGGCCAAGGCCAGCCGCGACATGTACCTGGACGACAAGGGCAACGTCGCGCCGGGCCGCTCGCTGTACACGCACCTGGCCATCGGCGTTCCCGGCACCGTGGCCGGCCTGACCCATGCGCTGCAAAAATACGGCACGATGAAACTCTCCGACGTCATCGCGCCGGCCGTCAAGCTCGCTGAAAAAGGCTATGAAGTCAGCCCCAGCCTGGCGCTGATCCTGGCGGCGGAACGCGACCACCTGGGTCAATGGGATTCCAGCAAGGCGATTTTCTTCAAGGACGGACGTCCGCTGCAAGCCGGCGAAAAGCTGGTGCAGAAGGACCTCGCCAGATCGCTCAAGCTGATCGCGAAGCAAGGTCCGTCGGTGTTCTATGAAGGCGAGATCGGCAAGAAAATCGTCGCCGAAATGGACAAGCACAACGGCCTGATCACCGCCGCCGACCTGAAGAACTACAAGGTCGTGGAACGCGAACCGGTGGTCGGCAACTATCGCGGCTATCAAGTGATGTCGATGCCGCCGCCAAGCTCGGGCGGCATCCACATCATCCAGATGATGAACATCCTGGAACGCTATCCGCTGAAGCAGTACGGCGCCGACAGCGCGCAGACCATCCACCTGATGGCCGAAGCGATGAAGCTGGCGTATGCCGATCGCGCCGAGTACCTGGGCGACCCCGACTTCAACAAGGTGCCGGTCAAGGGCCTGACCTCGCGCGCCTATGCCGACGAACTGGCCAGGAAGATCAATCCCGATCGTGCAACGCCATCTTCGGAAATCAAGCCGGGCAAACCGCAGCCGTATGAAAGCGACCAGACCACCCACTTCTCGGTGGCCGACAAAGCCGGCAACCTGGTCGCCACGACTTACACGCTGAACCTGAACTTCGGCAGCGGCATCGTCGCCGCCGGCACCGGCATCACGCTCAACAACGAAATGGACGACTTCTCGGCCAAGCCGGGCGTACCGAACGCCTTCGGCCTGGTGGGCGGCGAAGCCAATGCGGTCGGTCCGGGCAAACGTCCGTTGAGTTCGATGTCGCCGACCTTTGTGCTGAAGGACGGCAAACCGTTCCTGGTCACCGGCAGCCCGGGCGGCAGCCGCATCATCACGACCACCATGCAGACCATCCTGAACGTGATCGAGCACGACATGAACGTCGCCGAAGCGACCATCACGCCGCGCATCCATCATCAATGGGCGCCGGACCAGTTGCGCATCGAAAAGGGCATCAGCGCCGATACGATCAAGATCCTGCAGGACAAGGGGCAGAAGATCAGCGTGCAGCCGTCGATGGGACGCACCCAGACCATCCAGATCAAGGATGGGATGTTCTATGGTTACTCCGATCCGCGGAATCCGGATGGACGGACGTTGGGGTTCTGACGGTTTAGTTGCTGTCTGCTGACATGGAAATGCCGCCTGGTTGGAGTCAGTTCAGGCGGCATTTTTTATTGTTCCGACTTTACGTTCGCTGTTGTTGATTCTGTTCTTTCTTTGATCAACCTTGTCGGGCCGCCCCCGACAAACCAAGGCTGATCGCAGAAAAAACAGGATCAGCTACCCACACAAACAGGTGGGGACAAGCTCAAGGCCTCTCCGCAATCTTCCTCAGCACAAACCCCGCCGCCACCAACCCAAACGAAGCCGTCACCACCATCGCCGACCCGAACCCCGCGCAATTCAACCCGGTAACGCCGGCCTCCTGCCGACGCCCATCCGCATCGACGGTATCCAGCCCGTCCGCGGCATCGTCGGTATCGACCTCACAGACCTCGCCTTCGGGAAAACGCAGAGGCTCGGTGGAAAACACCGCATCGATACCGAACTTGTTCTTGGTCCCGCGCGGAAACTTGTGCCACGCGCGCAGACGCTTGCGCACTTTCGCCAGCAAAGGCTCCTGCTCGGTACGGCAGAGATCGCGAATCTCGATTTTGGTCGGATCGATCTGCCCGCCCGCGCCGCCGATGGTCACCAGCGGCACCTTGTGCTCACGGCAATAAGCGATCAGGGCCACCTTCGCGCGCACGTTGTCGATCGCATCGACCACATAATCGAAACGCCCCTCGCCGATCATCTCGCCGACGTTGTCCGGCGTCAGGAAATCTTCCACCTCGGTGACTTCGCAGTAAGGATTGATCTGCATGATGCGTTCATGCAGCGCGGTGACCTTGGCCTTGCCGAGCGTGTCGGTGAGCGCATGGATCTGACGGTTGACGTTGGACTCGGCCAGATTGTCGAGATCGATCATGGTGATCTTGCCGATGGCGCTGCGCGCCAGCGCTTCGACGATCCACGAGCCGACGCCGCCGACGCCAACCACGCAGACATGCGCCGCGCGAAAACGCGCCAGGCCCTGGGCGCCGTACAAACGGGCGATGCCGCCGAAACGGCGGTCGAAATCGATATCGGCGTCGCCGGCGGCAACGACAGGTTCAACGTTGGACATGATGATTATCAAAGTAAAACAGGCTGTTTCCGGGGAAACAGCCTGCGGTCATACAAACCTTCTGCGTGGAAAACTTATACCACGGCGCCGTCGGTCTCGTCTTTCGGCTTGGCCGGCTTGATCAGGTCTTCGCGCTTGACGCCCAGCCACATGGCGATGGCGGCGGCAACGAACACCGACGAATAGATGCCGAACAAGATGCCGATGGTCAGCGCCACCGCGAAGTAATGCAGCGTCGGGCCGCCGAAGATCAGCATCGACAAGACCATCATTTCCGTGCTGCCGTGAGTGATGATGGTCCGGGAAATCGTGCTCGTGATCGCATGGTTCAGCACTTCCGGCGCGCTCAGCTTGCCATAGCGGCGATCGCGGAAGGCTTCGCGCACCCGGTCGAACACCACCACCGATTCGTTGACCGAATAGCCCAGCACCGCCAGCACCGCCGCCAGCACCGTCAGCGAGAACTCCCACTGGAAGAAGGCGAAGAAGCCGAGGATGATCACCACGTCATGCAAGTTGGCGATGACGGCGGCGACTGCGAATTTCCATTCGAAGCGGAAAGCCAGGTAGATCACGATGCCGATCACCACCATGCCGAGCGCCATCAGGCCGTCGTGCGCCAGCTCGTCGCCGACTTGCGGGCCGACGAATTCGACGCGCTGCAGCTTGACCTCAGGCTCCTGCGCCTTGAGCGCCGCGACCACCTGCTCGCTTTGCTGGGTGGCGTTGACGCCGCGCTGCGCCGGCAAGCGGATCATCACGTCCTGCGCGGTGCCGAAACTTTGCACCTGCGTATCGGTAAAGCCGAGGCCCTCGACCGACTTGCGGATGCTTTCGATGTTGGCGGCCTTCGGATAGGCGACCTCCATCACGGTGCCGCCGGTGAATTCGATCGAGAAGTGCAGTCCCCTGGAAAACAGGAAGAACACCGCCAGCACGAAGGTCAGCGCCGAGATGATATTGAATATCAGCGCATGGCGCATGAAGGGGATATCTTTTTTGATGCGGAAAAATTCCATCACATACCTTTCTGTTCCGCGTCTTTGCCGGCTATCCGGCAAGGACGCATTGGATCGTTCTGTTCGCTGCGCTTATTTGACGCCGGCTTTGACATCGGTCTTGGCCTGCGGCTTCCAAATCTGGCCGATGGCGAGACTGGTCAGCTTCTTCTTGCGACCGTACCACAGGTTGACGATGCCGCGCGAGAAGAACACGGCCGAGAACATCGACGTCAGGATGCCCAGGCAGTGCACCACCGCAAAACCGCGAATCGCGCCGGAACCGAAAATCAGCAACGCCAGGCCGGCGATCAGCGTGGTGACGTTGGAGTCGAGAATGGTCGCCCAGGCGCGTTCGAAGCCGATCGCGATGGCCGCTTGCGGCGAATTGCCGTTGCGCAGCTCTTCGCGGATGCGTTCGTTGATCAGCACGTTGGAGTCGATCGCCATCCCCAGCGCCAGCGCAATCGCGGCGATGCCGGGCAGGGTCAGCGTGGCTTGCAGCGTCGACAGGACCGCGATCAGGAGCAGCACGTTGACCGACAGCGCCAGCGCGCTGAACAGGCCGAACAACTGGTAGTACACGATCATGAACACGGCCATCGCGGCGAAGCCGTACAGCGTCGCGTCGAAGCCCTTCCTGATGTTTTCGGCGCCGAGCTGCGGACCGATGGTGCGTTCTTCAATGATTTCCATCGGCGCGGCCAGCGAACCGGCGCGCAGCAGCAGCGCCAGATCGCTGGCGGCTTCGGCCGAACCCATGCCGGTGATCTGGAAGCGCGAGCCGAGTTCGTCGCGGATGGTCGCCACCGTCAGGACTTCACCCTTACCCTTTTCAAACAGGACGATGGCCATGTTCTTGCCGATCTTGTCGCGGGTCGAGTCGCGCATCTTGCGGCCGCCGTCGCCGTTGAGGTCGATGCTGACCGACGGCTGGTGGTTCTGGTCGAAGCTGGCCGACGCGTTGGAGATGTAGTCGCCGGTGATGACCGGGTCCTTGTACAACACCACCGGCGCGCCCCGGCCGACCTTGAACAGTTCGGAGCCGAACGGCACGGCGGCGGTTTCTTCGGTGCCGCGGGTCACGGACTCGTCGACCATGCGCACTTCCAGCGTGGCGGTGCGGCCGATGATGTCCTTGGCGCGCGAGACGTCCTGCACGCCCGGCATCTGGATCACGATGCGATCGGCGCCCTGGCGCTGGATCACGGGCTCGGTGACGCCGAGTTCATTGACGCGCTTGGAGAGCGTGGAAATATTCTGCTTGACGCCGTCTTCCTGCGCTTGCTTCAACGCTTCGGGACGCAAGGTCGCGATCAGCTTCAGATCTTCGCCGCTGCCGGCATCTTGCAGCGCCAGTTCGGAGACTTCGCCGGCCAATGCGCTCCTGGCCTTGTCGCGGGTGTCGGCGTCGCGGAACAGGATCTCGATCTGGTCGCCGTTGCGATTGATGCCGTTATGGCGGATGTTCTTGTCGCGCAAAATGCTGCGCACGCTGGCCTGCAAGCCTTGCAGGCGCTTGTTCAGCACCGCCTTGACGTCGACCTGCATCAGGAAATGCACGCCGCCGCGCAAGTCCAGCCCCAGGAACATCGGAAAGGCATGCATGCTTTGCAGCCACTGCGGCGTGTTCGGCAGCAGGTTGAAAGCGACGATATAGGTCGGATCGGCGGGGTCGCTGTTCAGGCCTTTTTCCAGCAGGGCCTTGGCCTTGAACTGGATGTCGGTGCTGGCGAACCGGGCGCGCACGGAGGGCTGTGCGCCGCTGTTGTCGAAAACGATGCTCTCTGGCGCGAGGCTGCCTTGCTGCAGGATCTGCTGCACGCGCTCGGTCACCGCGCTATCCACCTTGATGGTGGATTTGGCGCTGCTGATTTGCACGGCAGGCGATTCGCCGAAGAAATTGGGCAGCGTGTACAGCGTGCCGAACAGCAGCGCTATGACGATCAGGACGTACTTCCAGAGAGGATAACGATTCATATTGATTCAGCGTTGATGATGAACATCCAGGTTGGATATAAGCATGGGCGCATCCACGCCTTGCGGAATGCGCCCAGGGTCAGGCCTTGGCCAGCCCGGCCGGACTGGTTACAGTCCCTTGAGGGTGCCCTTCGGCAGCAGCGTGGTGATGGCGGACTTCTGCACCACGACTTCATTGCCTTCCGAGACTTCCACCGTCACGTAGGCATCGGCGACCTTGACCACCCTGCCCAGCAGACCGCCGGAGGTCACGACTTCGTCGCCCTTGGCGAGCGCGTCCATCATGGCCTTTTGTTCTTTTTGACGCTTCATCTGAGGACGGATCATCAGGAAGTACAACACAACGAACATCAGGATGATGGGCAGGAAGCTGGTCAGATTGCCCATCAGGCCGCCTGGGCCCGCAGCAGTGGTTTGTGCAATTGCATCGGTAATAAACACGTGTCGCTCCAAATGGTTGTTTAAAAAATAGCCCCGCATTTTAGCATTGCGCCGGGCGCTTCTCCCCATTCCGGACCGGCCGAAACAGGCGAAAGCGCCGTCAACAGGGAAAAATAGGCTTGCCGCAAGGAAAAATTGTTATATCGGCATCGCCAACATGGGGGCATAGCGGTACATTAACAAGCAAATCAATACCGAATATAAGATCAGGAGACCCGCTCAACCATGCTGCCCACCCACGCCCGGCCTTATCAGGACATCAACAACGCCTTCCGCTGGGAGATTCCCGAACATTACAACATCGGCATCGACGTCTGCGACAAATGGGCCGTGCGCGATCCGGGCAGGCTCGCGCTGGTCCACGTCGGGGCCGACGGCGCCAGCCGCAATTACAGCTTCGGCGAAATCAGGGAAAGCTCGGATCGCCTCGGCAACCTGCTGCTGTCGACCGGCGTCGCGCCCGGCGACCGCATCGGCATCCTGTTGCCGCAAGCGCCCGAAACGGCGATCGCGCACGTCGCCGCCTACAAGATCGGCGCCATTGCGATTCCGCTGTTTGCCCTGTTCGGCGCCGAAGCGCTTGAATATCGCCTGCGCGACAGCGGCACGCGCGCGATCGTCACCAATGCCGCCGGCGCCGCCAAGCTGGCCGGCATCCGCGACCGCCTGCCGGCGCTGAAGACCGTTTTCACCATCGACGGCGCCTTCGACGGCACGCAGGATCTGCATCAGGCGTTGAAACACGCGAGCAGCGATCTCACGCCGGTGCTGACCAAAGCCGACGATCCGGCGGTCATCATCTACACCTCCGGCACCACCGGCCAGCCCAAGGGCGCGCTGCACGCGCACCGCGTGCTGCCGGGCCATTTGCCCGGCGTGGAGATGTCGCACAACCTGTTTCCGCTGGACGGCGACCGCATCTGGACGCCCGCCGACTGGGCCTGGATCGGCGGCTTGCTCGACGTGCTGCTGCCGGCCTGGCACCACGGCGTGACGGTGGTCGCGCATCGTTTTGAAAAATTCACCGGCGAAGCGGCCTTCCAATTATTGCAGGATCATGGCGTGCGCAATACGTTCCTGCCGCCGACCGCGCTGAAGATGATGCGCACGGTCGCCGATCCCGAACAGCGCTGGCGCTACCAATTACGATCGGTCGCCAGCGGCGGCGAATCGCTCGGCACGGAATTGCTCGACTGGGGCCGCAAGACTTTCGGCCTGACGATCAACGAGTTTTACGGCCAGACCGAATGCAACATGACGGTGTCGTCCTGCGCCGCCATCATGGATTGCCGTCCCGGCGCCATCGGCCGCGCCGCGCCCGGCCACAGGCTCGCGATCGTCGACGCCGACGGCAAGACGCTGCCTGCCGGCAGCCACGGCAACATCGCCGTGCAGCGGCCCGATCCGGTGATGTTCCTGCAGTATTGGAACAATCCGCAGGCCACCGCCGGCAAGTTCATCGGCGACTGGCTGATCACCGGCGACACCGGCTGCATGGATGAAGACGGCTACATCCGTTTCGTCGGCCGCGACGACGACGTCATCACCTCGGCCGGCTACCGCATCGGCCCCGGCGAAATCGAAGACAACATCCTGCAGCATCCGGCCGTCAAGATGGTCGCCGTGGTCGGCTCGCCGGATGCGCAGCGCACCGAGATCGTGGTGGCCGTCATCGTGCTCAACGACGGCTACGTCGGCGACGACAGTCTCAAGCGCGAGATCCAGGAGCATGTGAAAGTGCGCCTGGCGGCACACGAGTATCCGCGGGAGATTTTCTTCGTCGATGCGTTGCCGATGACGACCACCGGCAAGATGATCCGGCGCGAATTGCGCGCCAAAGTGGACGAGTGGCGCAAAGCGGCGGCAACATAAAAAAACATCCGGACCGGAAATGACCGGGCCGGATGCCAACCTCAAGCTGCTTCAGGGGATATCGACTTTAGCTGCTCGGAACCTGCTCGCTCTCAGAACAGATGGCGGAAACCGACCATCAACACCGACTGGTTGCGTCCCGACGATGGCGAACCGTTTTGCGAATCGCCGACCACCGCGACGGCATTGACGATGCTGCCGGTGCCGGCCTTGCCCAGCGTCTTGCCGCGCGCCAGTTGGTAGGCTTCCAGGAAGTAGATCGCCGAGCGCTTGGAGAAGGAATAGGTCTGCTCCAGCGCGATCTGATGGTATTTCGCGGGATCGTCGATGCCGTTGGCAGCCTTCTCGAAGGTGTAGCTGTAACCGCCGGCCAGCGCCACCTGCGGCGTCAACTGGTAGGTGGTGATCAGGCCGAGCGTCTGGAAGGTCGCCTTTTGCGCGAACAGCGATCCCGCGCCTGGCTTGTATTGCGCATTGGCGTAGTTGGCGCCGACCATCCACTTGTCGATGGTGTAGCGCATCGCGCCGGCGATCATCTGGACATTGTCCGAAGACACGTAGCCGTTGTTGACGGCCGAGGTCGAGAAGCTGCCGGATGCGGTCGAGTTCCAGGCGTTGGTCGGACCCGAGCCGTTCTTCAGGCGTTGATAGCCGAGCGCATAGTTCCATGCGCCGACGTCGTACTTCACCGCCAGGCTATAGGTGTTGCCGGTGGAGACGCTGCCCGCCGTTTCGCCGAAACCATACAATGCGCTGACTTGCGCGCCGCCAAAGACCGGCGTGGAATACGTCACCGAATTGCTGATGCGCACGGTGGTGTCGAGACCATCGACATCGCCCGGATGCGCGCCGGTCGCGCCGGTCAGCACGCTGGTCGGACCGACCGCGCCGACATACAGGAAGTAAGGCGTGTACTGGCGGCCGGTGGTGACGGTGCCGTACGCATTGTTGGTCAGGCCGACAAACGACTGGCGGTTGAACAGCGTGTTGGCTGAACTCATAGCGCCGGTGTTGATGTCGAAACCGTTTTCCAGCGTGAAGATCGCCTGCGAACCGCCGCCCAGATCTTCAGCGCCCTTGAAGCCGATCTTGCTGGCGGCGAGGTTGCCGGTGCGCAGGTACAGATTGTGCAAGCCGCCTTGATTGTTGGTGTAGACCAGGGCGTTGTCGAGCGCGCCGTAGATCGTCACGCTGCTCTGTGCGGATGCCTGCACCGATGCGCCTGCCGCGACAATCGCCAGCCCTCCCATTACCCAACTGCGTCGTAGTTTCCGTAGTTTCATTTCTTCTCCTCTTCTTATGCTCGGATGATTGCGGTATTGCTCCGCCCTAAATTGATTCCGGCTTGCGGGGCAAGACCGGATTCAAAACCTTTGCCAGGCCCGATCGCCGCGCGCAAATGAAGGCACAGGCTCACAGGCGTCAATCGCAGACGCAAAAACTCCCCCCGCGGCAGGGGCGAGCCTGTCGCAACGCATACGTAGTCAAAGGGGAACGCCGCTGGCGCGGCGCTGATCAGTTCAGGCCGCGTCCTATGTGAAGGGCGGGAATGCGCACAATGTTGTGCCGATGCTGATTGTTTTCATCGCTGTCTCCGTCATGTGTGACGTCCTCTACCGGGACGCTGCGTCAACATGGCGAGAACAGGTTCTAACGCCATGCTTTCTTGAATTCGTTCATCACCCGCTCCAGATGCTCGCGCATCGCGTCGCGCGCCGCTGCCGGATCGCGCGCCACCAGCGCATCGAACACCTTCTGGTGCTCTTCGAGCGAGGCTTCGCGCAACTGCGGCGTGTGGAAGTGTTCTTCCAGCTTCTTCCACAGCACGCCGCGCAACTGGTCCCACAACGCCGTGACGACCTGCGCCATCACACTGTTGCCGCTGGCTTCGGCGATGCGGATGTGGAACAGCCTGTCATCCGCTTCATTTGCCAGCTTGTCGTGGAAATTGCGTCCCATCGCGGCCAACTGCGCATAAATCTTGTCGATGTCGGCGTCGCTGCGGTTCTGCGCCGCCAACGCCGCCACTTCCGATTCGATCACCCAACGCGCGCGCAACAGTTCGAACGGTCCCGCGCCGCCGTCGGGAATGAACCCGACCGGTTTGGTCGCCGCGTCGCAGACATAAATTCCCGAGCCGCCGCGCACTTCCACCAGTCCCTGCACTTCCAGCGCGATGATCGCTTCGCGCACCGACGTGCGGCTGATCTCAAACCGGTCCGCCAGGCTGCGCTCCGAAGGCAGGCGCTCGCCGGCCTTGAACTCGCCCTGCAGGATCAGATCCGCAATCTGCTCCGCCAGGCGCTGATACGAACGCTCCGGCACTGAAACTGGTTCCAACAATTCTGAACGCGCTGCTTTCCTGACTGCTTTATCCACGTTTGAGGCTGATGATCGACTCTGACGATCTGCCATAAAACCCTCTTTTTTAGCTTTAAATTGGTCTATCCACTGTATAGAAAAGCAGCGTTCAAAGCAATCAGTGGCTTACCAATTTCAGTGATACTCTCATTTTGGTCTAACCATGTCAACATTTGTACATACCAGTATGTGGCTTAAAAACAAAGCATTGCAGGCAAGGCCGATGTTGCAACAAACAAATTGGAGTGCCATAATTAAAACTGGTTAGACCACATTTATTTTCCATCCAGAACAGCAGGGCGCCCAGGAACGCAAAACCGGACCGCCCCGCACCGAGACAAGGAACCGCATCCATGAAGATTCTCAGCGCCAAGGTCATCGTGACCTGCCCGGGCCGCAACTTCGTCACGCTCAAGATAGAAACCGACCAGGGCATCTACGGTATTGGCGACGCCACCCTGAATGGACGCGAACTCGCGGTCAAATCCTATCTGGAAGACCACATCATTCCCTGCCTGATCGGCCGCGACGCCTCGCGCATCGAAGACACCTGGCAATATCTCTACCGCGGCGGTTACTGGCGCCGCGGCCCGGTCACCATGACCGCCATCGCCGCCGTCGACATGGCGTTGTGGGACATCAAGGGCAAGGCCGCCGGCCTGCCGGTGTACCAGCTCCTGGGCGGCAAGAGCCGCGACGCCGTGATGGTCTACGGCCACGCCAACGGCCGCGACCACGCCGAGGCGCTGGACGCCGTCGGCCATTACATCGACATGGGTTACCAGGCCATCCGCGTGCAGGCCGGCGTGCCGGGGCTGGACAAGGCCTATGGCGTCGGCAAGGGCAGCATGTATTACGAGCCGGCCGACAAGGGCCTGCCCGACGAAGAAGTCTGGGACACGCCGCTGTACCTGCGCCACACGCCCGACCTGTTCGAAAAAGTGCGCGTCAAATACGGCAGCGACCATCACCTGCTGCACGACTGCCACCATCGCCTCAAGCCGATCGAAGCGGCGCAGCTCGGCAAATCGCTGGAGCAGTTCAAGCTGTTCTGGATGGAAGACGCCACGCCGGCCGAGAACCAGGAAGCCTTCAAACTGATCCGCCAGCACACCACCACGCCGCTGGCCGTCGGCGAAATCATGAGTTCGATCTGGGATTGCAAGGACCTGATCCAGAACCAGTTGATCGACTACATCCGCACCACCGTGGTCCATGCCGGCGGCATCACGCACCTGCGCCGCATCGCCGACCTCGCGGCGCTGTACCAGGTGCACACCGGCTGCCACGGCGCCACCGACCTGTCGCCGGTGAGCATGGCGGCGGCGCTCAACTTCAACCTGTGGGTGCCTAATTTCGGCGTGCAGGAATACATGCGCCACACGCCGGAAACCGACGCGGTCTTCCCGCACGGCTATTACTTCGACAAGGGTTACCTGATGCTGCCGGACGCGCCGGGACTGGGCGTGGACATCGACGAAGCAGCCGCGCTGAAATACCCTTACGAGCGCGCCTACCTGCCGACCTGCCGCCTGCGCGACGGCACGGTGTGGAACTGGTAAGCGCGGCACATCCCTGCTTCAATGCCGCACGCCGTGCGGCATTTTTTCCTGGACAAGAGGTATAGATGACGAGACCGCAAGCATGGTTCATCGGCGAATGCATGATCGAACTGCGGCCGACGCAACCGCTGCAAGACGGCCGGCACATGCCGCGCGCGATGGCGCAATCGTTTTCCGGCGACGTCTACAACACCGCGGTGTATTTCCGCCGCCGCAACGCGGAGACAAGCCTGCACGCAATCGACAGCCAGTTCATTTCCGCGGCGGGCGACGACAGCATCAGCGCATCGCTGCGCAACGAAATCGCGCAGCAACAGCTTGGCGTCGCACTGATGGCAACCGTTCCCGACGCCCTGCCCGGCTTGTACTGGATCGAGACCAACGCCGCCGGAGAACGCTCCTTCCTTTACTGGCGCCAGCAATCGGCGGCGCGCCGCATGCTCGACGAAGCGCATGCCGCGATGCTGCGACAACAGGCGGTGCAGTGCCGGCTGCTGTACTTTTCCGGCATCACGCTGGCAATCCTCGACAACGCGCGTCGCCAGCGCCTGCTCGACCTGGCGCAAGCGGTGCGCGCACATGGCGGCTGGGTCGCGTTCGACAGCAATTACCGCCCGCGCTTATGGGAATCGCGCGAGGACGCGCTGCGCTGGACGCACCTGGCGCTGGCTCAGGCCAGCCACGCGCTGGTCACGCTCGATGACGAGACGGCCTTGCATGGCGACATCGACGCGCACGCCTGCCTGCAACGCATGCGTGCAGCCGGCGTCGACGAAGCGGTGGTGAAACTGGGAGATCAGGGTTGCCTGGTGCAGGCTGCCGATATGGATGCGGCGACAGCGGTCGCCACGCAAAAAGTCGCGGCAATCGACACCACGGCGGCGGGAGACTCCTTCAACGCCGCCTATCTGGCGGCGCGCCGGCAAGGCGCTTCCGCAATCGCGGCGGCGGAAGCAGGCTGCGCGCTGGCAGCCTGCGTGGTGATGCATCCCGGCGCCATCATGCCCTTGGAAGCGATGCCGTCGAGATGATCACGCGCCGCGTGCGCGGTCTTCCTTGAACTTCGCAACGAACTGCGTGAACTGCCCGGCGTCGATGGCGGCGCGGATTTCCTGCATGATCTGCAGGTAATAATGCAGGTTATGGATCGTGTTCAGGCGCGCACCGAGGATTTCGCCGGTGCGGTGCAAGTGATGCAGGTAAGCGCGCGAGAAATTCCTGCAGGCATAGCAATCGCAGGTTTCATCGAGCGGCTTGGTGTCTTCCTTGTATCTGGCGTTCTTGATCTTGATGTCGCCGAAGCGCGTAAAGAGCCAGCCGTTGCGCGCATTGCGCGTCGGCATGACGCAGTCGAACATGTCGACGCCGCTGGCCACGCCCGCCACCAGGTCTTCCGGCGTGCCGACGCCCATCAGGTAATGCGGCTTGTCGGCCGGCAGGCGCGGGCCGATGTGTTCCAGCACGCGCATCATGTCTTCTTTCGGCTCGCCGACCGACAGGCCGCCGATGGCGATGCCGTCGAAGCCGATGTCGTTGAGGCCGGCCAGCGATTCGTCGCGCAGGGTTTCGAACATGCCGCCCTGGACGATGCCGAACAACGCATTGGGGTTTTCGCCCTTGTCGAATTCATCGCGCGACCGCTTGGCCCAGCGCAGCGACATGCGCATCGATTGCGCCGCTTCCGTTTGCGTGGCGGCGCGGCCGTCGATTTCATACGGCGTGCATTCGTCGAACTGCATGACGATGTCGGAGTTCAGCACGCGTTGGATCTGCATCGATACTTCCGGCGACAGGAACAGCTTGTCGCCGTTGATCGGCGAGGCGAAATGCACGCCCTCTTCGGTGATCTTGCGCATGTCGCCCAGCGAGAACACCTGGAAGCCGCCGGAGTCGGTCAGGATCGGCTTGTCCCAGCCCATGAAACCATGCAGCCCGCCGAACTTCGCCATGACGTCCAGCCCTGGGCGCAGCCATAGATGGAAGGTGTTGCCGAGGATGATCTGGGCGTCGATTTCTTTCAGCTCCAGCGGCGACATCGCCTTGACCGAGCCGTAGGTGCCGACCGGCATGAAGATCGGCGTCTCGACCACGCCGTGGTTCAGTTTGACGCGGCCGCGACGGGCGTTGCCGTCGGTTTTGAGGAGGGTAAATTCAAGCATGGCGTTCACAAGTTAAGAGCATGGCATCGCCATAGCTGAAGAAACGATATCGTTGCGCGATGGCGTGGGCATAGGCGGCGCGGATGTTGTCGTAGCCGGCGAAGGCCGAGACCAGCATCAGCAGCGTCGATTTGGGCAAGTGGAAGTTGGTGATCAGGCGATCCACCGTCTTGAACGTATAGCCCGGCGTGATGAACAGCCGCGTATCGGCGCTGCCGGCCTCCAGCGCACCGGATTGCGAAGCGGATTCCAGCGCGCGCATGCTGGTGGTGCCGACGGCGACGATGTTGCCGCCTGCGGCCTTGACCGCGCGCACCTTGTCGACGGTCTCCTGCGCGATGGTGTACCACTCGCTGTGCATCTTGTGCTCGGCCAGGTTTTCCACGCGCACCGGCTGGAAGGTGCCGGCGCCGACGTGCAGCGTGACGAAGGCGGTATCGATGCCTGCAGCTTTCAGCCTGTCCAGCAAAGCGTCGTCGAAATGCAGGCCGGCCGTCGGCGCGGCGACCGCGCCCGGTTCCCTGGCGTAGACGGTCTGATAGCGTGTTTCATCGAACTCGTCGGCTTCATGCTCGATATACGGCGGCAACGGCAGGCTGCCGAATTGCTCCAGCAAGTCGAACACATCGGATGGAAATTGCAGCGTGTAGAACTCGCCGTAGCGCTCGCCGACGATGACGTCGAACGCATCGGCCAGGCGGATGCGCGTGCCCGGCGGCGGCGACTTGGAGGCGCGCACCTGCGCGTGCACGCGGCGATTGTCGAGTACGCGCTCGACCAGCACTTCGACCTTGCCGCCGGTTTCCTTGACGCCGAAGAAACGCGCTTTCAACACGCGCGTATTGTTGAACACCAGCAGATCGCCCGGCGACAGCAAATCGACGATGTCGGCAAAACGGCGATCGGTCAGCGTCGGCTTGCCCGGATGCGCCTCCACTTGCAGCAGGCGCGAGGCGCTGCGCTCTGCCAGCGGCAACTGCGCGATCAACTCGGGCGGCAAGTCGAAATCGAAATCGGAAAGTGAATACATGGAAAATAAACGAAAGAAGCGGCAGTGCCGTCAAATACTGTAATTAAACACAGTAAAAGCACAGTAAAATAGCGCCGAACCCTCTATTTTACGCTTTCTCGACATAGAAACCCCTCTGCATGCCAGCACCGAAGAAGAAAACTTCTGCCGACAGCACCAAGGCCGCCAAGGGCAGCAAGAGCGCGCCACCGCTCAGCAACGCCCAGAAAGCGCAAAACAAGCTCGCCAAGCTGGGCCTGCGCACGGACATGGATCTGGCGCTGCACCTGCCGTTGCGCTACGAAGACGAGACCCAGGTCATGCCCATCCACGACGCCAGCCTGCGCGGCACGCAGGTGGTGCAGGTCGAAGGCGTGGTCAGCAAAAGCGATATCCAGTTCCGGCCGCGCCGCCAGTTGGTGGTGACAATCGCCGACGACAGCGGTCCGCTGGTGATGCGCTTCCTCAATTTTTACGGCAGCCAGGCGAAGCAGTTGTCCGAAGGCGTGCGTGTACGCGTGCGCGGCGAATTGCGCCACGGCTTCTTCGGCGCCGAGATGGTCCATCCGGCTTATAAAGTCGTACTCGAAGGCGCACCGCTGCCGACCGCGCTGACTCCCGTCTATCCTGCCGGCGAAGGCCTGTCGCAAGCCTACCTGCGCAAGGCCATCGCCGGCGCGCTGGCGCGCATCGACTGGCGCGACACGCTGCCGCCGGCCACGCTGGCCGAGCTGAAACTGGACGGCTTCGAACCGTCGGTGCGGCTGCTGCACAATCCGCCGACCGATGTCGATGAATATGCGCTCGAAGAACGCTCGCATCCGGCCTGGATCCGCATGAAGTTCGACGAGCTGCTGGCGCAGCAACTGTCGCTCAAGCGCGCCCAGGCCGCGCGCCGCGCGCGCAACGCCAGCGCCCTGCCGACCGTGGGCAAGATTTCCAAAGCCTTCATCAAGCAACTGCCGTTCAAGCTGACCGGGGCGCAGCAGCGCGTACTTGAAGAAATCCGCCACGACCTGCGCGAATCCTTCCCGATGCAGCGTCTGCTGCAAGGCGACGTCGGCAGCGGCAAGACCGTGGTCGCGGCGCTGGCGGCGGCACAGGCGATCGACAGCGGCTTCCAGGCGGTGCTGATGGCGCCGACCGAAATCCTCGCCGACCAGCATTTCCGCAAGATCGCGGCGTGGATGGAGCCGCTCGGCGTCCAGGTCGCCTGGCTCACCGGCAGCCTCAAGAAAAAAGAAAAGGCCGAAGCCAACGCCCGCATCGAATCCGGCGAGGCGCGCCTGGTCATCGGCACGCATGCGCTGATCCAGGACAACGTGCAGTTCCGCAAGCTCGGCCTGGTGATCGTCGACGAACAGCATCGCTTCGGCGTCGGCCAACGGCTGGCATTGCGCAACAAGGCCTTCGACGCCGACAATGGCGCGCCGCAAACCGTGCCGCACCAGTTGATGATGTCGGCCACGCCGATCCCGCGCACGCTGGCGATGACGTACTACGCCGATCTCGAAGTCTCGGTGATCGACGAACTGCCGCCCGGCCGCACGCCTGTCGTCACGCGCACCATCGACCAGAACCGCCGCGACGAAGTGATCGCGCGGGTGCATGCGGCCGCCCAGGAAGGCCGCCAGATTTACTGGGTCTGCCCGCTGATCGAAGAGTCCGAAGCGCTGCAACTGCAAACCGCCACCGACACGCATGCCATGCTCACCGAAGCGCTGCCCGACCTGCGCATCGGACTGGTCCATGGTCGCCTGAAGCAGGCCGAAAAGCAGGCGGTCATGGATGCCTTCAGCCGCGGCGACATCCATGTGCTGGTCGCCACCACTGTCATCGAAGTCGGCGTCGACGTGCCGAACGCCTCGCTGATGGTGATCGAACACGCCGAGCGTTTCGGCCTGTCGCAACTGCATCAATTGCGCGGACGCGTCGGCCGCGGCGCCGCGGCCAGCGCCTGCATCCTGCTCTACCAGAGCCCGTTGGGCGGCACCGCCAAACAGCGCCTGATGACCATGCGCGAAACCGCCGACGGCTTTGAAATCGCCCGTCGCGACCTCGACATCCGCGGCCCCGGAGAATTCCTCGGCGCACGCCAGTCGGGCGAGGCGCTGCTGCGTTTCGCCGATCTGGCGACCGACCAATGGCTGGTGGAAAAAGCGCGCAATCTGGCGCAAAGCCTCTTGCAAACCGACGATGCCATCGTCGATGCGCATTTGCAGCGCTGGCTGGGCGGACGCGAGGACTTTCTCAAAGTCTGACGAAAATTGCGTATTTACTGTTCGCCGTCGGCATTTGCGCATTTACAAGCCGCCGGATATCGCTGACATTGGCGTCTTTCAAACCGGCGTCTTTATGATGGAGGCTTCATGCAAGGCCCCCCTGTTCGGAACGACATGGAGAACGATGGCGATGCCTTGCGCTCGCCGGTAAGCCTGCCGGCCAGTCGCCTGCGCATCAGCCTGGGACTGGCGCAAGGACTGCTGCTGTATGCGTTGTATGCGAGCTGGACCGCCAAGATCTGGCTGTCGTCGCAGCCGACGCTGTTCATTCCGGCGGTCATGATCGCCTTGTTCCTGCCGATCATCGCCGTCTCCGGCATCGGCCATCTGTCGCGCCGTAATCTTCTGGTCTGGCTTGGCATGCTGGCGATCATATTGGGCGCGCTCGGCTGTTACGACGGCTGGCGCACCGACCTGTCGTCGCTGCTGCCGTCGGCCACGCCGGCAAACGACACCGCCGGAGACCGTAACGGCTTGCCTTCCGGCGCCTTGTTCATGCTCACCGCAACGGGCCTGTTCATTGCGCAGGCCATGATCCTGGCAGGCAACGCCGACGGCAAGCGCATCGCCAGCTACCGCAGCTATTTCGAAATGGCGTGGAAGCTGCTGGTGCAACTGTTGTTCGCCGCACTGTTCACCGGCCTGTTCTGGCTGGTGCTGGAAACCGGCAACGCCTTATTCTCGCTGATCAGGCTGGACTTCCTGAACAAGCTGATCGATAAAAGCTGGTTCCATATTCCGGTGACGACGCTGGCGTTTTCATTCGCGCTGCACCTGAGCGACGTGCGCCCGCAACTCATTGCCGGCATCCGCAAACTGCTGCTGACCTTGCTGTCCTGGCTGCTGCCGGTGGCGACAATTGTCATCGGCGCTTTCCTGCTGAGCATCCTGGCAACCGGCCTGGAGCCTCTGTGGCAAACCCGGCGCGCCTCGCAGGTGCTGCTTGGCGCCGCCGCCCTGCTGGTGGTGCTGATCAACACCGTCTTCCAGGACGGCCGCTATCTGGACCGCGCAACCCATCGCTTCTTCCTGCTGTGCATGCGCGTCGCCTGTCTGTTGCCGACGCCGCTGGTATTGCTGGCCGTGTACTCGATGGGATTGCGCGTGGCCGAGTACGGCTGGACCGTCAGCCGCATTGCAGGCGCCGTCTGCGCACTGATCGCGGCGATGTATGCCCTCGGATACGGCATCGCGGCAATCCGCCGAGGCGAACATCTGCAACGGGTAGCAACGACCAATGTCGCCGCCAGTTTTGCCATCCTGTTGATCTTCGTGGCGCTGCTGTCGCCGCTGGCCAACCCGGAGCGCATTGCAGTGGCCAGCCAACTGGCCCGTCTCGACAGCGGCAAGATCGAGCCGGCGCGTTTCGATTTCCATTTTCTGCGCTTTGGCGGCGACCGTTACGGCGTGGCCGAACTCATACGCCTGAGCAAACAACAGGAGGGTGCGCAGGCCGCCCTCATCCGCAAGGAAGCCGTCCGGGCATTGGCAGCAAAAAATCAATGGCCCGATACGCGCGATGCCGGCCCTACGCCCGACCTGGGGAAAAACATCCGCATGCATCCGGCCGGGCGCCAACTGCCCCGGGAGTTTGCCGCACAGGATTGGCGCGGCAAAAAGTACTGGAGGATGCCGACCTGCATGACGCAACGCGACCGCCAATGCGACGCCTATCCGGTCAACCCCGATCCGGCCGGCAGCGAACAAATCCTGATATTCGACAGCAACAACATCCCGGCGCTATTCAGGCCGACCGCTGCCGGCGCGTGGCAATTTGTCGGCACGTTAATGATCTCGCCGGCATGCGGCAAGCAACTGAAACTGGCTGCCGAACGCGGTGCGCTGCGCTGGCAGACGCCGCTGCAGCATGACCTTGAGATCAACGGCATGCGCCTGAGCATGCAACCCGAACAGGGAAGCGCGGATTGCCAGAGCGCCGACGCACAAAAATAGGCGGCAATGTGAACAGGCCCTAGGAAAGGGTCTTCAGATAAGCGATCAGGTTGTTCAGCTCCTGCTCGTTGCCGATGCCCCAGAAGCGCATCTTGGTGCCCGGCACCACGTCGCCCGGTGATTTCATGAAGGCGCGCAGCTTGTCTTCGCTCCAGACGATGCGCGCGTTCTGCATCGCCGCCGAATAGCGGTAATCTCTGGTCGTCGCGGACGGACGGCCGACGATACCGTTCAGTTGCGGGCCGAAGCCGGCGCGCGCCGAGGGCCCGACCTGATGGCAACTGGCGCATTTGGCGAAGGCCGCCTTGCCCGCGGCGACGTCGCCGGCAGCGTGGACGGACGGCGCCGGTGCGATCGCCATTGCCGGCAGCAACGACGCCAGTATTTTACGCATAACGCTACGCATCTTCATCCTTGCAAATCCTGTTTTCTCCTGTCGACGGGCGGCAACTCTACCATGCGGCCCCGCCCTGCATGCGGCCAGCAAATGAGCTATAGTCTGCGCATATCAGCTCGCATCAGTCCATAAAGCCACTATGACACTCACCGAACTCAAGTACATTGTTGCGGTTGCCCGGCAAAAACACTTCGGCCATGCCGCCGAGGCCTGTTTCGTGGCGCAGCCGACCTTGTCGGTCGCCATCAAGAAACTGGAAGACGAACTCGGCGTCATCATCTTCGAGCGCGGCGGCACCGAAGTCTCGGTCACGCCGTTGGGCGCGCAGATCGTCGCCCAGGCCGAACGCGTGCTGGAGCAGACCGCCGCCATCAAGGAAATCGCCAGCCAGAACAAGGACCCGCTGTCCGGTCCGCTGCGCCTGGGCATCATCTACACCATCGGCCCCTACCTGCTGCCCTCGCTGGTCAGGACCATGATCGAGACCGTGCCGCAGATGCCGCTGATCCTGCAAGAAAACTTCACCACGCGCCTGATCGAACTGTTGCGCCAGGGCGAGCTGGACGCCGCCATCATGGCGCTACCGTTCCCGGAACACGGGCTGGTCGTGCAGCCGCTGTACGATGAGGAATTCGTCGTCGCCCTGCCCAAGCATCACAGATGGGCCGAGCGCAAGGAAATCGCCGCGCAGGACCTGAAGACCGAGACCATGCTGTTGCTTGGCAACGGCCACTGTTTCCGCGACCAAGTGCTGGAAGTCTGTCCGGAAATGTCGCGCTTCTCGACCGCCGGCGACGGCATCGCCCGCACCTTCGAAGGTTCGTCACTGGAAACCATCCGCCACATGGTGTCGTCGGGCATCGGCATCACCGTGCTGCCGCAGGCTTCGGTGCCGGACATCCACGCCAAGGACGGCATGGTGCGCTATGTGCCGTTCAGCAAACCGGTGCCGTCGCGGCGCGTGGTCATTGCCTGGCGCAAGAGCTTCACGCGCCACGCCGCCATCGAAGCGGTGCGCAATGCCGTGCTGTCGTGCAACCTGCCCGGCGTGGAAATGCTGCATGAAGCGGAACTGACCGAAGGCTGAGCCGCCCTCATCCGGCGCTGGCCTGCGCTTCTGCCGGAAAATGCATTCGCCATGCCGTTCGATGTCGCCACCTGATCGGAGAAACCTGCTTGAACACCCCCGCCTTTACCCTGTACGTTGACGCCCAGTTCACCAGTCCTTACGCCATGTCCGCCTTCGTGGCGCTGACCGAAAAGAAGCTGCCGTTCCAACTGCGCACCGTCGACCTGACGCTGCAGCACAATCACTTGCCGGAATACGCCCGCCTGTCCATGACGCATCGCGTGCCGACGCTGAGCGAAGGCGAGTTCCATCTGTCGGAATCCTCGGCCATCACCGAATACCTTGAAGAGCGCTTCGCGCCGCCCGCGTACACGGCACTCTATCCTCAGGCATTGCAGCACAAGGCCAAGGCCAGGGAAATCCAGGCCTGGCTGCGCAGCGACCTGATGCCGATCCGCGAGGAACGTCCGACGACCGTGATCTTCCTCGGCGAAAAGCGCCCGCCGCTATCGTCGGCGGCACAGTTCGCCGCCGCCAAACTCATCGCTGCAGCCGACGCCTGGCTGGACGAGGGTTCCGAATGCCTGTTCGGCGCCTGGAGCATCGCCGACCTTGATCTCGCGGTCATGCTCAGCCGGTTGGCGCGGCATGGCGATGCACTGCCCGCCAAACTGAGCGCTTATGTGGACCGCCAATGGCAACGCCCTTCCGCACAACAATGGTTGAAGCTGCTGCAAGATTGATGTCGCCGATAAAAACGCCACCGGGAGCCCGCATGTCCATTTCTCCGTTCGCAACATTTCATCGCCTTGCCTGCGCCGCCGTCGTTGCCTCGCTGCTGCAGGCCGCGCCGGCCTTCGCGCAAAGCACGACGCTGCGCCTGATCAACGAATACCCTTCGACCTCGATCACCGCCAGCGCCGACCTGCAATTCACCGCGGCCGTCGGCAAATTGTCGAACGGCGACATCGGCGTGACGACGCTGCAGGAAGCCGCCAATCCCTACAAGGGCAAGGATCAGGTTGCCGCGGTGCGCGACGGCAAGGCAGAAATCGGTACGCTGTTCGCCGGCATCCTGGGCGGCAGCGACTCGTTCTTCCTGCTCTCGTCGCTGCCATTCGTGGTGGACGATTTCGACCAGGCGCAAGCGCTCTTCACCTGTACCCGCCCCGAACTGGAGCGCCACTTGGCGGCATTGAACCTGCGCCTGCTGTACGCCACCCCGTGGCCGCCTTCCGGCATCTGGTCGGCCAATCCGCTGCCCGATGTGGCGGCGGTCAAGGCGCTCAATATCCGCACCTACGACGACAACAGCCGCGGCGTCTTCCAGCGCGTCGGCGCGCATAGCGTCAACCTGCCATTCTCGGCGGTCGGCGCCAGGCTGACTTCGGGCGAACTCAATGCCGTGCTGTCGTCCGGCGACGGCGGCGCCGGCAACCGGCTGTGGGATTACCTGCCCAATTTCACCGCGATCAGCTACGCCATTCCGCTCAGCTACACCGTGATCAACGCCGATACCTGGAACCGGCTGACGCCGGCGCAGCAGTCCGCGCTGGCGCAGGCGGCCAAGACCACCAACGAAGCCAGTTGGTCGATCGTCAAGAACCGCATCGAGGAAAATTACGCACGCATGACCGAGCACGGCATGCGCCTGAACCTGCAACCGGCCGGCGCAGTCCGCCAGACGCTGCGCCAGGCCGGCCAGGAACAGGCCGACAGTTGGTGGCTGCAAGATAAAAATAGTGAAATCCGGACGCGCTGCGTGCCGCTTGCGCAGGCAAAATAAGCAATGTAAAGAGACAGAATCGGATGACAACCAGGAGACGCTGATGCCCACCAAGGAAACGCTGGAAAAATTCATCGCGCGCGTCGAAGCGAATGCGCATGTCGAAGCCGTGGAAGAGTTTTACGCCGAAGATTCGACCATGCAGGAAAACACCGCGCCGCCACGGTTCGGGCGCGACGCCCATGTCGCCAATGAGCGCAAGGTCATGGCGCGCGTGAAATCCTTGAAATCGAAATGCGTGCGGCCGGTGTTCGTCGAAGGCGACAAGGTGGTGATCCGCTGGATCTTCCGTTTCGAATGGCTGGACGGCACCGTCACCCACATGGAAGAACTGGCGTATCAACGCTGGGAAGGCGAACGCATTGCCGAAGAGACGTTCTTCTATGACCCTGCGCAGCGCGTCCCGCGCGTGGAAGAAAAGTACTGAAAACGCCTAAAACAAATCGACGTCGCCGCCCACCGGTTTTGTAGCCAGCTTGCCGGCGTAATCGCGTTCTTTCATTTCCAGCACCGGATCGACCGACTTCAGCTTCTTGACCAGCACCTTGCCGGAACGCGGGAAGTAATGCACCTTGCGCGGCCAGACGTCGTTGAGGTCTTCGGCCACCACGCGGATGCCTTCGGTGCGCAGGTAGTTCCTGACAAAGGCGGCATTGCGTTCGCCCACGTTGATGGAGTTGAACCCGCGCAGCACGGCGCCGCCGCCGAATACTTTGGCTTCCAGATTCTCGCGCTTGGCGCCGGCTTTCAGCACGTCATTGATCAGGACTTCCATCGCATAGGTGCCATAGCGCATGGACGATGACACGGGACTGTCGGCATCGCCGCCGTCCGGCAGCATGAAATGATTCATGCCGCCGATGCCGCTGACGCGATCGCGTATGCACGCCGACACGCAAGAGCCGAGGACCGTCGTGATCATCATGTCCTGATGCGTATAGTAGTACTCGCCAGGAAGGATTTTCGCGCTGTCGTAATTGAAGTTGCGGTCATGATAAACATGCGAAGCGAACTGTTCGGTATTCTGGCTCATCGTTTTTCCTGTTCTGGCGCAAAGGACCAATTGTTGTATTGATTTTTCGGGGTAGGCTGAGTTTAGACAGGCAGGCAACATCCGCATATCGGGGAATACCCTATATCCCCGGCCCCCCTCCCCCTTCAAAAAATTCGATTCCCCAGCCAGGCATGGCCTGCGCCGACAAAACTTGCCGATTTGCAACTTGGCGGTGAGAATACGATGTGCCGAAGCACGGCGCCGCTTTCAAATTCATCCTTCAGGAGACAAGACATGACGATGACGACCGACAGCTTCCCTGCCGACCGCGAACTGGTATTGACGCGCCTGCTCGACGCGCCGCGTGCGAATGTCTACCGTGCCTGGACCGAACCCGAACTGCTCAAGCAATGGTTCGCGCCCGCGCCCTGGACCACGCCGACGGTGGAGACCGATGTGCGTCCGGGCGGCGCCTCGCTGATCGTCATGCGCGGCCCGGACGGCGATGAATTCCCGAATCGCGGCGTCTACCTGGAAGTGGTGAAAGACGAAAAGCTGGTCTTTACGGACGCCTACACCATCGCCTGGGCGCCGTCGGAAAAGCCATTCATCACGGTCATCCTGACATTCGCCGACGAAGATGGAAAAACCCGTTATACCGCGCGCGTGCGGCATTGGAGCAGCACCGACCGCGAGGCGCATGAAAAGATGGGGTTCCATGAAGGCTGGGGACTGTGCGCCATGCAACTGGAGGCGCTGGCCAGGCAACTCTGATTGCGCGCCCTGTGCGTTCAGGAAGGGCCAAGGGCTTTTATTGGACGACAATCGGGTCCCGGCTGCCGCTCAACCCCTTCCAGAATTGCCGGTCCGCTTCAAACGACTGCAACAGCCAATTGGAAAATGCCGCCACCTTGCCGTCGATCTCGCCTTCTTGCGGATAGACCAGCCAGTATGCTTGCGCCAGCGGCGCAGTCAGTTGCGGAGTCAGCGGCAGGGGAGCGATCAGCGTTCCTTGGCGCAACGCCTGCGCCGCCAGCGACGAGCGTGCCAGCGCTACGCCCTGGCCGGCAATCGCGGCGTCGATCGCGGCGCTTTCGTGATTGAAAACGATGCCGGCCCCGGGCGGCGCCTGCCAGTCTTGCGCCGCAAACCAATCCGACCACGCCTGCCGGTCATGCACATGCAGCGCAGTCATCCCGGCGATGTCCTCCGCCGACCTCAAGCTGGAGAATGACGGCGCACAGACCGGCAGCAGGAACTCGTCGCCCAGCCGCACGCAGGATAGTCCCGGCCACGGCCCCGCGCCGTAACGGATGGCGAGATCGATGTCTTCGCGCAGGAAATTGACGTGGCGCTCGCTCTGCTCCAGCCGCAATGCGAGCTCCGGGTATTGCGCCGTGAAGTCGCCCAGGCGCGGCACCAGCCACTTGGCGGCGAAATTGGGGGAAGTGGAAATCGACAGGCAGTGGCGGTCGGCGGGCGCATGCAAACTGCGGGTGCCCTTCTCGATGCGATCGAAGGCATCGCCGACGACATCAAGATAACGCCGCCCCGTTTCGGTCAGGTGCAACTGATTGGACAGACGCTCGAACAACGGCAAACCCAGTTCTTCTTCGAGTGCCTTGACCTGATGGCTGACGGCGCCCTGCGTGACATTGAGCTCTTGCGCGGCAAGCGTGAAACTCTGATGGCGCGCCGATGCCTCGAACGCGCGCAAGGCATTGAGCGAGGGAAGTTTGCGGGCGGCCATGGCGATATGAGAAATAGTGAGGCTAGCCTGAGAAAAGATGCTTTGCCGCGACGGCACAGGAAAATTTATTATAGACCGCATCCCCGGCAATCGCGCCCAATCACTGCAAGGAAAATGTCATGAATCTGGAACAACGCCTGAACGAACTGTCCATTGTCCTGCCCGCCTCGGCCGCCGCCGGCGCGCAATATGCGCCCGGCGTGATGCATCAAGGATTGGCCTGGATCAGCGGCCAGTTGCCGCGCGAAGGCGACCGCGTGCTGGTGTCGGGCAAGCTCGGCTGCGACGTCTCGATAGAAGAAGCGCAAACCGGCGCGCGCGCCGCGCTGATCCGCGCCCTGGCCGCCCTGCGCGACACGGTCGGCGATCTCACGCGCATCGACAGGATTTTACGGCTCAACGTCTATGTCAACAGCACCGAGGAATTCAGCCAGCAAAGCGCGGTGGCCGACGGCGCATCGTCATTGATCTATGCATTGTTCGGACCGGAACAGGGCCGCCATGCGCGCACCAGCGTCGGCGTTGCGCAATTGCCGCGCAACGCCTGCGTCGAACTGGACATTGTCGTGGCGCTCGAAGATTAATCGATACGGTGCGTGGTCTGCGGATCGAACCAGTGCAACAGATTGGCATCGAATCCGACCGTCACCGACTGGCCCATCGCCACGTCGGCGCCGGCCGGGCAGCGGATCACCATGCTCTGGCCGCCGCAGCGCGTATGCACCAACAACTCGGCGCCCAGCGCTTCGACCAGCTCCACCGTCATCGACAGGCCGGGACGGCCTAGCAGCAGATGTTCCGGACGGATGCCGAGAATGCGCGCGCCGCCGCCCGCCTTCGCCGGCACCGGCAAGTCAACCGTCGAACCGTCGTCGAAGGTGAAACGGCCGCCATCGTCGCTCAGTTTGCCGGTGAGCAGATTCATCGGCGGCGAACCGATAAAGCTGGCGACGAAAGTGGTGGCGGGCTTGCCGTAGACTTGCGCCGGCGTGCCGATCTGTTCGGCGCGCCCCTTGTTCATCACGATCATGCGCTGGCCCAGGGTCATCGCTTCGACCTGGTCGTGCGTGACGTACAGGCTGGTGGTGCGCAGCGAGGCGTGCAGCTTCTGGATTTCCAGGCGCATCTGGACCCGCAGCTTGGCGTCGAGGTTCGACAACGGCTCGTCGAACAGGAACACCGCCGGCTTGCGCACGATCGCGCGCCCCATCGCCACGCGCTGACGCTGGCCGCCAGACAGTTGGCGCGGCGTGCGCTGCAACAGCGCGCCAAGCTCAAGGATCTCGGCCGCGCGCTGCACGCGGGTGTCGATCTCGGCTTTCGGCAAGCCCTGGATCTTCAGGCCGTAAGCCATGTTTTCATACACGCTCATGTGCGGGTACAACGCGTAGTTCTGGAACACCATCGCGATGTCGCGTTCTTTCGGCTCCAGGTTGTTGACCACGCGGTCGCCGATCACGATGTCGCCGGAACTGATTTCTTCCAGGCCGGCCACCATGCGCAGCAAGGTCGACTTGCCGCAGCCGGACGGACCGACCATGACGATGAACTCGCCGTCGGCGATATCGATGTCGATGCCGTGAATGACGTCGACTGCTTTCGGCGCTTTGCCGTAGGTCTTCTTGACTTGCTTGAGATGAATTTTTGCCATGTTATTTCTCGGAATCGACCAGACCTTTGACAAACCACTTTTGCATGACCACGACGACCAGTCCCGGCGGCAACATCGCCAGGATCATCGTGGCCATCACCATATTCCATTCCACCGCCGAGTCGCCGCCCGAAATCAGCGTCTTGATGCCGATGCCGATCGGATACATGGTCTGTTCGGTGGCGATCATCAGCGGCCACAGGTACTGGTTCCAGCCGTAGATGAACATGATCACGAACAGCGCAATGACGTTGGTGCGCGAGAGCGGCCACAGCACATCCTTGAGGAAGCGCAACGGCCCGGCGCCGTCGATGCGCGCCGCTTCGGCAAGCTCGTCGGGCACCGTCAGGAAGAACTGGCGGAACAGGAAAGTCGCCGTCGCCGAGGCGATCAGCGGCACCGTCAGGCCGGCATAGGTGTTGAGCATGCCGAAGTCGGACACCACCTGATAAGTCGGCGTGATGCGGACCTCGACCGGCAGCATCAGCGTGACGAAAATCATCCAGAAGAACAGGTTCCGTCCCTTGAAACGGAAGTACACCATCGCGAACGCCGACAGCATGGAGATGGAAATCTTGCCGATGGCGATCACCAGCGCCGTCACCAGGCTGACCCACAGCATGCGCGACACCGGCGGCGCCGAGACGTTGCCGGAAGCGCCTTGCGTCAATACGGTGGTGTAGTTCCTGACCATTTCGGTGCCGGGCATCAGCGACAGCGGCGACATGGCCGACTGCTCGGCGGTCTGCGTGCTGGCGATGAAGGCCACGTACAACGGGAAGATCACGATGATGGCGCCGATGATCAGGACCAGATGGCTGACGGCGTCGAGGATCGGGCGGCGTTCGATCATGCTTGTCCTCCTGCTGGACGCGCGATCGGCTTCAGTGAAATCGGCATCAATTTATGCATACTGCACCTTCTTTTCAACGTACTTGAACTGCACCACGGTCAGCAGGATCACGACCACCATCAGCACCACCGATTGCGCCGCCGCGCTGCCGAGGTCGCCGCCCTTGAAGCCGTCGCTGAACACTTTGTAGACCAGGATTTCGGTGTCCTTGCCCGGACCGCCGTGGGTGGTCGCCTCGACGATCGCGAAGGTGTCGAAGAAGGCGTACACGATGTTGACCACCATCAGGAAGAACGTCGTCGGCGAGATCAGCGGAAAGATGATCGTGAAGAAGCGCTTGACCGGACCGGCGCCGTCGATGGCGGCGGCTTCGATCAGCGATTTCGGAATCGATTGCAGGCCGGCCAGGAAGAACAGGAAGTTGTAGCTGATCTGCTTCCAGATGGCGGCGATGACGATCAGGATCATGGCGTGGTTGCCATTGATGATGTAGTTCCAGTTGATGCCGAGCCATGCCAATATGTGCGAGATGATGCCCAGCGAAGGACTCAGCAGGAACATCCACAGCACGCCGACCACCACCGGCGACACCGCATAAGGCCAGATCAGGAAAGTCTTGTAGATCGCCGCGCCCCTGACCACGCGATCAGCGAACACCGCCAGGATCAGCGACAGGGCCATGCCGCATACCGCCACCAGCACCGAGAAGATTGCCGTGGTCTGGAACGAGGCCAGGTAAGTCGGATCGCCGAACAGCGCGGCGAAGTTGTCGAACCAGACGAATTCTGAATAGCCGCCGAAGGCGTCCTGCAACAGCACCGACTGGTACAGGGCCTGCACCGCAGGCCAGAAGAAAAACAATATCGTGACCAGGATCTGCGGCGCGACCAGCGCGTACGGCAGCCATGATGAAGTGAAGCGAGCGCGTTTTTCCACGATAGCTTATGTCCCTAAAAACGATGCGGAGCAGGATTCCCGAGAACGTTTACATCCCACATCGATGGATTTTCCGAACTGCCGGAACCGATTTCACAAATACATCGCCCCGGCGCGGGCCGGGGCTTGAGGTTGCTCCATCGTCATCTGAACACCGCATTCCGGCCGAAACCGGAGCGGCATGCAAAGCGATATTTTTACTTGTTGGCTTTTTCGAAGCGGACCAGTAATTCGTCGCCGCGCTTGGTCGCGCTGTCGAGCGCTTCCTTGGCGGTCTTCTTGCCGGTCCAGACGTTTTCCAGTTCCTCGTCGATCACCGTGCGAATCTGTGCGTAGTTGCCCAGACGGATGCCGCGCGATTTGTCGGTGGTCTTGACGATCATTTGCTTCACCGCGACGTCGGTGCCTGGATTGCGCTCATAGAAACCGGATTTCTGGGTGATTTCGTAAGCCGCCTTGGTCACTGGCAGGTAGCCGGTTTCCTGGTGCCATTTGGCTTGCACTTCCGGCTTCGACAGGTAAGTGAAGAACTTGGCTACGCCCTTGTATTCGTCAGCCTTCTTGCCGCCCATGACCCACAGCGATGCGCCGCCGATGATGGTGTTTTGCGGTGCGCCTTGCACGTCGCTGTAGTACGGCAGCGGCGCCACGCCGAACTTGAACTTGGCGTTCTTGCGGATGTCGGCGTAAGCGGACGACGAGCCGGTAATGATCGCGCATTCGCCGGCATTGAACTTGGCGTTGGCTTCATCCTTGCGGCCTGCGTAAATGAAGTAGCCTTGCTTGGCCCAGTTCGACAAGTTTTCGATATGACGCACTTGCAGCGGGCCATTGATTTTCAGACGCGCATCGAGGCCGCCGAAACCGTTGCTCTTGGAAGCGGTCTCGGTGTTGTGCCAGGCGGCGAACGATTCCAGTTGCACCCACGATTGCCAGGTGGTGGTGTAAGGACAGGAGATGCCGCTGGCCTTCATCTTGGCGGCCATGCCGACGAACTCTTGCCAGGTGGCCGGCGGCTTGTTCGGATCCAGGCCGGCCTTGGTGAACAGGTCCTTGTTGTAGAACATGATCGTGGTCGAGCTGTTGAACGGGAAGGACATCATGCCCTTGGCGGTCGAGTAGTAACCAGAAACGGCCGGCACGTATGCGTTCTGGTCGAACTTCTCGCCTGCTTGCTGCATCACTTCGTAGGCCGGCTTGATCGCGCCCTTGGAGTAGATCATGGTGGCGGTGCCGACTTCGAAAATCTGCAGGATATCGGGCGCATTGCCGGCGCGGTAAGCGGCAATCGCAGCGGCCATCGATTCGTCGTAGGTGCCTTTGTAGACCGGCGTGACCTTGTAATCGGATTGGCTCTTGTTGAATTCGTCCGCCATGGCGTTGACGCGTTCGCCGAGGGCGCCAGTCATGGAATGCCACCAGGAGATGTCGGTGACCGCATAGGCGGATGTTGTCATTGTCGCCATGACGGCGGCGGCGGCAAAGGCTTTCAGATGCAATTTCATTAGGCGAATCCTCCCAAAAAGGTGACCGATGTTATCAAGTCATTGTGACTGTCTCGTTACACCGGGCGTACATTAACGTCTAATTTCCGCAATCGCAAATAATTTCGCCCTTTTCGGGGGAAAAGGACAGCAGATGCTACATCCGTTCACGACAACGGGAATCCACTGAAAAAAGGTTCCGCCTACGCGGATGAGGATTTTCGCGCCTCCGGGCTCCGCCCCCGCTCTTTTATCACCCCTTTCATCGGCCCTTGATAGCCCCTTTATAATGTCGCTTTTCCTTTCGCCTGCCTGACATGAACCGCCTGACTCTCTATGCACGACTGGTGCGCCTGCACAAACCCATCGGCATCCTGCTGCTGCTGTGGCCGACGCTGATGGCGCTCTGGCTGGCGACCGACGGCCATCCCGACTGGCGCATCGCGGCGATCTTCACGCTGGGCACGGTGCTGATGCGTTCGGCCGGCTGCGCCATCAACGACTACGCCGACCGCGACTTCGACAAGCACGTCAAACGCACCGTCGACCGGCCGCTGACCGCAGGCAAGATCAAAAGCTGGGAAGCCTTGATGGTGGCGGCGGCGCTGGCGCTGGTTTCCTTCCTGCTGATCCTGCCGCTCAACACGCTGACCAGGCAATTGTCGGTGCTGGCGCTGATCGTGGCCGGCAGCTATCCCTACTTCAAGCGCTTCTTCGCGATCCCGCAGGCTTACCTCGGCATCGCCTTCGGCTTCGGCATCCCGATGGGATTCGCCGCCGTGCAGGGATCCGTGCCGCTGGCGGCCTGGCTGATGCTGGTCGCGAATGTGTTCTGGGCGGTTGCCTACGATACCGAATATGCGATGGTCGACCGCGACGACGACATCAGGCTCGGCATGAAGACATCGGCGATCACGTTCGGCCGCTTCGACGTGCTGGCGGTGATGCTGTGTTATGCGGCGGCGCTGGGAATTTTCTGGGCGGTCGGCTGGCAGTACGGGCTGCGCACCTGGTTCACGCTGGGTATGCTGGCTGCGGCCGCCTGCGCGGTCTATCACTACCGCCTGATCCGCGACCGCGACCGCACCCGCTGCTTCGCCGCCTTCATGCACAACAACTGGCTCGGCGCGGCGATGTTCGCCGGCGTCGTGCTGGATTACGCGTTGCGCTAAGCGCCGCTCAATCAGCTTCTGGGCTTGGGCAACAGCGGCACCGGGTTGATCGGCTTGCCGTTGCTGCGGATTTCGAAATACAGCTTGACCGTGCGGCTGTCGGTATCGCCCATCTCGGCGATCTGCTGGCCGCGGTTGACGGTCTGCCCTTCCTTGACCATGATCGATTTGTTGTGCGCATAGACCGACAGCAGGGTGCGGCTGTGCTTGACGATGATCATGTTGCCGTAGCCGCGGATGCCGCGCCCGGCGTAAGTCACCTTGCCGGCCTCGGCGGCCCATACCGGCTGGCCGGTAGTGCCGGAAATGTCGATGCCTTTCTGGTTGCGATCGGTCGTGGCGCTGAGCTTGCCCTGGGCCGGCCACATCCAGTTCAGGCGTTCGGCTTCCGCGCTTGAGGGCGCCGGCGGCGGCGCTTCTTTCTTCGGCTCGGCGGCGGCCGGCTTGCGGTCGGGCGCCTTGCGCACGGCCGCGGACTCCGCCGGTCGCGTCCGCGCAGCCGGCGGCGGTTTCACGCGCAAGACCTGGCCGACGTGGATTTCATCCTCATCGGACAGCCTGTTCCACGTCGCAAGCTCATGATGGCTATAGCCGAACGCGCGGCCGAGCGCGATCAGGGTATCGCCTCTTCTCACCGTATAGAAATCGCCGTCGGCGACAGGAGGACTCGCACACGCCGCCAGCAGCGCAACGAGCAAAACAGGAATATAACGACGCACGTTCAAACTAATCCTTGCCAAACTCCTCCCCCAGTTCCTTCCCTCTCGCTGCGGCGGCCTTGACCGCCGTCACGATATCCTGCCTGACGCCGGCGTTTTCCATGCTGGTCAGCGCGGCGTAAGTGGTGCCGCCTTTGGAGGTCACGCGCTCGCGCAGCAGCGCCAGCGGCTCCGGTGAACGGATCGCCAGCTCGACCGCGCCCGCGAAGGTCGCCTTGGCCAGCTCGACGCCCTGCTCCGCAGTCAGGCCCAGTTCGGTTGCCGCCTGCTGCATCGCTTCCATGAAATAAAACACGTAGGCCGGGCCGCTGCCGGACACAGCCGTGACCGGGTCGATCAGGTCTTCGTCGTCCAGCCACATGGTGGCGCCCGCCGCACGCAGGATGGCGTCGGCGGCGGCGCGCTGCTCGGCGCTGACGCCCGGCATGGCGACCATGCCGGTAATGCCCTTGCCGATCAGCGCCGGCGTATTGGGCATGGCGCGCACGACGGCCTGGTGGCCGCCGAGCCAGCGCGACAAGTCGACGCTGCGGATGCCGGCGGCAATGGACAGTATCAGTTGCTGCGAGATGAAAGGCTTGATTTTGCCGACCACTTCACGCATTTGCTGCGGCTTGACCGCCAGCACAATGACGTCGCATTGCGCCAGTGCGGCATCCGCCTGCGCCGACGCCGTGACGCCGAAGCGCTGCTGCAGTTTTTCAAGCGACTCGGGGACGATGTCGACGACGTGGATATTCTTCCCTTCGGTCAGCTTTCCAGCCAGGCCGCCGATCAATGCCGCGGCCATGTTGCCGCCGCCGATGAAACCTATTTTCACAATATGCTCTCTTCCTGAAGTTGAATACGGCTGATTATGGATTGCCCACATGGCGCTGGCCGAAAATGGCGGTGCCGATGCGCACGATCGTCGCTCCCTCGGCAATTGCGGCGTCCATGTCGGCGGACATGCCCATCGACAACGTATCACACGCAATGCCACGGCCGGATAACTGCTCCGCCAATTCCCGCAGGCGCCTGAACGCGGCGCGCTGCTCTTGTTCCACTTCGGTCGGCGCCGGGATCGCCATCAGGCCGCGCAGCCGCAACCGCGGCATCGCCGCCACCGCCTGCGCCACCGGCAGCAATTCTTGCGGCGCCAGGCCGCTCTTGCTGTCTTCGGCGCTGATGTTCACCTGCAGGCAGATATTCAGCGGCGGCAAATCCGGCGGGCGCTGCTCCGACAATCGGCGCGCGATCTTTTCGCGATCGACGGAATGCACCCAATCGAAATGCTCGGCAATCTGCCGCGTCTTGTTGCTCTGGATCGGGCCGATGAAATGCCACTCTATCTGCAACTCAGGCGCCGCCTGCTTCAGCACGGCCATCTTGTCGAGCGCTTCCTGGACGTAATTCTCGCCGAATGCCGTCTGGCCTGCGCGCGCGGCCTCGACAACGGCCCCCGCATCAAAAAACTTAGACACGGCCAGCAGCCGGATTGCCTGCGGATCCCGTCCTGCCACCCTGGCTGCGGCGTCGATGCGGGCATGAACAACTTGCAACTGTTTTGCTATTGACGACATAATCCTTCAGCTCGGGGAGGGGAATAACGCAATTTTTCCGTCAGAGATTATAAATGGACATTCCCGACCTTCTCGCATTTTCCGTCAAGAATCAGGCATCCGACCTGCATCTTTCGGCCGGATTGCCGCCCATGCTGCGTATTCGCGGCGATATCCGGCGCATCAATCTGCCCGTTCTGGGCGCAGATGAACTGCGCGCCATGCTCGCTGCGATCATGGACGAACAGCAACTCGCCGGCTTCGAACGCGACCTGGAATGCGATTTTTCGTTCGCTCTTCCCGACCTGGCGCGCTTTCGCGTCAATGCCTTCCATCAAACGCGCGGCCCCGCCGCCGTGATCCGCACCATTGCGCGCGACATCCCCGGCCTGGCGCAACTGGGCGCGCCGGCCATCCTGAGCGAACTGGCCTCGCGCCGGCAGGGCCTGATCCTCGTGACCGGCCCCACCGGCTCCGGCAAGTCGACCACGCTGGCCGCCATGGTCGGCCACATCAACCGGACGCGCGCGGCGCATATCGTCACCATCGAGGATCCCGTCGAATTCATCCACGACACCGACAAGAGCCTGATCAGCCAGCGCGGCGTCGGCACGCACACCAGATCGTTCGCCAACGCGCTGCGCGCCGCCTTGCGCGAAGATCCCGATGTGATCCTGATCGGCGAGCTGCGCGACCTCGACACCATCCGGCTGGCGCTGACCGCCGCCGAAACCGGCCACCTGGTGCTGGCAACCCTGCACACGTCCTCCGCCGCCAAGAGCGTCGACCGCATCATCGATGTCTTCCCGGGCGACGAAAAGGACATGGTGCGCGCCATGCTGTCGGAATCGCTCGGCGCCGTGGTCTCGCAAATCCTGCTGAAGACGAAAAACGGCGAAGGCCGCGTCGCCGCGCACGAAATCATGCTCGGCACGCCGGCCATCCGCAACCTGATCCGCGAAGGCAAGGTCGCGCAAATGATCTCCGTCATGCAAACCTCGGGCGCGGCCGGCATGCAGACGCTCGACCATTGCCTGGCGGAACTGGTGCGCAAGGAGGCGATCACGCCCGAGACGGCGCGCGCCGCGGCGCGGGCGCCGGAACATTTCCCTGGATGAATCCGATATGTGTCTGCGCAGTTCGAGCTATGATGACCGTCATACCATTTCCGAGGAGACGAGCATGAGCACCATCTACGACTTCCACCCCGCCTTGCCCGACAACACGCCGGCCTCGCTGGAGCAATACCGCGGCAAGGTTGCACTGATCGTCAACACCGCCAGCAAATGCGGCTTCACCCCTCAATACCACGGACTGGAAAACATCCACCGGCAGTTCAAGGACAAGGGCGTGGCGGTGCTCGGTTTTCCGTGCAACCAGTTCGGCGGCCAGGAACCGGGCAGCGCGGAAGAAATCGGCGCGTTCTGTGAAAAGAATTACGGCGTCAGCTTCCCGCTGTTCGCCAAGATCGACGTCAACGGCGACAAGGCCGACCCGCTGTTCACCTATCTCAAGGGCGAAGCGCCCGGACTGCTCGGCAGCAAAGCGATCAAATGGAATTTCACCAAATTCCTGGTCCGCAAGGACGGCACCGTCTTCAAGCGCTATGCGCCGGCCACCAAGCCTGAAGAAATGGTGACCGATATCGAGAAGCTGCTGGCGGAATGAAATTGTTCAATACGGACGGTAGGTGCCGTCGCCATAGGGCGCGGCGGCAAATTCCGGCAGCGTTTCCGCCGCTGTCGACAACGCCACCAACGCCGGATAACCCGCAGCCGGAACAATATCGGCGACCAGTTTCTGGCTGAAATACCAGGCCACCGCGGTAGTGAGCGTAGCTTGATCAATGGCCGTGCTGGTCACCGCCCGCGGCCGCTTCGCAAATTCGTCCTCCAGCGCCTGAAAGGCAGCCACCAATTGGCCGGACACGCGCGCCAGCCATGGCTCATGCAACTTCTCGGCCGGACGCAATGTATGTTCGTAGACAATCTGCACGCTCTTTTCGCAGGCCGTCATCGCCAGACCGATGATGCGCAACGCGCGCTGCAACTCGCCCAGCCCGGTCGGCAGCAAGCTGCGTTTTTTCTGCGGAAACGCTTCGGCATATTGCGTAATCAATATCGAATCCATCAACACCGTCCCGTCATCGCAGATCAGCGACGGCGCCTTGACCAGCGGATTGATTGCATGGAAACGATCGAAGGCGCGGAACACCGAAATCGACTGATGTTCGAAAGGCAGACCGAGCAATTGCAGGGAAATGGCGACGCGGCGGACGTAGGGGGAATCGAGCATACCGATGAGTTGCACTTGTATCTCCTTGATTGATGAAGTGGCGAGCAAGAGGCCTCGGGCCGTAAACATACCGCGAAACGAAAAAGGACGCCTGAGCGTCCTTTTTCCCATCAACTTCCCGTTACCGTCGTCCCCGCAAACGCTGGGACCCAGTGGCGTCAGTGCATCGCTCAAGCTTCTTCACGACGCTGGGTTCCAACTTTCGTTGGAACGACAAACGAGAGAGGTTTGACTTAGTTCTTCGGTTGGTCCGCCAGCTTAAACGAAAAAGGACGCCTGAGCGTCGTTTTATCCATCGATATCTCTATTGCCGTCGTCCCCGCGCACGCCGGGACCCAGTGGCGTCAGTGCATCGCTCAAGCTTCTTCACGACGCTGGGTTCCAACTTTCGTTGGAACGACAGACGAGAGAGGTTTGACTTAGTTCTTCGATTGGTCCGCCAGCTTAAACGAAAAAGGACGCCTGAGCGTCCTTTTATCCATCGATATCTCTATTGCCGTCGTCCCGGCGCACGCCGGGACCCAGTGGCGTCAGTGCATCGCTCAAGCTTCTTCACGACGCTGGGCTCCAACTTTTTCGTTGGAACGACAAACGAGCGAGGTTTAACTTAGTTCTTCGATTGGTCCGCCGGCTTAACCAAAAAAGGACGCCTGAGCGTCCTTTTTACCCATCGATATCTCTATTGCCGTCGTCCCGGCGCACGCCGGGACCCAGTGGCGTCAGTGCATCGCTCAAGCTTTTTCACGACGCTGGGTTCCATCTTTCGTTGGAACGACAAACGGGAGAGGTTTGGCTTAGTTCTTCGATTGGTCCACCAGTTTGTTGGCCTTGATCCACGGCAGGCTGGACGGGAATTCGCAAAGCACCGCTTTGCGCCGTCCTGCCCGGGGCGCGCTTGCAAGCGCGTCCTGTCATGATGCCTACGATCGCGGTCCGGAATCGCGTTAGTTCTTCGATTGATCCACCAGTTTGTTGGCCTTGATCCAGGGCATCATGGCGCGCAGCTTCTCGCCCACGATTTCGATCTGATGTTCGGCGTTGATGCGACGGCGCGACAGCAAGGTCGGCGCGCCGGCCTTGTTTTCCAGGATGAAGCTCTTGGCGTATTCGCCGGTCTGGATGTCGGTCAGCACCTGCTTCATGACCTTCTTGCTCTCTTCGTTGATGATGCGCGGGCCGGTGACGTATTCGCCGTATTCCGCATTGTTCGAGATCGAGTAGTTCATGTTGGCGATGCCGCCTTCGTAGATCAGGTCGACGATCAGCTTCAGTTCGTGCAGGCATTCGAAGTACGCCATTTCCGGCGCGTAGCCGGCTTCCACCAGCGTTTCG
>NZ_CBXX010000040.1 GCF_000577615.1 Herbaspirillum sp. RV1423
CGGCGTACTTCTCGCCGACCTTCAGGTTCTCTTTAAGAAATCGTTCCTTGCTCATTGCAAGCTCCTGTCTTGTTTTGAGGTGTTAAATGACAAAAGGACTAAATTGGCAATCTGCGGACGGCACGCGCGCGCAGCGCGTAGTCCGTGCGGTTGAGGTCCTGGTAGCCGTAGTGGAAGAGCTGACACCAGGCCCAGCCGTCATCGTCTTCATCGCGCTGATTGCTCCAGTACGCAGCCTTCTGGAACAGGTCGCGGTGATGAGCGAATAGCATTGCCTGCTCCAGACGGTTTGGCAGATCGCCGCCAACAGATTTGGCCCATTCAAGTTGCGCCTCGAAGCCGGATCTATCGTTATCGTCAGGCAGCAAGACGACGTGATACAGCTCACCGGCAGCATTGCCGATCGCTCCGATGTAGGTTTCGCCCTCAGCCAGCGGCGGGATTTGAATCTGGTTCATGTTGACCTTCTCCTTTTTGGTTGTGATAGGACTACTTCGATGGTTCGGGTGAAACAGTGGGATAAGACGAAACCGGGAACGTCATGGCCTCGGCCTGGGAATAAAGCTTTTGGAACAAGCGCTTGTTGGCGGCGACCTTGGCGTCGAGTTGCTGTTTCTCGTATCGGGCCTTGGCGCGGGCATCGATCGTCGGCATGACCACGCATTGCAGCAGCAGGATCACCAGCAGGCCGAGCAGGGCGCCGAGGGGATAGGCGGTTTTCATTTGGTGCGCTCCGCAAGCATGGCGTCGGCTTCCAAGTAGCGAAGCGTGGCGCGGAATTCAGCCCAGAATTTGAAGTTTCCGAGAGCATCTGACTTGAACTCGGGCGCGGGTCGACCCATGATCCCTTCAGCGAAAGGGATGCTGTAGTTGGCAAGGTCTGCCTCGCAATGGACGGCGAAATAGTCGCGCAAGGTCATGCCGCCGGACCGCTCCACGTCGTAGCGCTCGATGCCGTCGCTGCTGATTCCTGTCATCTCTTCATTTAGGCCGGGGAAGGCCGGTCCCCCTGTTGGCTTGCTCATGTCATCCTCCGCAGCGGCTGCACGACAGGGGCGCTGACCGGCTTCTTCAGTGATTCCGTGGTGGTCAGTGGGTCAGTCATAGCCAGCGCCAACAGACACAGGAAGCCGAAGATCGCAAGAACGATCAGGATGATGTCCGGCAGTGCGCTCCATAGACGGCTGCAGAATCGTCTTAAGGTTGGGCGCACTTGCCAGCCCAATGTACGCAGCCAGGCCCGGCGGGCGGGGCCGTTTTGGCATTCGAAAAGATCGCCGCGCTTCACGATTGCACCTCTGGAGCGCGCACACTGAAGTCCTTGACGCGGCCGAATCCGGCCGGGGCGGTGGTGTCCCGGTAATGTGCTTCGCCTCGATGGTCGGCAATGCCGAGCTCAACGGCGAGGCAATGCGCTTCGTGTTTGAGGCGGCGGATTTCGACGGCACACTCGACGGCAGACGAGGCGGCTTTATTGCGCCTGGCCGGCGACTGGCTGCCATTCCCGCTCACGGCGTTGTGCTTCGCCAGCGCATCCTGCTCGCGCATCAACCGCTTCATACAGTCGATCATGCAGATCAGCTTTTCGCGGCTCATATGGCACCTGCGGCAGTGAGGGCGGCATGCGTTCCTTTGACGCTGTCCCAGATCGGCGACTCGCTAGGCATAAATGTCGGGTCCGCCGCAATTAATTTCGCCATGAGCCAGTCGACGGCGTGAAATTGGGCTTTCAGCTTCTCGACCAGCGCATCGTGGTTGTTGCAGGCGCGGACGATGAATTCGGCGTTACCGCGGCAGTATTCCCAGTCCTCTCGGCGTTCTTTGCCGCGTGCGCGATAGTCCGGGCTGTTGACTTCGGCCACGCGGTAGCTGTTCTCACCGACGATCATCTGACCTGACAAACGCCAAGGCGTAGGAGTGTGCTTGCTCATGCTGCCACCTCATGCTGCTGCACATATGCCTCATTGCGCACGTCTTCTTCCAGGGCGGCGCCATCCGGCAAGTGACGGTCGCAATACGCGGAAAAGTCCATCATGTCGCGGTTCGAGAACAGTTCGCCGATGTTGATCGTCTGGCCGGTCAGGGTGACCGACTCAACAACGTAGCAGTCGTCTCCACGGTCGAAGTAGCCGTAGAAGTCCAGCAGGTGGTTGTTGTGCAGAAAGCCGTCGACCAGCTTGATGAGCTTCTTGCCGACCTGCGGCTGGATATTTTGTCGTTGTGATGTGCGTTGCATTTCTCGCTCCATACAATCAAATAAATAAATTACTGAATGACTAATCTGCGGACGGCACGCGCGCGCAGCGCGTCGTCCGTGCGGACGAGGCTGTACTGGTCGCCGTTGTTGAAGTACTGAGACCAGGCCCAGCCGTCGCCATTCAGTTCAGAGGACCAGTAGTAGGAAGATTTGAAATGCTTCTTGGCATTGGCGAACAACAACGATTGTTCGGCACGCGCGGGGAGCGAGCCGCCGAGATTCTCGGCCCATGCAGTCGCATCGGCGTGGTTGATTTCTTCGGCTTCGCCCGGCAGCAGGATCAAATGATGGGAAAGTTTGCCGTCTTCGCTCAGGATGATGCCGGCATAGACTTCGCCGTCATTGAGGGATGGGATGGCAATCGAGACGACTAGCCCAACATTGGCGCCCATTTGCTTTTGCAGCCACGCGCTGAACAGGGCATTGATATCAACCGTCAGCTTGGCGCCGTCCAGTTGTAGGGTGATGGCTTCTTCTTTAAGTTTTTGATTTTGGGACATTTTCGCTCCTCGGTTTGGTTCGTTTTCCGAACTGTTGGAGCGAGTATAGAACTCTAAACAAATAAAGTAAAGAGTTCTAAACAAAAAGTTTAGTTGTTGTAAAAAATAGGCGTAAAAAAACCCGCCGCAGCGGGTTCGTTTATTGGGGAAGGGTGGTTAGTTTGAGGTGCTGACTGTATTTGCCGCTGGGGGCCCGAGCCGGGTGTCGTTGTTTGACGACGAGAAGGTGTAGCGGGAAACGATGCCTTGCGCGTCGAAGAACACCATCAGTACCTTCGAGTTTCCAGTGGCGCCGCCGGCAAACAGGCCGACCACAGGAATAAAGGTTGCTCCCTTGGCCTGCGAGCTCGCATACATATACATCCATGTTTCACCCGCAGGGGTGCTGTTATTGGTCGTCACCGAGTTCGCGGCGCCCAGGTAGGCCAGCACATCGGCTTTCGTCGATTTTCCCTTGATTAGATGCTGATCGACTGAAGTCTGGTCGACGTTGGCGAGCGCCTGGTTGCCGGTGCTGGCGCACCCAGCCAAGAGGCTTGCCGCACACAGGGCGGCGGTGATTGCGATTTTTTTCACGGTCTTGTCCTTGTTGTTGGTTGTGCTGCCGGGCGATGGCTGTAACTCTACCACGCCGGCGGTCATCGTTCTGGCCGCCTAAATGGCAAAATCTCGGCAGTGAACAGCGGCAACTCAGCTTGCCTTTTTACTTTTTGGTTGGTTGTGCCATTCATTGACCATGAATGCAAGTTGCTTATCAACACGAAGACGCTCTTCAGGGGGGAGGGCCATAAATAGGTCTTGTGAAACAGAAAAAGGCCAGTCTTTCGTCCGCCGGATCATCTCATACCCTTCGCCCAAGACCAGCCAAACGTGGTCGTACCCCAATTTCTGCTCGATCTTCAGCGCGTAATCCAGCCGCATCGATTTAATTTTTCCATCTAGCCACTGATTCACGACGCTTTTTGAGGCGCCGGATGCTTCCACAATCCCGCTTTGCCCGAGATCCGGCCGCTCTTTCAGTATTTGTTCGATGCGTTCGCTCAATGTTGTCATGTTTAAAACTCTAAACTTATGTTGGTTTAGTGTGCTTGACCTTTTGAGGTTTAGAGTTCTATACTTGGCTGTATGGACACTAAACATCTCGTTGGCCTGCTCGGCGGCCCATCACAAATCATGGAGGACACCGGTCTCTCAAAGGGGCGGGTGTCTCAATGGGTCTCCGAGGACCGAATCACACCTTCGTGGCTTAAGTTCTACCGCTTGAAGCGGCCGGACATCGATTGGGGTGCCTACGATGCGCATCTCGCCAGTCTTGCCATCCCCGAACCCGACAAGGTGTCTTCATGAGCGCCCTGCGAAGGATTATTTCGGCGATAGCCGCTTTTTCAGCGCGTGCCAAATGCTCCATGCCGCGCCGACGCCGGAAGATTGGCCCGATAGGGATTCTTTTAGCTCTGCGGAGTGATCGGCCAGTGCCGCAACTGCGAGGTCACTCCTATCCGAACCTAGCAGACGCGCTTGAGCGGCGGCTAGATTCATATCGAAATTCGCCTCAAAGCCATCTGGATCAGGGTGTGTCCGAATCAGGGCTTCAATCGCGCACTGCTGAGCCTCTATGAGTCCGAACAACACGTCAATTTGCCATTCGACCGGCGGGATTTCCGGTCCTTGGTTCTGCCTTTCCATGCGCGTTCCTTTCGTTTCCACGGTTGATAGGGGTGAGAGCCTTGATTGTGGCACGGCTGCGAACGCGCGCCTTTTTCCTAAAAACAAGGTGTTCCCATGAGCACAGACACAGTGTCGCCCGACCTGGTGGAAAGCACACGCAAGACCGGCGCACGGATTTTGTCCGAGGTATTGCAGCGACTTGCATATGTCGGGCAAGAGCGTGCAGCCGGTTGCATGGGCGTGGACCCCAGCACGGTGAGCAGGGCGAAGGCCTCCCTGGAACAGGCTTGCCAGTTGATGGCGGCCATCGGGCTGCAGGTCGCGGCATCCGACTCGGTGGTGATCAGCCAGAAAGAACTGTCGGGGCTGAAATACCTCGCCGCGCGCTATCTGGAAGCCGATATACAGCGGGAGATCAGACAATGACACGCCCCCCGATCGTCCGCGAAGCGATAGTCGCCGCCCTGAAAGAGCACGGGACGCTGAACGGCAAGCAGATTTGCAATTTCGTTTGCGCCAAAACCGGATCTACCCCAAGCGGTATTCGCAAGGTGCTCTGGTTCATGGAGCACGATGGCTTCATTGCCTGCGATAAATCGCGCCCGCGGCGCCATCTCTATTCGCTATCGGATGACGAGCCAGTGCGCCGCACAGTGCGGCAGGCCAGCGATTTCAAACTTCCAACGAAGCTAAAGCGCGCCGATGCCCTCAGTCCTATGGCTTGGTCGATGGCGTACCTGCTGGGGGCGGCTTGAACATCTCTCACGAAAGAAACGCCAAGTCAGTCGAGTGGTACACGCCTGCGTGGATATTCGAAAAGCTCGGCATCGATTTCGACCTTGATCCGTCATCGCCGCATGACATGGTGCTCGACTGGATCCCGGTAAAGCAACGTTACACCGTATTTGACGACGGACTTAGTAAGCCGTGGGCTGGTCGTGTTTGGCTCAACCCGCCTTACTGCAAGGTTACACAACAGTGGATGCGCCGCATGGCCGCGCACGGCAATGGCATTGCCTTGGTGTTCTCCCGCACTGATGCCGCATGGTTTCAAGAGGCGATCGCATCCGCTGACGCGGTCTTATTTGTCGCTGGCCGAATCGATTTTGTGCCAGGACACGAAAACAAGCACAAGAAGTCTCGATCTGGCGCCGCCTCTGTGTTCCTCGCTTGGGGGAAGGAAAGCGTTGTAGCGTTGCAGCGTCTAGGTGATCGCGGATTCCTTGTCTATCCGAAGAAAGCAGGCGTTGCAGCATGAACTGGAACGAACGATCAATCGCCAGGGCTATATCACTGCAGACGCTGCAACGCCGCTGCGTGCTTCTCGTCGATAACTGCAACTGGACCGGCCACGAATGCGACGTCCTCGGTGTCACGCTTGACCTACGCATCATCGACATCGAAATCAAGATTAGCCGCGCCGATCTGAAGGCCGATGCCAAGAAGGAGAAATGGTGGCGTCGCGCCTACAACTGGCCATTCGAAAATTATCAGCACGGCGCGCCGGCGCCCGACCTGAGATTGATTCATCCCGCCAAGGTCTGGAAGCACTACTACGCTATGCCCGCCGAAATCTGGAAGCCTGACCTGTTGGACTGCTTGGCGTCGCCTGCGAGCGGCGTCTTGCTGTTGAGCCAGGGCAGCGGATGCACGTCGGACGGTCTTCCAGCAATCACTGTGCGTTCGCAGCGTCGTGCCATTCCCAATCGAAAGGCGGACCAGCTTCGACCTGAACAGGTGATGGATATTGCCCGCCTCGCCAATCTACGCATGTGGGAATCGTATATGCGCGTCGATAAAGCCCATCTTTCGGCCCAGCGCCAGGAATCTGCATGACCGAATTGCCAACCCCATTGACGCCGGCCGACTGCGATTTGCGTGACTTTATGTTCATGCCGCTGGATGTTTTGCGGCTGCGCGACAGCGATATCGCCGTGATTTCGTCCGGAGACGAGTTTCGCTGTGCAGTTTTGCTTTGGTGCGCATCCTGGCATCAAGTGCCTGCCGCCTCGCTGCCTGACGACGATGTCATTCTGTCCGGTTTGTCCGGCTTCGGCCGCGTCATCAAGGAATGGAAAAAGGTCCGGGAGGGCGCATTGCGCGGCTGGATTAAATGCGGTGACGGTCGCCTGTATCACCCTGTGGTGGCGGAAAAGGCAAATGAAGCCTGGCGCGGCAGGATCGATTATCGCGAGAAAAAAGAGGCCGAACGGCTGCGCAAAGCAGCGTTGCGCGCCGCCCAAAAAGCAGCAGAAGAGGCCGAGGAAGCAGCACGCCGACTCGCGAATTGTCCGGCGGACGAGTTGGATTTGTCCGGCGGACAAAATAGTTCTGTCCAGAGGACAGATACCGGAAGTCCGGCGGAAAACGCTCTGAGAGGGACAGTGGACAGTGGACAGTGGACAGTGGACAGTGGAGAGGGACAGTTAACATCAACACCACCATCGTCATCTCATACCTCGAACTCAGTTGCACCAGCGCAAGACGGTGAACGAGACGATTCGGTTTTGCCGAACAACGCCGAAAAGCCGAAGCGAAACGTCGAGATTGCCGTGCTTCTCCGTGCCAAGGGAATCAAGCCCTTCACCTTCGCTCATCCACTTGCCGTGGAGTGGGCAGACAACCCCAAGATCACCGACGACATCCTGATCGCTGCTGTCGAGCAAGCCAGGCAGTACAAGGGCGACGCCGACATTTCGCCGAACTACCTCAAACCGATCATTGCCGATTTGCTCAACCCGCCTGCACAGCGCGAGGACAACGCTTGGAAGCGCACCGACGCCGGCATCGACGCCAAGGGCCGCGAGATGGGGATGTTTGCCAAGCCCACGGAGAGCTACGCCGATTACCGAACCAGGATCGAGAACGAGATCCGCAAACGCAAGCAGCAGAAACCTGACGAAGGAGAAGCAGCATGACCCATGACGTCGACACCAGCAAATGCGCCGCCTACGGCTGCCCATGCCCAGGCACCAGTCGCAGCAGCACATCCGGCGGCAACAACTGGCTTTGCCCGCATCACATCGGCACGGATGCCGGCGCCTGGCAGCGCATCACCGCCGAACTCAATCGCCTGAGTTGGCTCGTCGACGTCTGCAACGGCATCCGGATTTTCTACGGCACCGAGAAGTGGGAACGCGTCTATCGCGAAATTCAGCGCGACATCGTTGCCCATCAGCGCAGCGATTTGCTTTTCGACAAGAACGTCGACGCGTCGGTCACGGCATGGCGCAACCGTCTCGACACCGAAATCAGCCGCGCCGTAAGCCAGCACCGGCAAGCCGAGATTATCGTCGCTCCGGCGCCGGCATCTGACCCGATGAAGCGGGTTCACCTGTCCATGCCGGCGCACGCCTGACGATGCCCAGCGGCCGCTACGACTTAACGAAACTTAACGACTGCGTGCGGCTGGTCGAGAGCACCAGGCCGAGGAAGGACCTGGCCGAGGAAGGACCTGGCCGAGGCGATGCTGCAGGTGATTTACCGAACGCCGGGCGCGCCCACAAGAGACGAGATATTGCAAAAAATGAAGGAACAGACCCCATGAACTCCGACAACTTTTTTTACGACGTGCAAGACCTACGCGCCGAGCTGAACGAATTGGTGGAACGCTTCGCCAGCGCGCCAGAGGAGCGGTGGACGTCGCAGCAGATCACAAATTTGTTATCGGAGTTGCTGAAAGACACCGCAGACACTGCGGCGGCGGAGCGACTTGTGCCTGCCGCTGGCGCGCATCCCATCCTACTCACGCTGCCGTACCCGCTGAGCGCGAACAAGTACTGGCGCCCGGTCATCATCAACGGCCATTCCATGATCGTGCCGACCAAGGAAGCGAAGCAGTTCAAAGCCGATATCGGCATGCTGTGCTGGCGTGCCGGGATCCGCAAGCCACTGGCCGGCCGCGTCGAGGTTGCGTACCGACTGTACCCGGCCAGGCCGCAGGACTGGCAAAAGCGCATGCGCACCGATGGAGCAACGTGGGACGACAGCGTGCGCTGCATCGACCTGGACAACGCCCAGAAGGTGCTGCTCGACGCGTTCAAGGGCGTCGTGTTCGATGATGACAAGTGGGTGCGCCGCATCGTTGCTGAGCGCGCTGAGCCGGATGCCGACGGCGCCCGCGTGGTGGTGACCATCACACCGCTGGCCGTGATGCAGCCGCAGGTTTCTCTTTTCGATGAGGTGACAGCGTGATTGGGGCAGGCGTTGTTCGGTTCATGCGTATAGCCACTGCAAGCGGAAATAACCGCCGCCGTACGCGTGAATACATCCAATCGAAAAACAAGCTGTACGCCGGCAGGGCGCGCTGCGCTAAGTTTCACAGATCAAAATAGGCTCACTGAGGGGATAGCAAAATGCAGACGGCAGAACCAACACTATTCCGGGATGGCTTTCACGCGCTGGTGTTCGCGTACAACATCACAAGCCAGGGCATCGACCGCCCAATGATGAACCGCCTTGCCGCGCCGACGATCAGCCGCGGCGGTGGCATCGCTGGTCTGGATGCCATCGGCCAGGCCGGCATGATCCGCTCTCAGGTCGAGAAGCTGGGCAAACTGCAGGAGGCGATTCTGATTGCACGCACTGCGCCGCGTGATCGCCCCTGCGAGTGCAAGGCCGCATGCTGCTCGGGCAACAAGGCGAATAAAGAATGGACGGACGCCATTGCCTACCTGGCTGACCATATCCGGACGACCGCTCTTGCCGGCTGCACCGCTAACGGCATGCTGCGCCGTGAATACGTGGTGCGCTACTTCACGCACAAGAAGGAGCGCAAGTCGATCGAAGCCATCGCCCGGCAATATCAGATCGACCGAAACACGGTCAGCGCCCACGCCGGCAGGGTCAACGTGCTGCTGGGCGGTCGCCCGGCGCGTAAGGTAAAAGAGGAATATTTGACCGCGGAACCGGGGCTGGAAAGCCTGGCGCTGAACGCGGTTGAAGAGCTGCTGAGAGAGATGGAAGTTGTGGGTTGACGACAGAAAGTTGCAAATTCGGCGAAACATGCCTAATATACGTTCCAATTCGATAGTCTCATAAGTACGCCCAAAGCCCGGACCGCTCCCCAGCGACCGGGCTTTTTGCTTTCCGACGCCAAAAAAGGCACATCCATCAAGCGGGTGCAGTCGCACGCCAAACCGCTGCCGGACGCTGTCACCGGCAACCTATTCACAGAGTCGCTGCTGTCTCCTTCCGCTAGTCTGCGGACTTGCCGCCTTCGGGCGGCTTTTTTATTCCTGTTGTCCCACGCGCCATGGTCGTTACCCCGAAGATTCGCCGCTTTGTCGATGAGTACCTGGTCGACCTCAACGGCACTCAGGCTGCCATGCGCGCTGGGTACAGCGTCAAGACTGCCAAGGTGCAGGCTAGCCAGATGCTGGCAAAGCCCGAAATTCAGGCGCTGGTCGAGGCTGCGAAAGATGCATTGAGCGAGCGCACGCAGATCACCTCGGCCATGGTGCTCAACCGCATGTGGCAACAGGCCACTGCCGACCCGAACGAGATCATTCAGTACGTGCGCGAGTGCTGCCGCTACTGCTACGGCAAAGACCACGGCTACCAGTGGACGAAGGGCGAATATCTGCGCCGCCAGCAGGAGGCGCGTGACGCGAAGCAGGAGCAGCCCGATATCGCTGGCGGTCTTGGCTTCAACCCGAAGCGGCCACCGCGCAAGGATTGCCCCGAATGCTTCGGCGATGGGCGCGGCCGCCAGATCGTGGCCGACACGCGCAACTTGAGCGCGGCGGCACTGACCATCTATGCCGGCGTGAAGCGTGGCAAGGAAGGTTTGGAGGCGCGCATTGTCGACCAGCAGACAGCCTTGAAGTATGTCGGCGATCACATCGGCATGTTTAATAAACGCGTCGAACTGAGCGCACCAGGCGGCGGCCCCATCCAACAACGGACAGTGACCACCACCATGACCCCTGAACAGTTTCAAGAGATCGCCAAAAGAATCGTCGACGAGTACTGACCATGCGCACATTCAGCCCCGAGGAACGTTTCGCGGCTACCCAAATGGCGCAAGCTGACCTGTACGAGTTCTCCCGGTGGATGTTCTTACAGCGTAAGGGCTTCGTCTGGAGTCGCGCGCCGCACCACAAGATCATTTGCGACGCCCTGATGCGGGTGTTCCGTGGCGAGTGCAAGCGGCTCATTATCAACGTGCCGCCGCGGTACTCCAAGACTGAGCTGGCCGTTATCAACTTCATGGCGTGGGCGCTCGGCAAGGTGCCGGATTCGGAATTCATTCACACCAGTTACAGCGCGAAGCTGGCATCAAAAAACGCCTTTCAGACGCGGGACATGGTGCTGTCGCCAGCATATCGGGAGATATTCCCGAAACTTGCACTGCGCCACGACAGCAAGGCCAAAGACGACTGGAAGACGACGGCAGACGGCTGCGTGTATGCGGTCGGTGACGGCGGCACGATTACAGGCTACGGCGCTGGCAAGCAACGGCCAGGCTTTGGCGGCGCAATCCTCATTGACGATCCGCACAAGGCTGACGAGGCTAGGTCTGACGTCATCCGCAGCGGCGTGATTGAATGGTTCCAGAACACGCTGGAAAGCCGGAAGAACGGTCCAGACACACCGATCATCTTGATCATGCAACGTCTGCACCAGGATGATCTGGCCGGATGGCTCCTCGGCGGCGGCAATGGCGAAGTCTGGGAAAACATCGTCATCCCTGCGCTGCAGGCAGACGGTACTGCGCTATGGCCTGAAAAGCACTCGGCCGAAGTGCTGCGCGCCATGCAGAAGGCGGCGCCGTACACTTTCGCTGGCCAGTACCAGCAAAAGCCATCGCCAGCCGAGGGCGGGATCTTCAAGCCTGACAACATCGAAACGGTCGATGCGCTGCCAGCGGGTTCCATCGAATGGGTGCGCGCGTGGGATTTGGCGAGCACTACTGACGGCGACTTTACGGCCGGGCCGAAGCTCGGAAAGATGAGTGACGGCCGTTACATCATCGCCGACATGGTTCGGGTGCGCGTTGGGCCTGATGAACGCGACGCAGCGATGAAGAACACCGCCGCGCGCGACGGCACCGGCACCAAGATCAGCATCCCGCAAGACCCCGGGCAGGCTGGTAAGACTCAGGTCTTGGACCTGACTCGCAAGCTGTCTGGCTACTCGGTGACGTCTTCACCGGAGTCGGGTGACAAGGTAACGCGCGCGGAACCGTTCGCGTCACAGGTCAATGTTGGCAACGTCCTCATGCTTCGGGCCGACTGGAATGGGCCTTTGATTGATGAGATGCGCATGTTCCCCAACGGAACGTTCGACGACCAGGTAGACGGCTTATCCAGGGCGTTCTCAATGTTCGTCGACAGCAAATTCGGCATGCTGGATTACCTCGCAAGACTGGCCGCACAAAAGGCGGCGGAACAGTTGGAAAATCAAATAGGGAAATAAAAATGACACATCGCCTCTCGTCGCCAGAATCTGGCTTTTACAACCCGAACACCGGCGCGGCCGTTTAATTTGTTATGGCAATTCCAAAAGGAGCCGCCAGCGCAACGCCGATCGAGCCAGGGTTAATTCGCCGTGTGGTGGAGGGCGTGCGGTATGTCGTGTCCGGCCAGTCCGACTGGTTCGGCCCACAGCAGCCGCTTGTACCCGTCACCAGCGAGGCCGAGAAGCCCAGCGTTGCTGGCCGCCAGTTCGACTATCCGGTCGGGTTCAACACGCAGATCACGCCGCGCCAGAGCGAGCCGGTCAGCTTCGCGCAGATGCGTCAGCTTGCCGACGGTTTTGACGTCATGCGCCTAGTCATCGAAACGCGCAAAGACCAGATGTCGAAAATGCGCTGGAAAATCCGGCCGCGTGACGAGAAGGCGAAACCAGACGACCGCTGCAAGATGATCACCGAGTTCCTGGCTGCTCCGGATAAAGAGCACACTTGGGACGAGTGGTTGCGCATGCTGCTGGAAGAACTGTTTGTCACTGATGCCCCGACGGTGTATGTGCGGCATAACCTCGGCGGCGGCGTGTACTCGCTGGAGCCGGTCGACGGCGCCACCATCAAGCGCGTGTTGGACGAGCACGGCCGCACGCCTGTTGCGCCAAATCCGGCATATCAGCAGATTCTGAAAGGCGTGCCGGCGATCGACTACACGCGCGAGGAACTGATCTATCGTCCGCGTAATGTCCGGACTCACAAGATTTATGGGTACTCGCCGGTCGAGCAGGTAATCATGACCGTCAACATTGCTTTACGCCGGCAGTTGCATCAACTTCAGTACTACACCGAGGGCAATGTCCCTGAAGCGCTGGCAAGCGTGCCGAAAGAATGGAACCCCGACCAGATCGCACAATTTCAGACGTATTGGGATTTGCTGCTTGAGGGCGACACAGCGGCGCGCCGGCACATGAAATTCATCCCTGACGGGGTGAAATTCATTGAAACCAAGAATCAGGTGCTGAAGGACGAATACGACGAATGGCTTGCCCGCGTCGTGTGCTTTGCGTTCTCGATCGCGCCGACGCCGTTTGTGAAGCAGCAGAACCGGGCAACAGCCGGTACCGCGCACGAACAGTCACTGCAAGAAGGGCTGTTGCCGATCATGCAGTGGGTCAAGGGGCTGATGGACTACATCGTAGTCATGGTCTTCGGTTGTCCCGATCTTGAGTACGCATGGGACGAAGAGGAATCAATCGACCTCGTCGAGCAGGCCACCATTCAGGACAAGAAAATCCGAAATGGCTCAATGACTATCAACGAAGCGCGTGCCAAAGATGGCCTTGAGCCGGTGGAGGGCGGTGATCAACCGATCATCATCACTGCCAGCGGTGCCATACGCCTGGCTGATGCGCTGGAGCTTGCTGCCAACCCGCCGCCGCCAACAGCACCATTCGGCGGTGGTGGCGCACCAGGCGAAGACCCGCACGCTGGGCATGATCACGGCGACCCTGCCAAGCCCGACGACAAGAGCACTAAGACCGGCCAGGAGGCGGTCGCCAAAGCAAAAAAAGGCGTCCGGTCTATTGACCGGGAACGTGACTCAATCGTCAAGCTGCGCGACGAGTTAAAGGACAAGGTTGCTACATTCTTGAGTGACCAAGGCCCGAAGATCGCTGCGCAGATGATCAAGGCTAAGGACGAAGTGCTCGGCAAGGTCAGCGCCGACGATATCCGCCGCATGCTGGATAACCTCAATTTTGAGGATTGGGTCGTCGTCGTGGGCGAGGTCGAACCGCTGCTGGAAGCATTGGCAAAGGACGGCGGCGCCGAGGCGCTGGCGCAGATCGGCATCAAGGACGACGAGGATATCGTCAACCTGACCAATGAGCAGGCGCTCAAGTGGGCGAAGGACAGGGCTGCGGAGTGGGTCGGCATGAAGCGGGACGATGACGGCAATCTGACGCCTAATCCGAACGCCGAATGGCAGATCGACGAATCCACGCGGGAAATGCTCAATTCCACCGTCGCGCAAGCGATGGAAGAGGGCTGGAGCAACGAACGGCTGGCACAGGAAATCGAGGACAGCACCGCATTTTCACCTGAAAGGGCGGAGATGATCGCCCGTACTGAGACAGCATTCGCCGACGTCGCCGGAAACATGCAGGCGTATCGGACATCCGGCCAGGTGGCGCAAAAGCAGTGGATTACCGGCGCTGACTGCTGCGACGACTGTCAGGAGTTGGATGACGTGATCGTCGACCTTGACGACAACTTTCCGAACGACGGCGGCGACGGTCCACCGCTGCACCCGAACTGCCGCTGCGACGTTCTGCCTGTCCTGACGGACAAGGACGACGATGCATAACCACCGCACAACTCTTCGTTTTATTCAAAGGGATCACCATGAAAATCGTATTTGACGGCGCCCAGCGCCAGAACTTCAACATTCAATTTCCGATCATGAAGTCGGAGCAACTGGACGACGGGCGCCTGATGATCGAGGGCATCGCCACCAGCGAAGCGCTGGACCATGCCGGCGAGATTGTTGACTATGAATCTGCCAAGGCTGCATTTGCCGACTGGAAGGGCAACATCCGCGAGCAACACGACCCGAAGAAGGCAGTCGGCAAGGCGGTCGAGGTCGTGTGCGACGACGAGCTGAAGCAGGTCATCGTGAAGGCGTTCATCTCCAAGGGCGCACCCGACACGCAAGAGAAGGTCAAGGATGGCACGCTGACCGGCTTCTCGATCGGCGGCTCCGTTGCCAGCCGCAAGACTGAGAAGTTTGCCAAGGGCGACGGTACCACCGTCGACGCCGTGCGCGTCATGGTCAAGCGCATCAGCGAAACCTCCGTTGTCGACGCCGGCTGCAATCCTGAAACTGCGATTGCCATCGTGAAGGCTGACGGCGACGCGCTGCTGGGCATCGGTCTGGAAGATGCTGCCGAGCCTGGCGCCATCGACGCACTGGCCGAGCTGCTGAACAAGGGCGAAATCACCCCTGAGCGCCTGATCGAGTTGGCGAAGGCTGACAAAGCACCCGCCGAGGCTCCGATCAAGAAAGGCATGTGGGGCGTGCAAGACTTTGCCGGTGTCCTGATGTCGCTCGGCTACATCGCCCGCGAGTCGCAGTGCGAAGCTGACTATGAGGGCGACGGCAGCGTAGTGCCTGCGCAACTCCGCGCGTGGATCATGGACGGCATCAAGATTTTCCAGGCCATGGCTGCCGAAGAAGCAAACGAGCTGATTGCCGACCTGAAATCAGCCGCCGGCGAGGTCGACGTCATCGAACTGGCGCTCCGCGGTGGTGACCTGGCGAAAGGTGGCGCGAAGTTCAGCAAGGACAGCAAGGACAAGTTGGCAAAGGCTCACAAGGCCGTCAAGGATGCCGCTGATCACCTGGCATCTACCGGCTATGAAGCCAGCGACGACGAAGGCGACGGCGGCGATGCTGATAAGTCGGCTGTCGTCGAAGACCTCGCCAAGGTCAACGCTGCTCACGGCGAGCTGGCCAAGGCGCTAGCCGACGCAGGTTGCACCGAAGGTCAGCCGCTGGTTGATTTCGTCAAGTCGCTGGTCACTGACCGCGATGCGCTGAAGAAGCAGGTTGAAGACCTGAAGGCGTTGCCGGCACCGGGCAAGGCGTTGCTGAAAGCTGTTTCGAAATCGCAAGACATTGGCGAAACGCTCGGCGACGACAAAAAAGACACTCAAGCCGTGGTGAAAACCCTCGACGGCGAGGTGAACGAAGTTGCATCACTCATCAAGCAAGTCCACCAAACCGGCGGCATTATTCATCGTTAATAGCGCCATTCCATCAACCTAACTCACTGATAAGCCAGGGTAACCTGGCTTTTTCCTTTCCCGAACATATTGCCGCCGCCCTTGAGGCGGTTTTTTTATTGGAGATTCACATGGGTACAAATACCACCGAAGAAACGCTGGCGCTGATGAAGGTTGCGCAGACCAGCCCTGACGATCTGATCAAGACGTTTGTGCAGCCTGGCTCGGCCACCACCGGCCTGCAGGCATACAACCTTGAAGCGCCATCGAAAAAGCTGTATCCCGTCCTGACCCCGCTGCGTAACTCGATCGGCCGTGACAGCGGCGGCTATGCCATTCAGGCAAACTGGAAGGCAATCACCAACATCAACGTCGGCAACCAGCGCGCCGGTGTGTCGGAAGGCAAGCGCGGCGGCGTGATCACTCACGCGCAAAGCGAATACCTGGCTTCGTTCCGCGGCTTCGGTCTGGAAAATAACGTCACTTTCGAAGCGAACTATGCTTCGAAAAATTATGAAGACGTCAAAGCCCTGGCCGTGCAGACCACGCTGGAATCGACGATGATTCAGGAAGAGCGCCTGATCCTCGGCGGTAACGGCTCCGTCGCCATGGGTATCACCGGCACCCCGACGCTGGCCGGCTCCACCACCGGCGGCACGCTGGCGGCGGCAACATGGTCCGTTATCTGCGTGGCGCTGGGCCTGCAAGCGTACCTCGATGTCGTGGGCGTCAACAACGGTGCGATCGGTCAATCGTTGTCGATTCCTACAGCAGTGGTTCCCGGCCAGATCACACGCACCAACGCAGACGGCACTACCGACACGTTCGGCGGCGGCAGCGCGCAGAAATCGGCAGCCGCAACCGCCACGACTACCGGCTCAACCAGCTCCATTGCCGCTAGCGTTGCGGTCTGCAACGGCGCGGTCGGCTATGCCTGGTACTGGGGTGCGGCTGGCGCTGAAGTGCTGGGCGCGGTCACTTCCATCAACAGCGTATCTATCACTGCGACGGCCACAGGCACCCAAACCGCAGCATCGCTGGCCGCGTCCGACAATTCCACGTCGTCACTGGACTTCGACGGCCTGCTGTATCAAGCCTTCAAGCCCGGCAGCAACGCGTATGTGGTGTCGCAGCCAAACGGTACGGCAGGCGTCGGCACGCCGCTGACCTCCGACGGCGCCGGCGGCATCGTGGAGTTCGAAGCTGCGTTTATCAACTTCTACAACAAGTACCGCTTGTCGCCGACCAAGATTTACGTTTCTGCGCAAGAGCTGGTCAACATCACCAAGAAGATTGTGGCAAACGGCGGCGCGCCGCTGCTGCGTCTCAATGTGAACGCCAACAACCCGGGTGCGATTCAGGCCGGTGTCGTGGTCGGCGAATACATGAACAAGGTGATGGGCGTCATGGTGCCGCTGGTGGTGCATCCGAACGTGCCGGCCGGCACGATCTTCTTTTTCTCGGAGCGCCTGCCGTACCCACTGTCGAACGTATCGACCGTGTGCCGCATGCTGATGCGTCAGGATTACTACCAACTGGAATGGCCGCTGCGCAGCCGTAAGTACGAATACGGCGTGTATGCCGATGGCGTGCTGCAACACTATGCGCCGTTCTCCATGGGCATCCTGAACAACATTGCCAACGGCTAACGCCTGAGCAGCAGTGTGGAATGCCGCCGGGTTCGCTTGGCGGCATTTTTACTTCACCGAGCATTTTTGTACAAGGATCTACACCATGAGCACCACAGCGAAATTGAAGGCACCGAAGGGCGTGAGCGTCATTTCGGTAGCTGGTCAAGAATACAAGGTGGTTAAGGGCTACGTCGCAGTTCTGATTGAGCACCTTGAGCATCTGGTCGGCATGGGCTTCACCGGCGCCGACGACGAGGAACTGGTCGCGGCTGGAGTCGACCCGCAATTGCCTGCCGGCGTCACCAGCAATCTGGTGTTGCCTGGTTCCGAGGTAATCCCGGTTGTGACAGCGGCGGTGCCAGAATTGGCACCAGCAGAACCGGCCGCCCAAACGACCGAACCGGTAGTTGACGCCGCCGCCGACGACGGCAACGCACCAGCACCGGCTGACGACGCAGTTGCCGGCGCTTCCACCGATGCAGCGGTACCGGCAGGCGTCAGCCAAGCAGTCCCGCAAGTCGACGGTCAGTAAGCCATGGCAACCAGCCCAATCGACCTGACGACGCTGGCGAACGTGAAGCAGTGGTTGAAGATCGATCCTGCCATGACCGATGATGATGTCCTGCTGCAGCGGCTTATCACCGCTATCAGCGGGTTCATTCAGACCTGGTTGAACCGGTCTTTTGCGATCACACCATATATCGAAACGCTCGACGGCAAGGGCAAGACGCGAATGATGTGCTCAAACTATCCGGTCACCGCTGTCGCTGGTGTGACGATCAACGGCCAGCCGGTGCCTGCGTCGGCCGACATTTTCAGCCCTGGCTATTACTTCGATCAGTACAAGATTGGCCTGCGCAGTTTTTGCTTCGTCAAAGGCGAATCCAACGTGGTGCTGAGCTACAGCGCAGGTTTCGCCAATACGCCGCCAGAAATCGAACAGGCGTGCATTGAGACGATCGCGCTGCGCTATTCCGAAAAGGACCGCGTCGGTTACTCCAGCAAGACACTAGCCGGTGAGACTGTCGCTTTCACGATTACCGACTTCCCGAAATCAGCGATGACGGTCATGAACAACTACAAGAAAGTCATTCCAACATCATGATTTCTGGATGGCTGGTAGGCGACGCCGAGCTTGTCGCAAAAATGGAAGGCAAGGCAGATGCCATGCAGGCAGGTCTGGAGAAGTCCGTCCAGCGGCTGACTTTGCAGCTCCTGACCACCGTCAAGGAAAAGCTAAGTGACGACGTGCTTCACGTTCGCACAGGCCGCTTGCGCCGTTCGATCAATCGGCGCGTCGACGTCGATCAGACCAGTGTCACCGGTATCGTCGGCACGAACGTGGAATATGCCAAGAAGCTGGAATACGGCTTCAAAGGCACCGAGTCCGTGCGGGAAAGCCTGCGCAAGATCACCCAGGCATTCGGCAAGCAGTTGAAGGAGCCGAAGACGATCAAGGTGCGAGCGCACACGCGCAAGGTCGATCTGCCGGCGCATTCGTTCCTGCGCTCATCGCTCACCGAGATGCGGCCGAAGATTGAGACCGACATGAAAGCTGCGCTGGTGAAGGCCGCGCAAGAAGGGACGTCATGAACCGAGAACAGATTTACTCGGCGTTGTTTGCCAAGCTGGCCGCTGCACCAGGCTACAAAACCACATCGCGAAAACTCTTGCATTGGGCTGACGTGAAGCCCCAAGAACAGCCTGCATTGTTCCAGGCACAGCGGCGAGAGATGGCGCTGACCACGCCGGGCCAGCCCACGGTATGGAGTTTTGAGGTCGACGTCTATGTGTATGTCTACGCCAAATCCTCCGCTCCCAGCCAGTTGCTCAATCCTTTACTGGATGCCATCGGGACCGCGCTCGCGCCGGACCCTATCACCAACAAGTGCAGGCTAGGAGGCCTGGTGGAGCACGCTTGGATCGAGGGCGCAATCCAAACCGACGAAGGCACGCTTGGCGACCAGGCCGTAGCAATCATACCGATCGTTATCAAAGTCGTCGTCTGAATCAATCCGTTTTAATCACAATCCGGCCCCGCATCTGCGGGGCTTTTTCATTTGGAGGTAGCTATGTCTCAATACGCATTTGGTAGCGGCAACATGTATGTCACGCAGTTGCAGGACGCGCTGGGCAATACCATTGCCAACGCCACACCGTACCCGCTGATGACCTTGCAAGAAGGCTCGATCGACATCTCGTCTGATTCGAAAGAGCTGTACGGCCAGAATCAGTTTCCGGTCGCCGTGGGCCGCGGCAAAGCCAAACTGACCGGTAAGGTTAAGCCTGCCCGCATCTTCGCCGGTGTCTGGAACGCGATCTACTTCGGCCAGACCATCAACTCGGGCTTATTCGCCAACTATACCGACACAGTCGGCACGGCAATTCCCGCCACTCCATTCACGGTTACGGCGACGCCACCGAACACCGGCACATTCGTGACCGACCTCGGCGTCATCGATGCCAACGGCAACCCCATGAAGCGCGTTGCGGCGTCACCGGCGACAGGTCAGTACAGCGTCAACGTCAGCACGGGTGCATATCTCTTCTCGGCCGCTGACACCGGCAAGGTGGTGTATATGAACTTCCAGTACACCGCAACGGTCGTCGGTGCGCAGAAGCAGACGGTGCAGAATCTGCCAATGGGCTACGCTCCTTCATTCAAGGCCGACCTGAGCGTCAGCTACCAGGGCAAAATCGTCACCTTCAGTTTCTTGAAGGCGATCAGCACGAAATTCTCGATGGGCTTCAAAAACGAGGATTTCTCCATCCCGGAATTTGACTTCTCCGGCTTCGACGACGGCACCGGCAACGTGCTGACATGGTCCACATCGGAGTAAAAAACATGACAACAGCGACAGAATTGATTGACGGTATCGAAGTGAAGATGGCCGGCAAGACGTGGGTAATTCCCGCCTTGTCGTTCAAGCGGCTCAAGCAGTTACGCCCGAAAATCGCTGCCTTGGCGGCGCTCAACACGCTGCCAGAGGAAGAGGTTATTGATGACGTCTGCGTTATCGTGCATGCCGCTATTATCCGCAACTATCCAGAGGTTACCTTGGATGAGGTTCAGGAAATGGTCGACATGTCCAATATGCAACGAGTTATCAAGGCCGTGATGGGGCAGTCTGGGCTGGTTGAAAAGGGGGAAGCGGGGGCGGGGAGCCGTTAGATTGGGATCAGGTGTATGCCCATTTGCTGGCCTGCTTCCCGGGCTGGACATGGGAATACATCGACGATAATATGACGCTTCCCCGCCTACGCGCTATAACCGAGTATCAGCGTAGCAACCCGCCAACCCATATTCTCGTCGCCGCGTACATGGGTGTTGGCTCAAAATCCTCTGGAGCTTCCGAAGTAGATGCCAACGGACAATCACTGCTCGACGTCCTCCCAAGAAAGCCGGGATCCTGACGAGATTGACCAAGCCACGAAGCCAGGCTTTCTGCCTGGTGTCAACGGCGACATCGTCTATGCGGCAATCGAACAGCTTGCCGCATCGAAGGACGAATGCTCTGTTGTGATCGAGAAGCGACGAACCGTGCGCGGTAAGTTCGCCATCACCGTCGACATTAAGAAGCTGTAACTAAGCATCACCACCAAAAGGGCCGCCGCGAGCGGCCTTTTTCCATTCCAAAGCCAAGAGGGTCGCCATGTGCGGCCTTTTTTGCATTTCAGGGTAGCAATCCATGAGCGACGATAACGTAGAGGTGAAGTTCGGGGGGGATGCCTCCGGAGCAAAAGCCGCCTCCAAGGACGCCGCTGCGTCGGTCAAGGACGCGGTCAGCGGCATCAAGAGCATGTTTGCTGATATGGCAAGCACGGTCAAGGAACACACCGAGGCCAGCTCCAAGGCGACCGAGGGCATGTCCGGTGCGATTTCCGGGGCTGTGAAGACGCTCGCGGGTTCATTCGGCGCCATCCTTGAGCCGATCAAACTGGTGGCGGCTGCGCTCGCCGGGGGAGCCTTGTTCAAGGAAGCCATCAGCGACACCATTAAGGAAGTCGGCGAGGTCAAGAAGCTCGCCAATGCGTTCGGTGAAACAGTCGAAGAAGCCAACAAGATGAATTTGGCGCTGAAGCTGGCCGGTATTTCTGCCGACGATTACACCAGCATCGCGCTGAAGTTTGACAAGCAATTGCGCAGCAACGAAGAAGGTCTGAAGGCGTTAGGCGTCGTAACGCGCGACAGCAACAACGCGCTGCTGCCGCAGGCAGAGCTGCTGAAGAATGCTGTCTCCACCATGATGGAATACAAGGCCGGTACCGACCGCAATGCGGTTGCTATGGGCATGTTTGGCCGGTCAGCGGAAGAAGCATTCAAGCTGCTGAAGTTGAACGGCGATATTCAGGAGCGCGCCAACGAACTGGCTGCGATCGGTATCGGCGTCAATGCCGAAGCCGCTGACGCGGTCAAGAAATACAAAGTAGAGGCTGCTGCCGCCGGCATCGTGCTGGGTGACTTTAGCGACAAGATCGGCGAAGCCGTATTGCCGTCGGTAACGGACCTGCAAAAGGCATTTATCAGTATCGGAACCGCTGTGATGCCGGTATTCAGCGCAGCGGTTACCGTGCTCGGCGCCATTTTCGAAGTATTTGGCGCCGTTGTGATGTCGGTTTGCGAAATCATCAAGGACTACATTACCTCGGCCGGGGAAATATTCAACGCGATATTGGGCTGGGCGATGCCCAACGATATCAGCGTGCTCAAGGCCGCAGTCGCGACGCTGGTTACGCCGATTTACCTACTGAAAGGGTTGTTTCTTGAACTGGCACAGGTGGTCGAAACATCGATCGGTGTCGTTACCGCAACGCTGGTCACATTCGCAAACGTCGCACGTAAAGCGCTAGCGCTGGATTTCACCGGCGCCGTTGCCGCTTTCAACGATGGCACAGAGAGGATAAAAAACGTTGTCTTGAAGCACTCGGATGAGATGGTAAAGATCGCCGTGGCGACCAAGGACAAAATCAAAGAGGCATGGGGTGCAGGGGAGGAATCCGACCATGCTCCGAAGAAAGGTACCAAGGAATACACCGGTCAGGATCAGAAGCAAAAAACGACCGCTGACAAGTCCCGCGTCGGCGAGTGGGATGCCGAGCTGAATGACCGCAAGGTTGCTTATCAACAGGAACATGACCTGCGCGAAATGTCGAAAAACGATGAAATCGCGTATTGGCAGAACATCCTGGCCACGAACGAAACAAGCTCTGCCGAAGCGCTGGCCATTCGCCGCAAGATGAATCAGGCGCAGCTTGAAGGAATGAAGAAGCAACGGGCCGATGAAAAGGCGCTGGCGTCTGAAAAAATCGATCAGACCCAGAAAATTGCCGATGCTGAAATTGCCAGTGCGCAGGACGTTCTGTCGATGAAAAAGGAACTGGGCATTATCTCGGCGCAGGACGAGTTGCGCGCCATGATCGACCTTGAGAACCAGAAATATCAAGTTCAACAGAAAGCTCTGCAGGACAAGGTTGCCCTGTACGAGTATGACAAGGTCGCTCGGCAAAAAGCGCTTGACGAAATGGACCTGCTGGAGAAGTCCCACGCGCGCGCGCTCCAAAAGATCAGTGGCGACATTGCCATTGACCAGCAGAAGACCATGGCGCAGTGGGTCAGCCCGATCAAGACAGCATTCTCGCAATCGATCGTCGGCATCATCCAAGGCACCCAGACACTGCAGCAAGCCATGAGCAGGATTTTTCAGTCCATCTTGCTGGAGTTCGTCAATAACCTCGTCACCAAGATGGTCGACAAGTGGATCGTCGGCGAACTGGCGAAACGTCTCTTCTCGCAGGAAACGCTTGTGATGCTGGGTGTGGAGCAAAAGGCAGCGGCTGCGGAACAGGTAGCAACGCAGCAGGTAGCTGGTGTATCGGGTGTGATGTCAAACGCCTCGATCGCTGCTGCGGCAGCTATGGCATCAGTTGCCGCAATCCCATTTGTTGGCTGGGCAATGGCGCCGGAAGTCGGTGCCACCACCTACGCCACCGCAATGGCATTTCTCCCTTCAGCAGCAGGCGGCTATGACATCCCTGCAGGCGTCAATCCACTGGTGCAGACCCACGAAAAGGAAATGATTCTGCCGGCAAAACATGCTGATGTGATTCGGAATATGGCTGACAGCGGCGGCGGTACCGGTGGCGACACGCACCATTACCACATTCAGGCGATGGACGCGCGTAGCTTCCGAGATTTCGTCAAGTCCAATTCTTCCTCGCTCGCACCAGGGTTGAGGCAATTAAACCGGAATTTCACGCCGGTTAAAGGTTAGACGATGAGCAACGCAATTTATCCAACGCTGCCGGGGCTTGCATTTCCCGTTATGAAGCAGCCCGGTTTCAATACCGCCATCAAGCAGTCTGTGTCGGGAAAAGAGTACCGGGCTGCTTTCATGCAGTACCCGTTGTGGACGTTTGAACTGACTTACGAGTTTCTGCGCAATGGCATTGCTGGCAACGATCTGAACACGCTGACAGGATTCTTCCTTGCCAGGCAGGGCGCGTTCGATAGTTTTCTGTTCACTGAGCCGAGCGACTGCACCGTCACGGATGCTCAGTTTGCTGTTGGAGACGGGGTAACGAAGAGCTTTCAGCTTGTTCGCTCGCTCGGGGCATTTGTCGAGGCAGTTCAGAACGTCAACATCCTGACGAACATAAAAGCAGGAGGAACGTTGGTACCAGGATCCTCCTACACAGTTAGCCCGACCGGACTGGTGACTTTCACGACAGCGCCGACTTCTGGCTACTCCCTAACGTGGTCAGGGACATTTTACTTCCGCGTACGCTTCCTTCAGGACTCTTCCCAATTCAGTCAGTTCATGACTGACCTTTGGGAAAACAAGAAGGTGCAATTTATCGGATCGACGAGTAACAAAGTATGAAAAATTCCACCACAGCTTTGACGAACTTGCTCAACAGTGGCCAGCCGTTTTTTATGGCCGACTTGTACACGTTCAGCCTGATTAATGGCACGGTGCTGCGCTATGCACTGTGGGACAGTGATATTTCTTACCTTGGAAATACCTTTTCAAGCAGCGGGCCGACCTTCAAACGATCAAAGATTCGTCTGGTGATTGGTGTTGAAGTCGATACGCTGGATCTCAGTGTGTTTGCCAATGCGAGCCATTTGATAAACGGTCAGCCGTGGTTGCAGGCTGCGAGAGCCGGTGCGCTCGACGGCGCTGCATTGCGCGTTGATCGCGTGTTCATGTCTGCGCCGCCGGTTCCCGTGGGCGGTGTAATCCAATTTACCGGCATGGTCGCTCCGCTTATCGTGGGTAGAACAGAGGCAAAAATTACTGTGGCGTCCTACTTTCAACTTCTGAATGTGCAGATGCCGCGTAATTTGTTCCAGCCCGGGTGCTTGCATACGCTTTACGACAGTGGTTGTGGTGTCGCTCGTTCATCCGTAGCGGTCGGTGGAAGCGTCAGCAGCGCCAGCACTACCAGCATCGTTTCGTACTCTATGTCTGCGTACCCAACTGGCTACTTCGATGCCGGATATCTGGGTTTCGCAACTGGTGCTCTTGCTGGAACGACGAGAACGATCAAGAGCTTTTCATCTCCTTCGGTGATGCTGCTTAATCCTTTGCCGACGACTCCCTCGCCAGGAGACACCTTCTATATCTACCCAGGGTGCGACAAATCGCAAGCAACGTGTCAGAACAAGTTCAACAATCTTCCGCGGTTCCGCGGCATTCCTTACATCCCCGTTCCGGAGACAGCCCAATGACCACAAGAAATCTAGTCTTGGCAGAGGCAGAAACCTGGCTGCGAACGCCATATCACCACATGGGAAGGATAAAGGGGGCGGGTGTCGATTGCGCGACGCTGCTGCTGGAAGTATTCCATGCAGTTGGAATAATTCCGAAGATCGACGTCGGCTACTACCCGCAGGACTGGCACTTTCATCGGGACGAAGAGCGATATTTGGGATGGATTTCGCAATACGCCAGACGTACTGAAACACCACGTCCGGGCGATATCGCTCTGTTCAAATTTGGGAGATGTGTTTCACACGGCGCTATCGTCACCGATTGGCCCGGCGTGATTCATTCATATTTTCAGCTTGGCTGTGTCTACGGTAATGCCAACGACAGGGAACTGGCGGGACGTCTGGACAGCTTTTGGACATTGTTCGAGGAATAAATGGGCGCACTTTTTGGAGGTGGTAGTAAGGGAATCAACACCACCGGTACGATGGCACTGGGCCTGCAAATTCAGACCTCAGCATACGGTCTCTGTGTTCCGATCGTATACGGTACGACACGTGTGCCAGGCAATCTGATCTGGTATGGCGATTTCACGCCTATCCCACACACAACTTCAAGCAGTGCTGGCGGCGGCGGTGGTAAAGGCGGGGGAGGTGGAGGGGAATCGACCGATACCCAATATACCTATACTGCAGCGTTGATGATAGCGTTGTCTGAGGGGCCAATTGCTGGCGTTTCTGGAGTGTACAAAGATAAGTCCTATTACGCTGTTGGCCAGCTCTTTAGCTATGCGGTCGGTAGCTATGCACAGGCACCTTGGAGCTACCTGTCAACGTATCATCCTGATCAGGCGATTTCTTACCCGGGCATTGCTTACGTCGCATCCCCAAGTTACGATTTGGGCAGCAATACGTCGCTGCCGAACCATAATTTGGTGCTCACTGGGATTCTGCCGTTCAATGTTGGCGCTGGTATTCTTGATGCAAATCCTTGCGACATTCTGATCGACTATCTCACCAACCCAAATTACGGCGCAGGCTTTCCAGCATCGAAAATTGGTGATCTGACTTCTTACTCTCAGTATTGCATCGCCAGCGGCTTGATGTTGTCGCCGGCGTATTCGACCCAGCAAGATGCCTCTCAGACAGTAACGTCATTAATGCAGCTCACGAACTCGGCAATATATTTGTCCGAGGATGTTGTGAAGATTGTTCCCTATGGCGATCAAACCATTACTGGTTATGGCGGGGTGACGTTCGTTCCAAATCTCACGCCAGTCTATGATTTAAACGACGATCATTTCATTTATCACGAAGGCGAAGACCCGATAAAGGTCTCACGGAATACGACAGCCGATGCTTTTAATCGGGTTCAACTGGAGTTTCTAAACCGTGCCAACAGCTACAACACAGAGAGCGTCGAGGCAAAGGACCAGGCTAATATCGACACCTTCGGTATGCGAACCATGGGAACCATCACGGCACACGAAATCGCGGACAAGAATGTTGCCGTGCAGGTAGCGCAGTTGGTAATGCAGCGGTCTCTATATATCCGGAACACGTACGAGTTCAATCTACCGTGGAACTTCTGTTTGCTTGAGCCTACTGATTTGGTTACGCTAACAGATACATTACTGGGCCTTAACAAGTGGCCTGTGCGCATCACGTCCGTCGAGGAGAACGATGACGGCGAACTAACAATCCAGGCTGAAGATGCACCCCCTGGTGTATCGAGCAATGTTCTATACCCAACCCAGGCCGCTGCAGGCTACTCGGCCAACTATAACGAGAAGCCGTCTAATACGAACTCGCCCATTATCTTTGAAGCGCCGGATCTTCTAACCGTGAATGGCTTAGAGGTCTGGATTGCAGCGAGTGGTACTAAGTCTTGGAGTGGCTGCCAAGTTTGGGTTTCAGAAGACGGGAACACGTACCGGCAAATCGGCAGTGTGTCGAATGCCGCACGCCAAGGCGTTTTGACAGATGACTTGCCTTTAAACACTGATCCCGACGTGTTGTACACACTGGCGGTGAACCTATCGCAAAGCAATGGTGTGCTGACTTCAGGCACGAAGGCAGATGCAGACGGTTTTAACACCCTGTGCTACGTCGACGGTGAATTGATAAGCTATCAGAATGCGGCTTTGACCGGCCCCGGAAAGTACGGACTTAGTTACTTGCGGCGCGGTGTCTATGGAACCACGATCAAAACTCATGTCGCCGGTACCCAGTTTTCACGCCTTGATGGGTCGATCTTCAAATATCCGTTCGGCCCAGAGAAGATCGGCGTGACGATGTTTGTAAAGCTGCCAGCAGTCAATCAGTTTGGTGGTGGACTGCAAGCACTGTCGGACGTCCCGGCGTATCAGTACACGATCACTGGATCAGCGCTGAATTCGCCATTGCCTAACCTGTCAGGGCTCAACACTAATTTCGTTTCTGGATTGACGCAGATTACGTGGTCTGCTGTTAGCGACTTCCGGCAACCATCGGTAGATTACGAGGTAAGACTTGGGCCGACATGGGCGTCGGCGCAGGTGCTAGGTCGCACGCCAACAACTAGCTTTACTGCCGTTGGTGATGGCACATACTGGATTTCAGCGCATTACTTAGGCCCTGGAAGTTTTAACGTTTATTCAAATGTGCCGTCGTCAATCATCATCACTGGTGCGACGCTGACGAAGAATGTCATACAGACGTTTGGTGAGTCTGCAACAGGATGGGCCGGAACGCTATCGAGCAGCTTGGCGGTATTGCAGGGGGAACTGATCCTGCAAGGCGCGGGAAACATACTCGCCGAAAGCGATGTTCTAACCGTTTCAGATGTCTTATGGTACGGGGGTATTTCTTCTTCAGGCGAATACGATTTACCTCCTGCACACAGCGTCAATATCGGCAGGGTGGCTCCGTGCAATATTCTCATGTCCTACACAGCAAGGGGCCAGTCGATACACGATAACGCCCTAAGTATCAGTGACTTTCTCGGTGTTACCGATCTGCTTGGTGCAGAACTTGGGGCGAGTATCAATATCCAGCCGCAAATTGCAATTGCATCAAACAACGGAATATATGGCGCGTGGCAAAACTTCGTTCCCGGCACATACAACGCTCAGTATTTTAAGGCGCGGGTACTCATCACGTCGAGCGACAAGCAGGTCATTGCAGTGCTTTCCGATTTGAAGTTCTCAGTTGATGTTCCGGACAGACTGGATGCCTACCAAGTGACGACAGCAACTACTGCGACGACAGTGACATTTACGTCGCCATTTAACGGTGGTCCTGGCACCCTGACGACACCGATCGTTCAAGCAACTATTTTGAACGCGCAGGCCGGCGACGACTGCCAAATCGGTACCACAACAAAAACGAGTTGCACAGTACAAGTCACAAATGGCGGATCGCTTGTCGTTAGAAATGTAAATCTTCAAATACAGGGGTATTAGATATGTCTCAAGGTTCTTTAATTTTACCTACCACCGGAACGGTGCCGGGATTGACGCTCGTCAATGCAATAAATTCGGCGCTGGCAAACCTGTCAGGTCAGGCATCAGGCGCTACAGACCCAAGCACTCTGCCTGGTGGCGTACAACCATTTTCATTTTGGATGGACATTTCTGTCACACCAAACGTCTTGCGAATGCGGAATTCAGCAAACACAGCATGGGTCTCTCCGATCGGATTGGCCGCCAGTGGCGCCAACGTTGATATCACCAGCCTTGGCTCGCTAGCATCGATCAATGGAGGCGCACTTGCTGGCTTGCGCAATCTTGTGATTAACGGGGGGATGGCAGTTGATCAAGTGAATATGGGCGCTAACCAGACGATAACGGCAGGTGCGGGCTTGGTCTATACGGTGGATCAGTTCTATGCCTATTGCTCAGGTGCTAATGTGACCGGCGCGCAGGTAGCCGGCCCTTTCGCTAATACCTATCGCTACCAATTAACTGGGGCGGCCTCGAACACTAGCGTAGGATTTGGCACGCGAATTGAGGCGAACAATTCGGCCAGTCGGGCCGGCTCCACAGCATCCCTGTCAGTCGCGCTAAAGTCTAGCTCGTTGACCAGCATCACTTGGACGGCCTATTACGCGAACACTAAGGATAGCTTCGGTACCCCGGCTAGCCCGAACCGCACTCAGTTCGCAACAGGTACTTTCACGATTGGTAGTACCGAGTCCACCTACAACGCCCAAATCTCGATTCCGGGTGCTGCTGTTACCGGCCTCGAAATTGCTTTCTCTGGCGGCGCATTAGCGGCAGGACAGACGCTCACCATTGGGAATGTACAGCTTGAGCCTGGTAACGTTGCAACGCCATTCGAACAGAGGCCTTACGGACTAGAACTGTCACTGTGCCAGCGCTATTTCGAGAAGTCCTTTCAGAACTGGCTACCCGCTTCCTCAGTAAGCGGCAACTACAGTAGCGCTAGTAGTTTCATTGTCAACACGGCTGCCATCATAACCAACGGTGGATTTCCGGGAGTTGTTCTTTACAAAGCTGCAAAGCGAGTCAATCCAACCGTTACTACCTATGATCTCATCGGGCAGTTCGGTTACATCTCCACAGTGGCTGTAGGCGGAGCGGTTAGCCACGGTAACACTTCAATCGTCGGTGGAACCGATTCAGGTTTCTCTTTCGGATATTCAGCCCCGATCGCGCAGACCGGCGGCGTTTCTTGTAACTGGACCTCTTCAGCGAGGATGTAAAACATGGCATATCAACTAACTGCAAATTCTCATATTCGGCGCTTGGTGGACGGCGCATTAATCCCGGCAGATTCTGGTAACACTGACTATCGGGACTACCTCGCGTGGGTGAGCGAGGGGAATACACCTCAAGCACTCGACGCACCAGATCCGGCAACCATATGGGCCGCATACCAGCAGGAGGCTAAGGCGGCGCTCGATAAAAGCGATGAGACTATTTTGCGCTGCGCCGAAAATAGTGTCTCCGTACCTGTGGTTTGGATCACCTATCGCAAGCAACTCAGAGGCATCGTCGCAGCAGCTAGCGGAGATTCGACACAACCCCTCCCAGAACGTCCAAGCTACCCAGATGGAACCTAAACTAGCATCACCAAACAAGCCGCCTTCGGGCGGCTTTTTTTTGCCAATTCTCAAATGGAAAAAAAAGAAATGACACCTGAGAAATCGCCTGAAAACTTCGGCTGGCTCACTTATGCCTGGGTATTCGGTCTGTCAGCAATGGGGGGGTTCGTGTCGTTTATGCGCAAAGTCAAAGACGGCCACGCCCGCGCATGGAACATCGTGGAGCTGATCGGCGAGATTTGCACCAGCGCCTTTGCCGGCGTGATGACGTTTTACTTGTGCGAGTGGAGCAATTTTGCGCCGCTGCTTACGGCGGCAATGGTCGGCATCGCCGGCCACATGGGTAGCCGTTCCATCATGTTGCTGGAACGCCTGATGGAGTCCAAATTTCCAAAAGGGAGTGAAAAATCATGAGCAGTTTTGATGACGCATTCGACGCGCTGATCGGCAACGAAGGCGGCTACAGCAATAACCAGAAGGACCCGGGCGGCGAAACCATGTGGGGCGTTACCCTGCGCGTGGCGCGCGCGTACGGATACACCGGCGCCATGAAAGACCTACCGCGCGAAACGGCGAAGGCGATCGCCAAGAAACTCTATTGGGATCCACTGCGCCTAGACAGCTTCGACCCGCGTGTCGCGTTCCAGATTTTCGACACGAACTACAACGGCGGCCATCCGGTTATCTGGATGCAGGGGGCCGCTGGCATCAAGGTCGACGGCGTGCTTGGACCGGTGACCATCGCAGCGGTCGCGGCGACAGATCCACTTAAGTTTGTCATGCGCTGGAATAGCCTGCGCATTCGCTATTTCACTTCCCTTAAAACCTGGCTTAACTTTGGTAAGGGCTGGGCCAATCGTATTGCTGACAACCTCAAATTAGGAGCTATTTAACATGTTACCTATCGCACTCGCGCTTGCGCAATTCGCACCAATGATCGCTGGCTGGTTCGGCGGCAGCAAAGCGGAAGACGTCGCCACAAAGGTAGTCGGCATTGCCCAGGTAGTTACCGGGCAGTCGGCACCGGATGCCGCTTTGGCCGCGATCCAGGCCGATCCGAATCTCTCGATGCAGTTTCAGAAGGCTGTGCTGGACCAGCAATATGAGTTGGCCAAATTGGCGAACGAATTGAGTATTGCCGAACTGAGTGCAGACACCGCTGACACGGCCGCCGTCAATGCCACAATGCAGGTCGAGGCGAAAGCGGATCACTGGCCGACATATAGCTGGCGGCCGTTCATCGGATTTTGTTATGGTGCCGAGGGTATCATGACGGCCTCGACGGTGATGGTGGCATACCTGGGCGTGATGTTCTTCAAAGTGGACCCGGTGGTGCTGTCCTACCTTCCGGCAATGCTCGGTGCAATGGCCGGCATCATGGCGGCGCAAACTGCCGTGCTTGGCATTGCCTCTTACTTCCGAGGAAAGATGCAGGCCAGCCCGTTGATTCCCACCGATAATCGTGGATAGAAGAGACGATTTACGCCACCAGATGGATTCCAGGCCTGCTGGTGGCGGCGTCGACCAAGCGATCGATATAATCAGACCAGTCTTGCATCATCTTCGTACGCTCGACCAAGAACTTGGCGCGGTCATATGCCTTATCCACCTTGTTACCCTTGGCGTGCGACAGTTGCAGGTCGACCACTTCATGGCGATATCCCAACTCCTGCTTGAGCACGCCCATTGCCAGCGAGCGGAAGCCGTGGCCGGTCATCCTGCCGGCGTATCCGATATTTTCCAGCGCCTTCAAAATTGCCCCGTCTGACATGTGATCATCTGGCCGTCGCTGGTTGGGGAAGACAAACTTGTTGCGGCCAGTCAGCGGTTGCATTTCACGGAAGAGGGCGACGCTTTGCCTGGACAACGGCACAACGTGGCCGCGCCCCTTCTTCATCCGCTCCGGCGGGATGTCCCATATCGCTTTTTCAAGATCAGGCTCTGCCCAGGGCACCGCGATGAGTTCGGTTGTCCGGACGAAGGTTCGCATCATCAGCCACAGCGCCACCCGCGTGGCCGGGTACATGTGGGTTCGGCTGGTGATCAAGTCCTTGATGAACTGCGGGAATTCTTCGACGGTGATCGAGGCGAAGTGACCCTTTTTCGGTTTCTTCATCACGTCCTTGAGTGCTGCAGCCGGATTGCCGGCCGTATCCCCGCATACAATCGCAAAATTAAAAACGCGGGAAACCATGCCACGGCATCGGCTGGCAATCTCCAGCGCGCCGCGCTTTTCAATCTCACGGAACACCAGCAGCAGACGCTGCGGCGCTATCTTCGCGATCGGGTCGGCACCGATCACCGGAAAGACGTCGACCTCCAGCCGGTGCAAATTCTCCGCCGCCGTTCCAACGCCCCATTCATCACTGGCCGCCATGTGTGCGTGCCATTCCCTCGCCACGACTTCGAACGTACGCGCCTGCGCGACAACCTGCGCAATTTTGCTTATCTGCTTTTCGACACCGGGATCATCGCCAGCCTTCAACTGTCGGCGCGCGTCTTCCCACTTTTCGCGCACCGCAGCCAATGACACCTCCGGATAGGCGCCAAGCGAAAGCGATTTTTGTTTGCCGCCGAAGCGGTATGCACCGGTCCAATACTTGCCGCCGCCGGGATGAATAGTCAGCGCCAGGCCGCGCGCATCGGACAACTTGTAGACTTTCTCTTTGGGCTTTGCGGCGCGACAGGTAGCGTCTGATAGGGGCATTTGTTGGTGAATTATTTTCGTTGTGGGATTTTCACCAACGAATTTACCAACAAATTTATGGGCATGCAACGAACAAATAGAAACGCCATGAAACAAAAAAGCCGCTAAGACATTACGTCAGAGCGGCTTCGTTGAACAACCTAGAACTGCTTGAAACAATTCATTGGCGGAGACGGAGGGATTCGAACCCTCGATACAGGTTTAAGCCCATATGCTTCCTTAGCAGGGAAGTGCCTTCGACCACTCGGCCACGTCTCCACACTGCAGGCAGCTATTTCGCTGCCTCAGCAAAGAAGTTCCGCATGATATCTTTTCACGCGGATTTGGTCAACGAAACTATGCGATTTCGGATCGATTATTTCCGTTTTGCAGAGTTTCTTCGATACTTATTTGCCCTTGCTTACTCTTACTTGCCGTTTTCCAGATCGAAGGCCTTGTGCAACGCGCGTACTGCGAGTTCCATGTACTTTTCGTCGATCAGGACCGAGATCTTGATTTCGGAGGTGGAGATCATCTGGATGTTGACGCCTTCTTCCGACAACGTGCGGAACATTTGCGAGGCGATGCCGACGTGGCTGCGCATGCCGACGCCGACCACGGACACCTTCGACACCTTGGTGTCGCCGACGATGCTGGCCGCGCCGATGTGGGCTTTGACGCTGGCGTTCAGCACTTCGACGGCCTTCGCGTACTCGGCGCGCGGAACGGTGAAAGTGAAATCGGTCTTGCCTTCGACAGACTGGTTCTGGATGATCATGTCCACTTCGATGTTGGCATCAGCGATCGGGCCCAGGATCTGGTAGGCGATGCCCGGACGGTCAGGCACGCCGAGCACGGTGATCTTGGCCTCGTCGCGGCTGAACGCGATGCCGGTAATGGTTGCTTGTTCCATGTTGGTGTCTTCCTCAAACGAAATCAGTGTGCCGGATCTGGTTTCTTCGTCCAGCGGCATTAATGGGTCGGTCAGCGACGACAGCACGCGCGTCGGCATCTTGTAGTTGCCGGCAAATTCCACCGAGCGGATTTGCAGGACCTTGGAGCCCAGCGAGGCCATTTCCAGCATTTCTTCGAAGGTTACGGTGTTCAGGCGGCGCGCTTCGCTGACCACGCGCGGGTCGGTCGTATAGACGCCGTCGACGTCGGTATAGATCAGGCATTCGGCGGCCTTGATCGCTGCGGCCACCGCCACCGCGGAGGTGTCGGAACCGCCGCGGCCCAGCGTGGTGATATTGCCGTCGGCGTCCACGCCCTGGAAGCCGGTGATGATCACGATCTTGCCGGCGCTGAGGTCTTTGCGCACCTTGGCGTCGTCAATCGAGCGGATGCGCGCCTTGGTGAAGGCGGAATCGGTCTTGATCGGCACTTGCCAGCCGGCATAGGAGACGGCTTCCTTGCCGATCGCCTGCAGCGCCATTGCCAGCAAGGCAACGGAAACCTGCTCGCCGGTCGAGGCCAGCATGTCCAGTTCGCGTTGATCAGGCTGGGCCATGATTTCTTTGGCCAGGCCCAGCAAACGGTTGGTTTCGCCAGACATTGCGGAGGGAACGACAACGATCTGGTGGCCGGCGTCGTGCCACTTGGCAACGCGCTTGGCGACGTTCTTGATGCGCTCTGTCGAGCCCATTGAAGTGCCGCCGTATTTGTGAACGTATAAAGCCATAGGAAGTAGGTCTGAATTGCGTGACTGAATGCTGCTCTTGGATATTGCTATTTGTTGCCGGATTGCGATGAAGGCCGGAGGAAACAAACCCTCGACTTTACAGTGAGAAGTCCAAAATCACAAGCAAAAGCCGCTGAAAACAGGCATTTTTGAGCCATTTTGGGGCGTTTTCAACTTGTTCCTGTGATTTGATGCAAACAAGAAATTTACCGGAGGTGGTCTGGAGCGCCGCCCACCGTGGTGCTGCCATATGGCAGGCCGACCAGGGTGGAGGGGTTGCGGACTGGGCCGCAGTACAGCCGGGTGATACCTGAAGCCTGCGATTAAGCGCCGGCGTAGATGCTATTGTCGCTGGCCGATTGCGATTGGCTGACGACTTGTTCGCGCGAGCGAGTGCTACGAGCCTGGATCACGATGGGGTAGTTGTCGCCGTTGGCGATGAGGCCTTGAGCCTGTGCCTGTTGCAACTCGGAAATGACTTCGGCGCGGGTCTTGGTCGACACGAACTTGGTTTCCGGTGGATATGGGGCTTCAGCCATTGCGGCGCCGGCAGCGGCAAAGAGGATGACAGCGGCAGTGATTTGCTTGGTGTTCATGATGGTTCTCCTTAAAACAGTAAATAAAACATGCGTCGATGAACAGGGCGGTTCGGCTTGTGGCTGCTTGCGCGTCATCGATGAAGCACAGTGTATCTATTGCTTCCCATAAGAAAAATGGGTTTAATGGCAACGCACTATTTCAGTTAAAGAAACAATCAGGGGCTTGAAAATGGATCGCCTGCACTCAATGAAAGTATTTGCGAAGGTGGTTGAACAGGGCAGTTTTGTCCGCGCGGCGGAAATCTTGTCGTTGTCGAATGCCGTGGTAACGCGCTACATCGTCGATCTGGAAAACCATCTCGGCGCACGCTTGCTGAATCGTTCCACCCGCCGGCTGTCGCTGACGGAGTCCGGCCTGGCTTATCTGGAGCGGATCAGGCACATCTTGCCGGAGATTGAGGAGGCCGAGGCGATCGTGGCCCTGGAAACCAAGAAGCCGGCCGGCACCTTGTCGCTATACTCGCACGTCGGTTTCGGCCAGAGCCAACTGGGCAAGTTGCTGCCGGATTATTCCAGGGCCTATCCCGAGGTCATGCTGGACATCTCCTTGTCCGAGCGTAGCAAGGATTTGGTGGAAGAGGGGCTGGACGTCGGTTTTTTCAGCAGCTTGCAGAAATTCGATGCCAGCATGGTGGTGCGCAAGATCGGTGTGGCGGAAGTGGTGTTGTGCGCTTCGCCGTCGTACATTGCACAGCACGGCGCACCGCAGACGCCGGACGAACTGAACCGGCATGCCTGCCTCAATTTTTCGCACGAACATTTGCGCCACAACTGGCACGTCAAGACGGAAGATGGCATCCGCGACATCCCGATCACCAGCAACGTCGTCTCCAACAGCGCGCTGTTGCTGCGCGATTTTGCGCTGGCAGGCATGGGTATCGCCATGCGTCCTTCGTTCAGCTTGGGCGACGATCTGCGTTGCGGTAAATTGCAACGCGTGCTGGCTGACTACCAGATGGGGCAGGTAACGGTGATGATGGCTTATCCAAGCCGGCGTCTGCTGTCGGCCAAGGTGCGCAGTTTTGTGGATTTCATCGTGGAGAAATTTCCCCAGCCTGAGTCGGATCCCTGGCTGTGATTCAGCCGGCGTCGGAAAGATTGTTGAGACGCTGCTGCAGATCGCATTCCTGCCATTCGCGGCGTTCGGCGCTGCTGCGTGCTTCGCGTTCGAGTTCATCCCGGCTTTTGGTCGATAGCGCCTGCAGCAGACGTTCGGCCTGGCGGGTATCGGGTTCCATGGCGCCAAAAAAGCCGACCGTCGATCCGCGTTGCATCAGCAGGGTGGGAAAGTTGTCGATATCAAGGTCGCCGACCAGGTCAGCCTGATCTTCGATGTCGATCCAGACGAAATGATGTTGGGGGCTGCGTTCCGCCCAAGCGGCGAAATTGACTGCGTATTCGCGGCAACTGCCGCACCAGCCGGCACAAAGGCAGGCGACCACCCATTTGTCGTCGGCGAGGGCGGCGGCGAGTTCTTCTCGGTTGCTGGCGGTGAAGATCTGATAGGACATGAGGCGGCCTATTCTACTCCGGATGCAAAAAAACCGGTGCAAGGCGTCCGCAATCGCTGGTGAAGGATACTTTTACGTCGCGGCCGGCGAGGTAAAATAGCGAGATGTCTATCATTCTTGCCATCGAAACATCCACCGAACTCGCCTCGGCAGCCTTGCTGCACGGTGATGAACTGATCAGCCGCGAATCCCTGGGCGTGCAAACGCATTCAGAAACCATTTTGCCGATGGTCCAGCAATTGCTGGCGCAGGCGGGGGTCGCCTTGTCGCGCTGCGACGCCATTGCATTCGGCGTCGGACCGGGTTCGTTCACCGGAGTGCGCACGGCCTGCGGCGTGGTGCAGGGATTGGCCTTTGGCAGCGATTTGCCGGTGGCGCCGGTGGTGACGCTGGAAGCGATGGCGCAAGCCTGCCTGGAGGCAACCGGGGGGCAGGCAAAGGACGTCCTGGCCGTCCTTGATGCGCGCATGGGCGAGGTCTACTGGGCGCAATATCGTCATGGCGCCGACGGCTGGCAGGCCGTGCTCGAACCGGTGTTGTCGACGGCAATCGATGTCCGGCCGCAGGGTTTGGTGCGGGCTTGCGGTAACGGACTGGCGGCATATGCCAAGGATTTCGCCGGACAGGCATTCACTGTCGGGGCGATGGCGCAACTGATGCCGCACGCCGCGCAGGTAGCGACGCTGGGACGCGGGATTTTCGAGCAAGGCAGGACGGTTGCGCTGCAGGATGCGCAGCCGCTGTACCTGCGCAACAAGGTTGCGCTGACTACGGCCGAACGGCGGGTGCGCGATCTCGCTAAAGGTGCGGCGTGAGTATGAGTAGTGGCGCCTTGCTACATACGCTGGAAAGCAGGTTCGGTAAGCTGGAATTTACCGCCATGCAGGTCGCCGACATGGATGAAGTTGTGCATATCGAAGACCGGATCTACTCGCATCCATGGACGCGCGGTAATTTCCTCGATTCGCTGTACAGCGGCTACCAGACCCTGACCATGCGCGATCCGTCGGGGCGGCTGCTGGGATACTTTCTGGTGATGGAGGCTGTCGATGAAGCGCACCTGCTCAATATCAGCGTGGCCGAGGATGTGCAAGGCGAAGGAATTGGTCATCTGCTGCTCGACTACGCTGTCGACCTGGCGCGCAAGCACCGGATGAGGGTGATGCTACTGGAAGTGCGGGTCTCGAACCTGCGTGCGTTGCATGTTTATCGGCGCTATGGTTTCGTTGAAATCGGGCGCCGCAAAAATTATTATCCCGCCGATCAACATACGCGCGAAGACGCGATCGTGATGAGTTTAACGCTATGAGTCAGAACACATTGGCCGCTGCGGCCCGGGTATTGGAAGAAATCGGCGTCGGTCCGGTCTGGGTGCGGCGACATCTGCCCACCGGGGCGGTGGCGGCGCCGGAAGCGGAAACGGCAGTTGCCGTTTTACAGTCCGAATCACAGCTTGAATCGCGGCCTGAATTGCAGTCGGGACGCTCCAGCGCCGCATCGGCCGTTCAGGTCCAGCCGTCGCGCCAGGCGCCGCCGCCTGCGGCGCAAGACGACGGTTTGCCGCCCTGGCTGACCGAAATGAATGACGCTGACATGGGGGCGCCCGGCTTCATGCCGTATGGCGATGAGGACGACGTTGAACCGGCCGTCAATATCAATCCGGCCATCGCCACCATGGACTGGGCCAAGCTCAAGGAAACGGTCTCCGACTGCCGGCAATGCGGATTGTGCAACGGCCGCAAAAAGACTGTGTTCGGCGTCGGCGACGAGAAGGCCAAATGGCTGTTCATCGGCGAGGGCCCCGGCCGTAACGAGGATATGCAGGGCGAACCGTTCGTCGGTCCGGCCGGCAAATTGCTCGACAACATGCTGATCGCGATGGGTTTGAAGCGTGGCGACAACGCCTATATCGCCAACATCGTCAAATGCCGTCCCACGGATGGAAGCGGCAAGGATCGTCCGCCGTCGCCGCAGGAAGTGGCGTCTTGCCTGCCTTACCTGCAGCGCCAGATCGCCCTGATCCAGCCGACCGTACTGGTCGCCTTGGGCAAGACAGCAGCCTTGTCGCTGCTGGGACTCGACCCGGCAACGCCGGTGTCAAAATTGCGCGGCACCGTCCATCGCTACCAGGGCTTGCCGCTGGTGGTGACTTACCACCCGGCTTATCTGTTGCGGCAGCTTGGCGACAAAAGCAAGGCCTGGGCCGATTTGTGCCTCGCGATGACCGCCTATGCCGACGTCACACACTGAGCTGCTTACGCAATCCGCACTTTCTTATCAAGAGCTGTTTCACCGGCGCTGGTCAGCGCTGCACGATCCGCATGTACGGGCGCTGGCGTGGCTGCTTGATGCTCCGGATTTGCTCGATGCGCAGGCGCCGCGCTGGAACGGCCGCATCGCCACCCTGGGGCCGGTCAGCGACATGGACGCCACTTGGCTGCATGCGCTGGATCGCAGCCCGCGTGCCTTATACACGCTGCTGAATGCCCAGCCGTCGGCGCGTCTGGGACGTTACGCTGAAAAGTTGCTGACGTTTTATTTGCAGCAGACCGGGCGTCTGATCGCGCATAACGTGCAGGTCCGCAACGGTCCGAACGACACTGTCGGCGAGTTCGATTTTCTGGTGCATGACGAGGCGCGCACCGGCGTTGTCCACTGGGAGTTCGCCACCAAGTTTTATTTACTGGAGTCGCACCGCGAGCAGATGCAGACAGATGCTTTTGTCGGTCCGAACCTGGCAGACTCCCTTGGCGCCAAGATGGACAAGATCATGCAACAGCAATTGATGCTGTCCGCGCATCCGGCTGCCGGCCAATATTTGTCGCAACCGGTCGCGCGCGCTCAGGCGCTGGTGAAGGGCTGGCTGTTCTATCGCGAGGCAACGACGCCGCCGCTGCCGTCGGCTCTGGGCATTTCAATCGCGCATTGCAGCGGATTCTGGTGCGAGTTGTCGGCGCTGGATCAGGACGATGCGTCGCATTACCTGATATTGCCGCGCCTGGAGTGGCTGGCGCCGGCGCGTGCCGAGGCCGGAATGGCTTTATCAGGCGCGCAACTGCGCGATGCTGTCGCAACCTTGTTCGAGGAGACCCTGGCGCCGGTCATGATCGCCGTATGCGATCTTGCGGGCGATGTTGTATTGGAGTGCCGTCGCGGTTTTATCGTCCCGGATGATTGGCAGGAAAAGGCGACGCAGCGTGTGCAGCACGCGGTGGTGAAGTATTGATATCCGGAATGCAGGGCAGGCAGCAAGCAAAAAAATGAACGCCGCGCAGCGCCCAGCCACTGCGGTTTTTTATTCGTCGTGCTTATGCTCGCCGATCAGCGCCAGCGAATCGTGGTTGCGCTGGTTGGCGGCGTGGCGACGCATGATCAGGAACATGATGCTGGCCACGAAGACGCCGAAGATGATGATGACAATATTGACATCGAGATTGAGGCGGACCATGACCGCATATAGCACCAGCATCGTCAACACGGACAGGTTCTCGTTGAAGTTCTGCACCGCGATCGAATGGCCGGCGCTCATCAGCACATGGCCGCGGTGCTGCAGCAGAGCGTTCATCGGCACGACGAAGTAGCCGGATAGCGCACCGATGACGATCAACAGCGGATAAGCGATCCAGATCGACGTCACGGCGGTCATGGACATGACCACCAAACCCATGATGATGCCCAGAGGCATGACGGACAATGATTTTTTCAACGGCACGAAACGCGCGGCGCCGACTGCGCCCAAGGCTACGCCCAGCGCCACGATGCCTTGCAGGATCGCGGCCTTGTCCAGCGGCATATGCAGGGATTTTTCCGCCCATTTGAGGACGATGAATTGCAGCGTCGCGCCGGCGCCCCAGAACAGCGTGGTGACCGCCAGCGAAATCTGTCCCAGCTTGTCTCGCCACAGGGTGATGAAGCAGTTGGCGAAGTCGGCGATCAGTTTGACGGGATTGTGCTGCTGGTGGGCGTAGCGGGCGCCGGTGTCGGGGATGTTGAGGTTGAAGATCGCGGCGATGAGGTAGATGACGGTAATGATGCAGAGCGCGGCTTCGGTGGGAGTATTGATGTTGAAGTCGACGATCGGGAAATCGAACGCCAGCAGCACCGAGGCGACATGCGGGTTGACCAGTGCACCGCCTAGCACTGTGCCGAAGATGATGGAGCCCACCGTCAGCCCTTCGATCCAGCCGTTGGCGGCAACCAGTTTTTCCGGCGGCAGCAGTTCGGTCAGGATGCCGTACTTGGCCGGCGAGTAGGCAGCCGCGCCGAAGCCGACCACGGCATAGGCGACCAGCGGATGGACGGTGAAAAACATGAGCGCGCAGCCGACGACCTTGATCAGGTTGGTGATGAACATCACCTTGCCTTTGGGGAATGCGTCTGCAAAAGCGCCGACGAAAGCGGCCAGCAGTACATAGGACAGCACGAAGAACAATTTCAGCAGCGGCGTCATCCATGCCGGAGAATGCATCTCCGCGAGGAGTGCAATAGCTGCGATCAGCAGGGCATTATCTGCAAGCGACGAAAAAAACTGCGCCGCCATGATTGTGTAAAAGCCGCGATTCATCCGTATCCAAGATGTGACAAATTATCTCCGGCTTGCTTTATACCATGAAAAGATGACGTGCCAATGATAAGTATGATGGGCGAAAATGGATGGTCAGCGCGTTTTGACTGCATCATCCGGCTTCTTGCCTCCTCTTCTTGGAAACAAGCTGGTCCGGTAAAATGGCCTCTTGTTCCCGAACTATCGGACTTCCTCCCACTTTCGCCTGCTTCCTGTCCATTCTTATGCCAAGACCAATTGTTGCCACCATTGACATTTCTGCACTACAACATAACCTCGCAATAGCGAAATCGCATGCTCCGCACGCCAAGGCGTGGGCAGTCGTCAAGGCACAGGCCTACGGACATGGACTGGAGCGCGCCATACGGGCTTTTGCCGATGCCGATGGCCTGGCGCTGGTCGAGGTCGACTACGCGGTGCGGTTGCGCGAACTCGGCTGGACCAAGCCCATCCTGCTGCTGGAAGGCTTCTTCGACGCCGACGACATCCCTGTGCTTGCGCAGCACCAGTTGCAATTTGCCGTGCATTGCGATGCGCAAATACAGATATTGGAAAGCGTCGGCGCCAATGCGCAATTCGACGTGCACCTGAAGATGAACAGCGGCATGAACCGCCTCGGCTTCAAACCGCAAGTGTATCGCGCCGCCTATGAACGCCTGCAGAAGCTGGGCTGCGTGCGCAGCATCACCATGATGACGCACTTCGCCAACGCCGACGACGCGGCCAATCCCGACATGCCGCTGGCCGAGCAGATCAGACGCTTCAAGGCGGCCACCGAAGGCCTTGCCGGTGAGCACAGCGTGGCGAATTCGGCGGCGGATTTGCTGCATGCCGAACTTGCTTATGAATGGGTGCGTCCCGGCGTCATACTGTATGGCGCAACGCCGGGCGGCGGCACGGCGAAAGAATTCGGATTGCGTGCGGCCATGACGTTGGAAAGCAAGATCATCGGCGTGCAGGACATCGGTCCAGGCGACGCGGTCGGCTACGGCAGCCGTTTTGTCGCCGACAAGCCGATGAAGATCGGCATTGTGGCGTGCGGCTATGCCGACGGCTATCCGCGCCATGCTCCCAACAACACGCCGGTGGTGGTCGACGGCGTGCGGACCGGCACGGTGGGGCGCGTATCGATGGACATGCTGGCGGTGGATCTGACGCATATCCCGCACGCGGGGATCGGCAGTCACGTCGTCCTGTGGGGCGACGAACCGCCGATTGATGAAGTCGCTTTCGCGGCGG
>NZ_CBXX010000041.1 GCF_000577615.1 Herbaspirillum sp. RV1423
AGCATCATCTGATTGTGGCGCACGAGGTGACCAACATCGGGAGCGACCGGGATCAACTGCACTCAATGAGCCGGCAAGCGCAAGCCGCGACTGGCGCTACATCGCTGACAGTCGTTGCTGATCGTGGTTACTTCAAAGGCGAAGAAATCCTGGCGTGCACACAAGCGGGCATCGATGTGATCGTGCCCAAGAACCTGACCTCCAATGCCTCTGCTGAAGGTCGGTTTGGCAAAGCAGACTTCATTTACGACGCACGCGCCAACGAATATCAGTGTCCCGCCGGAGAGCGCTTGATATGGCGCTTTACGAGCAAAGAGAAAGGGCTGAATTTGCACCGTTATTGGAGCTCGCATTGCCAGCAGTGCTCGCTCAAATCCGCATGCACGCCAAGTCCACAACGGCGCGTGACACGATGGGAGCATGAGTCTGTACTGGAGGCCATGCAGGAGCGGCTGGAAAGGACGCCCGAGGCGATGCGGATTCGTCGCCAAACGGTTGAGCATCCATTCGGCACCATCAAGGCATGGATGGGCGCGACACACTTCCTGACTAAAACCAAGGCCCGGGTGAGCACCGAGATGAGCTTGCATGTCCTGGCATACAACATGAAACGGATGATCAATATACTCGGCGTAGGGGCATTGATGAAGGTGATGAGCGCATAGGCGCTCTTAGCGTCAGGAGATGTGTTTGGTGGCGGCGACTTCCTAGAACAAGGAAAATCGCTGTCGCGTTGCAGGGCTCTATATCGACAACGATGTCGCGCTAAAATGACTTGGATATCGGCCGTCTAGATGGATTCAGCGTTTTTACACAGCCTCGGCCAGGAGCCGCCGTTCAGTAACAGGGTAGTTTATGGCTTACGCGGCAATACAGCCAGCACATAGGCGATAAGTTTTTCCAGACTCGCCGCCAACGGTTCCGACGCTGTATCGATGACGCACTCCGGCAGCTCAGGTGGCTCGTAGGGTGCACTGATACCTGTGAACTCACGAATTTCTCCTGCACGCGCCTTCTTGTACAAGCCCTTTGGATCGCGTGCTTCACAGGTCGCGAGATCGGCAGCGACATGAATTTCATGAAACGCCTGCTTGCAGCGCAAGCGTGCCTGCTCACGATCGGCACGATAAGGAGAAATAAAGGCGGTGATGCAGATCAGTCCTGCATCGGCAAACAAGGCAGCTACTTCGCTCACGCGGCGGATGTTCTCGCTCCTGTCTTGCGGGCTGAAACCGAGATTGGCATTGAGGCCGCTGCGCACATTGTCGCCATCAAGCACATAGCAGGAATAACCCCGCTCCATGAGCGCCTGTTCCAGCGCCATTGCTAGACTTGATTTTCCGGAGGCGGACAAGCCTGTCAGCCACAGCACTCCTCCAGCATGTCCGTAGTGTGCCTTGCGATCAGAGGCAGACAAGGCATGCGCGGTTGCAGTCAGGTTACGAATCTCTGGGGGCATAATCATCTTTCGTAAGTGCCGGCATTGGTTGTCGATCCGGTTGCTCCGGCTACCAGGAACAAGGTAATTTGATGGAGAGCATCTCGGGCCACTTGCCAGCCCAGTCGCTTTCATGGTCCATGCCATCAACCACGCGCAACTGCGCACAGGCTCCGACGGCGGCGACAAAACTGCGTGTGACGGATGTCGGTACAACCTTGTCTGCGCCGCCACTGACGTGCAATTGAGGAACCGCGGCGACCCGTCGCGCAACGTCGATGGCGTTGAGCGAGTCCGGCATCGGGCTGACCTGATGCAGGCGATTCACCGCGACATGATCGAGATTGCCCGCCACCGTGCGCAAGCTGGCGACATCATCTCGCCGAGCCGCGATCAGCACGGCCAATGCGCCGCCGCCCGAATAACCGACCAGATTGACGCGTTGCCCCGGCAGGCGATGCAGATAGTGCGTCACGGCGATGCTCATCGACGCCACGACTTCTTCGGCATAGCGTTTGTCGGTCCAGTATGTCACCGCGCAACGCGGATTGGCGGACATCGGTGTGAATTGGCAAGGCCGCGCCAGATAGACCACATTGGGAGCGGTGTCGGCAACAGCCAGACTCAAGCCCAAAGCACGACGTGGCGTGGGGTCGTCGGACGGTTGATTCCGATTGCGCCAGGCTAGCCCGTCGCCTTCGATATACACGGTCAATGCCTGATCAGGGCGAGTGATGCGGGAATAGGTCGTCAGCATAAATGCACCGGCTTGCACCTGATCTCGTTGCAGGCCCACCGGCTGCGCCATGGCGTCGGCATGTGCGTTGGGATCATTGGCGCAAGCGGTCATCAGGCATGCCGCCAACAGTGTTGCCAACGCCGCCAGGCCGGAGTTACGTGTCATGGCGCACCGTCGCGCAGTTTGCCTAGTTCAGCAGAAACGGATTGCAGTACCGGCCCCCATTCTCCCCGTGTTTGCTGGCGGAACAGACGCACCGAGGGATACCAAGGCGTGTCGTCGCGCTGAAGCAGCCAGCGCCAGTCGGGCACGAACGGTAGCATCACCCACGCCGGACAGCCGAGCGCACCGGCCAGATGCACCGGCGACGAATCGACCGATATCAGCACATCGAGCAGCGTCAGGATGGCGGCGGTATCTTCAAAATCGCGGATCTCTTCGCTCAGCGACACCAGCGGCATGCCAGTCGGAGGTGTTGCGCTCTGCGCGGCGGCAGAGCCCTTTTGCAGCGCAACGAAAGTGACGCCCTCCTGCGCCAGCGGCGCCAGATCGGACAGCGCCATCGACCGGCGCGAATCATTGGTATGCGCAGGCCGCCCGGCCCACACCAGGCCGACCAGCGGCCGCGGCAACGAGGCCAGGCGCGCTCGCCATTTGTCGACGCGCGCCGGATCGGCGCTCAGATAATTGGTGCTGCCCGGCAGATCACTCAATTGCAGGCCCAGCGCCAGCGGCAGGCTCATCAGTTCGCAATGGAAGTCGAATGCCGGAGGAATCGTTCCCAAGGGGATGATGTCGTGATAACCAGCGCAACGTTTGGCCAGCGCGTAGCTGTCTGCATTGACTTCCAGAATCACGCGCGCGCCGCTGCGCTCGCGCGCCCAGGCCACCGTGCGCAGGAACTGGAAGGTATCGCCGTATCCTTGCTCGTCATGGATCAGCAGAGTCTTGCCTTGGATCGACTGCCCTTCCCAACGCGGACGCTGCACATGCCGGCCGATCATGGTCGTGTGTTCCATCTTGTAACGGAACCGGTATTCACGCCAGCCGCGCGCGAACTCTCCCTGCTGCAGCAGAATTTCCGCCAGATCGAAACGTGCCCCCATGTCGCCTGGAGTAGCGCGCACGATCATCTCCAGAATCTGCCGGGATTCATCGATCCTTCCTTGCGGACGAATCGCGAAGACCAATTGCCTCCATAACGGAATCGGCCCCGCTCCGGAAGCCAGCGCCGCGCGCAACAATGATTCAGCGTCGGAAAAGCGTTCCTCGCTGAGCAAGGCGTTCGCCTGCTGTTGAATCGCCGCGTAGTCGATCTGTGATGCTGATGGCGCAGTCATGGCGCGTCTTCAGCCGGTTGTTCGATACCAAGCGCATTGAGCAAAGGCCCGAGATAAGCGGCATGCCGACGCCAGCGCCCCTTCGAGGTGGAATAAATCGGCTGTCGCACCTGGCTCACGCTGGCGGTACGCACAATACGGCGGGTCTTGTGGAAACTCAGGCAGGCGTCGTCCCACGGCATGCCGACAAAGGAAATCATGCGACGTGCTTCGCCTTCCAGATTGTCCACCACGCTTTCATAATCGACTTCAAGGAAACGATCTGCTGGCGATACCTTGCGCAGACTTTCCATCAGGGCCTGATACTCGAGATGAAATGCGCCAAGCTCATCGAGGCGATAGGCAAATAGCTGCTCGCCGGCAAAGTGTTTGCTGTAACAGGACAGGCAGGTGTCCACCGGGTTACGACGGCAATGGATGATGCGCGCGCCGGAGAGAACCAGCGGAATCAATCCGGCATACAAAAAATTGGCCGGCATCTTGTCGACCAGGCGCAGAGCATTCGGTGCCAGGCCATCGATACGTGACAAGTAATCACGGCCGATGCGCGCAAAATCCTCCTTGTTCCAGCGCGCGATGTCATCCGGAAAAATCCCGGCCAGCTCCACGGCATGGCGCAAAGCGCTCAATTCTCCCGCGCCATGAATAGCAGGATGCGATGCGAGGATCTGTTCTACCAGCGTCGTACCTGAACGCGGCATGCCGATGATGAAAACCGGGCGCTCCGATGCGGCGCCGGCGTCCTTGAATTTTTGCATCAGCGCCGGCGTAAAGGCAGCGGCGATTTTTTGCATCCATTCACCGGTCCGGGCTGCGTCATAGCTGAAGCTGGCTCGCTTGAGGGCATTGCCTTTGTCCAGATGAAAAAAGGCCCGCTCCGAATTTCCCGTATCGAGATAGGCTTTACCCAGTGCGAAATGCAGGCTCATCTGATCGCTGACTGCCGGCTTGACCGCGCGTACGAGCGCGGCTTCCATAGCGGCGATATCCGGATCGTCCGTACGATATGTCTTGCTGTCTGAGCGCGCCGCCATCACGCGCACCGACCCGGGAAACCGCTCCAGCGTACGATCAAAGGCGGCGATCGCTTCCTCCTTGTTGCCGGTTTCCATCAATAAGACTGCACGTGCCGCCAATGCTTGTTCCGCCACCGTACCCGGCAGCGTCGCGGCACGATCAAAAGCCAGCGCGGCCTCATCGTGCAGCCCCAGCGCCTGCAGCACCTTGCCCAGCACGTTGTGTGCATTGGCGCTGTCGGGCGCAATAGTCAGCGCCTGACGCACGCAAGCCAAGGCGTCGTGGTAGTGCTCACCGTTGACCAGCAACTGCGCGCGCGCAGTCAACCCACCGGCATGCTGCGGCGCGAACGCCAGAAGTGCATCGATCCAGCGTTGCGCATCGGCATAGCGCATGCGCGACATCTCGATCTGCGCCAGATTGAAATAGGCATCCACCAATTGCGGATTGATGTCGATCGCCTGTTCGGCGGAAGCAACAGCCTCGTCGAAACGGCCGAGGTCGTTTAATAGAAAGGCCAGATTGCTATGCACTTCAGCATAGTCTGGGCGCAGTGCCAACGCACGCCGGTAACACTCCTGCGCCTGGTCGAGTTGATCCAGGCGCTTATAAGTGTTGGCGAGATTGTTAAACGCCTCGGGGTTATCCGGTTGCAGCGATACGACGCGTTGCAGACATTCCAGACTGGCTTCAAATTTGCCGCTCTCCTGAAGAATGATGCCCAGATTATTCCAGGCGGCGATCAGTTGCGGCTCTTGTTCGACTGCACGCCGCGCCACTTGCTCAGCTTCCGTCAGCAAGCCTTTTTGGCGGCACATTTCAGCAAGGTTACTGCGATACGTTGCGGGCACAGCCGGAAACAGGCAAGCCTTGCGCAAGTAATCGATGGCCAGGTCGGGTTTGCCGTAGGCATGCGCCATCAGTCCCAGCAAATGGAAAGCATCCGGTTGCTGCGGCAAGACTTGCAAGACGCGCAGGCACAATTGTTCAGCTTGCTGCGCCTGCCCCGCATTCCAATGCGTGTAGGCCTGATTCAGCGCATCCGGAATGGTGAGCTGCTGAGCGACAGGGTAATTATTGTTCTTCAAAAATACTCCACGGCAACAAAATCGTAAACGAGGAACCGGATTGATTTTTCGTAAAAATCTCCTCGCCAGGAAAATTCCTTTCAAATCTTATCTAGAACCTACTGGATTATCACGCATCCTCGCGGGCGGATGAAACTGGCAAAAATCACGCAAAAGAACAAAATTCTGAGAGAATTTAGTCGAATATTTTCTAAATCGCAACTTTAAGAGGGGCGCTGCCGTAAAAGTGGCGTGAAAAGGAAGAAAAATCATGAAAAAACCGCGGTTTAACAGAGTGAGCCTCGCAGTAAGCGGCGCGATCTCAATGTGGGCTTTGTCAATGCCCCTCCCTAGTTATGCGACTGCCACTTACACGTTTAGCAGTAACACGACAGTCGTTGGTTCAACGTCAGCGACGGTTCTATGGAACGGTGGCAACTTTATTCTAACCAACGCGGGGACGCTGGTTAGCAATTCCAATCAGACTATCTTGACCGCCACAGGTACAGTCGGGACGCTCAACAACGCCGGGGCCATTATCAGCGCGGTCAATCACGGTGTCGACAATACCGGGACGATGACATCGTTCATTAATAGTGGGTATATCTCTGGAGTCGGGGCCGGTATCAGCAACACTGGCACGATCGGTACGTTGACCAACACAGGCACCATTAACGGCACGGTCAGTCACGGCATCGATAATAGCGGAACGATGTCGTCCCTTGTCAACAGCGGTTATATCGCGGGGGCATCAACCGGCATTTATAATGCCAATGGCACGATCGGATCATTGACCAACAGCGGCACCATCGTCGGCGGTATTTACAATGGCGGCACCATCACCGCATTGACCAATTCGGGATTGATCAGAAGCGTCAGCAGCGGGTCGTCAGCCTTGGCATTTGTGGCCGGCAGTTCGATTGGCAGCTTGACCAATACCGGGACCATCGCCAGCGATATCAATAATTCTTCGACGCAGGCGCTCACCATCAATGGTGGTAGTGGCGCCACCTTCGGAACCTTGACCGGATTCAACGGCGGCATTGGTGCGATCCACAATACCTCATCCAATGTCGTCTTTGCGTCCGGCAATCAGTACCTGAATGACAATATCGATGTCGGCACGCATACGGTGAGTAATCTTGCCGGCGCCCTGCAAGTCAATAATACGATCACCATTACAGGCAACTATGTGCAAGCGGCTGGGGCCAACCTATTGATCGGCGTTGCCAACGGCGCTATAGCTAGCGGTGTGGTCGGTACCGACAGTGGTTATGGTCGCCTGGTGGCGACGGGTAACGCCACATTCGATGCCGGTTCCAGTGTGGTGCTCAAACCGATCACCACGTATAGTTTTGCGCAAGGGCAAAAGTTTGTGGTGGTGCAGGCCGCCACTGCCAACTACAATGCCGGCGCACTGAACTATTCTGCGACCGGCTACGACGGTGTCGTGACAGGCGCCAGCGTTGTAGACAGTGGCAACGCCGCTCTGACAGATCTGATCCTGACCTTGGGCGCCAGATCATCAGGATCCACTAGTCCGATCCTCCGCGCCACGAGCAACGATGCCGTTTCCTCGCTCAATGGTTTGTTCCGCTACAACGGCACCGATGCCAACGTGCTCAATATGTATAACGCGGCGGTGGCGCTCGGCTCCACTGCCGAGGCCAATCGCGCCGGTGCACAATTAAGCCCGGCCGCCAATACTGCTTCGGCCATCCAGTCTGCGCAGGTGACAACACAAGCAGTACTCAACGTCACGTCATCGCACGTCGACACTTTACGGACAGCGCAAGCCTCTGGTAGTGGCGTCTCGACCGGCGAACGCGCCAGCGATATTGCGCTGTGGGGTCAGGCTTTCGGCGGACAGGCGAACCAGGGAAATCGTGCAGCCGGTAGCGGCTATCGCGCTGGCTACAGTGGTTTGCTGATCGGCGCCGATACGGCACTCAATGATCAATGGCGTGTCGGTGGCGTGTTCAGCTATGCCGACACGTCGGTCAACAGCGGCGGCGACAACACCGGCAGCTCGGCGCACATCAAAGGGTACGGATTGACCGGCTACGGCGGCTATACGGCTGAGAGCTGGTATCTGAATCTGTCGGGGGGCATCGTCCGGCAAAAGTACAACACGCTGCGCAACGTCAGCTATACCGGCTTCAGCGGCAACGCTGCCGGCCAGTTCGACGGCACGCAATATGTTGCGTCGGTGCAGGCAGGCTATCCCATCAAACTCGACGCCATGACAACGCTCACGCCGATTGCCGGCCTGACCTACAGCCGCATGACGCAGGATGCCTATACCGAAACCGGCAGCGTTGCCGCCTTGCGGGTCAACTCCGGCAGCACATCCTCGCTGAAGAGCGATCTGGGTGCGAAGCTGGAACGCTCTTTCAAGACTTCGTTTGGCGAGATCACACCGTCGGCGCAACTGAGCTGGCGGCATGAGTATCGCGACACCAGCGTGCAATCGGTCGCAAACTTCGCCGCCGACACCAGCGGTGCTACCAGCTTCACCACGCAAGGTGCGGCAGCAAACACCAACACAGGCGTGCTGGTGCTGGGCGCAACGCTGGCGCGCAGCCAGAATCTGACTCTCGCGGCGCGTTATACACTTGAAGCGGCACGTGGCTATACCGCACAAACTGCTGACGTGCGTTTGCGATATCAGTTCTGATCGTTGAGTTGATTTCACAATCAGCAAAAAGGAAAGCCGCATAACTGAACTGACCCCAAAGGTTGGACTTTTGTCCAACTCTTTGGGGTCAGTTCAAACGCGGCTTTCTTTTTTAATGATAGTGATTTAAATCTAGCATGTCGCGACGTCCGCAATCGCAGAAGCCGCCATTCAAAATCTTAAGCTTCGTCGGAATATTAATCCGCGCGGCTTCTTCACTTCCTTCCCACAGAAATACCAAAATACTTCGCAGCATCTTGACGGGTTCATTTTCTTCTACTCGTCCCTAAAGTCGCGTTTGTTTCTGACGATAAACTGACAATGTATTTGAATGGTGTCCCTTGAATGAACGAACTTCTTCGGTGCTGAAGAATGGTTGTCGTAGCTTCAAGCGGTCCAGAGAAAATAAAATATTAGCTAGATGAGGAGTCATGTTGATCGCCAGCACCTCGGGACCAAGCTCCGCTGTCGCCACATATCATTCGTCAGTGACTCAGGATCCGGCTAGTACACAAGAACTCAACATTTGAAGCATCGCTAGCGAGACTCATCAATCAACGACTGAAATGAAAAATTTCACTCTGTCGAGCCCGTCCGGCCTGGCATCAAAAACAGAGTGTGAAGAGCTATATACGCCCCGCGCCTGAGATTCTGCTCCTCAGATTAGACGGCCGGACTGCAGGTTTAATGCAAGCCATTGTGCGACTCAATTGGAGACTTGAGGCATGGATGACAACAAAAATAATGATGCGGCATGCAACTCAAATGTCGTCAACCGTATCAATGAATGCATTGACCTGCTGCCGCAGGAGACGCGATGTGTTCTCACTCGTGAAAATCAGACCTCGAAATACAAACGTCGTCTTGTTCGATTTCGCCGTTTCTTGTTTCTACCGACTGCGATTTTCGGCATTGTCTGCGCGACTTATGATATGCGGCCTGCGAGTGCGCAATCGGTGGCCAGCACCGGCGTTTTGACTCCGGGTCCCGCTTCGACACCGGTCTGGGTAGTTGGTGGCGATCTCATTGTCGGTGACGGTGCCGGCGGTACGCTGACGCTCACAGGTGGGGGTACAGTGAGCAATATGTACGGCATTGTCGGGAATGACGGTGGTACTGGCACGGTTACTGTTTCCGGTGGCGATGCCCTTGGAAATCCTTCGACCTGGACCAGTTCCTCTCCGATTTTAGTCGGTAGTTCCGGCACGGGTATCGTGCTCATCAACGGCGGTGGCCTGGTGCGCAGTGACCAAGGCCTTATTGGCAATGATGGCGGCTCTGGGCCAGGTGTCGGTACGGTTACTGTCTCAGGGCGCGATGTCAGCGGCAGGGCCTCTACCTGGGCTGCCGGAAACAATATCTATGTAGGTTTCTCGAATATCGGTACGTTGAACATTTTAGACGGCGGCGTGGTAACCACCAGCCTGCCTGGAGGGGGCAATGCTGCCGGCTATGTCGGCTATCTTGCTGGCAGTACGGGTACGGTGAACATTTCAAGCGGAACCGGCGATGTCTCAACTTGGACGATCCGCGACTTCCTTTCCGTTGGCGACGCGGGTACGGGAACAGTGAACATCGACAAAGGCGGCCTGATACATGTCGGTACCAATGTCTTGGTCTCCAGGGCGGGCTCGTCCAGCGGAACGCTGAATCTGCTAGGAGATGCCAGCGGACGTGGCGTACTCGAGACCGGTTCGGTGATCAAGGGAAGTGGCGTTGTCGCAATTCTCAATCTTAACGGTGGCATTCTGCGTGCGACACGAAATGAAACCAATTTCCTGAACGGTTTCGGAGCACTGACCGTGGGGACCGAAGGTGCCTGGTTCGATACCAATACATTTGGCATCAATATCAGTACCGTATTCACCGGGACCTCCAGCTTTAACAAATTGGGCCTTGGGACGCTGACGCTGACGGGAAACAGTGCGACCTTCACTGGCAACACCGTCGTTCAGGCGGGAACATTGCAAGTTGACGGGGTGCTCGGTGGCACCACCAACGTGTCATCGGCCGGCCGACTGACAGGCACAGGTCAAGTCGGGACAACAACCAATCTAGGCATGATCGCTCCTGGTCACGCCGGCAGCTTTGGGACGCTGACCATCGCCGGAAACTACATCCCCCTGGGCGGCGGCCTCGAAATTAAAACCCAACTTGGAAACGACAGCTCCCCTACTGATCGTCTTGTGGTCACGGGGACCACTGCGGGCGTTACGCCGGTCACTATAGTGAATGTCGGTGGCCTCGGCGCACAAACGCAGCAAGGCATTCAGGTTGTGCAAGTGAACGGTGCATCAAACGGACAATTCAATCTGGCCAATGGAAACTACATCATAGGCGGCCAGTCCGCCTTGATAGCCGGCGCATATGGTTACGTTCTCCAGAAAGACTTGGCCGACGGTGATTGGTATCTGCGCTCGTCGCTGCTGGCGGCCGGGATTTCTGGCGGAGGTGACGGCCCGCTCTATCAACCGGGCGTCCCTGTCTATGAAGCTTACGCCAATACGTTGCTCGCGTTGAGCAACGTTCCCACCTTGCGCCAACGGGTCGGCAATCGGTACTACGATGCAGCGGACCGCGCCCGTGATGGTGTATGGGCACGTGTGGAAGGCAAGACAAGCCACCTAAGACCGTCGGTGTCTACGAGCGCCATCCGTCAGGATATCGACAGATGGCAAGCTCAGTTCGGAGTGGATCGCGTCTTATCCGGCGAGAAAGACAGCACGCGCGTGGTTGGCGGATTGACCGCCCGCTACGGTACGGCAGACACGCAGGTGGCGTCGATCTATGGCGACGGCAACATCGACACCAAGGCCTATGGCGTGGGGACAACCCTGACATGGTACGGGCAGCAAGGTGCCTATGTGGATGCTCAGGCCCAAGCGACTTGGTTCAGCAGCGATCTGAGTTCCAGACTCGCCGGCACTCTCGTCCGTGGCCAGGTCGCCCGCAGCCATGCAATGAGCGTCGAAGGCGGCGTGGCGTTGCCGGTCAGAGCGGGATTCTCCATCATTCCGCAGGCGCAGTTGAGCTATGTATCGAGCAGTTTCGGTTTCAAGGATCGGTTTGCTGCGCAAGTCGACAGTGACAAGGGTGAGAGTTTGCAAGGACGGCTCGGCCTTGCGTTCGACTACCAAACCAACTCGCTGGACGCTACCGGACAGGCGCGCCGGCTCAACTTGTATAGTCTGATCAATCTTAAACGTGAATTTCTCGACGGTACCCGGGTAACTGTGTCAGGGACGCCGTTTGACACGCGTCAGGGGCGCACCTGGGCCGGCGTGGGAGTGGGCGGAGACTACGCCTGGGACGAACGCTGCTCCATCTACGGAGAAGTGGCCGCCGACAGCGATCTTAAGAGCAGCTATAGTGTGTCCGCCACGGCTGGTTTTAAAATGCGGTTCTAGACAGGTTGAAGGAATGCTGCCGCCTTTCCGAGAAAAATGAAGCGCTTTGGCGCTGCTTTCCAGATGGCCGCAATCGGCCTTCATATGCATTGTCGGTCGGACGTTCATGCGTTTGTTTCACCTCGTGGCAAGCACGAAGCGACCGACGTTGCTGTTATCACCGCGCCATTGCATTCGCAGTTACTACAGTGCAAGGCCCCGTGTGATGTCAAACATGATTGCTTCTGTCCACGGCCTCATGCTACGGTCTCATAGAGTAGACCGTAGCTCCCGCCCATTCGCTTTATTCGCGCAAAGCCCAACTCTCCCAAATGCATGCCGGCGATCAAAAGTCCTTCCGAACTGACCAGGTCCAGAAGCCGTGAGCGTGTGGCGGCTGCCAGAGAAGGGTCTTGATCGAATGCGATCGATACGTCAGGCCGTTTAATCTGGATATGAGGAAAATGAACAATATCCCCCCAAACCAGCAGGCCCTGATCATGGGATTCGAGAAGATATCCAGAGTGCCCATCTGTGTGTCCCGGTAGCGGCATCGCGCTGATACCGGCAAGAACCTCCCCCGCATCGAAAGTACGGAGCTGGTCGCGGTAGCCTTCAAACACTTGTCGTGCTATCAGAAAGTTACCGCGAGCACGCTCGCTGGCGCGACTTAGATTGCCGTCATCCTGCCAAAATTCGACCTCTCTCTGATGAGCAACAAGCTCCGCATTCGGAAAAGCAATTTGTCCGGCCTTGTCCACCAGCCCTCCGACATGGTCGGGATGGGCGTGTGTGAGCAGGATGGTATCGATCTCTGACGGTTCGATGCCAGCAAGCGATAAATTGGTTTTCAGGTGGCCGCCCCATTGCTTGATGCCTCCAGCCCCGCTATCGATGAGAATGGTGCGGCCTGCTCCGCGCACCACGTAGCAGTTGATATGCACGGCGGAAGCTTCCTTCTGCCCTGCATCACTTTGCATTCTGGAGGCCTCTGATGGGTCGATATTAGACAGGAAGTCCAGGCTGGCGGACAGGTAGCCGTCACTGATCGCGGTGATCGTAAAATCGCCGACTCGCTGGCTTGGAAAGGTAGAGGTGGACATATTTATCCTGTAGAGGAGCGCTCAATTTCTAGCATGGATGTTGGCCGTGGCATAAGCAAAGCAACGGATGCGCGCGGTGAGGCCGGTGCAGCGCACAATGGCGTTGTCTAACGCTTCCGTAAATTCGTTCATTACCTGTGGCGTGCGAAACGTCTCAAGTCGGTACTGAACCTCGGCAAAGACCGGATGTCCGTGGCCATGCCGAACTTCAACATAGATGACGTGTACGTTTTTGAGCGCAGCTTGAAGGACTCGCGTGCAGAGTTCGATGCAATCGCGCGAAAGTTCTGCAAGCTTCTCATCGGATGGCATTTTCTTTGTAGCGATATGGAAAGTAACATTGGGCATGCTCAACCTATTTCGTCGGTTCAGTCGGAGTGCTGCCGAAACTAGTCAGTTGTTCAGTCAGCGGGGAATAGATATAAATGCCTTGGCGCAGGTGCTTGGTTAGCGGAGCATTTCGTCGAGACATTTTTGCTAGCCAACGGCGTTGGGTGAATTTTTCAAGTGCAAGCGAGTGCATGGCCAGCGGTATAAGACCTATCTGCGTCAGAGGCTCCGGACCGTTCGCACAAAGAACGAGAAGTTCGTCTGCACCCGCGGCGGGCGCCAAGCCGACATCGCTGTACAGGTTTCGATGCCAGTCGGTGATGTATTGCTGCCACCTGGCGAAGTTGCCGCCACCTTTTTGGCGGTATTCCTCTCCCGTCAAGATATCGAGGCCGTCGATGGTGTGGATGGCCAGATAGAACGGGCAACCATCGCTTAACGCCTTGAAGCGCTCAGAAGTGTGAAAGCCGGTGACTGAGATCAGTGCGAATAATTTTTCGAGACTATAGAAGTCGTTCCATTCCGCTTCGCTTTTGGGATCGGCAAAGCTGCATTCGACGGTGTAAATCATCAGATTATCATTTGCAACGGGCGAGTATATTGCTGCGACCAATCAGTTATTATTGCAGCAAGGTAATGCTAATCTAATATTTTCTGCACATATATCGATATAAAATCAGCATTCAGTGACATTTCCTCATGCTTAATCAAGCGCATCCCAATCTGGCGAGAATTCAATGCGACGTAAGGTTCCGAGTAATTCTGCGCTGCTAGCCTTTGAGGCCGCAGCGCGACACAGCAGCTTCGCCCGTGCTGCCGAAGAGTTGTCGCTGACCGAAGGCGCTGTCAGCCGTCAGATCAGCCGGTTGGAAGTTTTTTTGGGTGTTGCGCTGTTTCAGCGCGTTGGAAACCGGGTACGGCTTGCGCCGAACGGTACGCGATATGCCATACAGGTCCGCGAGATTCTGGACCGGCTGGAACGGGACAGCCTCTATGTGATGGGGCAGCCTATCGACGGTGGGAGTATCGACATCGCCGCCATTCCGACCTTCGCTACCCGTTGGCTGATTCCGAGGCTGAAACGCTTTCAGGACCAGTATCCGAACATTACCGTGCATATTGCCGAGCGCATGGAACCTTTCATTCTTACGGGTAGCGGTTTCGACGCGGCAATTCATTTTGATCATCCAGCGTGGACGGGCATGCATCTGCATCACCTGCTGGAGGAGGTACTTGTGCCCGTCTGCAATCCAGCGCTCCTCGCCGGCGCCGATGCGGACATCTCGCTGGATAAGCTGCCTCGTCTTCACAGGCGACAAAATCCGGATGCGTGGCAGCTTTATGCTGAAGAGGTCGGCATCGTACTGACCAATTCGGCGGTTGGCGCACGTTATGATCTTCATTCCATGCTGATAGAGGCGGCGCTGGCTGGCTTGGGGGTTGCGTTGGTGCCGCGTCTTTACATCGGTGCAGAGCTTGAACAAGGCCGTTTGGTCGCGCCTTGGCCGGACAGCAAAACGACTGCCAAGAACTTCTGCCTCGTTCTTCCTGAACCAATAGAGTTGAGTGAGGGGCCACTTCAGATATTCTCGAAATGGGTTCTTCACGAAGCCCGTGGCTTAACGCCATAAGCCCGGCTTTATCGCTATGCGAAGAATTGCTCTCGATTAACCCATCACTTGCCACCGGTAACATCGAGGAAAGTGCCAGTGATGAAGGAAGCCTCCTCGCTCGCCAACCACAGGACGGCGCGAGCAACCTCTTCCGGCTGGCCGCCCCGCCCCATAGGGATGGAATCCTTGACGCGATCTACCCTGCCAGGTTCGCCGCCGCTGGCGTGCATCTCGGTGTAAATGTGCCCGGGGCGGATGCAGTTGACGCGTATCCCTTCGCGCGCTACCTCTTTGGCGAATCCGGTCGTGAAGGTCTCCAGTGCGCCCTTGGAAGCCGCATAGTCGACGTATTCGTTCGGACTGCCGAGCCGGGCGGACGCTGACGAGATGTTGATCACCACGCCGCCTCGCCCCTTGTGGCGGTAGGCCATACGCCTGACCGCTTGCTGCGCGCACAGGATGGGGCCAATCGCGTTGACTGCGAAGACACGCTGCATCCGCGCAAAGCCCAGATCTTCCAGCCGCGACTGTCGCTCGAGAATGGCAGCGTTGTTGACCAGTACGTCGATACGGCCGAATTCGTCGTCGATCGCATCGAACAGCCGTGCCACCTGCACCGGGTCGGCGCTGTCGGCCTGCCTGGCCATGGCACGCCGCCCGAGCTTGCGCACATCGGCGACGACCGCCTGGGCCGCCGTCTCGTTGGAGACGTAGCTCAGCGCCACGTCGTAGCCCCGGATGGCAGCCAGCCGCGCGCTTGCTGCACCCACACCGCGACTGCCGCCAGTGATCAGGATGACCGGCGCTTGTGTATCGGCATTCATTGTAGGACCTCCGCTTAGTGAAATAAAACCGTATGCGCCAACCGGATCCGAGCGGCCAAATGGTTAACCGATCATGATTGTGCCGGCGGTGATCGCCGCGCAAGCCAGCAGCCGCGGAGTGCTCAGGGATTCGCCCAGGAACAGGTAGCCAATCAGCGCCGCGAACAGCACGCTGGTTTCACGCAGTGCCGATACAACCCCAATGGGCGCACCAGACATGGCGTAGATGACAATGCCATAGGCCAGCAGCGACACCAGGCCGCCGGCGAAGGCAGTACCGAAACCAGGACGGACCGAAAACAGGTTGCGAGTCCCGCGCAGGCCTACATATACTGCCGGCATCAGGACTCCCCACAGCGCAGACATCCACGCGGTATAGGCCATCGGTGCCCCTGAAAGGCGTACTCCGATGCCGTCCACCACACTGTAGGCGGCGATGAAGCAGCCGGTGCCCAAGGCATACGGCAGGCTGGGAACCTGGAGTTTGCGTCCTTTGAACGCGAGGGAAATGATCCCGCCCGACACCAGCGCAATCCCCAGCATGGTGACTGCCTCCAACTTCTCGCCGGCGAATAGAGTCGCCCCGATGCTCACCAGGATGGGGGAGCAACCACGCGCGATCGGATAGGTTTGGCCGAGGTCGCCGACGCGGTAACTGCGCACCAGAAACAGGTTATAGCCGACGTGCAGCACAGCCGAGTACGCGGCATAGCTCCAACTGGCACTGGCTGGCGGTGCAAGCAACAAGGCTGCTATGACGCTGGCAATGGCGACCGCCAGACACATCACCGTCATCGACCACAGGCGGTCTTCACCTGCGCGCAGCAGGGCGTTCCAGACGGCATGCAGTGACGCTGCGAAGAGAATGAGCAGAACAATATGAAAAGGCATGCGCCATGGTAAGCATGTTCGCGCCAGGACTAAAGCGAAGTCTCCTCATCGGGGCATGAGTAAATACTCACGCGATGGCGCCAATGCTCAGTAACTCTCGCCGGCCTTGATGGATTCGGCCATGACCCACTCACGGAAGATTGCAACGTGCGGTTGGGCCTCAATTCCTTTCGGACAGACGAAGTAGTAGGCCAGCGGCGATGGCAGCGCAATCTTGAACAACTTGACCAGGCTGCCGTCAGCGAGCTCATTTTCTACGTGCCCGCTACGCGCTAGCGCCACGCCCTGCCCCAGTAGTGCTGCTTCGATGGTCATGTTGGTGTCGGCGAAGCGCACGCTCTCCCTGAAGGCGGACACGGCTACGCCGGCCTGCTGGAACCACAGGTCCCATTTCGGCACCATGTCCGCGCCGGCGCGCGTCAGCAACGGATAGTGCAGCAGGTCGGCCGGCTTGCGCGGCATGCCAAGGCGTTCCAGTAATGGTGGGTTGGCCACCGGGAAGATCTGTTCCCGGAACAGGAACTCGGAATGCAGGCTGGGGTAATTCCCGGTGCCGAAACGGATCGCCACATCGGGTTCGGCCGGCGTGAAGTTGATCGCGGCGTCAGTGGTCTCCAGCGTGACAAGGATTTCCGGATGCTGTCTGGCCAACTCCGGAAGCCTCGGCAACAGCCATTTCAGTGCAAAGGAATAGGTCGTACTGACCTTGAGCCGTACTCGCCCCTTTTGCTCGCGCAAGTCGGCCAGTGTCGCCTCAAGCTTCATGAAGAATTCGCGCACCACCGGAGCCAGCACCGTCCCTGCGGGTGTGAGCGTCAGCGACTTGCCGCGCTGGAACAGTTGCACTCCCCAGAGTTCCTCAAGATGTCTGAGCTGATGACTGACCGCGCTCTGGGTGACGTGCAGTTCTTCCGCTGCGGAAGTGAAAGTGGCATGCCTGGTAGCGACTTCGAAGGCGCGTAACGTGGCAGTGGGAGGCAGGTCTCTCATGGGTTATCTCCGGGGATGCAGGATCAGATGCGTCTTATGAATAAACGCTCATAATAACAATCCAGGATCATCAGTGATGATCGATCCAAATGCCAAGCGTCTTTTTCTGGCTCGCGAGTGTCATGAGAAACATGGTGGGATGAAACACACATTTGCTTACCCTGCGAAAAACCAGACGTCCGTTATCGGCCAGAAGCCGTCATTGAAAGAAATTCTTGATAAGGCTTTGACGGACAACAACAAACAAGATGAATAAAAAATTAATATGGTGGATGTGCGCCGCCTTCGCGATAATTTTGGGAGCTTTAGGCTTCATTCTTGAAGGTAGTAGTTGGTCAAAGTGGCTATATATGCTCGGTGGGCTATTCGCGTTTGCAGGACATATTATTTGGCTGAGCAAATCGCGCTAGCTGGAAGCGCCTGTTGGCTCTCGGCCAATAGCGGTCTTTAATTTCTAATATTACCTAATATGAAATTTGAAACGGTTAAACCAAAGTTTGAGTTTTCTGCTTTTCCAGCTGGCTTTAACATTGCAATCGACACCGACGCTTTCAGCGCTGGTCATCTCACACGTTGGATGTCATCTCAGGCTCTCGTAAATGTTTAAACTACTTCTAGGACTTCTAGACCTTGGTGTTTTTCTGGGGATGCCAGCTCTTTTCGTCGGTATCGCTGGCTCAGTTGCGTGGTCTCAGTTAACGAGGCCATGGCTATTTGTTGTTTTATGTTTGCTCGTACTTTATGTGCTGTATCTCGCAATGTTTTACTTTGCTGCTCCAGTTACTGTCGTATCGATGGATTTGTTTGTTCAAGCAAATGACCTCCAGGCCAGAGCCGACAGAACCTTCACTACAGATTTAGAGAGCAACGTTTGGTTTACTCTCCTCAGGGCATATCGTCAGCCAATTCTCTTATTTTCGGTCGCAGCGCTTCCTACACTGTGGTTTGCTGTCAAGATATGTCGGAAATAATCACGCAGCCATGACGCCCAACGAAAGCCGATTAGCGGCCACGATCCGAGCCCCCAGAAAATCGTCGTCTAGGATCTCGAAGCGATCGCTCCTTGACTTTGAATGACCCCGGAACAAAGGGCTGCTTTCGGCCAGAAGCAGCCGTATGGTCTTGCCGAGACGTTTGCAATCAAAACAAGTAGCTCCGCAAATTTAGTCAAATGAGAAAATATGGAGTTTCGCTTACAAATCGCATCAGACGTTATTCGTGATGGGTTGGGAATCGAATTAATTAATGAGGCCAACCACGTAGGTGTGGAGGTATTTAGATGCGATGGGGACAACACCCTCGTTCTTTCTACATATTCCGGGGCGCTTCCATTGATTCAAATTGACAGATTAACAAGCTTCGCGCGAAGTCGGCTTGGGCCATTTGAGGACGGTACTCTCTTTCCTCCCTCGCTTTTACTTGAATGAATATAACGACTGCAATCGGTCAATATTCATCATAGAAAATAGACAGCACATCTACTGCATTTACAGTATTCACAAGCGTTGCTCGCGTTGATACACTGGCGGTTTGCATATAAGAAATATTGCTGCGAGGCTCAAGTCTGATCGCGCCGACTAGTAGCATGACGATACTGTCAATGTCCTGAAATGACTACTCCTAACAAATGCCGATGCCTCGCCCGTCCTGGCGCAGCGTTCCTGCCGGCCGGTTTGTTGATCGCATCCTTGTCTGTTTCAGCCGCACCAGCATCAGCGCAAACCCTGCCCGATGCCGGCCGCCTGCTGGACAATATCCAGCCTCCCGCACAGTTGCCAAAAAGCAATGCGGAGGCACTTCCGGAGCCCGCACTGCGCGCACCGTTGAAGCTTCCGGCCGATATCAAAGTCTATGTCGAGGCCGTTCGTATCACCGGCGCCCAGGCATTTTCTGAAGCCCAGTTGCAAGACCTCCTGGCCGACCTGATCGGTGGCGAACACAGCTTGGCCGAACTGGAGCAAGCTGCCATGCGAATCACTCAGCATTATCGAAAGGCGGGCTACCTATTAGCTCGGGCCTATCTGCCGACGCAGGAAATCAAGAATGGTGTGGTCGACATCCAGGTACTGGAAGGACGGTTGGGCAAGCTCTCGCTGGACAACCAGTCCAGCTTCAGTGACGACCGGATACGAGAACAGGTGGCAGGGATAACGCCCGACCAGGCCTTGCGCAGCGACACAGTGGAACGCAGCCTGCTGCTGCTGAGCGACATCCCTGGCCTGGCCGTTCGCTCAACCTTGTCGCCGGGTGCCTCGCTGGGCAGCACCGATCTGGATATCCAGGTGAAGAACGGCAAACCCTATGACGCCAGCGTCAGTGTGGACAATCTGGGCAATCGTTATACCGGCCAGGCGCGCATCAATGGCAACGTGACATTGAACAATCCCCTGGGTTGGGGCGATGCACTGCAATTAAATGCCTTGAGTTCCGGTAGCGGCCTGGTCTATGGGCGCTTGAGCTATCAACTTCCGATCAATCGCCAAGGCACCCAGATCGGAGCTGCCTATGCCCAGATGCGCTATCGGCTCGGTGAGGAATTCAGCAATCTCGATGCCCATGGCACGGCTCGCATCGCCAGCCTCTATCTGCTCCATCCGCTGCTGCGCAGCCGCCAAGCCAATCTTAATCTGCAGATTAATGTCGATCACAAAGAGCTCGACGATAACATCGATCTGACCGCCACCACCACCAGCAAGACACTAAACAATCTGACCGTGGGCCTGTCTGGTTATCGCAGCGACGATGTGATGGGCGGCGGTATCAGCCAGGGCAACCTGAGCGTCACGGCGGGCAAGCTCAAGCTCGACGCCGCAAGTGCTGCTCTGGATACCCTGGGTCATAACACGCAAGGCCATTTCCTCAAGAGCAACATCCAACTCGGTCGGCTACAGCGCTTGAGCCAACGATGGAGTCTGTCGGCACAATTGAGCGCGCAGTACGCCGCCGACAACCTCACTTCCACGGAAAAGATGTCGCTGGGCGGCGCCTATGGCGTACGAGCCTATCCACAAGGTGAAGCGCCCGCCGACGACGCCTGGCTGCTTAACCTGGAACTACGTTTTGACGTCACACCGCAATGGCAGGCGCTACTGTTTTACGACACAGCCCAAGGCCGTCTTAATCACAAACCAGCGGTTGGTGATGGCGACAATCGCCGCTCGCTCTCGGGCCTTGGTACAGGCATGCGTTGGACCGGGCCGCAAGGCTTGAGCCTGCAGGCCAGTGTCGCCTGGCGCACCGATGAAGCGCCGAACTCCGACAAGGATAAGCTGCCTCGCGCCTGGCTGCAGTTGGCCAAGCGTTTCTAAAGAACCAGCAATAGGAAATCCCATGCACCATTTCCACTGCCCCGTCCGCCTTACCTGTCCAGAAGATAAGCCTCAAGACCGGCTCAATCCAACGCATCACGTACGGGCAATACTTGCCGGCAGCCTGCTGACCATGGCGACTGCGTCGGGCGCCTGGGCAGCCCCGGCGGGTGGCGTGGTGACCAGCGGCAGCGGCACCATCAGCAGCAGCGGTAATGTCACCAGCATTACTCAAGGTAGCAGCAAGCTTGCCATTAATTGGAGCAGCTTCAATATCGCCAGCAATGAAACGGTCAATTTCATCCAGTCCGGGCGCGATGCCATTGCCTTGAATCGCATCATCGGCAGCGGCGCCACCGAAATCTACGGCAAACTCAACGCCAATGGCCAGGTATTCCTGCTCAACCCCAATGGCGTGCTGTTCGGCGCCGGCGCCAGCGTCAATGTCGGAGGTCTGCTGGCCAGCACCTTGAGTCTCAGCGACGCCGACTTCACTGCCGGCAACTATCGTTTCACCAATACCGTCAACAGCACTGCCGGCATCGTCAACCAAGGCAACATCACCACTGGAGACGGTGGCTACATCGCCCTGTTGGGTAGCCAGGTCAGCAATCGGGGCACCCTGGCTGCAAGGCTCGGCAACGTGACACTGGCTGCGGGCAGCGACATGACGCTCGACTTCGCGGGTGACGGCTTGTTAAGCGTCAAGATCAACCAAGGCAGTCTGCAGGCGATGGTGCAGAACAAGCAACTGATCCAAGCCGATGGCGGTACGGTAGTGATGAATGCCAAGACGGCCGACAGTCTGATCCAGGCGGTGGTCAATAACGACGGCATGATCCAGGCCAACGCGGTCGATACCCGCGATGGCCGGGTCATGCTGGTCAGCGACAATGGGCAATTGCAATTGAATGGCAGTATCAGCGCACAGGGTGGCCGGGTATCGGCCGATGCCGGCAACGGCGACACCGTGCTGCAAGGCCGTGTCGATGTGTCGAATGCGACCGGCCAAGGCGGCCAGGTCAGCCTGCTGGGCGAGCGCGTCGGCCTGTTTGGCACGGCACAGGTCGACGCCAGCGGACGTGACGGCGGCGGCACGGTCCTGATCGGCGGCGACTTCCAGGGGAGCAATGCCGCTGTACGCAACGCCAGCCAGACCCTGGTATCGGCCAATACGCAGATCGACGCCAATGCTACCGGCCAGGGCAATGGCGGGCGCGTCATCGTCTGGTCCGACGGCACTACCGTGGCGCAAGGCAAGATCAATGCGAAGGGCGGCGCTACTGGCGGCGACGGCGGCTTCGTCGAAGTATCCGGCAAGCAGACGCTCAGTTTCAGCGCCCAGGTCGACACCCGCGCAGCCTTCGGAAAAATGGGTACATTGCTGCTCGATCCGACCGATCTCGACGTGATCAACTGCTCGAATAATTGTGGATTCTCCGCACCGGTTATCAGTTTTGGTGACCTGCCCAACGGCGGTCAGTCGACAATACTAGGTGCCACCTTGAGCAATGCCTCCACCAATGTCAGCCTGCAGGCGACCAACAGCATCAACTTCTATGATCCGGTGGCCATCGCCGCCGCAGGTAAATCGCTGACCGCCGAAGCCGGCAACGCCATCAACGTCTACAACACCATTTATGCCCCCGCCAACGTCACTCTAAAGGCTCCGTCTCTCTACATATCAGCCCAGGTCAGTGCCGGCAACAGCGTCCATTTTCTGGCCGATGGCCTGACCATTAGTGGAGGAGCCGGCGCCCTCGTTTTGGCACCGAAGGTCATCATTGAACCTTACAGCGCCGGATTCGGCGTGTCCATTGGCGGAGCAGGGGCGGGTAGCGCCCTGACGCTGTCAACAGGTAGCTTGGGTGCGATAGACGGAAACTCCGTCCTAACCCTGATAGGCAGCAACATTGATCTCAACACGACACTCAATCGTAGCGGCGACACTATCATGGTGGCCAGCAGCAGCTTCGCCAGCACCGTAGCCAACATGTCGATCGGTGGCCGCTACCTGGTCTATACGGCTGATCCCGTTACCAGCAATCGCAACGGCGCCGGCCTCTATAGCAAGCATTACAACGTGAGCTATGACGGCACCACGCCAGACTATGCCGGCAGCGGCAACTGGTTTTTCTATAGCATTGCACCGACTTTGCAAGTCACGCCCACCGGCGGCTCCATCGTCTACGGCAATGCCCTGCCTTCGGGCTATACCATCGGTACCGGTGGCCTGATCGACGGTGACACGCTGCTCGCCGCCGGCATCTCCGGCACGGCCTCGTTCGGCGTCGCGGCTGGCAATACTTCGGCATCAGGCCATCTCAATGTGGGCAGCTATGCCCTGGACTACACCGGCAACCTGGCGTCCAACCTGGGCTACCGACTTGTCTCCAATGCCGGCAGCGTGACGGTGACGCCGGCGACTCTGACGGTCGGCGGGGCCATCGCGCAGAACAAGACTTATGATGGCAACACCGGCGCGACTATCAGCGGCGGCGTGCTCAACGGCTTGCTGGCGGGCGACGCGGTCTCCCTGAGTCAGAGCGGCAATTTCGACAGCGCATCCATCGGCACTGGCAAGACTGTCAATCTGGCGTTCAGCCTCGCCGGTGCTGACCGCGGCAACTATGTATTGAGCAATCCAACCGGCGTCACGCTGGCCAACATCAATGTATTGAGCAATCCGGCCGGCATCACGCTGGCCAACATCAGTGATAACACGCAAGCCATGGCCTGGTATCTGGCGGCGACGAAGAGCGCTGATCGCCCACTGTTTGCGCCGACATTCACGACACAACGCAGCCTGAACATTGTTCATCAAGATCCGCCAGCCGCTGCTGCCTCCTCGCAAGCCGAGCTGCCGCGCAACGGTGGCAACAACGATATGGCAGGCAAGGATGATGCAGTCAACAGCATACTGACCATCATCAATAGCGGCGTATGAGCAATAGAAATCCAGCCAGTGACCTGGTCCGAAGTAACTAGTCCAGCCAATGTGAGAGGATTTCGCAAGTTGGACGTTACTTTGTAATAAGCGGCTACGCGTTGGGCAGAGAGTGCAAAGAATGGCTTGCGCTTCCATGACGTCTCGTCAAATCATTGGCGCAGATTTGCCGATATTTCTTTATGGGAAAAATCTACGGATGTGCTACCGGATAAGATTGATGTCGTGATTACCGATGGATGGCCCGACGAGCTTGAAGGAGTTACGCCTTTAAGCCTGGAAATGCTGGCCAGTATGGGGAATCCACATTTGCTGCCTACACCACCATTTTCCATTGGTCGCGAACTGACGTTTGACCCTGTTACGTACCAGGGCTTTGTCGGATATCGGCAAAAAGAATGGCTTTTGCAGGTGCAAATGGGTATTCTGCGCTTCCTGCTGCAATCGGAAATCCACACTGGCCTTTAGGGGCCGAAACCGGGTAGAAGCTACCATTTGCTTAGAGGCCGCAGTTAGAGCATCCTCTCAATGATGAGACACTGTTACTCCTGATATCACTCCTATGAAAAATTCTCCTCCTGTTGCGCTTATCACCGGCTCCACTTCGGGTATTGGTGCCGCCATCGCTCGCAGACTCTCAATGGAAGGGTTCTCAATCGTCTTGCATTCGCGCAGTTCGACCGAAGCGGGACATGCTTTCGCTCGTGAGCTTGGCTCTGCAACTTATGTGCAGGCCGATCTGTCCGCCGACGCGGACAGGGTGAAGCTCGTCCGTGAAGCTGTCGCGGCGTGGGGCCGACTTGACGTTCTAGTCAATAACGCCGGAATCAGTCGCGTAATTCCACACGAGGATCTTGCTGCGGCCACACCCGCTATCTGGCAGGAGCTGCATGAAGTCAATGTCATTGCACCGTTTCGTCTGGCAGCCGAAGCGGAGTCTGCGCTCCGTCATGCTGCTACGCGCGGACGACCTGGTTGCATCGTAAACGTCAGTTCGCACGCCGGCGTTCGGCCAAAGGGGGCTTCCATTCCTTATGCAGCAACGAAGGCCGCGTTAAACCATATGACACGCTTGCTCGCGCTTTCGCTAGCACCGGACATTCGGGTCAATGCTGTTGCTCCTGGCCTGGTAGATACGCCCCTTACGGCGACTTGGACGCAGGCACAGCAACTTTGGAAGGAGCGGGCGCCGATGCGCCGCGCCGCTAGTCCAGAGGACATTGCTCAGGTTGTCGCATTCCTAGTCGCTTCAGACTATATTACTGGAGAAATTCTGCTCTCGGATGGTGGATTGAATCTCACGTAATATACTTGTGCTGCGCCGACTCACGGTTGTGTTGATCGTCAGAAACGAGGTGAATTGGATCACTTATGAATGGCTCAATTCGGCGGCGGGTTCAACCGGTGAATGCAACATACTAAGGCTATGCGAATAACAGGATTGTTGCAATGGAACGCCGAAAAAGGATCATCTACCCGAAAGCCAGAAGGCATTAATGTGGGATCGCTGGAGGAAAAGCGAATCTCTCCACCAGATAGCACAGCTATTTGATCGCAATCACTCGTCTGTTTCGAATATCCTGTCGGTAAGCGGTGGCATCAGATCAGCGCAACGCAGGCGCGCTAGCAATGCGCTGTCCCTGGCAGAACGAGAAGATATCCCCTCTCGATAGTTGCCGGCCAATCCATACGCGCCATTGCAAGGAACCTGGGTCAAATCCACGCGCAAATCAACAGCGTAGGGGGGCAGACGTCATTACGCAAATCGTAGTAGCAGAGTCACCGCTAGACCGAGAAATTCAAGGCTATAGAAATGCGAGGACGGGTGCCAAGATATGTGCTAACTGAGTGCAGCAGCCAAGATGGAAAAGCTACTAAATGGCCGGTGATAGGAGTAATTGCCTGTGTATACCCTGCATTCAGGCATCCCTCTATACGGAAGCGAAGGGCTGGAGAATACATGGCCGGAAGTATTCCTCTTGGATCATAAAACTCTAGTTGCCCTCCATTGTCTTTCCCTAAAGAATCATGTCCATCATCTACCCAGTAAACAACGGACCAAAATGCGCCAGGATGAGCATGGAGCGCATTTGTGCAACCAGGAAAATTGACGTTCGCCCACCCTTCAATTTTCCAAGTATGAGTGACTTCTGTCAGTCCATGAACGGAGTTGAGCGCAGTGAGCTTATCCACAAACGATCGGCTGAAATCAATAAGCGATTTTACTGCGGGACTATCCCAATCACCCAGGTCAGGAGAGGACTGCCAACCACCGACATTGCTGTGCTGTTCTGAAGTTTCATTCTTCTGTCGCACAAGGATGTAATCGGATAGTGCCTCATTGAATCCAGACACCCCCGGAACCTCTATAGTCGCAAGAGGCGTTGCAAACAGGCGATGGATCTCAATGTGGTTTGGATCAATGTGTAATGGAATGTTCATCGTACCTTAACTCGTGGATACTCTCTTTTTTGTGTCGATGAGAGGTTACAACATCACCTTTCAGCAAGCTGACATAGTCATCCTTTCTTTACAGTTTTTTACTCAATTTGCGCTCGGCCATGTAGATTTACTGAGATGGACCCGACACCACCAATAGGATCAAACTAGCGTTTCATCCAGTTTAAGCATGTAGGTGTATGGTGGAGATCGACAGTGCTGGGCGCCTGCCGCAAAATGATTGGCTACGCCTTATCGAAACGTATATACACGCCCCTGGCCTTAGCTAGACTAGTTACTTCGGGTTAGGTCACTCAAAAAGCGTGAGAGCAACTGGCCCGTTCCGAGTGTGATTTAGAGGACAGTTTGTTTGGTTCGGGCGGCAATGCCAACGCGGGTGTGATGTTTGATTGCGCTCACGAACATGCAAAAGAATGGATTCGCCGACTTACGTACTATGAGAAATTAGGGTGTTTTCCCGACGAATGAGTCCTGACCTCAGTGCCCGCAATCGGCCAGAAGCTGCCCCTGAGGCTAAACACAAATTGAGTCATAAACCATGCCCAGCGACCAACAGAAAACTTGTCAGCGATTTGCAGCACTGTACATGCCACCAGAAATAAACGAGAAGGTGGGTATTGCCTTAGGGACATTGGACAGGTTGCCACTTCACGCGGTTCGGCTTCAGCCGAATAACGGTGATTGTGGTTGGTACATTCACGGTGGCGAGAATTCTGACGATGCGAACTTTTGTCAACCACTTCATGTTTCCCATGTGGCTGGTTATTGCGCCAAGATTATCCCGTACCTGGCATTGCCACCGGGATGGCGAGTTTTTCTTGCGCCAGACTATGAGGATGTTTGGTTGGACGACAAATTAATTAAGAACATATCCGGTGGCAAGTGGCGGCCAGTAACAGACATTAGGTGAGAAAAACACCATTCTTATTGCCATACAATGTGCGATGCCTAGCGGACCTTCAACTCAATATTTGGAGACCCGCTCCGAAGATATGACGCTAACTCAAATCCAGCGGCAATTTGCAAATGCCCAGAGCAACGGCTACGAAGCACATCAATGTAATGCCTGATGGCTTGCCGATTAATAGTCACGCAGCGATGCCGATGCTATGTGCCGAAGCGAGCTCTGACCCGCCTGCCGATGCTGCCCAATAGCCGCATCGGTGAATTGCTGCCGCATCACTGGGTATCGGCTGCCTATTCTTTGCCATCATGGGAACGTCAAGTCCAAACCGAGCGTCCTGCTAAGGGCGAAGGTGACGAGCCCCAGGCCCAGGAGCGATAGCACGAAGACTGCGGCCACCTTGCCGCCCGCGCGTAGCACCGCGCGCCTCTCCTTTTCCGTCTCCTTCTTCCCTTGATCGTAATGCCACTTGATGGCGAAGAACATGCCCGTGCCGAGCACGAGAACCTTGAATGTAACGAAGACTACAGGGATCCAATCCATCATTTTGAGTATTTCCAGGCTATTACTTGACACTATTTATCGTGAGGAGCAGTAGACGTGATTTTAACTGACCTTCGCATGTCCGTTATGGACGAGCTGGAATTTGCCAAAGCAGTCAAAGCACTCCCCGCAATGACCCACATTTCCATTGTCCTTATTGGTGCTACGTTGATGACAGACTCATGGGCAGCGCCAGAGGCGTTCGCCGCTTTGCTTCTCAAGCCTTGCTTGATGGCGCAGCTCACGGCAACCATTGACCTTCACGCTCGGTAAGGGCGATCCGCCATTTCGATGCCTTCTATCGGCCAGTTGCGGAGACCCTGCGCCGACCCCGGATGACACCCATGCATCCGGATTACAATATCTTCATCCATTAACGCCACCTGATGACAGGTGCCATGCCATGAGGTATTGCCATGAATAATGCTTTGAAAATTGATTTCGTCTCCGACGTTGTATGCCCCTGGTGTGCGATCGGGCTGGCAGGTCTCAATACCGCGCTCGAACGCCTCGACCCGGAGACGCACGTCGACTTCACCGTCCACCCGTTCGAGCTCAACCCCGGCATGCCCACTGCCGGACAGGCGCAACTGGAGCACATCACCGAAAAATACGGCATCAGCGCCGACCAGGCGCGCGCCAACCGGGAGCAGATCCGGACCAGAGCGGCTTCTGTCGGTTTCACCATGAACCGCGATGACGACAGCCGCGTCTACAACACCTTCGACGCGCATCGTCTGCTTGCCTGGGCGAAAGAAAAAAATAGGCAAGCGGAGCTCAAGCTGGTGCTGCTCAAGGCCTATTTCACCGATGGGAAAAACATCGCGGACAGGAATGTGCTGGCGGAACTTGCCATACAAGCCGGCCTGGATGGCGTAGAAGCAAGCGAAGTACTGGGATCGGATCGGTTCTCCCAGGAAGTGAAGGAAGAAGAAACGCTGTGGGCCCAGCGCGGCATCAGCAGCGTGCCGGCAGTCATCGTGAATGATCGCTACCTGATCTCTGGCGGCCAGCCGCCGGAAGTATTTGAAGAACAGCTTCGGGCGATCCTGGCGAACGACGGGCGGGAGTGACTGTCGCAGGATCTGTTCGCGATTTTTTGGCTGCGCCATTAGCCGGTTGCGCTTCCGGCCCAAAATACACAGAGGTTACTGGAGCAATCCCATCCATTTTTGCGCCGGAATGGTGACGAACCGATGAGTCTGACGACCCTGGGTTAGGCAGCGTTTGTACTCTCCGTTCCGGCCGCCCGTGCTAGTGCCAGCGTGTCGATATACTCTCGGATGTGCGTCACCTTGCCATCTCGCACCGTCATGGCGAAGACAAAATGCTCCTCGAACGCCTTGTTCGTGGCTTTGATTTTCCCCGTGCTCAAACCTACGATCAGGACGCGGTCGGCCTGCGCGATAAATTCGAGGGGCGTAGAAATGGAAGTTTCCACCATGTCAGCGGCCTTCTGAAAAAAATCAGCCAACCCCGCATGCCCGCGGTGCGTGCCGGCCAGCGGCCACTCGCCCGGAATGACCCATTCGACGTCGTCGGCCGTCAACGCCAGCACACCTTGCAGATCGCCGCAGCCCGTTGCTGCAAATAGTCCCTTCACGATCTGCACGTTCCCTTGCGTGCTCATCGCGCCAATCCGATATCGACGTGCATGGCAATATCGAACGTGTCAGCGCCGTTTTTTGCCAAGCCGATCATCATGAGGCCAAGTGATTCGAGCGTCTGGGCCATGTGCAGGGCACCGATATCCAAGGGCCGCAGGCCGAGACTCTCCAGGAAAGTTGCGACGCGGACCTTGGCCTTTGCATCGTCGGCTGCAATGAACGCGTCGAGTCGTCCACCCTTGGCAAGGACGGGGCCGAAGAGGGTGTTGAACGCTTTCACGATATGCGCACCGGCGGGAAGGCCTCTGGCAGTCTCCTGCGCACCGGAACTGCCGCTGGGGGTCACCAGGCCCGAGAGATCGGGGGCGACCGGGTTGGTGATGTCGATGATTACCTTGCCGCCCAGCGCCGCCCCGAAATCGGCCACCACCGACGCCGCACTGCCGTATGGTACGGCGAGGATGACGATGTCGCCCTTTGGTGCGGCGCCGTACGTCCCGATGGTCGCGCCAGCGCCAAGCTTGTCGGCAAACGCCTGTGCCCTGGACTCGTTGCGGACGATCACCTCGACTGTGTGCCCAGCCGTGACGGTACGGCCGGCGATTGCCGTGGCCATGCCGCCGGCGCCGATGATGCTGATGGTGCTGATGGGAGTGCTCATATTGTTTCCTCGTCAGTTGGCAGGTTGCTCGTCACGTATTACCGGGGCATCGCCCCGGTAATACGGCGCGGGTCAGGCGGCAGGGAAATAGTGGCCGTTGTCCATATCGGCGAACAGGCCGGGCTGAGTGGGTTCCCAGCCCAGGGTCTGCCGGGTGATGAGGTTCGACGCGGGGAGATCGAGCGTGACCAGGTTTGCCAGGAAGCCAAAATAGCCCGGCAGCATCAGCACATCCGCGGGTATGCTCACGGCCGGCACGCCCAGGCGGCTGCCAATGGCCTCGGCGATGGCGCGGAACGGGATGCCCTCACTTTCGACCCCGTGCCAATATTTGCCAGCCTGCCCCTTCTCAAGCGCCAGGCGGAATAAGGTGGAGAGGTCACGGGCGTGCACGGCCGGCCACAGGTTCGCGCCTTCTCCCGGATAACCGATGACCCCTTTTTCCTTCGCCAGCCCGATCAACAACGGAAGGAAGCCGACGTCGGTCGTGCTGTGCGCGATAGTAGGAATCCGCACGATCGACGACCGCACGCCCCGCTCTGCGAGGCCGATGACGGCGAGCTCTACGGCGTTACGAACCCGCAGGGTCCCCTTGTACGCATCGCCGCCGGGAAGTGACGGGTCTTCCTCGGTGGCTGGTCGATCCAGTTTCTCCCACCCGGGCGCGCCGATACTGCCCGACACGACCAGCGGCTTGCCGCTTCCGGCCAGCGCCTCGCCGTACGCGAGCATGATCTGGAGTTCCGCAGCGGCCACGGCGTCGATCCCGCCGGAGGGAAGCAAGTCTTGCCTGTGCGCGACGTGAATGACGCCGTCGGCATCCGCCGCCGCGGCCTTGAGCCCTTCGAGGTCGGAAATATCCCCGCGCCGTACCTTGGCGCCAAGTGCGGCCACCGCATCTGCCGCCTTGTCCGAGCGGGCAAGGCCGGTAACTTCATGTCCGGCTGCGATCAATTCGGGGATGATGTACGAACCGATATGGCCGGTTCCTCCAGTAACGAAAACGCGCATAGTGCTGTTCCTTGTGAGTGATATGAGAAAGTGGTGTTACGAGTGAGCTCAGCCGGGAAGGCTGACCCCGATTGAGAAGTTGGTGTGCTTGATGGAGTGGGCGAGCAGGCCCAGCGACAGCAGGCAGACGTGCTCCAGCGTCTGCGCCATGGGCAGCAGCCCGATATCCAACGGGCGTAGCCCGAGGCTCTCAATGAACATCGCGACGCGTGCCTTTGCCTGCGCGTCGTTGCCCGCAATGAACACGTCCAACGGGCTACCCTGAAATGAACCGGCAGCCAGGACGTGGGAGTACAGGGTGTTGAATGCCTTGACGATGACCGCGTCGGCAGGGGCGACCCTGGCGATCTCCTGCGCGCCGAAGCTGTCGCCAGGTGTCACAAAACTCGCGAGGTCGGCGGCGACGGGGTTGGTGATATCGACCAGGAGCTTGCCTGCCAGCTTGTCACCGTATTGCTTTACCACGTCCAGAACGGCGGCGTATGGCACCGCCAGGACGACAATATCCCCGGCCGGGGCGGTGCCGAATGTGCCTGTCGTCGCACCGGCGCCGATCTGCTCGGCGAGTACCCGCGCCTTGGCCGCGTCGCGGCTCATCACCTCGACGCCGTGTCCGGCCTTGGCGGCAAGGCCAGCGATTGCCGCGGCCATGCCACCCGCTCCGATGATACTGATTGTGCTCATCTATTTCCTTAGCATGAACGGCACGATCCGGCGACCGCGCTCAACATGCAGACCATGCTATTCAGTTTACTTGTAAAAAGCAAGTGAAAAGCCGAAATTTACTTGCGATACGCAAGTGATGTTAAAATCCGGTCATGAAAACGACGAGTAAAGAAGACCTTCGGTCCCATTGCGCGGTGAACTACGGCGTGGAGATCTTCGGCGACCGATGGTCGCTGTTGATCATTCGCGACATCGTTTTTGCGGGCAAAAAGACGTATGGCGCGTTCTTGAAATCGGAAGAGGGAATCGCGACCAATGTTCTTGCTGCTCGCCTGGCGTTTCTTGAGGAGCAAGGAATTTTGTCGCGGGCGCCCAACCCCGATGACGGGCGCAAGGACTTCTACACGCTGACCGAGAAGGGTCTGGACCTTATTCCCATCATGCTGAACATCGTCCTGTGGAGCGCGCAGTACGATGCGAAATCGTACGTGCGGAACCAAAAGAAATTCATTGCGCGAATCAGGAAGCATCCCATGCAAGTGAGTGAAGAGGTGAAGGCGCTGGTTCGCAATGGCGGATGTATATTCCCCGATGCCAACGGGTGAGCAAGACGGCAAGCGTGCCGGCACCTGAAGCTGACGTGGAAAAAATAAGAAAACCCTCTATCCGGGCTTTCTTGTTTCAGTTTTACGGATTTGTGCAAAAGCCTACTTGCACGGATGCTCGACAAGGTTATGCAGCACTAAAGGCCCGGGGATGTGCAACAGGCGGCCCCCTTCGTCGAGGCGTCCTACGAAAATTGGAGAGAACCCGAGTTGGACGGCCAATGATTTGATCGACTCGGCGGCCGCATCTTCGTTACTTGCCAAGAACACGACACGTTTGCCACCGTCTTGGGACGGATCCCTTGCCAGTACCGCCGCAGGGAGCTGGTTGAAGGCCTTGACAATGGAGGCGCCAGGCAGCAAGCCGGCAACAATCTCTGTAGACAGGCGTCCTGCCGACACTTCAGGAGGCACTCCGTGGGCATTCGTTTGATCGACAATGATCTTGCCAGCCCAATTCGGAAGCGCCGCAGCAAGCGTTTCAACGACCGTGAAAGGAACTGCAAGAAACACAACGTCGGCGGCAAGTGCCTCTTCCAACGTTTTGGCCGAGACCATGTCCCCGAATTTCTTGACCAGATCCTGTAAAGAGTCCGGTCCTCGTGTGTTAGCGATCGACACCGGGATCCGGGCGCGTGCGAATTGCCCTGCCATGGCCGATCCTACATTGCCGGAGCCGATGATAGCGTAGGTCATTCGGGCGTTCCTCTATCAGTGGCCGGTTGACTTGGCGGAGAGTTTCAGAGTGGCGACTTGCGTCAACGCGGCGTCAACGCTCTTCAGAGCGTCCTCCGGACTGAGGCTCTGGGCCTCGACGCGGATTGTCTCGAAGTCGGACAAACCGATAAAACCCAGAATTTGCTTGAGATATGGCACCAGCATATCGTTTGCCGCCATCGGCCCGCTCGAATAGATTCCTCCGCTGGCAGCGACAATGAAAACCTTTTTGCCAGTGATCAGGCCGCGTATGCCTTCGTGCGAAGGGATCATGGTGACGCCTGGCCACACGATATAGTCAATCCAGGTTTTGAGGGTTGAGGATGGCCCGAAATTGATCATGCTCGTGGCGATCACAACAATATCGGCAGCCTTCAATTCTGCAACCAGCGTCTCGGCCAAGCCGACTGCTTCAATTTGAGCAGGCGTTCTCTCTGCGACGGGTACAAAGCGGCCGATTGCGTATGCTGGATCGATATGCGGCAACGAGTCGACTGCGAGATCGCGAACCGTGATAGTGGCGCTCAACTCGGACGCAAGCCGATTCGAGAGTGCCGTTGCAACTTTGGTCGACAGCGACGCGTCGCGTCGCGGACTGGAGAGGAGCATCAATACGTTTGTCATTAGGGAAGTCCTTGTCATAGCGTTAAATGGTGATCGCTCGATGCATTGGCAGGTTCAGTGCCATGACAGCGATGTTCAATGCGAACTTTAACGGACAATCAGCGACGAAAAAACTATCTAAATGTAGTTCAACTCCGCCTATAATTTAGAACATGTATGCACTGACTCTTGACCAGATCCAGATATTCCTCGCAATAGTCGACGAAGGCAGTTTCACGCAGGCCGCAAAGAGGCTTCATCGCGCCCGCTCTGCGGTAACTTATGGAATTCAGAATCTGGAGTCCCAGATAGATCTGCTGCTGTTTGATCGAACGGCATATCGTCCAACCTTGACTGAGGAAGGCAAGGCCCTGCTGGTGCGGGCTCGCCGTATTGCAGATGAAGCCAATTCATTCCGCGACTCCGCGCGTAGCCTTGCCAGCGGGCTTGAAGCCGAACTGACGATTGTCCTGGATTCCATGTTTCCAATGCCGCCAGTCGTCAAAGCGTTAACGGCATTCAGAGAGAGATTCCCGAGCGTTCCACCACGCGTTTATGTACAGCCATTAGGCGCTGCCGTTGAATTATTGCTTGATGGCACCGGGATGATCGGATTGCTGCAATCACAATTTACCGACATGACCGTCTTGAAGCGTTTTCACATGCTCACTGTCGACTTGCTCCCGGTTGTAGCGCCGCACCATCCATTGGCAGTATTTGACGGACCCATCGAATCACATATTTTGCAGCAATATGTTCAGTTGGTATTGACAGACCTCTCGTCGATGACATCTGGGCGTGATTACAGCGTGTTATCCAGTCAGACCTGGCGGCTTGCGGATCTGGGGGCGAAACATTCGATGCTGTTAGCCGGACTCGGATGGGGAAGCATGCCGGCGCATCTTGTTGAGGATGATATTGCACGAGGACGGTTGAAGATTCTTCGGCCTGTTGAGTTTGATGTACGAATTGCCAAGCTTGCAATGGGCGGTGCATATCGCGCGGATCGGCAGCTAGGTCCGGCCGGGCAATGGATGATTGAGTACTTGTCAGGCTCGGTCTAGCATCAGCTCACTCGGCTGCACAGTCGAAGGCGCAGGCACTTCTTTAATGACACACTGAGAGGACCCTACCGGACCACGCAAGCCCTATGCGGATGCAGTCAACAAAGTCTGACTGATAGCTGCCGCTCCTCGTCACACTGTCCAGTGTCGCATCGGCACGCCAGGGACGGGCGAAGTGAATACGGCCAGTTTGTCCATCCGGAGCGAGCCGACATATACCGTCCGCAAATCCGGGCCGCCGAAAGTAACGCTGGTCGGAAAGTCAATCACCTTGCCTTCAGGATCCTCAAAGACGGTGAGCGCCGTGCCGTCGGGTTTCAACACCACGATCTGGTTGCGCGTGATTTCGGTGACCCAGAGATTGCCGTCTGCATCGAAAGCAATACCGTCGACCTTGGCTCCCTTGAACAGAGGCCGCGGACCGAATGGCTGTTTATCGCTTAACGAACCGTCGTCTTCGATGGTAAAGCGGGTAACACCGCCAGCCGTAGTCTCGGCGACATACAGATACTTTCCTTCGCCGTCGATGCGGATCTCGTTTGTAAAATACAGCCCTTCCGCGACACGGCGCGGGCCATTTTCGTCGATCAGCAAAATATAACCATCAGGAATCGCGGTATCAACTGCAAGCAGTCGCGGCTCTGTGATGGTGGAGACGGCTATCCACAGACGGTCTTTGCCGTCGATGTAAACAAAGTTGACTGCGCCTATGCGCTTGCCGTCGATCTTGTCATATAACATCGTTTTGTTGCCGTCGCGGTCGATGCGATAAAGGCATCCGGCGCCGATATCGGCAACCAGGAACGTGCCGTCCGGCTCCATCGCCACACCATTCGGAATGCCCTCAGCCGGCCCAATCAGGCGCTGCTTTCCGGTACCCGCTTCGACATGGGTGAGCGCTCCGCGATTATCCGAAATCCAGAGCGTACCGTCGGGCTCTGCGATGATGCACTCCGGCCGGCTTAATCCTGTTCCTACAAATTGCAGCGTAGTCTTGTCCACGCTAAAACCATCTATACGCGCCATGTCGTTCCTTTGCCGATTGTTACTACAAGATATTGCTAAAAAGTAAATGTGGCGCCGGAGCTCCCGCATTGCGGTCTTTTCAGCCGTTATTTTTTGTCCCGGCTTCCGATTTCAGCGCCATTCAACGTTTTTGCTACATTGCATCGACAAAATGATTGCGAAGGCAACCAAGGCCGTCGATCTCTACCTCTACTACATCACCGGCACGCAGATTAGGTGACTTGCCATCGGTTCCCATCCAGATTACGTCACCGGGATACAACGTGATGTTGCGGGTCATCGTGGAAATGAACGTCCTGATATCAAACAACATTTCGTTGGTACGAAAATGGGAAGAAATCTCACCGTTCACGCGCACGGTGGTGTTCGCCTGATCAATATCGAAATCGGTTTCTATCCACGGCCCCATCGGCTTGAACGTGTCCGAATTCTTGGCCCGCCAGAACGTGCGATCTGTCTTTTGCCAGTTCCGTTCGCTGACGTCGTTTCCGATGGTGTAACCGAGCACGCAGGATAAGGCATTTTCATAAGTCAGGCGGCGCGCCTTGCAGCCGATGACCACCGCCAGCTCACCCTCGTATTGCACCTGCGTTGCGCCGTATGGAATGACCACTGCTTCATCGTGCGCGATCAGGGCGTTGACGGCGCGGTAACCGATGTCGGCCTGGCCCGGCAGTTCGGGCAACTTGCCTTGTTGCTCGGCGTATTCCTTGACGTGGCGCACATAGTTCAGGCCTGCTGCATAAAAAGTGCGCGGGATAAACGGTACCTCGATTTTGACCTCGTCGAGGCGGTGACGGCACTCGGTGAGCTTGTGTGGGCCGAAGGGCCCGCCCTCGACTTCAACAATGTGTTGTCCATCGAGTATGCCGTAGGCGGTGGTAGCGCCGGGAGCTGTGAAGTGTATCCATTTCATGATGTTTCTCCAAAAAATTATTCTCCGCATGGCGGCGTCAGGCACGCCAACAACCACTGCACGGGATGCAAGAGCGCGACCCTGTCTATCTTCGCCGCCTGGCAGCGACAGGAAAATCCGTCGGCCAGCAGGGTAATATCTTCCCTCTGCGCATTCATGACGTGATGCGCCCAACTCAGGCTGTAAATGTGCTCCGATTGTGCGCGATGTTCTGCTTCATGCCCCCAGGTGCCGGCCATGCCGCAGCAACCGCTGGCCAGCGTCACCAGCTCTAACCCGCAGTGGGCAAACACCGTTTGCCAGTCGCGCATGGCGGCCGGTGCGGTGGTGCGTTCGGTACAGTGCGGCAGATAGTGACTGCGACGCGGTGCATTCTTGGTGGCCCGCGGGATGCCCTCAAGATGGCGCGCCAGCCACTCTTGCACCAACAGCACCGGCGGTGCGCCGTCGCTGCCGAGCAACTCAGCGTACTCTTGCCGATAACTCAGCGTCATGGCCGGATCGAGGCCGACCAGGGCTACGCCAGTGGCGGCGAACGCATTGAGCATAGCGGCATTTTTCTTCGCCGTGCGGGCATATCGTCCCAACATGCCGTGCACATGCAGGGCCTTGCCGTTCGGCCGGAACGGTGCAACCATCGGCGCGACACCACATACTCTCAGCAGGTCGAGCAGGTCGGGCAGGATCGTTTCATAGTGACTGGTAAAGGCATCCTGCACCACGATGACGGTATGGTGGCGCTCGCTGGAGGTCAGCGCTTCCAGGCGTTCGAGGCTGACGATGGGAATACCGCGACGCGACAGCTCCGCACCGAGACCCAGCTCGGCCAGGCGAGGCGTGGCAACCAAGCCAATCCGACGCAACAGCGCAGGCCCAGGCCCCTGGTGCATCAGTGCATTGATCAGGCGCGGAAAGCGCGCCATTGACGGCAGCAGTTCTTCGAGGAGTGCCACTACGTGGTCGCGCAGGGGCCGTAAATAGCGGCCGTAGTAGAGCAACAAAAACTTTGCCCGCAGTTTGGGAATGTCCACCTTGACGGGACATTGACCGGCACAAGATTTGCACGACAGGCAGCCGTTCATGGCCTCCTTCACCTCGTGCGAAAAATCGGGGCTCCGCCGCAACGTGTTGACCAGGCGCGACGGCCATGCAAGCAACGCTTGCCAGGGCGACTGTCGCTGCAGCAACTCCCTTTCCTCCAACGGTTGCGCACCGGAGCCGGCCAGTTGCCGCAACCATTCGCGCAACAGCGTGGCGCGTCCCTTGGGAGAATGACGACGCTCCCGGGTCGATTTCCAGGAGGGGCACATGGCGTCGTCAACATCGAAGTTATAGCAGGCGCCGTTGCCGTTGCAATGCATTGCCTTCTCATAGTCTGCGCGCACGATCGGTGGAATCAGGCGGTCGCGCTGGCCGCGCATCGGCGTACCGTCGATGGTCATCAATGCCTCACCGGCCGGCGCCGCCAGCTTGCCGGGATTGATCTGGTTGTACGGATCGAAGGAAAGCTTGATGCTTTGCAGCGAGGGATACAAGGCACCGAAGAACTGCGGCGAGAATTCGGAGCGCATACCCTTGCCATGCTCGCCCCACAACAGGCCGTGATATTTACGCGTCAATGCCACCACTGCATCGGTAACTTCGCGTACCATAGCCACATGGACGGGGTCTTTCATGTCCAGCGCCGGACGCACGTGCAGCACGCCGGCGTCGACGTGGCCAAACATGCCATAGCGCACGCCGCTACGGTCGAGCACGGCGCGAAATTCAGCGATGTAGTCGGCCAGGTGTTCGGGCGGCACCGCCGTATCTTCCACGAAAGGGATCGGCCGCTGTTCACCGGCCAGATTTCCCAACAAGCCCACGGCGCGCTTGCGCATGGCCCAGACGCGCTCGATCTGTTGAGGCTCCCAGGCCACAGCCGTCGCGCTGCGATCCTGCGAGGTAGTAGTGATGTCGCGCATCACGTTTTGTACCTGTGCGCGGAGCACCGCTGCCTCATCGCCGACAAACTCGATCAGGTTCACGCCCGCGCTGACACCGGTGCTCGACGCCGGAAACATGTCTTTCAAGTCTTCCCAGCCGATGTCGTTGCGCGCCAGTTGCAAGACCGTGGCGTCTATGGTTTCTATCGAGGCGGGGCCGTAAGCCATGAGCGCTTGGGCATCGCGCAACGCCGCATCAAAACTGTCGTACTGTACCGTGACCAGAGCTGAGCAGGCGGGCAAGGGAAGCACCTTCAGCGTCGCTTCCGTGATGAGGCCGAGCGTGCCCTCGGAACCACACAGGATGGAGTTGAGATCGAAGCGTCCGGCGCTGTCACGAATGTGCGCCAGGTCGTAACCGGTCAGGCAACGATTCAGACGCGGGAAAATCTTGGCAATCAGTTCCTTCTGGCTGGAACAGATATCGTCGAGCAGGCGATGCACGCTGCCCACGCGATCAGTCCGGCGTTTTATCTCTTCCAGTTGCGTCTCTTCCAGCGGCTGCGAACGCCATGGCGTGCCATCGGCCAGCACGGTGTGCAACTGCACCACGTAGTCGCGCGTTTTCCCGTACAGGCAAGAACCCTGGCCGCTGGCGTCGGTGCTGATCATGCCGCCGATGGTGGCGCGGTTGGAGGTCGACAACTCCGGTGGAAAGAACAGGCCGTGTCGCGCCAGCGCGCGGTCGAGCTGGTCCTTGACCACGCCGGTCTGTACCCTGACCAGCCGCCGTTCGACGTCAATCTCGAGGATGCGGTTCATGTGCCGCGACAAATCGACCACCAGGCCGTCGGTCAGCGATTGCCCGTTGGTGCCCGTGCCGCCGCCACGCGGACTAAGTTTGATGTCGCGAAAGCGCGCCAACGCCAGCAGGCGCATGACGCGCACCACATCAGCATGGTGCGCGGGAAACACCACCGCCTGCGGCGTCACCTGATAGATGGAATTGTCTGTGGCCAGCACCACGCGGTCGGCCGCGCCATGCGAACATTCGCCCTCGAAGCCGAGCGCGGCTAGCTCCGCCAGGAAGGACAGATACAGCGTCGCCGGTGCGGCGTTGTCGTGGAGACGCGGAATCATGTACGTCCCTTCACGCCTTCAGGATGAGTTGGCGGCGTTCTTCAAAGCGCGTCTGCACCACTGGATTGACCAGCCGTTCAGGCAGTTTTCCGGCAGCAGTTTCGAGAAAGGTCTGCGCCGCGTAACGCGCCACGCGGTCACGACTTTCATGTGTTACGCCGGCAGTGTGCGGGCTTGCCAACACATTGGCGTGACGCAGCAGCGGATGCTCGGGCGACGGCGGCTCTTGCTCCCATACATCCAGGCCAGCGCCCGCCAGGTGACCACTTTGCAAGGCCTGTTCCAGCGCAACTTCGTCATAGGTACTGCCGCGCGCGGTGTTAATGAAGATGGCGCCCGCGCGCATCGCTGCGAATTTTTCTGCATCGAACAGGTTGCGCGTGTCCGTGCTCAAGGGACAATGCAGCGTGATGACGTCGCTCTCGTGCAGCAGTTCGTCCATCTCCACCTTCTCGGCGCCGCGTTGCTTGCACGCCTGCTCATCAAGATAAGGATCATAAGCCAGCACCTTGCCGCCAAATACCCTCAACAGCGCTGCCGTGCGTGCACCCACGTGGCCCAGACCGACGATGCCGACGGTCTTGCCGGCCAGCTCGCGCCCCATCAAGTCTTCGCGGCGGCCGATGCGCCCCACGGTCACGGCAACATGCCCTTCCGGAATGCGTTTGAGCAGCGTCATCATCATGCCGATGGCATGCTCGGCCACGGCCTGCGCATTGCCGCCGGCCTGGTTGGTCACCGCAACGCCGGCCGCAGTGCACGCAGGCACATCGATGGGATCGTAACCGGCGCCGTAGCTGGCCGCCACCAGCAGCAGCGGCATGCGCGCCAACAGGTCGGCGTTGAGCTGCCAGCGCAGCGGCAACTCGTCGCGCGCGGCCCTGACGTAGTAGCCGTGGCAGCTCGCCAGTGCCGCGTCGATTTTTTCCGGCGCGTCATCGAGAGTGAGTGTGATCAGCTCGATGCCGGAAACGTCCTGCAAGGTTTCGACAAAACTCGGATACATCGGCGGGGCGATATAGCCGACGCGGAAAATGGGCTGACTCATACTTTGTTTCCTCCCGCGCTGGCGGCTTTGACTTCCCACTCGATCAGACGTTGGATGCCTTGCTTGAGCGTCACCGTGGGACGCCAGTTCAGCAGCGCGGCGGCCTTGTCGATGCTGAAACGGTTGGCAGTGACGCCGGCCGATTTGATGCGACCGGCTTCCTGTCTGAACTCAGGTTCCAGGTCAGATCCGCAGACTTCCAGCACCGTTCGGATCAGGGTTTCATAAGTGGTGGATTCGCCCGCCGCGACGTTGATGGCCTCGCCGCTGACGCCACTTTGCATCGCCAGCAACTGGGCGGCGGCGACGTCGCCGGCGTAGACGTAGTCATGCACTTCATCGGCTTCGGCATTGACCAGAGGTGGTAGTCCCTGGTTGATGCGGTCGTAGGCCTGCATGATCGGCAACACGTTGATGCCACGACCGTGCTGGCGTTCGCCATACACGCTGGACACGCGCACTGCCACGTAGTCGAGTCCGTAGCGTTGTTTGAAAAATGCGCACAGATGTTCAGACATGACCTTGCCCGAGCCGTACAAGGCAGGTGCCGGATGCACGCCATGGCTGGAGAAAGGGCAGTCTTCAGTGATCACCCCGACGCTGGTGTTGCCGTAAGTCGAGATGGACGAGGAGTAGATGATTTTTTGGACACCGCGGATGCGGCATGCTTCCAGCAAATTCATGATGCCGCGGATATTCACATCCATCCCGGTCCACAGGTTCTTGGACAGCGGCAGGGTAATGAAATAGGCAGTGTGGAACACGCCGCTGACATCTTCCAGCGCGTCATAGAGTTCGTTCTGGCGCAGGATGTCGCCGCCGATCACGACGATGCGCGGATCGTCCAGCAGATGACGCACCGTCTCGCGCGAACCCACCGAGCCATTGTCGAACAAGACAACCTGACGGGCGCCGGCCGTCAGCAGTTGTTCGGCGATATGTGAACCGAGCAGGCCGAAGCCGCCGGTGATCAAAAACTTCTTGTTGATAAGGTCCATGATGTCCCGTCCTGAAAAAAAATTGAAGCTGGTCCTTGGGGCCGGCCAAAGGCTGGTCCCTGAAAAAATGACGTGTTGAAGTTGCCGCCGTAGCGGCGTCAGTGACTTAGTCGTTCATGCAGGTTCGCGCCATGCAGCGCCCTTTCAATGCACGCCCAAGTACGCGGCGCGTACCTGGGGATCGCGTTGCAACTCGGGGCCGGTACCGGACAGGGTGATGCGCCCGGTTTCCAGCACGTAGGCGCGGTCGGCAAGCTGCAAGGCCTGGTTGGCCATTTGCTCCACCAGCAGAATGGTCAAGCCGGCCTCGCGCAAGCTGTGCAAGGAACGGAAAATATCCTGGATGATGATCGGTGCCAGTCCCAGCGACGGTTCGTCAAGCAGCAACATGCGCGGCTCTCCCATCAGGGCGCGGGCAATCGCCAGCATCTGTTGTTCACCGCCCGACAAGGTTCCTGAAATCTGATGCCGTCGGGCTGCCAGACGCGGAAACATCGCAAAGCAACTGTCGATTTTTTCCTGCAGCTTCGCCTTCGAATATTTCTTGTAGTAAGCACCCAGCACCAGGTTGTCCTGCACGTTCTGGTCCGCAAACACACCGCGTCCTTCCGGCACCAGCACCGAGCCCAATGCAGGTCGAACGTGGGCAGGGATGGTAGTGATGTCTTGTCCGGCCAGGCTGATACTGCCGTCGGCAGGATGGATCAGGCCGGCGATGCAATTGAGCAGCGTACTTTTGCCGGCACCGTTGGCGCCGAGGATCGCCACCACTTCTCCCGTCTTGACCGAAATGCTGGCATCGCGCACGGCCTCAATGGCGCCGTATTTGACCGATATGTTGTTCAACTCAAGCATGACCGGCCTCCTGCGGCGCGCAGGCCTCGTCAATTGCCGCCTCGCAGTCTGGATCGCTCTCGGCACCCAGATAAGCGGCAATGACCACCGGGTTATTTTGAATTTCCTGCGGCGTGCCTTCGGCGATCTTGATGCCGTAGTCCAGCACCGTGACGTGATTGGAAATGTTCATGACCAGGTCCATGTGATGCTCCACCATCAGTATCGTGATGCCCGCTTCGCGAATGCGCACCAGCAGTCGGCCAAGTTCGGCGGTTTCCAAAGGGTTCAGGCCAGCGGCAGGTTCATCCAGCAATAGCAGGCGCGGATGGCTGGCCAGGCTGCGCGCCAGTTCCACGCGTCGCTGCAGACCGTAAGCGAGACCACCGGCGGGATGTTGCGCGTATTCCGACAAACCAAGCCAGGCCAGTATCAGCAAGGCTTCGACGCGTGCCCGGCGCTCTTCGCGCTGCGCCGACGGCAGGTTCAGCAGCGAAGACCAGAAACCGCTTTTTATCTTGCTGTGACGACCGATGAGCACGTTGTCGAGCACCGGCAAATCGGCGAACAGGCGCAGGTTCTGGAAGGTGCGCGAAATGCCCAGACCACAAACATCATGGGGCGCGGCTTTGCCAACTTCCTTGCCCAGGAAGCGGATGTTTCCGGAATCGGCCTGCACCACGGCGGAGATCATGTTGATCATGGTGCTCTTGCCGGCGCCGTTGGGACCGATCAGTGCGTGGATGTGGCCGGCACGGATGCTCAGGTCGATGTTCTGCGCGGGCTTGACGCCACCGTAGGATTTGCACAACTGGTGCACGCTCAACAGTTCCATGTCATCGCCGGTGACCGCCTCGCCAAACAAGCCGCTCCATGCAGCCGAGGTCGCCGACTCGCAAGGCGACGGCGGCACACCACGCCCGGCATGGGAAAACAACTTGCCGCCCAGTCCAGCCAGCCCCTTGGGCAATACGTACAGGGCAAACAGAAGCAACGCTCCATAGACCAGATGCTGCAGGTTCGGCCAGCGCGACAGGAAGGCGTCGATCAGCACCAGCAGGACCGCGCCGATCAGGGGGCCGTACAGCATACCGGCGCCGCCGAACAAGACCAGCAGCAGAATGAAGATGGACAGCGGAAAGCCGACGAAGTCAGAATTGATGTACTGGTTTTGCTGAGCCACCAGTGCGCCGGCAATACCGCAGGTCACCGCCGAAATGACGAAGGCCAGCACCTTGAAGGAATAGACGTTGATGCCCGACGAACCGGCGGCGATTTCGTCGGCCTGCACGGCCAGGAAAGTGCGGCCGAATTTGCCTTTCAGGAAACCACGCAACAGCAGGTGCACCGCCAGACACATCGCCAGTCCCAACCAGACCCACTGGATGTCGGAGAACGGCACGCCCTGAATGCTCGGCCCCTGGATGCCGTAGATGCCTTGTGCGCCGCCGAACAAATCGCTCCACTCGGTGACGATTTTTTCAACCACGATGCCGAAGGCCAGCGTGACCATCGCCAGATAAGGCCCTTTGGCGCGCAGCGAAGGCAAGGCAAGCACGACGCCAAACACCGCCGACACTACCACCGCCGCCAGCAAGGCCAGCCATGGATCAAGCAATAGCAGTGTGGAAGCCAGCGCTGCCGTGTAAGCACCCACCGCAAACAGACCGGCCTGGCCCAGCGACTTCTGGCCTGCGTAGCCGACCAGCACGTTGGTGCCCGAAGCACACAGGTAGTAGATGCACATCATGAAAACGATGCGCAAGTGATAGGCATTGCCGAAGGCCCAGGCAGCCGCGCCGATGACTGCAGCGAATGCGATGGACAGAAAAATTGCAGTGGAATTTCTCATGTCTTCTCCACCAGCGTTTTGCCGAACAGACCGCTGGGACGACACGCCAGCACAACGATCACCAGGCCGAATACCACTATTTCACGCCACTGCGCCTGCCATAGATTGACATAGGCTTCCAGCAGACCCAGCATGAAACCGCCCGCCGCACAACCACGCGCATTGCTAAGGCCACCGATCATTGCCGCGCAAAATCCTTTCAGGCCGAACGAAAAGCCCATGAACATGGACGCCGTGGCAATCGGTGCGATCAGGATGCCGCTCAGGCCCGCCAGCGCCGAACTCAGGAAGAAAGCGCCCATCATCACATGGGCGACGTTGATGCCCATCAGGCTGGCGACCTGCTTGTTTTGCGCCACGGCGCGCATCACCTTGCCCAGCGTGGTGCGGCGGATGGTCCAGTCGATGGCGATCATGACCGCGAGCGACACCACGAACACCAGCAGCTCCTGCGGTCGCACACCGGTGCCCATGATGCGGATCAGCTTGTCACCGAACGGCGACGGCACCACGAAGGTACCCGCGCCCCACACCGTCAGTCCGGCGCTTTGCAGGATGATGCCGAAACCGATCGTTGACACCACCCACGACATGCTGGCCTTGCCCGCAAACGGACGGATTGCCAGCAGATACAGCAGCGCACCCAACACGCCCATGAGCAGCGTCGCACCAAGGGCAGCGACGACCACCAGCCACAGAGGCGCATCAGCGAACGTGGCGGTCACAGACAGTGGCCGGCCCAGCAACCACAGCAAGCCGCCGATCCAGGTAAAAATACCGGCGGTCACCATTTCGCCTTGGGCAAAATTCAGGGTGCGCGTGGTGGTGTAGGTGATGCTAAAACCCAGGGCGATCAGTGCATACACGCCGCCCACGGCAAGGCCGCTCACCAGCGCCTGAAATAGCGCAGTCGACATTGGGGTCCTCTTTATCTGATGTCTCCCGCCGGGCGGGAGACGATGTGAATAAAACTTGCTGTAAGTCCCTCGGTGCGCAAGCACGCCAAGGTGTATTGACTGACGCTTGAATTAACGCTTGAAGTCGGCCGGCGTGAGCGACTTGATCACGTCGTTATTGAACTCAATCGCTTTGCCGTTCTGCCACTTGATCCAATGGTAGTCGGGTGCGGTCAGGGCTTCATGCTGGGTCTTGGAGAACGGCTTGACGTAGTTCTTCATCAGCCCGGCATAGGGCTGCTGCAGGTTTTCCAATGCCGCCTTGACCTTCTGACCGTCAGTACTGCCGGCCTGTTGTACCGCCAGCACAAACAGTTTGACGCTGTCGTAGCTGTGCGCGGCCTGAGCGATCAGTGGCGCACCGAGCGTGGTCTTGCTGGAGATCTGGTCATACAGCTTTTGCATCGGCTTGCTCATGGGCCCACCGGGAATGGTGCGCATGAAAATCGGTAACTCGATCAGCTTGGGACCGGCGGCTTGCAGGAACGGCGGCTGGTCGGTGGCGAAGCCCGACAGCACCACCGGGAAATAATCGATTTTTTCCATGCTGCGCATCAGGAGGCCCAGTGGCGTGGCTTGGGCCCACACCACCACGGTATCGACGCCGGCGCTCTTGAGCTTGTTCAACTGCGAAGTCATGTCGGTATCGTTGACGCCAAACTTCTCGATCATCACCGGTTCAATCTTATGCAGCTTGCCGATCTCCTGGATGTCTTTCAGTCCCGCCTGGCCGTAGCCGGTAGTTTCGGCCAGGTAGGCGATCTTCTTCGATTTCGGATTCTTGCTGGCGTAAGCCATGAGGCCGACGATGCTGTCGCCATCCACCAGCGATACACGGAAGATATAGTTGTCGGCGCCCGGACTCAGCGGCTTGGTGATGTCGGTGGCGTTGGCCATCGGCACGATCACCGGTACTTTTTTCTGGTTCGGAATACTGCGCCATGCCAGCGCATTGCCGGAGTTGGTCGGGCCAAGCACGATGGCCACTTTTTCATTGTCGATCAGTTCGACCATGTTTTGAATCGACTTGGCCGGCTGCGACAAGTCGTCGCGCACCACCAGCGTCAGCTTGCGCCCCAGCACGCCACCAGCGGCGTTGACTTCGTCGATAGCCACCTGCATCGCCGCCACCGACGATTGACCGACCAGCGCCGAAGGCGATGCCGATAAGTCGCCGTTGAAACCGATCTTGATTTTCTGTGCATGCGCCGCTACCGCTGTGAACACGACGGCACCCATAAGGCTCGTCGCCCAACATTTGATTCGATTCAATTTTGTCTCCTGATGTTCCGGCCGTCACCTCGCGGCAATGTCCCGGATGGTTGGTTCATCCATTGCGCCGGTGGCGCAAGATGGCGTTTGCCATCGTTTCTTCCCTTTGTTCCCAAGGGTTGCCCAAGCAGTCATGTGCTAGAACTCTTTTGATCAATAGGCTTGAGTGCGAACGAGTCATGCCTGGAATGGAGTGCAAGGTGCGAAACTGGATGACTACTGGGCGTCTTGACCTAGTTTCGTAACACGGCAATCCGCCAAAGCGGTCCGCTCCCTGTTGGTTCTTCTCAGAACGGACGCATCTCACGTCTATTGATGAATTGAGTTCTAGTATCGACGATGAGAAGCCACTCGACAAATCAAATTTACATGAATATTATTAGCTAATGGCTAATAATATTAAATTTCGGCAATTGATGGCTTTCCTACTCGCCGAGGAAGCCGGCACCTTCGTGCGAGCAGCCGATCGCCTGTGCGTTTCGCAGCCCTCATTCACCGCGCTGATACAGGAATTGGAAAGCGAGTTGGGTGTGAAGCTGTTTGACCGCTCCACGCGCAACGTCAATCTCACCTCAGCCGGCAGGGAATTTCTGGTGCGTATCCAGAGACCCGTGCTGGATCTCGAAGAAGCCTATAACCACATGCGCGACCTCGCCACGGTCAAGCGTGGCGCTATCGTGCTAGGGTCGTTGCCATCGACGGCCATCACGCTCATCCCCAGCACTCTGCGTGAATTGCAACGCACTCATCCGGCGCTGCAGATCCGCGTCGTTGAAGCTCATCACGATCATCTTTTGTCGATGCTGCGTACCAACGAAGTTGAGCTATGCCTCGGCACCTTGCTGAACCCGGTCACCGGTCTTGCTTTCCGGCCATTGTTAAACGACCGCTTCGTGGCGGTATATTCCCAGAGTTATCAAGTCGCCATTCCGGAGCGCATGACGTGGCGTGACCTGGCGCCGCATGATCTGATTCTGACTTCGCAGGGATCGACGCCGCGCACGCAATACGACCGCGCGGTACAGGATGCGCCAGCACGTACCGCGTCGCGCTATGACGTGACGCACATGACCACCGCAGTCGAGATGGTGCGCCAGGGTCTGGGCATCGCCGTGCTGCCTCTGTTGGCATTGCCGGCATTGCGCATCGACGATCTGCTGACGCGACCGCTGATCGACGACTCCGCACAACGCACGATAGGCGTACTGTATCGCGAGGACCGTGAACCGTCGCCTGCAGCAGAGATATTCATGGATGCACTGAAGGTTGTTGCCACGCAATTTGCGGAGCGACATCATATGCCGCCTTTGACGACAGCGCGTATTTCGCAGGGCGGCAGCCGATCTTTCGTAAAACGAAGCACATCTAAAAAATGATGATGGGAGTCCTGCAGCGTCGGGATTGACATGCCCAGCGCTGCCCCACCCGGCGAGACGAAGAGGCAATAAATCCAGACGGCACTCATTTACGATGATGTCCACAATCGTAAATAGCGGACATTCAAATTCCTCGCCTGTATTTCATAAGGTATCAATTCATAGGAATGTCCTAAGACTAAATGGACGAGTAATTGACATATTTATCTTTCATGTAATATATTAAGTTACATGAGAAGAGATAGCCGATTATCAGGAGTACTTCACATTCTGCTGCACCTTGCAGAGCACCAAAGCCCCATGACTTCAGAACTGCTTGCTAAGGCTATGGATACTAATCCAGTTGTAGTTCGGAGAATCATGGCCGGTTTGAGGGAACAGGGATATGTTCAATCAGAAAAGGGACATGGTGGCGGCTGGACGCTCGTTTGCGACTTATCAACAGTTACATTGCGCGACATCTATATTGCGCTTGGAAGCCCTTCCTTACTCGCGATGGAGAGTAGAAGCGAGACGCCGGATTGCCTTGTGGAGCAAGCGGTCAATGCAGCACTCAATAAAACATTTGAAGAAGCAGAGGCGTTACTTATCTCTCGGCTAGGAGAAGTGACATTGGCTATGTTGAGCGCTGATTTTCACAAGCGCTTTAGGAAAGCAAAAAAGAAGATGGACGATTAATGGACAACAAAAAACTTCTAGCAATATTCAATCAGCAAGCCGCATCTTATGACAACCAATGGGAAAAGTTGGCCCCTTTGCGGGATGGGTTGTACCTGCTCCTAAGCGCAGTACTTTCCGATTTACCTAACAATGCGAGAATCCTCAGTATCGGCGCTGGAACTGGTGCTGAAATAATTTCTCTTGCTGAAAAATTCCCAGGGTGGCATTTCACTGCGGTTGAGCCGTCGGGGCCGATGCTTGAAGTTTTTCGTCACAAAGCCGAAAAACAAGGTATTACATCACGTTGTACTTTTCACGAAGGTTATTTGGATTCGCTTCCAAAGGGTGAAGCATTCCATGCCGCTACATCTCTCCTAGTTTCTCAGTTCATACTTGAGCAAGATAAACGAGTTGGATTTTTTCAAAGTATCAAACAGAGACTTCGCCCCGACGGATATTTAATCAGTTCGGACCTCTCTTCTGACGTAGATTCATACAGCTATCTGAATTTATTGGAAATATGGATGAGAATGATGAGTAATGCCGATGTTGGGCCTGAAAAGCTCAATCAGATGCGTACTGCATATGCGCGAGACGTTGCAATCTTGCCGCAAGAAAAAGTCGGGGAAATAATTGCTTCAGGTGGATTTGAACAGCCGACACTTTTTTATCAGTGCGGGCTTATTCATGCATGGCGTACCAAGGTTAACGTTCCTTGAAACATCTCAATGTCGGGTCTCGGCGGCGGGTTCAACCGGTGAGTGCAACATACTAAAGCTGTGCGAATAGCAGGAGTGTTGCAATGGGGCGCTGAACAAGGATCATCTATACTGATAGCCAGAAGGCCATGATGTGGGATCGCTGGAGGAAGGGGGAGTCCCTCCAGCAAATTGCACAGCTATTTGATCGCAATTACTCCTCTGTATCGAATATCCTGGCAGTAAGTGGTGGCATCAGACCACCACAAAGAACACGCGCCAATACGGCGCTGTCTTTGGCAGAACCAGAAGAGATTTCCCGTTCGATGGTTGCCGGCCAATCCATACGCGCCATTGCAAGGAACCTGGAGCGATCGCCATTGACGATCAGCAGGGAGTTAAGCCGCAACGGCGGTGCTGGGAATTACCGCGCGTCTCAAGCGGACCGGGCCGCCCATCGCGCCAAACCTTGTAAGCTACTGGAGGACCACCGGCCAGCTAGACTCGTCGCGGTCAAACTGCGTCAGCAATGCTCCCCCAGCAAATAGCAGGATGGCTTAAGCATAGTTATCCAGACGATAGGGAATTGCATGTGTCGCACGAAACCATCTATCGAACACTGTTTAAATGGGGTGGCTACCTGAGAACCAATTTATCGCTTGCGGGCATCGAACCGTCAGAGATCGATACCATCCTGCTCACACACGCCCATCCTGATCATGTCGGAGGGTTGGTGAACAGGGCCGGACAAATTGCTTTTCCAAATGCGGAGCTTGTTGTTCATCAGAGAGAGGTCGAATTTTGGCGGGATGACGGCAATCTAAGTCGTGCCAGCGAGCGTGCTCGCGGTAACTTTCTGATAGCACGTCAAGTGTTCGACGGCTATCGCGACCAGCTTCGTACTTTCGATGCAGGGGAGGTACTTCCCGGTATCAGCGCGATGCCGCTACCGGGACACACAGATGGGCACTCTGGATATCTTCTCGAATCCCATGATCAGGGCCTGCTGGTTTGGGGGGATATTGTTCATTTTCCTCATATCCAGATTAAACGGCCTGACGTATCGATCGCATTCGATCAAGACCCTTCTCTGGCAGCCGCCACACGCTCACGGCTTCTGGACCTGGTCAGTTCGGAAGGACTTTTGATCGCCGGCATGCATTTGGGAGAGCTGGGCTTTGCGCGAATAAAGCGAATGGGTGGGAGCTACGGTCTACTTTATGAGACAGAAGCATGAGGCCATGGACAGAAGCAATCATGTTTGATATCACGCTGTAGTAACTGCGAACTCAATGGTGCTGTGATAACAGCAACGTCGGTCGCTTCGTGCTTACTGCAAGGTGAAACAGACGCATGAACGTCGATCGCCAACACATCTGAACGTCCGCTGTAAGCGGGTGTGCAACACGGTTCGCCACCTGGTGGTCCAGTTCGACGCCGTTTGGAAGCAGGCATGGCATTCGGCAACCTTCCATGGCGGATACTGAGTGCATAGGAATCCGGATGCTGAATTAAGACACTACTGATTTGATGCGCTGAGTCCTCAGCAAAGGTCCAGGGGACTAGAAAGAAGTTGGCCAGACCATGGCAGCAAGTACGACGGTCAGCAATCCCAGGTACACTGTCGCATGAACCCTGTCGGGGATGCGGCCAATCCAGGGGGAAGCAAGGTGTATGCCCGCCCAGGAGCCGAGCACGAGCACTGCCCATGCACGCAGGTCCACATATCCGACGTGCCAGTCTCCCTGAGAAGGCATGCCTGCCAACGCCATGCCGACATAGGTTGCCGAACCTGCCAATGCCACGGGCAATGATAGAGGGTTAGCCATCGCAGTGGCACCGGTCATGCTGATACCTTGACGCCGCAGCAGTGGCACTGTCATTACGCTTCCGCCCACGCCCAACAGTGCGGCCACCCAGCCCACGATGAGACCTGCCAAAGCTGTCGCACCCAATGTCAGACGGTATTGACCGCTCCCAGTTTGGTTAAGAAATCCAGGGCGCAACAAGCAGTCCAGTATGGTGAACGCCAGAAAGGCCGCAAATGCCCAGCGCAACCAAACACCTTGAAGCGCAGTTGCCGTCAGGGCTCCGAGCATCGCACCGCATGCTATGAAAGGTAGCATTGGGCGTATGTGAGACCAGTCCAACGACCCTGCTCGGTGATGCCTTCGAGTGGCAACCAGTGAGCCGAAAATCATGACGCAGGTGGAGGTGGCCACTGCAACGTGCATTGCGGACTGTGCAGCCAACGTACCGGGCTCGCTCAGATGCGAGATGGACTGATAGAGAAGCGGAACGACGACGAACCCACCGCCGAAGCCAAATAGAACTGTGGTTACCCCTGCGATGCATCCGCAGGCTGCCAGCGACAAGTAAAACTCCATAAAAGCCTCAATTTGCAAAGAATGCTTTATGTTATTCTTTGCGTTTTTGGCTTGCTTTCGACGATTAGCCAACAATACTCGTTCTTCGGCCAATATTTCTTGGGTGCTGCTTTGCTAAACTTGCCTCTCGACGCCGTTGACGCGCTCCCTCGCGACGTCCTTGCTATCGAAACGGAATACGCGCAAGGCACACTGTTAGAAACGCATAGCCACCGTCGCGCTCAATTTCTCTATGGGAAAACTGGCCTGATGGAAGTGGAAACGGACGATGGTGCATGGGTCGTTCCGCCGCACAGTGGCGTTTGGATACCCGCAGGAGAGCCGCATCGAGTACGCATGGTAGGCGTGAGCACTTGCAGCCTGTACATCGAACCTGCAGCCGCTCCCCGATCTGGTGCTCAGTGCGAAGTGCTGATGGTATCGCCAATGTTGCGGCAGCTCCTGCTTGAAGCGGTGGACACTCCTGCGCTCTACGACCTAGACGGCCGCGATGGCTTGCTGATGAGCCTCGCGCTGCATGAAATTGCCCGTGCCAGCGTACTGCCATTTTTTGCCCCGCTGCCGCGGGACGCTCAGCTTGCTTCACTGTGTATTGCGTTTCTTCATCGCCCCTTTGTCCATACACCACCCAGCGAGTGGGCCAAGAAGCTGCACCAGAGCGAGAGGACCTTCAGCCGATTCTTTCGCGCAGAGACGGGCATGGCCTTCGGCGAATGGAGACAGCAGGCATGCCTTATTTCAGCCTTGGCCCTGCTGGCTATGGGAAAGCCAGTGACCGCTGTGGCGCTGGAACTTGGCTACGAAAGCCCAGGAGCGTTTTCCACCATGTTCCGCAAGAGGCTGGCATGTCCACCCTCGGAGTTCGTCAGGTCACAGATGACCGCTCCCAGTCGAGCCCGGACACCTCATTGATTGAATTCGTGTCCACACTGTTGACCGTTGCGCTACTGGCGCCAATGGCGGGTGCCGGGCGAGCAATTTGAATTTTTGTAGAACGGGTACCGCGGCATTGGGGACCATCGGGAAAATTTGATGATTGGCGGCTTTGGGGCGGAAGCTGACGTCCGCAACCGGCGAGGCTGTGTAAAACGCAAATCTGCAAAAAAATCGTGGGCAGGGAGATCCTTTTCGATATCGAAAAAATTGAATAGCGACCGATTTGAGAGGTCGATTTTTCAACCGGTTAAAAATTCCAACGTTTTCACACAGTCTCGGCCAGGAGCTGTCATCTACGATATGAAATATCAACGTGAACTTCAGAACCTGATCTTGAATGACGCCATTAGGCTACGTTTGTTGCGATTGGTCGCAGTACTAGATCTGCCTGATTGTTGGGTGGGAGCGGGATTCATAAGAAATGCGGTTTGGGATTCTATTCATGGCCGATCATCCCGTATGCATCATGGTGATATAGATGTCATATGGTTTGATCCTTTACGTATAGACAAAGCAATTGATCATGAGTTGGAAAGTCTGCTGTCGAAGGCCGATGATTCAGTTCAATGGTCCGTCAAGAATCAAGGTCGAATGCATATTGGCAATGACGATGCCCCTTACAGCTCCGCTACCGATGCCATGCGATTTTGGCCAGAGACGGCGACTGCAGTGGGCATTAGAGTGGTTGATGGACATATCATTGAGATTGCTGCACCTTATGGCCTTGATGATCTCTATCAGGCAATCATTCGTCCGACAGCACGATTTCTTATCGATAAGAAAATCATCTTCGAAGATCGGATTCGGTCGAAGAGGTGGATCGAAGAATGGCCTCATCTTCAAATTCATTTGTAGGACCAGAATCGAGTCCGCAACCGACCAAGAACGGCCAAACCTCACGGCAGATTCGCCTACGTGCAGCAGATCATTTTGCCGTCATTGGTGATAGGGAGTTGGCGCAAAGCAACTTGCCCGTCGGTGGCAGATAATGCCGATGCTAGCTTTGAGCGTCCGGGCCCGCCAAGCCATTCATCGAAGCTCATGAGATGTCCGAATTCACGGCGCAGAGCGGCGATGTCAGCGTGCCCGCTCAGTCGGCCGTCATCGAATAGATCAGCGAGTCTTCCCAAGAACTTGTTCTCAGCGAGAAGGCTGTCGGGAAAGCGGTGGTAGGTGATCGGGTGACCTGCAGCCCGGCTGAGGCTATTCTCAAGGTCAGATGAAGTGTAGTAGTTCCGACTTGATCGGACAGTAAGGCCTTGCCAAATGGTGGGGTTACCCGGTTTGATAGAGGTGCGAATCTTTATTAAACCAGCGCGTAAGCGCCAAGGAGTAACCCCATGCGTAGTGTTCCTCAGAATGTGATCAAGCACAAGGTTGGGCTGCTCAATCTTGCTGCAGAACTTGGAAATGTGTCTCGTGCCTGCAAGGTAATGGGATTTTCCCGCGATACGTTTTATCGCTATCAAACGGCATTGGAAGCCGGTGGCGTCGATGCCCTGATCGATGCCAATCGTTGCAAGCCCAATCTCAGAAATCGCGTTGAAGAGGCCACGGAAGTGGCTGTGGCCGAATTCGCCCTGGAACAGCCGGCTTTCGGTCAGGTCCGTGTCTCCAACGAACTGCGTAAGCGCGGCATCTTCGTTTCTCCATCGGGGGTACGGTCGGTATGGATCCGACGCAACCTGGAGTCATTCAAGAAGCGTCTCTCGGCGCTGGAGCGGCACGTTGCCGAAACTGGCGAAGTGTTGACCGAAGCGCAAGTCGTTGCGCTCGAGAAGAAGCAGGAAGACGATGTGGCGCACGGCGAAATCGAGACGGCCCATCCAGGTTATCTCGGCAGCCAGGACACCTTCTATGTCGGCACCATCAAGGGCGTAGGCCGGATTTATCAGCAGACCTTCGTCGATACTTACTCGAAGTGGGCAGCGGCCAAACTCTATACGACGAAGACACCGATTACCGCCGCCGATCTACTGAACGACCGGGTATTGCCGTTCCTGGCTGAACAAGAAATGGGTCTGATCCGTGTCCTGACCGACCGCGGCACCGAGTATTGCGGCCGGCCGGAAGCACATGATTACCAGCTCTATTTGGCCCTCAATGACATTGAGCACACCAAGACAAAGGTCCGGCATCCGCAGACCAATGGAATCTGTGAGCGCTTTCATAAAACCATTCTGCAGGAGTTTTATCAGGTCACCTTCCGGCGCAAGATTTACCACTCACTTGAAGAGCTGCAACGCGATCTGGATGATTGGCTGGCGTATTACAACAACGACCGCACACATCAAGGAAAAATGTGTTGCGGCCGGACACCGATGCAAACGCTAATTGACGGAAAGGAGGCCTGGCGAGATAAAATCACCACACTGAACAACTGAATTTGACCTGACAACTGCATACGTCAAACCGGGTGACTGTCAGATCAGATCGCGACTACTACAGATGAAGTTAGGCTGTCACCGGCGATTTCGAGGGTCTTTCCGACGAACTGCTCTGGCGCCGAGAAGATGGCGGCAACTATCTTTCCTATATCGTCAACAGCAATCACCTGCGCACTCTGGCCCGGGCGTAAGAAAAACGTAAAAATGCCTGTATCTAATCCCATCCCTGGCAGCATGAGAAGCTCCATGAACGCAGCTGGCCGGACAATGCTCACTTTCAGGCCGCTGCGCCTGATGTAGGCTTCAATCTCCGACTTACTGTCGAAGTGCCCCATGCCGGTCTTCCCGTCTCCCGAGGCATTTGCCGACGTGTAGATAAAGTGCTGCACACCTGCTTGAACTGCGAGATCAGCAATAGCTATGCCGTAGCCCACTTCATCGTCATCCGTCACGCCATATACAGAGCCTTGGCCTGAACTCGGTTGTATGCTGAACACACCGTAGACACCTGCCATCGCTCGCTTCATTGAATAGAGGTCGGAGAAATCGCCCTTAACCAACTCGATGCCGCTAGCAGCGAGCGCTTTCGCTTTCTCTCCATTTAGATTGCGCACAAAAGCCCTCACAGGCCATCCGCGACTATTAAGCGCTCTCGCCACGGCACCGCCTTGCTGCCCGGTGGTCCCAAACACCAGCACCGTTCCTTTGGCGCTAGCATCTTGTGCGGCTCTACTGATCATTGACTGCTCGTCTTTGCTCATTCGATTCCCCATAATGAATAGAATCGATGATGGTATACAATTTATACCGGAACGCAATTACGCACCTGGAGGCTACCAGGTAGCCCAAAGGATCCCTCACCATGACTGCTGCTTCTCCGGAAACTCTAGAACTGAACCGTCTCATATTGGAAGAGATCACCACCAAATGGTCGCTGTTGGTGCTGGGATGCCTCTGCAGCGGCCCCTTGCGCTTTAACGCACTGCGCAGGGCAAATGATGGCATCACCCAGAAAGCGCTTACGCAATGCCTACGGCGCCTCGAGGCAAACGGCTTCATTACTCGCAGTGTTGTGAGTACGGCTCCTGTCGCAGTTCTATATGAAATCGCCCCCTTGGGGCGGTCTCTTGAGCCGCACCTGCGCGCCATTCTCAAATGGGCAGATGATCATCGAGAGGAGATACGGTCGCATCAGGCTGTTTATGCGAATAAGCAGCAGATAGATAATTAAAAATGATCAAGGAAACTCCTTCCTGCAGCAATATTGACGGGATGTCCATTATCGGCGCCATGAGCGGACCTCGCGGTGTGCGATACGCACACGCGCACGTATCGCATATCAACGTCCGGCACATAGCTCTAACGAACTTCGTTAAACCATTCGACTGCATCCGCGCCGGCCGGAACGCAGAATGCAGTTGAACCGTTTTGCACAACCTGCCAGACTGCTTCCGCAACATCTATCGAATGCGTCACTAAACCAACGTAATTTTGAAATCCCGACATCACAGCATTCATCGTGGCCGAGTAGTCCTCAGGGAATGCTTGCGCAATTCTCGCAGATGAATTGCTGGCGAATGCGGTTTCCGGCGCCATTCCAGGTAGCACCACGCCCACCCGTATGTTGAATTCCTTTAGCTCCAGCGCCAGGGATTGGGTGAATGCGACAATCGCTGCTTTGCTGGCCGTATAGACGGGAAGCAGCGGCAAGGCTTTGAGTGTCACGGACGAAGCCACATTGACGACAGTGCCTGTTCTGCGTGCCCGGAACTGGGGTAAAAATGCCTGCGTCATGGCCATTGTGCCGAACGTATTCGTTTCAAACACATCGCGTACGGCATCCATCGACGTGCTTTCGAACGGCCCCAGCATACCGACGCCAGCGTTGTTTACCAGGACGTCGACCGTCCCGGCTTCTTCGACCGTACGACGGATGCTTTCTGCATCAGTTACGTCCAGCTTCAAGATGCGCAAATGTTCGGATTTCGGCAAAACATCGTCACTCGGCGTACGCATGGTGGCGATGACTTTCCAATTGTGGCTCAAGAAATATTTCGCGATTTCGAGACCGAATCCGGAAGAACAGCCAGTAATTAAAACGGTTTTCATGTGAGTCCTTTTATCGTCAGGGGAAGCAGAACAATAGCTGGCATGGGCAAAACCATCTACAATCAAAAGTCCTAAATTTGTTTGCGAGAGTCCGGCATGGTTGACCCCTTGACATCCGTTGTCACTCTTCTCCAGCCGAAGATGTCGTATTCGAAAATTGTGACCGGCGCAGGACGCTGGGGTGTGCGCGGCAGATTCGAAGAAACGCCGTTGTGCTGCTGCGTCGTGCTGGAAGGGAAAATCCGCTATACGGTCGATGAGTCGCAGTTGGTCGCCGAAGCCGGTGATTTCTTGCTGATCCCCTCCATGTCAACATTTTCGGCGACCAGCTTCGAAGTCCCTTTCGAAAATGAATGGCAGTCCGAACCCGCGCTGCTGGAAAACGGCGAACATCGCCATGGCTCGGTATCAGCCGATGCGGATGTGCGATCGCTGGTGGGCTTTTGTCAGTTGACTTCACCGGACTCCACTTTGCTGTTAACACTGCTGCCGAAGCTCGTACACATTCGCGGCGATCTCCGCTTGTCAGCGCTGGTTCAGCTAGTCATCGATGAAGCGCGTTCGCAGCGGCCTGCCCGGGAAGTGGTGCTCGAACGCCTGCTGGAAGTTCTGCTGATTGAGGCATTGCGTTCGTCCAACAATGCCGTGACGTCGCCTGGGCTTTTGCGCGGTCTCGCAGATATCCGGCTGGCGAGGGCGATCCGGCGCATCCATGAAAGTCCTGAGGAGCCGTGGACCGTTGCGCTTTTGGCGAAAGAATCGGCGCTGTCCCGCTCCACTTTTTTCGAGCGATTCAGCGCAGCCCTGGGCGTGACGCCGATGGACTACTTGTTGTCGTGGCGGATGGCATTGGCAAGAAATTTTCTTGAACGAAAAAAAGCAATAACCGAGGTGGCGGCACTGGTCGGATACAGTTCGTCAAGCACTTTTACTGTCGCCTTCACCCGTCATACTGGCATGCCGCCGGGCCAATATTCCAAATTGCGGCAAAATACAGCAGCAGAAAATACCGTCAAGGTACCTGCAATGTCATGAATTTCACTCACTGACTGTTCCTTTGCTCGCAGAATTGGCCCTCTCTAACGGATCCAGTTTTCATCGCCAAACGGGTGCGATGCTCATTCGACAGCTAATCAATGCTTCTCAAATATATCAACGTTGTCTCAAGCACCAACTTGGCTGATTAAAAGTTGTTCATATGGCGTACAAGTACTCAATGTTTCAGCATTGACCGATGCGGCCCTCGCTTAACTTTCGGTGTCCTTCAACACCTCAATGAATGCGCGAACGGTCGCCGGTACATAGCGATGACCCGAGTAATAGAGACGCAAACCAGGGACGAATCCAACAGGGCGACAAGACGCCCATCGTTAAGCCATGGAAGCACGGCGGTCTCAAGGACGCAAGCGATTCCAGCACCATCAACGGCCACCTCGATCATCAGCATCGTGTGGTCGAGAGTCAGTACGCCTGGGACGTCAACTCTTGCCGAAGCCAATAATTGCGTAGCTCATATATCTTCCTTTGGTTTACCACGCCCTACGGGCTCCGACAATTGAATGGAGCGCCGTAGGGCGTAGCGCGTCAGATTTGCGCCAGACCGCCGTCGACGGCAACTTCGCTGGCGGTCATGAAGCTGCTGTCCTGCGACGCGAGAAAGGCCGCCGCGGCCCCGAGCTCGGCCGGATCGGCCATGCGCTGGAGCGGATTCATCGAGGCGAAGACCTTCATGCCTTCCTCGCCTAGCGCTGCCTTCGCGAGTTCAGTCGCCGTCGGTCCGGGCGACAGCACGTTTACCCGGATGCCGGTGCCCTTCAGGTCTTCCGCCCAGGTCCGCGCGAGGTTGCGCACTGCCGCCTTGCTCGCACTGTAGACGCTGAACGCCGGGGCGCCCGTGGTGCCGGCGCTCGATCCGGTCAGGATGATCGAACCGCCCTGGCCCATCAGCGGCAGCGCCTTCTGGACCGTGAAGATCGTACCCTTCACATTGGTGTCGAAGGTCTCGTCAATGTGCTCGGCGGTGAGCTTGCCGAGCGGAAGCGGGCCTCCCGCTCCGGCATTGGCGAAGACGATGTCGAGGGTCCCTCGCTCGGCCTTCACCGCCGCGTAGAGTCGATCAAGGTCGGCCAGATTGGTGATCGAGCCTTTCACCGCGCGAGCATTGGGCCCCAGGTTGGCCATAGCGGCGTCAAGCGCTTCCTGCCGGCGGCCGAAGATGAAGACGAAGGCGCCTTCCTCGATGAAGCGCTTTGCAGCGGCGAGGCCGATGCCGGTAGCGCCACCGGTGATCACTGCGGTCTTTCCATTAAGTCTGGTCATGTCATGGTTCCTTTGTTGGGGTTGCACAAGTATGTGGTCCTGGTTACATTAAGACAAGTATGCACTTTTTGGTAACCACTAAAATATGACGACACCCTCTGAAATCTGCGATACCGGCTGCGGCCTTAACGCTACGCTACGGATCATCTCCGGCAAGTGGAAACCGCTAATCCTGTTTTTCCTGCGCGACGGCCAGAAGCGCTACGGCGAGCTCAAGCGTTTGATCCCGGACGTCAGTAACAAAGTGCTGATCCAGCAGTTGAAGGATCTGGAGGCTGATCGCGTGCTGACGCGGACCGACTACAAGGAGGTGCCGCCGCGTGTGGACTACTCGCTGACCCCGCTTGGTCGCAGTCTGGCCGATGCTATCGTCCCGCTGTGTACCTGGGGAACCGAAAACGCGGTGGAAATGGCAGGCATCTTTGCCGAGCGAGACGCTTTGCCTTAGTTCGCTGTCCGCTGATACGTGAGCAAAGTTGATGGAGCTTCTCAAGGATTGGGGCAGCGCTCATTGTTTACCCTATTCGAAGTCCGTTATCGACCGAGACTGTGTAAAAACTCTGAATCGGTTCGAGGAATTGAGATCAGCGTCATCTTGATGCTGCATAGGTGCAGATAGAGCCGTCCTCTGCAATCCAGGCCATCTTTTCTGATGTCCGTGGTTCTGCGAAATGACGGCCCCTAAACGAGTCTCCCGACGCTAAAAACACCTAGCCGCTCATCATCCTCATCAGGGGCCCCACGACCAGCATGTTAATCATCCGCTTCATGTTGTATGCCAGGACATGCAAGCTCATCCTGGTGCTCACCCGTGCCTTGGTTCTGGTCAGGAAATGCGTAGCGCTCATCCAGGCCTTGATGGAGCCGAATGGATGAACAACACTTTTTCTTTGCTCGTAAAACGCCAGATCAAGCGCTCTCCGGGCGGGCATTGATATTCGTTGGCCCGTGCGTCGGAAATGAAGTCCGCTTTTTTGTCGGGAAAAAGTCTGCGCGTCGTCGCTGTCGCATTTCCTTCTGGCGATCCTGTCGCTGTACGCCTCGGCAATACCATTTTCGCTTTGCGTCGCCACGAGGCCGAGATGATTGGCATCTACAGGCACACATAGGTATTTGTTGCGACGGTATTCGCATCAACCCCATTTCCACCAGACATCATGCTGCAATCGAACACCATCAATCTGGCCCTCGTCGGTAATCCCAATTGCGGTAAGACTGCATACGGCTGATCAGCAGAAGTGAAAAAGGTCGTTTTTCCCTCGTTTCCAGACATGCGCTGATCCACCATCGGACACAACAAAACAAGAAATTTTCGGGCGACGCAATCCGAGGTTTCTCGATAAAATACACCGTCATCTTCCAGGGAATCGCGCCATCATGCACCGAGTTGGATTTTTCGTTTGTCGCGGCTACGAGACTCTTGATCTTGCGGGGCCGCTCGCAGCTTTCAATCACGTGATCGCAGTCGCTGGCCAGACTCCGTATGATCTTCATTTGATCTCGCAGCCTGGCGGCCCCATGATTAGCAATGCGGGATTTCCGCTCGAGACGAAGTCCTTCGCGAGGAAGAAATTCGACACGGTGATATTCGTGGGCGGAGATATCGAGCCGATGCAGACATCGGAGAACATCGCGGCTGCGAAACGATTGAGTTTCGCTTCCCCGCGAGTGGCAAGCGTATGCACGGCGGCATTTTTGCTTGCGGAAACCGGCTTGTTGGACGGCCGGAGAGCAACGACACACTGGGAGTATGCGGCTCAACTGCAATCGCGTTTTCCCCGCATGAAGGTGGAGGGCGATAGCATCTACATCGCCGACGGACACGTTTGGACATCGGCAGGCGTCGCTTCAGGAATAGATCTGGCGCTCGCCATGATCGAAAGAGACATGGGCGCAAAAATTGCGAGTGCCATCGCCAGGCAACTGGTCGTTCCCTATCGCCGTCCGGGAGGCCAGTCCCAGTTCGCAGCAATGTCGCAAATGGAACCGGAATCGGACCGTATTCGCATTGCTCTGAATTTCGCCAGGGAACATCTGTCTGAAGCACTGCCTCTTGAGCGACTCGCCGATGCTGCAAGATTAAGTCCTCGGCAATTTGGACGGGTATTTCGTCGGGAAACCGGAGAAACGCCGGCTAAGGCAGTCGAACGCTTGCGCGTTGAAGCTGCGCGGCTACGTCTGCAGGATGGTAGCGAACCGATCGAACAGATTGCTCTGGCTGTTGGATTTACCGATCCTGAACGGATGCGAAGGGCCTTCATCAAACTGCATGGACATCCACCGCAGTCGATCCGTCGTGCAAACAGATTGAGCGCCGGGCGCCGATTGGCCGAATGAGGCATTGGCGCTCGCGGGAAGTCATTGTCTCGGTCACTCCCGATTTCACCTGAGCGACGCGATCAACAGTCTTTGGACTGAGGGGAAAGATCGGGCTGCGAGCCCAATCCTCAAAGAGCCCAATTTCGGCAGGTCGTCGGATCGCTTCCGCCAGACCTGCCGCTGGGAGTACTTTCTCCCGGCACTTGGCCTCAGTCGGATTTCACCGGGCCGTAGTCATTCCAGAGATCCCGGTGCAGCTTCCAGACGCCTCCTTGTTTCAGGAAGATGAGAATCTGTTTGCCGCGGATCTGTAGCTTTCCATCATGATCGCGGACCTCGGCATCCGAGACTTCGGTCACCATCTGATCATTGCCGTAGAACTCATAATTGCTGAAAGATACCGTGCCGGGCTGGGAGCCGGCATACCCTTTGGTGAAATATTCCGCGATTGCGCGGGCCCCGGTGATCCTGTCGCCTCCGGGCGGCAGGAGCGAACCATCTTTTGTATAGAGACGGCCTATTGCTTCATAGTCGCCGCGCGCGAAGGCGTCCGCCCATCGCGCATTCTCCGCTTTGATGGCCGCAGAGGGGGGACGTGGTGGACCGCCGGCAGTTGCAGACGTCGCGAAGGTGAAAAGAGAAAAGCAGGCTGCGAAGATCGCAGCACGAAGACGAATTTGATGCATGTAGTGATTTCCTGTTCTGTTTTGAGTTGGAGCTGACTTCGCCAGCTTGGCAAGTGGCGCAGTCAACGTCGGTTATGGCTTTGTCGAGACCAACGGCGTGGCCTCAGATGCCTGCTCTGCACACGTTTCAGCGAACGCCGGGAATGCGTGCGAGCCCCCTGGATGCACCGGGAAGTTCTTTGTCGACCATCGCGATGACTTCCGGCCGCGCTTCTCTGGGATGACCGGAATGGAACGGCGGAGCGGGATCATATTCGATCGCAAGTTGGGTGAATTCGGCTGCCTGTTGACCGCGCAGCCTGGCGGCAACGCGGAGTGCGAAGTCGATGCCCGCCGTTACGCCACCGCCGCTCATGAAGCGACCGTTGTCGTCTTCGACGAAGCGATCCGGAATGCCGATGGCGCCATATTCAGTCAGCTTGTTGACGAAGGCCCAATGGCAGGCGCTTCGCCTTCCTTTGAGAATGCCCGTGGCGGCAAGCACCAGCGATCCGTTGCAAACTGACGTGACATGTTTGGCGCTTTCGGCCAGACGCCGGATCTGCGCCAGATACTCCGGACGCATCGGCGCTGACAAATCAGACCCGCCGGGAACCAGGAGCAAGTCCGTCTTGGCAATATCAGCCAGTCGCTCGGTGTTGCCGTATACGACCCCAAATTCGAGGGTCACACTGCCGCCATTGAGGCTCGCATAGCGAACGTTCGTATTCGGGAGCCGGTGAAAAATTTCGCTGGGACCGGCGAAATCGAGAAGGGTGCCGCCATCGTAATTGACGATCAAAATATTGAGAGGCTCGTTTGGGGCAAGCTCCCCCTGGCCGGCTGCCTGCGCAAGCGCAGGAGTGGCGCGACCCAGCAGCGCGCTGCCGCCCAGGATGGCGCCGAGCGTGGCAATGCTCCCCAATCTGAGTACGTCGCGACGGGAATGACCCGTGCTGATCGGTTGTTCGCCGAATGCGATGTTTTTGCTATTGTCGGTCAAGATAGTTTCTCCTTGTATTTTGGCTTCCTCTGCTAGCGCAGCCGGATTGGGCCGGATTGAAAGAACCGCCACGACGAAAGCGTGGCGGG
>NZ_CBXX010000042.1 GCF_000577615.1 Herbaspirillum sp. RV1423
AGAGCTTTCTTCAGGAGAGCTTGCGTTTGCGGGCAACGAAGGGTAGTGCTGGAATGGCAACTATGGCGAGGACAACCGACATGCGATACAGGTCAAAAGAAATCTTCTGCATGGTGCCTTCGTTGTGACGGCAGGAGGTGGAGGGTGACCGCCGATGAGGCGATTATCGGCGTATTGCCTGGGCAATAATGTCGGCGCTGGCAGATAGCGCGTGTGGGATTTTTCCTACACGCGCCCAAAGGAGGGGAGCCGACCTGCCGAAGCACAAAGACCTCGGCTTGGTAGGTTGGAGCCTGATTGTCGTGCAGGCTCCGCAGGCGTCGCTCAAGCTGTCGCGACGGCGGGGAATTCCCGCTGATTCAAGTAGCGTGCAACCGACAGATCGTCGGAAGCGATTGCCGGGCGCTTGCCCGAAATCAGGTCCGACAGCAACTGGCCGGAACCGCACGACATGGTCCAGCCCAGAGTACCGTGGCCGGTATTGATGAACAGGTTATGCAACGGCGTTGCGCCGACCACCGGCGTACCGTCCGGTGTCATCGGGCGCAGCCCGGTCCAGAAGCTGGCTTGCGCTGCGTCGCCCGCACCCGGGAACAGGTCGTTGACCACCAGTTCCAGCGTGGCGCGGCGCTTGGGATTGAGTTCCTTGTCGAAGCCGACCACTTCCGCCATACCGCCGACGCGGATGCGGTTGTCGAAACGCGTGACGGCGATCTTGTAGGTTTCGTCGAGGATGGTCGAGACCGGCGCCGCATCCGAGTCGACCACCGGCACGGTGATTGAGTACCCTTTGAGCGGATAGACCGGGATGTCGACCACCTTGCGCAGGAAATTGGCCGAATACGAGCCGAGCGCCACAACATAGGCATCGGCCTTGACCAGTTCCTTGCCGCACACGATGCCGTCGATGCCGTCGCCGGCGATGGCCAGCGCGTCGATGTCGACGCCGTAGCGGAAGCTCACGCCGAGTTCTTCGGCCATCTGCGCCAGCCTGGTGGTGAACAACTGGCAATCGCCGGTTTCGTCATTGGGCAGGCGCAGGCCGCCGGCAAGCTTGTGGCTGACCTTGGCCAGCGCCGGTTCGGCGCCGGCCAGTTGTTCGCGGCCGAGCAGCTCGAACGGCACGCCGGTCCGGCGCAGCACGGCGATGTCCTTTTCGGCGCCGTCGAGCTGTTCTTGCGTGCGGAACAGTTGCAGCGTGCCTTGCTGGCGGCCTTCGTAATCGATGCCGGTGGCGGCGCGCAACTCGCGGAAGCAGTCGCGGCTGTATTCGGCCAGGCGCACCATGCGTTCCTTGTTGACGGCGTAGCGGTCGGCGCTGCAATTGCGCAACATCTGCCACATCCAGCGCAATTGCTGCAAGGTGCCGTCAGGGCGGATGGCCAGCGGCGCATGTTCCTCGAACATCCATTTCAACGCCTTGAGCGGAATGCCGGGCGCGGCCCACGGCGAGGCATAGCCGGGCGAAATCTGGCCGGCGTTGGCGAAGCTGGTTTCCAGCGCCGGACCGGGTTGCCGTTCCAGTACGGTGACCTGATGGCCTGCCTTGGCCAGATAGTAGGCGCTGGTGACGCCGATGACGCCGCTACCGAGAATGACGACACGCATGATGAATCCCCTGAAATTGTTGTGCGGATATAGAAAATAAAACTATGATATTGATAATTAGCTAGTATTTGTTTCTGTATTAATGATTGAAAACGAGAAAAAATAATGAGAACGCAGCAGCTTTCGGTACGCATGCTGGATAAGCTGGATCGCCGCATCCTGGCTGTCCTGCAAAAGGACGGCCGCATCTCGATGAAAGACCTCGGCGAACAGGTCGGCTTGTCGATTACTCCCTGCATCGAGCGGGTCAAGCGCATGGAACGCGATGGCGTGATCAGCGGCTATTACGCGCGCATCGATCCCGGGGCGCTGGGAGCGACCTTGCTGGTGTTCGTCGAAATCACGCTCAACCATAAGTCGGGCAACATGTTCGAACAGTTCCGGCGCGAAGTGCTGCGCATTCCCGAAGTGCAGGAATGCCATCTGGTGTCGGGCGACTTCGACTACCTGATCAAGGCGCGTATCCGCGGCATGGCGGAATATCGCAAGCTGCTCGGCGATATCCTGCTGCAATTGCCGGGCGCGGCGCAGTCCAAGAGTTATGTGGTGATGGAGGAGATCAAAGAGACGCTGGCATTGCCGCTGGAGGAGTGAGGAGGGGACATCACCGCACATGTCGGAAACACTAGAACGCATCTCACGCCCATTTATGAAATGAGTTCTAGAAGTATTGCCGCGCTGTACTCTTTTTTTGCGCGCTTGACTGTGTATGCCGCTGTAGCGCGGCTGCCGTAGACTGTGAACATCTGAAATTGTATCGATGGAGCAGGAATGGCGAAGGCAAGCAAGGCGAAGATTGAGACTTACAAGCAGCCGGCGGGCGGCTGGGGCGCGCTGAAGTACGTGGCGATGAACCTGGTCAAGGAGCACGTCGCCGACGGCAAGGGCTTGCGCACCTTGCTCTCGCAAAATCAGCCCGACGGCTTCGATTGCCCCGGCTGCGCCTGGCCCGACCGCGAACACACTTCCACCTTCGAGTTCTGCGAAAACGGCGTCAAGGCCGTGGCGGCGGAAGCGACCGCCAAGCGCGTGACCAAAGAGTTTTTCGCGCAGCATACTGTCGCCGAATTGATGAAGCAGTCCGATTTCGAGCTGGAAGACCACGGCCGCCTGACTTCGCCGATGGTCTACGATGCCGCCAGCGACAAGTATGTGCCGATCGAATGGCCGGCCGCCTATGCGTTGATGGCGTCGCATCTGAACGCCTTGCGGGATCCCAACGAAGCGGATTTTTATGTCTCCGGCCGCGCCAGCAATGAAGCGGCGTTCCTGCTGCAAGTGTTCGTGCGCCAGTTCGGCACCAACAATTTCCCCGATTGTTCCAACATGTGCCATGAGCCGACCAGCGTCGGCCTGCCGGAAACCGTCGGCGTCGGCAAGGGCACCGTGCTGCTGGATGACTTCGACGAGTGCGACACGCTGTTGCTGTTCGGCCAGAACCCCGGCACCAATCACCCGCGCATGATGGGCGAGTTGCGCGAATGCGCCAAGCGCGGCGCCACCATCGTCTCGATCAATCCGCTCAAAGAGCGCGGCCTGCAACGTTTCGCCGATCCGCAAAGTCCGGTCGAGATGCTGACCATGGGCAGCACCAGGATCAGTTCGATGTTCATCCATCCCACGCTGGGCGGCGACCTTGCCTTGCTCAAGGGCGTCGCCAAACGCGTCATCGAACTCGATGACGCGGCGCGGCTGACCGGTGCCGAACGCGTGGTCGATACGACCTTCGTCGCCGAACATACGGCCGGCTTCGAGGCTTTCGCCGATGACCTGCGCAAGGAAGGCTGGAGCGACATCGTCGAAGAATCCGGCGTCTCACGCGAAGACATCGAAAAGCTGAGCCAGGTCTACGTCAAGGGCAAGGCCGTCATCGCCACCTGGGGCATGGGCCTGACGCAGCACAAGCATGCCGTCGCCACCATCCAGATGCTGTCCAACCTGATGCTGCTGCGCGGGAACATCGGCCGTCCCGGCGCCGGCCTGTGCCCGGTGCGCGGCCACTCCAACGTGCAGGGCGACCGCACCGTCGGCATCGATGAGAAACCGACCGATGCCTTCCTCGACCGGCTGGAAAGCGTGTTCGGCTTCAAGGCGCCGCGCGAGCACGGCCACGACGTGGTCGGTTCGGTGCAGGCAATGCTCAGGGGCGAGACCAAGGTCTTCATCGCGCTGGGCGGAAACTTCGCCATGGCCACGCCGGACACGCCGCGCACCTTCGACGCGCTGCGCTCGTGCAACCTGACCGTACACATCACCACCAAGCTCAATCGCAGCCATCTGGTGCACGGCAAGGAAGCGCTGATCCTGCCGACGCTGGGCCGCACCGAGATCGACAAGCAGGTCGCCGGCGCGCAAGGCGTGACGGTGGAAGATTCGATGAGCATGGTGCATATCTCCTACGGCATCAACAAGCCGGCTTCGCCCGATTGCATGTCGGAAACCGCGATCGTCGCGCACCTGGCGGAAGCCACCATGAAGCATCGCAACAACGGCAAGCAGTTGCCCTGGCTGTGGTATGCCGAAGATTACTCACGCATCCGCGACGCCATCGAGCAGGTCTACGACGCCTTCAAGGGCTACAACGAACGTATCGCCCATCCGGGCGGTTTCCACCTCGGCGTGGCTTCGCGCGACCGCGTCTGGAAGACCTCGACCGGCAAGGCCAATTTCCTGGTGCACGCGATTCCGATGGACACGCCGATCCACCAGGCCAGGCGCAAATACGGCGAACGCCTGATGACGCTGATGACCACGCGTTCGCACGACCAGTACAACACCACCATCTACGGCATGGACGACCGCTACCGCGGCGTGTTCGGCCAGCGCCGCGTGGTGTTCGCCAACAGGCAAGACCTCGACATGCTGGGCCTGAAGGCGGGCGAGTGGGTCGACATCACCAGTGTATGGGAAGACGGCATCGAGCGCCGCGCCGACGGTTTCCTGCTGGTGGAATACGACATCCCGCGCGGTTGCTTGGGCAGCTACTACCCGGAAACCAATCCTCTGGTGCCGCTGGAAAGCTTCGCCATCAAGGCGCGCACGCCGACCTCTAAATCGATTCCGGTATTGCTGCAGCGTGCCGTCGTCCAGCACGCGCAAGCGGCCTGAAAGAACCGGCATGGACGACGGGCAGGAACAGTTGCCGCCTGAGCTGGTGCGTATCCTGGACGAACTGTACCGGGAGCATCAGCGCAGCCAGGCGCCGCTGTCGCTGGCGCGCCTGTCCAAGCGCACAGAGTTGCGCATGAGCACCTTGCGGCGGTTTCTGACGGCGCTGGAAGAAGCCGGCATCGCAACGGTCGCGCTCAATGAAGACGGCACCGGCAGCGCGATCCTGACGGCTGCCGGCCTCAAGCTGCACGGCTGAGTTGCCGGACTCGCTTCAGCTCAATTCCGCAACGATCTTGCCGATCGTTTTCAATGCCTTTTCGATCTCCGCCGACCACGTATAGCTGTAGTTGAGCCGGATGAAATGGCTGTACTGGTTGGTTGCGGCGAAGATGCGCCCCGGCGCGATCGTGATGCCCAGCACCAGGCAGCGCCGGTACAACTCCATCGCGTCGACGCGCGGCGGCAGCTCGATCCACAGGATGTAGCCGCCCGCCGGTTCCGACACCCGCGTCCCCTCGGGAAAGAAACGCAAGACGAAATGCCGCATCAGATCGCGCTGCTGCAGCAGGCCGCGGCGCACGCGGCGCAGGTGGCGTTCGTAGCCGCCTTGCGTCAGGTATTCGGCGATCGCGCGCTGGGGGATCGTCGGCGTCGCCAGCGTATTCAGGAACTTCAGTTTTTCGACCTTGGTGCGGTAGCGGCCGGGAATTGCCCAGCCCACGCGGTAGGCCGAGGTCAGGCTCTTGGAGAACGATGAACAGTGCAGCACCAGGCCGTCGCGGTCGTAAGTCTTGAGCGAGGTCGGATGCGCCGCGCCGTAGAACAGCTCGCTGTAGACCGCGTCCTCGATCAGCGGCATCTCATACTGATGCGCGAGGTCGACCAGGCGTTTCTTGTGCGCGTCGGGCATCAGTGAGCCGAGCGGATTCTGGAAGTTGGGCATGACCATGCAGGCGGCGATCTTCTGCGTCGCCAGCGCAGCTTCCAATGCGTCGAGGTCGATACCGGTCAGCGGATCGGTCGGGATTTCGACGGCGCGCATGCCCATGCGTTCGATTGCGTGCAGCATGGCATAGAAGGTCGGAGTTTCCACCGCAATGGTGTCGCCCGGCTGCGCCACTGCTTGCAGGCAGAGATTGATCGCCTCGGTCGCGCCGACGGTGATGATGATGTCTTCCGGATCGACGTTCAGACCTGTTTCCAGATAGCGTCGCGCGATTTGCCGCAGCAGGTCGGGATGGCCGGGCGGCAGGTCGTTGAAGACGCTGAAGCTGCCGCTGTTGCGCGTGATCCTGCTGGCGTACTGGCCGATGCGCTGCGACGGAAACAGCGCCGGATTGGGATAGGGCGAGCCGAGCGGAATCGTGCCGTCCTGCTGGATGGTCTTGAGCGTCGCCAGCACCAGGCGGCTGACGTCCACCTCATGCGGCTGCTGGGTTGCCGGATGCGAAGGCGGCAGCAAAGTCAGCGCCGCCGGAGCGGCTGCCTGCGACGGGGTCTTGCGCACGAAGTAGCCCGACTGCGGGTGGCTCTCGATGATGCCGCGGCTTTCCAGCAATTCATAGGCGCGCACCACCGTGGTCACGCTGAGCTTGTGCTGCTGGCTGGCCGCGCGCACGGAAGTCACGCGTTCGCCCGGCTGCAACACGCCGGCATGGATGGACGCCGCCAGTTCGTCGGCGAATTTCTTGTACAGCGGAATCTGGTCGGTACGGATTGTGCGGGGCATGCGTTTTTATATTCTGCTTAGCGTAGTGCTGGTACGCATTCTACAGAAAGGCGTCTGAAGCGATGTCCGCGTCATGTCGGCATCGGTTTTTTCCTGCGAGACCAGGTAAAGACAGGTCACGTTTTCTCATCTTGGATTATAATTGAGAATTATTATCATTCAATAAAGTGGCGCGGCATCCTGCGTGGCGCGTGAATTTGTCGTTAAGTCAACATGAGCGAAACCACCAACATAAAAAAAATAGCGGACCAGCAGCGCCGTTCGTTCTGGCTGAAACAATTGCATCAGTGGCACTGGATCAGCTCGGCTGCCTGCCTGATCGCCATGCTGCTGTTCGCCGCCACCGGCATTACGCTGAATCATTCGGCGCAGATCGAGGCGCATCCGCAGGTTTCCAACAAGCAGGCGCAGTTGCCGAAGGATTTGCTGGCGCAATTGACCGTGGGACAACATAAGGACAAGGAAACATTGCCCGCGCCGCTGCGAACCTGGCTGGACCGGCAACTCTCGGTCAGCGTCGGCGAACAGCCCGGCGAGTGGTCGGGCGACGAGCTGTACGTCGCGCTGCCGCGTCCGGGCGGCGACGCTTGGCTGCGCGTCGATCTCGGCAACGGCAAGGTCGAGTACGAGAAAACCGATCGCGGCTGGATTTCCTATTTCAACGATTTGCACAAGGGGCGCAATGCCGGCGCGGCCTGGGGCTGGTTCATCGATATCTTCGCGGCGGCTTGCCTGGTGTTTTGTCTCACGGGCCTGTTTCTGCTGCACCTGCATGCCGGCAACCGGCCGATGACCTGGCCGCTGGTTGGGTTCGGGCTGGTGGTGCCACTGGTGTTGGCGATTGTTTTCATTCACTGATTTTTCCCTGTTTTTTTCACTATTGAGCGAGGTCGAATTACTTATGCGTGCCCTGGTTCCTGTTCTCTTGCCGGCTGCCTTGTCCGGATTGATGTCGATGCCGGCGGTTGCGGCAGACATGAATGTCAAGATCGAGATTCCCCGTCTGAACGTCGCCGAATACCATCGTCCCTACGTCGCGGTCTGGCTGGAGCGTCCCGACCAGAGCGTCGCGGCGACGCTGGCGGTCTGGTACGACGTCAAGAAAAAAGACAAGGAAGGCGAGAAGTGGCTCAAGGACCTGCGCCAGTGGTGGCGCCGCACCGGCCGCGAGTTGCAGATGCCGGTCGATGGCGTGAGCGGCGCGACGCGGGCGGCCGGCGAACAGCAACTGGCGTTCGTCGGCGATAAAGGACCGCTGGCGTCATTGCCGGCCGGCGATTACATCCTGATGGTCGAAGCTGCGCGCGAAGTCGGCGGCCGCGAAGTCGTCAAGCTGCCGATCCAGTGGCCGCCGAAGGGCGTCCAGAGCATCAAGGGCAAGGGCGAGTCCGAACTGGGCGCGATCACGCTCGATTTCAAACCATAAACGAAAGGGGCCGGCATGAAATTTTCATTCACACGAGCTGCAAAAGGCGCGGCGCTGGCGCTGGCCGTCTGCCTGCCGCTGTCGGCCAGCGCGCATCGCACCTGGATGCTACCGTCGGCGACGGTGTTGTCGGGCAACGATCCGTGGGTAACGGTCGATGCGGCCGTGTCGAACGATCTGTTCTTCTTTGAACATTTCCCGCTGAAACTCGACGGCTTGCAAGTGACGGCGCCGGACGGCGCGACCGCCAAAGCGGAGAACGCCTACACCGGAAAGTACCGCAGCAGCTTCGACGTCCACCTGACGCAAAGCGGCACCTACAAGCTGGCCATCCTGAATCAGGGCTTGTTCGCCAGCTACAAGGACGCCAACGGCCAGACCAGGCGCTGGCGCGGCACGGCGGAAACTTTCGTCAGGGAAGTACCGGCCGATGCCAAGGATTTGCAGGTGTCGCAAATGCAGGGCCGCATCGAGACCTTCGTGACCGCCGGCAAGCCGAGCAAGAAGGCGCTTGAGATCACCGGTGCGGGCCTTGAACTGCAGCCGATCACGCATCCGACGGACCTGGTCGTCGGCGACACCGCCAGCTTCCGCCTGCTGCTGGACGGCAAACCGGCCGCCAACGTCAAGGTCGAAGTGGTGCCGGGCGGCGTGCGCTATCGCGATAAGCTCAACGACCGCGACATCACGACCGATGCCGACGGCAAATTCAGCGTGACCTGGCCGCAGCCGGGCATGTATTGGATGGAAGCCTCGGTCAAGGACGACAAGGCCAGCGTCAAACCGGCCAAAGAACGCCGCGCCAATTACGTGGCGACGGTGGAAGTGCTGCCGCAATAATGCATATCGGAGCCGTGCCGGTGCGGCTCCCGTTTTTGTCCGGCACGCGTTGCGCGTGCCGATTTTCCTTTCAGGGGTGGAACGCCGTATCCATCCACGCAAGATGTCAGATCGTGCCTAATCGCGTTTTCATACCGTTGACCTTGTCCGAACCTGCGCCTGTCGTAGCCGATGCCCGCGTGGAGAGCCTGTCGGGCCTGACCATGGGCACCAGTTGGTCGGTCAAACTGATCCGTTCAGCCACCCATACGCTGGAAAATATCGGGGAGGGCATCCGGCAGCAACTCGATCTGGTGGTCGCGCAAATGAGCACCTGGAGCGACGACTCCGACCTGAGCCGCTACAACCGTGCAGCCGCCGGCAGTTGGCACGTCATGCCGGCGCATTTCTGCAAGGTGCTCGATTGCGCGCTGGCGGTTGCCGAGTGCAGCGACGGCGCCTACGATCCGAGCATCGGACCGCTGGTCAATCTGTGGGGATTCGGTCCCGCACCGGCCCGGCCGGATGCGCCGGATGCCTCGGCGCTGGCGCAGGCGCGCGCACGTTGCGGCTGGCAGCGCGTGCGCATCGACCGCTCCCGCAACGCCTTGTTGCAGCCGGGCGGCCTGTATCTGGATTTTTCCTCGATCGCCAAGGGCTACGGCGTCGATCTGGTGACCGCCTATTTGCGCGGGATCGGCGTTCCCAGTTATCTGGTTGAAGTCGGCGGCGAGTTGCGTGGTTACGGCGTCAAGGCCGATGGCCAGCCGTGGTGGGTCGGTCTGGAGCAACCGCCCGCACCGGCCGGCGACGACGAGCACATGCAGAACATCGTCGCGCTGCACGGTATGGCGCTGGCGACGTCGGGCGACTACCGGCGTTATTTCGATTACGAGGGCCGGCGCTATTCCCACACCATCGATCCCCGCACGACGCAGCCGATTGCGCATCGGCTGGCCTCGGTGACGGTCTTGCATGCCGACTGCATGAGCGCGGACGCCTGGGCGACCGCCATGATGGTGCTGGGCGACGAGGAAGGTTTGCAACTGGCGCAACGGATCGGCCTGGCGGCATTGTTCATCCGCCGCGACGCGGACGGTTTTCGCGAAAGCATGACGCCGGCCATGCAGGCGATGCTGGCATGAGCAAGCGCGCGGCCAGCGATTTCCTGCCGTCCCCCGGTTGGCTCGGCCTTGCCTGCGCCGTCGGCGCGACGGTCGCGATCGGGCAACTGCAATTGCTCGACGGCGCAAGCGGGCGGATGTTCGTTGCGGCCCTGATGGTGCTGTTCTATCTAGTGTTCTGTTTCGTCATTTTCGTCGCCCATCGCCGCAAACGGCAGGCTGCCGCGCGCTGGCAGGAAGCCGGGGTCGGCGGCGGCATCCTCGTCGCATTCGCCACCCAGACCGGGTTCGCCGGGCAACTGGCCTTGCAGACGGCGCAGTTCCTGAAAGCGGCCGGTTTGCAGGTGTGCATGTGCGAACTGGCGCAACTCGACATCGCCCAATTGCAAGACGCGCGCCGCATCTTGTTCGTCGCCAGCACGACAGGCGAAGGCGATGCGCCCGACAGCGCCGCCGGCTTCGCACGCAAGGTCATGGGGCAGGCGGCGGCGTTGGACCGGTTGCGCTATGGCGTATTGGCGCTCGGCGATAGCAGCTATGCGCATTACTGCGCTTTCGGCCATGCATTGGACGTCTGGCTGCATCATCATGGCGCGCAAGCCCTGTTCGACACGGTCGAGGTCGACAATGGCGACGCTGGCGCCTTGCGCCACTGGCAGCATCATCTCGGCGTGATGAGCGGCCATACCGAGATGGCGGACTGGAGTGCGCCGAGCTACGAACGCTGGCGGCTGGCCGAGCGCCGCCTGCTCAATCCTGGCAGTGCCGGGGCGCCGGCATTCCATCTTGCTTTGACGCCGCCGGACAGGGCTGGAGCCATGTCCTGGCAAGCCGGCGACATCGCCGAAATCGGTCCGCGCAATGCACCCTCCAACGTGAAGGCCTTGCTGGACGCCTTGCAAATGGATGGCCATCAGGCGGTACAGGACGAAGGACGGCAATTGCCGCTGGCCGAGCTGTTGTCGCGCAAATCGCTGCCGCATGATGTGCTGGAATTGACCTCTTTGCGCTCGCTGACGCCGCAGGCCCTGGTCGACCAACTGAAGCCGTTGCCGCATCGCGAATACTCGATTGCGTCCTTGCCGCAGGATGGACGACTGGAACTGCTGGTGCGCCGGACCGTTTTACCCGACGGCAGCCTTGGCCTCGGTTCCGGCTGGCTGACGGCGCATCTGGCCGAGGGCGGAGAACTGGATTTGCGCGTGCGCGAGAATCGCAGCTTCCATCCGCCAACGCAGGATGTGCCTCTGATCCTGATCGGCAACGGCACCGGGCTGGCAGGCTTGCGCGCGCAGATGAAGGCGCGCGTCGCGGCCGGCCGGCGGCGCAACTGGTTGTTGTTCGGCGAACGTTCGGCGCGGCACGATTTCTTCCATCGTCAGGAAATCGAGAACTGGCAGGCGCAAGGCATGCTGCAACGCCTCGACCTGGCCTTCTCGCGCGATCAGTCCGAGCGCGTCTATGTGCAGGACAGGCTGCGCCAGGCCGCCGCCGAATTGCAGCGCTGGGTTGCCGACGGCGCGGCGATCTATGTCTGCGGCAGTCTCGACGGCATGGCGGCCGGCGTGGCGCAGACCTTGCACGACGCGCTCGGTGAAGAGATGCTGGAGTCCATGGCGGCGCAGGGCAGCTATCGCCGCGACGTCTATTGAGATGGCGAGTGTACTTTTCGCGCACGACAGGCGAGAATGGACGCATAGCGACTTCAAGAGATAAAAAAAATGAGTTTTTTCGCCAGTCTTTTATTGATCCTCTTGCTTGTGGTGATCAGCGCCTTTTTTTCTTGCGCCGAAATCTCGCTTGCCGCCTCCCGCAAGATCCGCCTCGAAATGCTCGCCAAGGAAGGGGAAGCAAACGCCTTGCGCGTGCTTGCCTTGCAGGCGCAGCCCGGCAATTTTTTCACGGTCGTGCAGATCGGCCTGAACGCCGTCGCCATCCTCGGCGGCGTGATCGGCGAGCCCGCGCTGACGCCGCACATGGCCGATCTGGTCGGCACGGTTTATCAGGGACCGCTGCTGGGAAACATCAGTTTTTCGATTTCCTTCCTGCTGGTGACGGGTTTCTTCATCCTGTTCGCCGACCTGATGCCCAAGCGCCTGGCGATGCTGGCGCCGGAACGTGCGGCGATTGTCCTGGTCAGTCCGATGCTGTTCCTCGAACGTCTGTTCAAGCCGCTGATCTGGTTGTTCAACGGCTTGTCGAAGCTGTTTTTCACCCTGTTCGGTTTGCCGCAGGTGCGCCATGATGTCATTACGCCCAACGAAATCCACGCCATCGTCGATGCCGGCGCCCAGGCCGGCGCGCTGCTGCGCCAGGAGCATCATCTGATCGAGAACGTATTCGAACTGGAAAGCCGCTACGTGCCGTCAGCCATGACCCAGCGCGAGAGCATCGTCTATTTCCTCGTCACCGATACCGAGGAGATGCTGCGCCAGAAAATCATCGATCATCCGCACTCGCGCTTCCTCGTCTGCGAAAACAACATCGATGACGTGATCGGCTACATCGACAGCAAGGATGTCCTCAAGCGCCTGCTCAAGGGCGAGCAGTTCTCGTTGCAGGACAAGGGACTGATCCACGTGCCGCTGTCGATCCCGGACAGCCTGAACCTGTGGGAAGTGCTGGAACGCATGAAAGCCGTCGACGAAGACCTCGCCGTGGTCGTCAATGAGTACGCGCTGGTGGTCGGCATCATCAGCATCACCGACGTCACCAGCGTGCTGATGGGCAATCTGCTCAACCTGTCGTCGGAAGAGCAGCAGATCGTCAGGCGCGACGAGAATTCCTGGCTGATGGACGGACTCACGCCGCTGGCTGAAGTCATGAATGCGCTCGACATCGACGAATATCCGAATCCGATGGGATACGAGACTCTGGCCGGCTTCATCATGTACATGCTGCGCAAGATTCCGAAGAAGACCGATTTCGCCTTGTTCGCGGACTATAAATTCGAAGTGGTCGACATCGAAGGCAACCGGATCAATCAATTGCTGGTCACACGCTACAAGGCAGAAAAGAGCGACAAGCCCGAACAGGAAAAAACCTGAAAAGACGATAGGGATTCATCGTCAGGGGAGGGCTTTGACAGAGTTGCGGAGCCCATATGCATCAAACGAAACACCGCTGTGCGCAGGCCTGCGTACAGCTTGCAGCAAATCTGCCGTGCCGCCTGCTGTTCCTTGCACTGATCTTTTTCTCCCTGCATGCCGTTGCTGAATCTGAACGCGCGCCGGTCATGCTCGCCAACGTCTATCGCCCAGGCATGGCGCTGGACGATTATTGGGTCAGCGAAAAATATGACGGCGTGCGCGCCTACTGGGACGGTCGCCGGTTGCTGACGCGCGGCGGAGAAGTCATCCATGCGCCGCAGTGGTTTGTTGCAGGTTGGCCTGCCGTCGCGCTGGACGGAGAATTGTGGGCCGGGCGCGGGCGCTTTCAGGAAGCCGTGTCGACGGTACGCCAGCAGACGCCTGACGACGCAGCCTGGCGACGCCTGCGTTTCATGGCGTTCGATCTGCCGGCGCAGCAGGGTGATTTCGACCGGCGTTTGCTTTTGCTGCGCAATACGGTGCGGCAGATGAACGTCGCGTGGGTGCAGGCGGTCGAGCAGGTCAAGGTCGCCGACCATGCCGCTTTGCAGGCGATGCTCGACCGCATCGTGGCGCAGGGCGGCGAAGGATTGATGCTGCATCGCGGCGCCTCTCTGTACCGCGCCGAACGCAATGACGACCTGCTGAAGTTCAAGCCCCACGAAGATGCCGAAGCCAGGGTAGTCGGCTATGCGCCCGGCAAGGGAAAATATACCGGCATGACGGGCGCTCTGTTGGTGGAGACGCCGGATGGCGTGCGCTTCAAGCTCGGCAGCGGCCTGACGGACGAACAGCGCCGTCGGCCTCCGCTTCTCGGCAGTGTCGTGACTTACCGCTATCGCGGTTACAACGATAGCGGCATTCCACGCTTTGCCGTGTTCATGCGCATCAGGGAAGAGTGATCAGGCGGGACTGGCGGCGGAAGCGTGATTGCGCTCGGAGATTTGCGTATTCAGTGTCCAGAAATCGTACAGCACGCCGATCAGGAACAAGCCGCCGGTGAACAGGTAAATGATGCCGGTGCCCCACTTGCCCATGTACATCCGATGCACGCCGAAAAATCCGAGGAAGGTCAGCAGCAGCCACGCCACGGAATAATCGATAGTGCCGCCATTGAAGCGCCGGTCGGCTTCCTTGTCCATGCCGGGGATCAGGAACAGGTCGATGATCCAGCCGATGCCGAGCAAACCCAGCGTGAAGAACCAGATGGTGCCGGTGATCGGTTTGCCGTAGTAGAAGCGGTGCGAACCGGTGAAACCGAAAATCCATAACAGGTAGCCGATGGTCTTGCTGTGCGTGTCGTTGGCGCCCGTGGCGGCGCTGGCGGTGGTGGTCATATTCATGCAGTGTCCTCATGGAGAAGTTAAGGGCCCGAACAAGCGATTGCCACAACAATTGTACGCAGCTTGTCCGACGGCCTCCTTTTCTTTGGGAGAAAAACACCGGATTGGTACCGCCGGATTGATCGGACACTTTCAGTGGACACCGGCCCGCGCGTCGAACAGCGGGCGTTGCACGAATTGCGTCAGCAGCACGCCGGCCAGGCTGACGCCGCCGCCGATCAGGTGATAAGCGTGCATGCTTTCATGCAACCACAGGATGGCGAACAAGGCGGTCAGCAGCGGCAGCAGGTTGATGAAGATGCTGCAGCGATTCGGCCCCAGTTTTTTCACACCCTCGATCCACAGGAAGGACAGCAGGATCGACGAGCCTATGCCTGAATAGCCGATCAGCGGCAGCGTGCGCGCATCCAGCGCGGCGGCGCCGGCGGGCAGCAGCAGGAATTGCGGCAGCATCAGTGCGAGCGCGGCGATGGCTTGCACGTAAATCGCCTGCCATACCGGCACAGTCATTTTCCAGCGGCGCAGCAACACGCCGTACAAGGCATACGAGAATGCCGCCAGCAGCATCAGCGCGTCGCCCAGGTGGATGCCTCCGTTGAGGCGCAACACAGCGCCGATGTCGCCATGACCCACCAGATACAGCAGGCCGGCGAACGACAGCAATCCGCCGACGGTCATGCCGACGGTGATCGCTTCACCTAGCACGACGACGCTCAGCAGTGCCGTCAACAGTGGAATCAGCGCGGTGACGATGGCCATGTTGGTGGCCGTGGTGCTTTCCGCCGCGCGGTATGACAGGCTCTGGAACAGCGCCATCGCCAGCAGCCCGGAGATGGCAAGCTGTCGCCAGTAACGGCGGATTTGCACACGGTTGCGCCACAGCGGCCGCAGCACGAACGGACTCATCAGCAGCAACACCAGGATCAGGCGATAGAAGGTGATGGCAGTCGGCGAGATGGCCGAGGCGGCCATTTTCGACACGATGACATTGCCGGCCCACAGTACGATGGCCAGGAAAGGATAGAGGTAGGAAGTCAGAGGCATGAGCGTTTTATGTAGGTGGCGTCAGGAAATCCGCAAGCGGAATGAAGCGTATCTTGCGTTGCCTCTCAAAGTCTGTCGCGTGCTAATATGTCTCAAGTTATCGCAAAAGTGACATTCTCTGCGTACGCCAATATTCGGCCTTATGAACACCGCCAATTATCAACACCTGATCGCTTCCGACGCTCCTGCGGCTGCCTTGGCGATCGACTACGCGCATGGCCACGTCATCGCAGTGCATCGTCATGCCTATGCGCAGTTGCTGTATGCGATCGAAGGCGTGCTGGTGGTGGAAACGGCCGAAGGCCGCTGGGTGGTGCCGCCCACGCGCGGCGTCTGGTTGCAGCCGGAAGTCGACCATCAGGTGCGCATGCGCGGCGATGTCAAGATGCGCACCGTGTTCGTCAACATGCAGGAACTGCCGAACCTGCCGCAGCAAAGTTGCGTGCTCGATATTCCGCCGTTGCTGCGTGAGCTGATCGTTGCCGCCGTCGGCATCGGCCCGGAGCTCGCTGCCGACAGTCGCGACTGGCATCTGTTGCGGCTGCTGGTGCATGAATTGCGTTCGGTGCCGGTGTTGCCGCTGTATTTGCCGCTGCCGGCGGATGCCGGCTTGCGCGTGATTTGCGAAGCCTTGATAGCACAGCCGGACGATGCCGCGACAGTCGACATGCATGCGCGGCAATTGGGCATCGCCACGCGCACTTTCCATCGCCTGTTCCTGCGCGAAACCGGCATGCGTTTCAGCCATTGGCGGCAGCAGGCGCGGCTGTTGCTGGCGCTGGAAAACCTGGCGCGCGGCGACAAGGTAATCGATGTCGCGCTGGAGCATGGCTACACCAGCCAGAGCGCATTCGCGGCAATGTTCAAGAAACATTTCGGGATGTCGCCCAGCCGTTTTTTTCGCTGAAAAGACCGATAATTTCCCCGTTGCAACGCACAAAGCGCAACTGGTGTAAACTTGCCTCACCCTAGAAGGCTGTCAGAAGCAGGCTCCCGCAACAAGACTCGCCGAAACAGCCCGAACCCTTTCCAGTAGTCGTACCGCATCAACGTGTCTCCCTCGCTTATCGTTCCGCTCATCGTCGGCTGTGCGCTGTTCATGGAAAACATGGACGTCACTGTCATCGCCACTTCCTTGCCCGCGTTGGCGCGCGATCTCGGGCAAGATCCGATCACCCTGAAACTGGCCCTGACCTCATATGTGGTCAGCCTCGGCGTGTTCATCCCGATTTCCGGCTGGGTGGCGGACAAGGTCGGGGCGCGCACGATTTTCCGTTCGGCCATGATCACCTTTATGACGGGCTCGATACTGTGCGCCTTGTCGAACTCGCTGTTCACCTTCGTCGCGGCGCGCTTCCTGCAAGGCATCGGCGGCGCCATGATGGTGCCGGTGGGGCGTATCATCATTGTGCGCTCGGTGTCCAAGGCCGAGCTGGTGAAAGCGATCAGCTACCTGACGCTGCCGTCGCTGTTGGGGCCGGTGATCGGGCCGCCGCTGGGCGGATTCATCACGACTTATTTCCACTGGCGCTGGATTTTCCTGATCAATATTCCGATCTGCATCCTCGGCCTTTACCTGGCCGGCCGCTATATCGAAAACTTCCGCGAGCCCGACGCCGCGCCGCTGGACATGAAAGGTTTTCTCCTGACTGCCTGCGGCGGCGGGGTGGCGATGCTGGGTTTTTCGCTAATTGGCAATCACCTGGTGCCGCAGGCGTGGCCGGTCGTCATGTGCGTGGTCGGCTCGGTTGCCTTGTTCTTTTATTTCCGCCATGCCATGCGGACCGAATATCCCTTGCTCGATTTGCGCCTGCTGAAGATCGCGACCTTGCGCGCCAGCGTGCTCGGCGGCTCGCTGTTTCGCGTCGGCCTCGGCGCGGTGCCTTTCCTGCTGCCGCTGGCCTTGCAGGAAGGGCTTGGGCTTAATCCGTTCGAAGCCGGCACGATCACCTGCGCCTCCGCGTTCGGCGCCATGTTCATGAAGGCTTTGGCGTCAAGGGTGTTGCGTCGTTATGGGTTTCGCACGGTGCTGATGGTCAATGCGGTATTCGCCGGTATGGCGATCGCCTCTTACGGCCTGTTCTCGTCGCATACGCCGTATTTCGTGATGCTGCTCGCGGTGCTGCTCGGCGGCTTCTTCCCGTCGTTGCAGTTCACCTGCCTCAACTCGATTGCGTATGCCGACATCAGCAGCCGCGATGCCGGGCGCGCGACCAGCATCGCCAGCGTGGTGCAACAATTGTCGCTGGGGATGGGCGTGACGATCGCCGGTCTGGTGCTGCAGATTTCCAATTACCTGCAAGGCCACGCGACCATCGTCGAAGCCGATTTCTGGCCGGCGTTTCTGATCGTGGGACTGTTCTCGGTGGCGTCGGTGCCGGTGACGGCGCGCCTGCCGAAGAATGCCGGCCTCGAACTCACGCGTGGGGAGCGGGTTGCCGGCAAGTGAGATAAACCGATATCCTTCGATAGGCAGGGCGCGGCGCGCGTATTATCATGACGCGTCATCTTCCTCAGGAGTTCTCATGCGGCCACTCAAGAAATTCAAACATGCTTCCATCGCGGCGGGTCTGGTGCTGACCAGCACGCTGGCGTTGGCCCTGTCCTTGTCCGACCTCAGCAACCAGGACGCTACCAGCGGCCTGAAAGCCGCGCTGGAGAAGGGTGCCGATGTCGCCGTGTCCAAGCTCGGCGTGGAGAATGGTTTCCTCAATAACGACAAGGTCAAGATTGGCCTGCCGGGACCGCTTGAGAAAGCCATGCCTTTGCTCAAGATGACCGGCCAGGGCCAGAAGCTGGACGATCTGGTGGTGTCGATGAACCGTGCGGCCGAATCTGCGGTGCCGCTGGCCAAGCCCTTGCTGCTCAATGCGGTCAAGTCGATGTCGGTGACCGACGCCAAGAACATCCTGACCGGCGGCGACACGTCGGTGACCGATTTCTTCCGCCAGAAGACGGCCGCGCCGCTCGCCGAGAAATTCCTGCCCATCGTCAAGAAGATCACCGACAAGAACGGTCTTTCGGCCAAGTACAACGCCACCATGGGGCAGGTTGCCAAGACCGGACTGGTGTCCGGCAACGAAGCCACGGTGGAAGGCTATGTCACCCAGCGTTCGCTGGACGGTTTGTTCACCATGATCGGTGAAGAAGAAAAAGCCATCCGTCGCGACCCGGTCGGCACCGGCAGCGCGATCATCGGCAAGGTGTTCGGCGCGTTGAAGTGAGCGGGGCGTTTCGCTGAACGCGAATCTGGAGGTTTGCTCAAGCCTGTGTCGATCACCCCTGCGATCGGCGCAGGTAGTCTGATGAAATAATGGCAGGGTGTTTGTTCCTTTGCCAAATGGTTTTCAGCACGACCAAGAAAGAATGCGTTGTTCCGTTCTCAGCCGTATGAATCTCAACGTCGACGGCCAGTATCGAGAAGCGACTGGACGCGAGAAAAGTGGAACGGCTCTCCGACCGTCTAGAAGCGGCGAAGGCCTCGTAGCATCATCGGTCAATCAAACGGGCGAAGCGCAAGCTCTCGCCATTGTCGGACAGCCGGATCCTCAAGATCACGAATACCACTACTAGCGCCGCGAACAGCCAGCCGCTCCACAATGCGCCATGCATCCCCATTGACGTGATGAACGCGCCACCCAGCGCCGAGCCCAACACCACGCCTAGGTTCGCCGCCGAAATGTACAGGCTGGTGGCGAACTCCGGTGCCTCCGGCGCTGCCGATATCAGCCAGACCTGACTCACGATCAAACCGCTGGTGTGCGCTGCGCCCCATAGCAGGCACACCGGTAGCATTACTGTTAGCGATGCCGAACCAAAAACATGCAGCACGACATAAGCACTCGCCAGCACCATGGGGTATAGCAGTACAGCGCGCACACGATTGCGCCCCAGCCAGCGGCCCGCCAGTAGATTGCCCAATACGCCTCCCACGCCGAACACCACAAGCAGAAAGCTGATAGTCTCGCCACTCAAGCTGGTCTCGCGCGCCAGGAATTCGGCCGCATAGCTATATACCGAGAACATTGCGCCGAACACGCAAACGGCCATCGCGACGGCCAGCCAGACTCCGGATTTGCGCAGAATGGCAAGTTGGCGTCCATAAGAAGGCGTCTGTGTCTTCGATTGGGCGGGTAACATCATCCACAAGCCCAGCGCCGCCACCAGATTGATCACCGCGCAGAGTACAAACGACGCCTCGTAGGACATCTTTGCCTGAATCCAGGTGGTCAGCGGTACGCCTAGCACCAAACCCATGCTGGTGCCAACGAAGGCCATGGCTGTAGCATGGGTTGCCCGCTCCGGTGGATATAGTGATGTCGCTGCTGCGAAGGCAACCGAAAAGAAAACCGGATGCAGCATCGCAGAAGGTATGCGCAGGGCCATTAGTGCGCCAAAGCTATCCATCCGGGCCGATAGCAGGCTACACAGACTGAAGACCAGCAGCGATCCTGTGAGTACTTTGCGTCGGTCAAAGCGCGACATCCACAGCACCAGGAATGGCCCGCACGCGGCCACAATCAAGGCGAAGAGCCCGATGAGCCAGCCGGCCTGTGCCACGCTGATGCCATACCGCGCAATGATGGCAGGAAGGATGCCGACTACACCGAACTCCAAGGTATACAAACCGAACAGGCCCAGCGCGATGAAGAATAGGCTACGACCGGCGCTCATGCGCGAATCTCCATCGGATCAGCGCCATAAACCGCATCGCGCAGATCGGTGACGAAGCGACCGGACATGCCCTCGTACAACGTGTTGGTGAAAGCTACCACACTCAGACCCTGTGTCGGATCGACAAACCACGAGTGACCATATGCTCCGCCCCAGCGCCAAGTGCCGACCGACTCCGGCGATGCGGCGGCCACGGGATCGCGCAACACCGAGAATCCAAGGCCGAAGCCACATCCGGGTACATTCGGCAAATTCAATCCACGCGTCTGATCTCGGCCCATTTCCGCCACCAGTGCGGGGGAAAGCAGCGGAGCACCTCCTTGACGCAATACTTCCAGCAAGCGCAGGAAATCCCCTGCGCTACCAACCATACCGGCGCCACCGGACGGAAACGCGTCACTGTCGAAGGCACGCGCCGGTGCGTAGCGAATACCGACAGTCCCCTCGAAGGCGGGCACGACATCCAATTCCCGCATGCGGCGAGGTACCGGCGTATCGTTGACGTAGGCTGCCGCCAGACGACCCGCGTCGTGCGCGGCGAAGGCGGTGTCGCTCATACCCAACGGACCAGTCACCAGCGACTGTATAGCCTTGCCGAGTGCTTGGTCGGACACCATCTCGATCACTGCACCGAGCACGTCGGTGGCCAGGGAATAGCCCCACGATGTTCCCGGCGAATATAGCAGCGGCACGCTAGCGAGGCGACGCAGGTTCTCCGTCAGCGTGATACTGGATTGGTCCATACCGTCAGAGATCCCGGCCACGGCGTAGGGCCCGCCCTCATCGCTCTCGAAGAAGCGATATCCGAGGCCAGCGGTATGGCTCAGTAGTTGTCGCGGCGTGATGAGCACCATGGCGCCGTCGGGCAGGCGCGGCCGGAAATCGGGCAGCCAGCGTTTGATGCTTTCATCCAGATCGAGACGTCCCTGTTCCACTAGCACCATGGCTGCGGTGGAGACGATTGGCTTGCTTACCGAAGCCAGCCGAAACAACGAGTCTTCGGTCATCGCTCGACCTGCTTCGTAATCGGCACTCCCGGCGGCACGGTGGTGGATCAGTTCGCCATTCCTGGAGACAAGCACTACCGCGCCGACCAGCCGCTGATCGGCTATAGCACGTTCGACAACGGTATCGACACGGTGAGAAAGCTGCGTTGAAGGAGCATCGATGCAAAGAGACGATGGACAAGCTGACATGTGGATTTCCTATGGTGAGGGATTAGCCTCGAACGATAGGACTTCTGCAACTAAAGAAAAAGTAGGCTAGAGTTCCTTTATATACGGACACTATTGTCCGTAATAGAGAGTAAAGAATAAGGTAAGCCATGGACAGCCTGAGCAGCTTCACTGTGTTCGTGCAGGTAGCTAAAACACGCAGCTTTGTCGCCGCAGGCCGCCTGCTGGGTGTGTCGGCTTCGGCTGTGGGCAAGAGCGTGGCGCGTCTGGAGGCTAAGCTTGGTGTGCGATTGTTCCACCGCAGCACACGCAGCATCACATTGACTGCTGAAGGCGCCCTGTTTTTAGAGCGCAGCCAGCGCATCCTTGCCGAGATCGAGGCGACGGAACAGGAACTTCTGCAAGCGACCACCACGCCTCGGGGGCGCCTGCGTGTTAGTCTGCCGCTGGTCAATTCGCTCGTATTACCGGTGCTTGGGGAGTTCATGCGCGAGTATCCGGAGATCGAACTGGATCTGGACTTTACTGACCGTCTGGTCGACGTAATCGAGGAAGGCTTCGATGCAGTGGTGCGCACCGGCGAACCAACCGATTCACGCCTGTCAGCGCGGCGGCTGGGTTCGTTCCAGATACTGCTGGTGGCGTCGCCTGAATATCTGGAGCGGCGCGGCAGCCCGAAACGGCCCGCTGATTTAGTTGACCATGCCTGCTTGCACTACCGTTTTCCGAACACCGGAAAACTGGAAGTATGGCCATTGCGCGTCGAAGCGGATGCGCCCGAATTTCAGCTACCGACATCAATGATCTGCAACAACATTGAGACGCAAATGTGTTTTGCATTGCAAGGCCTGGGCATCACCTGTCTGCCGGACTTCGCCATCCGCGACGCGCTGGCCGAGGGCCGCCTGCGTACCGTGCTGAATAAGTACGTGGAGCGTACCGGCACCTTTCACTTGCTATGGCCTTCCGGCCGGCAGGCTTCAACCAAGATCCGGGTGTTCATCGACTTCCTGAGCGAGCGAGTGTTTCCCAACGCAGCGGAGAAAATATTCATGACGAAACGTGCAAGCTAACCGACAGGCGCTTCAAGCTGTAGCTCAAGCCCAATCTTACAGCGGACGGTGCATGAATATCGCTTTTCCGGTCTCAGGCTTCAATTCGTAGCCGACAAAACCGCAGGCAGCGTAGAGTGAACGCGCCACGGTGTTCCCTTCCAGCACTTCCAGCGTGATCTTGCAACAGCCGAGTTCGCGCGCGCATGTTTCCACCGCCTGCATCAACTGCCTTGCAATGCCGCGGCCGCGGTAGGCGGGGGCGACGGCGAAGTCGTGGATGTTGAGCAAGGGTTTGCAGGCAAAGCTGGAAAAGCCCTCGATGCAATTGGCGAATCCGGCCGGCTGGTCGCCGTCGAACGCCAGGAATACATGGACGGCAGGGCGTTTGCGCAATTCATCGATCAGATGGTCGCGCACGAAAGCGGAGATGCCTTCGCCGCCGCCCATCAGATCGGATGCATAGGCATCGAGCATGTCGAGAATGGCGACGCCATGTCGCGGATTGTTGAGATCAGCCTTGATGACGTCGATCAATTCGGATGCCTTTCTACGCGATGCAATCGGAAGCGCTTAGTTTACCTGCCGCGACCGCCGGAACGGTGTGTCGATGCCGACGGACGCGCAGCAGCAGGGCCGCGGTTTTGCGCCGGGCCCTGGCCTTGCGGTTTGGCCGGACCGCCCTGACGCGGCTTGGCTGCCTGCGGCTGGCCTTGCCCGCTGGATTTATTCGGTTGCTGGGCGCCATTGCCGCCGCGACCGCCGCCTTGTGGACGGCGTCCGCCACCACCACCGCCGCGATGGCCGTCGCTGCGCAATTGGATCGGCTGCGGTTTGGCCTTCGGATCGGGTTCGAAGCCGGGTACGATTTCCACCGGAATGTCGCGCTTGATGAAGCGCTCGATGTCATGCAGCAAGTCGCGTTCGTCGACGCATACCAGCGACACGGCGGAACCCGTTGCGCCGGCGCGGCCGGTGCGGCCGATGCGGTGGACGTAATCTTCCGCCACGTTCGGCAAATCGTAGTTGACCACATGCGGCAACTGGTCGATGTCGATGCCGCGCGCGGCGATATCGGTGGCGATCAGCGCCTGCAGCTTGCCGTCCTTGAAGTCGGCCAGCGCGCGCGTACGCGCCGCCTGGCTCTTGTTGCCGTGGATCGCCATGGCGGTGATCCCATCGCGCTCCAGTTGTTCGACCAGCTTGTTGGCGCCATGCTTGGTGCGGGTGAACACCAGCACTTGGTTCCATTGATTGGTCTTGATCAGGTGCGCCAGCAGCGGATGCTTTTTGTCGCGATCGACCGGATGGATTTTTTGACCGATGATTTCGACGGTCGAATTGCGGCGCGCTACCTCGATCATCGCGGGCGTATTCAGCAAGCCATCGGCGAGCGCCTTGATTTCGTCGGAGAAGGTGGCCGAAAACAGCAGGTTCTGACGCTTCTTCGGCAGGATTGCGAGAATCTTCTTGATATCGCGAATGAAGCCCATGTCCAGCATGCGATCGGCTTCGTCCAGTATCAGGACCTGGACGCTTTTCAGGTCGACGGTATTTTGCTGCATGTGATCCAGCAGACGGCCCGGCGTGGCGACGAGAATGTCGACGCCTTGCTTGAGCAGGCGGATTTGCGGATTGATGCCGACGCCGCCGAAGATGCAGGCGGAGGTCAGTTGCAGGTACTTGCCGTAGGTGCGCACGCTTTCTTCAACCTGCGCGGCGAGTTCGCGCGTCGGGGTCAGGATCAGTGCGCGGATCGGCACGTGGCCGTTGACTTTGATGCGTTCGACGGAAGACAGGCGTTGCAGCAGCGGCAGCGTGAAACCGGCGGTCTTGCCGGTGCCGGTTTGCGCGCCGGCCAGCAGGTCGCCGCCGCCGAGCACGGCGGGAATGGCTTGCGTCTGGATCGGAGTCGGAGTGGTATAGCCTTGTTCGGTTACGGCACGAACGATTTCCTCGGAAAGACCGAGAGATGAGAATGACATAAATGGAATTTTAAAATATCGGCCTGTCGCCGCAAAGGGCGCCAGTCGCAGGCAAACGGGTTGAAACGTCGGGAGGACAGCGGACTTTGACTGGAGAATGTGCCGCACGGGCGGTAGTATAACAGGTGCCGGCGCGTGCGGCGCACGAATATGGAAATGCGCGGAAGTCGACATTGCCCGTGCGGCAATGCCGCGATACGATCAGGCGTAAGCCGGCCGCATCATCCACAAGCTGAAGCAGGCTTAAGTCCGCGTCTGCGCGGCAAGGAAATCCAGCATCGGCGGCAGCACCAGCTTGCTCTGCATCAGTCCGCCGAAATGCGTCACGCCGGGCAGCGACACGAAGGCCGCGCGCGGCAGCAATCCGGCGCAGCGCCTGATCGCCGCATGGCGCGCGTCGGCATCGCCGCAAAACATCAGGCAGGGCATGTCGATCAGCGGCAACAATTCTTCCATCGAGACGCGCGGCTGTTGGGCGGCGGCCGCCAACGCCGGCAAGTCGTTGGCGCGGATCATCATTTTCACTTCGGGCGAGATGCGTTCATTGAGCACGCCTTCAAAGGCGGCGATGAAGGCCTCGGCGTCGGTGCCGTCGAGACCTTTGAAGGCGTCCCAACTGGCGTCGGCATAGGGATGCGCTGCGCCGAGGATCAGCGATTGCAGTCGGTCTCGCGCATGGCGCATCAGGCCGTAGCCGACCCAGCCGCCGAGCGAGTAGCCGCAATAATTGACCTGGTTGATCTTGAGCGCATCGAGGATCGCGAGCACGTCTTGGCTGCGCTGTTGCAGCGTATAGGCCGCCGTCTCACGCGGTTTGTCGCTGAGGCCGTGGCCAAGCGCATCGAGCGCGATGACGCGATAATGCTTTTGCAGGACTTCGGTAAAACCGAAAAAGCGCCAGGCCTGCGAACTGCTGGTGAAGCCATGATGCAGGAACAAGTCAGGGCCTTCGCCGCTGATTTCGTAGTGGATGCGCCGTCCGGCGCTGACGACAAATGGCATGGTGTTTATGTTGGGGCGGGTTTGCATTTTTTCAGCAGCGCTTGCGAGCGGCTGCGGATTTCTTCGTTGGACAAGTCTTCCTTATGCGTGGCGATCGACCAGATGTGGCCGTAGGGATCGCGCAGCATGCCGGAGCGGTCGCCGTAGAACTGATCCTGCACGGCGCGCAGTCCGGTTGCGCCGACAGCGATCGCCCGCGCAAACACGGCATCGACATCGTTGACGTAAATCAGCAGGCTGACGCCGGCGCCGCCAAGGGTCTTGGGGCAATGGATGCCCATTTCGATGAATTCGTCGGCGAGCATGACGCGGGCATTGCCGATCTGGATCTCGGCGTGCCAGACCTTGTTGTTCGGGCCGTCGAGGCGCAGCACTTCAATGGCGCCGAACGCCTTTTCGTAAAACCCGATGGCGCTGGCGGTGTCGGAGACGATCAGGTAAGGCGTGACGCTGGTGTAGCCTTCCGGTATGGGATTGACTGCCATGATCGTCTCCTTGGGTTGGCCGGGAACCGATGCGGGTTGGCATCGTGCTCCCTGGCGTTGGACGGCTCCGGTTCTGCGACCGGATGGCGAAGCGGGACAGAACCGGAATTTTAGGCGAATTCCGACAGCAGGTTGACCTGTTGCGAGAAGATCTTTGGATTGCCGGCCAAGACGTCGCCCTTGTACAGGTAATCCGCTTCGCCCTTGAAGGTGCCGACGATGCCGCCTGCTTCGGTGACCAGCAGCGAACCGGCGGCGAGGTCCCAGGGCTTCAGGCCTTTTTCAAAGAAGCCGTCGAGGCGGCCGGCGGCGACATAGGCCAGGTCCAGCGCGGCGGCGCCCGGGCGGCGCAGGCCGGCGCAGCTTTCGGTCATGATCTTGAACATCTTCATGTATTCGTTCAGGCCTTCCATGTCGCGGAAGGGGAAGCCTGTGCCGATCAGCCCGTCGGCGATCTTGTCGCGCTTGCTGACGCGGATGCGCTTTTCGTTGAGGTAGGCGCCGGCGCCCTTGGAGGCGGTGAACAGGTCGTTGCGGGTCGGGTCATAGACCACGGCTTGCGTGATCTGGCCGCGTTGTTGGAGCGCGATCGAGACGCAGTATTGCGGGAAGCCGTGGATGAAGTTGGTGGTGCCGTCGAGCGGATCGATGATCCAGACGTTTTCATTTTCGTCGTGCAGGTTGGCCGATGGGCCGGATTCTTCCGCCAGGATGGCGTGGTCGGGATAGGCGGTCTTCAGGACCTCGATGATGGCGTCTTCGGCCGCCTTGTCGACTTCGGTGACGAAGTCGTTGTGTTGCTTCTTGGTGACCTTGAGCAGCGAGACGTCGAAGGACGCGCGATTGATGACGGCGGCGGCGCGGCGGGCAGCCTTGATCGCCGTATTGAGCATGGGAGGAATGAGCATCCTGAGGGTTCCGTTAAAATGGCGTCTTCGCCGCCAGGTTCGCTACCGGGCGGAAGAAGCTGCACAACAATGAAATTAATGAGCGGTGCACTGCCAGGAATTGCCGGTTTGTTACCAAACCGGCGTCGCCAGGCCTGTTTTTGATCCATGGCAGGCTGGCTTACGATATTCTCGGGCGTGCGAATACCGCTATTTTAAATGAACACGCCCAAAATCGATAATTCTGTTTTCAAGCGCCTGCGTTTCGTGTTGGTGGAAACCAGCAGTCCAGGCAATATAGGCGCGGCTGCCCGCGCCATCAAGACCATGGGTTTCGGCGAGCTGGTGCTGGTCAATCCGCGTTTTCCCGATGCGGTCCGGGAGGAGGCCGCCATCGCCTTCGCCAGCGGCGCACAGGATGTGCTGTCGGGCGCGCGCGTGGTTGCCACCATGGAGGAGGCGCTGCAGGATTGCAATTTCGCCGCCGCCATCAGCGCGCGCCTGCGCGAGTTTTCGCCGCCGGTGGTGACGCCGCGCGCCGTTGCCGCGCAGATCGCCAGCGATGCCGGGTTGCGCGCGGCATTGGTTTTCGGCAACGAGCGCTTCGGCTTGCCCAATGAACTGGTGCAGCAATGCAACGTGCTGATCAATATCCCGGCCAATCCCGATTATTCTTCGCTGAACCTGGCGCAGGCGGTGCAGGTGCTGGCGTACGAATGCCGCATGGCGGAGCTGGGAGAAGGCCGGCAGGACAGCGAAATCGGTTTTCGCGGCGAGATGGCCGGCGTGGCGGAAATCGAAGGCATGTTCAAGCATCTGGAAGAGGCGCTGGTGGCGATCGAATTCCTCAAGCCCGACAGTCCCAAGAAACTGATGCCGCGCCTGAAGCGCCTGTTCGCGCGTACGCAACTGGAAACCGAGGAAGTCAACATCCTGCGCGGCATTGCCCGCCAGATACTGACGCCCAAACAAGAAAGAAAGCCCAAGGAATGAGCAAGTTAAGTCTGGACCGCATCCTGCAATCGCAAGGTTTCGGTTCGCGCAAATATTGCCGCTCGCTGATCGAGGACGGCGAAGTCGCGATCAACGGCGAAGTGGTCGACGATTATCGCTTCACGCCCGACACGGAGGGTTTGGTGTTCACTTTGTTCGACGAAGAATGGACGTATCGCGAACACGTCTACATCGCGCTGAACAAGCCCGCCAATTTCGAATGTTCGCGCAAGCCTAGCCATCATCCGGGCGTGCTGACGATTTTGCCGGAGCAATTCTCGTGGCGCGACGTACAGCCGGTGGGACGGCTCGATCACGACACTACCGGCCTGCTGTTGATGTCGGACGATGGCGCCTTCATCCATGCGCAATCGTCGCCCAAACGTCATGTGCCCAAGGTGTATACCGCAACGACGCACGACGCGGTCAGCGAGGAGTTGATCGCGCAACTGCTGGGAGGCGTGCAGTTGCATGACGAACCCGCGCCCTTGGCGGCGGTGACTTGCCGCAAGCTCGATACGCACCTGCTGGAGATCGTGCTGGAACAAGGCAAGTACCATCAGGTAAAGCGCATGCTGGCGGCGGCCGGCAATCATTGCAGCGCCTTGCGCCGCACCGCTGTCGGCGGCCTGCAACTGGATGCGCTGGAGCTGGAAGAGGGAGAATGGTGCTACCTCGAGGCCGCACAACTGGCACTGCTGACGCCGGCTTGATTCGGAAACGTCAGCGCCGTCGTCCCGGCGAATGCCGGGAACCAGTGTCGTATCGGCACCCGGTTGATGAAATATTTGCACTGGAAGCCGCTGGGTCCTGACTTTCGTCAGGACGACAGGGAATGTCAAGCGGAGATGCGAATCGACAGCGATGCCGGAAAAAGTCAGTGCCGCGTATCGGTATGCGGTGCGGCGTCGGCGGGTGTTTCGGCAATGAACAACTGGGCGCAGTCGACGGCGTCGAATTCGTAATGCTGGCCGCAGAAATCACAATTGATGCCGAGCTTTTCCTGGCTGGCGAGCGCGTCTTCCACTTCTGCCTGGCCGAGCATCTTCAGCATGTTCCCGACTTTTTCTCGCGAGCAGGAACAATAGAATTCAGGATGCTGTGGATCGAAGACACGGATGGTTTCTTCCCAGAACAGGCGATGCATCAGGGTGTCGATATCGGTGCTCAGCAATTCTTCGCTGCGCAGGGTATTGCCCAGCATCGACAGGCGATTCCAGGTTTCCAGTTCTTCTTCCGGCGCGATTTTTCCACCTTCTTTGCCGCCTTCGGTCGGCAGCTTTTGCAACAGCACGCCGCGCGATACCTTGTCGTCGGCGGCGAGCCACAGTTTGGTGTCGAGCTGCTCGGAGCGCAACATGTAGTTTTCGATGACGGTCGCGACGGTGTCGCCGTCCAGCGGGACGATGCCCTGATACGCCTGCTGGCCCGGCATTTTGTCTTTCGGATCAAGCGTGATGGCGAAACGGCCTTCGTCGTTGACGTTGACCAGTTCCGTCAGCGTGGCGTCGTCGGCGACTTCCGCGCCTTCGGACATCTTGGCCGTGGCGCGCAGGCGCAGGTCGGAATCGCATTCGACGACGAGCAGTTTGACCGGACCGTCGCCATAGATCTGCATGACGATCACGCCGTTGAATTTGAGGTTGGCCGACAGTAGCGCCGCCGCCGACAGCATTTCGCCCAGGAGCGTCTTGACGGCGACCGGGTAGTTGTGCCGCGCCAGTACCTGTTGCCAGGTGGCGGAGATTTCCACCAGTTCCCCGCGGACCGGTGCGTTTTCAACCATGAATTTTTGCAGCGTATCTTTCATTGTTTCTTTCCATTGCTCACGAAGGTCGGCAAGATGCCGCTGCGTGTCTGAGCCTTGCTTCGATGACGCTTCAGGCGATGCGTTTGAGACTGGTTTTGAACAATTGCGCGCGTTCGACATAACTGTCGGTGCCGGCACGCATACGGGCGATGTCTTCTTCGGTCAGCGTGCGCACGGCTTTGGCCGGCGAACCGATGATCAGCGAATTCTCGGGGAATTCCTTGCCTTCGGTGACCAGCGCGCCGGCGCCGACCAGGCTGTTCTTGCCGATCTTGGCGCCATTGAGCACTATCGCCTGGATGCCGATCAGGGCACCTTCGCCGATGGTGCAGCCGTGCAGCATGGCCTGGTGGCCGACCGTCACGTTCTTGCCGATATGCATCGGATAGCCGACGTCGGTGTGCAATACTGCACCTTCCTGGACGTTGCTGTTTTCGCCGATGGTGATCAATTCATTGTCGCCGCGGATGCTGACGTTGAACCACACGCTGGCGTGTTCTTCGAGCCGGACTTTGCCGACGACCACGGCGGACTCGGCAACGTAAGCGGTTTCTGCGATTTCCGGCGTGTCTTGCTCCAACTTGTAAATTGCCATAATAAAATTGTCTCCTCGGTTATTCGAGAGCACAGTCACCCATGTTGGGACAGACTGCGTTCCATCAACCCGTCATTTTACCGCTGCTTGTATAAAACATCGTGAATCCATCGCTGAACCTCGATTTGCCTGCCGACATGTTCCCATTCGGGACCGAATTGCGCTGCTGCGCGCTCCATTGGCTGGCGGAAACCGATTGTGCCGCCAAGTCGGCCGGCGTGCAGGCCATGTCGCAAGCCTGGCGCGCCGGACGCATGATTCTGGACTGCGGCGCCGTCTTGCTTGCCGAAACGCCAATACCAGGCCGACCAGCGCGGCCCGAGCTGGTACCGCCGTTGCAGGTGAGGTCGCGCTCCATGCGTACCGAAGAAGGGCGTGCGGCGCTGATCCATGCATTGGCGCATATCGAATTCAACGCCATCAACCTGGCGCTGGATGCGATCTGGCGCTTTCCAGGCATGCCTGAGGCTTTTTACGCCGACTGGCTGCAGGTTGCGGGTGAGGAGGCATATCACTTTTGGCTGCTGGCGTCGCACTTGCAGGCGCTGGGCTTCGCCTATGGCGATTTCCCGGCGCACAACAGCCTGTGGGATATGGCTGAAAAGACGCAAGCTGACATCCTGGCCCGTATCGCGCTGGTGCCGCGTACGATGGAGGCGCGCGGCCTCGACGCTGCGCCGCCGGTGCGCAACAAGCTGGCGCAGGCCGGCGACCGGGCTGCGGCCGAGATATTGGACATTATCCTGCGCGACGAGATCGGTCACGTCGCCATAGGCAATCGCTGGTATGGCTGGCTGTGCGAGCAGCGCGGTCTCGATCCGATTGCGACATATGCCCGCCTGGCGTCTGAATTCAAGGCGCCGGTGATGCGCGGGCCATTCAATATGGAAGCGCGCCGCGCCGCCGGGTTTACGGACGATGAGCTGGCCTTGATGGAATGACGATGCGGATTTGGCGATTTGATTATTCGGGCATGAAATTTTTACCGTTCTTACGTTTCGGATACAGTGTGCGGCGAGTCGCGTGCTATCGTGCCGCTGGACGTGCCGGCACGTTTTTCCAATATATTGATGATGAAAGGAAATAAATGAGACTGACTAAATTGATTGGTGCGACAGTTGCGATCGGCGCCGTTGTCCTGATGGTGTCCGCCTGCCAGAAAAAAGAGGAAACGCCGGGGCCGGCGGAGTCGATGGGAAAGCAGATCGACAGCGTAGTGAAGAACGCCGGCGAACAGGCCGCCGCTGCTGCTGACAAGGCGCAGGAGAAGACCACGGAGGCAGGTCAGAAAATCGACAAGGCAATGGACGACATGAAGGAAGGCGCCAAGGACCTGACGCAAAAGGCCGGCGAAAAAATGGAAGCAGCCGGGCAGAAAATCCAGGGCGCCGCGAAAGAAACACAGAAGTAATCCAGACCTGCTGTTTGCTCAGAACCCGCATGCGCATGCGGGTTTTTTATATCCCGGCCTTGTGGATTTCCTCAATGACGCGCGCCTGAATCGAATGGTCCAGCGCTAGCGCCACGTGGCCGATGCCGCTGATGGCGATGTTTTCGGCGCCGGGAAGATGCGAGGAAATCTGCGGCGACACGATGTTGTCGTGGTGCGAATATATGGACAGGATGACGGCTCGGGTCGCAGGTTCTTCCGTGGCGGCCAGTTTTTGCAGCCATTCGCTGCTGGTACCTTCTTCGGCGCGGCCGAGCCAGTTCATTTCGCCGCAATTGATGCCGATGCCGAAGTTGGCGATGGTGGTGCCGTGGTGTGGCGTGCCGAGCGTGATGACTTTGGCGATGTTGGCGCAGCCATGGTCGCGCAGATAGGCGCGCGCGGCCAGGCCGCCCATGCTGTGGGCAACGATGACGATGTTGTCCTGGCCGCTTTCCGCCACCAGGCGCTGCACCGCCTCATGGACCAGCGGCGCGTAGCCGTCGATGCTGCCGAATACCGGCTCCATGTCGACGGCGTAATGCGTGATGTGGGCTTCGCACAGCGCCTTGCTCATCCAATGCCAGTAGCCGCTGTTGCAGCCGTAACCGTGGATCAGCAGCACCGGTAGGGCGGTGGTATCGGTGAAGATGCGTTTGTCGAAGCGCTGGAACGGCATGCCCCATGAGGAACACACCATGGTGGCGCAATATTCGCCGGCGAACAGTCTGAAGATGCCGGGCCAGCTCAGTTCCGGCGTATGGGCGGATTTGGCGCGGTAAGGCCAGGTCAGGAAGAAGCTGTTGGCCGTGATGGAGGCGCGGAACAGGCCGACCAGCGCCAGGCTGAGGATGATCGCCAGGGGAACGTTGGTGACATGCAGCTTGACGAGCAGGAGATAGAACAGGACTGCGACGCCGAGTTGGGTCAGGAGCAAGGTTCTGGCGATGCGGGCGATCATGCGGTGATGGTTTCTCTTAGCGATGCGATGGCCGAAACGACTAGCCTAACAGGATTACATGACCGTTTCGTTGCGGCGGCAATCTCATGGTTTCTTTTTCGGTGGATTCAGGTCGACGATGCGCGTGCCGGCGATGCGGTCGTGGACGAACTGGCGTTGCGGATCGAGGTAGGCCAGCGCCGCCCAGATCAGGAAATTGACCGTCGGAATCCACACCAGCATCCAGCCTTTGGCGCCGAGCGCCCAGGCCAGCGCCAGGCCGGGAAGAAACCACAGCCAGCTCAGCAGGAAACGGACCAGGGCGCGCCATGCTTGGACGGGTGCGCCGTCTTTATCGACAAGGCGGATGCGCCAGGTCTTCATCGCCAGCGTCTGACCGCCATGGTGCCAGAACCAGATGAAATACACCCCCAGGATGACGAACAGCCAGCTTTCCAGCGCATGGCGCAGGTACAGCGCGTGGCGCTGCTGCAGCAGCGTCGAGAAGATCCAGGCGGAAATGAACAGTACGCCGAACAGCAACATGGATTCGTACACCATGCTGCACAGGCGACGTCGCAGGGAGGGCGTGGGCATGGCGTGTTGTATCGGCGTCGATACGGGAGTCGGTACGGAGCTCAATGCAATCTCTTCTCTTGAGGGTGGCAAACAACAATGTGGCGACCGAGGCGGCGGAATGCATGATACGCGAACTGTCATGTAAAAAAGCCATGCCGGCGTGTTTTACGCGGACATGGCGTTGCTGTTTCCTGCCCTCGGATTTATTTGGCGTCGGTCGGTGTCACAGCGGCCGGCGCAACCAATGCCGGCGACGGCGCCAAGGTTTGCTCCAGCGCTTCGGGTGGCAGTTGTATCGTCGGTGCAGCCTTGGCCTGGGTTGCGGGCAAGGCTGCAACATGTTTGGGCAGCTTGGCTTGCGCCAGTTTCTTTTTTTGCTCTTCCGATAACTGTTGGTATTCCTTCCACTGGGCGGACTTCTTGTCGGCATCCAGCTTCTTGGCACGGGTATAGCTTTCGCGTACCGAACGGCGCTGCACAGGCGTCAGTTTGACCCAATCGCGCATGCGGTTCTGCATGCGTTCCTGTTCGGCCGGGTTCATGGCGGCGAACTTGTTGCCGATGACCAACCATTTTTCCTTGCTGTTGAACTCCATCTTCTTCCATTCGCCAGCCAACGGTGCAAGCGCATGTTGTTGCGCCGGCGTAAGTTCGTTCCAGGTCGGCTTGGCTTCGGGTTTCTTGGCAATCTTGGAAGGCGTCGTCGCCGTAGGCGGTTGGGTTGCCGGAGCGCCGACCGGACTTTGCGCATGCACTCCCATGCCGACCACACCGGTCAGCATGAAAATGACCGCAACAGGAAAATTCAGGATCTTGCGTGCTGCGATGTTCATCGAAGTCCGGATACAAGCCATCAATTATTCGCCTTGCTGTGCCAGATAGGCGTTAAAGCCGTGATCGAGGTACGCAGACAGCGGCAATTCGTCGGACAGGACGCCGGCGTCGATTTCCGCCAGTTCGCTGATGCGTTGCCGGTGTTCATGCTCATACAGGCCGGCAAACAGCATGACGCCGGCCAGTAACGGAATGGCGACGCCAAGACGGCCGAGCCAGGAGAATGACGATTGCGAGCTGTTGCCGCCAAAGGCGCCGGCCAAGGCGAATTGAGGGGCGACGGCATGAACCGGCGCGGCTTTTTTCTGGCGGGCAAGTGCAACGCGGCGCGCTGCTGCCAGGCTTTGCGTGGTCGATTCGGGCAGGTATTCCAGATTGGCGTCCAGAGCACGCTTTACCCGGTAGGCAAATTGTAGTTCTTTGTTGTTCATAAACTGATTCCTTTGGCCCTGAGTGCTTGAGCCAGGGCGTGTGTTGCGCGAGAGCAATGCGTTTTGACGCTGCCCTCGGAACATCCCATAGCCGCGGCTGTCTCGGCGACATCCATGTCTTGCCAGTAACGCATCAGGAAAGCTTCCCGTTGACGGGCCGGCAGTTTTTGTACTTCGGCATCGATCAATGCGAGCGTTTGCTCGCGCTCAACCTTGTCAGCGCTGGATTCGGCCGCTTCGGAGCCTTCTTCGGCTTCATAACTTTCCAGCAGGTCAAAGTCTTCCTGGCTTTCGGTGTCGCGTCCGATGCTGGAGAACAGGCTGACCCAGGTCGTGCGTACTTTTTCCCGGCGGAAAAAATCATGAATAGTGTTTTGCAGGATGCGTTGGAACAGCAGAGGGAGCTCGTCAGTCGGCTTGTCGCCGTATTTTTCGGCCAGTTTGATCATTGCATCCTGGACAATATCGAGCGCCGCTTCATCCTTTCGCACGGCGTAGACAGCCTGCTTGAAGGCGCGGCGTTCGACATTTTCAAGAAAATCGGAGAGTTCTTTGTCAGTTGCCATGCAGTACGGCTTGTCGATGCGCAGCCGGGAGTAGATGAGTCGAATGCATTTCCGACATGTTGGTGGAATGTACGGATTTGTAACAAGAGCGCATGCTAGCAAAAAAGCCCTTGCTTGTGGTGGTGTTTATTGGAAATGCACAACTTACGGGCGGTTTTGCAGGCGGTTGCACTAAATTAGCTTGACCAAAATGAGGCGACGCATTAACGTGTCAGTCCGCTTCATCAACATGAAGTTCTATGGTCTTTACCGTGGCTACGCATAATGTAGCGATTGTCAAAGACGCGCTTTATTGAAAAGCTGTTTGTTCTAACCCGCGCCACAAGCGCGAGAAATTCGTAACGGTGTGCTTGCACCAAGGCTGAACGAGTCGCGCTGAGCGGCATTTTGAACCTCACTACGGTTGGGGCGCAGAAATGACGTGACCGCACAAAGAAGGGATGCCGGAGGAAGCAGGTCAACCAGTGCGGTTTCGTCAGGAAAGAGCATCCGATCAATCTCCAATGGACCTTGAAAGGAAGTAGTAATGAGTGCAGAAAACCTCACCGGCGCGGAGATACTCGTCCGTTGCCTGGCTGAAGAGGGCGTCGAGCACGTCTTCGGTTATCCCGGCGGCGCCGTGCTTTATATTTACGACGCTATCTTCAAGCAAGATAAATTCCAACACATCCTGGTACGCCACGAGCAGGCCGCGGTGCATGCAGCGGATGCCTATTCGCGCAGCTCCGAAAAAGTCGGCGTATGCATCGTGACCTCCGGCCCCGGCGTCACCAATGCGGTGACCGGTCTGGCGACCGCGTACATGGATTCGATCCCGATGATCGTGATTTCCGGCCAGGTGCCTTCGACCGCAATCGGTCAAGACGCCTTCCAGGAATGCGACACCGTCGGCATCACCCGCCCTTGCGTCAAGCACAACTTTCTGGTGAAGGATGTGAAAGACCTCGCGGCGACGATGAAAAAGGCTTTCTATATCGCCACGACCGGCCGTCCCGGTCCGGTGCTGGTCGATATTCCCAAAGACATTTCGATGCATACCTGCGCTTTCGAGTATCCGAAAACCGTGGAGATGCGTTCGTACAAACCGGTCGACAAGGGCCACTCGGGCCAGATCCGCAAAGCGCTGCAACTGCTGCTGACGGCCGAGCGCCCGATGATCTATACCGGCGGCGGCATCATTCTCGCGAATGCGGCGCCGGAGCTGAATAAGCTGGTCGATCGTCTCGGTTTCCCCTGTACCAACACCCTGATGGGGCTGGGCGGCTACCGCTCCACCAGCGACAAGTTCGTCGGCATGCCAGGCATGCATGGCACGTATGAAGCCAACATGGCCATGCAGCACAGCGACGTGCTGATCGCCATCGGTGCGCGCTTCGACGATCGCGTGATCGGTAACCCGAAGCACTTCGCATCGAATGCGCGCAAGATTATTCACATTGATATCGACCCATCGTCGATCTCCAAGCGCGTTAAGGTCGACATTCCCATCGTCGGCAACGTCAAGGACGTGTTGCAGGAATTGCTCGCGCAATTGGATGCCTCGGAAACCAAGCCGAATGCACCGGCGGTGGCCAACTGGTGGAAGCAGATCAACAAGTGGCGCGAGCGCGAGTGCCTGAAATTCGCGACATCCGACGAAGTCATCAAGCCGCAGGCCGTGGTCCGGAAGGTATGGGACATCACCAAGGGCGACGCCTTTATCACTTCCGACGTAGGCCAGCACCAGATGTGGGCGGCGCAATACTATGGTTTCGACAAGCCGCGCCGCTGGATCAATTCCGGCGGCCTCGGCACCATGGGCGTCGGTTTGCCGTACGCCATGGGCGTGCAGAAAGCCAACCCTGACGCGACCGTCGCCTGTATCACCGGCGAGGCGTCGATCCAGATGTGCATCCAGGAGCTGGCGACCTGCAAGCAATATCACCTGACGCCAAAAATCATTCTGCTGAACAACCGTTTCCTCGGCATGGTTCGCCAGTGGCAGCAAATCGATTACGGTTCGCGCTACTCCGAGTCCTACATGGATTCCTTGCCCGACTTCACCAAGCTGGCCGAATCGTATGGCCACGTCGGCATGAAGATCGAAAAACCGGGCGATGTGGACGGCGCGCTGAAGGAAGCGTTCGGCATGAAAGACAAGCTGGTCTTCATGAACTTCATTACGGATCAAACCGAAAACGTCTGGCCGATGGTCAAGGCGGGTAAGGGGTTGACTGAAATGCTCTTGGGTTCGGAGGATCTGTAATCATGCGCCATATTGTTTCTGTACTGCTGGAAAACGAAGCCGGCGCCCTGTCCCGTGTCGTGGGGCTGTTCTCTGCGCGCGGCTACAACATCGAGACTCTGACTGTTGCACCTACCGAAGACGCCACTTTGTCGCGCATGACCATCGTGACCAGCGGCTCGGACGACGTGATTGAACAAATCACCAAACACCTGAATCGCCTGATCGAGGTGGTCAAGGTCGTGGATCTGACTGAGGGCGCGCATATCGAGCGTGAACTGATGCTGATCAAGGTACGTGCCGTGGGCAAGGAGCGTGAGGAAATGAAGCGTACTGCGGATATTTTCCGCGGCCGCATCATCGATGTCACCGAAAAGACCTACACCATCGAACTGACCGGCAACAAGGGCAAGCTGGATGCATTTATCGACTCGATCGACCGTGCGGCGATTCTTGAGACTGTGCGTACCGGCGGCTCCGGCATCGGCCGCGGCGAACGGATCCTCAAAGTCTGATCCTCGACCATCGTTGGTAGCTCTCTCTGTATTTAATTCAGTATTGAATATTTTAAAAATTAGTTAATAGGAAAAATCATGAAAGTTTTTTACGACAAAGACGCAGACCTGTCCCTGATCAAGAACAAGAACGTGACCATCATCGGTTACGGTTCGCAAGGCCACGCGCACGCGCAAAACCTGAAGGACTCCGGCTGCAAGGTCACCGTCGGCCTGCGCAAGGACGGCGCCTCGTGGAACAAGGCCAAGAACGCCGGCCTGAACGTTGCCGAAGTCAACGACGCCGTCAAGGGCGCGGACGTCGTCATGATCCTGCTGCCGGATGAAAACATCGGCCAGGTCTATGCCGAAAACGTCGCACCGCACGCCAAGCAAGGCGCCACCGTGGCCTTCGCGCACGGCTTCAACATCCACTACGGCCAGGTCGTGCCGCGCGCCGACCTGGACATCATCATGATCGCACCGAAGGCTCCGGGTCATACCGTGCGTTCGACCTACACCCAGGGCGGCGGGGTGCCGCACCTGATCGCCGTGTATCAGGACAAGTCCGGCACCGCGCGCGACGTTGCGCTGTCGTACGCCACCGCCAACGGCGGCGGCC
>NZ_CBXX010000043.1 GCF_000577615.1 Herbaspirillum sp. RV1423
CGCCAATGACCTTGGCGGGTTTTGTTCTTAAGACCACTGTTTGATAGCAGGCAGATCAAACTAGCGTTCAGACCAGCGATGGCCTGGGACGTCATTTATTAAAGGAAACATCGTGGCACGTTATATCGGACCAAAAGCAAAACTTTCTCGCCGTGAAGGCACCGACCTGTTCCTGAAGAGCGCACGTCGCTCGCTGGATTCCAAGTGCAAACTGGATTCCAAGCCAGGTCAACATGGCCGTACTTCCGGTGCGCGTACTTCCGACTACGGCAACCAGTTGCGCGAAAAGCAAAAGGTCAAGCGCATGTACGGCATCCTCGAGCGTCAATTCCGCCGTTACTTTGCCGAAGCGGATCGCCGCAAGGGCAATACCGGCGAAACGCTGTTGAAGCTGCTGGAAGCTCGTCTGGACAACGTTGTTTACCGTATGGGTTTCGGTTCGACTCGCGCCGAAGCGCGTCAACTGGTTTCCCACAAAGCACTCACCGTCAACGGTATCGTCGTCAATATCGCTTCGTACCAGGTCAAGGCCGGCGACATCGTTGCCATCCGCGAAAAGGCCAAGAAGCAAGTGCGTATCGCCGAAGCCCTGTCGCTGGCTGAGCAATCCGGTTTCCCATCGTGGGTTTCCGTCGATGCCAAGAAGTTCGAAGGCACTTACAAGACTTCCCCGGACCGTAACGAAATCGCCAACGACGTCAACGAATCGCTGATCGTCGAATTGTATTCGCGTTAATCCGCACCCGGATTTTCTCCCTGCCCACCTTTTGGTGGGCGTTTTTCCGACATGCCATCAGCCTTATCGGTGTAACGAGCCGAGGGTATTGAAAAGGACATTTCATGCAAAATAGTTTGTTGAAGCCACGTATTATCGAAGTTGAAGCGCTTGGCGCGGGTCACGCAAAGGTCGTGATGGAGCCGTTCGAACGTGGTTATGGCCACACCCTGGGCAACGCGCTGCGCCGCGTTCTGTTGTCGTCGATGACCGGCTACGCACCGACCGAAGTCACTATCGCTGGCGTCGTACATGAGTATTCTTCCCTCGACGGCGTGCAGGAAGACGTCGTTGATATCCTGCTGAACCTGAAGGGCGTGGTTTTCAAGTTGCACAACCGCGACGAAGTCAATCTGACCCTGAAGAAAGAAGGCGAAGGCGTAGTGTTGGCGTCGGATATCGATTTGCCGCACGATGTCGAGCTGATCAATCCGGATCACGTCATCGCCAACCTGACAGCCGGCGGCAAGCTGGACATGCAGATCAAGGTCGAAAAGGGCCGCGGCTATGTACCGGGCAACGTTCGCCGTCTGAGCGAAGACGCCAACAAGACCATCGGTCGCATCATCTTGGATGCGTCGTTCTCGCCGGTGCGTCGCGTGTCCTATGCTGTCGAATCGGCACGTGTGGAACAGCGTACCGATCTGGACAAGCTGGTCATCAACATCGAAACCAACGGCGTAATCACGCCGGAAGAGGCGATCCGTCAATCGGCGCGCGTCCTGGTTGACCAACTGAACGTGTTCGCTGCTCTGGAAGGCACCGAAGCGACTGCCGAAGCACCGTCGCGCGCACCGCAAGTCGATCCTATCCTGCTGCGTCCGGTTGACGATCTGGAACTGACCGTCCGTTCGGCAAACTGCCTGAAGGCAGAAAACATCTACTACATTGGCGATTTGATCCAACGTAGCGAGAATGAACTGCTGAAGACCCCGAACCTGGGCCGCAAGTCCCTGAACGAAATCAAGGAAGTGCTGGCATCCCGCGGTCTGACCCTGGGCATGAAGCTGGAAAACTGGCCGCCAGCCGGCCTGGAAAAGTAATCATGCAATGGTGGCGGGCAGTGCTGGTTTCAGCCTCCTGCCATGCAAAGCAAGGCAGTAGAGAATCAGTCGTAGAAGTAGAAGCAATCAGGCCTGGCAACAGGCAATAACCCAATCGCTACCGGTCCGCGGCAACTAGACACTGCCGATAGAAGAACTGGATTAAAACTGTAATCTGAAAGGAAATATCATGCGTCACCGTCACGGTCTCCGTAAACTGAATCGTACTTCCTCGCATCGTCTGGCGATGCTGCGCAACATGACAGTCTCCCTGCTGCGCCATGAAGCCATCAAGACCACTTTGCCAAAAGCCAAGGAACTGCGCCGCGTCGTCGAGCCTATCCTGACTCTGGGCAAGACCGATACACTGGCCAACAAGCGTCTGGCATTCTCCCGTCTGCGTGATCGTGAAATCGTCGGCAAGCTGTTCTCCGAACTGGGTCCACGCTACGCTGCGCGTAACGGCGGCTACCTGCGTATCCTGAAAATGGGTTTCCGCGTCGGCGACAACGCACCGATGGCTTTCGTTGAATTGGTTGATCGTCCGGATGCCTCCGAAGAAGCGCCAAGCGTTGAGTAATCACCGCTGCATGCTGACATCGCGTCAAGCACGATGAAAAAAAGAGCCAGGCCATGCCTGGCTTTTTGCATTTCAGCGGTAGACAATACCGCGCATTTGCGGCCAGTGACGGTTAGTCCTGAACAGATTGTCGATTGCGAAGGCCAGCAAGAAGGTGACGCGTGCGACACAATGTGGCAACCTGCACGATCCGGATTGATGTAGATCTGATTCGCCGAAACAAGGGAAACAGATCAACCTGCCGTCGGCAGGCATGACAGGGATACCATGACAGAGACACCTATTCTTTCCGTCAGCAAGCTCCATAAGGCCTTCGGCGTCGGCGCCGCGCGGGCGGTCATCATTGACGACTTGTCCTTCGCACTACGTCCCGGCGAATGCTACGGACTGCTCGGTCCCAACGGCGCGGGGAAGACCACCACGCTGCGCCTGTGCCTCGGCCTAGCGGTACCCGACAGCGGCGAGATCCGGCTCGGTGGGAAGGCCATTCCCGATGACGCGCGCGCCGCGCGTATGCGCGTCGGCGTAGTGCCGCAGGCGGATAATCTGGATCCCGACTTTACCGTGCAGGAGAATCTGCTGGTGTTTGCGCGCTACTTCGGCATCGCCGACGCCGTGATGGCGCAGCGCATTCCAGAATTGCTTGAGTTCGCCAATCTGACCGCCAGGAAGGACGCGCGCATCGCCGAGCTGTCCGGCGGCATGAAGCGCCGGTTGACGCTGGCGCGTGCGCTGGTCAACGATCCCGATCTGATCTTCATGGACGAGCCCACCACCGGTCTCGATCCGCAGGCCCGGCACATGATCTGGGAGCGCCTCAAAAGCCTGCTCGTACGCGGCAAGACGATCCTGCTCACCACCCACTTCATGGACGAGGCAGAGCGTCTGTGCGACCGGCTCGCAGTGATCGACCACGGCAAGATGATTGCCGAAGGATCGCCGCAACAACTGATTGCGCAGCACATCGAAGCCGAGGTCATCGAAATCTATGGCGAGAACGCCAGAGCGTGGGTCGAACAGCACGGCAGGACGCATGCCTCCCGCGTCGAATACAGCGGGGAGACGGTATTCTGCTATACCAACGACGCCAAATCGTTGCTGGCAACCTTGCAGCACGCGCATGGCGTGCGCTATATGCACCGGCCGGCCAATCTGGAAGATCTGTTCCTCAAGCTCACCGGCCGCGAAATGCGCGATTAAGGACAGGGAAACCGACATGACCACCTTCTACGCACCCCCGGTATTTTCGCTGCGCTTCTATCCGATCTGGCGCCGCAACTTCCTGGTCTGGAAGAAGCTGATGGCCGCCAGCATCATCGGCAACATCGCTGAACCGCTCATCACGCTGATCGCCTTCGGCTACGGCCTCGGCAGCATGCTCAAGGAAATCAACGGGATTCCCTACATCCATTACCTTGCATCGGGATCGATCTGCATGTCGGTAATGATGGCGTCCTCGTTCGAGGCGCTCTATTCGGCCTATTCACGCATGAGTGTGCAGCGCACCTGGGATGCGCTGATGAATGCGCCGCTCGCGCTTGACGATATCGTCCTGGCCGAGCTGCTGTGGAGCGCCACCAAGTCGCTGTTCAGCGGCGTCGCTATTCTTTGCGTGATGTTCGCGCTCGGCATCGGCCTGCACCCGCAAGTCTTGCTGGTGCTGCCGGTGCTGTTCCTGAGCGGGATGACGTTCGCGGCGCTGGGGCTGGTCATGAATGCGCTGGCCAAGGGTTATGATTTCTTCACCTACTATTTCACCCTGATACTGACGCCGATGGTGTTCCTGTCCGGCGTGTATTATCCGGTTGCACAGTTGCCGTCGTGGCTGCAACTGGTGTCGCAATTTCTGCCGCTGAGCGCCGCGGTCAACCTGGTGCGTCCGCTCGTGCTGGGCGGCTGGCCGCAGGCGCCGCTGCTGGACCTGGCAATACTGGCGTTCTATTGCTGCGCGGGATTTTACGTCGCGATGATTTTTACGCGCAGGCGTTTCTGAACGACGCCTGCGAATGAGTCTGGAGAAATATGATGGAGCAAGCCCTGATCGTATTGACCAACGTGCCGGACGCGGAGCTGGCCAGATCGCTTGCGCAGACTTTGGTGGAGCGGAGGCTGGCGGCCTGCGTCAATATCATGCCTGCGATACAGTCGGTATATCGATGGCAAGGAGTGGTCGAGCATGCGACAGAGCTTACCCTCATGATCAAGAGCACGCAGGCGCGCTATGTCGAACTCGAAGCGGCAATCGTGGAGGTGCATCCCTATGATGTGCCGGAAGTGATAGCGTTGCCGATTGCGGCCGGGCTGCCAGCCTATCTGAATTGGATTGTTGCAGAAACCGGGAAAGAGTTGAATGTTTAAGCGTTTGTTGGTCGTTGTCCGCAACGGCTTGTTAGTGACGCACTGGCTGGCGGCGTTGCTGCTCGCGGGTTCGATCATGCCGATGCTCGCGCAGGCCGAGGACTACCTGGCGCCGGAAGCCGCCTTTCAATTCTCGGCGAAGATGGTCGATGCCAAGACCGTGGAAATCAATTACGCGATTGCCGACGGTTATTACATGTACCGCGACCGCTTTCACTTCAAGGCCGACGGCGCTGCGCTTGGGCAACCGGATTTTCCGCATGGCAAAGTCAAATACGACGAAAACTTCCAGAAGGAAGTGGAGACCTATCGCAACAATGTCAGCATACGCATTCCGGTCGAGGCGACAGGCGCCTTCAGGCTGACGTCGACGGCGCAGGGATGCGCTGATAAAGGCCTGTGCTATCCGCCCATGGACACGCTCGCCGGCATGTCGCCGGAGGCCATTGGCAAGGTGGTTTATGCCGGTACCGCTGGAGCCGATAATGCTGCTGCCGGCGGTTCCGACATGGACCGGATTTCCGCCGCGCTCAAGAGCGGCAAATTGCTGACCATCCTGTCGCTGTTCTTCCTGCTCGGCATCGGCCTGTCGTTTACGCCGTGCGTGCTGCCGATGGTGCCGATTCTGTCGTCCATCATCGTCGGCGAGGGCGCGCGATCCAGCCGCGGGCGCGGTTTTCTGCTGTCGGCCGATTATGCGCTCGGCATGGCATTGGTGTACACCGCGCTGGGCATCGCTGCCGGGCTGGTCGGGGAAGGTCTCTCGGCGGCCTTGCAGAATCCGTGGGTGTTGACGCTGTTCGCCTTGCTGATGGTGGGCCTGTCGCTGTCGATGTTCGATTTCTATCAGTTGCAGGTGCCGGCGGCGCTGCAATCGAAACTCATGCAGGCATCGGAAAAGCAGGGCGGCGGCAAGCTGCTAGGCGTCTTTGTCATGGGCGCCATTTCGGCGCTGATCGTCGGTCCTTGCGTCGCCGCGCCGCTGGCCGGCGCACTGCTCTACATCAGTCAGACACGCGATGTCGTGCTCGGCGGCAGCGCTCTGTTCGCCATGGCGGTCGGCATGAGCGTGCCTTTGTTGATCATCGGTGCGTCGGCCGGCGTCTTGCTGCCGCGTGCGGGCGGATGGATGGAATCGGTCAAGCGCTTCTTCGGCGTCGCAATGCTGGCGACTGCCTTGTGGATGATCTCGCCCGTGATCCCGGCGTGGTTGTTCGTGGCAGGTTGGGCTGCGCTCGGCATCGCTTACGGCGCATATCTGCTGTGGAACAAACGCGGGCACTGGGTCTCGCGCGCCTTTGGCCTCATGTTCGCAGCGCTGGGCCTGTTGCAACTCCTCAATGTAGCCACCGGCGGCCGCGATGCACTGGCGCCGTTGTCGCAGCTCGGTGGCGCGCGTCAGGCCAGGCATACCGATTTTGTGCGCGTCCGGTCGATAGCCGAACTCGATGCGGCATTGGCGCAAACCGGCGGCAAGCCGGCCATGCTGGACTTCTACGCCGACTGGTGCGTTTCGTGCAAGGAAATGGAAAAATTCACCTTCACCGATGCGCGCGTGCGCGAAAAATTTTCGCACATGGTACTTCTCCAGATCGACGTCACCGCCAACAACGCCGATGACAAGGCCATGCTCAAGCGCTTCCAGTTGTTCGGGCCGCCGGGCATCATCCTGTTCGACGCGCAAGGCCGCGAGTTGCCCGGCAAGCGCGTGATCGGCTATCAGGACGCCGATCAGTTCCTGCAAAGCCTGCAGGCCGTGCAGCCGTAGTTCGGCCACAGGCATACTCCACCTGCGCGATGAAGAATTGGCAAGTCCGGGAACGATTACATCGGATGCGGCCGTTGCTTGCCTTGCCGCAAGTCTGAACTTAAGCCGGCGCGGCAGCGTCATAGCCAGACGTTATTTGGTTACTCGTTAATAGTTGTTGGATCGGGATGTCGCGGACGTTATAGTAGACGTCCTGAATTTTGTTACCAAGGAGACTGAGATGACACTACGTTTGGGCGACACTGCGCCGGATTTCGAGCAAGATTCCTCCATCGGCAAAATCAAGTTCCACGAATGGGCGGGCGACTCCTGGGTTGTCCTGTTTTCGCACCCGGCCGACTTTACGCCGGTCTGCACTACCGAGCTGGGCCTGACGGCCAAGCTCAAACCTGAATTCGACAAGCGCAATGTCAAGGCCATCGCCTTGTCGGTCGACGGCGCCGAAGCGCATACCCAATGGATCAAGGATATCGAAGACACGCAAAAGACCGTGGTCGGTTTCCCCATCGTCGCCGACGTCGACAAAAAAGTCGCCGGCCTGTACGACATGATCCATCCGAACCAGTCGGAAACCGCGACTGTGCGTTCGCTCTTCATCATCGATCCGAAGAAGAAGGTGCGCCTGATCATCACTTACCCGATGAGCACCGGCCGTAATTTCGACGAAGTGCTGCGCGTGCTGGATGCGCTGCAACTGACCGACGGCTACACCGTCGCCACGCCGGGCAACTGGAAAGACGGCGACGACGTCATCATCCCGTTGTCGGTCAAGGATGAAGAAGTCATCAAGCAAAAATATCCGAAGGGCTACACCGCGCCACGCCCTTACCTGCGCATCACGCCGCAGCCGAACAAGTAAGCCGACGGTTTCTGCAATATCAAAAGCGCTCTTCGCCGGAGCGCTTTTTTTATGGGCGGGATTACGCCATTTCCGGTGGAACTTCGGCGAACTCATCGATGAACAGTTGTGCCACCGATGAGCGCATGCTGCCGTGGCGCGTCACCAACTGATACGGCTCGCTGCGCGATTGCAGTGCCAGCGGCAGGATCGCGGTCATGCCGAAGCGCGTGCAGAACTGCGCCACGTCGACCGACATCAGCGCCACGAAGGAAGGATTTCGTTGCAATAACGATAAGGTGGTGAAGGCCGAAGTGGTTTCCAGCAAATGCAGGGGGAAGCGCAGGTTGGCTTCATGGAATTCGCGCTCCAGCAAAAGCCGCATCGGCATGTTGGCCGAATACACGACCCAGCGCGAGTCCGCCAGATCTCCCAGTTGCAGTCTGTCTTGTTGCGCCAGCGGATGATGGATGTTGGCGACCACCGCCAGCTTTTCATTGTGGATGTTGATGCTGTCGTACAGGTGCGGCTGCTGGCTGATGCTGGTGCGGCAGATCGCCATGTCGAGCCTGCCCTGGTCGAGCAGGCGCAGCAGGCGCGCGCTGGTGTCCTCGACGATCTCCACCGACAGGGCGGGGCGCTTCTCCAACAGCCGAGTCAGGGCGTCGGTCAGCAACGGCACCGCACCCATGATCACGCCGAGCGCCAATCTGCCGCCGTGGCCTTGCATGATCCCGATCATATCTTCGCGCAGATGCGCCAGGTCGGTCTGGATCAGGCGCGCATAACGGATCACGCAATGGCCGAGGTCGGTCGCTTCCAGTCCGCGGTTGGTGCGCACGAACAATTGCGCGCCCAAGGTCGTCTCGATTTCTTGCAAAGCCTTGCTGGCGCCAGGTTGCGTCAGGGCAACCTGCTCCGCCGCCTTCAATAGCGAGCCGTGGTCGGCCAGGGCGATCAGCAGACGCAATTGCTTGAGATGCAGGCGGGAGGTGATGGAACTGAGGGAAGGGATCATTTGTATGACAAAAAGTTATAGCTGTATCAATAGCTCTCATTAGGCAAAGACTGTCGATTGGCATACAGTTTTGCCTCTAAAGCTTGTATCGCAAGGGAAAAATCTCATTGTTAAGGCGTTTGGAGACAGCCAACCCTAGTCAGTCTCAAGATGCATCGCAAGTATATCTATAACTTTAAGGCTATGTACGATGGCGCTGATTAACTACATTACTCAGGTTCAATTCGACTACGGCGCGCTGGCGCTGCTGCAGCAGGAATGCGACCGCATCGGCATCCGCAAACCGCTGATCGTCACCGACATGGGCATCCGCAACGCCGGCATCCTCGACAAGGTGCTCGCGCAGCTCAACGACGGCGCGCAGGTCGCCGTGTTCGACCAGACTCCTCCCAATCCGAATGAAAGCGCCGTGCGCGCCGCGGTCAAGATGTTCCGCGACGGTGCTTGCGACGGCATCATCGCCGTCGGCGGCGGTTCGTCGATCGACCTTGCCAAGGGCGTGGCCGTATGCGGCACGCATGAAGGGCCGTTGAAGTCCTTCGCGCTGATCGAGGGCGGCCTGGCCAACATCACCGCCAAGACGGCGCCGGTGATCGCCATCCCGACCACCGCCGGCACCGGCAGCGAAGTCGGGCGGGGTGCCATCCTGATTCTCGACGACGGCCGCAAGGTCGGCGTATTGTCGCCTTACTTGGTGCCGCGCCTGGCGATCTGCGATCCGGAACTGACGCTGGACTTGCCGGCAATGATGACCGCCGCCACCGGCATGGACGCCATTGCCCATTGCCTCGAAACCTTCATGGCGCCGTCGTTCAATCCTCCGGCCGACGGCATCGCACTGGACGGTCTGTGGCGCGCGTGGGCGCACATCGAGCGCGCGACGAAGGAACCGCATGACCGCGAAGCGCGCCTGAACATGATGAGCGCATCGATGCAAGGTGCCATGGCATTCCAGAAGGGTCTCGGTTGCGTGCATAGCCTGAGCCACTCGCTGGGCGGCATCAACCCGCGTCTGCACCACGGCACCCTGAACGCCATTTTCCTGCCGGCCATCATCGAATTCAACAAGGATTCGGATTCGGTCGTGAAGGAAAAGAAACTGGCGCGCGTTGCGCACGCCATGGGATTGGCGAACGAAGCCGACATCGGCGCCGCCATCAAGAAGATGAGCAAGCGCCTCGGACTGCCGAGCGGCCTGGCGGAACTCGGCGTCACCGTCGACATGTTTCCGAAGATCGTCAAGGGCGCATTGGCAGATCATAGCCACAAAACCAATCCGCGCGTGGCGTCGGAAGACGACTACGCTCGTATGCTCACTCAATCGATGTAAACAGGAGAATTATAAAAATGACTCTGCTCGGACATAACTATATCGGCGGCGGACGCAGCGGCGAGGGCAACGTCAAGTTGCTCAGCATCGCAGCGGCGACCGGCGAGGCGCATGCCGTACCGTTCCTGACAGCGACGGAAGCGGAAGTCAATGCTGCGGTCGACGCCGCCAGCGCGGCGTACCCGACGTATCGCGCCTTGTCGGCCGAAATGCGCGCCAAATTTCTCGACACCATCGCTGAAGAAATCGACGCGCTCGGCGACGATTTCATCGCTGAAGTGTCGCGCGAAACGGCCTTGCCTGCCGGACGCCTGCAAGGTGAGCGCAGCCGCACCAGCAACCAGATGCGCCTGTTCGCCAAGGTCCTGCGCCGCGGCGATTTTTACGGTGCGCGCATCGACACTGCCTTGCCACAACGCCAGCCGCTGCCGCGCCCCGACCTGCGCCAATACCGCATCGGCGTCGGCCCGGTCGCCGTGTTCGGCGCCAGCAATTTTCCGCTGGCGTTCTCGGTTGCCGGCGGCGATACCGCAGCGGCGCTGGCTGCTGGCTGCCCGGTCGTGTTCAAGGCGCACAGCGGCCATCTGATCACCTCCGAACTGGTGGCTGACGCCATCGAACGCGCAGTCAAGCGCAGTGGCGTGCCGGCCGGCACGTTCAACATGATCTACGGCGACCGCGTCGGCGCGCAACTGGTCAAGAGCGCCGGCATCCAGGCGGTCGGTTTCACCGGCTCGCTGCGCGGCGGCCGCGCCTTGTGCGATATGGCGGCGGCACGTCCGCAACCGATTCCGGTGTTTGCCGAAATGTCGAGCATCAATCCGATCATCCTGCTACCGCAGGCATTGGCGACGCGCGGCGACGCTATCGCGCGCGACCTGATCGCTTCGGTCGTGGTTGGCGGCGGTCAGCTATGCACCAACCCGGGCCTGCTGCTCGGCGTGCGCTCGCCCGAACTGACCAGGTTCATCGAGCAGTTGCGTGAAGCGATGGCTGCACAAGCGCCGCAGACCTTGCTCAACAGCGCCGGTTTCAATACTTACTGCAACGGTGTGCAACGCCTGAAGCAATTGCCGGGAGTGACCGCAGTGGCAACCGGCGGCGCCAGCGATACTCAAGCGGTTTCGCACCTGTTCAAAGCGGACGCGTCGCTGCTGTTCAACAAGGATGCGCCGCTGGAAGAAGAAGTGTTCGGCCCGGCGACCGTGATCGTCGAACTGGAAAGCCGCGAACAACTGATTGACTTCGCCCTCAACATGCACGGCCAACTGACCGCGACTTTGCAGGCGCAGCCGGACGACCTGCGCGCGCACCGGGACCTGATCGCGCTGCTCGAACAGAAGGTCGGCCGCCTGCTGGTCAACGGCTTCCCGACCGGCGTCGAAGTCTGTGATGCGATGGTGCACGGCGGTCCGTATCCGGCCACGTCCGATGCGCGCGGCACCTCGGTCGGGACGCTGGCGATCGATCGTTTCTTGCGGCCGATCTGCTATCAGAACTATCCGGATGAATTGCTGCCGGCGGCGCTGCAAAACGCCAATCCGCTCGGGCTGCTGCGCCTGGTTGACGGCGAGCAGACGACTAAGGCGGTGAACGATCCGCGAGCAATGTAATGCAGTGATTTGAGGTAACGACGAGGGAGGCGGCGACGCAGTTTTTCATGATGCTGCGCGCCGCGGCAAGACTATATAACAACAGAGGAGACGCATTTGAAGAAATACCTGAAACTGGCAGCGCTGTCCGCCGCCATGTGCGGCGCTTTTGCCGGCAATGCATACGCAGCCGGCGACACCATCAAAATCGGTTTCATCACCGACCTGTCCGGCACCTATGCCGACATGGACGGTCAGGGCGGCGTCGAAGCGATCAAGATGGCGATCGCCGATGCCGGCGGCACCGTCAATGGCAAGAAGGTTGAATTCGTTTTCGCCGACCACCAGAACAAGGCCGACATCGCCGCCAACAAGGCGCGCGAATGGTTTGACCGCGACGGCGTCGACGTGCTGATCGGCGGCGTGAACTCGGCAGCCAGCCTGGCTCTGGGAAAAGTCGCCGGCGAAAAGAAAAAGGTCTTCATCTCGGTCGGCGCCGGCACCACGCGCCAGACCAATGAGGAATGCAATGCCTACACCATCCAGTACGCCTACGACACCACTGCGCTGGCGCGTGGCACCGGTGCTGCGATCACCAAGCAAGGCGGCAAGTCGTGGTACTTCGTGACGGCCGATTACGCGTTCGGCACATCGCTTGAAAAAGACACCAGCGATGTGGTGAAGGCCGGCGGCGGCACTGTCGTGGGCCAGGTGCGCGCGCCATTGGCAACGTCCGACTTCTCGTCCTTCCTGCTGCAAGCGCAATCCTCCAAGGCGCAAATCCTGGGTCTGGCGGTGGCGGGCGGCGACGTGATCAACGCCATCAAGGCGGCCAATGAATTCGGCGTGAACAAAACGATGAAGCTGGCGGGCCTGCTGATCTTCATCACCGATACGCACTCGCTGGGTTTGCAAGTCACACAGGGCATGTACCTGACGGACGGCTGGTACTGGGACCTCAATGACCAGTCGCGCGCATGGGGCAATCGCTACTTCAGCAAGATGAAGAAGATGCCGACGATGTTCCAGGCAGGCGACGCATCGGCCGTGGGCCAGTATCTGAAGGCGGTCAAGGCGGTCGGCGGCACCGATGCCGACAAGGTGATGGACTACCTGCGCAAGAACAAGATCAACGACTTTTTCACCGCCAACGGCGTGGTGCGTCCGGACGGCCGCATGGTGCACGACATGTACCTGATGGAAGTCAAGAAACCGTCCGAATCCAAGCGCCCCTGGGACTACTACAAGCTGGTGCAGACGATTCCCGGCGATCAGGCGTACATGACCAAGGCGGAGTCGAAGTGTTCTTTGTGGAAGTGAACGCGCCAACAGAATTAACACTGTAAAGCTTCTGAGCAGAAGTCGGCGCAAGCCGATGCATTTCAGCGCATCCTGGCCTCGGCCGGGATGCGCTTTTTTTATGTGGATTCGGATTTTCGGGCGCCAGGCGCGTGGCATCAGACGATGCTCCGGGCGAAGAAGCGCCCGTCTTCGGCATCGGTTGGCGTCGCCGTGACGGCGACGCCGGCGAGTTTATTTCTTCAGGTAGCGTGCGATATCGCGCGCGAAGTAGGTCAGCACGCCGTCGGCGCCGGCGCGCTTGAAGGCCATCATCGCTTCCATCATTGACTTGTCGTGGTCGAGCCAGCCGTTTTGCGCGGCGGCCTTGATCATGGCGTATTCGCCGCTGACTTGGTAAGCGAAGGTCGGCACCTTGAATTCGTCCTTCACGCGGCGCACGATGTCGAGGTAGGGCATACCGGGTTTGACCATCACCATGTCGGCGCCTTCTTCCAGATCCAGCGCCACTTCGCGCAGCGCTTCATCGCTGTTGGCCGGATCCATCTGATAGGTGCTTTTGCTGCCCTTGCCGAGGTTGGCGGCCGAGCCTACCGCATCGCGGAACGGGCCGTAAAACGCCGACGCATATTTGGCCGAGTAGGCCATGATGCGCGTGTAGATGAATTGCTGCGCCTCCAATGCGTTGCGGATGGCGCCGATGCGACCATCCATCATGTCCGACGGCGCCACGATGTCGACGCCGGCTTGCGCCTGGGTCAGTGCTTGCTTGACGAGTAAAGCGGTGGTTTCGTCGTTGAGGACGTAACCGTTGTCGTCCAGCACGCCGTCCTGGCCGTGGCTAGTGTAGGGATCGAGCGCGACGTCGGTGAGAATGCCGAGTTCGGGGAAGCGTTGCTTGAGTGCGGCGACGGCGCGCGGCACCAAGCCATCGGGATTGGCGGCTTCAATACCGTCAGGTGTTTTCAGTGCAGGATCGATGACCGGGAACAAGGCCAGTACCGGAATGCCGAGGGCCACCGTGTCTTCGGCGACATGCAGCAACTGGTCGACCGACAGGCGTTCGACACCCGGCAGCGAGCCGACCGGCGTGCGCAGATTTTGGCCCTCCTGGATGAAGACGGGATAGATCAGGTCGGATGGCGTGATGACATTTTCCTGCATCATGGCGCGGGAAAAAGCATCTTTGCGCATGCGGCGCATACGGATGGCAGGAAACTGGGCAGACTTGAGAGACGATGACATAGTGGTAGAGGCTCGCTAAATCGCATGAAGAGGCGACAACGTCCGATGACAAGGGCATGCGCCGCCTTGTCTTCAGTATGTTGTAAACGCGTTTTAATTGCGGATAAATTTGAACAATTTCAATTAAAAAATAGTTAAAAAACGATAATTAAAAAATCCATTCGCCTCCTGAAACTTTTCCCGGGGTCGGGGTTCTTACGCATAGGCAATGTATGTTGCCTCCCGCTTCCCCTTCCCTCCCTGAGCGGGGCTCATCGTGCAAACGATAGGCGTTCGCCCTGGAAAGGTTTCCCCCCTTCCAGGGCATTTTTATATCTGACACTTACTTTTTTCTCACTTTTCGGTGCGGTCTTCTTCATCGCGCCCTGTCTCGTTCTCCGCAGCAGGTTCTTCCTTCGACAATCCCGCCAATTCCAGAATTTTGTCGTTCGCTTCGTCTAGGCCGGTGCGCTTCAATGCCGAAAACAATTGCGCCGTAAACGGAAACGGCTTGCCGTCTTGGTCCACGTAGCTGGCCAGGAAGGTGCGCGCCTGGCGCAACGCATTGGTTGCTTCGTTGCGGTTGAGTTTGTCGGCCTTGCTGAGGATGCAATGCAGCGGCTTGCCGGTGGGCGCAAACCATTCCACCATCTGGATGTCGAGGTCGGTAAACGGCCGGCGCGCATCGATGATCATCACCAGCGCCACCAACTGCTCGCGGTGGCGAACATACTCGCCGAGCAGTTCCTGCCAGTGCAATTTGGCCGAACCCGACACTTCGGCGTAGCCATAGCCGGGCAAATCCACCAGCAAGGCACGGATTTCCTCGACTTTTGTCTCATCTTTGCGATGCTGTCCTACATGAGCTCCGCCGATCGAGAAATAATTGATATGCTGTGTCCGTCCCGGCGTTTTCGATGCAAATGCCAACTTTTTTTGATTGCACAGGATATTGATGGCCGTGGATTTGCCAGCATTGGAGCGGCCGGCGAAGGCGATCTCGGGTACCTGAGTGTTTGGCAAATCACGGAGATGATTCACCGTGGTGAAGAAGCGGGCTTGCCAAAGTTGGGACATAGTAGGAGGAAATGCATTGAAAGTGGGCAAAAATGCCGAAAAGCTATTGTACAATAAGGGGTTATCTCTTGTTGTGTTGTGCCGAGGGAAACACTTTTCAGGCGTTCTCATGAAAAGATAGGGAAAGAGGAATCGTCGCCAACCTGGCAATTTATTATCACAATCAAGTCTCAGGGTGTTTGAATGAATCGTGCCTTTTCGCCGTTGTTGAAATCCTTGTTCATTGCAGCGCTGGCATTTTCCGCCACCGCTTATGCAGCCGAAGAAAACAAACCCGAGCCTGTCGCCAAGGTCGATCCAGCCAAAGGCGAGGCGCTTTATACCAACGGCGACGCCGCCCGCAACATCACCGCCTGCGTTTCCTGTCACGGCGCGGCTGGTAGTTCGACGATCACAGCCAATCCGCGTCTGGCCGGACAGCACACCGCTTACATCATCAAGCAACTGACCGATTTCCGCACCCCGAACCGCAACAACCCCATCATGTCGCCGCTGGCCAAGGCCTTGTCGGACGAAGATGTGAAGAACATCGCCGCCTACCTCAACGCGCAAGCGCCGAAGCCGGGCGCAGCCAAGGACAAGGACACCCTGGAGCTGGGCAAGCATATCTGGCGCGGCGGCATCGCCTCCAAGAATGTGCCGGCCTGTGCAGGTTGCCATAGTCCGAACGGCGCCGGCATCCCGGCCCAGTATCCGCGCCTGGCCGGCCAACACCAGGATTACACGGTGATCGAACTGACCAATTTCCGTGGCGGCGTACGCACCAACAGCCCGCAAATGACCACGATTGCGGAGCGTTTGTCGGACAAGGAAATCAAGGCGGTGGCAGACTACATCGCCGGTTTGAAGTAACAATTTGTAGTAATCATTGGAGGAGGGGGTGGCTGAGAAGCTGCCCCTTTTTCATTTTCGCCGCGCTATCGTGTCGGCGGGCAGACGCTGAAAAACTGCACAAGCAGCATCGACAAAGGTAGCACTTATGACAGGCAGTACCGCAGGCATCCAACTGAAGACCCGACAACGCTGGGTCGCCGAAATCGTCGAGCTGTTCTCGTCGATGCGCTTTGCGATCAGCCTGCTCACGCTGATCGCCATTGCGTCCATCATCGGCACCGTGCTCAAGCAGAACGAGCCGATGCCGAACTATGTCAATCAGTTCGGGCCGTTCTGGTTCGAGGTGTTCAACAAGGTGGGTTTGTATGCCGTCTATTCGGCCTGGTGGTTTTTGCTGATCATGGGTTTCCTGGTGTTGTCGACCTCGCTGTGCATCGCGCGCAACGGCCCCAAGATGATCAAGGACATCAGGAGCTGGCGTGAAAACGTGCGCGAGCAATCGCTGCGCAATTTCCACCACAAGGCCGAATGGACGAGCGCCGCGCCGGTGGCCGCTCTGGCGCAGCAGCTCGCGCAACGCATCGGCGCCAACGGCTACAAGGTCAAACTGGTGGCGAAGGACGGCGCCACGCTGATCGCCGCCAAGAAGGGGGCAGCCAACAAATGGGGCTACATCTTCGCCCACAGCGCCATCGTCATCATCTGCCTCGGCGGCCTGCTCGACTCCGACTTGCCGATCCGCTTCCAGCAGTGGTTCTACGGCAAGGCGCCGTTTGCCGGCAACGGCGTCATTTCGCAAATCCCGGAACGGCATCGCCTGGGATTGGGCAATCCGACCTTCCGCGGCAATACGCTGATCCCGGAAGGCGCGAGCAGCAGCACCGCCATCATTCCGCAGCAAAACGGCGTGATGATCCAGGACCTGCCGTTCACCATCCAGTTGAAGCGCTTCGTCATCGACTACTATTCGACCGGCATGCCCAAGCTGTTTGCGAGCGACGTAATCGTGCGCGACAACGCCACCGGCAAGGCTTTTCCGGCGACGATCAAGGTCAATGAGCCGCTGATTTACGAGGGCATCGCCGTGTACCAGTCGAGCTTCGAGGACGGCGGCAGCAAGCTGCGCCTGACCGGACACGCGATGACCGGCACCGAGGACAAGACCTTCGGGATTGCCGGCGAAGTCAACGGCAGCACGCCGTTGTCCCAGGCCAAGGACAGCGACTACACGGTTGAATGGACCGGCTTCCGGCCTTTCAATGTCGAGAACATGAACAACAGCGGCAGCCAGGATGTGCGCAGTGTCAACAAGAGCCTGAACAAGACGTTCGCCGACGGCCTCGACAAGCACCTCGGTTCGGGCGCCAAGAACGCCAATAGCAAGGACCTGAAGAATGTCGGTCCGAGCGTGCAATATAAGTTGCGCGACAAAACCGGGCAAGCGCGCGAGTTCCTGAATTACATGCAGTCGGTGCAGGTCGACGGCGCCTATGTCTTCCTGGCCGGCGTACGCGATCTGCCGGACGAGCCGTTCCGTTACCTGCGCATTCCGGCCGACGACGACGATAGCGTCAACGAATGGATGCGTTTGCGCGCCGCGCTGGCCAATCCGGCGTTGCGTGCGGAAGCGGCCGCGCGTTATGCGCGCCAGGCGATGAAGGGCACCAACGCCAATTCCGAACAATTGCGCGAGCAGGTGCAGCAATCGGCGCTGCGCGGCCTGAGCATATTCGCCGGCGATGGCAAGGATTCCGGTTATATCGCGGTGTCGCGTTTCATCGAAAAAATCCCCGCCGCCGAGCAGGAAAAAGCCGCCGATATTTTCATGAAGATCCTTAACGGCAGCATGTGGGAATTGTGGCAGGCGGCGCGCGAGCAGGCCGGTCTGAAACCGACGGCGACCGACGAAAAGCATGCGCGTTTCCTGCAACTGGCGATCAATGCGATGGCTGACGCCGGTTTCTACCATGCGCCGGTGTACCTGCAACTGAGCAGCTTCGACGAGGTCAAGGCGTCGGTGTTCCAGGTCACGCGTTCGCCGGGCAAGAAGGTGGTCTATCTGGGCTGTCTGTTCCTGGTGCTGGGCGTGTTTTCGATGTTATACATCCGTGAACGCCGGCTGTGGGTCTGGATCCGTCCGCAAGACGGCGGCTCGCATTCGCTGATGGCCATGAGCTCTCAGCGCAAGACGTTGGATTTCGACAAGGAATTCGAATTACTCAAGGCGAAACTGACGCAAACGGCGTAAGCTAGCGTCCGGAATGACGGGCTTTGGCGTTTATCGCTTAGGCCCGAGACGACACATCTTCCGCGCCATAAACGGGAAGGATGTCGAAGGGGCCAGGACGCGTTGACGCGCGGCAGGCCTTCGGGATTGAATTGGAGATCGTATGGAATTGAGCCAACCCCACGCTTATTCGCAGGATATCGGCTTTTTCAAGCGCCTTGGCGTGCTCGACTGGATCTATGCCGCCGCATTGGTCGCGGCCTCGCTGTTTGCGTTGAACCGCTACGGCAGCCACATGGACTATTATGAAAAAGCCGTGCTGGTGCTGGCGGCGCCGACTTTCGCCTGGCTCGGCTGGCACTGGAAGCAGGTGCGCTGGCTGATGGCCTTGCTGGCGGTGCTGTCGCTGTCGGCGATCGCCATGTACGGCGGCGCGCTGGACATGGCCGACAAGAAATTCTTCCTGAAATACCTCCTCTCCAGCCAGTCGGCGATCCTGTGGATGAGCGCCTTGTTCGTGTTGTCGACGCTGTTCTACTGGATCGGCCTGGCGGCGCGCTCGGGTACAGGCGCGGCGATCGGCTCCAAGCTGTGCTGGGCGGCGGTGGTGCTGGGCTTTACCGGCATGCTGGTGCGCTGGTACGAGTCCTACCTGATCGGCGCCGACATCGGCCACATCCCGATTTCCAACCTGTATGAAGTGTTCATCCTGTTCTGCATGATCACGGCGCTGTTCTATTTGTACTACGAAGAGCGCTACGAAACCCGCCAATTGGGTGCGTTCGTGTTGCCGGTGATCACGGCCGCAGTCGGTTTCCTGCTGTGGTACACGCTGGCGCGCGACGCCGCCGAAATCCAGCCGCTGGTGCCGGCGCTGCAAAGCTGGTGGATGAAGATCCACGTCCCGGCCAATTTCATCGGTTACGGCACGTTTGCGCTGGCGGCCATGGTGGCCGTGGCCTATCTGCTCAAATCCAAGGGTTACCTGGTCGATCGCCTGCCGTCGCTGGAAGTGCTCGACGACGTCATGTACAAGGCCATCGCCGTCGGCTTCGCCTTCTTCACGATCGCCACCATCCTCGGCGCATTGTGGGCAGCCGAAGCCTGGGGCGGCTACTGGTCCTGGGATCCCAAGGAAACCTGGGCGCTGATCGTCTGGCTCAATTACGCCGCATGGTTGCACATGCGCCTGATGAAAGGCCTGCGCGGCCAGGTCGCCGCCTGGTGGGCGCTGGTCGGCCTGCTGGTGACGACGTTTGCCTTCCTCGGCGTCAACATGTTCCTCTCCGGCCTGCATTCCTACGGCGAACTGTGAGCGCATTGCCGGTGATCGACCTGATCCTGTTCGATTGCGACGGTACGCTGGTCGACAGCGAAGTCGTCGCCGCCGATGCCTGGGTCGAACATAGCGCCCAGTTCGGCGTCAGCATCACGGCCGCCGAGGCGCTGGAACGCTTCAAAGGCGTCAACATGGCCGATTGCGTGGCGGAAATCGAGCGTCTGGCCGGGAGTCCGTTGCCGGCCAGCTTTGTGACCGATTTGCGTGCCTTGATGGCCGAGATGTTCCGCCAGCGCCTGCAGCCGATCGCCGGTGCGCTGGAACTGGTGCAATCGCTGGCCGTGCCGTTCTGCCTGGCGTCGAATGCGCCGCATGAAAAAATCGAACTGTGCCTGCGCGTGACCGGCTTGCTGCCTTATTTCGACGGTCGCATCTTCAGCGCCTACGATGTGCAGAAATGGAAGCCGGATCCGGGTCTCTTCCTGCATGCGGCTGCGGTCTTGGACATCCACCCGCAACGCTGTGCCGTGGTCGAGGACAGCCTGCCTGGCGTCAAAGCCGGACTGGCGGCGGGCATGACGGTGTTTGCGTTGCAATCGGAAGGCCACGTGCTGACGCTTCCTGACGGCGTGCACGTCATCCGCGAACTGGCGGAATTGCCGGGACACTTGTCGTCCCCAGTCAGGCAATAGGCGCTGGTCGCCGGGTAAATCGTCCGGCAAAAATCAAAACGGTGAACTTCTGTAAGATGGTGCGACTCAAGGCGACCAATGGTCGTTATCGTTCGCTGTCCAGGGAGTGTCCATGTTCATCAAGCGCCAGATTCGCAGTATCGTCGTGCCGCTGTCTTCCGAAATCACCGCGCGCGCCTTCATCGGTGAGGTTGCCGACATGGCTCTGAATAAGAAAAATTTCTGACGCCGGACCGATGAATTCACTGCGCAACCTCAATCCGCGCCAGGTCGGCATTCTCAAAGCCATTCTGTTCGCGCTGTCCTTGCTGCCGTTTGTGCGGCTGGCGGCGTTCAGCTTTCTGGATAAGCTGGGTGCCAATCCCATCGAATTCATTACGCGCAACACCGGCGACTGGACCTTGTATTTTCTTTGCATCACGATGGCGGTCACGCCGCTGCGGCGTCTGACCGGCTGGAACTGGCTGATCAGGTTGCGCCGCATGTTCGGCTTGTTTTCGTTCTTTTACGTGGCGCTGCACTTCATGACGTTCTTCTGGTTTGATCACTGGTTCGATGTGGTGGAGATGTGGACGGACGTCCTCAAGCGGCCTTTCATCACGGTCGGCTTCAGCGCCTTCGTGCTGCTGATCCCGCTGGCAGCCACCAGCACCAACGGCATGGTGCGTCGCCTGGGCGCCAGGCGCTGGCTATGGCTGCACCGTCTCATGTATGCGATCTTGCCGCTGGGTATTCTGCATTTCTGGTGGATGAAGGCTGGCAAGAACCTCCTGGCGCAGCCGATACTTTTTGCAACAATTGTTTCGGTCTTGCTGCTACTGCGTATGTTTTATAAATTGAAGGCTAAAAATAATTTCTAAGTCATTGTAAATAATCGATTTTATGTAATTGCTGCGATGCAGCGAAAATGGCCTGGCCTTCCTCTTTCTTGCTAATTCCTGACAAAAAAGCGTTTCCTGCGTATTCCAAATCGAATTTGGTGCGTTACTTGTCTTACAGCGCGCCAAAAACGCGCAACTGCGGCAACTGAAGACGTTTTTTGTTGCCCCAGATGCCAAGAACGGAAACGTCAGAAGACGTGTTAAGGATAGGGTTATGCAAGCAATCGAACGCAACGCAAAGGTCGGCGCCAGCCATCACCAGCAATATGCGCTTTCCGGCAAGGAAAGCCGTTTCAGCAAGGCAGGAAAATCGTTTCGCGCGAAAGAACGCGAAGACGACTGCTCCATGTACGACAAGCTGCCCAAACAGATCGACGACATCGTCGAGGGCGAGTCGCCCAAGCGTTTCAAACGTCCCAAAATGGAGAGCGACATCGTCGCCCGTTAAGACGCTTCCGAAGCGGAGGTTTGCGCAGTTTTCGCCAGCCTCCTGTTTTCAGTCTCTCTTTTTTCCAGCAGTTGTTCGGTTCTAGTTTTCTTCGCGTGGATCGCGCGATAGCAGTCGCGCAACCATTTCCTGTACGGAAATGCCATCGAACAGAGCGCTGGCCACCGCATTGGTGATCGGCATATCGACGTTCAGCTCTCGCGCCAGCGAGCGTACCGCCTGCGCGCAACGCACGCCTTCGGCGACGTGGCCGAGTTCGGCGACGATGGCATCGAGCTTCTTGCCTTGCGCCAGTCCAAGGCCGACGCGGCGGTTGCGCGACAGGTCGCCGGTGCAGGTCAGGATCAAATCTCCCACGCCCGATAAACCCATGAAGGTTTCCGCCCGCCCGCCGAGCGCGATGCCGAGCCGGCTGATTTCCGCCAGGCCGCGCGTGATCAGCGCGGCGCGCGCATTCAGGCCGAGTTGCAGGCCGTCGGCCGCACCGGTGGCGATGGCCAGGATGTTCTTCACTGCGCCGCCGATTTCCACGCCGATCAGGTCATCGCTTGAATATACCCGCAGATTGCCGCCATGCACGGCCGCCACTACGCGTTCGCACAAGGCCTTGTCGCGGCTGGCGATAGTGAGCGCGCAGGGCAGGCCGCGCGCCACTTCCTGGGCGAACGACGGGCCCGACAAGGCGCCGGCGGGAATGGCGTCGCCCAGCACTTCGCGCACGATCTGGTGCGGCAGCAGGCGGGTTTGCTCTTCCAATCCCTTGCACAGCCAGACGATGTTGGGGATATGGCGGCCGCGCAAGGTTTCCGCCACGGCGCGCAGCCCGGACACCGAGGAGGCGACGATCAGGAGTCCATCCGGACTTTGCGCGACGTGATTCACCGCCAGGTCGAAGTCGGCCGTGACCTTGAGCGATTCAGGCAAGTGGAAGCCGCGCAGATACGCCATGTTCTCGCGCTGGACGGCGACCTCTTGGATGGCCTCGCTGTTGCGGCCCCACAGGACGACATTGTGGCGCGCCGCCAGCACGATGGCCAGTGCGGTGCCCCAGGCGCCGGCGCCAAGTATGGAAATATTCATGAGAAGTTCGCTGGTGGAGGCGGGAATGGATTGAGTATGTGCCCAAGAGCGAGCTTAGTCGCCCCAAACCTCGGCCGTCTTGACGAAACCGCTCTGGCCGTCGCGATGCCTGACCTTGACCCAGCCGGAAACCGGCGTCGGATCCGTCAGCTCCAGCAACACGTTCTTGTCGGCGCTGAACACTGTCGCGCTGTTGTCGTCGGCCGCCGCATGGATCTTTGCGTTGGCGACGTTGACGACGACATTGCGTTTCGCCGCCAGCGACTTGGACATGACCCACGACAGCGTACCGGCAGCGTCGCGCACCTTGCTCCAGTCGCCGTACGTCAGCACGACCTCGACCGGCATGCCGCGCGGGGCGACGAAGACGCGGCGGCCCTTTTCTGATGGCGCGTCGTACAGGATGGCCGGCGCCGCGCCGACCGATTTGAAGTCGAGCGCGTAAGCGGGAACTGCAACGGCCGAGCCGAGCACGAAAGCGGAAAGGACGAGACGGGAAAATTTCATGGACTTGCTCCGCTGGTGAGGTTGAGGCCGTGCGTGCGGACATGTGGTCGGCATGCGCAGCATCGGATCGCAGGGTGAGGCGCCGGCCGCAGCGTCCGCGCCAGGGCGGACGGCATACGGCGGTAATGCAGAATCAGTTGACAGTTGTGGTGCCGGTGACCAGAGTGCCGTCGGTTTGCTGTTCGGCCAACGCTTGCAGGCGTTGCTGGTAGAACACTTCGAAGTTGATCTCGGCCAGGTGGATCGGCGGGAAACCGGCGCGGGTAATCACATCGGCGATGTTGGCGCGCAGGTAAGGATAGATGATATTCGGGCAGCCGATACCAAGCAGCGGGTCCAGTTGCTCGGCGGGAACGTTGCGCACTTCGAAGATGCCGGCTTGCTTGCCTTCGACCAGGAAGGCGACCTTGTCTTGGACCTTGGCGGTCACGGTAATGGTGACGGTGGATTCGAAAATGCCGTCGGCCAGCGCTTCGGCGCCGACATCGACCGATACCTCGATTGCGGGCGCATCCTGTTCCAGGAAGATCGCCGGGGAGTTCGGTTGTTCCAGCGACAGATCCTTCAGGTAAACGCGTTGGATCTGGAATACGGGTTGCTGTTCAGCTTGTTGGTTCTCTTCCGACATGGAGTGCTCTCGTTTCAGGTTGGATTAATACGGTTTAAACAGAGGTGAAAAGTTCAGCCCTGCAGCAGGGGATCGAGTTCGCCGGCGCGGTCCAGCGCGCTGAGGTCGTCGAAGCCGCCGACGTGGGTGTCGCCGATATAAATCTGCGGCACGGTGCGGCGGCCGGTCTTCTGCGTCATGATCTCGCGTTGCTGGGGATCGAGGTCGACGCGGATTTTTTCGATGTCCTCAATGCCTTTGCTCTTGAGCAGGCGCTCAGCCATCATGCAGTACGGGCAGACGGCTGTGCTGTACATGACGACGCGCGCAGTCATTTTGCCGCCTTCTGGCCCGCGGTCGGCAGACCTTGTGCCTGCCATGCCGCGATGCCGCCGGTCAGGCCATGTACTTCGGCGAAGCCGGCTTTCTTGAGGATGCCTTCGGCCTTGGCGGTCTGGGTACCCGATTGGCAGACCACGATGACGCTCTTGCCTTTGAACTTCTCCAGCTCGGCAATGCGTTGCGGCAATTCCTTGAGCGGGATGTTACGGGCGTCGCGCAGGTGGGCTGCGGCGAATTGTTCCGCATCGCGCACGTCCAGCACCAGGGTTTTTCCGGTATTGATCAGTTGTGTGGCCTGCAGCAAGGTCAGCTTGCTGCCGCGCTGTTGCAGGTAAGGAATCAGCAGCGCGCCACCGGAAATGATGACGAGGCCGATCAGAAAAATATTGTCTACGATGAATTTCACGGGATCCCAATGGGTTTACTGAATCCCGGCATTATAAAATAGAAGCTGACATGCTATTTGATTCTCAATTGCTATTTTCTCATCCCTTCCAATTTCCACTATGTATAAAATCGTTTTCATGCGTCACGGCGAGTCGACCTGGAATCTCGCCAACCGTTTCACCGGCTGGGTTGACGTCGATCTGACCGAAAAGGGCGTGGCCGAGGCCAAGCAGGCCGGCAAGCTGTTGAAGGAAGCCGGTTTCACCTTCGACCTGGCGTACACCTCGGTGCTCAAGCGGGCCATCCGCACCCTGTGGACCACGCTCGACGAAATGGACCTGATGTGGCTGCCGGTGCAGCACGACTGGCGCCTGAACGAGCGCCATTACGGCGCGCTGCAGGGCTTGAACAAGGCGGAAACCGCCGCCCAGTACGGCGAAGAACAAGTGCTGATCTGGCGCCGCAGCTATGACACGCCACCCAATCCACTCGATCCGAACGATCCGCGCGCGTCCTACAACGATCCGCGCTACGCCGGCCTCAAGCGCGAAGAAATCCCGCTGACCGAATGTCTCAAGGACACTGTCGCGCGCGTGCTGCCGGCCTGGAACGAATCGATCGCGCCCGCCATCCGCGCCGGCAAGAGGATCATCATTTCGGCTCATGGCAACAGCCTGCGCGCGCTGATCAAGTATCTCGACGGCATCAGCGACAACGACATCGTCGGCCTCAATATTCCCAACGGCCAGCCGCTGGTCTATGAGCTGGACGCCGATCTCAAGCCAATCAAGAGCTACTATCTGGGCGACCAGTCGGCCATCGAGGCGGCGCTCAAGGCCGTGGCAAACCAAGGAAAATCGAAATAACTAAGCACTTTTGCATGATTGGACTGATCTGGCATCGGCGCGTCGGCAAATCTGCGGCGTTCGGCACAGCGGCATTGATCGCTGTGCTGTGCCTGCTGTCGCCGTCGCTGCCGGCAAATGCGCAGGTCACCGAACGCGCCAGGCAAAAGCAGGCGGCCGAGAAGGAACGCGCCGACCTGCAGCAGAAGCTCGCCAATCTCAAGCGCGACATCGACAAGACCGAAACCGCCAAGGGCAACGCCGCCGACGCGCTGGCCGAGTCGGAGCAGGCGATTTCCAAGGCCAACCGTTCCTTGCGCGAACTCGGGCAGGAGCAGGCCGACACCGAAGCCAAGCTCAACGTGCTGGTGAGGCAGCAGGCCGACTTGTCGGGTGTGGTCAACAGCCAGCAGGCACAGTTGTCCAAGCTGTTGCGCGACCAATATGTTGCCGGCAACGAAGACCGTATCAAGCTGCTGCTCTCGGGCGACAATCCCAATCGCATCAACCGCGAACTGCAATACATGGGCTATGTTTCACAAGCCCAGGCCAAGCTCATCGAAACCCTGCGCGTCAACCTGCAGGCGATCAAGGACAACAAGGCCGCTACCCAGAACGCCAAGTTCGAACTGGAAGAAATCGCCCAGGAAGAAAACGAACAAAAGAAACTGCTGGAAAAGGAAAAGACCAAGCGGGGCACCTTGCTGGCGCAGTTATCCACCAAGCTCAATGCCCAGCGCAAAGAAGCCGGCAACCTGCAGCGCGACGAGCAGCGTCTGTCCGGTCTGGTCGACAAGCTGGCGCAACTCATCGAAGAGCAGAAAAAGGCCGAGGCCGCCGCGCGCGAAAAGCATCGCCAGGAACAATTGGCCAAGGCCAGGGCCGAACGCGAACGGCGCGCCGCCCAGCAAGCCAAAGCCGCACCGGGAACCAAGATCAAGCCGGCGCCATCAGACGCGATTGACGACGACGAAGCGCCGCAATCGCTGGGTCGCAACGAAGTCACGCCCTCGGCGGAAGAAAATTTCGGCAAGCCTTTCGCCAGCCTGCGTGGGCAATTGCGCCTGCCGGTGCGCGGCGACCTGATCGCCAAGTTCGGCGGCAAGCGCGGCGACGGCCCGACTTGGAAAGGCCTGTTCATTCGCGCCCCTGAAGGCACGGAAGTCAAGGCTGTGGCGGCCGGACGGGTGGTGTACGCTGACTGGCTGCGCGGTTTTGGCAACCTGATCATCGTCGACCACGGCAATCAGTACATGACCATTTATGGCAATAATCAGTCCGTCCTGAAGCGGGCAGGGGATCTCGTCAAAACCGGGGATGTCATCGCCAGCGCAGGGAATAGCGGCGGCAATGAGCAATCGGGTTTATACTTTGAAATGCGGCATCAGGGCCGCGCTTTCGACCCACTCGGCTGGGTAACTACTAGGTGAAACATGGGCAGCAAACTCAAGAATATTGGTCTTATCAGTTTGGGCGTGATTGCGGGGGTGGCGGCTTCAATGCAGTTCGATGCCATCGCGCAAAAGAATGCGACGGCGCCGCTGCCGCTGGAGGAATTGCGGCAATTGACCGATGTATTCGGTCTGATCAAGTCCGATTACGTTGAACCGGTCGAAGACAAGAAGCTGCTCACCGAAGCGATTTCCGGCATGGTTGCCTCGCTCGACCCGCACTCCGCCTACCTCGACAAGAAGGCCTACAAGGAGCTGCGCGAAGGCACCATGGGCAAATTCGTCGGCCTCGGCATCGAAGTCGGCATGGAAGACGGGTATGTCAAGGTCATCTCGCCGATCGAGGATTCCCCGGCCTATCGTGCCGGCATCAAGGCAGGCGACCTGATCACCCGGCTGGACACAACGCCGGTCAAGGGCCTGACGCTGGATGAAGCCGTCAAGAAGATGCGCGGCGAGCCCAACACCAAGATCACGCTGACCATCGCCCGCAAGGAAGAAGACAAGCCGATCATCCTGACCATCACCCGCCAGGAAATCCGCGTGCAAAGCGTCAAGTCGAAAGTGGTCGAACCCGGCTACGCCTGGCTGCGCGTGACGCAATTCCAAGAGCCGACGGTCGACGACATGGCCAAGAAGATCCTGGCGATCTACGCTCAGGAACCGAACCTCAAGGGTCTCGTGCTCGACTTGCGCAACGATCCGGGCGGCGTGCTGCCGGGTGCGATCGGCGTGTCGGCCACCTTCTTGCCCAAGGACGCGGTGGTGGTGACCACCAACGGCCAGTTGCCAAGCTCCAAGTCCAGCTTCCTGGCCAAGCGCGAATTCTATGCCGCCAACCCGCTCAACGATCCGCTGTCCAAGCTGCCTGACGCGATCAAGAAGGTGCCGCTGGTGGTGCTGATCAACTCCGGCTCGGCCTCGGCTTCCGAAATCGTCGCCGGCGCGCTGCAGGATTACAAGCGCGCCACTATCATGGGTACGCAGTCCTTCGGCAAAGGCTCGGTGCAATCGGTTATTTCGCTGCCGCCGGACAAGCTGACCGCGGTCAAGCTGACCACAGCGCGCTATTACACGCCGAACGGCCGTTCGATCCAGGCGCGCGGTATCGTGCCGGACATCATGGTGGATGAATACGCCGACGGCGACGGCCTGAACGGCTTGCGCCTGCGTGAAGCCGATCTGACCAAGCACCTGACCAACGACAAGGACAAGAGTGCCCAGGAAGTGAAAGCCGCCACCGTCGACGAAAAGGAAGAAGAACGCCTGATTGCCCAGGAAAAGAAGCGCAAGCCTCTGGAGTTCGGCAGCAAGGAAGACTTCCAGTTGGCCCAGGCGCTGAACCACCTGAAGGGCCTGCCGGTCCAGGTGTCCAAGGTCAAGCCTGAAATCCGCGACGAGTCCAGCAAGGACGACAAGCCGGTCAAGGACATCCGCAAGGACAACAAGGCGCCGGCGGAAAAGATCGAAAAATAAGTCAAGTAGCGAATTGCGTTACATTTAAAGGGCTGCAGCAATGCAGCCCTTTTTGATTCCGAACTCCCGTGAACGATTCCGTCATCATGAACGACCAGCAATTGCTGCGCTACTCGCGCCATATCCTCCTCGACGACATCGATATTGCCGGACAAGAAAAAGTCCTGGCCGGCCACGCGCTGATCATCGGCGCCGGCGGCTTGGGTTCGCCGGCCGCGATGTACCTGGCATCGGCCGGTATGGGCAGGATCACGCTGGTGGACAGCGATACCGTCGACCTGACCAATCTGCAGCGCCAGATCATGCACACCACCGGTCGCGTCGGCCAGCTCAAGGTGCAGTCGGGCCGGCAGGCGCTGGCAGAGATCAATCCCGACATCGAGATCGTCGCGCTCGCCGAACGCGTCAGCGACGAACGCCTGGGCGAACTGGTGCAGAGCGCAACAGTCGTGCTCGACTGCAGCGACAATTTCGCCACCCGCCACGCCGTCAATCGCGCCTGCGTCCGCCACAAGGTGCCGCTGGTGTCGGGTGCGGCCATCCGTTTCGACGGCCAGGTCAGCGTATTCGACCCGCGTTCGGGCCAGGCGCCTTGCTACGCCTGCCTATTCCCGCCAGATCAGCAATTCGAGGAAGTGCAGTGCTCGACCATGGGAGTGTTTTCGCCGCTGGTCGGCATCATCGGCGCCATGCAGGCGGCCGAGGCGCTCAAGCTGGTGGCCGGCATCGGCGAATCGCTGGCCGGGCGTCTGCTGATACTCGACGCCCGCAGCATGGAATGGAGCAGCATCCGGCTGGCGCGCAACGCGGCCTGTCCGGTCTGCGGGACCAGCCATCCGGGCCGGGCGGAGCAGGCCTGAGCGCCTCGGGCGGGCGTGTGAAGTGCTATTTATACGCCAAGTTCTGGTATACACTGTATTGGATTTGCGTGCGCATGACACGCTTCCCATCTGCGTGTCATGGCGTGAGCCAGGTACGATCGTCGATTGACCAGATAACCGGATGTTTCGGGGGAAGGACTCTATGGGCGTTACCGCAAAGAAGGACGGTTCCAGAAGCGCAGTCGCCAAGGGCGCAGCCGGGAAAGGCGGCACGGCCGCCGCGGCAGTTGCCAAAACACCAAGGGCGGTGGCGCCGAAGGTCAAGCCGAAACCGGCCGGCAGGGCGGCTACGCCGAAGAAGACAACAACTTCATCAGGCGCCAATGTTGTTGTAGTAAAATCCCTGACCGTTAAAAAAACGGTATCAGCGACGGCGAAGTCCGGCACAGGAAAGAGTACCGGGAAAGCTGTCGGCGCGGCGCCCAAAAAAGCGCCCGCAAAAGCGTCTCCATCGGCGGCAAGGGAAGTGGATTCAAAAGCGACCAGATCCGGTCAGGCTGGCAGCGGCAACGTCAGCGGCAATAAGGCAGCAAAGCAGGATGCAAGCGCCGGATTAAAGGATAAAATTGAAAAACCCGTAGTATTGAAAGTAAGCGAAGTGGCAACTAAAACTCCCAAAACTACCCCTGATACGCAAACCTTGCTCACCGAGGAACAAATCCTCAAGATGAGCGAGAAGGACTACATGAATGAAGCGCAGCTTGCTTTCTTCAAGGCCCGTTTGCAACAGCTTGAAAAAGATCTGCTCAAGAACGCGGGCGAGACCACTGAGCATCTGCGCGAAACCGTGCTGGTGCCGGATCCTGCCGACCGCGCCACCATCGAGGAAGAGCATGCGCTGGAATTGCGCACCCGCGACCGCGAACGCAAGTTGCTCAAGAAAGTGCAGCAATCCATCGTCGCCATCGACAGCGGCGAATACGGTTGGTGCGAAGAGACCGGCGAGCCTATCGGCATTCCCCGTTTGCTGGCGCGTCCGACCGCAACCTTGTCGCTGGAAGCGCAGCAACGTCGCGAGCTGAAGCAAAAGCTGTACGGCGACTGAGTTCCTGTAGCGAATCAAAGCAATGGCGCCGCGTTGTCGGCGCCATTCGCTTATCGACTTTTGTCTTCTCGCAGCGCATGTCCGCCTGCCTGTGAATCTATGGCGCCGACGCCAGCGCCGGCAATAATCGCGTTGGTTTCCTGACGCGTTTTCCTCACTCTTTTCTCCCCCTGCTGCTTGCGAATCCGTTCGCGATCCCGGCCCATCCATCCAGGATGCGTATTACGCGAAAAATGCAACAGTGTTGCAAAATAATGCTACAATTCGCGCTCGCCGGCATGCCGCCAGCGCCAATTCAGCGGCGTCGCGTTGATGTCGTTTTTGCTTCTTCCCGTTATTGGTCCTTGCCGGAAACGCCTGATCACCATGGCCGTCGTTACTGCCACATTGCTGCGTATCGTCCGTTCCCGCGCCTTCCGGCAGATGCGACGTCGGCCGACGCCGCCGTCAGGATGTCGCACGGCATGGGTGCTGGCATTGTCGCTGGCGCTGCTGTTTTCACAATTCCTCGGCCTCGCGCACGGTATCGCGCATGCCGGCTGGGCTGGTTCCATCGATCGTCCCGGCCATGCCGCCTTCGATGCGGCATTGTTCAACTATGTCGATGATGCAGACGACGACCTCGACGATGTCGACGGCAAGCAGGGCGCCGGACATGGCAAGCATCATCATTCCTGCGTCGAATACGATGCCGCCAGCGGCGCGACCGGCATCCACGCCGGCGTCTTCTCGCCGCCGCTGATTCCGGGCGTGCGGGTGCTCGCCTTATGGCAGGCTTTTGCTTCCTGGGATGCTCCTGCGGTCTGCCATTTCTCCTCGCGTGCGCCGCCGCGCTGACATCTGAATTCGTCGATTTTCCGACCGGACAGCGATATCGCTGCTGCGGGCGCTTGCCTGTAACCGCCGTCGCCGATCCGGGCGAACACTCCTCCTTTCATTTGTCAGCCAAGGAATATCCATGCAAGTCCAGCCAAGTTTATTGGCGAGCGCCGTCGTGTCCGCGCTTGCCGCCATGTCCACTGCCGCCATCGCACAGACCACGCAGACCTCACAGCAACAATCCCAGCAATTGCAGGAAATCGTCGTCACCGCCAGCCCGTTCGCCTCTGAAGAGAGCGCCCAGATTCTCACCCCGGCCAAAGTGCTGGCCGGCGACGAACTGCGCAACAAGCTCGGCAATTCGCTCGGCGACACCTTGTCGCAAGAGTTGGGCGTATCCGCTTCCAGCTTCGGCGCAGGAGCGTCGCGTCCGATCATCCGCGGCATGGAAGGACCGCGTGTCATGATGCTGCAAAACGGCATGGCGGTTTCCGACGTGTCCACCGTTTCCAACGACCATGCCGTCGCCACCGAAGCGGCCACTGCGCGCCAGATCGAAATCCTGCGCGGTCCGGCCGCCTTGCTCTACGGTTCCGGCGCCATCGGCGGTTTGGTGAACGTGGTCAATGACCGTATTCCGACTGAACTGGTGGGCAGGCCGACCGGCGAGGTCGAGGCGCGTTACGGTACCGTCGATGGTCAGAAAAATACCTCGTTCTCGGTCGACGGTTCGACCGGCCAGATCGGCTTGCATGTCGACGGCAACTACCGCGACACCGACAATTACAAGATCCCGGGCAACGCCACTCAAGGCAACGCCGCCAGCGCGTCAGGCCGCCTGCCCAACTCGTTTACGCATGAGAGCAGCGTCGGCGTCGGCGGTTCCTACATTGCGGACTGGGGCCACATCGGCGCCTCGGTGTCGTCGCTGGACGATCACTATGGCATTCCGACCGCAGAGAAATCCTTCATCGATCTACACCAGACGCGTTACGATATCGACAGCCTGATCAAGGAGCCTTTCGCTGGCATCGAGTCGTTCAAGTTCAAGCTCGGCTACACCGATTACACCCACACTGAAAAGAAAGAGGACGGCACCGCCGACACCGTCTTTTCCAACCGCGTCATGCAGACTCGCTGGGAGCTGGCGCATAAGCCGCTGGACGGCTGGCGCGGCAACTTCGGCATCCAGACCGAGCAGGGCAACTATTCAGCCCTGTCGGCGACGGACGGCTCGCCGCAGTTGACGCCCAAGACCAAATCGAGCAGCTTCGCCGGTTTCCTGGTGGAAGAGCGCAAGTTCGGCGATGTGTTGGCCTCCGCAGGGTTGCGCCTGGAGTCAGTGAAGCGCCGTCCGGACGGCTTGCGGGATCGCGACTTCAACCTGCTCTCATGGTCGACCGGCGCGCTGTGGAGCTTCATGCCCGGCTACGGCCTGGGCGCGACCTATTCGGTGGCGCAGCGCGCGCCGACGGTGGAGGAACTGTATTCCAACGGTCCGCATGAATCGACCTCGACCTTCGATATCGGCGACAGCAGCCTGCAAAAGGAAACCTCGCACAACATCGAGTTGAGCCTGCAAAAGACCGAAGGGCTGGTGCGCTGGAAGGGCAACCTGTTCCAGAACAAGGTGAAGGACTTCATTTACGGCCGCACCAACGGCCAGGTCGACAACAGCGGCAATCCCGATCCGGGCGGCGAATTCCTGCAGCGTTTCTGGTCGCAGGGCGACGCCACCATTCACGGCGCCGAAGTGGAAGTCAGCTACAACCTCAACAATGAAGGCTTTTCGGTGCGCGGTTTTGCCGACACCTCGCGCGGCAAGCTGGACAATCTCGGCAACCTGCCGCTGCAGCCGGCCACGCGCTACGGCGTTGATCTCGGCTACCGCCAGGGACCCTGGGCCAGCGGCATGCGCGTGCTGCATGCGCTGAAGCAGGACCGTCTCGCTTCGTTCGAATCGACCGATACGCCGTCCTACACGCAACTCGACGCCAATCTGTCTTACACGCAGAAACTGCAATCCATGCGTGTGACCTGGTTCGTTCTGATGAAGAATCTGCTGAATCAGGACATTCGTTATTCGACGGCGGTGCTCAAGGACACCGTGCCGCAAGCCGGCCGCAACCTGATCCTCGGGGTGCGTACGCAGTTCTGATTCCGGCGTTTTCGGCGCTGTTTTTCCAAACCGGCAAAAGAGATGTTCTTTTGCCGGTTTTTTCATCTGCGCACGGGCGGGGGGCACGCTTTACGAGTTCGATGCCAGGCGCGACATGACGGAATCATCCTGACCGTTTCGCGTTTCAAAGGACACGCCGGAGCCGACTGCGAGTTTCGAGGGCGTTATTTGATTGGCAGCCGGATGGTGTTCTTGACCTCTTCCATCACCGCGTAGGTGTGCGTCTCACGCACGCCTTTGAGCTGCAGCAGCGATTTGCCGAGGAATTCGCGGTAGGCGTTCATGTCCTTCACGCGCGACTTGACCAGATAGTCAAAGCCGCCGGCCACCATGTGGCATTCCATGATTTCGGGGATGCTCTGCACGCTCTTCTTGAAGGCTTCAAAGACATCGGCCGTGGTGCGGTCCAGAACCACCTCGATGAACACCAGCAGAGAAACATCGAGCAATTCGGGATTCAACTGGGCGGCATAGCCGAGAATATAGCCGGCGTCCTGCAGCTTGCGCACCCGTTCCAGGCAGGCGGCGGGAGAGAGATTGACGCGCGCGGCCAGGTCCACGTTGCTGATGCGGCCGTCGTTTTGCAGCTCCATCAGAATTTTTTTGCTGATTTTGTCGAGCGTAGCCATAGAATCTGAACTTTATTCAGTTAAAAACAAATTATGTAAATTAAATTCTGATTATAAGGGCAATTATCGGGACTAATATCAGCGAAGAGTAAATAGAATCGAGCACCATAAAAAGTGTCGCGCCGGACTCCGGACGCGGCAAGCCGACCAAAGCACAGAAGAAGAGACTCACCCGCCATGCTCATATCTGCAGTTGCGCCATGCGACCGTCTTGCCTTTTTGCCGGCTCGGCTTGAATTCAGTGTTTTATCGCAAGCCTGACCTTCAACCAAGAGAGGAAACAACATGTATAACCGCATGCATATCATCGCCGCTTCACTTGCCATCATCCCGGCAATCGCGTCTGCTCAGGAAGTGCAAACAGTGAAGATCGGTTTCAGCAGTCCGCTGACCGGGCCACAAGCTTCGGCAGGCAAGGACAATCAAGGCGGTTTGCAAATGGCGGTCGAACGCCTGAATGCGCAGGGCCTCGTCATCGGCGGCAAAAAGATCAAATTCGAAATCATCTCGGAAGACGACCAGGCCGATCCGAAAGCAGGCGTGGGCGTCGCGCAAAAGCTGGTTGACCAGGGCATCAAGGCCATCGTCGGTCCTTACAACTCGGGCGTCACCATTCCCGCCTCGCGCGTCTACAACGACGCCGGCATCGTGACCGCGACCGTGGCTTCCAATCCGAAGATCACCCAGCAAGGTTTCGCCACCCTGTATCGCGTCGCCGCCAGCGACAGCCAACTGGGCGGCAAGATGGCGCTGTACGCAGCCAAGGAACTGAAGGTCAAGACCGTGTCAGTGATCGACGACCGCACCGCCTACGGCCAGGGCCTGGCGGAAGAATTCGTCAAGGTCGCGCAAGCCAACGGCATCAAGGTCGTCAGCAAGGATTTCACCAACGACAAGGCAACCGACTTCACCGCCATCCTGACCTCGATCAAAGGCAAGAAACCTGACGCCGTGTTCATCGGCGGCTACGCTCCGCAAGGCGGTCCGATCAAGCGCCAGATGAAGCAACTGGGCATCGACGCGCTGCTGATGGGCGGCGACGGCATCTGCTCGCCGGAAATGGGCCGCCTGGGCGGCGACGCCATCGGTGAAAGCGTCTACTGTACCCAAGGCGGTACCATGCTGGAGAAGGCCAAGGAAGGCAAAGCGTTCGCCGACGACTACCAAAAGAAGTTCGGCCGTCCTGCGGAAGTCTATGCAGTCTCGTTCTATGACGGCATGATGCTCATCGCCCAGGCAATGAAGACGGCAAACTCCGTTGAACCGAAGCAATACGGCCCTGCGCTGGCCAAGATCAAATACAAAGGCGTGGCCGGTCAATACGAGTTCGACGACAAGCACGATCTGAAGCAATCGCCGGTAACGATCTTCCGCTTCAAGGATGGCGTGCCGGTTGCCCTGACCAGCTACTGATCGCTGCTCCGCTCGTTTTATTTTTGCCAGGGAACGGCCGTTGCGGCCGTTCCCTGAAATGATCCCCAGGTAGTTCAATTCCGCTCCCCTGCATTGCAGGCGGGGCAGGCATTGATGCATCCGTATCACCAATACCGCGCACGCAAGGGGAAATGCAATAAACTGCGGCAATACCTTGCACCACGCGCGCCGTTTCAGTGTTTCGTAGAAGGAAGTTTCATGCTCAGTTACACCCGCACCGTCCAGACCATTGACGCTCACACCGGCGGCGAACCGTTGCGCATCCTGGTGTCCGGCCTGCCGCAAGTGCCGGGCGCGACGATCCTGGAAAAGCGCAACTGGCTCAAGGAGAACCGCGACGACCTGCGCCAGTTCCTCATGAACGAGCCGCGCGGTCACGCCGACATGTATGGCGCCTACCTGTTTCCGCCGCTGACGCCGAACGCCGATTTCGGCGTTATTTTTATCCACAACGAAGGCTATAGCGATATGTGCGGCCACGGCATCATCGCGTTGGGTAAAGTGCTGGTCGAAATGGGTTATGTCGAGCGTACTTCGCCGGTCACGCGCATCTGCTTCGATGCCCCGGCCGGTTTCATCGACGCCAGCGTCGAGTGGGACGGCCAGCGCGCCGGCAAAGTCAGTTTCAAGAACGTGCCGTCCTTCATTTATCAGCGCGACGTCGAAGTCGACACACCCAGCTTCGGCAAGATCAAGGGCGACATCGTCTTCGGCGGTGCCTTCTACTATTACATCAACGCCGACCAGGCCAACCTGACCGTCAAGCCGGAACTGGTGCGCCAACTGATCCAGCTCGGCGCCGAAACCAAGGCTGCCGTCAAAGTCAAGGTCAGCATCCGGCATCCGCTCGAACCGGGCCTGGACACGCTGTACGGCACCATCATCGACAGCGCGCCCAATTTCCTCGGCGCCGATCAATCCAACGTCTGCATCTTCGCCGACCGTGAAGTCGACCGTTCGCCGACCGGCACCGGCACCTCCGGCCGCGCCGCGCAACTGTTCCTGCGCGGCAAGCTGGGTCTCAACCAGGACTACGTCAACGGCAGCATTGTCGGCAGCAATTTCAGCGTCAGGGTCACCGGCACCACCAAGGTCGGCGAACTCGACGCCGTGTTCACCGAAGTCACCGGTTCGGCGCACATCATGAGCACCAACCAATGGGTATTGGAAGAGTCCGATCCGTTCCCGACCGGTTTCTTCCTGAGGTAAATCGATGCATATTCTCGACGCCCAACAAACCGCGCAGGCGCTGCCTTACGACCGTCTGGTGCCGGCGCTGGCGCAAGCTGCGCAGGAATTCGCCGACGGCCGCATCACCGCGCCCGAGCGCCAGGTCGTGCCCATCGACGCCGCCAGCGTGCTGCTCGGCATGCCAGCCGTCAGCGCCGATCTCAGCATCACCAAACTCATTACCGTCCACGCCGACAACGCCAGACACGGCTTGCCGGTGATCCAGGGCGAAGTCATCGTGTTCGACACCCGGACCGGCCGCCGCATCGCCTTGCTGCACGGCCCGACCGTGACCGCGCGCCGCACCGCGGCGATGACCTTGCTCGGCATTCGGACGCTGGCGCCAGCCAAACCGAAGTCGGCCCTGCTGATCGGCGTCGGCGTGCAGGCGGCGGCGCATGCCGATGCGCTGGTTGAATTCTTCGGCGTCTCGCAATTCTGGATCGTGGCGCGCGACGTCGCCCGCGCCCAGGCGTTCTGCAGCGAACTCAGCATCCGTCATCCCGGCATTGTCGCCAGCCCGCTGGCGGCTGAGATCATGCAACAGGATTTGCCGGCAACCGACGTGTTGATCGCATTGACGACATCGCGCACGCCGGTGATCCCGGTAAAGCTGGCTCCGCACACGTTGGCGATCGGCGTCGGCGCCTTCAAGCCCGACATGGTCGAGTTCCCGGCACAACTGCTGGCTGAGCGCGCCATCGTGGTCGACGACCTCGGCGGCGCCAGGCATGAAGCGGGCGACCTGATCCAGGCTGGCGTCGACTGGAGTCGCGTGCGCGCCATCGGCGACATCCTGGCCGGTCGCGGCGAGCCGCTCAGCGCGGATCGAGGTCTGCCGGTTTTCAAGACCGTAGGGCAGGCGTCGTGGGATCTGGCGGCGGCGCGCGTGGTGCGCGACGTGCTGCGGGACTGATCGGCTCCGGTTTCAGATTCGATTTCAGATTCACAAAGAACGGCCCGCTATCGGCAGGCCGGAAAAAAGGAGCATAGGAGACATATGGACATATTCATCCAGCAAATCATCAACGGCCTGGTGTTAGGGAGCATGTACGCGCTGATCGCCCTGGGTTACACGATGGTGTACGGGGTTTTGAACCTGATCAACTTTGCGCATGGCGACGTGCTGATGATCGGAGCGATGGCGGGGCTGAGCATCCTGAAGCTGGTACAGGCGGTGGCGCCGGGGCTGCCGGGGATCGTCAAGCTGATCATCGCCATCCTCGGCGCGATCCCGGTATGCGTGATCGTCAG
>NZ_CBXX010000044.1 GCF_000577615.1 Herbaspirillum sp. RV1423
GTGCAGGCGCAGTAGCTCATCGCGTACGCCGTCAATGCCATCAAGACGCGTCCGAATTGCATCCAGCTGATCCACCATGCGTAGCATCGCGGACGTGTCATAGCTATCCTGTAACGCTTCCAATGCCTTCGCGTCCACGGTTCCATAAGGCGTTTCGACCTGGCTCTTGTCTGCGTCTGTCATGTGTTGTTCTTCATTTCAATTTTGGCGCGCTTGATTAGCCGCATTGCTGAATAAGGTATCGCGGATCCACTGCTCTGGAGTGCGTTTCAAGTTGAGGTGGTAGTCGCCAAACCGTTTCAGCCCACTGGTGATGTACGGGCTCAAAAACGCCAGATCGTCAGCCTTGACATCATGGCCCTCGGCGACCAGCGTCTGAATGACACGCATCATGTCCACCGTATTCTGCAGGATCACCGCAGCCGCAATCAGATCATTGTAGCGAAGCCGCTTTTGTTGTTCTTCAGGGTCATTTTGTGGAATAACGTCACCACCAAACGAGAGCCATTTTGCGAAGCCGTTATAGGACTCCATTTTGTTAGTCTCCCCAGTTACCTCCTGCCGCATCTTGATATCCGAAATCCATTTAAGAAGAAAAACAGTGCGTACGGCGCCACCCATCTCGCGTACAGCTGCAAAGAGCCGGCTGCGACCATTTTTGGCGCTTAATTTCTTCAGCAACAAAGGGGATGCAATACGACCGTGCTGGATGGACAGTGCGATGCGCATCATGTTTTGCCACTCCGATTCAATGAGGCCCCAATCGGTAGTTTCGGTAAAGAGGCGATCAATGTGTTTATACCGTGTCTTTTTATCTGCGCGATGCAAAACAAGGTCTTTCCAATTACGAATGCGGGGCATCAGGTTGATTCCGAGCAAATACGTAAACGCGAAGACGGCAGCAGACTGGCCCTGTGTATCCGAATAGACGGTATCGGCCTCCACCGACAATTGCGCTTTTAACAGGCCTTCGATCACATAGATCGCTTCCCAGATGCCGGGCGCGATAAAGTGACGAAACACCGCAATATAATTATTAGCCACGTGCCGATAGGCCACTGCCCCCATCTTGCGGTACCGAAAATGAAACCCAGCCAACAGATTTTGTTCGTAAAAATCGTATTGCGTACCGTCGGCTGCTACCGATTTTCCATCGCCCCAGAGCTTGGATAAGTCCAGACGCAGATGGAGTTCATTCAAATCCCTAATGGCGGCGTCCAGGTTCTCGACTGTCATATGCCGGCGATTCACGAAGGACAGCATGTGTGGAGTAACATCACCGGCAAGATGCCTTGCCGCCTGATTGGGCCCCAGATTGCATCCCAACGCGAAGATCGTCAGCAGATAGCGCTCTGCCGCGCGTTTAAGTTTCGGATCGCTACCGGAAATAGGACCGAAGTGCCGTGTGAATTTGACCCAGTGCTCCAGATTGGTCAGTACGTCGAGTAAATTGCGCGTCGGCAGCCGGTTCATGATCGTGCTTTGCAATGCGATCGCTGACGCTGGAATTTCCTTGGCAACGACGCGTTTCAACACCGGTTCACCAGTGGGGCCGATGGTGACGTCTGCTTGGTGGTCGGGAAACTCGTTGTCGACTTCTTCGGCCTTGTCCGCCAATTTTTTCTTGAGCATCGCGACAAAGTCCTTCGCGTTGTCGGGCAAACCGACTTTCTCGCAATAAGCGGGAAGAAGTTTTTGACATTCTTCCCACGACAGCAACTGTTCTCGAGGGTCGGCAAAGGTCTCGGAGCCGGCAACGCACATATCGCCGGACCGCAATTCGCTCGCTAAATGCGAAAAGACAGCCAATTCAAGATAGCGCCGGTTGGTAGGTTGTCCTTCCTCGTGCGGACGCTTCACGAGCTTATGCCAGCGGTCGGTCGCAAAAGAAAGATCCACCACATCCTCCATCCAGTCAGTGCGGCGTGTTTCATTTTCCAGAACAATATGGAGGGCGTGTAATAGCGCCCGGTTTTGTGTGGCGGAAGTAAAGTGAAGCGCGTGAGCAATTCTGAAGATGACTGCTCGATGGCTGGAAAACGGCTTCCAGAGTAACGGCAGGTGGTTCTTTCCGCTCCAGACGCGGATCAGTTCACATTCTTGCTTGAGACGCTCCAAGTCACCACCTGGCGCCAGGAGTTTGCGGATTTCAAGTCCTGTTTTCTCGTTTCCCAAGTCGTCAACCAGGATATCAAGGACACCGTCCAATTTCTGCACAAGGCGCTCAGATAGTGCGCGCTGCCGCAGCTGAATGCTGGCCAGTTCCTCTCGCGCACGTTTATGAATCACCGCCATACGGCGAATGAACATTTCGGTCAAATCATCGCGTGCGCGGACACGCATACTGCGAATCAGGGCGAGAATAAGCGTGTGACGTTTTTCTGGATTGAGTCCTTTTAATTCTGAGGCATCAAGGGCCATTGCCTGACTGGCAAAATGGGTGAGTTTCGACAACGGAATGCCGTCAAGCGGCTTTACGACATCAATGAGTGATTCCAGCCATGTGAGCTGATCGAGCAAATTTTCCAGATGCTTTTTGGATGCCCGCTTGGCGCTTCGTTTGATTTGATTAAATTGCGTCTGCCGTTGAGCAAATTCGGTCATCAGCAGATGTTCCAAAAAATCACGCTGTTCGCTCGTCAATCGCTTCGCAACCCGTTTGAACAGTTGCTCTTGAACTGTCGAGTGAATCTGTTCGGCTATTTTGTCCAGCGTACTGAAGGCCGGCAGTTCGTAATTACGTCCAATCAGCTCTTCAATGGTGGTATTGATGATATCGGTGCGCACATCCGCAACTTGCGCCGCTTCCCTGGCAATACGAATTGCCATCTTGCGCGAATCGGCTCCATCGAATGGGAACACGCCCAAATATTTCCGTATCGCGGCATGGTGCCGGTATAGCGTAGCTGGACTCTTATATGCAATTGAGCTTGCGGTAGGAAGCCCTCGCACAGCAGCAATATGGGCGACGATTTCAGGCGGGATATCTTCCAGGAGCGGGAAATAGTGCAGCTGCTCGAAGCATTTAAGTAACACGAGCACACTAAGCTGGCTGTCCGGGCCGCGAGCTAAACCTTTGACCCAGTCTATTTCCTCGGGTGAGGGGGTGTAGTACGTCAGAATATCCTGACTCGGAAGGACGGTGGGAAAGCGAGGGTATGCGGTTCGTTCGATCGATGCCATCTTGCCTCCGAGTTTCCGAAAGAAAAAATTTTATCGCGGTGAACAAGAAAATGAAATGGGCTTGGTGCGCTGAACCGAGCTTCGCATACTGCGTACATCTGATGTACGAGGGAGAGATGCTTATACAGTTATTTTTAGAATTCAGCCTTTAAATATAACCAAAAGTGTTATGAGCTATTTTTACCCTTATCTCGGCACAACCCCGATAAGGCAAGAATATTCAGGTCACTTGCCGAAGATTTGCGCGCCGGCGCACTTCTTGATGTGGAATACTTGAATGCGCACGGATACACAGGACTTGAACACTCAAGAAAATTGGCAGCCGTAATCGAGTCTGAAATTCAGGAGCTATATTCGGCAGTTGATTGTGCTCGGCAAATAGTACATTGCCTCTTCAGGAAGACATGTCGAGGATTCCCGGATTCAACACGAAAAATGTTTCAGCGGGTTCGTGATGGTCAGCTAACTGGCCTTCCGCCGGAGCTGGAGCAGGCCTTTGCAAACGCTCATTGGTACTGGCAGCTACTTCACATGAGGGATGCGCTTACGCATAGCGACATAGGCATATGCCGCGCATCCGAAGGTAGTACCATCTCTTACTCCCATGACGGACTCTCGCAAGACGGGCAATCATTGGAGATTCCAGATATATTCCAGCGATTAGAAACTCTAGTTGCCAGCATAAATCAATTTATTGGGGAGGTTTTCCACTATCTCTATAGTCAACTCCGGCAAGAACCAGTAATGCAGATCTGCGGCATCTTTGAAGGGCGATTTTACTTTCGGCATGTCGCTCCGTTACCTGATCTTTCATTTCATAGTGGTGTTTGCGGGACGCGACACTATGAGGCATCTCCTGGCGGTCGGCGATGCCCACTCGCGGAGCAGTGTGCGGCGTTTGAGAGTGCAGGCACAAGGGATGATGTTGTGAATTAAGCACCGACACCGGGAAAGTTTGATGTAAATCGAAAACTATAATTCCATGAACCCACTACGTGAGCGCATTCGAGAAGAACGAGAAATTTTTCGCATGATAGGGCCGCGCGCATTTAGGCGGAAACGATTTATTGCGAAGAAAGATTTACGTCCTCTTCGGGTCGTAATTCGACGATCAATGCCTTTGAAACCGAATCCCAAGTGGGACGCCGTACCCAGCCAGCATCCATAGGGCATCTTAGTTACTTTTACGCTGACATCCGAAATTTTTCGTTATCTTGGCTGGCTCGCAAGAAGAGCCGGCCAACTTCGGCTTTTCCTTGCGCTTTTGGAGGCTCTTTATAACAAGTGGCAATAATAAGGCCCTCACAAATTACTTTTTCGCTTATATCCGAAAATTTGCTTTATCTCGGCTGTCCCCCAACAACGGATCCAGCCAGAATGTCCATACCGAACCTGCCACCCTCATTTGAGCGCCTTTTTCCGCATCGCATGTGAGTAAAAAGGTCTGCAATGAATGAAGAGCGCTATTAAGCAACGCACTTGCTTGTGCATCTTGTTTAACAGTGCTTTTATTACGCTCAGACATTTCTTCCGGTCTCTACAAAAACTCCATCTGTACTCATCGTATTTTTCCTTTTACACAACTTTTGGTGCCGGGCCACCTTGATCAAGGGCCGCCATCACTGCCATCTGAACATTTGCCAGGCGCACTTATGTGCGCATCAGGCCATCAATGCCGGGCCGGCGTTTTCCTGTATGTTAGTGGTCAACAACGCTGGTGCGGATTTGTGGAACGATGGAGCATGCAGTAGCCTGTAATACTTCGTCGTCCTCGATCATCTCCAACCATTCGCAGGATGTGATGGCGGCTTCTGCACCACGTTTGGCCTTAGTCAGCGTATCTTCGTACGCGATGCTTCCACCGACCGTATCACCATCGCGCAAACAGGTATAGAAGTAGTCGCCAGCTGCTGACCTCTCGACCTTCATGCGCGCGCCCTCGCCGGGAATGCGTAAAAAGTGTAAGCCGCCTTCATTCGCCCAATGGGCTTTTTGGTCCATAGTTTTCCTACCTCTCTGAGGTGCGAACCGGTACGTGGCGCTGAGCGCCGTTTTCCTCGGTCAGTTAGCTGACGCCAAATAACTGCCATCTGCACGACGCAACATAATACGTTCACCTGAACGTTCGACTTTCCAAATTTCGCGGGTAGCCCCCTCTTTCAAGCCGACAGTAACAAAGACCTCCGTTGTCTCGGGCGCAATAACAATGCAACTGTGTTGGCCTTCATCTGGGTTCGGCCCGAAAAGCAATCTCATTGCCTTGCCCGCAGACGGGCATTCGCCATTGCCCAACACAGGAGCAACTTCGTCTCCAACTTTCATTTTGTGACCTGGCGAAAACACTACATTCGGAGTCTTAGCGGGGTAGGCAGTGGCGATCTTGTTTCCCAAGTCGGTCGAAACATCACACCCCGGAAGAACAATAGCCACAATGGCGAGAAGGCTCACGTACTTCATACGTTTTTCCTTTGTAGGTCATCGTTGATGACGGCATTCTGTTCGCGCTGCGCCTGCATCGCTCTGAATGTGTCTAAGGTCGTATCCATAACGTTCCTTGGATTCTTACAGACGGCTTCTGACGAGTGCGATGTGCGCATTCATAGCGCATTGCAGCCCCGCCAACACCATAACTGCTCCAACTGCAAAAACTGCGCCTTCCTTTGTAGCGAACGAATAGGCCACCAGTACGCTTCCGGCAACACCGACAATGCCACCAGCGACGATCAGGCGCTTTAACAACTGAGCTTTCAAGATTCCTCCTTATCTCTATCGTGCTGCAGGTTGCAGCAGCATGAACATAGACGCTACCCCGAGGGCAACACCTACAGCCCGTGTCCAGTCCATCACCTCGCCAAAAATGATGAAGCCACCAATCGCGACCAATGACAGGGACGTGACGTTGTAAACAATCAATGCATCGGGCAACGGCATTGCCTGGCGAGCACCCTGCACAAAAAAGAATTCGAGCGCCGCCAGCAGAAGGCCAATAGCAGCCACGCCAAACATTCCAGTGATCGACGGCAGCTTGATCGCGGCTAGATCTCCATGAGAGGACATCGCTCCGATTACCAGCACGGCCAAACCTCCGACAATCATGTAAATACCGACAATCATCCCTGCAGGAATTGTTCCTGCGAATCGCGGCAACTCGCGGATGAGCAGGATTGCCGCTGCGCTGCATGCCCCAGCTGCGAGCATCGATATTGGCCACGAATTCATATCGCTATTGTCCTCGACCTTTAGGCGACGGCCGGCAACATTTCTGCAAGGCGTTCCTTTGCAGCGTTCAGTTCGTTGGTGCGCTCTTCAAGAGTGAGCACGGCTTCTGCTGACGCTGGGGAAGCCTTGCGAGCCAAACTTTTAACGAGTGCTTCTAGACGTTCAACGTCTCGTTGAGCGAGCTCTAGAGGGGCCAATGGCGTTGGCTGATAATTTGGTGCGGGCGAGATCGAGTTTGCAATTTCGCGGCGTAGCTCACGCTCAAAGGCAACAAAATCGTTTAGTGTGACTCCAACGGTCGCCGCGCTGTGGAACCGTCGGATTCCTTCCTCGTTTGATTGGCGAAGGCCAATAACACTTGCGATTTTCTCAACAGTGGCCATGTAGTGCTTTCCGTGCACCGGGCTCCGGCCGGGATCGGGGCGCCAGGTCGGCACCAGGTTGTTTTACTAGACTTCGCCGCGCACAAATTTACGACCTTGACGGAACCAGTTGATAGCTTCGCCATAGTTGCCGATGTCAATCGCCGCGAGAACATGTGCCAAGCCGCCAACAGCTTGCTCCTTGGTGATTTCGCCAGCTTTATAGTCATCCAACACAGCACCTAAGAAGGCGTCCATGTCAGCGTGATCTTTGTTGGTCAAAGTCGATTGTCGAGTCATACAGTTCTCCATTGTTGGTTTCTGGCAGTTGCGGGGCGCATGTGCCATTTTTCCTTGTCGTTTCTAAACTTTCAGCATACGAACAGTTTTGATGTTTTCCCGATGTACCTTGGTGTCACCAAGAGGCTTTCCAAATTGATCCATCAAAAGCTTCCCATTGCCGTACACAACAATGCTGCAAGCGTGAAGCTCGTTGATCGCATCAACCTCAATTCTCTCTCCTGAAATCAGCCTAACTTCAAATCTTTGGGCTGCGTCAGGGTTCCGAATATGGCCACAGCCTCTACTACAAGCATCGAAGCCAATTCCCGTTGCCTTTGTATGAAAACCAACGCTGCACAACAACATGCGGCCTAAGAGTGCCTGAAACCGTCGAATCATTGTTTTCCTACCTGTTGCTATGCTTATCCATGGGTGCCGTCTTTGCAGCCTTTTCAGCCGTTAGTCGGCGCGAATTTATAGTCCTTTGCGACAAGAACTATCGCGTTAGCGAAATGGACAATAAGACTTGATTCCTTTGCCTTCAAAACTACCGCATCGGTAAACGATTCCTTAATACGTTCACGCTCTGCAATCTCGTAGAACTCAGGCCAGGAAAGCGTAAGCACATCCTTCCCCTTTTTATTCAACAGGTCACGCAAGTCGTCAACAACTTCACTAGCGGGCTTGCTCATATCTTCCTTTTAGGTTGTTAAGTCGTTGTAAGGAGAATATAAGCTTGCCCTAAGAATGTCAAAGCTTTCTTAGCATATGCTTAGGATATCTTAGGATTTAGGATTTTTCCTCAACTTGAGGGCCGGGCGGCTCATGGAAACCGCCGCCCACCTCCTAGAAAATCTCATCTACTTCTATACAACCTCGGTGATTTATAGAATCGATATCGCCGGCCTTCTATGTCAAATCGCAGATGCCGAAGTAAATCCTTTGTCCCAGATGCAGATGCGAGTCGTAGAAATGGAAGAAAAAAAAGGCGCCAAGAGGATGTTCTCTCTGGCGCCACGTTGTTAATGAAACATTTTCCGAGAAGATGAATCCTCCGGTAGTTCGAAATAGCTAATCCACAGCTTGCTATTCGGACACCGGGACAAATAGGTGCGCGCAGTCTGGCCCGCACAACTTGCTGAGCACCCCAGCTCTCCGCGAATGAATTTGACCGCTTCCCACCAGGTCATTTCATTCGCAAGTTCCGCAAGGGCTTGTTGATCTTCAAAATTCATGACCAGAATCTCCATGAAATTTAGCCAATCAGGCCCGAAGGCCGCGATTGACAGGTTTGTTGAACAAGCCGCGAAACTAGACGTCCTGCTTCAATCGCCAGGTCATCACCATCTGCTTGGCTTCTTCGATGGCGATCGCTCGGCTATTTACAGTGGCGCCAAACTCTGGCTCACCGTCACCCCCCATGATCGAGACTTCCACACCGGGACGGTAGCCGTCGCTCACGCGATTGACAACTGCGCGAAACTCGGTGGTAACGTCCCAGTAGGATTCCCACGGACTTTGCCAGGAAACGTACCCTTCCTGTTCAAGAACTCCGCGCATAAATTCTGCCTGATGAAAACCGTATTGGAATTCAAACACCAGATCAGGCTCAGCGCGCAGTACTGCGGGGACCTCGCCGTCCACTGACTCAAAACCTAATTGAGCAGCTACGTGCCGGGCGTTAGAGGCAAGGCTGTTGCTTGCCTCCTGATCCAGCTCGGCCACCACGCGAGAAAGCGCATAAGCTGCGCCGGCATCAAGTGCGACTTTGCGGATATCCAGGTTAAGGATTGTTGCGATGATTGCTCCCTGTAGCATGACATTCTCCAAAAAATTGGCGAAGTCAGACCCCGGACAGGTATGACCCGCCGGGTTAATTGATGTGAGTTTTACTACCTACCCACGAGTGCAAACGCGTCCATCCACGAAAGCACAATCTACAAATGCTGATAAATCAGCTGCAATGCGCGAAACGCGCAGAAAAGCTCTATGAAATAACAAATGTCATTTCGCAGAACTCTTGGAGTTTGGAGTGTCCAGAATGGACGAGGAATTGCTGGAGGCACCAGCTAGCAGGTTGATTATTAAGTTCTGCGGTCGAAATGTCAATACGACGAATACTGATCAATGTTTTTAATCATTGGAATCAGGTTTGTTGATGTCTGCCTCCCGATCCCTTCTCGCATAGATCATTCGCACCAGGAAGGGACAGCCTAAAATTCCTATGGCAATTCTGACGACGTCGACTAGACGAAGTTGTGGCTCAACGGCCAACGAGTAGACCCCCGCAACTAAGCAAGCCACGGTGTTGGCCAACACGAACCAAAGTGTCTTTTGCGGCGACTTCATTCGTTATGAGCTCATAGCAGGAGGTGCATTCCATCAATTTTCAAAGCGACACGTATTTTATCGCGCTTGTCGTTGCACCTTCAGGAGCACATCGACGTACTGTCTTATATTGCCATCCTACAACTAGCATTCCGGTACAATGCTTCGAATTGTAGCCACTCAGCCTCCAAAAATATGACGTATCTACTAATGCTGGTGCTATACGCTGGAGCTCCGTTCACCTTATTCCTGGCGACGAAAGGTCACATTGATAAGGCCGGCCGCGGAATTAAAGCAGCGATGTCGGTGGGCTTACTTGGAGGTGCCATTGTTGTGGCTGGGTTTTTCCTAGGAGTCAGCCAACGAACAAACCCATCACCTGCTCTCTCAACCCCAAATCTTGTTCCCTATCTTGACCTTGCTGCCGGCATTGCCGGGGTCATCGTTTACTGTTTCCTTGGCTACTACGCTGTTCGCAATCGAGGCAACAAGCTCGTCGCTCACAAAGCCCTGGCCGTAACGATCATTGCTGCTGCCGCATCTTGCTATCTTGTTGGCGTCGCGATCGATCACTGGGTGTTCTGGCACGCTACGCGCGAATCCGGCCTTATGTCTGAGGCTGTCTATGGTGCCGCGTCAGATGTAAAGTGTAATGATGGCTTCATTGCGATACACCGAGAAGACACAGAGAAGTATCGCTGGCGGTGTGCTATGAATTTAGTCCTTGGACCACCGCTATCTCAGCCGTTCATACCGTGGCCGGCATACCGAGAAGGCATCAGCAGCGAACTGTATGGCGTTACTCAGATGTATCTGCAGAAGAAGCAAAACCCAAGCAAGTAATTGCGACTATCGAAGCTTGAGAGCCCGCATCAGCGCATCTACCTGGCCAAAGGCGTCTGCCTGCCATTGAGCGGGGGTGAGCCCCGCTAACGCCCCGCTCTCCTCCACGAATCGCCTGACTGTTGTAGGACCAAACCCATTTTCCGAATCGAATTTTGCCTCGATGTATTTAAAGCCAGCGAGTCCGCTCGGTTGCTCCAATACAGGAAAACATTCGGCGGCCAAGGCTTCAATATGGCCGGGGAAATTTCTTATCGAATAGACAACATCATAGGCGTCTTTTGATTTCATGCGTCCATTGAGTGCATGGCCCTTCATCGCTAGAAGTGCAGGTATTGAACAGACTGCGATTTGAACGCGATTGGTGCCGCCTTGAGGCATGTCGCCTGACACATAGATCGTCTGACTAAACGTATTTGCCAGATCAACACCTGATGCTTTTTGAACGGCAAAATTATCAATCAATGCCGGGATATTTTTTTGAACGACCGCGTCGCGCGCCATCAGAAAATCGACCACGATTCGCACATCTTCGCCACCGTCTACTTGAACGGTCCGCGCCAATTGAAAACGCCGCATATCCGCACCCTGCTGGTAGCCATTGCGCATTAGCGCGTCGATCAGTAGCGCATATTCATCATGAGCAAGTGCTTCATGATCGAGAGCCAGGTCGATATCTAACGTACCAACATGAGCTTCTACCGACTGGTCAAGCAACAGCCAGGGAACGGCCCCGCCCACGACCGCATAGCGCCCTAAATAGCTTCCCAATAACTGTCCGATTTCCACCAAAACCATTCGAACTGCTTTGGATGATCTCGCGTCGTAGTCGTTGGCCGACTGCGGGTCTTGTGGAATTGGCTTCATTTCACCATACCAATTTTTCGATTCTTAAATGTTCCGCCGCCTCTTGGCCACGTTCGCCGGCGACCGACATATCGAGATATGTCTGCAACGGACTTGTATAGACGATGCCAGACGGTTCCCGGATCGCATCACGAAAGATTCCAGGATCCGATGGAATCGCAATAGCTACATTTCCGCCCTCAGCATTGAAGGATAGATCCAACAGGGATATGAGTTCACGGACTGTTTGCTGATCCATGCAGTAGAAATACTGAGTTCCTGTTCGTGCGTATGGCGCCATGTGTTCCGCCGCGGAGAATGAGGCCATAACAACAGATGGCTGCACCTCCTTTTTCCACAGCATCAATTCAGTCACCGTCTTCAATATTTCGGCCGGACGCTTCACTGTATAAAAACGACTGAATTCAGCTGACGGTTCGTACACATCACGCCATGAATCCAATAAAAGGTCCGGCTCCGACAAGACCCATCCTTCGGATCGCTCCTGAGCCCAGTCTCGGTCAAACAAAGCATTCCGCACATTACTTACATGCCCGGCGCTGACACCAGTGACGTCTACCAGTTCTTTGCCGGACCATTGCCGACCGGGGTGACGTAGCAGAGCTCGCAGAACTTCTGCCGATCTGGGACGGAAGATAGACTTCAATTCACGCTTTTCTGCTGGGGGCTGATATGGCACAGCACGATCGATATAAATATTGCCCGCCACGATCCGAACATTACCTACCAAATCGAGGTAGTTGACCTTGCTGTTCTTGCAGATTTCTCGGGATGCCGGTGAGAGATACGGCGCAATGATCAGGGAAATATCCCCGGAGTGGATTTGCCAATTTTGCAGTTGGTTGATAGCCGAAATCAGGTATCTCGGTTGACCAGCGGAAATCACCTCCGCGGTTATCCGAAACGGGGCGGCAGCTTCGACGTCTGCAGTCACTGAAAACATCAAGCTAAGATCGACTCTCCCACCGCTTAGATGTGTGTCCTCCCGAAACTCGACGTCTCGAATTGAAGGTATCTCACGCAGGAGTGCCTCCAAGGCTTCTCGACCTTGCCGGGAGGTAAGTTTCACTGAATTTGTACGATTCAACATACGTTGAATATAGCCTAAACAGTGAATCCGATCAATGATTCACTGTTTTCGGTAGATTCAACGAATGTTGAATGTGGCATTTTTGGTGAATAGTTGCCTTTATAGCAATTGACTGCGATCGACAGGAACCGCTACTTTTCTACTCTTCCCGAGGCTAACAGCCTTCCAAAAGTAAGCGTGCAGTTGGCTCACTCAATCAAAGTATCATCACGAGCAGCCAAGCTGCCGCAACTCAATCCGGAACAGTGTAAGTAACCTCAAGCATCGCGGTTCTGTCGTTTCTTCCTACCCAATTACGAAACGCAGCACTTACGTAACGCCGACCATCCGGTGCCACCGTATCGATGTAGGGGGATACGTCTGACCAACCGATAGGACAATCTCCGGCGCCCAGAGGACATGCCTTGTAGTCGACAGTGCCCATATCATCCGTATTTGCCTTTGGTGGCTTTTGCGCCCCACCCCAAGGTTCGTTCCTCATCAAACCCCGAACTCCCACCAACTTTGCATTCGCAGGTATTTCAACACCAAGCACCGCGCGGTTACCTTCGCCTGGTTTAACCTTGTGCTTTCCGATAAAAAACGTAGGGGAGGTCGACCCTTTTTTGTCGTCTCCTTCGGTATAGAAGATTCCCACCTTTACGTCGTACTTCTTCGCGCTAATTCTCGGCACGACCGCCTCAGGAGAATTTGCGGTTCGAGTTTGATCGGCGAACGCTGATACGGAGAGCAAGAATGAACAAAATAAAACAACGCATGATTTGAGCGATTTCATTTGAACCCCTTTTCTTATAATTCATCTGGAGCCGCCAGGCCGGGCTTGCTTTCTTACTCAACAATCAAAACGGACTGACTTTGCGAACGAGTGCCAATTGCTTGAGCATCGAGCAGAATTGTAAATTAAGTTGAAATCGCAAAAATTTCGAGTCGTCAACCCATTCGAAAAACATGAGCAGAGAAAAACTATAACGATCACCCTTTGCGGATTCTGTTCGTTTCGTCTTCATAAGTTCCTCAACTACATCCTTGAGCGCATGAAAGGATTTAACGCCAACTGGTAACGCAGCCACGAGATCTTTCACCGGTATCAGGGTTTCTTCAGCCCTGATCGAGACAGGAGATAATCTTAACATCGTCAGAATTATGGCCCGTTCGTTTGGCGCCAATTTCAACTCTTCGGCCATCAGTGAGAGTGCTGTAACAGTCATCGTTATCTTTCTATTGGCAATAGTCGCCGCAGTCAAACCCGGTCTTAAAGATCTACCTGCCGAGCTAAAGTGAGCCACTTCTACTTGCCGAGGGCAAGAGGCAACGTGTCGAGCCGGGCCTCAATCTCGGTTCGAACAACATCAGGAACGTCCATACCGCGGAGAGCCTGAGGCCAAAGGTCTTTCGCAAGCGAAACGGTTTGAGCGACGGCCGCTTTGGCGATGCGTTCCGAAATATGCGCTTTCTTTGCTATAGCGGCATAGCTGTCCAAGGTCTCCGCTCTCTGCAATTTGTCGATCGCAACGTTCGTGGCGAACCCTCGGAAACCAGCTAAGGCTGACACGCAGACAATGTCATACGCAGGCGAAAGTTCAGGGTTGATCCCATTGTGATATAGGACGCTGAAGTTTTTCAGGTGCGCGTCCGAGTTGCCTATGAGCGTGTTCACAGTCTGACGAATAAAGAACTGACGCACATCCTCGATGCCTCGCGTGCTCAGGCGATTCAACACCTGGATCAGTTTGATGAATTCCTTTTCGCCCGAATACTTCTGGCTAGGCATAAGCGTCAGCAGCTGACACGCATCTTCCATGTGCACGGAGCTGCTGGGGCCCCGGTCGAATCGGTCGACGGCCAAGAAGCGTGTATTTTCTCCAAGAGCTGCAACCAGGTCCGGATGGTCGAGCATCGCGCTCATAGGAGCAGGTCGACATGTCGCGACGTTAACCCCTGCGAGCCCCGCCAAGGTCATGCAGGCATACTCGTTCATCACTTGCGAGTCATCACCGGCCGCCGGCAACTTCGCAATGAGATCGGACAACTTGCCTTTGACGGGCATGCAATAGCGCTTCCCATCCTTAGCTTGAGACAGCGCCAGCTTATCTTGGACACCAGACAGCGATGCGGCTCCTTCTGCGGCTTGTTCGGGGACGCTAATCTCGAGATTGTCGGCGCCGCCCGTGACGCCGTACGCGCGGGCCGCCGCGGTGAGGTTGTCGAGATTCGCGGGGACGACTGTGGCCGCACCTGGTAGGTCTTCACCTGCTGCGGCCAAAATGCCAAAATCGTCCATGTCGACGTCGCTCTTCCGCGTAGCAGCCAGCCGGCGCCGGAGAGCCCCCTCGGGCAACAGCCCTGCAAAAAATGGCGGCAACTCGCCACGTTCTCGATACACCGCGGGATCGAAGTAATTCTTCAGTGTTTCTTGCGTAACCTGCTCACTGCCGGGAAGCGTCATAGACAGCGAAAGAGTGGCCCGCGCCGGATTAGCCAGGTATTGTTCCGTGGCGATGAAGCGCGTAGCTCGCCCTGCCTCACAGAGCCACCCTACATGCTGCTCGTGGAGCCACACTTCCAAATATCGGGGCGTCAACATGTTGCTCAAGTTAGCTCCCCAGCAACCGGTCTATCGTTGAAGGGACATCGTCAGGGCCGACGGCTTTACCTGCTAAAAGGCGCGATACCTCGGGCAGGAGATGCTTGGGAACCAAGACCAGATTGGAATCCATAGCGTCAGCCAAGGCTTCCAAAGTGCTGATCCGGGAATCCACTTTACCGCTCAGCGCGTTACTAACTTGGGGAACGCTCATGCCAGTGACGCTTGCAAGGCTTTGCATCGTTTTACCCAGGCGGCTGCGGCGTTGTTGAAGCTGTTCAATGATAGCCATGTTATTCCTTTGTATAACTCCATGACTATATTTTACGCCAAACCGTAATGCATCACGACAGATACTTTACGCTAATCAATAACAAATGAATTAATAATTATTGAATTACATAATTTAATTGTCATTTTGCAACGTCATTGAACGCATGATCGACTGGTACGGCGTGGCACCAGGCCTATGCTGCGCGATCGAGATTGACCGTCGAATACTCCCGAATGGGAGAATCAGGATTGTCAATTCACTGCGGGGCAGCTGCGGCAAAGAAAATAGGCCCGCAAGGTAGATCACCGCCGCCGCTCCCGAGGTAGTTCGGCGCCCTCTGGCCAGTGTGCAGCTTATGGATTGTCAATCCACCGTGGCCGCTTCTGATCGGGTTGACTGTCCAAAGGCGTTCCTTGCCAAGCCAGGCGATGCGCTTCCAGGATGTGCCGCACAATATTTTCGCCATCTTCCGGCCGAATATTGAGACACAATCGGTGCTCAGGCTCTTTCTCTGGACTCACTCTGCTGACGTCAAAAGTCAACGTCAAACGACGGTATCCGGGCGAGCCACCGTAAGAATAAAGCTTGGCGTTCACGTCCACTGCGACACCCGTCGGCGCCAAGGTCGACAGTTGCGCCTGCTCTTGAGAGGAGATGCTGGCGCGGCGAGTCACCGCGTCCGATGCGGAAATAATGCGTGCAGCCTGAGGAATTAGGCGCACCCAATCTTCTTCAAGACGGTCAATGGCTTCTGCAATCGTGTACCCCATATCGGCCAGCCAGTCTGGTCGGTTCAGAATAAGCGCGGCTGCGAGCGCCTCTCCTTTTGAAAGCGGCCCAGGCCCGTCTATTGCTGCGGCATGGCGAGCCTTACCGACTAAATGCTCTAATGTAGACATCGTCAATCCTTTGCGTCGACAAGACTTAATTCAAGCCGAAGCTTTTCAGCACATTCTGATGAATGGCGGCCAAGAGCGCGTCACAATAGCTTTTAGCAGCAGCATAGTTTGCAAAAAGCTCTGTCCGGTAAAAAACCTGCCCATCTGCAGCTACGCTCAACAGGATCTTTCCATCATCTACCTGGTGCTGCCCAAACCTCAGATCGTCTGATCCAAGATGCGCAATCACCTTCTTGCCCGCAATTACGTCCACCATCCTCGCCGCGTTTTTAGAACAGACAACCTCATCAAACCATATCTTCTCTGACATCCTGCGCCTTTTTCAAATGTGATTGGGACCAGCCAGCGGCTACATCGCGCAAGCAAACCGATGGCAACGGCGAATTTTATCTCAGTCCGATCTGGACGCGGCGTCTACACTGGGGTCATCTCCGGTCGCTGAATCGGTGCGCAAGGTCCGCCTATCCCGCACAACAAACCTTACAACAGCGATCGACTGAAACACTATCAACCCAATCCTGGATCACTGATTTTCCCGGGTTTCGGCCGAGGAGCGCCCTGCAATTCGCATCCGAATGAAATTTAGAATGTCCGAGATAAGTGCGGAGACTTTCGCTGCCATGTGCATAGAAAACTTTTTGTAAGCCTGGCGCTGCCGCTCCCAACACGACTAACTTTCCGGAATGGGCCATAGGTGCCTTTCAAACAAGATAATAACTACGTGGATCAGCGCTGCACGAGAATCAACCTTCAATTTGCGATGCATTCCCCTCCAACGTTCTCTCCTTGCCCGCTACTAGCGACTACGAGAGGCTACTATAGCCATCTCAATTGTGATATGGCCGGAACATCGGCGTCGGCAAAACTGTCGAACATCAAAGCAGCGGTATGATGTCTGCTGTATCATGGTTTCAGCGTTGTCATTTTTAACACTTTCTGAAGGAGCGTTAAATGGATACAAATCTTGCCCTGTTCTCGGTCACATGCTTGTTTGCTGGCGCAGTTGCCTTTTCAACGGTAGCGGCTGTTGTGGTTTCTGCAGTGCGTGCCGCTGTGGCCACAATGCCCCGCTGGCTTCCGAGGGTTCGTGCCCTAATGGCGCCGGGGTCGGCGAACACCGTCGGCACCTTCGCCTAAACGTAGCGTCAAAAAAGCCCGCGCAAAGCGGGCTTTTTAATGTCTTCCTGAAGGCAAGCTCTAGGGCATCAAAAACTATCGGAGGTGCTAGAACTCCCTCCGCCGAATGAATCAGATGATGAGTAACTATCGCTGCTGGAACTCGATCCACCAGATGAACCGCCAAAACTAAACCCGCTTGATCCGCTCGAACTATATCCACTTGAGCCGCCCGAACTACCGCCCGAACTGAAAACACTGCCCCGGTAATCCCCACCACCGCTGTTGTAAGGGATAGGCGCGGGGACCTCTTGACGCAGACCCAGGAGCTGGTTTTCAACCTGTTTGCTCGTCATGTCGCCGACCATGTATCCAGCCAGGAAAGATGTCAGGTTGAAATCTGACTCGTAACGGTAGTCAGACCCCGTATAGCGATCGGAACGAAGCGAGCGCTCAATAGTCTTGGCTCGTTGGTATTGAACGTTTCGTTCAGTTCGAATTTTGCTAAGACGTGACGTCTTTTCAGCGTTGCCGGATAGCAGAAGCCGTTTCTTAGCTAATTCAGCGACAAGTTCGTCATCGCGCGTGTCAGGCGTTTCCCGCGCGGCCGCTTCGAGCTGTTCCAGCGGCACTTCCGTCATGGCGTCTGCGATAGATTTGTAGGCCCGGACGTATCGGAAATCGGTTCGGTCGACATACTCTTGCAACACCCCTTGGAGCCTTTTTGCTTCGCTCTTGAATCGCTCCACCGTCGCTTGCGCAACCGACACTGCACGCCGAGATGGCTCAAGATCGGTGTTGGATTGTGCGGCCGCCACGCGATCTTGAACTTTCTTACGAATTTCTTCGACGCTGTTGCCAAGTGCCAGCCGGCGACTAGCGAGAGTCGACCGCATCGATTTGAGACTCTCGTAATTGGCGCGATTTCGCTCAAAATCGATGAGGCCCGCGATCCAACGATCGGCCCTCTTGAAAAAGCCACCACGTCGATACTCTTCAGTACCATAGCCGGCACGCAAGAGATAGCCAAACCCTGGGTCAGACTCAAACGCAGGCAGCTTCCCGTCACACTCGGCGTCGATCTCCGCGGCAAGATCTGTTGACGCCTTGACGTCCGCCTCGACCCTGTCCAGCGCCTGAGAATCTTGAACGTATACCGGATCCGAACTCAGAAGAATTCGCAGCTGTTCATGGGACTTCGCCAAGGTTGTCTCGGCCGTTTGCAGAGTCGCATTGGCGTCTGCAATTTCAGCCTCAACCTTCGCCAAGGATTTTCTCGCAGCTGCTTCTTCCTGCATGCGCAGATCCAGATGAACACGAGCGTCATGTGTCAGGTTGACCATGTTGATCAAGTTCAGCTTTGCCAATTCCGTATAGATCTCGTTGACAGACGCTTGCAGCTGCAGATCATCTTGCGCCACGGCCGCCAACTGTCCCTCAACTTGCCGTAGCGGCTCCTCGAAATTCCGCGTGTGCGTTTCGAGTTCCTGCCTCAGTGTATTTTTCGCCATATATCTTATATTCCTCAGTCGATTCTTTGCCAAAGACGTTCTTCTCATCACCACTGGTCAATCATGTCGGGATGACTGCCCAACGTCCCGGAGAACGTCGACGCGATAGAATTCGCAGGCTTATCTCCGATGTCACGCACGTTCACATGGCCAGTTTCTCGTTTCTGCCGCTTGAAGGTCTCGTAGGTCTCTTGCGAGACGCGTACACCAACCGTGTTGGCGAATCGCCGGCGCCCGTTTTCCACGTTCATCAGAGGCACAGCCACTCGGTTGCCGGCATCATCAAATGCTTCGACGATCAAATACCAGGATTTTCCGGTTCCGCCATAGGTACGCTCCACGCCTGTCTTTTGGCCGGATCTGTCGGCGACTTTGAACGTCAACCGCGGTTCAGCGTATGCGGTCAACTGCTCCAAATAGGAGACCGAATCCTGAAGTTTCGGCACATCCATGGCCTTGGCGAAATTGTCGGCAGCAGCGATCTCCGCTTGCAACTCCGACGACTGCCCACGGCTCTTCTGACCAATCGCGGCAATTTGGCTCTTTACAGTGGCTAAGCGCCCGTTCAAGTCATGGATTTGATGAGCGTCTTTTAGAATGGCTCGAACACGTTGAACCGCTTCTTCAACATCATCAAGCGTCGCATCCGGATTCAGCAGTGCGGATCGCGCGTCACGGACGGGTGATGCAACTGCTGGTGAGTCAGACGCTACTCCTGTGTAAGTGTGTAAGGTCGCCACCAGCTGATCCAGGTCTGTATTCAAACTCAACAGCTTCTCGACCCAGGTAATTCCAACATAGGCCTTTTTGGCATTGACGCTGACAGTTGCAAGTTCAGCTTCGACCAGGGAGGCAGACCTCTCGCGGACATCAGTCGGTGCCGACGGTTGGTCACCAACTCGGATTTTCCCCACCGCCTCCAGCACAGTACCCAAGTCCTTGTTGCTTTGAGCAGCAACACCCGCGCCCACCGGCAAGCCCGATGAAGATGCTTGCTTTTCAAGACTGATTGCACGCTGACGCCATTCAGATGCTTGAGCGGCCAGCTGTGCTTTATCGGCTGATAATTTCTCGTAGCGGGCAACCACGGCCTTCACTTCCTGATTTGTCCACCAGTGTGATGCCCCGGTGGCGGCACCGATAGCAAGCGTAAGGAAGATCACAAGCGCAGCAGCCTTCCCGACCCAGCGATCGCGGAATACATACAGGTGCGCGAAGACAGCGGCGACTTTCCCCACCACGGGACGCTCGAAGGTCATCCGGCCAGCAAAATACCCTCGCACGCCCTCTTCGATCAGAGCGTCGGCAACTTCGATGTTGTGTACTTTGTAGTATTCGTGGATGCGTTCCTTGACCTGTTCACGTCTCTTGGGTAAGTCCAGCATCTCATCGATGGACTTTCCTTCAAATCGAAGCTTGTCGATAACCGCCGTGACGACGAGTTGCTCTTGAAGTGTGATGACGGCCCCCATCGATTAACCCCCTTGGTTGATAATGGCTGCGAAGCGCTTCTTTCCGTCTTCGACTGCAGCATCGATGGCTTCGGTGGCCTCGGTCGCTTCCTTGCGCGCCTGGGCGATCAGCTTGCGGCTATTTTCCTGGTAATCGACCACCGAATTGACGAAGCGCTGAACAGCCTGGGGATCGAGGCTGGCGCCGTAACCGGCCTTCAGGCCCGCCTCCAGCTGTGTTTGTCCGGTGGTGGCCAAAGCATCCAGCCCCTTGTTGATGCCGTCTTTCATAGCCTCAAGGGCGTTTGTGGCTTCGGCCAAACCAGCATTTCCTGTAAATGCGACGGCCAGACCGCTCATGACGGTCTCATTCGTCGAAAAGAAGCTAGCGGAACGTTCGACTACACGACCTTTCACTTCCATCTGCTGGCGAACGCGCGTGAACAAAGCTTCGGCAGTCGCTGATCCCACACGTGAATCTTCGGCCAAGTCTTTGCAGATCTGGAACCGCTTTTCTTCGCTTTGCAGCCGACGGACGGCTTCGTCCCGGGCCAGTTCGAGTTCGGCCTGCTTTGTGCCGGACTCTGTCACCACCGCCAGCGCTTCGTTCGCTGCGGTGAGTTCGCCCTTGCGCTTATCGAGTTCGTCCTGAGCACGAGCAAGCACTTCCTGCGCGTCGACGATTGCAGACTTCAGGGATAAGCTGAATTCGCCGTATGCCGACAAAATTGCCTCCTCAATGGCCAGCTGCTTGGTGGCGTCAGCTTGGACTTCCAGAAACGTCTTCTGGATCTCATTGAATCTGGACGACACGGAACCGCGCCGGAAATTCATCCAGTGCAGCTTGGCCTTTTCGACCGTGTCCAGCTTACCGTCCGCCATCCATGCGGCCATATTTGCCGCGTCTTCCCGAATGGAATCGAATTTTCCGGTGATGTCTTCAAAACGTGAATAGACACGCATCTCTTTGATACCGTCCCGCACTGCAGCGTTGAATGCTGAGGACTGAGTCATGACGGCGCCGATCGCTGCGACACGATTCGGCTCCAATTCGCTGATCTTGTCCAACAGCTGAAGTCCCGGTACGTTGAATGCCTTGGCGTCGCCAATCGGCAGACCCGCCTTCTGAAGGAAGTCAACGGCGGTATCGAGGTATTGCGCGGTCTTGCTCAGCATTTTATGAGTCCTTGGTCTTGGTTGATCTGGGGCGACAGTAGCCGGAAGTCTCGAAAGTTCAAGTCCAAAAACAAACCCATGGGCGAAAAAAATCGGACCAACGTCTAACGCTGACCCGATCGTCTCAAAATTTCTTGCCTAAAATGTGCTCTGATGGGGGTGTTTTACCCGGTATATGACGCGCTCGCGTCAATATCAAAGCTTTTCCTGCAACCGCTGAAATGAAAACTCGGCCTTGTTGATAACGTTCTGCAAACAAAAACTCCCCGGACCGTTAGGTGCGGGGAGCAGTGTTACTTTGCCTTCTTGATATAGCCGATTACGAACAAAGGCAGGGACAACAAGCCAATGCCGATGCCTGTAAAGCCACCAAACTGCAGATTCTTCCCGAGAGAAAAACTTGCTTCTGTGGCGTTGGGGTTAGCGACCAGAGCAATACCGGCCAGAACAATCAAAGAACTGACAGCCAAGATCAACAGGACTGTCATCAGATATTCTGTGATGATTTTGCGATTCGCTGTGAATTTACCGACGTTGTTGGTGGTGATTGCGTTCATGGTTTCTCCAAAAGGAAATGACGAAAACCATGTCCCTAACGGAAAATGGTTGTCCGTCGGGGTAAAAGTATTTTGCAAGGTAGAACTTGCGGGTGGAATGCTAGATTCTCTAGCTAGGCGCAAGCATGGAAGCGAGCTGGTGATCGCATAGAAACGATCGGGGGTAACAGTCTTGATTATACAGTGCGGTTTTGCTGATCGCAAACGGCGCCAACACTACGACGGTCGCGAATGTTAGGTACTCTTTTTACGAATACCCTGCATAACCTCACCGACCACAAAATCCGGATGCTGTGCCTCAAACCAGTGCCAGATCTCTTCGCGGTGAGTACCAACAGGAAACTGCAAGAACGATTCCTCGATGGTGTCCGCATCTACATCCACTGTTCCTTCGGATACTGGGATGTTGCCAAGTTTTTCCCACCACAAGTAGTAGTCGGCAAGGGTGAGAAGCCGGTACGCGCATGGAAGACCTTTGTCCTTCTCTGCAGCATCTGCCGCATCCTCCAGAAGACCAACGTCTACCATGCCGGGTGCCTCATCGAAGCTCGGACAATCCAAGTCCTCGTTGCAGAATAGCCAACGCCCGTTATTCCCATAAAAAACCTGGGTTACAGTAGGAAAAACACCGTGGACGTGGCGCAGGGCCGCTTGAACTTTCTCGTTGAATTGCATTTTTTGCTCCTAGTCTCAGAAATACACGGAGCTATCCCCTCACGGGAATGGCTTACCCGCGGGGATTAAAATAAAAATGCTAGGTACTCTAGCTAAACGCACGCTGACGCGTGGCTGTGATCGCGTAAAAGCGATCGAAGAAAACAGCCCTGATTATATCGTCAAATATTCTTTCGCAAACGGCGCCGCCGAAAAGAAGGTTGCATGAATCTGCAATATTGATGGCTTCAGCACGCGCATTCTGACGACAAATTCATTTCCCTTTCGGGTCGCCTGACGCCATCAAGTCAGCCTTGAGTTTTTTTCGCAATAATTCCTCGGTCGCATACGCAGCCCAGTCGGAATGCAACTGCGACGCCGCAAACCATTCTGCCGCAATTTTCTTGGCATGCATGACGTCCACGCCATTTATTTCTGCAAAGCTGATCGCCTCTAGCCTGGCCTCATCGGCGGTTTCAATGAGGATCGCACGTTTAGCAGCTCGTTTCTTGTGACCGGTAAATTTTTCATTAAACGCCGGCAATTTATGAACTGGCATTTCCCCACCCCTAAAAAAACGATTAAATACCTGCCTGGACATCTTTGATAGATGCCGGCGTTGCGACACTATTAAACTGTCAGATCAGAACCTCCAGCCGCGACTAAACTATAGAAAACATTCAACACTCATCTGACAATCGGTTGGTGATTATTTCTTCGATGACTTGTACCAGGTACAAAAAGAATTCACGAGCAACCAAAGCGCAGGCGCAGCGAGTGCTCCTATGGCTGTATATGGATTCAGTACAGCGTAGCCGCCAACTAGGTAGGCGATCACCATCGCAAATACCCAAATAATCAACGTGTTGACCGCAAATGCCATCGTGGACCGGCCAAACAAACCATGAAAGGGCAACTTCGTCATTTTCGATTCCTCCTCAAGTGCGAATATCCGACGGGCTACGTCTTTGCAAGACGTGCCCACCGTACATCTATTTAAACCGTCAGACCTGTTTAATTTTCTTGATGTGGCGATGGATCGTCTCAAGTAAAGCGCCTTTGGCGACAGCGAGGTGACGCTCCATATCGGTTGCGTTAAGCCCCTTTTCACCGAACCACTGAAGAAGCACTTGAAACTGCCCCGCGCGCGTCTCAACCGAGAAACCCCCATCGCTCTCCGGCACAAGAGAATCAGTCCTATGGGAACGCCAGGCCCAATTTTCCACCTCTGGCAGTACGAGCGAAAATCGCAAGTTAGCAAGATTCTGCTCGAGGGCGAAGTCAATGTCGACCTCAAGATGCCACACAACTGGGTTATAGGTATCTGGTTGAAAGGCGAAGATACGCACCTCTGGACAAACCGCAGCCAATACGCGCCTGGCCAAAGCGGTACGCACCGATCTAATCGTATCCGAGGGATTCGCTCTCTGTTTGACACCGCGGATGGAAAGTCCGCCACGCCACACGCCATCCAGCAACCGAGTTGTCAAAAGTTCGGCGCCCTCACCACCTCTTGTCACCGACAAGTGGCGATCTGGATTTTCGTAACGGTGAGAGTGACCATCAACGAGCTTGGCGTTAGTACCGCCGTCGGCCGACAAAAACTCCGGGATCAAGAATTTAGGCGAACTCTCAACTACATGCAGCGGTGCATTGATCACCCGTACCATAACGTCATATAAATCGTCGTGATACTTGGCGGCTCCTTGACGATCGTATGGGGCTCTGATGACTTTGATGTCGACCTCGACGCCACCAACAATTGCGGATATGGCGTCCGCTTCGCGCCAGTTTCTTTCTGTCGACAGCTTTGCACGAAATAGGAGCGATGAAAACGATGATATTGGCACCACCAACCCCCTGTCGAGCAAACTTAGCAGGGACGCCTGGGGCTTACCTATGAAGCCATAGGCCAAACCATCGCGTAACGGGAAGGGAAAAACTCGGAAAAGATTGCTTGCGGCGGCGTCGATTTTTTTAACAATCGACGAAAAGACTTCCCGCGTCAAATTTTGGGATGACATATCGTCCTCGAACAGGAATTATCGTTTCGAACTCCGCATTTACTACATTTCGAAACGAACAAGTTCGGGAAAACATGACTTGATGCAGATTCGACTAAGCGGCGGAGAGACGCTCCAGCTGATGATTGCTGAGCCCGTAAGGCATGCGCTTAGGATAACTCAAATCGGTAAGATTTTCACGACAGTGTTCGATTTACACCACGACCATTTTGTAGCAAGGCATTTGACTATGCATCCGCCATTTGCAGATTAATCAACTAACGCAGCCGCCTTGAGCTCAACGAGATTGACGAAGTCCACATTCGATATTGCCGCCGGCAGGAGCTCAGAAACTTCCGCTAACTTATTGGCCTTATAGCTGATGAAAAACTTCTCACAGGAATTGCGATCGGACCATCCGAATCGCCTACAGTTTCTCATCTCCTGTTGTTGTGCGATATTCAAGCCGTGTTGAGCAACCTGGGCCTTCAACACCGTATTTTGATTCAATTGAAGGCGAGTCAACTCATCGCCAAATGCTTTCTCAGCGGACTTTTTCGCAATGATCCTCAGTGCGCTTTCAGCAAAATACTTAGGCTGCTGTGAAAGTTCAGTCCAATTGCATCCCGAAGAACTTTCGCACAGTGACTTTTTCTCTTTAATCTCGTTCAATTCGGCATCACTCGCCAAATGATATTTCGCGCGGGTCAGATATGCCTCGTCCCAACGATCAGAACCAGGACCCCAGAAACTGACAATGGCGCACACAACTGCGAAGAAGATAATTGGATAGACCAAGTTGTTCATCAAACCTTCTCCAATGCCTTCAACTTGTGACGATTCTGCTTTCATTGTCCTTCCCCTATATATCTCTTCAACTTTATTTCTAGCTTGGACGTCCAACACCGTCGCTTACGAGGCAGGAGAGCTTCGCTTCTCCAAAAGGTTCTGGACTTCATGGAGAACGTTAAACACCTTAAAACGAACCTGGGTCGCCGCGGTATTCGATGCTTTTTTTGTCGCGATTTCGAGATCCATCGCGATTTGAACATCCGGCAAGACTTCGCGAATCGCCTTACTGAGTTTCTTGTAGGCCACTGGCGCTTCGGCTTTGCGCTTTGCGCCCCCGTATGTCACGGTCTTGAAAAGATCGATCGCAGCTTGCCTCAGTGGTGCGTTTACACCCACCACGATTTTCTTCATTTCTTCGTATGTCTCAACTGGTTGCTCTTCGAACCAATCCTTCAATTCCTGCAATCCCTGGATCGCGGACACGATCGCCGCAGCTAGTCCCAAAATTTCGATTGTCTCGGAATCGAATGAGTCTTTTGTAACTGGCATTTAGGATCCTCAGGGAGTGAAATGGATGGCTATTATGCCATTTGGAATAGATGCGGTTCCGAAAAAAAGGGCCGCATCTAGACTGTATGATGCACCTTCAGCCCTGGCTTGGCCCTTGCTTGAGTTCACCGATCAGGACATGCTCAGGATCCTGGCGCATGGCATCACGAACCATGTCGGCATACATCGTAGTTTTTCCTTCCCCGGTTTTTCCACTGATGATCGTTCCAGTAAATGGTTTGCGATCTGTCGTGATGTGCACTTCGCGAACATCTTCAATCTGGAGAATACGGTCCTTGGGCATCTAAGTTCCTTTCAAAATTTGGAGGTTGTTATTCAACATGCCACCGAACGGCAGCAGAGTTAGATTAAACCGCATGCATTCGGGCAATGCTGGACGTCAACTACCTTGTTTTTACGGTTTATCGCTATCCAAACCATGATTCAGACAACCCGGAGTCGATTTCTACCCTAGTGCGAGATCGACACTGCATTGAGCAAACCTGCTGCGACGGAAAATGTAGCCACGATCAAGCCGGCAGCGACATTGCCGTTTTCGATTTCTCGCGCCTGACTGCGCAAACAGATGAACACGACGAACTGCACCGCCGCGGTTATACCGGCCCACAAACACATTTCCACAAGCCCTTGGGTATAGTAGATTGACGAAAACAAAGGGAAAACAAACCCCAAAATCGCGCCCGCCAGCGTTACCGCGGCCGCAACGTTACCTTCCCGAATCAACGCAAACTCGCGGTAAGGTGTAAGACGCACGTATGCAGTCACAAAAATTCCAAGCAACAGCATGGAAGTGAAGAAGTACTTAGCGAAGGCGATAACAGCGGCGAGTAGCATTGATGGCTCCGAAATTAAATGAAATAATGCTGCACAAAATTCGACATGTTTGTTGTGATAGGGCTCGTGTCTTCCCGGATCGTCATACCGGCCGGCTGCCCGCCAACGATCCAGGCGCCTACGACCGGATAATGGCCATCGAACTCCGGAAGTAAGCACAGCTGTTGCTCAATCCATCCCTCGGCGCCGTAAGGACCGTCATCTTCTGCGATGACGTTGCCGAGATGAACCAAGCTGACGTTTGCGCCCTCGCGAGAGTAGATAGGCTTCCGAGCAAAGGATTGCAGTTTGCCCGACTCGAAAAATGCAGGCAGCAAGTTGGGATGATCCGGATAAAGCTCCCAGAGGATCGGCAGAATTGCCTTGCTGGACAACACCGATTTCCACATCGGCTCGACAAAGCGGGTGTTGCTTCCAGCAACGTGTGGGCCAAACTCTTCTTTCCAGATCCATTCCCACGGATAAAGCTTGAACAGAGTCTGGATATCTTTACCGGCGCCATCAACGAAAATCTTACGGCTGTGATCGTAGCCGATCTCTTCAACAGTGATTTGGACGCCTTCTCGACCGGCTTGAGTCAGGGTGTCCAATAGATACGCCCCAGTAACCCAATCTTCTTCATTGTCCGCGAGTGTCGCGATATGAACAGAACCATCACCTGGCATTTGCCGCCAATGTTCAATCAGCCTTTCGTGCAGTGAATTGAACTGATCAGCATCAGGCTTCACATCTTCCATCCACTGCCAGGAGCACACAGCTTGCTCAAGAAGTGATGTAGGCGTGTCGAAATTCAGTTCCAGTAGCTTCGGAGGATTCATCCCGTCATAGGCAAAATCGAATCGAGCGTAAAGGGAGAAATCACCCCGATCGAATGACGCCTCAATTCCCTCGTGAAATTGCGACGGGATACCCATTCGACCGAGTTGCTTTGTCTTCAGGACGTGACGCAAAGCATTCATCGACATTGCATTCAATTCTTCCGCTGCTGCCTCAATAGTTTCGATCTGGGCGAGCGTGAATTCGTATGCAACGGACTCGGACCAATAATTGTCCCAGCTATGGAATGACAGCCCTTGTGTCTCCAGTGTTTGCTTGTAATTCGCGCGCGGGACGACGTTTAAACGTTTCATGGTTAGCCCCCCGCCGAAGAAAATCCGTGGGCAGTACTGCCAAACCCGCCGTGGGAAACGGAAGAAACCGAAGAAACTGATGCTCGGCTCACCGACGACGACGAAACCGATCTCGCCACACTCGAACCAGCGGGCGTCAGGTGGCTGTTGCTGACCACTCGACTAGCTCCTGATGGCTCAACGACGACAGGCTGACCCAAACCGCGGTCCCAATAGTAGCGTGGGCCTAAATATGCCCCACCATGGGCGCCACTGGTGCCAGAAGATGATGTGTTTGCGGGCTTGCAATTGTCGGTGTCGCCCCAGTCGTCAATGCAGGCCGACTGAGTCGCGTACATCTGCTGTTGAATTTCCAGCTGCTGTGCCTCTCGCGGCGGTTCGCTTTGATTGGGTTCGCAACCGGTAACTACGGTCACAACCGTTCCGAGCAAAACAAGCTTTACCGAGACCGAACGTTTCATGCGTCAACCCCCTTTTTAATTAAAAATGTTTCAAACGTCATATCTCCCTGAGCACCTGGCGTCCAATCAGTACGGAGAAATCTCAACGACCCCAAATACGACCTGGCAACATCCAGAACGACCTCGTGATCCATATCCTCGGCTTCAACCACTCCCCTATTGGGATTCAACATCATCCATTTGAGGGCGCCTACAATGCCGGCAGCAACTTGTAAGGACGTCGCGGAATTGCAGGCGGCAAGGCTTCGAGCTTCATTGGTCTCCAAGCGAGAGCCGTACCAAAAGCCGCCTTTTGTTGTGAGAAACAACAGGCCCAGATCATCCGATCCATCTCGAATTTCGTCTCGAACAACCGTGGATGAATACGGGGGGCGGTAATTGTTCGCCTTCCACTGCTCGATTGATGCAAGCGTCATTGGCGATGGATGGTATGCGTAGTAGACCGTTGGTCTGTACACCACCTCTTGAGCCGTGCGCACCGTAAGGAGACTAGTCAACGATGACGCCTCGTGATGTGGGACGGCCAACGCTGATACGGGCCCAACCGCCGGCGCCCATGAATGAACTGGTGTATCTACACCCCGCGTTGTCAGGTAAATGGACGAACGATCCCCTTGGTTATGGCCAGACGCGCCTGTCGGCCATGAAGGTTCGTGAGTCCCCCAACCGATTTCAGCCTGCTGACGTAGCTCCGAAAGAAAACCGTGGACGGACCAGGTATTAACGAACTCGCCTAACAGCGGCGCACGGCCGGTACGTTGGGAGTCGTATTCTGCAATTTGTATCACTCGTACGCCGCAGCACTCTGCCAGTTGCGCCCAATCTCCATCGAACGGGATGCCGAATTCTGCTGCGATGCGAAGTAGCCCCTCTTTGGCCAAGTGAGTGATCAATCCGGGATTCGCTCCATGAGCAATGACTGCGGTAGGGGCCCCCTCTTCCGACAGCTCCAGAGCACGCCGGCGCAACTCATAATTTGTTGTCGCGCCGACATCCTGGCCAGCATAACCGCCCGGCCAAGGTTCAACGCACGTATCGAGATAGTTGACCCCGTTGTCCCTGGACCACTCAATTAGCGCCAAAGACGATACATCGACACTGACGTTAATGATCCAATCCCCTTGAGTGGCAAACTCAGCCAGTACTTCCGCAAAATTGGATTCAGTAAGAGGTAGGCATAGGTGCGCAATGCCCAGCCGACTGGCATCGCCGGTGCCATTTTTGTCCGCAGCTATTGCAGTGATCTGGCCTGGAAGGATGTCTAATTCTTTAATCAAGAGCGGCACCAAAGCCGGCCCGACCAAGCCAAACCCCACAAGCACAACTCGATCAGGCCTTTGAAAAGATAATGATGACATTGTTATATTTAGAAACCTTTGATGCTTGAGCGTGCCATAAAGTCTGGATTGTTCAAGCCCCTGTCCGGTGAGATTCAAGTCGCACGCAAAAGAAGAGTCACAATGATGCCATTGCCGACAAAAAAATATAGGACGCGCAGCACGCGATTTAGCCCCTTTTCTGTCACTTTTCGAAAACGAAATCTCGATTGCTCCCGGCGCACCGCAATATCTGACGGTAATTGCGAACCGCTCCTAAATTTCTGACAATAAATGCAAAAGCCGACCAACAGGCCGGCTTCATCTGAACGTCAACTCCTATTTGTCTTGTCTGATTAAGGCGTCCCGTAGAGCTTGAACGGCCCAATCCTGACACGGGCGAGAACTAGACTTTTCAGGATCGTTCAACCAAGAGCGCACAGTCCGGACTGAACACGGGCGATGGGTATGCGCACAAATAATCGCCGCCGCTTGTGCTTGGGTCAGCTTATTTTCAACAAGGATGGCCTGAAATGCTTCGCGATTATCCACGCTATTTATTGACAGCGCTGTTATAGGCGTTCTGTAGATCTTGCACCGTTATGCCCTTAGACTTGTTCCCCGCCCGTTCCTCTATCCATGTGACTCTCATTGGGCCTTCCGACGGGACTTCAAGGAGCTTACAAATCCGCCGATGGATCGCGACCTGAAACTCACTTCTGGCCTGAAACAATCTTTTGTTCCAAAACATCACTTGCAAGGCGATCGCCATAAAAGCAAAAAGAACGCTTGCAAACAGAAGCACACGAAGACCTTCTGAAAGTTGAGCGGGAGTGGCGTTTTGGAATGAGGCTATTGCGTCCGTACCGAAGTCCGAATACGCGCAGTATATGGCGTACGCTGAAACCATTGTGCCGAGCACAAATATGTAGAGTCTCACGAGATCGATGACGAACCTGGTACTAGCGGCGAGATATTCTCCAGCTTGCGCAAGATAGAGTCGTTTATCCCGACGAATTTCCGCCAAGATCGCCTTGTATTGCTCCAACGGCACAGAGCCTACTTCAACGTCATGGATGTATACGTGGGCAATAGATGATTCGGCCATATTTCCTCAATTTAGATGTTTGCTGGACTCTAGAGCGAATTTCAATAATAGGCACTTGTGCCTATTCTCGCAAGTTGAATTTGAAACTACCGGTTGCTCCCCAACGTGCTTTGGACCATCGACGCCATTCACTTACACCGATCAGAGATTAGAAAAACATGACCCAGACGTTCTGGCATCCTTTATCCTTACATCGACAGTGTCGGGATTGGACGCTACGGACGCCCACCCGAAGCGATCAGCCGTTCTGTGGACAGCTGCGCCACAGACAATTACGACGTCGCGATCGACAAAGTCAGTCTCAGGCTGTTTGCGGGTGCCGCGTTGTATTTCAGATATTGCATACCCGCGCGCGGCAGCTTCCGGGGCCAAACCGACTCCAAGAAAATTGAGGCATATATTCTCCATGAGAGATCGCCTGAGAAACCCGCCGCCTGGACAGAGTTGCCCAGGCGGTTTGTGATTGCCGATAATACCGGCGCTATGGTTTCTTAAATTTAGCCTTCCCAGTGCGCTACCGGCGCCAGGCGCTGGCCGAACTGGTTATAGCTGTGTCCGCACTGGACGCAGTCGCAATCGTCTGCGCCTTCCAGTTCAACGATTCCCCCGCAGCCACAGCGAACAGAGCCTGGACTGATGAGTTGATACGTTTTCGAATCGCGTGTCGGTGGTTGAATCCAGGCGATGCTCATAATGCCCCTTTCCAGATCGTCATGTATATCTCCGAATAAAAGCCAGACTATCGACCTCCACGACAATCCAACGTGATGCTGCTATTGGCGATCACGTGGACATCGGGAGACCAACAGCCAGAATATGGTTAGCCGTTAGATTGATTGCCCTGGCTGCCGTTGGCGAGTCCATCCAAGATACCTTGAATCGACTCTACAACTGCGTAGCGCAACACTTCGTAGTCAGCTGCCGATACAACCGTTTCGTTCGCATTTAAATTGCGATCGTAGTCGTTCACTTTATCGAGCAACTCCTGCAACAGCGTTGAGGTCGGCGCGATGATATTTGCGTTCGCAACTGGCGCCGCGGCATTCTCAATGCGAACGAGTGAGAAGCTCTCGCCGTTCCCTGTTCGCTCGATGCGAAACGTTGGTTGGTCCTCTGATGTTGCCTCGAGAATTTCAGTGTCGAGTTGTTCATGAGGTTCGTTTCCGGAATAGTCAGCGGAAGAAACTGTGTCGACTAACGTCTTGTCGAGCACGGACATCTCCTTCTCGCTGAAATCCGCAGGGACTTCAACGACAATTCCATATTTGCGAATCACCAACTCAGCCAGTGTGATGCGCAGTTTTTTACTTTTGGACATATATATTGCTCCGATTGGATGCGGAGCATCCCAGCGGGATTGCCCCGCTAGGGTTGAAATATCTGGTTGACGAGAATCGTCTCCAGGTGAGCGCGGCCCTTTTTGGCACCGCTAGAGGAAAATGCTGGTTACCCAGCTGAAACCCACGGACTGTGGGGTAAAAATCTGTAGTTAGCCTTTGCCGGTAGTTGACTTGGCAAGCTAGAGATTTCTGAGAATGGGATTTTGTCCGAAGGGACCGAGAAAGATGCTGATGCGCCGTCAGCTCGGAAGAAGGATGCGAGAGTTATTATACGATAATTGCATTCTCACATCACACCAGCAACAGTCGAGTCTCTACCATACATGGAAAAAAAGAACCCACAGCCGCGGCGCCACCACTATCTACCTGCGTATTATCTGCGCGGCTTCTCTCCCACAGGCGACGGTCTTTATATGATTGATCGTGATTCTGAGAAAATTATTGGCGCCAAGACGATCAACCTCGCAAATCAGAGGGACTTCCATGTGCTAGACGGTCATGCGGAAGCTGATCCACAGGCATTAGAAAAGCAGCTATCAGTTCTTGAGGGGAAATTCGCCTACGCTCAGAAGGACATGATCGCTGGCGGATTTATGAACCCCGCCACGAGGTCCATGATGATTGGCTTCCTTTCTATGATGCGCATGCGAGTGCCGGCAATCAAAGAGCATCTGGCCACTTCTAACGCCGAACATATTCACGCGCAACTGACGAATATGGAGAAAAAGGGATTGCTGCCAACACCACCTGAAGGACTAGAAGACGTGCTGGCCGCTAAAAATCTTCAAGTTGTCATGACCAACTCGTCTTCTCTCGAAATGATGTTCGGAATGGCGTTTGATTTAGAGGTGCTGCAGCTGCTGCATAAAATGCGGCCGACTTTGCTTCAGGCGCCATTCGGTACCAGATTTATAACCAGCGATCAGCCAGTAACGCTCTATCACCCTCGTGCGCACAAGCACCTGGGTGTCGGACTCACTACTCCAGATGTTGTTCTCGGATTAGCGCTTACTTCACGTTTCGCATTTCTGCTCTCGAATGAACCTGGCGGCCCAATCAGTCGCCTGGCTCCTCAAGACGAAGTGGAAGAGATGAACCGAAGAACGATCCTTATGTCGACTAAATATATCTTCACTGGAGAAAACCCTGAAGCCGTTAGGCCGGTTCTGAAAAAATACAGCGGGCAGAAGTTCGGTTTTCAATACGAAAAAGTGTCGAAAGGCCGGCGAAGCGGATGGCTTCACTCGGCCATTCCCGTGGGCCCGGAACTGAGATATGCCTTCTCTCCCGCCTCAGAGGGGCTGAATGGGTAAACCATTTTGTTGATGTGCTCGACCTTGGGCTGCAACATAAGTTGCCATCGCATTGGACCAAGGTCTGGAAATACGGAATTCGCCGTAGCGCGAAAGAAATACCGGCCACCGTGCACTTAATAGGCCCTGACGCCTAGCCCCTGGGCGTATCCAGATCCAATCTAATTCCCAAGCGGCGTCTTCTCCTCCGTTTTGTGCTGGCATTCTAAAGGCGGCCGCACCATCGATACTTCCGTCTGGCCGCGTGAATAAGACCCCTTCGCGCAACTGCTCTCTGACATTGCGTACGGGTCTCTCCCATTGCGTTGAATCGAATCGCATTTCCCGCTTGAATTCAAGCGCTCGCTCATACATGTGACGGTGTAGCCAGAAATCCGATGTGCTTTGCACGAAGACCATACCTTGACCAGGCTCGGATAACACGACCAATGAAGGAGTAGGCGCCGGTTCGTACAATTTTTCCCATCTTGCATGAAATGCCCGATGAGCCTTACTGGCATCAGCATCGCCTCGTTGACGGTCAAATCCGCAAAGCTCGCAGTGAAGCATTGCTTGAATTGGTTGGGGGCGCCAATTCGCTGCCTTAATGTTGATACTTTGCACCGATCCAGCGATCAGTTCCGCGCTCACCTGGCATCGCGTAGGTGTTCTAAACTCAATAGCGTCCGAACGTGACTCAACCGGTTGTGGGCTACTTGTGGTCAACCGCAGAAAAGTTTTGTTGCGTGTCGTCTGATACCAGTAGACCGCATTCTCAGCGAGGGTCACCTCTGCAAGTCGAACAACCGACGGACGGACTCGCGCGACCGCAGCCTGTGCCGAAACAGAAAAACCGAGACATTCAAAGAAAATCATGGCGGCGACCGCATCTATTTCATATACGGCAGATAACGTAGCAAAATCTGAATTCAGCTTTTGCGGGCGATTGAAAACCATCAAGACCGGAACAGCAAGCTGGCGTAGTAGATCTTCAAGCGGAAAATCAAGTAGCCGACGATCCATCCCTGAAAGAGTTGTGGCGATTTCAGCCAAATGAACAAACCTCCGCCCTTCCCGCTCTGGCCAATGAATTTCAGTTACGGATGTGCTCCGAGAATGCGGGGACCGCAAACGGTCGAAGATTTCGTGTATCAATGGTGAAGATAAAACCATTTCCATTTTCTCTTTTGTTCTCCGATTCAACTAAAATCTGTGCTACATATTCGTGGCGAAGAGCTTGTGGGGGAAAACCCGCCGCGTCCGCCCGTTAAAAAGAAAAGGATAGAGTATGGAAGCGTCAACCGCGGTCAAAACAATCGAAAGATTGCTGGCAGTTTTTAGAGCACTGCCTCCAGGAACCGCTCGAAACGATACCGCGAATTGTATCGCCTCGCTCATCACAGCCTTGCCTCTTCTAATGCTTGACGATTCTGAGCGTGAAGCGTTCGAAGCCTACGTACGGATCATTCAGAGCGAACTAAGCCAGGTTGAAGCGACAGTTCTCGAAAACGTGGTCGGCTGTGGCCTTTCTTCAGATCCACCAACAGACAAAGGTCCCCCCTCGCGTCGAATGTTGTTCAAAAATAGATCCGGCCCCTGATAAGCTGAATCGCTTGCTCGACATAACTGGTTGCCGTTCCCCTTCCTACGGCTAGAAATGTTTGACAGTGCATCGCACATAGCTGACAATGGCAACCATTCGCAGTTCTTTGCTCCTTTTCGAAGATCGATCAGGCAAGTTTTCCCCGCGTCTTCTGACGCACCTCAGCTACTTCGTAGCATCAATTTTAGGTTAGCTGTGCTTCCACGCCAGTGATACTTAAATCATCCTCTTTGGTTGAAACTTCTCACATTCTTTGTGTGACTCTATTTCATTTTTTTGAAAGGAATTATCATGAATTGGATTCTGCTCGTAACATTTTTGAATCTCCCAGTTCCAAACACAGCAGCGTATATCACCGGTGGCAACAAACTGGTGTTCGTTTCTGAATCTGAATGCATGGAAAAACTGAATCAAGTTCAACCAGCGTTCAAGCGCGATGAAAAACTGCTCGGCTCTGCAGTTACGCTTAAATGCGTAGATGAGTCCAAGCTGTAAATCATCGTACTAAACAAGCTTCAAACAAAAGCCCCGCTTTGCGGGGCTTTTTTATTGCCATCAAAGATCGACTGACATTCAGACGCACATTATAGTGTGTCGACAAAAGCCATGCCGTAAGGTATAGATGCAAAGCATTTAGTCAATCACAAAACTTCTATTATGGCCGCTTCAAGTTCTCCCTATTCATGGTTCCTTAGCCTATACGCTCCGGCGGTGAGAGATGACAATTATCACCAATTTCGTTATTTAGGATTGGAATCCCCACATGTAGGATCGGTCGGTGCAGCGATTCAACATCTGAACTCAGGCCCGGCTGCGCTCGCGTACCTCGAAGAATCAGGATTGCAGGTCCCCCATAACCTTCACCAGCTCCTCCCTCTTACACAATTTTTATTCCCATCCCAAATAGACGAATCACTAACGATAGGGGATCTGCTTACAAGGTCACTAAAAGCGGATGGCAAACTGGCGTTTGATCTTCGCGGATACTTATACGATACCTTTGCGTACGAAATGGTAGAGCCGATTTATCATGAGCTATTGCGATCCGAGCACGAACAAGAACTTCTGGACGAGTTGAAAGTGTCTTCCAGGGAAGAAGGCTTTCAGAAGATATCTAGCCCCCAAACCAAAGACCACATTGCCTCAATTCTTTTCGATTTCTTCCTTTCTGAAATGAAGAGTCGAACGATTGTGTCGTTGTTCCATAACAACCGTCAGCCCAATGGCTATATTGATGATCTTGACTTAGCTCTCAGTCATGTTGGAACACCTCTGAAGAAGAGTGTGATCTCGATTACTGAAACAACCATGCCGGATGAGTCTAGCGAGCTTCAGCAAGCAATGCCATTGGAGATTGAAATAACATTTTCACGCTACAACGAACATGGCGTTAGCTTTCCGGTGCGTGCGTACGAATGGTGTGCAACTCTGTCGCCGGCGACAGATGATAGGGATCACATCGCTTACGCATGCGGGATGATCTACACAATAGACAGAGCCCAGGGTTCTCCAAGTGATTGGCGTTCATTTTTACATCAGGCAGCCGACCAGGTTGCTGACACGGATGTATTACAGATGAACTCGTTCTTTGAGCAACATGACGATGCATCGGAACTGATCTTGAAATCGGATCTCTGCTTTTGTTGGCTTTGGGAACGGAAAATCTCTGCCCCGGTCGGATCAGGCGCTCTTGTACTCACAGAGATGGTGAAAGCAGTCCGAAAGAAATTTAAAGGAGTTGGTACGCTTATTCTCGATACCAGGCCCTCTCAGTTCCGCTATTGGGACGAGCCCTTCGACATTCCTTTGATTGCGGTGCAAAAGCAAGGCGCCATTGAATCCATTACACATTACGTCGGCAGTCTAAGCCTGCCAAAAATACAGGTTCGACATATTTTCAACAAACATGAGGGAAACCAAAACGCAGCGATGCTCGCTCTTGGTTCTGAGTATGCAAGGAATGCCCTCGAAAAAGGAATGAATGCAAGTGACATGTCCGAGGAAGAAGAAGACGACGATGATTTCTTATTCTTAGGTGACTATATGTTCTACAAAGATGAGATCGCGCGGCTACTCGAGTCTTGTCAGTATTCAAATTTAGCCGATCTCGTCAGAAGCGAGCAAGCTAGCAATTTCTTAATTCGGTCAGCGCTAACCACCATTTTACTCAATGACAGAATTCCATATTTACCGTTCGTTAGTCAAAGTGAAGATGAGGATGTATTTGCAGACTCCATTCCATTGCCAGACAAGATCTGGCATCAAGTTCCAGGAATTATAGAGTTTGGAAAAGCGTTACCTGCCGGCTGTGAAATCATCAGTGTCTTGCAATGTCTCGAAGGACCTGAGATCCTCATTTGCGTTGAAGTTGATCATCCCTACGAGATCAACAGCTTATACACATTAATACCAAAGCCGATTTCCTGTAGCCCTACTTCGGTTCAAAAAGCTTTCAAAAAGTTTCTCAAATCTGGCTGACATTTTCTATACCTCATTCAGTTGACTCCAATGGGCAATTTCATATATTCGCTCAGCTGTCTTTCTTCCTATGCCTTTGCATTCGCAAAGCTCATCTATTGAGGCATCCATAACTTTGTGTATTGTTCCAAAGTGTTCTGCAAGGGCGACAGAATATTTATGGCCAACACCAGGTAGTCCCTGTAACACATAATGCACAGCCTGCAAATTTGGCTTCGGCTTTGCCGGCCTTAACACTGGTTGAGCCGGCAGTCCGAAGTGCAGATGTTTGCTCATAGCGACTAATAAATTTGCAGATTCTTGAGCATTTTTTGTCGATACCACGGAGACATCTTGTAGGGCTATTAAATATGAAATAGCACCTCCGATTGCCTCAGGCTTCATCAATGATCGTTGAGTGTATACGTCCCCTTCAATCAAAATTATTTGCCTGGTGAACGACATCTTCATCTTGCCGACCTGCTCAAACAGACGACTGTCTTGAATCGACATCACAAAATCTGATGCCGACTTCCGCTCGACGACCGTATCATCTCTGAGAATGTAGTCGCCGGTATCGAGCTCCGCAACTTCAACATCCAGTCCGCTGATTCCACGAAGCGCTTCGATAATAGTTGAGCGCGATTCGCGGCTATCGACAATAATTTTATGTTCCAATTTGGGACTGCCTTTCTAATTTTTGACACAAAACGCACAGACTAGGATCCGTGCTCGGTGCCGAGGTTCAGCTCGGCGACTTATTCCTATTGTGGATCAGGCCGGCTCTCAAAGTGATAAGTGTTCCGTGGGGTTCTAGGCACCCCAGGCATATCAGTGTCACGACCGTCACCTTCGTCGCCAACTCACTTCGAGCGATACTTTTTCACCTATCGGCCAAAGCTTTGGTGTCATTGTGTACGACCGCAATTCTCTACCGCTTGTCAAAGCTTTTCTGTGAAGGTTGAATTCTTATGCAGTCGTCTAGCATTAATCAGTGTGCAGTGCGCGACACGTATGCGATTGATCATCACGCACGATACTACGGGCATCATTGAGATTTGTTATAACTATTGTCTTGCTGGTCTCACAAACTACAGGAGCTGCAAGGTCCGCAATGTTCGCATCTGCGAGAGTCACATTTGACAGCTGTCTGGTTGCGCCATAGATCGCCTCTTCCCAGGAGTTGTACTGGTGTGCTGCGCTTTGTGCAAGATCATCGACGGGAAGCTTCCAGATGACAACGTAACCTCTCACCGACGCCAAGTTTCGTGTTTGCTCCATCAATGACTTACCAGGCTGCAGAGATACTGTAGCGCAGTACCCAGTCGATGCAGTAAGAGCAAGAATAGTTGCTATCAACATTTTCTTCATCATGTTCCTTCAGTACTGGCTCCCGGCCAGCATGCGGGGCACATCAGCGCCGTTTTTTTACCCATTCCTACTGCTCTATTCGCCCGCCCCCCCTGCTGCTACTTAGTGCCCGGGAAATTGCCTCCTGCGACATCTCCGCCGCAGACGCATCTACCGCAGACACTTCTTTGAGGACATGGTCGTGACCGTCAAATGCATCGGCCCATGTTGAATATCGGATTTGCTCAATGATCTCTCCGCGCAGAAAGACGATGGTTTCAAATACCTGAACATCACCAAACGGTACTATCCGAGGATCGGCCGGGATTCGGGAATTTTTTGCAGGAATGATGTTAAGCCCATGATTTAAAACGGATTTCCACCCGCACTCCTTATATGAAGGCCGCTCTTTCGTGCCCGCTGTTAGACTTCCACCACGAGCACGAACATGAGCAAGTTGTTTTATTTGGCTGGACGTATTCCAGTGATCACAGGCGCCGCACCGCTCCCTTTTAGGTCGAAGGAAACCTGCTCACCGACCATGAGTCCACGGAGCAATTTCTCATCAGCTACTATGAAGCCCATGGTCATCGCTGGCCAGTTAAGTTCTTTGATGGGCTGATGAGCCAAATTAATGGTTTTCTGCTTTACATCAATAGCTTTGATGACGCCTATACCGTGTGCGGTCTTCTCGGTCTGCTCACTTTTACCCATATTGCTCATATTCCCCATGTCCGCAGCAAAAGCCGACGGCGCGCCAAGGAAGACAAAGCTGGTGAATGCTGCAGTGACGAAATTATTTTTCATGATGGATTTCCTTTCAGGTTAAAGATAGATCAAGCCTGTACAGCTTTGGGTTGGTGACCGCGCATCAAGCGATATGCAGCCGGAATAACAAACATGGATAGCAATGGCGCTGTGATCATGCCGCCGACCATGGGTGCGGCGATGCGGCTCATGACTTCGGAGCCAGCACCACTTCCCCACAAAATAGGTACCAGGCCGGCCAGAATAACGGCGACGGTCATGGCCTTGGGACGAACGCGCAGCACGGCGCCTTCCCGAATCGCGTCTTCAAGAATGGAGATCGTCAGCGTCGCTCCTGTTCCCTGTCGAGCAGCTACCGCCTGCTTCAAATACAGCAGCATAACCACGCCGAATTCGGCTGACACGCCCGCTAAGGCGATGAATCCCACACCGGTGGCAACCGACAGGTTGTAGCCTTGCAGATAGAGGAACCAGATGCCACCGACCAGCGCGAACGGCAGCGAAGCCA
>NZ_CBXX010000045.1 GCF_000577615.1 Herbaspirillum sp. RV1423
CGCTCCATCATACCCGGCGAAAATGGCAATCAGCAAGTAGCTGATTTAAAAGGAAATATTACGGTGAGCACCGCTGTAACCCGCATGAATACTGGGGGCGACTACCGTCGTAGAGTACACGGGAATCAAAGGAACCCCGAGTAGACAAACGTAAATACGCTTTCGTCGGGGTATCTGTTTAAGAACAATACGTGGCCTAAAAGCGAAATGCCCCGCGAGCAGGCGGGGCATTTCTTGAACCATCATTGCGGAGCCTTACGGTTTCAGCTTTGATGCTTTAATTCTAACAGTAGGTGATTTTGGAATCTAGTTAAATCGTGCTGCTGGCAGATCGCAAAAGACCTTGACTGGCGGCTTCAATCTTCTTATTCGATCCCTGCAAAAGCTGTTCAAGCATTGCAATCGCCGCAGTTGGAGACGATGTCAGGTGGTTCTTTTCGACGATCAATCCAGGTCCACCGGCCCTGTTGTTCATCACCATCGACAGCGTTTCACTGAGTTCTTCATACAATGCGTCACCAGCTAACAGATCCGCGTAAGAAACATCTGCTTCGTTAAATCCGAGAGAAACTGATGCCTTCCCACGGGCAATATTCACTGTCATTTCTAAGCCCGCTGGAAGAGTCTCCAAGATGTGAGTAATCTGCTTCCCCAGTTTTTCGATGGCACTGATGGTCAAACTCGCCGGCTTCCCAACGCCGGGCACCGCATTTTTGTTGGTCATGTTATACATCTGCTGTTAAATTCAACAACTCCCTCGCCCCTTGCCGCTAGACGTGGCCCAAATTTCGTTCTTATATTTGCTTCAACCAGTCAACCCTACGCTACCTGACTGGCCTCCCCCTCGATCGTTTGATTGCAGCCCCCTGCTCATACACGATTCACAAACAGGTAAATAAATTCGTTCCGGTTTGGGCCATATCTCTGCTACAGATTTACCAAGCAGATCAGAGATGTACGTCTGAACTCGCATGGATTTGCCACGCCCACTTACAACCAGACTGACTGTTGACGGAGTAATCCCAAGATCTTTCGCAGCAATCGTTATGCTTTTCCCTGCTTTGCGGATGGATGCTTTGATGTCTTCTGGATGCATAGAATATTCGGCGACCACTTCAAAACTTGATCGCCAGTTTATCTAAATAGTTTGATCAACAATAAGTTCAAATTATATGGAGGCGATTTCCAACGCGCAATAGTCGCTGGCATAAAATGTCGAAATACAACTATAAATGATCAATTCGGCACCATAAAAGGGTGATGGGCAACGATATGCGGTGTTACTTATTTTTTGTTGATACCTGACTGTCTCTGCTTTGCAACTTCGAGTAGGGGATGGCGATGTCAATGAAGGAAGAGTTTATAAATAAAAGAATAGGCAAGACGATTGCAAAGAGGAGAAAAATTGCAGGTTTTACACAAGAAGAGGTCGCTGATCACCTGGGCATAAACACAGAATCTTTTTCGCGGATTGAACGTGGATTAATCAGCCCAGGCATATATAAACTTTATATATTGGCGGACTTTTTTGAATGTGGAGTTGACTCGTTTCTTATCGAAAGCAGCCGGCGCCCAACTGACCAGGCCAAATACATTTCGCAACTGTTGATGAAAAATAGCTCAGCTGATCGAGCGGTCATTGTTTCCGTGCTTGAAAGACTTTCCAAACACATGCGGAAATCCACTTTGTCCAATATTGACGAACGTGAATAGTAAAATCACCTGGAATTGCACATTGATTAGATCAATGTGCATAAATCAATTAATCCTTGTGGTACTATTTAGCCTGTTATGTCACGCAAGGTTCATCAAATGAGCACGCAAACTATTGATCATGCAGCTCTGCTTCTCCTCGCTGAGTCTGGCGTCATTACAGACGTTGAGGTTAAAGGGAGCCAGGGAGGATGGGGTATCACTGTTCGCTATGGCACCAAAGAAAGCACGTTGTCCCAAGCTCGACGCAAGAAAACAAAGTTGTTCAAGAATCTCCAACTGGCAACTTTGTATTTAAAGGATCTTGGTTTGCCAACTTTTAAGGTGGATTCTCAATACTATGAACCGGGCGAGAATTCGCGTCCTGGTAATGCCGAGAGACTCAAAAGCATCCATCAAAAAGCCCAAGTTCAAAAAGCAGGTCATTGATGATCGTAGAGATCCCCGTCAGTCATTTTGAGTGAATTTAAGGCATCAAGGAGAACATGTGGACTCATATAGTCAACCCAAAGTTGGTAGCGCGATCGAGATAAAAACAAAGGCAAACTCCGTAAAAGCGGATATGCGTAAGTTGATTCCTGCGCAATTGGCATTCTGGCCGGATAACCAACGCGCTGTCGCGAATGAGCTTGCCCGCTCTGCCCTCTTTCTTTGCCGTGATCCTAGAGAAAAACGTCAGTTTTTCGATAACGAGTCCCTATATGTGCTTGGGGAAGGCGCTATTACCTACAAGGGAGAGGAGCTGAGAGAACGTGACGAGGATATTTGGATCAGCCTGACACACCTCGCCCGCGAGATGAGCGCCGGTAAAATGGTTGTGACAGTGAGCAGTAGCGATATTTGCAAGCAAAATAATTGGCGCCAGGATCAGCGCTATTACAACGAGATCTTTAAGTCCATCCAGCGTATGAAAGGTGGGGTTATTGGCGTCTACTCGAAACGGTTGGCCAAGGCACTTAAGTACGAGAAAGCTATCCAGGCAAATGCTTCTGATGCGGAGCTGGCCAGATTGCACGACGAGCTAACGAAAGTCGAAGCGCGTCTGGCTGAAGGTCATGAAATTCATGATGACGAGCTGGGCGGCATGATGATGTCTCTGATCCATGGCGATCCGACCTTCACTGGCGCCAAAGGACTCAAAAATAATATCCCCCAGGGTAATCTTCAATGGGAGATTGTCCTGGACAAAAAAATGGTCTCGCTTTTTGCAAAGCCGTTTTTGACGCTGGTTGACAACGAAGTTCGTCAAGAACTAACTGGCACAGGCAAGCGCCTTCATACTTATTTTTCTAGTCATCAAAAACCCTACCCTGTGAAATTACGAAATTTAGAGAAAATGGTGGGCTTGAATTTTGGGGCACTTAACGCTTTAAAAGCAAACATCAATTCCCACTTGAAAAAGTTGCAGGATTTGGGTGCTATTTACGATTTCTCCTATAAAAAAACGGCAGACGACACCGATTGGCTTGTTACCGTTAATCGATTCCCTCCGCAAAAAGAATCAGTGAACTCAAAATGACTGACACTCTCAAAATGACTGACACGCCAAATGCCTTGTCACCCATTTTGAGCGGTTTCATGATCAAAATGAGTGACGGCAAACTCAAAATGACTATCCCCAGGTTTCCGAAAAACTCAAAATGACTGATGCGGCACTCACGCACCTACCCTCATCAGTCGCTTTGAGTAATATTTTCACTCAATTCGACTGATATCGATATTTTAAATTTCCTTTATATTTGAATTAGTTACGCGAGTTATGCACAGGTAGTTAACTGGTTTTTTAACTACTTTTAACCTAAAAACAGCGGCCTATGGCCGCGCCGCCTCTTGGGGCTACGCCCCGCCGGCTCCTCCGCGCCTTTGGCGCTTCGCCCGCGCTACGCGCTCCCACCCGGCAACCCAGGGGCAAGCCCCTCGGCCTACGGCCTCACCCAACACCAATACTAGCCCCCAGAGGGGGCCTACGGCCTTCGGCCTTGAAAGCCCCCCACCCCAGTACGATCCCGCTCCGTAAAAGCAATCCGAAGCACTACTGGTCCGCGGGGGCGTGCCGCCCCCCTGTCTGGCCCTACGGGCCACGGACTCGACCCCCCTGTGGGAGGGCAAGCCCTCCCCCCGCTACGCGGCTCCCCCCACCGGCGCCTTTGGCGCGGTTCGGCAGGAAAGGGGGGTGACAAATGCCTATGGCGCCCTCCAGAAACGCCGTGGAGCTACTTTTGACTGACCGGTAAGGGGTAGGACTGTGTTGATGTGCAACGTGCTCATAGCGTTGGTTATGGGCGTTGGCTAATTTTGTGCATTCGACTGATAGATCATCAGTCGATTTGAGCTCAGTTTCTTTTCGTTTTTGATGATCGGAAGATGCTGATTAGAGGCTGGTTGTCGGTGATTTACGGCCTCTACGGTCGTAAGCCAGCTGGACATTGATGTTCCTGGAGGTGGTGGTGTTGGGATGTGGTGCGGCCGGACGGTTTGGGCTCGATCGGAACCCGCTGACCAGCAGCTGGTCGATCGCGTGGATCTGCCTGCCGGCATCGAGCAGCTGGCCCAGTTTTGCGCGCTGCTGAATCTGGTGCGATAGCCCGGCGGTGCCGGCGGCAGCCGTGGTGCCGGAGTCTGCATTGCGCACACCTGGTCGACGCGGATCTTCGGCGCCGGCGGTCGACATCGAGGGTAGCCAGCGACGTGCTCCTGCAGCTGGTGGTGACGGAAATTGGTGCGGTGGATATCTTCCGCCTCGATCGGATGCCGCTTTCGTACAGCTGGTAGACACGGTGGATCTGCATGCTGGCATCGAGCAGCTGGACCAGCGCGATTCACTGCTGATATCAAAACAAAAATACTCCGAAAAGCGAGGCATTTTTTATTTGTATTTTTAAACTTCGCGATCGACGATCAATCCTAATGCACCGCTGCGACTCGTAAAAAGAAACAGGCCGGCCAGGTGGCCGGCCTCTTATGCGGTATTGGAGGTCGGTATTCGATCGGCCAGCTCCGTCGCTGGCCAAGTCATACCAGAGTCACGTCTTCCCCTTGTCGCTAGTCTGTACGCGCAGGGCTTCAGAGACAGCCAATTGCTTTTCGGCGTCGATGCGCTTCTGGCGCTCCTGGTCCAGCTCGACGCGCAAGTCCTCCAGTTCCTTTTTCAAATCGGGCATCGATTCCAGGCGCAACTTGTCCTTGGCCAACTCAACATGGGCGTGTTCCACTGCAGCGCGCTCACGGAGCACGTTGTCTTTTTCCGTGGCCAGAGCATCGGCCAGCATCGCGGCTTTCGTCTCGGCCGCAGATTTGGCGCCGGCCAAGGTTTCAGCTGTGGCTTGCAGGGATTCGATCTCGACGGCCTGGCGCTCATTCTCGGCCGCGAGGTCGTGATTAGTTTGCTGCTGTTCCGCAATCTCGATTTCCAGCGGCGCGCGCGCCGCGGCCATCTCGGCCGCAAAAAATTCAGCAATACCCCGTTGCAGCGACGGCGGTAAGGCCGAGGCCGTCACGGCCGGCGCCGTATGCCCATTCTTCCATTCATTAACGAAGCGGTTGATGGTTAAGTTGCTTCCCGACCCCAAATGTTCGCGCACTGTGCGTAAGGTGGGGCGCACGTTTTTAGCGGTGAGCGTATCGCAGACGCCGAAGACTTGTTCTCGGGTGATGGTTGCTTCGCGGGCCATGTCGAACCTTTCATAACAATATGAGATGATATGATTGGTATGATACGATATGATATGAAGTAAGGCAACCGGAATATTATTATTTTTCATTGCATTGCGTCGATAGGCAATGCCGAGGTATGCGTCGGTGCTCGATGTATTTGGTATGGTGGTCGACGCCACTTCGGGGCATGATGCGCCGGCGGTTGGTGATCCACAATTCGACTGAATGTCATCACCTACGGCATTCGCTGCCCGGTGTCGGCCGCGCTGGTCATGCTCATACAGAGCTGGCCAGGCTCCAGGCTTTCATTGCTATGAAAGACAAGAATGAACTTTCATCCATTGATAACTACTAATTATCAAGGTATGTAAAAAACGGTGTAAAATCTGGCTTAAATTTTCCGCGCCGCTGAAAGCCTTGCCCCGTCAGCGTTTGCGCGCCACGCCACTCCGGAGCCGTTCATGTCGCCGACCACCGTAGATCTGCCGCAGATCACCCCGACCGTTGCCGACAGCGCAGCACCGGCGCCGCTGCTGCGCGTCGTGCTGGCGACTCCTACTCCGGCTCCGCCCACGCGCCGCAAGCTGCATCTGGGCCACTTCGCCTTCATGCGCGCCTTGGTGCAAGGCCTGGACACCGGTGCCAGCTGGGACCGCTACCTGCGCATCGAGGGTGAGCGCAGCGATATCCGCACCGTTCGCCGCACGATCGCCTGGCTGCGCGATGAATTCGCTGCGGCTGCCCAACGCCACGACCGCCACGGCGCCGCGCGCCTGGTGCGCATGAATCTCTCTACCGTGGTCGACCTGGCGCCGGCGTTGCCGTCACTGGAAGACTTCGCCGCCGAGCGCGGCATGGAAGACTTTTCTGAGGCTGAGCAGTTGGAAGCCTTTCATGAAGCCTACGGCGCCGATGCAGGGACACAGAAGCAATCTCGCCGGGCCCGGCTGATTGCCAAGCAGCTTGACGTGCTGCGCTGGCTGGAGAACCTGGTTGCCGAGCCGCCGCGGGCAGGCGATGGCGTTGGCGCCTGGCTGCATCCGGATCGCGCACAGCGCCTGATCGCAGCCGGCGTTGAAACACTCGCGCAGCTGGTGGAGCATATCAATGGCGTCGGCCGTGGCTGGACTCGGCGGTTCAAGGCAATCGGTGCCGGCAAAGGCGAACCCATCCTAGACTGGCTACGCGATCACGAAATCACCATCGGCCTGTCGCTGGCATCGCATGTGGGCCAGCCACGCTCGAAGCTCAATGCCGTTGCGCTGCGTACAGTGGTGCCGCATCAGACCGGCATGGTGCCGATCGACAAATTCATCGTGCCAGCAGACCTGGACGGATCAGCAGGACGCTTCCGAGCGCCGTTAGGTCAATGCCTGATGCGCGCCAATCATGACTACGATGCGATTCTCGCATTCATTCGCAGCAAGCACGGTTTGACTCCGGACCAGCGAGCCGCCTTGGCCAAGAAACGCGGCATCGATCCGGCAGTGCCGGCCGGTCCGCTCGACTGGCTGAGCATGCTATCTAATACGCAGCGCGCCTATCTGAAGGAAACTGAGCGCTTTTTATTATGGGCCATCCTGGATCGTCAATTGCCCTTGTCGTCCATGACGATGGAAGATTGCACGGCATACCGGGATTTTTTAAGCGATCCGCAGCCAGCTGCTACCTGGTGCGCGCCACGCGGCCGGGAGCGCCTGAAAAGCGGCTGGCGGCCGTTCGAGGGACCGCTGTCGCCAAGCGCGCAGCGGCGTACCATCACCATCCTCAAAACGTTTTATAAATTTCTGGTCGATCAGCGCTATCTGATTGGAAATCCCTGGGCAGGCGTAAGCAAACCGAAGCCCGTACATGCCGAGCTGGACGTCGCTCGCAGCTTGACGCAGGCAGAATGGGCCTTTGTAAACGCCCGGCTCGATAAGTTGGCGCCAACCTCCGCCAACTTGCGGTTGCGCTTTGGCTTGCGCCTGCTCTATCGCACCGGCCTGCGTCGTTCAGAAGTGGTTGCGGCACGCGTAGGAGACATGAAATGGGAAACATTGCCGGCAACAGATGCTGGCGATCCAGCGGTGTCAGGCTGGCTGCTGCGCGTAGTCGGCAAGGGGGGCAAGATCCGTGAAGTCAAAATTTCCCTTTCACTGGCCGAAGATCTAGCGCGATACCTTGAATCCCGTGGCTTGTCGCCGTTCGTGATTGATCCTGCCAATGCAAACGCGTATATGCTTGGCCAGGCCGTGGACGTGGCTGAACGGGCGCCCTGGTCGCCGGCAGGGAAACGAGCGCTGGCAGGCCAGCCTGTCGATCCGCGCGCCGGCATTGAGGCTTCGACTTTGCACGATCAGATCAAGGGATTTTTTGCGGAGTGCGCCGGCGCGATGTCGGCCATCGATCCTACGTCAGCGGCCCAGTTTGGAAAGGCCAGCACCCACTGGTTGCGACACACTCGGATCTCACATTCGCTCGCGGCAGGCACGCCAATCGATATCGAGAGCAAAAATGCTGGTCACTCCTCGATCGGCACGACCAGCCTGTACACTCATATTGAGAAACGGCGCCTGCTGGAAGGCGCGGATAAGTTCTGGAAGTCGGCTGACCGACAATAAATCGTCTTAGTTCACTGGCCCACTTGGAGTTTTCTGTCGTGGCGTAACGATGAACTGCTGACCATTGAACTCAATCAAGGTCATTCCGCTTTTGGTCAACTTTATCAATTCAGCCGTTCCAAGAAATTCCCTACTGTTGCCATCCTGGTTGATGAACTGGATCATCAGGATGGCCCCCGCATACTTGACACCAAGACACTCCATCAGACGGTTGATCCATTGGAACTACCTGGTGTCCAATCATCTCTCGATCCTCGTTATAGTGAAGAGGATTGAGTGGTGGTAGCGATGTTAAATCCATCTCTTTCCGGCGTCGGTGATTCACGAGATTTTCCCTATAGTAAAGGCTGATTCTTTACTCCCACATCGATTTGGTTGCTAGATGTCTTCGAATACGCCTAGCCACCCGCTTACCGAAATAACTTCTTGCATATCAAGATCAAAGGCCATGAACTTGCTGTCGAGGTCGGTATCGGGAGCAATTAGTAAGTTGAGTTCCTGGTCAAACGACCTTCCAATAACTTCGCGTGACAATCCGGCTTCAATCGCTTGAGTTTCAGTTGTGATTGGAATCCGACCTGCTGCAAGCACTTCGCGTAACTTGGGAATTAAGTCATCATGACGCCGGATCTCTCTTTCATCTTTTTTTAACAAGAGAGCGGTGTACATATATGCTTCCGCGGCAGCTTGGACATCCCATCCAGTTAATTCTGGATACAACGTCAATACCTTGCGACCATCTTGGTTTAAAAATGGAGTTTCGCTCAGGCCAGATCCGAGTTCAGGAATAACCCTCATCACCAGGCTTGCATTGAATGGAATTTTTTCTGTATTCGGATTCTCACTGGTCATAGTTTTAGATTCCGAATACGTCTTGTTGAAGTCCATTCAGTTCGTCTGCAATCGCAGAAATGCGCTCTTTCAATTTTGGATTGGTGTGTAGAAGAGCGGAAGCGAGCACTTGTGTTTTGAGGCCACTGGCACTGAAATACAGCACATTTGCCAGCTCTTCTTTTGTAGTAGCTGCAGGGGGATTCCATTCAACTTTATCTGTCATTCCGATTCCTTAATTTGGACAAATTTCGCATGCGAAAAATGAAAGGGCCGTCAATGACGGCCCTTTCATGACGGCCCACACAGCGGCCGGAACTTACTCAGCGGGTTTAAGCAGCACTTCAAAACCTTGGCGATTCGCATCGAGAATCGCGTTAACGGTTTCGGTGGAACGATCGACCGTTCCGGTAATTTCAATCCGATCAGGTGTGGTCCGGAGGGCGCTTGTGACTTGAATCGCCAGGGTGCTACCAGTAGCTAACTTGACGATCCTGCGGCCATCTTCAATTTCAATATCCACGATCCATTCCTTTCAAGTTGTGCATAGGCCTCAGTCACTGTGAGGCCATTAGCTATTTGGTTTTCTTGCCGCCGACTTTGCCGATGATAGCCAGGATGATTGCGGCAACCACTGCAATTCCGCCGACAGCATAGGCGCGTTCAGGAGTGTCTTCGAAAAGGGCTCGCAAAATGCCCAGAATGGCAAATGCAGCTGCCATCAGGTAGAAGAACGTTTTGTGGCTCATCAGTTTGTTTTTGTCCATGGGTTGACCTTTCAGTGTGATTAAACGTGGTGAATAATATTTCGCATGCGAAATTCGCAATAACCTGCTCCGAGTTCAGAGTTTTTAGCTGTTGATTTTTGCTCCTTCTCAAGCACCACTCATTGCCTGCTCGTATGCGCGAGATGCGGATGCCGGACTGGTAAACAAAAAATCGAACTGATCCTTAGGAGCCATGAAAGTTATCAGAGCGTCCATCGGATGACTCGGAGATCCTGTTTTCTTCAAGCTCACGCCCAATCGTGCAACCCGTTCGATGAAACTTTGCGACTCTTTACTAAGAGTCTTTTTTGCAATCGCATCAATAATTGATGTCGCCCTGGGGAGGTCAGATTTCAACCATTCCCCAATCTGCGCCCCCTGTTCCCAGGGATTTGACGCTTTCTTACTTTGAGATTCCGGTATTGCCTCAAGATCGACCACGCAACCATGCGTAGCAGATTCGGTATCCGTTACAGCTATGTACACCTTCGACATGCCCTTCTATCCCCCCGTGAGTGGCAATATCGACTGTATTACCCCTGATAATTATACGTTGGGATTATAATTATAATCAATGATTTCGTTTATTTGAATTATTTCTGCTAGGAATCTGCTCCTAATTTGGCCTGCAATAAAGCGCCTTGGCGCGCGGGCGTCCCCGCTTGCTTGCGTACCGACGATAAAGCTGTCGGCACGCCTCGTTACCGCGCCTGGCGGCGCCACGGCGGATCTTGCGCCGCCTTCAAAGCCACTTGCTGTGCCTTGGCGCGCGGGCGTCCCCGCTTGCTTGCGTACCGACGATAAAGCTGTCGGCACGCCTCGTTACCGCGCCTGGCGGCGCCACGGCGGATCTTGCGCCGCCTTCAAAGCCACTTGCTGTGCCTTGGCGCGCGGGTGTCCCCGCTTGCTTGCGTACCGACGATAACGCTGTCGGCACGCCTTGTTACCGCACCTGGCGGCGCCACGGCGGGTCTTGCGCCCGCCACCCTGAATGCCACTAAATCCGATTTGGTCACTCTTTCGTCGCACAGTTAATTGTTCGTTAGGGCTTCGGGCTCTGCCCTTCGCGATTCCAGCCTGGCTATCGCCAGGACAAGAAGTCTCCAAATTTCGCATGCGAAATTTACTCCAGACCACGCTACGCGTGGTGATGAAATTCCCCCTCCTACCTGCCGCCCTATTCGCTGTCACAATACCCTCCGCCCGCGCTTCTCCAGTCAAGGGCCGCGCTGCGCGCTGATATCCTCGCCCGTTCGGTGCTCGCCTTCGGCTGTGCTCCGCATGCGGCCTGCGGTATCTCCCTTGACTGCGCGCCGGCTCCAGGTATTGAGACACCGAGGCGACAGGTATACGGGGAAATTTCATAGCACCGCGACGCTCCGCTTTGCGGTGGGCAAATGCGATGAAACACCTCGGGGCCAGTTCCTGCCCCGAACCCCACCCGAGGCTATAGGAACCGGCGAAATCTGAAAAAACGTCAAGCAAAATAGTTGCTAATTTATGTTGTTATGTATTATCGGATATCCTGTAAAATGTTATAATGATGTTGTTGCGGTGGTGGTGAGCAGACCAAGCCGCAACACCTCTAACCATCATTTATCAGGAGAATGACCGTGACTAAGAATCCCCCAAAGATTGCGATCCAACAGGATGCACATTCTATCTATGTGCCACTGAAAAACTGCGTTTTGTCCCCTCTGAACATGCGCTCCGATGAAGTCGAAAACACCGAGTTGGATGCCTCCATTGATGACGTGGGCCTGCTGCAAAACCTGATCGGCTACCGGGAGACAAACAAGGCCAAGAAACCCACTGGGAAAGTAGCAATCAATGGTGGTGGTAGCCGTCTGCGTTCCCTTTTCAAGAAGCTGGCAGAAGGTCTGATCGATGAAGACTTCCCGGTGCCCGTCAAGATCATCGACATCAAAGATGCCGTCAAAACAAGTCTGATGGAAAACAAGGCGCGCACGAATCCGCATCCAGCCGACGAACTCAAGGCATTTCTGGCGCTGGCAGACATGGGGCATACATCAAAGGATATCGGTGCAATGTTCGGTTATGCACCCATTCTCATCACGCAACGTCTGCGCCTTGCAACCATCAGCCCTATGCTGATGGATCTTTACCGAAAGAATGAAGCAACCTTGCAGCAGCTGACTGCCCTGAGCATAGTGGAAGACCACGCACGCCAAGAAGCAGCTTGGAATGCCACACCAGACTACCAGCGCGATCCGGAAGAACTGCGCGCCCTCGTAACCCAAGGCGAAACGCCTGCTAATAGCCCCCTCGGCCTGTTCGTAGGGAAGGATGCATACCTCGCCGCTGGCGGCGAGTTCAACGTTGACTTGTTTGCCCAAGAGGGTGAAGGTTTCATGGTCAATACTCCGCTGGTTCAACAGTTGGCATTAGAAAAACTGACCTTGGCAGTGAATCAAATCAAGGAACAAGAAGGCTTAGCTTGGGCAGAAGTAAGCGTTGCTCGACCCTACGCGGCGATTTCTGAATTGCGCGATGTACCGACCACCCAGCGCGATTTTACCGAGGAGGAGCAGGCCAAGTATGACGCTCTGGAAACGCGAAATGCCAAGACATATGACGAGTACCAAGATACCTCGGACACCGAAGAAGAAGAAAAGCTGAGCGCAGAAATTGACGCCAATGAGGCAGAGATGGAAGCAATGCAAGATATGCGGGTGATGATTGACCCAGCATACGCCACTCGCGCTGGTGCGTTCTTCTGGTTCAACAATGGCGTTCTGGCGCGCTCCAGTCTGAAAGTCCGCCCCGTCGCAAAAACCGAGAGCGAAAGCGAAGATGAGGAAAGCGAAGAGGATGCAAACGAAGGCGCAGGCATCGCACAGTCACAAGGACAACCAGAGAAAAAAGAACGGTCTGCACATTCGGATGCGCACACCCGCCGTATGAGCGCGCACCGCAATGCGGCGCTGCAAAAGTTGGTTGCAGATAACCAGAAAGTTGCTTTTGCAGTCATGCTGGCAGCAATCCTTCCAGGCGTGCTGAGTGACCGCGATTGGTCGCGTAAAGATTCGACCATCGCAATCCGTCCGCCTTACCTCAAAGGCGCTGCGAATGAAATCGAAACCAACGGAGCATGGCAGAACGTTCAAGAGCAGATCGAGCAAGCGGCTCAGATCGTGAAGGCGAAGGAAGGGGACGACAGCTCGATGTTTTCCCGTCTTTTGGAACTGCCAGAAAGCAGCCTTTTGCAACTGGTAGCGCTTTGCGCGGCGCTGTCTATCGACGTACTGCACGGCAATGGCGAAAAAGAAGTACCTGCTGCGGAACTGGCAAAAGCAGTGAATTTGGATATGGCTGACTGGTGGAAGCCGACACCGGATGCATATCTGAACCATGTTTCGTCAAAGCACCTCTTGGCTGTCGTGACCGAGGCAGTTTCTGCAGACGCCGCAAATAAGATGGTCGGCTTGAAAAAAGCGCAAATGGTTGAAGCGGCAGCACTCAATTTGACTGACACACGTTGGGTGCCGGAAATGATGCGTACCGCCTAAGCATCGGTATCGCGCCGCTCGCAACATCAAAGCGGCGCGATTTATTCAAATACTTGCATATTTATGCAAGTGCTGATATAATTAACCCATGAAACCAATTGAATTTCTCGGCTCAAGTCTGAGCGATTTACGTGATATGCCGGAGGATGTTCGTCACGGTTTAGGCGTTGAGTTGGCACGTGTCCAATATGGATTAGAGCCTACAGATTTTAAACCAATGCCGACAGTTGGTGCAGGAGCATATGAGATCCGCTATCGCGACAAAGCCAATGGTGCGTTTCGCGTAATGTATGTGGCAAAGGTTGCTAACGCCATCTATGTTCTTCATGCCTTCCAGAAGAAGACACAAAAGACCGAAAAGATGGATATCGATCTTGCGGCAAAACGGTACAAAACGATTGGAGTATGAAAATGGAAACCACTGATCCACGCTGGAATGATGAAAGCCGCACACCCAGCAGCGGCAATGTGTTTGCTGACTTGGGTTTCGACACTGCTGAAGCGCAAGTCATGCTCATGCGCGTCAAGGTGCTGGCCGAAACCTCCCAGCGCCTGAAGGAAACAGGCTGGACACAAGCCGTAGCGGCCAAAGAATTAGGTCTGACCCAGCCGCGAGTTTCCCGCCTGATGAAAGGCAAAGTTGAGGATTTCAGCTTGGATATGCTGATGACCTTGGCGGGTAAACTTGGTTTGAAGCCGCAAGTTAGCTTTGCTGGCTAAATCCTCCTGCACGGCTTGGGCTTGGGCGTGGCTACGTCCTGCCACAAGTGACCCGCAGGCTCAGGCCTCCGGGTAAGTCGTCCTGGCATGCCAGGACAAGTCGGACGCTCTTGGGGCTACGCCCCGCCGCTAGGCACCCCCTCCTCTCTCGCATTGGCCTTGCCTGACTTGGCCAACGTAAGACCCAAATGCTCCGATGAAATTTCGCATGCGAAATTTCAAAGAAACGCACACTTTACTTCACAGCTAAATATCTGCCCTGATAAAACCGAATTAGGTTGAAACTTGGTCTGCGGCAAAATTCGGTTTCATTCTCAATCAATTTCGCAGGCGAAATTTCTAAATGATGATAATCAGCAATTTTGCTCAAAATGACTGACGACCGACTTTGTTAGTCATTTTGAGTAGATGAACCATAGCAAAATCCGTTTCAACTTCTAAATGCTATCCCGTGACCAAAAACCTCAGCAACAAGAGTGCCGAGGGGTCTTTACTCAATCTGACTAACGGTAAAAAATTTCCACCTTGCCCCACGCCGGTTTCCGAGGCGTCACTCATTTTGAGCAGCAGGTTGACTAAGGACAAACCTCGGATATTGAGTTGAAAAATCAGTATTGCGATTAATATAAGATATGGAGTAATGCAATCGTAAGTATGAAATCGGTAGATATTGAGCAATAAAGCTGTGAAATTAGTCGTTTTGAGTTAATTAGTTGTCTCAGCATTAAATGCACTCGTTGCGTAGTCGTCAGTCATTTTGAGCATTTTGAATTGAGAGCAAGCCCAGGTTGGGAGTAAATCAGCTGATTTCGAGCTCCGGTTGTGTCGTTTAGAAAGACCTTGGGCGTTCCCCGGCTGCGCCGGGTCGGGCTTTCGTGCTTCGCATCGAGCCGCCTGCAGCGTCTCGCCCCTTCGGGCTTCAATCCTTCCCTCCCTTCGGTCGGCTAACGCCTCCGCGCCTCTGGCGCTGCGCGCTTCGCTTGCCAACCCCCTGATTAGGGCGCCATGCGCCCGGACGGCGCTGCGCGCCGTTACCCCATGCAGTGGCCAGCACGCTACCTACTCGGCGCACATAAGTCCTGCCGCTAGTCAGGCAAAAAATAAAACGGAGACGGCTGCCGGCGCAAGGGTCGCTAACGCTCAAATCCTCACCCGGTCCTGTCCGCTGCGCGGCCAGGCGTGCGGCTTCCGGTTTGCCCCTTGCCCCGGCAACCGCCTCCATTTTTTGCCAGCCTGGCCGCGACAGGACTCATGTGAACCGATCACCAGATAGCCCAAGCGGCATCAGCAGTGTGAAACGAAAACCTACGATCGCCGCGCCGGATCTATGCGCCCCGATCACTCAAAAAACTCGAAAGGAAATTCTAAATGTCGTACAGCGCCACTTACTCCCCTGAAGACAATAAATTGCGTCTCTATGCAACATCTCGCTTGGATAAAGAATTGTACGAGCGAGTAAGAGCGGCCGGTTTCATCTATGCGCCCAAGCAAGGGTTTTTTGTCGCGAGCATGTGGACGCCGAGCCGTGAAGACCTCTTGATTGAATTGGCGGGGGAAGTTGGCGACGAAGATACGACACTGGCAAGCCGTGCAGAAGAACGAGCCGACCGCTTTAGCGATTATCAAGGCAACAGGACTATTGAAGCGAATTATGCGTACAAAGCTGTTTCAGATATCGGGGCACGCTTTGATTTTGGCCAACCAATTATAATCGGCCATCACAGCGAAAAACGAGCGCGTAAGGACAAGGAACGCATGGAAAACCACATGCGCCGCGCTGTTAGCTTATGGGATACCGCCGACTATTGGAAACGTCGGGCAGCTGGCGCGCTTGCGCATGCCAAATACAAGGAGCGCCCGGACGTGCGCGCACGTCGCATCAAGACCATTGAAGCGGATTTGCGCAAGCAAAAGAAAAACCATGATGAAGCAGACATGTGGTTGAAATTATGGACGGAATGCGAAGCCGAAAAAGACACCGAATTGCAAATGGCTGTTGCGCTACGTATCGCCGGTATGTCTACGTTCTACCTGGCGCGCAAGGAGGGCGACCGCGAAGACCATAACGGCAACCCATCGGCATATACGGCATTAACTGGCGAGTATCCGGGATTGTATGCCCCGCGGACGTTGGCGGAGGTTATCAAGGCTGCAAAGTCCGCATACCCACGCCGTATCGCATTTTGCAACCGCTGGATTGCACACTACGAAAACCGCCTTGCATATGAGCGTGCAATGCTGGCAGAACAAGGCGGACTAGCCGCCGATAAATTCGACATCCAAAAGGGCGGCCAAGTAAAAATCGGCGGTGAATGGTTCGATGTTGTACGAGTGAACAAGGCAGGCGACCGAATCAATAGCGTGACCACAAATCAACGATTCGTGCCGATTCGCGGCATCGAAGAAGTGCAGGACTATCGCGCACCAAGTGCAGAAAAAGCCGCTGAAGTGGAGAAGTCTGCCAAGTTGCCGCCAATGTGCAACTATCCAGGAGAAGGCTTCCACCACATCACTAAGGCGGAATGGGATTCTACCCACAAGGATTACAAAGGTTCCCGCGAGTTGGGACATGGTGCAAAGCGCCCCGGCGGCTATCGCCCGGACATCAAGAATGCAGTTTCTCCGGGCGAGCAATACGGGCGGCACCGCGTCCGTTCAATGATTCACCGTGGCAGTTTGACGGCGGTTTATTTGACCGACACCAAGCGAACTAATCCACCAGCAGCACCAGGAGCACCAGCAGCGGAAAACAACTCACCCGCCGAAGTCACACAAGATGAAACCCAAGAGATTGACACGGCTACGAGCTGCACAGCAGCTGAACAGCAACCATCACCAGCAACAGCCAGTGATGTCCCCGCCGCCCAGGGAGAGAAAAAGTCTGAACCCTACATTGACGCTGCAGCTTTTGAGGCGATGCGACAGCAGCTAAAGCGCGGCGTTGAGATCGTAACCGCTCCGCAGCTTTTCCCGACACCCGAAACGCTGGCGGCACGCATGGTCGATGAGGCAGGCATTAAGCCAGGCATGCGCGTCTTAGAACCTAGCGCCGGCACCGGCCGCATTCTTGACCAGCTTCCCGAAGGCTGCAGCGTGGTGGCGGTGGAAATCAATGCAAAACTAGGCGGCCGCCTCGATGCGACAAAGCGTGCTGTTGTTATCGGCGATTTTCTGAACTGCAGCGCTGAAACCTTGGGCGGCGAATTCGATGCAATTTGCATGAATCCGCCTTTTGTAAATGCAGACGATATCAAGCACATTCGCCATGCCTACAACATGCTGAAACCGGGCGGACGACTGGTGGCGATCTGCGCCAACGGCCCTAAACAAAAAGACCTGCTGCTACCGTTCGTTGAGTCCCAGGGAGGAATCTGGGAAGTGCTCCCCGACAGCACATTTGCGGAATCAGGAACGAACGTAGGAACGGCCATGCTGATCCTTGATCGTTGAGTAATTGACGATTGCAATATGCCGCCCTTGTGGCGGCATTTTCATTTCGGCCGCGTGATTGCGTGCCTCAAATTTCGCATGCGAAATTTTTAAAGTAGCGATAGGTAACGTATACCAAAACCTTATGGATTATCAATAAATACAATGATGAATAGAGTCTTTATAGAGTATCGAATACTCTATAACATGCTATAATTCTTTCATTGGTTAATTCAACAGAGGGGCAACGATATGGCGCAATTCACCATCGAGCAAATCGAATCCGCTATCAACCTGATGACCAGACTTGAGGGCACGGAAGGCCAAAAGCTCGGCCCTAAAACCCGAAAACTGGCTGACATTTACGGCACCATGATTTATCAGAAAGTCAAAACCGTCTCTGATTCGGAAATGAATTCTGACCAGCTGGAAATTCTTGCAGCGGCAGGCTTCGGAAACCCTATACCGGAGGCTAAGCAATGAAAAATCCTCAACCTCAAAGCGTCCTGCAGGACGGCTCTGACGACATCGATTATGCCGCAAATCTGGCGTTGTTCCTGCTGGAACATACGGGCAGCATTTACGGCGAATGGCACGGAAAAATGAAGGCTGCGGATCAGCGTGAACTCATGGGCCGATTTCTCGGCAAAGGAACTATCGTTATCAACGGCCTCAATGAGACTGTCCGTAACCGCGTGTCGGTTTGTTTTGGTCATGACTGGGACGACCGCAACATCGCGTCTTTTGCATCGCTGGAAGTGGCACAAGCCGATAACGAAGGCGAACACTTCCAGGAAGCGACGGCCGGAATCCTGACAGTGCAGCGCAGCGGGCGGCGCATGCTGGTTTGCGGCGCCGCTGCCTAAGAGGTGACGGTATGCGCTTTCAACGCTTGGCAAAACGCCAGTATCGGGAGACGCACCAAAAGCGCACCGCCATCGTGCGCAGGCAACGGCGCGAGTTAGAGACAGATTTTCCACTGTTCGCAGCGGAAATCTCTGAACGCCAACTTCCCGTCGATCAGGAAATCGACCAGCTGCGCGCCCTTCATGATCGCCAGCAACGCGAGACCAGGACAGCGAGGGCTCATGGCTGGGTGACTGCCCGCGCACGTATTCGGGCAATGGGTGCGCCAGCAGGCCGAACTGTTCTCAATTACTGGAACAGCCGCAGCAAATACCCTGCCCATCCAGAAGCATTACACCGCCTGATTACCCGTTTTGAACGCGGCCAGGTGAAGCCGTAGGTTACTCAAATTGAGTGACGCCGATGGCGTCACATTCAGCCAAGAAATACGAAAGTGAACTCAAAATGACTAACGTATCCAGCCAGCAACATACACCGTCAGGAGCAGCATTCCGAATTATCGGCAATGTCGTCCGCGACTTGGATATGGGGAAGGACACGAAGAACGCCCAGGCGAGCTTCACGGTCGCGGTGGACAACCCCGATGCGGATCATGAGGCAAGCTATTTTTATCTGCGCTGCTTTGGCCAGCTGGCCAAAGATGCAGAACTGATGCTCACGAAGGGTTCCCGCATCGAGGTCTTTGGCAGCATGCAGACATGGCAAAACCGAGCCGAGAAAAAATCAGGCGTCTATTTCGCAGTCAGAAAAATCATACCGCTGGCGCGTTGCAAACCTCTTCCAGCAGCAACGAATGAACAAAAACCAGCTGATAAAAAAGGGGCGGACGAGTGGATTGCGTCTTACGACGCCGCTGTAGCCGAGCTGGCACGCCAAGAACCGAAACCTATTGCCCGCAGGGCGCAACGATAAGGAAAACCATGATAACTATGTATGAATGGACAGGATCGATTCTTGGCCTGCTGGGAGCGTTCCTGCTGGCGCTCAACAAGCCAGCCCTTGCACGCTTTGGCTGGCTTGGGTTCCTCTTGGCCAATTTCGCAATGATCCTTTTCGCCATCAGCATCGAACGCAATGGCCTGTTAATACAGCAATGCGGTTTTCTCTTTACAAGCCTCTTGGGATTCTGGCGTAGTCAGTGTTGACCAGGAAGAGAATTAAAAAGGGCAGGGCAGGGGAGGCACGATAAAATTACCCTGTTTAAATATGTCCATTAGCCCATGACCTATAGCACTCCCCAAGATCGCCAATCCTTCATTCTGTCTTTGCCTATAGCGATCGGAGAAATTATCCGTTTGATCGAGCAGAACGCAAGCAACCAGGAGGGCGAACAGCTTGTGCAATTTGTGGTGTCGTTCCTTCATCCCGATATGGTATGCAGCCTTTCGTTACTCAATTCGTTGGAGGACAGTTCAAAAACGGCCGTAGAGAAGTTTTTTCAATACGCCTTAGGTGAAGGCTTAGATCCGCTATTATCGGCCCAGCTATACGATTTCCTGACTCCACATCTTTTGGGGCAGTTTAGAGTTCGTTGAATTACCAACCTTCCTTTTGGGGCGTTCCCCGGCTTCGCCGGGTCGGGCTTTCGTGCTCCGCATCGAGCCGCCTGCGGCGTCTCGCCCCTTCGGGCTTCAATCCTTCCCTCCCTCCGGTCGGCTAACGCCTCCGCGCCTTTGGCGCTGCGCGCTTCGCTTGCCGTTAATAGCCTCCAGGAGTAAAGCAAAAATTTCGCATGCGAAATTTCATTGACCTTGCCCGACGGCCTCAGCGCATCCGACGGGCCTTCGCCGGGATACGGAGTGCCGCTGCGCGGCAGCGCTAACCGCGCCGGCTCCTACCGGCTCACCCTGGCACCTACGGCGCCAGGGCTTCGGGCTACCCGCCGGACGTAGATCGCAGGCCGAAACCCCGCGCCCTATCGGGACGCGGCAGCCTGCTCGCCCAGGATGAACAAAGCTCTAAAAAACGGTTCGGCAGCATGGGGGAGGGGATAGCCTATGTATACCAATATCTTACGGATGATTGGTTAATACAATGAGTAAATTACACATTATGCAGTATTCGGTAATCTATAAGTGATATAATGTACTCATTGGTTAAGTCATCCAGGAGATTAAAAATGTCGAGAATCCCCGAGAGTTTTGCAGACGCGCTGAAGTTGGACGCAGCATTTTCATTAAAACGAATCTATGCCCGTATCGACCTGTTAGCAGCCAAAGCGGAATACGATTTTGCCAAACGGCATCTCTCATTTGCTCATGAGCAAGGATACTCGAACGAATATATCGACGTAGCAATGGAACGGATGGAAATAGCAGACGGAAAGTATTCAGCTGCTGAATTTCGCGTTGAAGACGATCATGGCGAGTACATCCGTTGCTGGTCGTCCGGAACCTATTACGATTTGACAGGATTGGACTATACCTATTCGGTCAGTTACTCCCCGAGTGATTATGCATTTGTCGTTCACCGGCATGACGAAGCAGACTCATGGAATACCGGCGAATTCAAAACGAAACAAGAAGCGATCGCTTATGTTGAGAGTTGCGAAGCATGGGAAATTGAAGAAGTAACCCCAGTATTTACCCGTGAAGAAAGCGACCAGGCCGGAGAGGTTGAAATTACCGTGGGCGGCGAAACCAAGAAAATCAAAGACGTTGTAGACGCAATCCTGAGCAAAGCTAATCAAGGATGCGGACTGCACTACGAAATCTATGCAGATCGCGCTAAATCATCTCTGGACGCCTTCCAGCAATCGCGCAGAGATGACGCCCAGCTGATCGCAAAATACTTGGATCACTGCAGATATTGATCCGAAAGTAAGCCAATCATCCATTCCGCATACGAGCTCAAGCGAGAAACAACAATGAAATACGTGATCTACGAGGTATGCCGCCATGGCCGTCACTTCTGCCGCGATCAGGAATGCCTCCCTGCAATCCTACGCAGACAAGCGTTCTAGGAAACATATGCCATCGGTCGAAATTAAGAAAATCCTAGCCGTATCGTTTGCAACTGGTGAAGTGCGAGCATCGTCTAGTCGAATGGTAGACGGAAATTTAGAAATTCTGAAAAAATCTAAATCCGTCGTGAAGTTCTCTGTCGGCGATGAGGTATTTTTCGCCTCTGCTAAGGATTTTTCGAATCGCAATCAAGGCTTCATTTACGTCTGCTAATTCCGAAGAAAATCATGGATTACGAAATCGACTTCAATAAAAAATTGGCATGGTGGCAGCATGCGATGTTGCTCGCAATGGCCGTGGCGCCAGCTGCTGTATACGTGGCTAATTTGTACACTCATTTTATCTACTAAAAATGAAAATTGGAGAATTTCGCCGAATAGTGGATGCGCTGAACTGGTCGAGAAATGACCTGTCCGGCAGCACACGCCAGGAATTTGCCCGATGCAACGTGCCCGCACGGCTCAATGAGCACATCGAGCGCGTAAGAACAGCAACGCAAGAAATATCGCCCAGGTTCACCGACGATATAGAAAGCGCAGCGAGAGCAATCGACTACGCCAACAAGACGATTGAACGCTGGCAAGCCGCCCAGGAGCAAGAGCAAGCCCCTGTCCGCGGGGACATTAAAAGTGCATTTGCGAGAGCAGGCCTAAAGCTCGTTCATTCTGAGAACTAAAAGAATAAAACCATGAATCGCCAAGAAATAAGCACTGAAATGAATCGCCTCCGCAAGCTCGGATTTCGCGGGCCGATTCTGCGTTCTATGAGCATGGAAAATCTAGCCATAAAGTGGGGCATGTTCCTGGATGAAGTTGCCGAGGTGTTTGTCGCGGAACGTCTTTAATTTAAACGAAGAAATCGAACGATGCGATTTAAGCGGCTAGAAAGGTACGAATTTCACGATACCGAGCGCAAGAGAAAGGCATACGCACGTAAGCAAAAACGGGAAATCGAGCGTTATCCGCTTTTCCCTGAAATGATTGCGGCCGAGCAGAAAGACGTAGACAGCGAAATGACATTTCGGCGAGATCGATGGAACAGGCAGGAGGTTGTTGATCGCGCCCGGCGAGCCGTAAGCTGGCGTCAGGCGCGCGAAAAAATGGCGACCTATCCTGACCAGGTGAAGGCCGAATTGCTGGCGTATTGGAAGCGATGCGGCTGGCCGGGCGACCCGAGCTATCTGGCATCCCTGATGCGCATGTTTGACGACGGACGCTTAGACCTGAAGCCACAAGTATTTGAGCAAACAGAGGCGCAGCGCGAGGCGGTTCGTAAGACGATCCAACGGTTACATGAACGGGCAGAAGCCAAGCGAAAACAAGACAACAAATAGAAAGAATGAAGCATCCAGCGAACCAGAATAACAGCTCATTCCTCAAAGGACGGATAGATATGATCGACCAGCAAGTAATTTCATTTAGCGTGATGGTGGCGCTGGAATTAAATGAATTGAAAAAATTAGGTGTACCAGTATCAGCGAATGCTCTTAAATGCGCGAAAGATACAGAACTCATGTCGGAGTACGTAGACATGAAAACTAGCGATTGCGCTGATTTATTGATGAATCTCTATCCTTAGGAAATAGGGGTATAGAAGAAAATCCAGACTAGAAAGATTCCTGCCCAGGATCGACCGCCTTTCAGTCTGGCCACCGCTCTCTCGGAGGCGTTCCCCCTCCGGCGAGGCCACCCACCCCCTCGACCGAAAATCCACGATGGCCCGACCGACATTCGATCCGGCCATCGCTCTCTCGGAGGCGTTCCCCCTCCGGCGAGGCCACCCACCCCCTCGACCGAAAATCCACGATGGCCCGACCGACATTCGATCCGGCCACCGCTCTCTCGGAGGCGTTCCCCCTCCGGCGAGGCCACCCACCCCCTCGACCGAAAATCCACGATGGCCCGACCGACAATCGATCCGGCCACCGCTCTCTCGGAGGCGTTCCCCCTCCGGCGAGGCCACCCACCCCCTCGACCGAAAATCCATGATAGCCCGACCGGCATTCGATCTGGCCACCGCTCTCTCGGAGGTGTTCCCCCTCCGGCGAGGCCACCCACCTCCAGGCAGAACGTTGAATTGGCCGCGCAATGCGCGGAAGATAGTTTGCGCTGAACTGACTGAAATTGGGGAATACGCTTTACCCACAAATCCACAAGCCCACGTGCCTTATCGGTTACCCACAAAAAGTCTTTTGTGGATAACCGGGCACGTTCCCCGGCTCTTGCGACTCTTGCGGTCGCGGCCGGGGACAAGGGGCATGTGGATGTGTGGATAAAGCTCGGAGATGGTCGAAAGGTAGGAGAAACCAAAAAACCAGAAAAAACAGCTGTACCTGCACGTCCGTGATACCCACAAATCCACAAGCCCACGTGCCTTATCGGTTACCCACAAAAAGTCTTTTGTGGATAACCGGGCACGTTCCCCGGCTCTTGCGACTCTTACGGTCGCGGCCGGGGACAAGGGGCATGTGGATTTGTGGATATCACTACATTAATCGCGACATGCTTCTTTCCTAATCCCTGCTGTTATGCACCAACACCTAAAACCTTCTTAATTTGCAGCATGTTTGCTTTCCAAACATCTGCAGGTACATCCAACAATCCTTCCGATTGGAAAAGCGCGGCAATGACTTTTCCGTTCTTTTCCCGTTCCTTCTTTACCATCTCATCCTTCTTACGTTGCAGCACCTTCAGCTGAGCATCAAGCTCCGCCATCTTTTCATCGATCGTCTTGCTGCGTTTCTTCGGTGCAGCATCCGCTACGTTCGCTTGCGCTTCACTTGCCATGTTTCATTTCCTTCGCATTTAGATAATAAGTTGTTTCGGGGTAATTCCCACGTTTCGAATTCTATCTCTAATGATCGAGAAACGCATCCCGAAAAAAAACCGAAATGCTCCAGTGTGTCGCCGGTCGTCTGCGACGCCCATCAACACAAAAACTAAACTTCGTGGGAGTCCCCACACCCCCTTAAATCTGCACACATTACGCACGCGGACGTGTCCTATGCAAATCGGCCTGAAAGCCTTTTACTAGCAAGGTTTACTTCGTGGGACAGAAATGAAAAAGGTGTATGCGAAAAGTACTCCAAGTTTCAAATAGTTGAGTATTTATCAACGATTGCGCTGTGGGACAACGACACACAATGAATTTCCACAAGGGAAAGTGTATTAAAATTCGAATACAAAGGAGTGAAAATGGCAAAAAAGCGATTTGACGTCAGATTGGATCTCGAAGACATCGAGGAACTGAAGAAACAAGCGGACAAGTTAGACATAACACCTTCAACGCTTGCGCGAATTTTTATAAAAAATGGGCTTACCGAGTACAGCCCTGAAAAGTTACGGCTCATGGATTCAGTTGACGCCATATCGGCAGCTACCGGTTCAATCGCCGAGATGCTTTTGGCGAATCTTTTCCTCGCTTCACGTGTGCAGGTTATGAACCTGCCGAAACTGGATGGAGAGTCGCAAGAGGCGTATATGGTGCGGCTGGGTAGCGAATCGATGCGGCTTATTAAAGTCGCCATGGGAAATACGAAAGCAATTCAAAAAAGTCTTGAAGGTAAGTGAGGGGAAAACTATGTTCGATGCGATACCTGATTTTGCTTCAATCAACAAAATAAGCGATCTACGCCAGGGAACCTATAGCAAGGTTTGTTCTGAATATCAAAATGCTGGTGGCACCGCCGCCATCTTAATAAACGAATATCGATACGAATTTGAAGAGGCACCATGTGTCATCGATTTAATCGTTATCGACAACATGGAATTTGTCCGAGCAGCTGATTTTATTCAAATTCAAAGCGGACAATGGCGGACATCAACAGGGCAAGTCGGTCCGACATTAGCGGACGTTTTGCCTCCTGAATTGGAGACTTTCCGTTTGGTAGAAGAAACGAAAAGCGGAGATGTATATGTTGGTGACGGACGTTTTTACATCCTTTAAGCGAGTGTAAAGTGGAAAAGAATTCAGCGGCTACAGATGCCGGAGTTGGCCAAGCGAGTTTTATAACTCGCGTAAAGTTGACCGTTCAGGCTGTGCGAAGATCAGTTCAGTTCGGCCTCATTCCAGGATTACTACTACCGTTTATCTTTTGGTTCTCTTGGAGTTCTGTGCAAAGCGTAGACGTAACCAAAAACATCATCATGTCCAAATTCATGTCCGAAGGATCACATCGAAGATGGTTCATCCGTGACGTAGATAGGCAATCCAAAGTGGTGACTGTCAAGCGACCAGATGGTGTACTTGTGCAAAATTTGTCCGCTGCAGAATTCGAAACCTTGTTCAAAGATGACCGCCAAGGTTTTGACAATCTGATACTCAGCTTCTGGCTGGCCCTGCTTTTTGGGGGTATCGGCTATGCTTCAGTTTGGCAATATTTTGTAAAGATCGGGCGTCATCAAAAAGCCAATAAGCGTATCCAAGGTGCGCTTGAAAAAGTCGATGCAAAAACCCTAGACAAACTTGTGAAAGCGACGGGACCGACCGACTACCAAATAGTAAGCGTCGCAATTCCCAAGGATGCACCAATGCGCGGCATGCTCTTCAACGGCGCCCAAGGATCGGGTAAGTCGCTTGCTATGCATGATCTGATCCAGCAGGTTCTTGCAAGGAAACGTAAGTCAATTATCTATGACAGTACCGGGGGCTACTATCGAAGCTATTTCCGAGAAGGAATTGACGTTTTCTTCAATCCGGCCCTGTTAGGATCGATCCCCATCAGCCTCTTTGTTGAACTTAAATATAGCTATAACGCAAATACACTTTCAGAGGCATTTTTGCCGCCCAGACCTCCAGGGCATGCTGCTGGTAATAACAAGTTCTTTGAAGACGCGGCAAGAGCAGTTTTTACCGTCATCGTGCGAAGGCTGGCCGAAAAGGGATCGATAGATACGCGTGATATTGCACGTGCTTTCCTTGAAATGCCCGCAGAAGAAATGGCAATTCTTGTCAAAAACTCCGTTGCGAGCTCCACGATTGGTGGGGATTCTAAACAGCAACGGCAAGGGGTTCTCAGTTCCATATCAATGTATCTGGATGGTATTGCAGCGGTCAATCCAGGGGCATGGTCGATAAGTGAGTGGTTGGCTCGTGATGATGACAGTTGCCTTTACCTAGTAGGAACAAAAGACACGCGGGCAATGTTTGCCCCAATGTACAGATTGATTCTGCAAATGGCATTTGACTCAATCGCAGCGAAACAAGAAGAAGTCTTTTTTGATCGCTTTTGGTTCTTCTTCGACGAGATACCAACACTTGGCGATATCCAGGTTGATAAGGTTTTGGCCGAGTTGCGCAAATACGGTGTCTGCGTAGCTGCAGGAACTCAAAGCGATAAACAACTGACTGCTGAAGTTGGTCAAGACAGAGCTGAAACCATCATGAATTGCTTCAACACCACTCTGCAATTAGCGATTAACGATCCTGATTCTCAGGAGCGAGCTGCGCGCCGAATAGGACAAATGGAGATGGAAGTTGTATCTCAAAATCAGGCTCTGGCAGTTGTTGAGCAACGTGATGGTGCTGGTCTTGTTATTAACGAGAACGACAGAAAATGGATTGTTATGCCATCGACACTTGGCACACTGAACCCTTGTGTGGGATATATCAAAGTACCAGGTCATTTTCCTGTTGCGGAAGTTGATTTTTCAAGCTGGTTACCAAATGGAAAACAAGCTAGTCGTCTCGCAAGCTTTGCACCAAAGATCGATTTGCCTCCGCGTGACAATCGATTTGCTATTTCTCGGCGCCAGCTGCAGGCGGGCGAGACTGCTTTTGATGGAGTAATCGTAGAAGCGCAAGAAATTCGCGATGCTGCGGCCAAAGAAACAGAACAACGCAAACAGGTTCAGCCTGATGGCCCAGGGAATCAAAATCCTGAAAATCCGGTAACTGCAATCACTATGGGCTTTGCGCCTGCCACGGATTCTGGAAGCGACGGCCCAGCTCCAGAACAGGGTAAGCAGGGCGACCTGAATATGGGATTCTGATATGAGCAACGATTCTTTATGCCTTAAGGGCTTGTGGCAGTTTATTGGCTTCCTGCTGTTTCTCGGAATTCTGGTCATGGTCCTTTACCGGCGCGAACTTCTTGATGCCGTGCAAACCGGGATCGATCCTTTCAATAAGAAAGAGCCGCCGGCGGTTCTGCGCGAAGGAGACTTAGCGCGAATTACTGGCTATGAACTTCGCCCCTACCGGAATGACGCCGCTATGATCCGCGTCGATCAATTCGCGATGGCGCCACGACCAAATGGAACTAGCCAGCTGACGTTCACCATGACGAATGCCGGCGGTGTCAATGCCTATCCCTATTTGAAAGTAACTTGGAATCGCGACGGTCTACCTAGCCGGGCGGAGACATTCGCGCCGAAGGATTACCATCCATCCGGCCGCTTCACATCGATGACAGTAAAGCTGCCGACCGGACCTGGCGCCGGCGAATCTGGCGTGACCGTTGAACCGTTCTACGGAGATGACAATTGATTAGCTCTGCCACGATTTCTAGCAGCGGTGACGCTGCAAAATACCATGACGCAGCGCTGGCAAAAGACGGCAATACTCCTGCGCGTGAAGCTGACAACTACTATGCCAATGACCAGGCGGTAGCCACTTGGCAAGGAGCCGGCGCCGAGCTGCTGGGAATCAAGGGCGAGAAAGTCACTAAAGAAGCATTTGTTGAACATCTGGAAGGGCGTCTGCTGAATCCAGACAATGGGCAAACGCAAGATCTATCGAAGAACAGCAAAGGGGGCGATCGCCGCTTGGGTTATGACTTCACCGTTTCGGCGCCGAAGTCAGTTTCGGTGATGGGCCTGGTTGGTGGAGACAGGCGCGTAGTAGACGCCCACATCGAGGCCAATGCACGTGCACTGGCTTGGATTGAACGTCATGCGTCTCAAGTCCGCATCAAGGACAGCGATGGTAACAACGTCATTAAGCATACGAATAATTTGCTCTATGCCACGGTTCAGCACGAAACCAGCCGTCAAAACGATCCCCAGCTGCATAACCACAATGTCATTGTGTCTGCCACCTACGACACCGAGGCGAAGAAATGGCGGAGCTTGACGAATGATGAGCTGTTTAAGATACGTGCGTCAGCTGACACAATTTATAAAAACGAACTGTCGATGCTGTTGCATGAGGCGGGCTATCAGATTGTCCGAAACGAGAATGGCGTGGACTTTGAGATCGCCGGCATATCTGGAGAGCAGCTGAGCGAATTCAGCCAGCGCACCAAGCAAATGAATGAGGCGATCGCCGCGCACGGGGGCAACCCGGAGCACGCATCCTATTTTGAGCGGCAAACAGCAGTGCTGGATAGTCGGGCAGCTAAGAGCGATATCGGTAAGGATATTCTTTGGCAACAATGGCGCGATCGAGCAGCTGATATGGGACTAGGTGTTGATCGCATTGTCAATTCGGCCATTGATCGCGCAAAATCAAGAGATGAACAGGGGTACGATCCTTCCAGGGCGAGATCCGCGGCTGCAAATGCCGCGCTGAACCGGGCTATCGAGCACTTGTCGGAGCGCGAACAGACTTTCAAGCTGTCAGAGCTGGAAAAGCAAGCCGTGTTTTTCACCATCGGTGACGCCAGCATTACCGACATCCAGGCGGCCATCTCGGAGCGCTTCAAGGACCGTAGCTTGGTGGAGCGAGAGAACCGACCAGGTGAAGACGCAAGGTTGGTTACGACCGCTGCGGCCGTTTCCCATGAACTGACTCTTAAAGACGCCATCGAGCAAGGCCATAACAAGGGCGTGAAAGTACTCATTGAGCAACAGGATTTCGACCGGGCATTGCAAAAGTTTGAAGAGCGCAAGAGCGCGGAGACAAATACCACCTGGCGCCTGAGTTATGAGCAGCGTATCGCAGCACAGAATCTTCTAATGCATGCGGACAAGTACCAGGGCGTGCAAGGCGATGCCGGCACCGGCAAGACTGCAGCACTAGAGTTCGTGCACGAGGTCGCGGCGGAAAAAGGCTGGGAAATTGTAGGTATCGCGACCACGACTACTGCAGCGCGAAACCTGGAGAAAGATACTGGCATCCCTAGCCAAACTGTAGCAGCGTTCATGCTTCACAATGATCAACAGGCAGAGATGCTGAAAAGTGATCTTGATAAGCTGGCCATACAAATCGCGCACGAAAAAGACAATTCCCCGGCCATCAAACTTGTTCAGCGCCTGGACCTTAACTTAAAGGGTGATCTGGGCGGCTTCGGAACTGCCCGATATGTCTTCGACGAGAAAACCGGACAGGTGCATAAATCGCCGGCGTCGCCACACAACGTTTTGAACCGTCTTGGCCACCATCTGACCGATAGCAGCATCGAGCGGCACGAGGCCGCGAAAGTGGCATGGAGATCCGCGGAGCGTTTTCAGGACCGGTTTAAAGCTGGTGCGATCCAGGTAAGAGCAAATTTAGAAACGAGACTCGGCGCCAGCCTTGCCAGCTACAGTATTGTAGGTAGCGACGAAAAAAATAAGGTCATTGACGAGCGGGATAAAAAAGGCCTGCGCAACTTCAATGAGCTGCAGCAGCAGTTCGCAGCGAAGCAGGCCCAGTTGAGCAACCTGCAAACCACCGGCCACGTCGAGGGCCGGCAATACCTGCTGGTCATGGACGAAAGTTCTTTGACCGGCACGAAAGACACGGCGCGACTGACTGAGCTGGCCAGGGATATTGGCGCGCGCGTTGTACTCCAGGGCGACATCAAGCAGCATGGCTCTGTCGCAGCTGGCCGCGCCTTTGCCCAGGCACAGCAAGCAGGAATTAATCTGTCCAAGATCGAAGAGACGCGCCGCTTCGATAATGCGGCACCTGAGCAAAAGTTGGCAATTCATGCGATGAAAAAAGGTTGGTATGCAGAAGCAATCGACGTGCTGCCAATCTCGGAAGTCGAAGAAAAAGACCTGGCCGTGACGGCCGCAGAGCGATATCTTGCCAATACAGAAGAGCTAGAAAAGCGCGGTGTGGAGTCTCCTAAAGTCGGTATCGTTGCGATTACGAATGCCGATCGCAAAGAGATTAATAGCGCGGTACGGGATGGGCTGAAAGAAGCAGGCAGGATCTCCAGTGTCGAGTATACAAAGCAACACCTGGACGACCCAAAACTGACTGCTGCGCAGAAGAAGTATGCTGCCTCGCTTCGCCAGAACAAAGTAAATCGCGTGATCGCGATGAAGCCATATCGATCGCTAGGCGTCCAATCTGAAGACGTTCTCAAGATCCTTTCAATGGATGCAAAGAACAACAAAATTACCATTGAACGTGAAGATGGCAAGCAGTTCACCATCTCACCAGAGAAGTTCAAAAAACTGGACTATGCCCGGCTGGAACAGCGCAGCTATTCAGTCGGCGATCGCGTCGAGGCTCGCGCCAATCACGGTAAAGAAAAAGATCCCAATCGCGTTGTGAATGGAGAGCGAGGAACGATTATTGCCATCGACAACGAGAAGACGACGATCAAATGGGATGGAGAAAAACCACGAGAACTTCCCTTTAGCAACAAGCAGATGGCGACCGTCGATCTGGCCTATGCGCGAACAACTTACAAGGAACAGGGGGTAACGAACCACCGCGAGATTATCGCTGTAAGCGAAATCGGCGCCCACTGGTTCAATCGAGAAGCAGCATACGTGGCTGCGTCGCGTGCCAAGGACAACACGGAAATCGTGACTAGCGACAGAAAGGAAATGCTGAAGAACGCCGGCAAGGAGACGACAAAGACAACGGCGATCGATATCAAGCGGGAGGAAGAAAGCAAGAAGACAAACCAGGAGCAATCGGTTGCACGTCAAATTCAAATCGTCCCAGATCGCGAAAAAGATATTTCGCAAGAACAATCACTCTCGATGTAACGATCTGTAGTCGATTGGTTGAGAACGTGGGTGAAACCATATTCTCAACCGCTATTCATTTCAGTAAGCGGTAATACGGGCGAGCTTGGCATGATCGAACGGCTGAACCGTCAGCGCCTGGAATTTCCATGCACCACCTGCGGCCAAATTTTGCGTAACGGCTGACGCATTGCCGACTTGCGCATTTTGGGCGTCAAACAAATTGAATTCCAGAATTACCGTCTTCAAGTCGCCGGGCGTCACATTGGTTGCTGTTCCCACCAGATAGCGGGCTTGTGGCGCTGGGCCCGGAGCAACGCCCATATCTCTCACGCTAACTTTGTCCGATTGCTGGGCATAGGCGGCGATTGCCAAAAGCATTCCAGCAGCAAGCAAGCTAATTTTTTTCATTTAGTTTCCTTAAAGTAAGTGTTCGAAGATTTTAGCAGTGTGGGAACAAAATGACATTGGGAACCTGGTCATTTTTGTTTGAATGATTCATCGGCAATTTTGGCGAGAAAACGGGACATCATTTCTTCGGTCGGCGTGTACCCAAGATGAACGCTGGCGCCGCGAGGGTCGATATAGCATGTACGGCCATCCGTGAAGTAAAGCATGTAGCCGTGGACGCTGATAAACAGCCTAGTGCGAAGCTTTTCTAAAAGTACCGCAGTGGAAGGCAAGAGGACGCCGGCGGCGGTTCGTCTTGCTGCTAAATCAGCAGCGATAGTTTGGATTTGAACGTCGAGAGCGCCTACCAGGTCATCAAGCGCATTTTGCCCCGTCTCATCGCTAGGACGGGGCAAGAGGGATGCCAAGCTCTTGAGAGCGGCTATTTTCAGCGCCTGTGTCAAAATTACTGGCGCGAAGGCGGAGGCAGTTCGGGAATTTCGGCTTCGCCAACTTTCCAAAGCCAATGTGAGGAATTGTTTTCCGAGATGATTTTTTCCTGCTCCTTCACATATTCCTCGGATGCATCAGCTGGTTGAATAAACGCTGCTACTGCAGGATCTGTGTCTATCAGTGTGACGCACGCCAGCGGCTTCGAAGCAGGCAGGTTGTAGCGCAACCCTTTTTCAAAGCTGCGACGGGAGTCACACAGCTTCGATACTAGGGCAAAATCAGCGGCGCTATCGACCGGTATCCACGATGGATGAGTAACCATCAACGCGATTTCTTCTATCGAGGGGAGATTTGTTGGCCCGACGCTGAATGTTGCGATTGCCATCAAGTGAACTTTTTTTTCTGTATCGGCGTTCCAAATATCGATTTCACGTGCGAAGCGTTTGTTCATTCGGCGGTGAATGTCCTCATTCATCATGAACACACAATCAGCTTGCTTAAACTGGATCTGAAAGCCATACCTGGCTGTCCCGAACGATTTGATTTCCGCAATAGCGATCATCAAGCGCCGCACTCCTTTAACCGCGGAGGAGGCCTTTACGAATGTTCCTAAGCGACGGTTCGCAATCTCCTCTTTTCTTTCGACGGTCCATGGTTCAGGAATAAACAAATATTCCAGAACATTTTTACCCTTTGAAATCTTGTTGCCGGCTGCAAGAAGAAGCTTGTCGCGAATGACTGGCCAAGTAAGGCGTATTGGCATGTCTGGTTGCCAGCGGTGAAGTCCCGATTCTTTCCAGATGTAATGGAGCATGCCGCGCATGGTGAGCTTGCTTCCATCCGTCTTCACGCTATCAGATTCGCCTTCAGAGGATGGGGGAGCTTTCCCATCCCCATTTTTGGATAGCGAAAACGCCAGCTTCAACGTGGTAGTCCCCATCTTTGGATCATCGACGATGGCGGTTCCCATCACTTCACCAAGCCCGGAGTGCGACGGTGGCGGCTCATACGAAACGCAGCCTGGCCAGTGTTCGCTACCAGTGTTTGGCATACGCTTTATCGAATATCTTTCGCCAATTTTGGCGACATACATTTCGATACCTTTTCCCCGACAGCTGCACAGTGGGCGTTGCTTGTTGTCGTAGGCATAGGCGAGCGCTCTTTGAAGCCGAACATCGTCGGCATCAGTTACTTCGTGGCCAGAGATTCTGTAGGTGGGCATGTGATGTTTAATGGTGATTAAACGCGGACAGGAAAAGGCATACCAGCAGCACTCCAATTGCCAGGTAGTGCAAGAACGAGAGCTTCTGTGCTGCCTTTTGAACCGTGCTTGGCTTTTGAGGGGGTGATTCTTTTTTTTCTTCGTTTTCCATTGGCTGTTCCATGCAGATAGGAAAATGGGACATTCGCCCCTGGTTGAAAATTAGAGCTTGAGTTTCGTGCGGATTACTTCGCAAGCCTTGGCCTGCTTAGCGAACGCCAGCAATTGCGACTCTTGCTCATTGATCTTTGTTTGTAAATCGGATTTGGAGTTGCCGATACTTGCGGCATTCATCTCGGCCTCTTTCAGTTTCCCTTCCAGGTCTTTCTTAACTTGCGTCAAACGTGCGACTTCCTGATTAGCATTCTTGAGATTGACCTGAGCAACGTTCTTGGCGCCGATCTGCTGGATAAACGAGTTCACTGCCCATCCACCACCCGCAATGAGCACGATCAGCAACGCGATAACTGAAACACGGATTTTGAGTGACCGCATACGCGCGGCACGGGCTTGTTTTTGAACTTCGTCTGGTTCGTTGAATTGCATGGTTGGCTTCATCCTGAGTTGATTTGGAATGGTGGTGCGGAAATTTCGCATGCGAAATTTTGATTTAATCGTCAGCAACGCATTCTTTGGCCGCAACGCATGCGTCCCACAATGCTTGGCGATCCGCCAGATCTTTTGCTTGGGCTGTCTTGATGGCGTCAAGAGACGAGTCTGCCCCGCTCACTGAAACGATAGCTTTGGCCAATGCGCGGTCTTCTGACTCGGCTGTTTTTTCACCGCGATAGGCAATGATGATTTGCCCAATGTGGACCTGATCTGCTGTAACGCGGCGAATATCGATTGACTGGTAGGCTGTATAGTCAAACGGCACTGATGGTTGCGGCACTAAAACTTTCCTTGCTTGCATAGTTAGGCTAAACACATCCTGCATCGGCCCTTGTGCAGCTTGAATGCCCAGACTTCCGAGTTCCTTGACCCCGATTCCCAGCGTTAATGCGCTTAGCGCAGTACCCAACCATTGCTGATGACGAGTGCTGTTGGTGAGTCGTGCCGGATTGCCAGCTTTTTTCACAATTGCGCCATAGATTTCGTCTTGAGCCTTGTTGAACCCGGTCATATCTTGGGCACTCATCGAAACCGGCTTCGCTACGGCCAGGACAATGCTTCGGAAACCTCCAACCTCGAAACCAAATGGCTTCGCCATTTCGCTCACTTGCTTGGCCAGCGCATCATCATCACCTGACCGCTTCACTCCGTTTTCGGTAACAACGCCGTATCGGATTTGATTTCGCTTGAAGTTGGTAATCACATAGTCATTCCAGTATTCATTCGGCGACCAAACATCGATCGGGCGAATAACGATCACGTGAGCGTCGTCTGTATCAAACTGAACCGGCTCAGCGTGAGCAGTCTGAATTGCACCGGCGGACACCAGGAACGTTGCGGCCGCGATAGCAGAGTTGATGATTTTCATGATTTTTCCTTTTTGATTATTTTGATGCGCCAGGGTACGCAGTGCCGTACGCTGAAGATTGGCTACTTCCAGCTTTCGTGTTTGACATCACCGGTTGATAAGAGGATGAGATATTTTGAGACGATGGGAGACCTTTCATGGCTTGCTCTTGCATGATCGCCGCGAACTCTGAAAGATCAATTTTAGTGAAGTCAAGTTTTCCCACCTGATCGACGGTCAGGCCTGTGCACGTGGAGAAGTCCAAGCCTAATTGTGCCTTCCCTTGCTGATTGATAATGCGTGCCAACACCGAATTGAACGAACAATATGTATCCGTGTACTCCAGACAAGCGCCTAATACTCGCTTACTGCAATCCGTTGAAACATACACGCTCAGATTAGAACCCTTGTGCAAGGCAAGCATCTGTTCGTTTTGAGTGCAACTCATCAAAGACATGATGTATTGAATAGCGATTTGTGCAGCAAGCATGTAGGGATTGAATGATATAAATCCACTACTTACTCCATCCGCGCCGGCGGCGCCAGACCACAATTCTGTTGTTCCGGCAATCGGGCTAGATGCCGCAAATGACCCGGTACCAAACGTGAATCCATATGCACCCATGGACATCCCGTTGCCGGCAAAATTTGTTGCTAAGCTGGTCGGATCTCCGTTTGCTCCGATGTTCTGAACAATGGAGCTGGAAGCGCCCATCATGCTAGTTTGCATACCCGAATCAAAAACGGTTCCGGAAAACATCGCGTCGAACACGTAGGGCGAAACAGTGTCAACGGCCTTCTGCCCCGCATATTTGACCGCCGAATATGCCGCGGTGACGCCGAGTGACGCCACTACGTCGTTGTTCGACTGGCCACCAGGTTCCGCCTTGCAGCAGTTTTTGATGCCGCCATATCCTTTGGCGCAGGTTTCCTTTATCCCACTAAATATCTCGGTGTACACCGACATTTCACGAGAGATTTCCATTGCCAATGCAGCCTTAACGAAATTTGCATTCGGATTGTCAGGTGTGGGTAATGTTGCGACCATCCCCGATGTGCATTGAAGCTCCTGCTTCGTAATTGCGTCTTTCGTTTGGCATTGGTACGTGTAGTTCCAAGAATCGCATGCGCCCGTTACTGGATCATTATCTGAACATTTCGTTATCAGAATTGCGCATTTAGGGTTGTTCTCGTATGGGCCACATGTATTGGTCGGCGTGTTGCTCTTGCATGCGTATTCATATGAGTACTTCCAGCAGGTTTGTGGAATGTTGACTGCGTTTGCTTTTGAAACGCCACTCAAACAAACTTGAACGCCGGATGGATGTGTTTTGCAAGGCGTAGAGTCAATACATGTTTCTGAATACGGGACCGGCGTGCACGCTCCCGGAGCGTAGGTCTGGCCATAGGCGTTCGTAGCCATCACGAACAGTAAGATTGCAAATCCTTTGAGGATCTTATTTATATGGACTCGTGTCATGACCGGCCTATTTTTCGTATTCCGTGCAATTGTCAATCCACGTAGGCGTCCCAACAATGGTGCTGGCGTCCGGATTTAAAAAATTGATTGTGGTGGCAGCATCTATAAAATCATACGAGTAAAAGACTGGTGTCGGTTTCGCCCCGGTTGGGTGCTGCCCGGTGCTATCCACACATATACCTCCGCGATACGACATTGGGAGCGTTGAAGGGTCGATGTAATTGCCGTTGCTATCCAAAAAAACTACGCTGCTAGTATCCTGAAGGTATGAACCTCCAGCACAGCTGTACTCAAATACGGCAACACGTCCAAGTCGAAACGAGACGTTGCAATTTGTCTGGACGGTTGCATCGCAAGTTTGGTTTACAGTTGCTTCCAGCAGCCAATCTCCGGATCTATCCCCTACACAATTCCCGAATTCGTTCAATACTTGTACCCCAGCTTTCGTCAGATCGACTGATCCTGAATATCCTCGGAAACCACAGTCGCCACCATGTGCCCAAAGATAGGCTTGGATCTGATTAGCGTTTCCACCAGCAGAGCACACGAGCGTGGCAGTATCGACGTCGTGACCACAGTCATAGCCGCAGCCCCAAAGGATGTTGCCGTTCACGCATGCCGTTGCTCCTTTTACGACTGACATCGAGCTTATATCCAACGTGTGATTACAACTTGGATTGTCAACGTTCGATGTTTTGACGCAGGTATTCGTCGTGTACTGAGCGGGATCAGTTGTTACCGTTTTCTCTGTGCAATTTTGCGGACCGTTGTTCGCGTTGTCCTGAGCATCTTTAATAGGCCCAAAAATCGGATCATCCGGTGTGACAGTGTTGCCATAGTCGAATTGCGATTGACCAGCACCAAATGTTCCTTGGCAGTTCGCAAGTGAGCCTTGGCTTGCGCCTGATGCTCCCAGGATCTTGTTTTGCCCGCTGGTAGGAGTTAAACAATGTGCGGACATGAAATTGATGGCGGCGCAGCGTTGATCCGTGACGGGATCTCCAGTTGGGACGTAGTTAACGCAGTCATCTTGCGCTTTTACTCCTAAAGCAGACAAGCCACCCATGATGTTCGAACCTGACAGGCTTGAGCTGGTGGTTGGAGATGAAAATTGACCCATCCCACTTGGGGTGGCGGTCGGAACCTTCGTGCTTGACCAGGTTGAGGAATTCACAGCGCTTGGATTAACTATCTGCCCATTAGAACTTGGCTGCAGTGTTTTCGCATACTCCAAAGAGTCGTTGAGCATCTGCTGATTTTGAGCTTGTGACCAGGTGCAGAACAGCATCAGCGCGGACAGTAACCATTTGTTCTTCATTTATTTCTTTCCTGTTATTTCGTCGGAGCGGCTGGTTTCGCGGCGTGCATACGTTTCGAGACTTCTTCCATCGACAAACTGCCGCCCTTAATCGCGCTGGCAATAGCTGCTGCAACTTCTGGCGTATCCACACTATTCTTACCGTTTGCACAGGTAGCGTTGAAAGGCACTAGCTTGTTCGGTTCATCGGGACAAATGCGGTTTGGCGGGTATCCGTTCTCGCAGATATTCATCTGGCCACCACTTTGTGACCAAAATGTGTTCGTTGATTTTTGGTAGAGGCCGAAGCCGATCCGGCCGCAGGACGGCTGCTGATCAAACTGAGAGATACGGAAGGACAGAACCGTGATCGCCGCCGCACTTCCAGTCCGGGCCTGCATCGCAGCAGCGGCTTCCTGGAACTGCTGTTGTGCTGGAATCGGTCCTTCAGCACGTCCCTGCTTCAACGCTTGTACGAACGTGAGTTGATCTACTGTCTGAGCGAAGGATGAGCCTGCGAGGCACGTAAGAATTGCAAAGATAATTGTTTTCATTGTTGTTTGTGCTCGATCAAAGGGAGGAATTGGCCCGTCTCGGTCATGGGGAACGGTAGGTAGGGAACGCTCCACGAGTAGTGGAATTGATTTCTTTGTCGTTCTGACTGGATAGAACGAATCTCTACGTCGACATAATTTGCTATGTCCTGTGACATCCGCCCGTTGCCGTCGCTGGTGCCGGACTTGTTCAGGCATTGCGTAGCAGCTGCCTTTGCTGATTGGGTATCGGTATTCAGGCGATACCGATCCATCAACTCATAGCGGCATTTCAATTGTGGGTCGATCTTTGTCATCGAGTCAGCAATACGACGCATCATGGGAAATGCATCGTCGGCCCCAGTGCCCAGGGTTTCTTTCAATGTGCGAATTCGCTCTAGCGGCAACATCCGCTCTTCGTAGATCGCCATAGGGAGTTTGGCAAGCGTTGAGGTGCAGCCAGTTGCATATCGCAGCGACTCATTTTTATTCCCACTGCGATAGTTGATAAATGCACCAAGGCCGCAGATGCGGCCCGAAGTATCTTGCGCCATCATGTAGGCGCGGCGAATTGCATCGTCCGCCGTACTTGTGTCTTGAACTCCGCCTTTACCGTAATACAAATAGTTTGCGACGTTATACAGAGCAGGCTGATAGCCCGTCGCCGCGGCTGATTGATATAGGTTTAATGCGCGGGCGCCGTCTTTCTTCGCGCCGAACAGGCCGTATTCAAATATGAATCCCACAAAATTCACCGCTTCAGGAAATCCAGCACTGCTGTATTGCTTGATCTTGAGGAGCAATTCCCGGCGCTTATCACCCGACGCTTGAGGAATGGCTCGGATGACGGTGATTACATCTTGGCCGCGAGGCGATGTCGTGAAGTAAGGGCTTTTAGGGCCGCGATAGAGCGCATCAGCAATCTTGGGCAATGCTGCCTTAGCCTTTGCGACCATGCTTTCATCGGTGGCCTCAATGGCGCCTTTGTGCGCCCTGTTTAGTCGCTCTGACATCGCGGTTACGGCCGGAGAATCCGCAATATGCAGGCTTTCCGCGATCTGCGAAGTTTGGATATTCCCAATGACAGCCTCGGCTTGCCCGCGAACGCCTTCCTGCAGTTTCTGGAAATTCAACGATTTCGTCTCATTCAGGGAGTCGCTGACGCCCTTTTGCCAGGCGTCGTTCGACTCCTGGTTGCCGTCAGCTGCTGCGTAGGCTGAACCAGTAATCGAGAGAATGACCGCACAAAGAAATGAATATTTCAATTTAAATTTAAATACGTGATTTCACATCGTTAAATTTTAATTATAATAACCAAAAATGTAAATTTTTAATTGCTCGATTGCCCCTGTAAGCCACGTTTTGCCCTATTAATCCGACTTGGCATTGCGCTGAATAAGGGATCGTGCTCACCTAAAAGGCCGTCAATGCAATCTTTTGTGCTCCCCACGTATTCGGAAATCTTCGAAGAATTCAGTCAGGATCAACAGCAGCAGCTGATGACTCTTTCCTCTGGCCCAGACGGAGAGATCGATAGATTCATCCTCCGCTTGTTCACCTATGCGTCGATCAACGGCTGCTCGGATGTGACCGTGCATCTCAAGGAAAGCGAGCTGAATCCTAAAGTGCGGGTCAACATCCGCACAAAGCATGGATTCCACAATTTCCTATACGCCGGCGGTGGAAGAACCAAACATTTCAAAACAAAAATGCTAGGGTTGATCAATGCAGCCCAAGGGGGGGCAACGAGTGTCACGATCAAGGGCCGTTTTGAAATGGAGTTCCCGCGAGATTGGGCGATAGAGCAAGGGCTGAAACCTCATGAAGATGAGGAGACTTACTACATCAACGTGCGGGTAATGTTCACCAAGACCTATGACGGCGTTTCGTTCGTCTGCCGGATCATTGATGATCAAGGCGCTCCGACGCTGGATCAGGTCGGCATGCCGAATGCGGCTCTCGCTTTGACAAAGGAGATTATTTCCCGACCATCTGGCCTCGTAATTTGCACAGGGCCAACCGGAAGCGGAAAATCAACACTTCTTCACGCAATGATTCTCCTGCTTAATGACGGCACCAAGGCAATATCAACCGGCGAATCGCCAGTCGAATTTCGGCTGCGCGGTCTGGGTCAAATTATTCAGCATGAAGTATTCGGCGAGATGACCTGGGAACGCGTGATGGAAGCTTTTATGCGCCAGCATCCCGATATCGTTGTTTGCGCTGAAATCCTTGACCATAAAATCGCGACGGCATGCATGCAATTGGCGCAGACTGGCCACATTGTGTTCGCCACCATTCATACTGAAGATGCACCTTCAGCAGCTGCCCGTTTGATAGGCATGTATCCGCAGGATCAGCGCGACTGGGCATCTTCTACATTAGCTGCGACACTCAGATTGGTATTGGCGCCCCGACTTATTACCGCCCGTCCTGCAGGCGAGGCGCCCGGTCAGCGCCCACTCTCGTTTGTTGAACGCCAATGGTACGCAAAGAATGGACTTGTCGTGCCTGAAACCGTTCCCAAATACGACGCCGAACCGCGCGGGAAATTTGCGTTGATCGAGGCAATGGAAGTCAATTACGAGATTGCTCAAATCATCAACGATGGCGCGGCTCCTGATGCGGTTTACCGTTCTGCAATCAAGCAACCACAGTATGAGACTCTGGCGATGATGGCGGCGAGATCCGTTGAAGAAGCGCGCTGCAGCTTAACGGACTGCACCACATCCGTCCCGGTGAACTTTACTGCTGCCGAAACGCCCAGTGTCCGGACCCAATTAGCCAAGAAGTATGACCTGAGCTATTCGCAAGTGAATGCCGCCATCGATAAACACTTTGTCGAGCTGCACGCTGAACAAGATATCGCTGAACTAAGCATTGAGGGAATGATTTTGAAAGAATATCCGATGGAAAAAGCAGCATGAAACGGCGAATTGTACTTTCCGCGATGCTATTAGGTGGTTCGCTGGCCAGGTCTGTTTTGGCCGAAGAGAAATTGCCGTTGGAGCAAATGAAGCCGTATCTCCAAGTAAAAACAGTCGTCGGCGATGAATTCGTCGTGCGCGCATTTTTTTCCCCCACATGCAATTTTTCTAAACAGTATTTTCCCTTTTTTAAGAACCTGTCCCGAACCCTTCCCCCAGGCGAGACGTTTGAGTTCACCCCGCTTGTCAACAAGTTGGATGGATACCCCTACTCTTTCGCTTTCTTTGCTGTTCAACGTTATTACCCGAAGTATTTGCCCAACTTTATCGAGGCGTCATTTACGGGTGTTCAAGAGCTGGGGCTGTCCCCGAAAAATTGGGCGGCAATCGAACGTATCTCGCAGGCAGCGCAGATCCCCGTCTCGGTGCCGAGGCTGATCAAAGAGCACTACAAAGAGCTTCAGGGAGATGTTGACGCCGCCATAGCGCGACAAGCCAAGCTGAAAATCACTAACACGCCAACGATCGCCGTTGCCGGCACCTACACGGTTACGCCGGAATTCACGGGGGGAGATGCTGACCAGTTCAGCACCTTGGTAAACGGCGTGATATCCATGGCGACTTTGCGTTAAACGAGTTCGCATCACCCTTCAACCGCAGGACAATTCTTTAACTTGCGCTAAACAATACGGCGAAAGGGGGATATGTGCGCATCTTGAGGCGGTTTTGCTCCTACCCAATGGGAATAGTCTCGTTTTCTGATCCAATTTTCGGCCCTATGACATAAAATCAGAGGCAAAAAAGCCATAAGACTAAGAAAATTATCGTCTTGTAAACCGGAATGCAATTATCATTCCATACTTTACTGTATGTGACCTGTTTGCCCTATGTTGAGCGAGAATCAAAGAGAACAAATTCTGAAGCTCCTAAAATTTGGCTTCAACGACCCAATGATCGCAACGATGATCGATGGCGTAACACCTATTGACGTCTATAACTACCGACATGCCAATGGCATAACCAGTAAAGACGTGCTGGAAAACCGATACAACACCTGGGCGAAACTGGTAGATAACGGTGTCTCAATCAATAGGATTGCGGAGCTATATCACGTGAAAGTGACTACCTTAAAGGGAGCGATCTGGAAGACCAGGAGCATTTCTTTCGTGGAGGTGAAGGCGAAGCAGCAGCAGAATGGCATGAAGATGTGGACTCAGGGAAAAGACGGATTGCCGGACTTCGACAAGCTGGTTTAACTTTTCCTCGACATTGGAAAGCCGCGAAGAAGATCGCGGCTTTTTTTATGGGTATTAAATTTCGCATGCGAAAAATGTCAGCAGGCAGTCAGCCGCGCCCACAGGACTCACCCCATTTTGATTTATGAGTCCGTCGCGACCTCGCCTAGCACTATCTGGCCGGTCGGCTCCAGCAGCTCCGGCCCGTCATGTGCGTGGCCGCCAACGTCCTTCGATACCTCGCTCCATTGAAAATACTCCGGGCCGAGGGCAGCGCTGCGAATTAGTTCTTCTGCCTGCTGGTATGAGAACGACGTATCAAGCCAGGTCATAGCATCTTCAGCTGTCAGCGCAACTGGGCGGCGATCATGAACGTCAACCATGCCTCCTGCTGAATCGTCGGTCACAATCAGAAGGCCGGTGTCATCGTCGATCGCCACGTCGTCGCCCTGGTTGGTCAGCGCCGCAAAAAACAACGGCTTTTTGTCCTTCGCCTGAATGAGCCATGGCTGCCGGTCTCCTTTTGGGCCCGTCCATTCATACCATCCATCTGCAGGAACAACAACGCGGCCATTCTTCATCATGGACCTGTAATAAGGTGTCAGCAGCTTATCCCGCCGCGCATTGATGGCCGGGCGCAGATTCTTTTCTTTCGCCCAATGCGATAAATAGCGCCACGGTAGCGCTTCAGCAACCAGCTTGCCATCGACCAGCCGAAAGACAATGCGCAGCGTGTGCGGCGCGGCGTTGAAGCTCTTCCGGTATTTTTCCGGCACTATGGTTTGCTCAAGCTTGAATTCCATCGCTTCAGCGTACTCGTCCTCATCTTCGATCTGGATAATCCGTCCGCACATGGGGCTAATCTCCTATGGTGTAGCTGGCTTCCTCGCTGAAATACGAGGCGCATTTCTGAAATAGCATATACTGGATATAAACACAGTGTTACTAATTTGCCATGCACCATCACATCTTAACCCTATCCGCCACCGATAAGCCCCTGCCGGCAGCGCTGCTGTGCGAAATTGTGGCCTTGCCGATATTCCTTCAGACGATATCGGCAGGCTTCCCAAGTCCGGCGACCGACTATGCCCAGGAGACGCTGGACCTCAACGAGCTGCTGGTAGAGCACAAAGCAGCCTCGTTCTTCTTCACGGTCAAAGGCCAGAGCATGATCGGCGCCCAGATTGACGATGGCGATCGCGTGCTAGTCGATCGATCCATTGAGCCGAGATCCGGTCACATTGTCGTGGCCATCGTAAATAGTGAATACACCATCAAGCGGCTATACAAAAAAGGCGACGTTACCGAATTGCGGCCCGAGAACTCGGAATATCCGCCTATTCGACTGAAGGAAGGTGAGACGCTGGAGGTGTGGGGCGTGGTGTCCGCCGTCATCCGAAAGTTGAAGGTGTGACGTGACAGTTCCTGCGCGTCAAAAATTTGCCTTGGTAGACGTGAATGCGATGTATGTCAGCTGCGATCGTGCCTTTGATCCGCGCCTGCGCAATCGGCCAGTAGTGACGCTATCGAATAACGATGGCTGCGTTGTTGCTCGCAGCAATGAGGCGAAGGCGCTAGGCAAGAATTATGTGGACTTTATTTGTTCACGACAAAGCAAAAAAGCAAATAGCAACCGGAAATATTAAGACTTTCACTTCGACATTGTTTATGAACAATTCTGAATAACAAAGGCCACCTAAGCAGCCAAAATTGCTCATTTTTTC
>NZ_CBXX010000046.1 GCF_000577615.1 Herbaspirillum sp. RV1423
TCCTTGTCGGTGTAATAGCCGCTCTGCGCCATCTGTTGCATCTGCTGCGCCGAAATCAACTGGATGTCGTGATCGTTCTGGAACTGGTTGATGGTCTTGGCCGCGCCCGACTCCGACGGCAAGGTCGAGCCGGTCGCTTGCTGATACGACGGCGGTGCGAACGACGGTATCTGGAAGCCACCCTGCGGGAAGCCGCTTGGGGAATTGAATCCGTACGGCGATGCACCGGTCGCTTGCTGATAAGACGGCGGCGCAATGCTGCCATCGTCGATCGCTTCGCCGAAATCGCCCATGCCCAGTTGGCCGTCGTGCTTGCCGTCGGTGGCCGATTCGAGTTTCTTGAACAGTTCGGCGTTGTTGGCCATGAAGACCTGTGCGGCAGCCTGCACTTCCGGCGGCACCTGGATGGTCTTGCCGTCCTTGTCGGTGTAATAGCCCGTCTCGGCAAGCTGATGCATCTGGCCGATGTTGAGCAAGCCGATGTCGTGGTCCTTCTGGAATTGATTGATGGTCTTGGCGGCGCCGTATTCCGACGGTCGGTTAGGCGAAATATGGCCGTTCATCACGGCACCCATGAATGCGTCGGGAGACAGGCCATAGATCTGCGGCCGGGAACTGGTGGCGGGATCGGAAGGATTCGAGGAAATCTTGCCGGACGATATCGCGCTGTCGTAATCGGCTGTGCTGAGCAGGCCGTCATACTGACCGTTCTTGGCGCTCTCCATTTTCTTGAACAGCGCACCGTTATTGGCCATGAACGCTTGCGCGGCGGCCTGCACTTCCGGCGTCACCTGGATGCTCTTGCCGTTCTTGTCAGTGTAATAACCGGTCTCGGCCATTTGCTGCATTTGCTGCACTGACAGCAGGCCGATGTTGTTGTCCTTCTGGAATTGATTGATGGTCTTGGCGGCGCTGGCGTCGGATGGCAACGCACCCTGCGTGCCCACCCCCATCATGTTGCGCAGGTAATTCTTGATGCCTTCCGGTACGGGCAAATTATTGATCCACGCCGCGACCTGGTCGGGCGGCATATTATTGCCGCCCTGATGGAGGTCGCAAGCCCCAAATTCGTTACCGGGAAAAGGCGGCTTACCGGAGTATCCGGGAAAACCAGCGTCGTAATAGGTGGTGGTATTGGTGATGGTAACTGTAACCGACATGCTTTTCTCCGAAATTTGGGGGTGGGTACTCAAACGTCTTGTCTCGTTATCCGGTAAGGGAAACGGCGTCCCTCGAGGAGATCGATATCCTCGCCGACGACAGCAGGCCTCACGGACTTGTTTTTAAGTGGCGGCGTCCATGCGATAGTTCCACCGGAACCGAAGGTGAAATGCGCATCGAAATATCTGCGCAATGCCGCGCCCATGAACAATGTGTCCATGCCGGGCAACGAGGAGAAAACACGATCGGAAGTCCGTACGCACGGGACGAGCCATTTCCCGGCCGTCGACAATATCGGCAAGCACACGAACAAGGCGCTACGCTCCGGAAAGTACAGAGAGACGGCGGCAAAATGGCGTAGCCGGCCCGATGCAAGCATCATCGGGCCGGCGGGAGTTACAAAAGAATCAGAGCGCGGCTTGGGCGCCATCCTCTGCTTTTTTCAGCATCTTGGCAAAGATGCCGATATTGTCGACTTCGGTCTGTGCCGCGTCGACGCCTTTCATGTCGGCGATCGCCTTCTTGGCGGCATTGCGCGATTCGGCGCTGGTTGCCGACGTGTCGGAGGACTCTCCGGCGAGGGAAGAAGCAGATGCAGAAGCAACCATAAAAACTCCTTTCTTGCGATTTGCCGTCGCGCGCTACTGCTGATCGTTGACGTTTTTCGCCATGGTGTTGAAGATCTTCAGCTTCGCCAACGAAGATGCCTGTTGCGATACCCATAACTGGAATTCTGCAGCTTGCGCAGCACCAGCCTGGGCTGCCAATACTGTCGGGCTTGCGCCTTGGCGCATGGAAGGATTCTCGGCCGCATAGTCCTGGCCGAGTTGACTTTGGAAAGTGGACATCGCACTCCTTCGAAGATCTGGGTGGGATCAGGGAAAGCGCCGGCTTCCCTGATCCCGATTTCAAAAAAATGTCGGGATAGAGCGTACCGGATGGCAGAACCTATCCCGTCGAACAACATTCGAGATGAATGTTATCCGCCTGCCAGATCATTTTTCGAAGTGGTGCGCCCCGATTTTGCGACCTTCAAACCTGTCGCCACCGCATCGACCGCTTCTTGTGCGGCATTCGTTGCTGTCATGTCGCCAATAGCTTGACCTGCACCGAGACCCGCTGCTGCGCCTGTTGCTGCCATGATAACCTCCATGAAAAATTAAAAAATACCGCCCGGATCAAGAAGTGAACAGAACGGTCGCCAGTAAGTGGGAAGGCCAAACCACTTGGTTCCACCGGCCATTCAAAAACCATTCTTGCGTCTCCTCCCCTGTGCAACGATCTCTTACCACGCATTGCTGTCTTCGCGCGGAATTGCCTGATATCCGGCAATGAGTGGCGCCGGACCGGTTGCAGTTCTGTGTTGCGGATCGGTTCAGATATTCGTGCATGGCGCGCACAGCGCAAATGATGTGTTGCATGACTTGCCGAAAGTGGAACTCTTGTGCTCTGCGCCGCAACCCAATGACGCAGTCACGATGTTTGATCAACCCCCTTCTTTAAGGAATCCCCATGAGTACTATCACAGGCTTTTCCAACGCGCCCATTACGGGCAATGTCCCCAGCGTAGCGGACATGAATGCCTACTCCGCCGGCTTGAAAGACCAAAAGACCGATGCACTGCTGAGCAAACTTGCCGATCCGTCGACCGAGCAATGGCAAAAGGATGCGATTAACAAGGAATTGCAAAACCGGGTCAATACGCAAAGCCCCGACGGCGCCAACGCAGCCGGCGGTCAAGGCGGCAGCGGCAGCGAGATGGATGAACTGCTGAAGAAACTTCAAAAGGGCACCATCTCGGACGAAGAGCTGCAAAAACTCGCGCAGATGCTCGGCGTCGATCCGGCCAAACTGGAAGCAATCAAAGGCAAGGATGGCGGAGGCCAAGCTCCGGTCGCCGGGGAAATCCAGGGCGGCTGATCGCTGGCCGGGCGGGAACGCCCGGCTTTTCTCCTGCCCCTGCGCAACACACGTCGGCATCGGCACCGCCCACCTCCATCGCGGCACCACGGCTGCGATATGCCTCCCTCGCCCGACCTGAGATTATCCGGTTTTACACGCACTCCACGAGCCGCATCGCCAGCTTCCTCACGTCCGTCCGGTCGCAATGCATGGCCTGTGGCGATCGATCTCCTTGAAAAACATCAGCGATTTTTCAAGCTTGTCAGTCGCTGCGAGGCTTGCTGGCGGATGCTTCGTCCGCCGCCAGGAAATAGTCCTGATGCCAGCATTGTGCCAAGGCGGAAAAATAATCCAGCGTCGAGCGCAAGGCGGCGTCATCAAGTTCGAGCCGGCAAACCAGCACAACCTGGTGGCTTGCGGCATCGTAGGTAAACGCAGCGCAACGTTCGTCGAATAAATAGGTGTTGATTTCCAGCAGGCGCAGCGGCACGAGATCGCGTCGGCCGGCCGGCATGGCGCCGAAGTCGCAATACAGCAGCAGGCTCTCAGGCGCCAGGACACCGCCGTAACACAAGGTGAATTCCCTGCCATAGAGGGTGATATGCGCCACCTGATAGGCAGTTCCCGGAGCGGGAATATTGAGACTTGCACATAAGCGATCAATCAAAACGCGGTAGCGTTCTATCGACATACTGCCCCTGATATTTTTATGTACGGCACCGGCCGACATTGCCAAAGCGGCAGCGCTGGCGCCGGCAAGGACTGCGGCAAGAAAACCCGGGCGTCCGCCGCCGCAGTTCAGTCACGCGGAATCATTGCCTATTCAATGTCTCCGGTTTGAGGCGCGGGCGGCTTGCTGCCGCCGGTAATGGTGCCGATGGGATCGGACAAGGCGCCGATCGGATTGCTCAAAACAGCGAGCGGGTTGGGAAGCATGGCCATCATTTCTCCTTGGTGAAAATAAGTCGAACAACGCTGCCTGACACAAACCGGAAGCACAGCAAACCTGCTGATCCTGCGTGTTGGCACAGGTGTGTCAATCCGCAGCGCTTGGCGGTTCCAAAACCATCGCAACATAGCGCCTCAAAAAACTGAAAGCAGCGCGGTGCGCACAGAAGATACCGCCCGAATGCGATGTTCCTGCAGAGCTTCCGCCTTCTGCAATTCAATCCACTCAAACAATGGAAAAGGATTCAAAAGTTTCAACATGACACATACGCACCACCGACACCTGAACGCATCTCACGCCATTTATGGTCAGCAATGATGCGATGTAAAAGACTATGCCAAGCGGCATTACATTTTCTAATGCCTCATGAAAATGCCGCCACCGGCACAGCGCCGAAACCGTCAGACAGCAAGAAATCGACGATGCGAGCGGCCGCTGTCGGCGAACTCAGCAAGTGGCCTTGACGTTTGAGTTCGTGAAATTGCTCGCGCAACGGGAACACCTCCTCCTGGGTGGCGCGCAACTCAGCCTGCATGTCGGTATCGATCACCCCGGGCGCGACGCTGCACAGACGCAAACCGGACGAACCGTCGAGTGCAGCAGCACGGGCATGATGATCAAGCGCTGCCTTGGTGGCGCAATAAATGCTCCAGCCGGCATAAGCGTCGCGACCGGTGCCGCTGGAAACATGCAAGATGCGGCGCTCCTGCGCGTCCATGGCGGCCACCGCGGCTGCCAACATCAGCGGCGCCGCGACATTCAGGGCCACGGCCTGCCCCACCGCAATCGGCGCCAGGCTGGCGAGGGCGCCTAAGGGTTGGACCGTACCGGCGTTGTTGATCAACGCAATCGCCATATCGTGCTCGTGTCGGCAAAACTGTTCCAGCGCCGGGCCGTTCAACCAGGCCGCCAGCCGCGCCGTGTCTGCCAAATCGATCTCGTGTTGCGTCAACAGCGCGGGAAATTCCCGCTGTAATATGGGGTTCTGCTGCCGCGACAATCCCAGCACTGCTATGCCGCGCCCCAGCAGTTCGGCGGCAATCGCAGCGCCAAGCCCGCGACTATGGCCGGTCACAATCGCTTTCATATCGAGCTCCTTTTGGTTGCCGTTCTATCCTGGTTTTGACTGGTCGCTTGCGCTTGTGTGAGATGGAACCGCTCCCGCATCGTCGTCACTCACGAAACAAGCGCGGCCGCCTGGCACCGATGGCGCAGCTAGCATTTTCCACCACACTCTCCGGAACTGTCATGAACCATTTCGTCGGCCAAGCACTGGCACAGAAGGATTACAAGGAAATTCACCTTACGCGGCATCTGTTGCCGTTCGAGGATCATAAGTTCCTGAAGAGCGCCGACACTCGCGTGATGGTCAGGGGCAAAGGCCTTTATCTGTGGGACGAACATGGCAACCGTTTTCTCGACGCCTTGTCGGGGCTCTGGTGCACAGCACTCGGCTACGGTCGCCCGGAACTGATCGAAGCTGCTGCACGCCAGATGGAAACGCTGTCCTATTGCAGCCAGTTCTTCAACACCACGCATCCCGCAGTCGCGGAATTGTCGAGCAAGCTGTTCGACATATTGCCGGCTTCCTACGGCCGCATCCTGTACACCAACTCGGGATCGGAAGCTAACGAAATCCTGATCAAGATGGTGCGCCGCTTCTGGCAACTGGCGGGTAAGCCCGACAAGAAAATCCTGATCGCGCGCCACAACGGCTATCACGGCGCCACCATCGGCAGCGCGTCGCTGGGCGGCATGAAGGCGATGCATGAATTCGGCGGCTTGCCGATTGCCGATATCCATCACATTCCCGAGCCGTACTGGTTCGGCTACGAGGGCGCGCTGACGGAACAGGAGTTCGGCTTGCAAGCGGCCCAGGAACTCGAGATCAGAATCCTCGAACTAGGCGCCGACAAGGTCGGGGCTTTTGTAGCGGAACCGTTCCAGGGTGCAGGCGGCATGATTTTCCCGCCGTCCAGCTATTGGCCGGAAATCCAGAGGATTTGCGAAAAATATGATGTACTGATCTGCGCCGACGAAGTCGTCGGCGGCTTCGGTCGCACCGGCCGCTGGTTTGCACATGAATATTTCGGCTTCGAGCCGGACATGCTGGCCATCGCCAAAGGCCTGACGTCGGGTTACATTCCGATGGGCGGCCTGGTGCTGTCGCGCAGGATAGGCGACGCGCTGGCCGATTGCGGCGGCGTGTTCGCCCATGGCCTGACTTACCAGGGCCATCCGGTGGCGGCCGCCGTAGCCTTGGCGTCGCTGCGCCTGCTGGATGAAGGCGGCATCATCGATCAGGTCGAGAGCGATACCGGTCCTTACTTGCAGCGTTGCCTGCGCCAGGCCTTGGGCGATCACGTGCTGGTCGGCGAAATCCAGGGAGTCGGCGCAGTGGCTGCGTTACAGTTGGCCTACATCAAAGAAGAAAAAAAACGTTTTGTCAATGAAGGTACGGTCGGCCAATATTGCATGCGCAAAGCGATGGAGCATGGCATGTTGTTACGTGCGGCGGCGGCGCGCCTGATCGTCGCCCCGGCGTTGGTCGCCACACATGGAGAAATAGACGAACTTGTCGCCAAGCTGCAACTTACTGTGGACGACACTGCGCGTGCATTGAAGATGATGTGAGCGGATAAGATAGAAAACGCAGGCAGAGCCGGCGGTTTTAGCACATCGGCGAACAGGATATCAACGAAGACGACGTCGACGACATCTGCCATACCGTCATTTCCGTCAGTCTCCCAACGACGCTCACCTGACGCATGAGTATGTCGAACCGTTACGGTTCGACATAACCCAATGCCGCTGAAAAACGGATCGACGCGAAACGCAATATCTCGACATATTTACTGAGATTTTCCTTCGGCACCCGGCTGGCCGGGGCCGTCATCGACAATGAAGCGATCACTGCTCCGGTGGCATCGCGCACCGGCGTTGCCACCGCCACCATATCGGTCGTCTTTTCCGAGAACGAGGTACTGTACCCATCTATGAGGATTTTCTTCAGTTCTTTTTTCAGCTCATTGCGCTTGGCGATGGTGTTTGGCGTGAATTGTTCCAGCCTGCCGCTCAGGATCGCTTCCCGGATTTCTTCCGGCGCATGGGCCAGCAGCAATTTACCGGAAGCGTCGACGAACATGGGACGGCGATCGCCCAACTGGCTATGTACGCGCAAAGCGTGCGGTGCATCCCACCAGGCGACGCAAATCGTTTCAGCACCATCGCGAATGCGCACCAGTACACTCTCATTGCATTCACGACCGATCGATTCGAGGATGTCCTTGGCGACATGGATCAGGCTCAATTGCGCCTGTGCCGCAGTGCCAATGATGAGGGCGCGATAGCCGAGACTGTAAGTCGCCATCGGCAACTGGCGTCGCACCAGGCCGCTTTCTTCCAACGTCGTCAGCAGTCGGAATGCGCGCGCCTTGGTATTGCCTGAGCGTTTGGCTAACTCCGTGACCCCTTTCCCGCCTTCTTCCGCTACCAGAAAAAGCAACTCGATTGCTTTGCTCACCGCATCAACGGTATAACTCATAAACGTTCCTTTGCTTGCTGTCATCCAACGACGACGCTTTTTATCGAGACCAGCTCCGCCTATATGCGAAAACGCCACTCTCGCAAGCCTTGTTTTTATTGGCGACAGGCTCGCTCCTTATCAGGGACGTAATTTTCGCAGAAGGCACTCCATCTGTCAGCTCCGGCCTGCTCCAAACCGGCACTGCACAAGGCTGTCGGCGTTGACTTGGTCAGCAAGAAAGCCCTCCTCCTTTCCCGAATATCCCACGCCTTCAACAATCAAAAAAATCTGGCGGCGCCGCTGGACAATGAATCAGGAGCATCACGCACCCGTCATTGCTGACACCGACCTGACCGCGCGTTTCCGTCAGGAACGAACCTGTTGGATCCATTACCAACGAGCGCTCTATCGACGCTTTCGTCAGGCGGTGGTTTTTATTGCTTGTGCCTGACCAAGCTTATTGCTTAAAATACATTGGATATCGTTAAATGATACTTTGTTTTACCAAAGGAAACAATATCAGAACTCGTGTCATCAATAGGCGTGAGTGCGAGCGTGTCCTGTTTGGGATGAAATGCAAGGCGCATCTGCGCTTGCAAGCGCAGACCGTTATGCAGGTGCGCGGCACGCTGTGCGCCCCCCCCCCCTCCTGCCCCTCCCAGGATTATCTTGACCGATCCTTGCCACGCCGAAACCTCATTGGTATTCCATCCGGCCTGCGATGGAATACCGAGGGAATTCCTCATCAGCTTCGGTGCTTTGGATAGCCTTGGCAGGCGTCCAGGCCAATAGCTTGCCGGCGCAGATACCGGCAGCACCTCATATAGTCTGGACGACCTCCGCCACGCAATTGAAACTGCCCGCGATTTCCCTGATTTCCTGGCAATAAATCTGCTGCGGATTTTCTCGCTGCCGGTTGCCGACGCCGCCATTTAGAGACATGTGCCGAAATATGCCCCACGCATTAAAGATGAGGCCCGGTAGAACTCTATGCGGCCAGGATGCACTCATGACGCATGACAGTCACCGGCAAAAATATGCACCATCTCGGTTTTTCATTGGAAGAAGCTTACCTGCACGCCCAACATGCCCGCCCCAACCGACGTGCGCTGATTACTTTGATCCAGGACGACGGCAGTTACTGGTGGGGCGGCAATATCAATAAATTGCGACCGCAATCCAGCGTGTTCCCCTCCCCGGCGGCAGCCGAAGAGTACCGTCAGTTGGTGAAGCGATTCCGTCATGGCCAGGCCGCCAAGGCGCACATGCTGCTGGTGCATGGCGACGGCGCATTCGGTGCGATCATGCTGGGCATGGAATCGAAAGAGGAAGCGCTGGCATGGCTGCACGACACTGTGCGGGCGCTACGGCAGCCAATGGTTGAAATGATCGAGGCAAGCAATGCGCTGGAAGTGGTGAATTGACGGCGGGATGTTCATTGAACACGTCTGGCCGCACGGCATTTTTCGGAATATTTCATTGACGCTCAGGATCATGTCGACCAACCCATCATCAGCGCTTCATTGCTTTTCCGTGCGCATCGATACAGGTCTCAGGCGCATAGAATATCTTGCCTTGGCGCGGCATAGCGCCGACGCAGTTTGCGCCGCACTGGAACGGTTCGGCATCTGTAGCGTCAGTGTCAGCGTCGCGCCGCGGCCCCGCCGTTAAATCGCTCCGCGTTTCCGATTCTCGTTACCTGCTCATGCCGGCCTGAACGGCGACGCCTGCTTTTCCATTTATCCCCTCTTTTCAGCAGGAAGGAACTGCGGCCACACACCGGACATTCATGGATAAATGAATATTCCGCCGGCAGCGTCCTGCAAACAGCACGCATGCCGGCCCAGTTGGATCGGCTTATTGCTGTTCTGCCCGCATCACCTTCTTGCCTTCCACAGCATCAAGCCGGTCTTTTTCCAGAATCGTTCATTGGACGCGTTCTTAACTTGATGAAAAAAAGAGAAGACCATGGAAGATCAATTTTTGCGCCCACCCGAATCGAGTTTCCCGCTATGGGGGCTGGTGCACACCCCCTCACGCGATGATGCCGACACAGGCATGCAAGACCAGACTTTTTATATCAACATCCGCAACCAGGGCGGCGTCCTGACGTTCGCCTCGGCCCTGGATGCCGAAATCTATTGCCAGCGCCTGTATGCCGCCGGCATGCAAGGTTGGACCCGGCAGCGCCTGGAAAGGATCGATCTCGCCAGAATCATGGCGACGATTCCCGCAGAAGAGCGCAAGCTCATGCTGGCGCTCGGTTTCTTCGCGTCGGACACCAACGACTTGCTGCTCGATAGCGACCAGACGCTGATCACGCCGTTGCTGCCGGTGCCATTCGACATGCACCACACTTTGCACGGCATGTCGCAATTGCGGATCAAGGCCGACGTCCTTGCCTTCATCCATGAATGGTGGGAACGCATCGGCGGCATGAACTATTCGGAGCAGGTGCATTCGCTGGGCAACTGGTCCGATATCGCCTTGGCGAAATGCGCCACCGAAGCCCTGGAAAAAGCTCAGGTCGTCGGCCTCGCGCAATATCGCGACGCCTGGACCAGCATAGGCACGGTGGAGGAATGCGCGGTGTTCGTCCCCGAATCCGGCGCATGGCAATTCACGCCGCTGGACGGTCCGCGCAATCGATTATTGCATTGACTATTCCGATCGACCACCGTACCGGTCCTTCAATCATTCCCTATTTCTTGCGGCCGGCGCGACCAGTTCCGCCGGCCGCTTCTACAATAAAAAGCTTTTTGGTTTATCTATTGACCGGCATCCTGGTCGGTTTTATCTGGAATTCATTTCATAAATAGGCGCCAGATGCGTTCTATGCACTCGCTAAAGTCCGCTCGCCGCTGCCATCACTGTGAGTGACGATCGGTTTTTCCGGATGTTCCTCGGCGAACAATTTCCTGCTTTCGTACAGTGACTCGGCGCAGATGATGCAGTTGTGTTTTGGAGAAGCGCAGCGAACCTCATCGGACGTGCGGCTACGCGGAAGAGAAGGCCACCGGGCACATCGGCTGCGGCCCCGCTTGCCCTCTCTTTGAAGAGGACGGAACCGGATATCGCAGATACTTACTCATGCATCAAGAGCTGTCCCAAACAGCGCTTGTCAAACTTTCTTGCTCTGAGGATTGCATAACGCGTTGCCAACTTTGAAGAGGCGGAGCAAGCCGCTGACGCGGGAGCTTTCTATCTCTATTCTCGGAACACGCCATCATGTTTTCCCTATTCAGAACAAATAACCATCATTCGTCCTCGCATTCGTCAAGCCATCGCGCCCACGCAAGCAAAGCGAATCCGCCAACCGTCAAGATCGGCGTTCCATCCCATATCGCCCGATATGGCAGGATCGCAAAAGAAGACAATTCACTGCAAGAAAATCTCTATACACGCTTTGTCAACCTGACTATCGCCGCCCAAAGCAAGCTACCGAAACGCATCACCGCAGCAGAAAAAACTGCCGACGGCATCGGCAAGGAAAAACGGGCTTGCGAAAAACGCCTTACCAACAATGAAAAAAACGCCGCCGAATATCCCGGACTTTCCGACGCGCAAAAGCAGGCGGTTGCTGAAAAGCTGGACTTGGTGGAAAAAGACGATGCGCAGCGCGAATCAATCGGCTATACCCGACTGAAACAAGAAATCGACGGGTACAAGGATGAGCGCGATGACATCAAGAAGGAAAAACGTCAGGCCGAGCACGATTTGCGCAAATTGAAGCGGAATAAAAAAATCTCCCAGAAAGAATATGACAAGAGTGAAAAAAAGCTGAATGCGAAGATCAACAAGCTCCAGTCAGATTTGGATACCATCGACGAAGAGTTGAAACAACTTGACACACGCAAGACTGAGTTGAAAAAGCAACTGGAACCCATGCTTGCAGAAATCGATGCCATCAACAAGAAGTTGGATCAATTGGAGGTATCGTCAGTCGACGAGAAAGCGCTGACCGAACTCTTCAAGGCAATAAGGGCGGATAAGAAAGAACTCGATTCGCTCTCAGGCACGCTTGCCGCTCTTGAAGAGGCGCCGATAGGAATCGGCGAGGACGATGCCCTGCGACCTCCCGTCGCGCCTGATGGCCTTGAAAGCAAGGACAAACTTGTCGCCCTGCTCGCTGGCATCCAGGCTGACCTGACAGTGCTGGATGAAGAAATGAAAGCAGGTCTCGACGCCATCGATAACGCCAGGCGAGCCTCCAGGACAACCGTTGAGAAAAGCGGCGCGCCGCCGACGGACAAGCAACGCACAGCGGTAAAAACCTCTTCCAGAAAAGAGGCGCAAAAAGCTCCCGTGGCAGGATGGGTCAGGACGCCCAAATCCAGGAACGCTGCGGGGACGAAGATCGGTTTGCAACAAGCTGCGAGAACGGACAAAAAATCTGCTCCAGTGACGACGGCAACCACGTCGACGGCGAGCGTTTCCGATCATGTGGCCCCTGTCACACCCGGCATGGTTGCACATGGCGACGATGCTGTCGCTGCCACGATAGCGGTAACCTCGACTGTAACGACAGCGGCAACCACCTCCGCGCTCCGTGAATCGACCGCCGCCAAGCCCAACACTGCCCTCGAAGAAACCTCGACCGAACTACCCGTACCTGCAACGCCGGCAAAAAATACAACGGCATCGGCCAGTACATTGAAAAGCAGCTCTGCCAAGGCCACCATGGCGGCGACATCCACACCGATGACCGCTGCCAGGACGACTGTGGCTGCCGACAGGCAGTTTGCCGTCTCCTCGAACAATGCCTCATCGGCCTCAACCGTCACGCCGGCATCGCAAAGCGCCACGGCGACGCCCGCCGCTATCAAGAAGAAAGCGCCTGTGCAGTCGGCGATCGTGACAAAAACGGACAGTGCCACAGCAGGCGTTCCAGCGGCAACAACATCGGAGACTGCAAAACCTGCCGTGGCTCCGTTCACTCCGAACGCATCGTCGGCGACCAACACCAGCGCTGCCGCGCCCCTTGCTGCCGCCACAAAAAAAAGCGCAGTAGTGGAACGGCCGACGACAGTACCTGTCGCACCAGAAAAACCAGTGGCGGAGGATGCAACGGCGGTCAGGGACACATCGGCGCACGCTGCCGCGACGGTGGACTTGAAAAGCGAGCCTGCCGACAAGGCCAGCATCTTGACCTCCTCCGGAACCACTTACCAATCTCGCAAAAAAGCTACCGTAACCGAACCCGTCATCGCGGAAACCGGAAAGACAACTGTCACCTCTCCAGTTTCAACGCCAGCCCCGGACAACAAGAAATCTGTGCCGACAACTGCCATGCCGGTAACAGCCGAACCTGACGAAACACGATCGCACAGCTCTACCTATAGCCTCAAATTCAAGGACGGCGTTCCTGTTGAAGATTCCGCACCGAAGAAGCAAGCCACCCAGGCCACGATGCAAACACAGAGTCCGACTCCGATCCCGGCAATGGCGTCGGACAGCAAAAAAACCGCGCCCGCGACACCGACGCCAACGCCAACGGCAAGGACCGAAAAAATCGAACCAACGCCTGCAGCCGCACCGGTGACCATCGAACCAGAGGCAACATCATCGCGCCGCTCCACTTATAGCCTCAAATTCAAGGACGGCGTTCCCGTGGAAAACCCCACGGAGATACCGGTGCCGCTTGCGACAATGGCGTCGGACAGAAAAAAACCCGCGCCCGCGACACCGACGTCAACGACAAGGACCGAAAAAATCGAACCAACGCCTGCAGCCGCACCGGTGACCATCGAACCTGACGCAACATCATCGCGCCGCTCCACTTATAGCCTCAAATTCAAGGACGGCGTTCTCGTGGAAAACCCCACGGAGATACCGGTGCCGCTTGCGACAATGGCGTCGGACAGAAAAAAACCCGCGCCCGCGACACCGACGCCAACGGCAAGGACCGAAAAAATCGAACCAACGCCTGCAGCCGCGCCGGCGACCGTCGAACCTGACGCAACATCATCGCGCCGCTCCACTTATAGCCTCAAATTCAAGGACGGCGTTCCCGTGGAAAACCCCACGGAGATACCGGTGCCGCTTGCGACAATGGCGTCGGACAGCAAAAAACCCGCGCCCGCGACACCGACGTCAACGGCAAGGGCGAAAAAAATCGAACCTGATGCGACGCCTCCGAATCTTTTCCAGTACGGCATAGCATTCGAACCCGGCGCAAATGTCGACGATTTAACGCAAAAACCGCAGGAAACCACCCCTGCGGAACCGTATTCCTCATCCTATAGTTTTGTTCCCGAACGCGGGACAATGAAAGAAGATCCGCACGCGGCACAGAAATCGCGAGGTGCGCAAGCATGGAAGATATTCAAACGCTCTTTTTCTTCGCTGACGCCTGAGATGCGGCAGGCAATTCTCGGCAAGACGCATACTTATATAAAACTCGTCGACTTCGATGCGCCTCAGACGAAGAAAATGAAGAGATATCTGCTCGTCAGCGACACCCTGGAAGAAGACCTGGTCATCAATAATCCTCCCAATCCATCCATTACGATACCGAAAACCAACGACCACTATCTTTTCATTGAGGTCTCGCGTCCGCATGCAACACGGTCGGAAGAGAAAAAAGCCGATGGAAAGAAAGAGAGGGAGAGAGACAAGGAACAAGAAAAATCTTCACGCAAGAAATCCTCGCAGAGCACGCCTACATCCAAAACGGGCGGCCCACGAAGCCGCAGAGCAGAGCCCTATATAGAAGAGCCACCGGACGAGGATGACTATCATCCCGCTGCCGGCAGCCGCAGGCAAAGGACGGGCAGTTCGCAACAGCCGCCTCCCTTCGAGGATGAATGGTATGCCCCGCCGCCCTTCCGGGACGAGACCGGCTATGCCGACGCTGAAGACTTTGAAGAGATCCATGTTCCGGATTTTGACTATGAATACCCTCAATACCCGTCCACGGCTGATACTGCGCATCTGCATCCGGATCATCGCAATCCGTATGAAAATCCGATGCATCCGCTCTATTGGCAGGCGCGCCAGGCGCAGACCGGCCCGGCAGAGCCGGCTTTTGACACAGATAATTACGAGCCTATGGGTGGTTTCGGCAATTACCAATCGACAGGCTACTTCGGCGGCGAGATACCAATGGACGGCATCCCGCGTCCCGGCACTTGGCCACATGCTGCCGGCGGCCCGGCTTATTTTAATTCAAGTCAGCCTTTCGACAATATGCCCCCTCCGCAACCAGACACCTTCCAGCGGGCGCAGACCTGGCCTGATCCCAACGACGACGCCCGGTTCAATGGCGTTCCTCCTTTCAGCACGATGCCGCCTGGTCCCGATCCGTTCCAGCAACCGTCGCAAGCGCCAATCTGGCCACAAGCAAATGCCGAAGAAGTTGTCATCAAAATCAAGGCGGAGCCCGTCCGTTTTACAGCCCCGCAGAAACCGAAAATCTATCTGAAAGGCGAGCAGTGGGAGCGTTGGCGCGTGGGAGAAGAACCCAAGCCGACCTTGGAAAAAGCCGACGCCACGGTTAAAGAACTTCAAACTCCCGGTGGGCTTGATGAAGGTGCTGTCAACACCTTGTACAAGGAATTACAGGCCTACACCAATACCGTGTTCAATGACCTCGACGATTTCCCGGATTTCAAAGAGGCCATGGAGGCTTATTCAACCAAGAAACTGGAAAAGGATGAAAAGGACGAACCAAAGAAATATGCCGGCTTGTCCGACAGCCAGAAGAAAGAAGTACGCGAACAATTCAAGGACGATCTTCGCAAGACAAATCTCAGCGAGCTATTTGGCGATTTCCTCAATGAAAAATACAAGGAAATTTTCGCCACAGTATTAATCGACGATCAGAGCAAGCTGTATGTCGGCCGCTTGAAGGTCAAGCTTGGACAACTCTCGTTCAATAAGAACTAAAAGCCATGAACTATCCTGCCCCTCTCAAGGCGAGCAATGCCGGGGCGATCCGCCTGTCGGCAATCGCGGCCGATCCTGTCGGCGCCCGTGCCTTGCATACCTTGCAGGTACGAGCCGGCAACCGCTTGCAAAAAATCATCGAAAAAGTCGCCGCGATACTGATCGAGCAGGCCATGGCGACCCATGAGCCGCAAGCGCGATGGCCGGCTGGCATGCGCCATTTCACCTCAGCCGGACGACGACGCGAGCGCACCGCGAAAGAATGCCGCGCACTGGCCGAAGACCTGGTCATGGCGGCGCTGAAGAATCTGGACAATCCCGATTGGGACCCGACACTTCCCGATAGTCGCCAACCTGGCAGTCAAAACCAGTTGCTGATGCTGCTGCAATCGGTGGCAAATCAGGCTGTAGCAGCAACGGATTGACTAGAATTGAAAATCAACGGCGCAAGCAAGGTAAAAAGCCTCAGGAAATCGCCAGCGATCTGCCGTCATCCTGCTCCGCCGCTCTCAACTGGAACACGCTGACCAGCGTGGCGTTCTTTTGCGTTACATCGTCGATCACGCCGATGATGCTGGCGATCTGCCTGGACGAATCGTTGATCACGCCCATGGTATCGACCACGCGGGCCACCATCTGGCCGCCTTTGGATGCGGCTGCGGTGGCCAATGCAGCGCCGTCGTTGGCGCGCCCGGCGTTTTCCGCACTGTGTTTGATGGCGGCGGCGATCTGCTCGGTGGCCGCGGAGGTTTCTTCAAGCGAAGAGGCCTGTTGCTCGGTGCGCACCGATAAATCCATGTTGCCGGTGGCAATCTCGGCCGACGCCGTGGCGATGTGATGAATGCTCCCGCGAATGTTGGCGATCAGTTCATGCAAGCTCAGGTTCATCGAGCGCAGCGCCGCCAGCAATTGCCCGACTTCGTCTTTCGAACTGACTTCGATGTCGGCGCTCAAGTCACCTTTGGCCACCAGCACCGCCGCCGCCAACGGCCGCACGATCGACCTGGTGAGGAAATGCGCGATCAGGATCGCCAGGAAAATCGCCAGCCCTTCCAATATCAACAGCAGCCGACGGCTTTGATCAACCGTTTTTTCAATCTCCGCATTGATGGCGTCGATCTGCCGACGCTGCGTGTTGAGCAAATCCTGCATCAGGCGCTGGAGGCGATCGCGGTGGTGCGCATGATGCCGGAATCGATCGCCCGATACCAATCGCTGCTGAGGTGCTCTTTCATCAACGGCTTTTGCATCATGGCGGCGGATGCCGCGCTGACCCTTTGCAAATTCCATATGGCGACGGCCGTGGTCATGCACGACAGCACCAGAATGATTCCCAGCCCCAGGCGCAACCGGCCGCCGATCTTCAAATTTGAAACATCCCGCTTCCCCGTGAAGTCCGAAAACCGCGGCCTTGCACGCCCGGGTTTTATTTTAAATATCGCCTATCATAATAGTGCATCGCACAACGATACGACATGAAGGGATCGAAAGCAAGCGCCTGCCCAGGATACCGGCAGGCCTCGCAGCAAGATCATGATCAGGTTCTCAAAAGAATTCAGGAACGCCTTTGGGTAAACGAATCCCGCCATCGATAATCCGCAGGTACAGGTCGCCGGTTTGCGCTTTCAAGCTGTCCTTGCCCGTAGCCTGCGAGATCACCGCATTGATCTGCTCCACGCTACTATCGGTGCCTTTGACTCTGCCGATCGTCGATGCCGCGCGGCTGTCGCCGACGGCGACGGCAGAACCCGGGGCGATGGTCGTTGGCGGAGCTGGCGTGCGCAGGGTCAGGACGCCATCGACAAAGATGAGATCGTAGTTGGATGCGCTGAGGCCGCCCGGCCGGATGTTGTAATTGCCGGCATTGAGCGCGCCTTGCGCCGAGCCGCCGTAACTGAGCGCGCCGGTAAGGACGGCAGTACTGTCGCCGGCGACAAAGCCTGAATAGCTGACGCCGTTGCCGCCGCTATAGGCGACGCCATCGGCCACTTTGCTGTCGTTGCCGGCACTGACGACCAGGTTGGCCGGATTGATGCGCACGTTGGCCGCGCCATAGCTGATGTCGTAGCCGTCCTGGGTCGAATAGAGGCCGGAAATCGCCAGCGTATTGTCGGCAGTGCTGTAGTTGCCGACATCTTTGGCTGTGCTCGCATAGTGCAAACTGCCCAGCAAACCGGCGCCGTTGGAGACGGTATAGGCGCTGCTGCTGCCGATCAATGTGCCATCGTAAGTCTTGTCGAGGGTCGTATCGGCCGTCACCGTGACCGGCTTGAGGAAGTTGCGCAACAACGGTAAAGTACTGCCTTCGTAAATGCGCCATATGCTGCTGCCGCCACCGACCTTGCCGATATCCCAGCCGGCCGCGGCATAGGTGGCGGCACTGGTCGCTTGCGCGCTGGACAGGCCTTTGGTGAGGCTATCCACGACGCCGTCATTGCCGGCGATGCCGACCGGCGTGTTGGCCAGCAGCCAGAACGATGTCGCGATACTGGAATTGGCGCCGTTGTAGCCGGCCAGCCCTCCGCCATAACTCACTGCGGCGGTCACGCGACCGGCCGCGTAGGCATTGCTGATACGACCGCTGGCGACGTTGTACCCGACCAGGCCGCCGATATAGCTGTTACCGCTGACATCGCCGGTGGCGTAAACGTTGCTGATGACGCCGCTGCTGTTGCCGACCAGGCCGCCGACGAATTCATCGCCGCTGATGTTGCCGGTGGTATAGGCGTTGCTGATGATGCCGCTGCTGGAACCGACCAGGCCGCCGAGCGTGGACTGGGCGGTGACGTTGACGCTGCTGTGCACGTTGATGGCGGAGGTATAGTTCTGGCCGATCAGTCCGCCGACGTCATTGTGGCCGCTGACATTGCCGCTCGCATAAGAATTGTAGACCTCGCCGTAACTGCGTCCGACCAGTGCGCCGACGCTGGAATAGCCGCTGATGTTGGCATTGATCAGGCCGATGTCGCGAATCACGCTGCCGCCGGAGGTATAGCCGAACAATGCGGAGAAGTCGCTGCTGCTGCGATTGACGCTGAGGTTGGTGACGGTGTGGCCCAAGCCGGTGAAGATACCGCGGAATTCCATCGACGAATTGCCCAGCGGAACAAAGCCCAGCCCGCCGTTCCAACCCGCGGTCGCGGTGGCGTCGATGTTGCTGCCCAGCGCATAGTATTGATAGGTGTTGTTGAGGGTGCCGTTGACTGCTTGCAAACCGGCCAGATCGTTGATGACCTGATAGGTTTTGCCCGCGATCGCCAGATACGGATTCGCGCCCGAGAGCGTGATGACGGAATTGTTGAGTTCGAATTTGCCGACGCCGCTGCCCGGGTCGCCGCCGTTGGCGGTATTCGGGTTGATGACCAGCCCGGCGTTGTTGCCTGTGGCAGTGATATCGGCCCGCACATCGACATTGTTGGCTGCCGTCAGCGTCAAGGTCGTGCCGGCGCTCCAGGCGATATTATCCTTGACAACCAGGTCGCCCAAACCGGCCCCGGCGCCGCTGCTGCTTTGCAAGGCGACATTGGTATTGGCGAGATTGGACGACAAGGTCGCGCCGCTGATGTCGCCGCCGCTGGCGGCGACCGTGAAGTCGTGCGGATCGACCAGCCAGGTGCCGGTTGTGCCGCTGGTTCCGGCATTGGCCAGGGTGCTGACGCGGGCGCCGTCGTCGATTTTCACCTGGGCCGCGCTGGTTTCGATGAAGCCGCCGTTGCCGCCCACGGGAGCGGAAGCATCCAAGGTTCCGCCGACCCGCACCAGGCCGTTGCTCATATCTCCCATGAGGCGGATCCGGCCGCTGCTGGCATCGATCGTCCGCGCTTCGATTACGCCCTGATTATTGACCACTGCCTGGATCAGGCTGTCGGCCGCCTTGGCGGTCAGCAGGATATTGCCGCCATCGGCGCGGATCAACTGCTTGTTCTCCGCCAACGCCTGCAAAGCGCCCTGGTTGACGGTCACGCCGAGCAAACCGTCGCCGGCAAAATCGAGGGTGACGTCGCTGCCGGCCGCCAACGCGACATTGCCGAGCCGCGCCACCAGCGTGCCCTGATTGCTCACCTGCCCTCCCAGCAAAGCGACATAGCCGCCGTCTGCGGCAGTGATAGTCCCCTGATTGACGACGCTGCCGGCGACGCCGCTGAATCGATATTTTCCGGACATGAAGTCGGCATCGCTGAGATTCAAGGTCGACGCCACCAGTCCGCCGACATTCACGCTGGCGCCGCTGCCGAACAGAATGCCGTTGGGATTGATCAGGAATACCTTGCCGTTTGCCGTCAGGTTGCCGTAGATCTCCGAAGCGCCGCTTCCTACGACACGATTGAGCGCCACGGAATTGCTGCTCGGCTGGACGAAGTTGACGCTTTCGCCGCGGCCGATGCTGAAGCTGTCCCAGTTGATCGCCAGCTTGTCGCTGCCCTGTGCGATCGTGGTGGTCCCGCCGCCGGAATTGATGCTACCGGTTCCGCTGCTGACGACGCCCCCAGTCGGCGCAGCCAAGGCCAGCGGTGCCGCCAACACCTCCAGGACCGCCAATCCGGCCAGCACAGCGACGACGGAGTATGTGACATCACAGGAGTGATGCTGCTTGCGGCAGGCAATGCGCGTCAACTGTCGCAGCGCCGACGCCACCGCTCTATGTATGAGCGTTTTATCTTGGCGCTGTGATTGGAAATGGACTGTTGCGTCTTTCGGATGGCGGTAGCGAAGCATTGCATTCTCCTTCGGGTCGATTGGTTACATCACGCTGCCAGGAACCAGGCAGTTCTAGAAAGACTTACTGAATTGCATCCACAATCTGGGCATCCTGTCGCGCTCCGCTGTCGGCGCGCCATCGGTGCGCCACGACAACGTGGCCTGCAGGCGATAGCCGTCCGGATGAGTCCAGCTTGCGCCCAGTCCGATGCCGGACAAGGTGCGCAAGTTGGCGCCGTCGGCTGCGATTGGGCTGTGATTGAGACGGCCGCGCGCGAGGTCGCCGAACAGCAGCGCCTGCCATTGCGATGTAATGCTGCGACGCCATTCCAGGTTCAGCATCAAGGCATCGTCGGACGGCGCTTCGCCCGAGGGATAAGCACGCACGCCATAAGGACCGCCAAGCGATATTTTTTCCGCCGAATCAAGATTGCCGCCGGCGACTTGCCCGCTCAGTTGGACCAGCAAGCGGTTGGCGTCGTCGAGCCGTTGCAAGCGCGCCCATTGCATGCTTCCCTTGATGAAACTGCCCTGGCTGCGATGACCGGCGGCGTCCAGATCGGCGCTGTTGCGATCCAGCTTCAGGTTGCCGACCGTCACGCTGACGCTGCCCTGGCTCTGGGCGCCGCCGTTGAAGCCGTCGGTGGCGTCGCCAAAAATACCGATCGTGAAATTGTTGAGATGCTTTTCGCTGCCGTCGCTGATCAGGTCGATGCGATCCACCAGCACTTTGTTCTCGAATCGCAACTGGCCGTTGAGATTGAAGCTGCGACTGCGCACGAGGGGATGCGTCAGGAAAATGCTGCCGATGCGGGCGGTGCCATGCGCATCGAGCGCCGAAAAATCCTCTCCCAGGCGATAGGCCATGGAGGCATAGGCAACCCCGACCCGCGTGCCGACGTCGTTGACCGGCAATTGCCAGGCGACGCGACCGTAGTTGAATTCGCGGCCGGAAGTCATCAGGTTGATCTGTAGCTGGTCGCCGATGCCGGATGGATTATTGAGCGCAAGGTTACCGCTGACGTGATATTGCCCGGTATAGCGGTTGCCGTAGTTGTCGATGCCGACGTCGGCGTCGACGCGGCTGCCGTCGCTGACGGTGACGTCGAGATCGGTGGCGCCGACGGCGGCGCCCGGCATCAACGCCGAACGCACGACAATGCCGGGAATGTCGCTGAGCAGCAGCAAGCTGCTCTCCAGTGAGGTTTTCCGTAACACCTGATCCATGCCGATCCGCTCTAGCCGCCGGCGTACATCGGCATCGCTCAAGCCTGAGGAATTGTGCAAGCGGATATCGCCGAGCCGGCCTTCCAGTACATGGATTTCGATATTGCCGCTGTCGATATGCTGTTCAGGCAAATAGGCGCGCGCCAGCAAGTAACCGTGCTGCCGGTAAAAGTAGGTTACCCGCGCCACTGCGTCAGACAATGTTGCCAGCGTGCGGTCGCTGCCGCGCAGGTCGGCCAGCAAGTCTTGCAACTGCGCCTCGCTGAAGGCGCTGACGCCTTCGAAATGGAAGGCGACGACATTGAAATGGACATCGGTTTGAGACGTCGGTCCCTGTTCGGCAGGCTGTGGCTCCGGCAAGGCGTCGATACGGGGTCCGGGCAATGCCGGCAGCGGCCTGGCATCGTTGAGCAGGCGCCCAGCGTCGGGAATCGTTTGCGCCCGCAGCGGTGTATTCACCAGCGCCAACACGCCTGGCAGCAGCAGCACCGCGGTGCGCTGAATCAATGGGAGACACCTCCCCCTTCCCTGGCAGACAGGGTGGCTTGATATTGTGTTCACCGAATATTCCCCGATTCGTAATACCGGCAAATGCCGGCAGGAAGAGCGTGTCGTTTCCCCTGACCGCTCTGGCTTGTTCCCTGAAATCGACTGCACCGTTTCTGTTGCTGTTTTCTTGTTCAACTTCTACAGACAAATTGCCAGCAGGCACGGAGACAATTTATGCGATTTCTTTGCATGGGTTTCTCAAAAATTCTCACTTCCAAGTAGAAATGCCAAAACGACATGACAATGGAACAAGAGAACAAGAACGAGGAAATCGTGGGGAATATTGAGCGGGACAGGACCTCTCTCCGCTGAGTTGCGGCAAGATCGAAGTCGTCACGCCCCACGGTCTTGCCACAATGTTCGCCAACATTGATCTGCTTATTGATTTGCTTATTGAGCCCTGCTCTCGAGGCAGGCCCCAAGAATCTGAATCAAGATGCATCCGACATAAATGACCGGCATTTTTTATATTTTCGACTCGCGCTTGCGCTGCTTTTCAGTGCACAAATAAAAAAACGGCCACCGATGTTTATCGATGGCCGTCTGCATTTCGATCGCTCCGCTTTTGCAGCGAAGTCAATATGACGATAAGTTCAGATGTTCAGATGAACGCTAAGTTTTCTTGCCCTTCCGAACGGGTGGAGCTTCTTGTTCCTGCTCATCCATGAAAGTGCGCACGATGGCGAGAATTTGTTCGGCGGCGCCCTTGATATGGGCTTCCAGCGCGTCGCTGGCTTGTTTAGGCTTGCGCCCGCGGCAGTACTCAATCAATTGCATGTGCTCCTTGTGCGCCTGCTTTCGGATCGGCGCATTCACGATCTGGAAGCGGAAATAGCGCTCGGACTTGTCATGCAAGGCTTTGACCATGGCCAAGGCAGTCGGCTTATCCGCTGCACTGTACAGAACTTCATGCAGACGCCAGTTCAGGCTGCCCCAATTGTTCGGATGAGTCTGATCCATCTCGGCAACCAAGCGCTCAGCCTCGGCCAGGCCGGCTTCCGGAATTTTCCGGGCCGCTTCGTACAATAACCATGGCTCCAGTCTCAGGCGAATATCAAAAAGCTCCTCGACTTCACCAGACGACAGCAGAGAAACCATGGCGCTACGGTGAGATTTTTGCTCGACGAGCCCCTCTGAACTCAGAAGGCGGAATGCTTCTCGCAGAGGAATACGACTGACGCCGAGCTCTTCAGCCAACGCCTCCTGGCGCAATTGAGAACCGGGAGCCAGTTCACCGTTGAGAATACGGCTTCGCAGCTCGTTGACGACAAGCTCGACAGCGGTTTTTCGAACCAGGCGCCCATCCCCGTTCGAGGGCGAATCTGCAGCAGTAGGATCACTCATTTTGAAGGACTTATTAATTGACACTGCGTAGGATATCTTATAATCTGAAAAAAGAATAAAGGATATTGGATACAATTTATTATTCAATTTTCGATCGTTATTAAAACGGCGTCATTTATCGCAGCACGTCGGCAACCCGCATTATTGAATCGAAACTACATGCCTCAGATCACAATTGTCGGCGCCGGCCTGATCGGTCTTTCATGCGCATGGCGCGCGCAAATGAGCGGTTGGGATGTGACGATCATTGACCGGCAGTTTGACGGCGACCGCGCCTCCCACGGAAATGCCGGCGGCATTGCCGTGAGCGAATCGACGCCGATGGCCATACCAGGGTTCAGCCTCAAAGTCGCCAGGTGGCTCCTTGACCCTCTCGGCCCTCTTTCCATTCGCCCTGCCCACGCATTCAAATTGTTGCCGTGGTTTATTGCTTTTAACCAAGTCAATAAACCGGAGAATTTCAAAAGGCTGTCATTTGCCCTGGCCAGTCTGAACAATCGTGTTTATGACGACTTTCTCCCCATGCTGAAGGACTTGGGCATCAGCGATCATTTGCATCGGCGAGGCGCCCTGACCGTGTATGAAAGTGAGCGCTCGTTCCAGTCCGAAGCCGCGGAATGGGCGTGGAAACGCGAACTGGGCGTGAAATGGCGCGCGGTGAGCCGCGACGAGATTCGTGTGCTGGAACCGAATCTTGCTCCGCTATTCAGTCATGGCCTGATGATCGAGGATTGGGGCCATATCAACGATCCGAAGAAGATCGTCGAAGCGCTGCGCTCTGCGATCATTTCTCGCGGTGCGATATTGATCCCGGGAGAAGTCGCCCGGCTTGACCTGAGCAACCGCTCGCAACCGGCGGCAATCCATGTGAACGGAAAGCGCATTGCCGGCGACAAACTGCTCGTGGCAAACGGCGCATGGGCTGGCCGACTGGCGGCAACAGTCGGCGATCGCGTGCTGATTGAAAGCGAACGCGGTTACAACACGACGCTTCCGGACGAAAGCCGGCGTTTGCATCGCGAAGTTATTTTTGCCGACAGGAAGTTTGTCGCGACGCCGCTGCAAGTTGGCCTGCGCATCGGCGGCGCTGCCGAGTTTGCAGGCCTGGACGCCCCGCCAAACTATCGAAGAAGCGATGCATTGATGCGATTGGCTCGCCGCTACATCCCTGGCATGAGCGAGCAAGGCGCCCAACAGTGGATGGGAAACCGGCCGACGACGCCGGACTCCATTCCAGTGCTGGGTCCCTCCCCTCAATCGCCCAATTTATTGTATGCATTTGGACATGGCCATCTTGGGCTGACCCAGGCGGCGACGACTGCCGCTATCATTAACGATCTGATCTGCGAAAATCCGACGATGGACCTCAGCGAGTTCTCCGTCGCGCGATTTGGCAAAGCGGCGTAACTGAAAGGAATACATCATGAGCGACACTTTTTTTTGCATCGATGCCCACACCTGCGGCAATCCAGTGCGCATGGTCGCCGGCGGCGCGCCTCTGCTCCAGGGGAACTCCATGCTAGAGAAACGAAAATTCTTCCTGGAGAATTTTGACTGGGTGCGCCGATCGCTGATGTTTGAACCGCGCGGACATGACGCCATGTCCGGTTCCATCCTTTACCCTCCCACGAGGCCGGATTGCGACATCGCGATTCTGTTCATTGAAGTCAGTGGCTGCTTGCCGATGTGCGGACACGGCACGATCGGCACCGTGACCGCGGCGTTGGAACACGGCCTCGTTCGTCCCAAAACACCCGGACTGCTGAAACTCGATACGCCCGCCGGTCTGGTCGAGGCAAAATATGAAATGAAGGATGGCCGGGTCGAATCGGTCAAGTTGACGAATGTGCCCTCATTCCTGCACAGTACCGGCCTCTCCGTTGAGGTGCCAGGACTCGGCGAAATCTTCTTCGACGTCGCCTACGGTGGAAATTTTTACGCGATCGTCGAACCGCAACGTCATTTTTTCGGAACCAGCTCGCTGAGCGTCGGCGATATCCAACGCTACAGTCCTCAGTTGAGGACGCTTGCCAATGAAAAATACAAATTCACCCATCCCGAGCAACCGGAGATCAAAGGCTTGTCTCACGTGATGTGGACCGGCAAACCGACTGTCGAAGGCGCTACAGCCAAAAACGCCGTTTTTTACGGCGACAAAGGAATCGACCGCTCTCCTTGCGGCACAGGCACCTCCGCACGTATGGCTCAACTGGCTGCACGAGGCGACTTGCGCCAGGGCGACGTCTTTGTCCATGAGAGCATTATCGGCACGCTCTTCAAAGGTACGATCGAAGGTACTGCCAAGGTCGGCGGCATCGATGCCATCATTCCCGGCGTTGAAGGTTGGGCGCGTGTATTTGGCCATAACACGATCACCGTCGACAAACACGATCCGCTATGGGAAGGATTCCTCTTGCCCTAGCGTCAACAAAGAGACCGGCTTGCACATGCGATGCAAGCCGGTCTCCGCGGACATCGCGCCGAAGATGTCCTATTGTCGAACAACCGGATCAGCTTAGCGAAGCCTGATTATCTTGCCTTCCTTCATCACCATATCAATGCGTTCGCCTTGTCCGGTCAACACGCTGATGTCGCTGAGCGGATTGCCGTCGACGAGCAGAAGGTCCGCAATGGCGCCTTCGGCGACGACGCCCAGGACGCCTTGCTTGCCGATAATCTCGGCGCCGTTGAGCGTGGCCTGGCGCAATACTTCCAGATTGCCGAGCACCCGCGCCCGGATAGTCAGCTCATCATTCTGGAACTCATGCATGTCGCCGAGCAGATCCGTGCCCAGCCCCATCTTGACGTTGTTGCGCTTCAAGGTTTCCAGGGCTTCGATCCCTTTCATCCGCACGATTTCATTTTTTTCAAGCGCCAGAGCCGGCACTCCCACCTGGGCGCCCACGCGCATCATCGCATCGTAGGTTACCAGCGTCGGCACCATGTAGGCGCCTGCCTTGGCCATCGTTTGAGCGGCTGCGTCGTCCACCAGATTGCCGTGCTCGATCGTGCGCACCCCCAACTCCACCACGCGCTTGATAGCGGCGCTGGTATAGGCATGCGCCATGACATACGTCTGATGCGACGTCGCTTCTTCGACGATCGCCTTGATCTCGTCGATGGAAAACTGCAAATTGCCGATCGGGTCCGTCTGGGAAGCGACGCCTCCCGACGCCATGATCTTGATCTGATTGGCGCCGCCTCTCATCTCCTCGCGCACCGCCTTGCGAACCTCATCGACGCCGTCGACAATGCGCCCGATGGCGCCGAGATTCCGGCAGCAACCGCAAGGGTCCGGGTCGCTGTTGTCGAAACGGTCCCGGAAATCGCCATGTCCACCGGTCTGCGAGAGTGCTTTGCCTGCGATAAACAGGCGCGGTCCCGCAATGACGCCGTCTTCAATTGATCGAGCCAGGGCGAAATCGGCGCCTCCCGCATCCCTGACGGTCGTGAAGCCGCGCCGCAGCATCCCGTTGAGAATCGGAACCGCACGCAACACGGCAAACGTATTCGGCAAGCGGCCATTCGTGCCGAGGTTGGCCACGGAGGCGATGACGTGCACGTGGCAATCGATCATGCCGGGCATCAGCGTCCGCCCTTTTCCTTCGATCACTTCGGCGCCGTCGATATGCAGATCGCCTTCTTTGATTTCACGAATGAGGCCGTTTTCGACGACAACCGAATACCTGCCGTCATCTTCGGGTTGGTCCAGATTCAACATCCGGACATCGCGTATTACTCTGATAGCCATTTTCTTGATTCCTTGAAAAGAAATTGAAAACCCGTCTTGCTAATGCTTGCCAATAAACAGATCGGCGGCGGCAGGATCGTTCAGCAGGTCAGCGGCGTCGCCTTCCATCGCTACTCGCCCCTGATCAATGATGTATCCCCGATGGCTGATAGCCAACGATTGTCGCGCGCGCTGCTCGACCATCAGCACCGCCGTACCGGCCTTGGGCAGCCGCTCCACATAGGTGAATATCTCTCCGACAAGCGCCGGAGAAAGCGCGGCGCTGGGTTCGTCAAGCAACATCATCTTCGGCTCGCGCATGAGCGCCCGCGCAAATGCCAACTGCTGGCGCTCCCCTCCGGAAAGCAGGCCGGCCTTGCGCTTGCGATGCCCGGCGAGCGCAGGGAACATCTCATACATCGATGCCGCCCGCTCCTTCTGACGACGTACGCCCTGCACCACCAGAAGATTTTCGTGCACCGTCAGGGACGGAAACACATTCGCCACTTGAGGAACATATCCGATACCCTGTTCCAGTCGGGATTCCACGCTTCCCTTCAGAATGTCTCGTCCCTCAAAAGAGATCGTTCCCGTCACACGAGGGAGCAATCCCATGATCGCCTTGATGATGGTCGACTTGCCGGCGCCGTTGGTGCCGGCAATGGTGACGATGTCTCCCGGGAACACATGCAGGTCAATTCCCTTGAGAATATCGACCTCGCCGTAGCCGCCCGTGATGTCGTGCATCTTCAATACTGCTTCCATCGCTAACTCCCCATGTAGGCAACGCGGACGGCCTTGTTTTCCAAGACCTCCTCGGGATTGCCGTGCGCAAGCAGCGCGCCCCGGTCCATCACGTAAAGATCATCGACCAGACGGTTCAGTGCTTCGATGTTATGTTCGATGATCAAGAAACCGATCCCGGTGTCATTGAGTTCCTTGATCCGTTGTGAGATTTCTTCGATCAATACGGGATTGACACCGGCATAGGGTTCATCGAGCAGGATGAATTTAGGATCTGACATCAGTATGCGCCCCAGCTCGAGCAGTTTCTTCTGTCCCCCGGAGAGTCCTCCGGCAAGCTTGTCAGCCACCGGCGCCAACTTCAGGAACTGCAAGACGCCCTGCACGCGCTCGCCGATTTCCGCCTCGGCCCGTCGGACCTCCGTCGGCGCGAACAAGAGCTTGATGAGCGATTCGCCAGGCTGCTTTCTGGCGCCGACCATGAGATTTTCGCGAACGGTCAGATGCTTGAATTCGCGCGGAACCTGAAAGGTGCGCCCAAAGCCGCAGGTGGCTCTTTCGACAGGCGACATGCTTTCGAAAGCCACATCGTTGAAGCTGATCTTTCCGGCGGTTTGCTTCAGGAATCCGCTTAATACGGAAAACAACGTGCTCTTCCCCGCGCCGTTCGGACCGATCATCCCATGCAAACCGGCAAGGCTCATCTCCATCGTGACGCCATCGAGCACCTTGAATTCGCCATACGACAATTCAATGCCGGAGGTCTTCAATGATGTCAATTTGCACTCCTTTGGCCAAACAGGCCTTGAGGCCGCCAGCGCATAAACAGGATCAACAGCAATCCAACCACGCCCAGTTGAACGCTCGCCATGGCGACATCCGATACGCCCGGAATGACGCCGCGCAGGAAGCGGGAACCCTCGAGCAGCACAACGAGCAGAATGGCTCCCGAGATTGAACCAAGCAGGCGCGCAACGCCGCCCACGATGATGGCGATCCAGACGTAGAACGTCACCAGGGGAAGAAACTGATCGGGAACGATGTACGTGATGTAGTGGGCATAGAAGGCGCCAGCAAGTCCGGAAACGGCGCCGCCGATCACAAGAACCTGGGTCTTGAAACGCGCCGGCGCTTTACCCAATGCAGTCACCGCAACCTCGTCATCGCGGATGGCCTGAATCGTCCGGCCGTAGGGACTTTGCGTGATGCGGCGCATCACCAGGGCGGTAACGATGTTCGCGGCGATCAGCGCCGCCAGCAAGAACAGTTCGCTGGCCTTGCCGCTCCAGGTCGGCCATAGGCGAGGCACGCCAGACACCCCCTGAACGCCGTTGGTCAGCCACTCTTCCTTCACGATGATCAATCGGATGATCTCGGAAAATCCCAAGGTGACGATGGCAAGATAATCATCCCTCAGTCTGAGCGCGATGCGTCCGATCGGCCAGGACAGCATCCCGGCAAGAACCATTGCGGCGGGAAACGACAACCATGCCGGCCAGCCCGCCTTCAGGGTCAACAGCGAGGTGGTATACGCACCGACGCCGAAGAATCCGACTACCCCGAAGTTGATGAGTCCCGTGAAACCATACTGAAGATCCAGTGCAAGCGCCAGCAGCATATAGATCGACATGATGATCAAAATGGTGGTGATATAACTGGTCATCAGCGCACTCCCTGAGATCGGTTGAACAGTCCTTGAGGACGCAAGAGGAGAACCAGCAACATCACGACGTAGGCAAGCGCGATCTTGTACACGAATCCGACAAACGGCGTGGACAGTTCCTGGGCCACACCGAGCAACACAGCGCCAGCGACGGCGCCGACGGGATTGCCGAGGCCGCCGATGACTGCGGCTGCGAAAGCAGGCAACAGGAGATTCCATCCCATTTCAGGAGAGATCGCCGTACGCACGCCAAGGACCGTCCCGGCGATTCCGCATACGGCGCCGGAGACAGCCCACATCATGACCATCGCGCGGTCTTTATGAATGCCGCAGACGCGCCCCAGATCCGGATCGTCCGCCAGCGCGCGCATGATTCTGCCGATAGGCGCGATATACAGCATTGCAAAAACCGCGGCCAATACCAGCACGATCAGGCCGGCCAACACCAGATCGGTCGGATTGATGAGTACGCCGCCCAGATTGATCGCCCGGGTCAGCGGAAGATTGAAGACCTTGGGATCGTGACCGAAGGTGATACCCAGAACGGATCGAATAAAAAAACCGACACCGATCGACGTCAGCAACAAGGTAATCACCGAACGGCGGATGACCGGCTTGAATGCCAGGAAGTAGACGAGAAGCGAAGTAATCGTGCCGGCAATTGCACCGCCAATGCCACCCAGAATAAGAGACCCAGTCAAATTGAACGCAAGCAAACCACCCACACCGCCGGTGGCGACCACATCTCCCGTTGCAGCATTGGGAAATCGCGCAAGGCCGTGCACCAGCGTTACCGCCAGTGCCGGAAGGGCGATGAGCAGCCCTTCCACCAGACCATTGAGCGCCAGATTAATATAATCAGCGAAATTCATCGAACAGCCTCTGTTACAACTTGACTATGTACTTGCGGACCAATTTACCTTTTTCGACGAAGGAAGCCGCGAAATCCGGCGTGACGTCATTGTTTTCATCGAAGTTGAACGCGCTTGATGCGCCACTGTAGGTGATGCGCGTACCTGCTGCCAGGGCCTTTTTACCGTCGGCAAAGTTGGTGACGACGGTGCCGCCGGTCGTGCCGATTTCGTGGACCTTCTTCGCGAGCACCTCGCCGGTGGCGTTAGGACCCAGCGCCTGGACCGCGAGCGCAAGAATGATGACTTCATCGTACGACATTGCCGCATAGACGTTGTCTTGCGCCTGCATGCCGGTCTGTTTCGCAAAGCGCTCCGCGAAGCTCTTGTATGCAGGGGAATCTTCCGCCGAGATGGATTCGACGGAAATGATTCCCTCGGTGACTTCCGGTCCGAGCGCTTTCAGGAGGTCTGCGTTGGCGGCCCAACCCGGGATGATCCAACGCGTCGGCTGGCCGGTCTGGTACCACTCGCGCAGGATGATCGTGGTGTCCGCGAGATAGGAACCCGTCACAATCACATCCGGTTTGGCGCGGAGCACTTCCTGCAGTTCGGAGCGATACGTCGGACGGTTCGGCTCGTAGACAACGCTGGCAACGACGCTCCCCTTCGCCGCCGTCCACGCTTTCTTGAAGCCGTCGGTATTGCCGACCCCCGATGCATTGTTGAATGCCATCGTTGCCGGACGTTTGAAATTTTCCTTCTTGGCGATCTGCGCGAATGCGCGGCCGAAACGCTCGTTCGTGGCCTGGAAGCGGAACCCCAGTTTCTTCGCGTTCGCCGGTGCGATGCTTAAGGCAGGTGCGCCGGCGGCATGCATCAAGAGCACATTGGAATCATTGGTGATCGGGATAACCGCCAAAGACTCGCCGGAACTCCAGGCGCCTACGATCGCTTTCACTTTCTGCACTTCAATGAGCTTCTTGGCGCCAAGCACCGCCGCTTGCGGATTCGTCTGGGAATCCTCCGCAAACATTTCAAACTTCGCGCCCGCCGCACCGCCGGCGCCGTTCACTTCTGCAACCGCCAGTTGGATCGCTTTCAGCATGCCGGCACCGTATGGCGACCCGGCGCCAGTGACCGGATTCAGGGATCCGATCTTAAACGACTCCTGCTGAGCCCAAGCGGGAATCACACACTGAGAAGAAATAAGACCAGCAATAGCTACAGTCAATAATTTGCGACGATTCATGACAACCTCCTTGGATTAAGCTTCGAACTGCATAATAATTTTGGATACAATATATTATTAGAGCAATATCTATACCTGCCCGCTGCCGCTTCCGGAACGCCCTTCACCCCTATTAAAATCCCGTCGCCTTCCATGTCGCTCCCATTGGGGGCAATGTGATGCACTTAAAAAATCAGGGCTTTGCACCGATACCGGGCGAGTCTTCTATTTTTGATGTTTGTCGTGCTGCGCGTGCGACGAAAACAAGTGAAATTACCGTGCCGGCGACGACAAAGAATGTCGCCGGACGAGCGAACAAAAGATTCGGCTCATACTGCAATGCAGCCACGGAATAGCATGGCGACAACTTCGTGCGGATCTGAGGGAACATGAAGTTGTCTGATCAGATTACTACCTGATTTAAAAATTACGCACTTGCCTTCAAGTCGCTGATTGTTTTTTCAACGATGGCGATAATGCGCTTGCGTTCTTCGCCTTCAAGCGCCAGCCGCGGCGCTTTGACTGTTTCAGAGAAGCCGGCGATGATATTTTCAGCCAGCTTGATGTACTGAACCAGTTTCACATGCGTATCCAGGTGGAACAGCGGCGTCAGAACGCGATACAGTTTGCGAGCCGAGGCGAAATCGCCGGCGACAGCGTCGTTGAGCAGTTTGACCGATTCTTTCGGAAGCGCATTGGCCATGCCGGAGACCCAGCACGTGGCGCCCAGGGCGACGCTTTCCAGAAGCAGGTCGTCAACGCCGCAGACGACAGCAAAACGATCGCCGAATTGGTTGAACAGATCGGTGACGCGCGTGGTGTCGTAGGACTCTTCCTTGATGGCGGTAATGTTCTTTTCAGTCTTCAATTGATCGAGCAATTCAGGCGTCAGATCAACACCATAGCCACGCGGATTGTTGTACAACAAGATGTCGATCGTCACGGCTTGGGCGACAGCGCGGTAGAACGCCACGGTTTCACGCGCATCCGACTTGTATGTCAGGCCGGGAAAGACCATCAGGCCGTCGACGCCGATCTCTTGAGCCGCGCGGGCAAAATCAACGGCACCCTGGGTGCTGGTCTCGGCAACGCCGGAAATCACAGGGACGCGGCCGGCGACGGTTTCCTTTGCGATACGCAATACCTGACGCTTCTCTTCCGGCGACAGCGATGCATTCTCGCCAACCATGCCCATCATCACGATGCCGCCTACACCGGCATCGATCAGACGCTCAAGTCCCTTCTTGATCGCGGCTTCGTCGAGCGCGCCATTTGCTTGCAGTTTTGTGGTGACTGCCGGAAATACACCTTTCCAGAGAACGGACATTGAATACTCCTGTTTGTGAAGAAATAAAGTGATCAGGCCGATCACCTGATCTCACGATCATCCTGTACCGCGAGCGGTGATTCTCACCCGTCGTCGATTTAAGTATATTGTATCCAAAAAATATTTGTAGAATTTTTTATAGATTTTTTGCGGCATCCGTTTCTATCCAGGCAACCGGACGGCTGCTTTGGCGCCGACAGCGACCTCATCTCCCTCGTCCATCAGTTGCCTGACAATGGCAAGGATTTGCACCGCAGCATCCTGAATATGATGTTGCATCACCTCACGCGCAACCTTGCCGTTGCGCTCCCGGCAAGACTTGATCAACTGGAGATGCTCGGTGCGGGATTGCTTCCGGATCGGGGCATTCACGATCTGGAAGCGAAAATATCGTTCGGATTTATCGTGCAAGGTCTTGACCAGCGCCAATGCGGCAGGCTTCTCGGCGGCATGATAGAGAACCTCGTGCAATTGCCAATTCAAACTCCCCCAGCGCTCCGGCCTGACCTTGTCCATTTCGGCAACGAGCCGCTCGGCCTGCTTCAACACCTCCTCTGAAATCTTCGCGGAAGCCTCCTCGATCAGCCATGGCTCAATCTTCTGGCGCAGTTCAAAAAGTTCTTCGACTTCAGACGCCGACAGCATGGAAACAAATGCTCCCCGGTGCGGTTGCAGCTCGACCAGGCCTTCCGAGCTCAGCAGGCGGAAAGCTTCTCGCAGAGGAATCCGGCTGACGCCGAGTTCTTCCGCCAGCGCCTCTTGCCGCAACTGGGATCCCGGCGCCAGTTTCCCGTTGAGAATTCTATTGCGCAGCTTCTCCGCGACCAGTTCAACGGCTGTCTTTCGGACTATTCGACGCCCTTCGGATTGCGACCGATTGGACGAGGAGGAAGTGTTCATGGCCATCAAGCATAGTTATTGACACGTTTAAGGATATCTTATAATCTCATTTTAGAATATTGAATATTGCATCCAATTTACATTATTCTTAACATCCAATGTGCTTCCGACTTCCCGCCGCAAAAACATTGCGCTGCGCTCTTCCTCCCATCCGGGTTCAGGATTTTATTTCCTGCCGAGTCGCTTTTGACGATCGGCACGGCCATCAATAACTATCAGGGATCACATGAACGAACCAGTTAATTTATCCTTGGCCGAGGTCCATCGACTTGCGGTTGAAGTACTTGAAAAAAACGGGCTTGGCAGCGACCATGCCCATGCCATTGCGAAAGTGATTACGGCAGGAGAGCGTGACGAATGCTATTCGCACGGCGTGTACCGTCTGATCGTGAGCGTGAACACGTTAAGGCAAGGGAAAGTCAACAAGACGGCGCGGCCCGAGGTTATCGACGTCGCACCGGCGGTTGTCAGAGTCGATGCGAATTTCGGATATTCCCAGCTCGCCTTCGAAATGGGGGCCGAGTATCTCGCCGAAAAAGCCCGCAAGGTCGGGATAGCGGCGCTGGCCATTAACAACTGCTTCCACTTCTCCGCCCTCTGGCCTGAAGTTGAACATTTGGCATCCAAGGGACTGGTCGGTCTGGCGCTGACGCCAAGCCATAGCTGGGTCGCGCCTGCCGGCGGCACCAGACCTGTGTTTGGCACCAATCCCATCGCATTCGCCTGGCCTCGGCCTGGGGGCGTGCCTTATGTGTTTGACTTTGCGACCAGCGCGGCGGCAAGAGGAGAAATTGAACTGCATCGCCGCAGCGGCAAGGCGATCCCGTTAGGCTGGGCGGTTGATGAAAACGGTGCGCCGACCGACAATGCCGAGTCGGCGCTGGCCGGTGCAATGCTCACCTTTGGACAACACAAAGGCTCTGCCTTGTCTTGCATGATTGAATTGCTTGCCGGCCCTCTGATCGGCGACCTGCTGAGCAGCGAATCCCAAGCACTTGATGCGGGGGCCGGCGCCACGCCCTGTCACGGCGAGCTGATCCTCGCACTTGATCCGAAGGTATTCTTGGGCGGCAATGTGAAAGCGAACTTCGAGCGGGCGGAAAAGCTGTTTCAGCAGATTACCGGCCAGGGAGCGCGACTTCCATCGCAGCGCAGATTCGATGCCCGAATCCGCAGTCAGGAAAAGGGCGTATTTGTGCCGCGGAAACTATTCGATGACATACGCGCCTTGATTCCGCTCTCCTGAGTCAGGCAGGCCGCCTGCAAGAGCTTCGCACCGATTCAAGGGTGAGTCCCGCGCATATCGGACTTATCTTCCCAATCTGAAATCCACTTCCGCAGCACGCCCCGGCAAGTCGAGCTGCGCCCGGACCGATGCCGCACGACTGACGACCTTGCCGCGCCGAATGACAAATCGCCGCGCCGCGCGCAAGCGGATTGCTTCAATCGGATCGGCTGCATCCAGCACGACGAAATCGGCATGGCAACCGATTTCCAGGCCATATCCTTCCAGCCCGAGAATGCGGGCCGGCGTTTCGGTCACGGCCCGGAAACATTCGCGCATGGCGTCCTGCCCGGTCATCTGCGCGACATGCAAGCCCATGTGCGCCACTTCCAGCATGTCCGCCGAGCCGAGGCTGTACCAGGGATCCATCACGCAATCGTGACCGAAAGCCACATCGATGCCGGCCGCCAGCATTTCCGGCACGCGCGTCATGCCGCGCCGTTTGGGATAGGTATCGTGATGTCCTTGCAGCGTGATATTGATCAGCGGATTGGCGATGGCGGCGACGCCGGATTCGCGTATCAGCGGCAGCAGCTTGCTGACGTAGTAATTGTCCATGGAATGCATCGACGTCAGGTGCGAGCCGGCTACCCTGCCCTGCATGCCCAGCCGTTGCGCATGGTATGCCAGGGTCTCGATATGGCGTGACATGGGGTCGTCGGACTCGTCGCAATGCATGTCGACGCGCAGGCCTTTTTCGGCCGCGAATTCGCACAGAATTTTTACCGATTCGGCACCGTCGGCCATGGTCCGTTCGAAATGCGGAATGCCGCCGACCACATCCACACCCATGGCGATGGCGCGCTTCAGGTTGGCCAACGCCGTGGCGCTGCGCAGCAGGCCGTCCTGCGGAAATGCGACGAGTTGCACATCCAGATAAGGTGCAACCTGTTTCTTCACATGCAGCAAGGCTTCGACAGCGAGCAGACGATCGTCGCAAATGTCGACATGCGAGCGAATCGCCAACAAGCCGCGTGCAACCGCCCAGTCGCAGTATTGCAGCGCACGGTCGATCAGCGCCTGTTGCGTCAGGTGCGGCTTCAGCTCGCCCCACAGCGCGATGCCCTCAAGCAGGGTGCCGGACGCATTCACGCGCGGCAGTCCGTAACTGAGCGTGGCGTCCATATGGAAATGCGCATCGACAAAAGGCGGCGTCACCAGGTCGCCGCCGGCATCGATTTCTTGCGCGCCGCGTACCGGGAGTGCAGGACCGATGGCGGCGATGCGACCAGCCTTCACCGCGATGTCGACATGTTGGCTGCCGTCAGTCAGCGTAGCGTTGCGTATGACCAGGTCCATCTGGCATGCCTCCTTAATCTGCCCGGCGCACGGCAAGCCGGGCGCCGGCGTATCCGGTTGCCGGCCTGGTAATCTGGAACTTAGTGATGCGTGCCACCGCCGAGATAAGCCGCCTGCACCGCCGGGTCGTTCTGCAATTTGTCGGCCGGGCCGTGTACGGATATCCTGCCGTTTTCCAGCACGTAGCCGTAATCGGCGACGTTCAATGCGGCAGCGGCGAATTGCTCCACCAGCAGCATCGTAATCCCCTGCTCTTTCAGGCGCAAGATGATGCGGAACACTTCTTCGACCAGGATGGGTGCGAGACCCATCGATGGTTCGTCGAGCAAGATGACTTCCGGGTTCAGCATCACGGCGCGGGCCATGGCGAGCATTTGCTGTTCGCCGCCGGACAAGGTGCCGGCCAGTTGCATCTGCCGCTCCTTGAGGCGTGGGAACAGTTCCAGCGCGCGTTCCAGGTCGCGGTTGATGTCGCCCTTGGGACGTGATCTGGTGAAACGCGGAAAAGCGCCGAGCAGCAGGTTGTCGATGACGCTCATGGTGGCGAAGACGCGGCGGCCTTCAGGCGAGTGAGCCAGGCCGGCGCGCGCGATCTTGTGCGAGTCCTGGCCGGTGACATCCTTGCCACCCAGGGTGACGGTGCCGCCCTTGGGCTTGATCATGCCGGAGATGGCGCGCATGGTGGTGGTTTTGCCGGCACCGTTGGAGCCGATCAGGGTGACCACTTTGCCTTTCGGCACATCCAGAGAAATGCCGTGCAACACTTCAACCTTGCCGTAAGCGGCCTGCAAATTCGAAATCGTCAACATCTCAAGCTCCCGCGGTGGTTGGGGTGGAATCACCGGCGCTGCCGCCGAGATAGGCTTCGATCACCTTGGGGTTGGCCTGCACTTCGGCCGGCTTGCCTTCGGCGATCTTCTGGCCGAAGTCGAGCACGGTGACAGTGTCGCAGATCGACATGACGACGTCCATGTGATGCTCGATGAGGATGATGGTGATGCCGACATCGCGGATCTTGCGGATGATGGCGACCAGTTCCTTGATATCGGGCGCGGTCAGGCCGGCGGCCGGTTCGTCGAGCAGCAGCAGGCTCGGGTTCAGGCCGAGCGCGCGGCCGATTTCGAGCAGGCGCTGTTTGCCGTACGGCAGGTTGCGCGCTTCTTCGTTGGCAAGATCGGCGAGACCCACGAACTCCAGGATCGCAGCGGCGCGCTCGCGTGCGGCGCGCTCTTCACGCTTGTAGCGCGGCGTCTGAATCATGACGTCGGCGACGTTGCTGTTGAAGGTGTGATGCAAGCCGACCAGGACGTTCTCCGTGGCGGTCATTTCACCGAACAACTGGACGTTCTGGAAGGTGCGCGCCACGCCGCCCAAGGCGATCAGCGACGGCGTCTGGCCGGTGATGGCGCGGCCATCGTATTCCACTGCGCCGTCGGTCGGGCGATAGATGCCGGTCAGCACGTTCATCATGGTGCTCTTGCCGGAGCCGTTCGGCCCGATCAGGCCGTGCACGGTGCCCTTGCGGACGTCGAGGTCGACCTTGTTGAGCGCCTTGAGACCGCCGAATTGCATCAGCACCTGGCTGACTTTGAGCAGGGTTGCGCCGTCTTCCTTGACGGCTGCCGTGGTGATGACGGCTTCGGCCTTGTCGCCGGCAATTTGCTGCGCCAGCGGGACACGTTTGCTGAACACGCGACCGAACAGGCTGCGGCAAAAACCGACGATGCCATCCTGCAGGTAGTAGACCACGAACAAGGTCATCAGGCCGAAGATGGTGAGACGCCAGTCGGTGATGTTTTCCAGCTTGTAGGAGAACGCGGCCATCAGGATGGTGGCGACGACCGGCACGGCAATTTCACGCGGGGTTTTGGTTTTCTTGACGACCGAGGCGACGCTGCCGAGGACGACGATGACGGCGGCGACAGTGGCGATCTGGCGGAACAGATCTATGTCGGACAGCAGGCTGGGCAACATCACCACGATCAGCGCGCCGATCAGCGAACCGATGCGCGACTTGCGGCCGCCCATGATCACCGCCAGCAAGAACAGGATGGTCAGTTCGAAGTTGTAGGTATTGGGCGAGATGTACTCTTCCGAATACGCATACAGGCAACCCGACAAACCGGCCAGCGCGGCGCTGATGATGAAGGCGTAGACCTTGTAGCGATACACCGAGACGCCCATGCAGTCCGATGCGATCGGACTGTCGCGCAACGCCTGGAAAGCGCGGCCGAGGTTGGAGCGCAGGATGCGATGCACGACGATCAGCGACAGCACCATGAGCACGGCGACGACGTAGAAGAATTCGACTTCATCGAGTTTGACGCCGCCGAACATCGGCTTGGGAAGCTTGACGCCCATCGGCCCGTCGGTGAGGAAAGTCATTTCGTTGATGAGGATCTGGATGATGGTGCCGAACGCCAGCGTCACCATCGCCAGATAAGGACCGGTCACGCGCAAGGCCGGCAAGGCCAGTACCGCGCCGAACACCGCCGTGACCGCGATGCTGGCCGGCATGGTGATCAGGAACGGCAGGCCGAGCTTGAAGTACAGCACGCCGGCGGTATACGAGCCGATGCCGAACAGGCCCGCATGACCGAGCGATACCTGGCCGGTATAGCCGACCACGATGTCCAGGCCGAACAGCAGGATGGCATAGATCAGGATGGTTTCCGCCAGATGCAGGTAGTAGGGATTGCGCACCACCTGAGGTAGCGCCGCCAGCGCGGCAATGCCGAGGAGGGAAATGAGAAGGACTTTTTTGTTCATATTCATTACACCTTTCAGACCTTCTTGATCGCAGTTTTGCCAAACAGGCCTGCAGGTTTGACTGCCAGCACCAGCAACAGCAGCAACAACCCGGGGACTTCCTTGTAGCCGGTCGAGATGTAGAAACCTGTGACGGTTTCGGCGATGCCGAGGATCAGCCCCCCGACGATTGCGCCCATGCCCGAAGTCAGGCCGCCGATGATCGCCACGGCAAACGCCTTCAAACCTAGCGCCGCGCCCATGGTGGCGCCGGTCAAGGTCAGCGGCGCCACCAGCACGCCGGCGAAGGCGGCTGTTGCCGAGGAAAGTGCGTATGAGAATGTGATCACCATGCTGGTATTGATGCCCATCAGGCCGGCGGCGTCACGGTCATTCGATGTGGCGACGACTGCTTTTCCGTAGATCGATTTGCGATTGAAGATTTCCACCGCGAGCATCATTGCCAGAGCGCCGACCACCACCAGCACCTGCATCGGCTGCACGTTGGCGCCGAATATCTGGAACGGCACGCCCGACAGCGGACTTGGAAACGGCAGGTCGTCCTTGCCCCAGATGTTTTCCGCGACGTTCTTGAAGATGATGGCGAGTGCGATGGTCGACATGATCCAGCCGAACTCAGACTTGATCTTGATCGCCGGACGCACGCCTATCCATTCGACGAACATGCCTTGCAGCGCGCCGAAGACCAGCACCACGGGGATCATGAGCCAGTAGTTGAGGTAAGGGCCGCCATGTATGTTGCCGACCACCGACAGGCCGACCAGAGCCCCCAGCATCAAGGCTTCGCCCTGCCCGAAGTTCAGTGTGCCGGAGGTGGCGAAGGTCAGTTGATAACCGAAGGCAATCACCGCGTAGATCATGCCTAGCGCGACGCCGCTGAAAACCAGCTGTAACAGAATATCCATTATTTCTACCCAAAAAGCGGCTGCCATTGAATGGCCGGTTGAGTCTGCCGGATTCTTTTCGAGTACTGGAATCGGAAAATATGACGAGTGCTGCCGAGCAAGGCGCGCGCCCCTGCTCGCCTTCGCTTTGCAGACGTCGGATGCCGCCGCTTGCGGCGGGCTAGCATTCCTTCGTTACCGCGACATTTTTTTCGCTTCCGGTACAAGTTAAAAAATCGTCAACAGACTCTGCGAAAAAGGCCAGTCCCCGGATCGCAAGGACTGGCCTTTATGCTTTAACGACAATTCACACTGCCGTCAGATTTATTTACCGAGAATGACGCGGCCGTTTTTCACTTCGCCCATCACAACCATATTCGGCTTGATCGCTTCGTGGTCGGTATGCGAAAACGGTTTGTCGTAGGTAGTCACGACGCCTTCCACTTTGGTGTTCAGGCTTTCCAGGGCGGCGCGGACCTTTTCGCCGTCAGTGCTGCCGGCTTGCTTGATCGCGGCGGCCAGCAGATAGATCGAGTCGTAGCCTTGCGCTGCAGATACTGCGGAAGGAATGCGGTCAACCTTGTAGGCTTTTTGATAGGCTTCGATGAAGGCTTTGCGCTTGGGCGTATTGCCATCCTGGATGAAGGTTTGCGGCATGCGTGCGCCGTTGCCGTTCTTGCCGGAATTGTCGATGAAGTTGCCCATCGACAGCGGCCAGCTACCGATGATAGGTACATGCCAGTTCAGCTTCTCCATGCCGTTGGCGATCTGCGCCAGTTCAGGACCGATGCCATAGGTCAGCACGACTTGTGCGCCGCCCTGCTTGGACTTCAGCAACTGCGCGGTCATGTCGACGTCCTTGATGTTGTACTTCTCAACGGCGACCGGCGTGATCTTCTTGGCGGTCAGGACTTTTTCCAGATCTTCACGACCAAGCTGGCCGTAGTTGGTGGAGTCGGCCAGGATCGCGACCTTGGTGAATTTTTGCTTGTCGACCGCTTCATCGGCAATCATCTTGGCCTGAATGTTATCTGCGGCCGAGGTGCGGAAGATGTAGTTTTCCTTGTCTTTTTCGAATTGCTTGGTGATCACGCTGCCGGTGGCGACGTTGTTGATCACGGGAATCTTGGCTTCCTGATAGAAGCGTTGCGACGCCAATGCGACGCCGGTGTTGATGAAACCGACTGTGGCGACGACTTTCTCTTTGTTGATCAGCTCTTGCGCAACCTGGACGCCACGTTCGTTCTTCGCTTCGTCATCGCGTTCGACCAGTTGCAACTGACGTCCCAGCACGCCGCCGGCGGCATTGATGTCGGCCACTGCCAGCTTGACGCCGTCGCGCATGGAAGCGCCCATCGGTGCAGAACCGCCAGTGAACGGACCGGAGACGCCGATCTTGATCGGATCGGCAGCCTGGCTGGAAAGGGAAAGGCTCAGCAATGCTGCTGCAACCAGAGCTTGGGTCTTGTAAGTCATTTGTCTTCCTCCTGGGTTTAATTATGTTGGCCAGACCATCTTGTGTGGACTATCTCCTTCCGGCTTCGGATCACTCCGGGCCCCCGGTGTCGGGGCTGATTCTGTCGTATCTACCTTTCTCGAAACTTACAAACCTGTCAGAGTTCGGCGGATACTATCGGGCAGCGGCACCGACTTTTCTTGTTGGAAGTTAACCCACACGATCTTTGCGCCGCCTTCAGCATAAATGATTTCCGGCTGATCGACACGCCGGATCTCATAGGTAGTTTCCACACTCGAACGGCCGGGCTGCTTTGCGTACATCCGGATTTCGATGTCCGCCGGATATTTAAGCTGGCGCAGGAAACTGCAGTGCGCATTGACGATCACCGGCCCGAGCCCCTCCGCGACCATGTCGACGGCTGCCGCCTCGATCCATTCGATGCGGGTCTGCTCCATGTAGCGGAAATAGACCGTGTTGTTTACATGGCCAAAGGCATCCATATCGCCCCAGCGAATTTTCATGCAGGATGTATGGATCAATATCTTGTCGGTCATCGGTACGGCCTCCCTTTCGAGCATTCTGTGCAATTGTTGAATTTATTTCACCTGGCGTTTCAGAGCCCTTTGACAGGACGTCCGTCCCGCTCCGATCAGTTTCGACTCGCGGCCTGCCCAGCGCCATTTCCATACTTACAAGAGGGAAATCACATAAAATACTTGGCATCGCGGACATATTTTGTCGTTCAGACTAGCATTCTCTCGCAAAATATTGAACAATAGAACGATCGTTCGCAAAATATTCCAACCATAAATACGGGACACCCCATGACTCAAACTCAAGATTTGCTGGCGCAATACGGCCCGCGCGAAGCAATGGAATACGACGTTGTCGTTGTCGGCGGCGGCCCGGCGGGCTTGTCGTCGGCCATCCGCATCAAGCAGCTCGCCGCCGCAGCCGGCAAGGACATCTCGGTGTGCGTGCTGGAAAAAGGCAGCGAAGTCGGCGCCCATATCCTCTCCGGCGCGGTCATGGATCCGCAGGCGATCACCGAACTGTTCCCCGACTGGAAAGAAC
>NZ_CBXX010000047.1 GCF_000577615.1 Herbaspirillum sp. RV1423
CACCGACTACGAGCGCCACCGTCCGTTGAAGTAAAAGTGCCCGATTATCTGAAGCGAATTTGCCAATCGCCGCCGCATATGAAGCAAAAGTGCCGCAATCCCGTCGCTCCAGAACGGACGGCTAATAAAGGCGGTAAGTTGGCCTTGGCTGTCTAAATTGGCTCAAACAAAAATACGTGATGAAGTTCAAGGTGATCTTCGCCATTTTCAAAATATAAGGTTCCAATCGTACGGACTTTTCTATTTGCCAACTGGAATATGGAATTCGGATCTTGTGATGAATTGGAAGGCTTTTCAACAAATAGCTGCTTATAGTAAAGATCCGTATGATATTCAGAGAACGTTGGCTCACCGTTAGGATTCAAATGAAAACAGCAAAAAGTCCGCTTTTTTGTTTGCTGTTTGATTGTGTTGAGAGTGCCTTTAGATACGGTAATGAATTCCGCCGATTTATTTACGCGCGACAAATGCATGCCATTGATATCGGAACTTAAGACCATCCGATTCCATGTGTGAGAAATGCACTCGATGAAATCGGCCGAGGTCAAGTCAAAATCTAGGAATGCAAAATAGGTCAGGAGAAGCGACAGCTTCTCGGTGAGTCTAGGAATAACTGATGCTGACGCGCTACCAAAAGTTATCGTTTTCCCGTGAGCAACATCATCTCTAAAGTTCTTCAAAGTTACAAAATCAGAGTGCGTCAAATTGATAATCTTCAGAACGTCTTGATCAACATTTGAAACCACGTGTTGATACTTATCGACGAAGGAATGATCTATCGAACCAAAGATCTTAGTTGCTAGCTCAACGATATCAGCACTTTGTTCTGTATTCAAATTCGATACGGTTGATAGCTCCCTGCTGAAGTGATTAATTCTATTCGTAGCTGACTTGCTGTTTTTCTTGGGCAGTGATTTTGTCTTGAAATCTACGTAGGAGTCGAGAAGGAAAACATAGGCGGCAACTTTGTATTCCCAGAAATCCTGATATCGCTTCATTGAAGACAGTCTGATCCAATTGGGATCGCGCAATTCTGAATTAAAGAATGCTTGCGCGATGACTTGCCATTTTGCATCCTCATCTAAGATTCTTCGCTTTAGCAGATATCGCATTCCATTTTTGGCATCTCGTTCATCTTCTTCCACTTTTTCATAGTGAGGAAAATAAATAGAGTGCCATTTCCCGTTCTTATCTTTGGCGCGAACAGTGAGTACCGACACCGGTAGTGCCAATAGAATGGAGAACAGCGTGCAAAGACTAGTAACGAGGGAACGGATGTCGATCACTCCGAGATGAGAGTGAGAGTTTTCGACCAAAACAACCGCTGTATTGAGAATTTCGCTTCTCTCAGCTGTTGCTGTTAGATCAGTATGTGGATCAATTGCGAGGCAAAAATTTCCCAATGGAGATGTTACGTTTGCAGAGATTCTTGAAGGTCGGTTCTTCCATTGAACGGAAGTCCCGACGTCACCAATGATTCGTTCCCATTGAAAAAACCATTGAGTGATGTGGGTCATTTCGATTTCGATGGAATCGAAAGCATTAAATGCTTCGCCAGCAAGAATGTATTCTGCATAAACGTCGCCGAAATGCAGCTCACAATTAAACAGCGTATAGGATCTGCCTTCAAGTGAAGTTGCTACCAATCTTTCATAAGATTTTTCCGTATCAAATTTCGCAATTGTTCCCCCTCGAAATCTGAGTGAAATTGCTTTTCGTGGGCCAAAGGCCAACGTCGCATTTCCAACCTTTCCCAATTCATCATGAAAGACATCAACGGGGAAAGAATGGTCATCATTAAAAGAAATATTGTTCGTCATAGCACTTGCATGGCCTAAGCTATAAAGGTTTTTTAGATTCGAGTTATGTGAACCTCTACCGACGTGCCACGCCCCCATAAAGCGTATCAACGACCGTCTTCAGTATCTTGACCAAGCTCCGCACGTCGGCTTCCTCGATCGGTACTTTGCGCCCGACCGGAAGTCTACTATCCGTCTTGCGGACGAACTCCTCGTCAACAATGCCCATCTTGTGTGCTAATAAGTGACGCTTTTGAAATTGCTCGCATACAAAATCCCATTCGTCCTGGGCTACTCCAGCCCCAATATCGAAGCCTTCCTCCTTTTGGAGCTTGGTGCGCGCGGCATCGATGTTCTGAAATGACAGTTTGTAGGCCAACCCGGCACAGTGCTCTCGTCCAAAGCCGTCGAATGCCGATACCACGTCTTCCAGCGCATTTTCAACGAGTTTGGCTTGCACGTTCGCCTCGGCGCCGGCGGCCAGATCCAGCAATTTCAAAGACAGATCAAAAGGTAATCCCCCCATTTCTAAGCTTAGCTAGAAGTAGAGGCTAAGCCGCAAGGGCCAATTTCTGCTTCGGGGTGATACCGCCGAGCGCCATGTTCGGGCGTTCGTGATTGTAGGTCCATAGCCATTTGGTCGCAAACTCTTGGACTTCGTCGATCGATTCAAACAGGTAATGGGCCAGCCAGTCGTAGCGTACTGTGCGGTTGTAGCGCTCGACATAGGCATTTTGTTGCGGTTGCCCAGGCTGGATGTATTCGATTCGGATGGCGCGCTTTTGCGCCCATGCCGCCAGGGTCGCGCTGATGTATTCCGGCCCATTATCACAGCGAATGGTCAGCGGCTTGCCGCGCCATTCGATGATTTGATCCAAAGAGCGGATGACACGAGCCGCTGGCAGTGAGAAATCGACATCAATGGCAAGACCTTCGCGATTGAAGTCATCGATCACGTTGAACAATCGGATACTGCGCCCGTCGGACAATTGGTCGTGCATGAAATCCATGGACCAGACCGCGTTGATCGATTCAGGAACGCTCAACGCTTCGGGCCTTTCCCTGACCAGCCGCTTCTTCGGTTTGATGCGCAAATTGAGCTCAAGCTCGCGATAAATGCGATAGACGCGTTTGTGGTTCCAACCGAATTCCTTGACGTTGCGCAGATACAGAAAGCACATGCCGAATCCCCAGTTGCGTTGATTGTTGGTCAGCCTTACCAGCCAGTCGGCAATCACGGCGTTCTCGCTCGACAACTTGGCATGATAGCGGTAGCAAACCACGCTGATCGCAAAGGCCGCGCAGGCCAACCGGATACTGCAGCCATATTGCTGAACCGCTTTTTTGGCCATCTCTCGTCGCAGAGATGGCCTTACCACTTTTTTTGCATGGCCTCCGTCACCATCTCCGCCTTCAATCTTTCTTCGGCGTACATTTTTTTGAGCCGGCGGTTCTCGTCCTCAAGTTCTTTCATCCTGGACATCATCGACGCATCCATGCCGCCGTATTTGCTGCGCCACTTATAAAACGACGCCGAACTCATTCCATGCTCCCGGCAAAGCTCCGGTACGGGCGTACCTGCCTCGGCCTGCTTCAAGATGCTGATGATCTGACTTTCCGTGAATCGTGATGTCTTCATGTAAAACTTCCTCAAAATCTCATTTAAGAAAATTCTACTTCTAACTGATACTTTTTAAAGGGGGGATTACCAAAATTCGCACAGGCGATTTGCTGCGAATTGTGAACACCGCAGTCGGGACAATAGCCAAACGCACCGTAAATTGTGTATTGCAGCGTGCAGGCAGCGCACGTCACGCGCTCTTCCAGCTCACGCTCGGAATAACGCGCAATCGGAGTGGGCTCACCCTTGACGGTGATGCCGATGGAAATGAAGGCGTTTCTGTCGGGGCGACGCTCCATTTTCTTCATTTCGCCCAGCAAATGGCGGCTGACCTCGTGAAGCGCCACTGATTGCGCATACTCGATCTGCGCCTTCGTCCAGAAGGTGTCGTGACCGTCAACGTGATTGCAGTAGGGACAGTGACAGCCAGGAACGTCCGGTATGCCGGTGCCGCCCTTGATCTTGAAGTATTTCTCGCATTCGGGGCATTCCCGTCCCAGATAACCTTCGTCATCCGGCTCGATCGGTACTGAAAACTCCATTACGTCCCTTTCGCTGATAGCTTCTTGTATGGTTTCTTACGAAGGTGCCATTGTCGACGCTATTGGCATAAATATTTTCTCTGATGAGCCATCGGGCGGCGTTTAATCTTTCAGCTTCTTAAGTACGTCATCTTGAGCAGCCTGTTTGGCTTGGGCATCACTAATTTTTTGTTTGATACTCTGAATCGCAGAGTCTCGTTCTTTTCTGGAGATTTGCTTGATATCTACATTTTTTCCATCTCGATCAATGTGGATCTGGATTAGTTGATCCTCTTTGAAATAATAACGATGCAATTTCGAATCTCTCGTCAACCATCCGGTAGTTAGCAATTTATATTTCAGATACTCAGTTCCCTCGTCATCCTTGCGACATTCGATAGGTTTATCCCACACATCAAGTTTCTTTTTCGCTACACATCGCTCTTCGTACTGCGTCTCTGGCAGAAGAAATGAGATGCTTTCATAGCTTAATTTTTCCGGCACTCTTTGATCTTGAGGTAACTCGGTTTTATAGGTGCCGTCATCCAGAAAATAGTCCTTATACTCAAGACTCAACGACGCGTTCAAAGTCTTCACGCCCAGCAAGGTAGTCTTGTCTGTTCGAGCACATTCAAAGTGACCGTAGCCTGATTTACAATCCTTGAAACCCATTTTCTTTGCCTCTTCAATACGCCCCGGCAATTTATAGCCATCGAAATCGATCACGTTAAATCGACGTACTGGCTCAGCTTTTCCCCCGCATGCGGCAATGAGCAAAGGACACGCCGCAATCAATGCGTAGAGATAGATTTTTCCCATCATATTCTTAGAGATATAAATTAAAAATTGCTGCCATGTGAAAGCCACAAGACACCCCCATCGCCGTACGATTGATGCCTACATTTTGTTGTAGGTCTGTTCAGGCGGAAAAGATTTTAGTATTTTTACGTCATTCTGATGGGAATGTTTGGCGACCATCTCAATGGTCGCAAACAATCAAACTTCATGAGAGACGTTCGCATGAATCATGCCTTGCTCTGCTTATGCTGGAATACCCTTTATTTCCCTAGCGATAAGCAGCCTGCCATGGCGTTGTAGCATTTTGCAGACAGTGTTGGTGTCACCTAGCCCATTTGCCATCAAGATGAGATTGCTTGCAGCGTCCGTGACCTTCGCGCTACCGTTGAAAAAGACTAACAGCGAGGAGTTTTTAATGGATGCCATTAGTGCCAAGTGTGGCCATTTGAAGCGTAGACTAAAGAGAAACGAACGACTAACTGTAGTGACCTGCGTTTGAAACGGGCCGGACCTGCATTCCAGCCGATTCTCAGCCAGGAATAACTGCAACTGACGGCCCCCTCAAACCAGCATTAGCTGCAAGTGGACCTGCATTTGATGGGGCCGACCTGCATTCCATCGGCGCGAGCCAGGATTAACTGCAACTGACCATCAGCAATGCCGTTCGGCCAGTTCGATGATGCGAGGGTTGAACTCTTCGGGCCGCAGGCATTCCATGGGGCCGCGCTGGGGCCACACCTTGAGGATGTTGGCCGGGCGCTGCTCCATTGGACCGTTGCCCAACTCTGGTCCAATGATGTAGGTCGGCACATTGTGGCGCGCATAGTGCGGGTACATTTGGCGGGCGTAGTCCTCGAATCTGCCATCATCGATTGCGCCATCGGCGAACACCAAGAACGCCACCATCGTGCCGCACATATCGCAACGTACTTCCTCGCAAGGAACTTGACCCTGTGGGTGAGGTTGTCGAATTGGGAGCGGCGCGGGGCGTCCGCGCCCCCGCACCGATTCAAGGATACGTGTCAACTCCTTGCAAATCGGGTCGAGGACTTTAAGGCGTTGTTGCGTCATCGGGTCGCACGCTTCGCCGGCAACTTCGCTGACGATCTGTGTATCTCCTGTCGGCGTGCTTTCTACGGCAAGCCTGCCAAGTTCGCCCAGCTCGTAATCACGGAACACATACGCCATGCCGTTCGGTAGAAGTTGCCGCGTGACAGTGATATTCGGCGGCAAACGGAATCCTAAACCGGAAGAAAGATTTTCGGTCATCGCTTCAGTGCTCCGGTCCATCATCGGAGTCAACTTGCAAGATCGTTTCATAATCCTGACCGCCGTAGAAGATGCCGATGATGGATATTTGCTCGGTGTCCACGGCGAAAGCGATCACAGCACGCTTCTTGTAGTTGGTGATGCGCAGGCCCGGCCGCACGTCATCGCGCACAGTGCCGCGATGGGGGAAGGTACACAGACTCTCGCAGTAGCTGACGATAGCTTCCGTGTACCCGGTTGCTATATCGGACGAGGCCGCATCGGCAATGTAGCGGTACAGCGCTATAAGTTGTTCCTCGGCCTCGGGGGAGAAGATGACGCGGTAGCTCATCGCGCCTTGGCGTGCTCGGCGGCTAGGCGGGCGCGTACCTGGTCAACGGTAACGGCTCGGGCTGGATCGGCTTTCAACGCATCGTATGCCGGTCCGACCTGGTGGTTCAGCCAGCTTTCAACAGCCCGATCACGCGCCAGGAGCGCACGCAGACCGTCGCGGATGACTTCGCTTTCCGTCGCGTACTCACCAGTCCGCACCTTGGCCTTCACCACGTCCGCCATATCCAGCGGCAGGGTGATACTCAATTGCTGAGTTGTTCGCATAGTAGTCTCCGATTGCGTGATAGGATTTAATCCTACTCGAATCATCGCCAAGAGTCCAGCCTTGTCGTTGGATGCCGGGGAGCGGGCGCAAAATCCAGAAAAGGTAGGTTTTCTGGACGGACGATGACGCAGGCACGCTGTGGCCGGGATGCCCGGCGCTCGAAGTCCACAAACGCAGTCCACCAAACTTGTTCCATGAACAAGGCCGCTCAATAAGTTCCTGGAACATTTTCAGTTGCAGTTATTTCTGGTTCTCGCTGATGGAATGCAGGTCGGACCCATCAAATGCAGGTCCATTTGCAGCTAATGCTGGTTTGAGGGGACCGTCAGTTGCAGTTATTCCTGGCTGAGAATCGGCTGGAATGCTGGTCTGGCCCGTTTCAAACGCAGGTCGCTACACTTAAGGAACAGTAATGAAACCTCTACGCCATCTCGCACTCGCGTCCCTGCTCGTTCCGTTGTTCGGGCAGGCCGCGCCCCTCAAGGTCAACGCTGCGCGCAGCAGCGTCAGCGCCGTGTTCAAGCAGATGAACGTTCCGGTCGAGGCGAAGTTCAAGCAGTTCAACGCGCAGATCGACTATGACGCAAAGCGTCCCGAAGCCGCAAAGGCGCAAGTGAACATCGCGACGGCCAGCCTCGACATCGGCGACCAGGAGTACAACCGCGAGGTCGGAAAGAAGGAGTGGTTCAACGCGGCCCAGTTCCCGCAGGCCAGCTTCGTCTCCACCGCCATCAAGCCCGCCGCCAATGGGACGCTTGCGGTCACCGGAAAGCTGACGATCAAGGGCAAGACTGCTGACGTCGCCTTTCCGCTGACGGTCAAGGCCGACGCCCCAGACAGGTATTCGAGGGTCAGATTCCGATCCGGCGCCTGACTTTCGGCATCGGCGAGGGTGAGTGGAGCGACACCAGCATGCTCGCCAACGAAGTCCTGATCAAATTCCGCGTCACAGCGGGCAACCAGTAATCTCAACCAAGGAAATAACCCACATGAACATCAAGCACATCATCGCAGCCGCCTTTGCCATCAGCGCCGCCGGGAGCGCACTCGCCGCCGACACCTATGCGATCGAGCCGAACCACACCTTCCCGAGCTTCGAGGCAGACCACATGGGTGGGCTGTCGGTCTGGCGCGGCAAGTTCACCAAGACGAGCGGCAGCATCACGCTTGACCGCAAGGCGAAAACCGGCAGCGTCGACATCACGATCGATGCCAGCACCCTCGACTTCGGCCATGCCAAGATGAACGAGCACGCCAAGGGTGCGGACATGTTCGACGTCGCCAAATTCCCGACGGCGACCTACAAGTCGAAATCGATCACCTTCAAGGGCGACCAGCCGTTCGAGGTCAACGGCGAACTGACCCTGCATGGCGTAACCAAACCGGTCAAGCTGACGATCAACCAGTTCAAGTGCATTCAGCATCCGATGTTCAAGCGCGAAGCCTGCGGCGCCGACGCCTCGGCCAGCTTCAACCGCAGCGACTTCGGCATCGACTACGGCGTGCAGATGGGCTTCAACCCGACCGTGAAACTGGCGATCCAGGTCGAAGCGCTCAAGCAGTAACAAGCTTTGCTGGTCGCCAGCTCCGCTCCGCCGCCGGGAGGCCGCTATTTCATCAGCCAGCGCCCGGCCAGGCGGATCAGGAAGGGCATCAGCAGATACACCATCAAACCTGAAATCATCAATGCGGTGACGGCTGCCACCGCCAGGCCCGGCAAACCCGGGACAATCCATGCCGCCATCGTACGGATTGGTGGCGGCAGGAGCACCGTCAGCGGATATACCGCAAGTGCGGACAGCATCCATTGCTTCCAGCGCCTGGGCTGGCGCCGTCCGGATGGCGGGGTGAACCAGAACTCGGCATCATGGTGCACGTGAAAGCGATCGTCGCCGGCCAGTCAGGGTTCGGCAACCTTCAGCAGCGCCTGACGCACCGGCGAGAGCAGCCAGGCGTGCGCGGTTTCCTTGTCGACAAAACGCAGGATGATGACGTACCTGGAACCGGATTCGACCGGACGTATGATATCCGTCCCCAGATAGCCTGCGAAGCGCTGGTGCGCGGCCGTGGCATCGAGAAGCCAGCGCTCGTAATCGGCACGATGTTCGAGACGAACATCGTGCAGGATCACGCTGGTTGCAATGTCGCTCTCAGACTGCTTCGTCATGCATTCCTTCCATGTGCTGGACGCTTACCGCATGGGCCCGATCAGAACGGGATGATGGCCTTGACCCAGAAGGCCTCTCCATCGGAGCGGTTGCGCACACCCGACTGACGCTCGTACTTCGCACTGAGGAACCAGCCGTTCTTGCTCTGGTACTTCACGATCGGTCCCGCCGCGAAGGCACGGCCCCTGTTCGCAGGCACGCTGCTGCCTGTGACGTCGTCGTCGGAAACCTGGCGGTACACATACCCGCCAACCCCGGCCACCCAGCCATTGCCAAGGCCCCAGCCGAGCGCATAGTCGGCATGCAGTTCCTGGCCGGACCGGTAATCGGTATCGCCATTGCGGAAATTGTAATCGTACATCAGCTTCACGTCGGCGTTGATTCCCGACGGCTGCGCGTAAGAAATCGCTATCAGCGGCTCGACATTCCAGTAGTTGCGGCCGATGTTGGCAACGTCGCCGCGTTCATACTTGCCGGTAGGTGCGTTGACCTCGAAGGCGACAACATAATGGAGTTTGTCCGACACGTGATAGCCAAGCGCTGCAGCGAGGTTGATGTCCCCTATTCCGGTCTTGCTCTGCGCATTCGGGCCGACGCGGACGTCGACATTCAACAGCGGAACGATCGTTTGGAAGGCCAGCTGGCCGCCGAATACCCTGGTATCGCTCACCCAGACAAAGCGGGGCACGATACCCGTCACGTCCGCGCGAAAGCCGCCGACGGCCGCAGCGATGTCATTGCCGCTGTCGTCCCGCAGCGCCGTCGCATGGTAGCGGGTGCCGTATACAATCGAATAGAAGCCCGGCGGCGGCAGCGCCCCTGACAGGAAGTTTTCGACGCCGTTGGCATAGATGCTGCCCCCGCCTTCGGTGGCAAAGACAGGGCTGCACAGCAAAGCGGCCAAGGCGGCAAGGGCGTGCGTCGTTCGCGGCAGCATGCGGCCGCGTGTGTGGTTCGTCATGATTGTCTCCTGACTATTCTTGGGATCGGCGGTGGGGCGCTGGTCGCCCGGCACCGCCGTGGAGGAAGCGCAGCGGAAAACGTAGAACGGATAGTCCTGCATCTCGGGCTCGATGGTCACCCACTTAAGTTCGGTGAACTCGTCGATGACGGCGCGGCCGTCGAAGCGGCCATAGCCGCTGTTTTTCGTGCCGCCATAGGGTGCCTGCGCTTCGTTCTGGACCGTGGCGCCGTTCACGTGCACGCATCCGGCATCGATCCTGAGGGCGACCGCCAGCGCACGGTGCACGTCACGGCCGAACACTGCCGACGACAGGCCATAGGCCGTATCGTTGGCGACGCGGATCGCTTCCTCGGCGCCGTTCACGCGTACGACAGTGGTGATCGGGCCGAAGGTCTCTTCGTCATAGATGCGCATGGCGGGCGTCACCTTGTCCAGGATGGTCGCCGGCATCACTGCGCCATCGGCCATTCCGCCGCATACCAGGACTGCCCCCTTGCGGACTGCATCGTCGATCAGATCGTTCAGGCGCGTGCCATTCTCGGCCGTGACCATCGGGCCGATGACGCAGCCCGGCCCTGCGGCAGGATCGCCCATTTTCAGCGCGGATGCGCGTGCCGCGAATTTGGCGACGAAATCGTCGGCCACCTTTTCGTCGACAACCAGGCGCTCGGTCGACATGCAGATCTGCCCTTGGTACAGGAAGGAGCCGAACACGGCGGCCTTGACCGCGCCCTCAATATTGGCATCGTCGAGCACAACCAGCGGCGCCTTGCCGCCCAGTTCGAGCAGGCAGCGTTTCAGCTGGGTGGCAGCCTTCTGCGCGATGATGCGCCCGACCCGGGTCGAGCCGGTGAAGTTGATGCGGCGGACGGCCGGGTGGGCAATCAGCGCATCAACCACTTCCGGTGCATTGTCCGGGTCGTTGGTCAGGAAGTTCAGGGCGCCCGCCGGCAGGCCGGCTTCGAGCAGCGCCTCAGCGACCATCAGGTGCATGCGCGGGCTTGCCTCGGAGGCGCGGAAGATGACGGTGTTGCCGCAGGCGAGCGGATACGCGATGGCGCGGGCCGCCAGCACCACCGGGCCGTTCCATGGCACCATGCTGAGCACCACGCCAACCGGCTGGCGAACCGTCATCGACAGTGTGCCCGGTTTGTCGGTCGGGATGGTTTCGCCCTGGATCTGCGTAACCAGGGAGGCGGCCTCGCGGAACAGGTTCGCGGCCAGCATCACGTTGAAGCCGCTCCAGAGCTCGGAGGCGCCCACCTCGCTGGCCATGACCTGGATGAATTCGGGCACCCGCGCTTCCAGCGCGTCAGCGGCCTTGAGCAGGATCTTGCGCCGCTCGGTCGGGCTGGTCAGCGACCAGGTCTTGAAGGCCGCGGCGGCCGACTCCGCCGCCTTGATGGCGTCTTCGACGGTGGCCGCGGCTGCTGTCGTGACGACGCTGCCGGACACCGGATGCATGCGGGCGTAGGTCGCACCGCCGCGGGCGGCGACATGTTCGTTATCGATAATCAGTTGGGTTTTCATCTTTTGTCTCCTGGTTTGAACGTGGTGTCACCGGTAACCGCAGCTCTGGCAGCAGAACGTAGAAGCCGGTAACGATAAATGCCTGGTGCGGGGCGCTCAGGCCTCGGCTTTCAATATCTCGGCCATCCGTTCGCCAATCAGTACGCAGGTCGCCATCGTCGCCACCGACACGATGCGCGGCATGATCGAGCTGTCCGCGATCCTCAGCTTCCTGATGCCATTCACGCGCAGGCTCGGGTCGACCACGGCAAGCGAATCCTTGCCCATGCGGCAGGTGCCGCTCTCGTGGAAATAGGTCGTCGCGCCATTGCGGATGAGGTCGTTCATTTCCGTACCGGCAAGCTTCCTGGCGGGCGCCACCTCGCGCTTCGGTTGCGAGCTCAATCCTGATCAACATCGCGCCCAGGCCTGTGAGAAACCCATTTTCTTCAACCAGCCGCCAGCTTGCGCGCCCGCAGCCGCGCGAAATTCATCGCCACCGCCACTGCCCCCAGTGCGCCGGCCGCAATCACCGTCGTGGTACCGATCCCCTCCACCAGCGCCCCCGCCAATGCCATCCCGGCGGATTGCCCGAGCAGGAAGCAGGACGAAAAGGCCGATACCGCCGCGCCACGCCGTTCCGGCGCCATCTGCGTGGCGTTGATTTGCAAGGTGTTATGCAGCATGTAGAACCCAAGCCCGGCCAACAGGCATCCGGGAATCGCCCACGGCCACGAAGGCGCCAGCGCCGCCAGCAACAAGCCCGCACCCAGAATCGTCCCGCCCCAGCGTGCCAGGCCCACTTCCCCAAGGCGCCTGACCAGCATGCCCGAGGTCGTCGCAAACAGCACCCCGCCCAGTCCGAACAGCATCACCAGGCTGCCGGCCTTCGACAGCGATACCCCGTGCAGGCGATGCAGGTGCGAAGCAATGAAGGGGAAGGCGCCATACACGAACGCGCCTTCCACGAACACCGTCAGCAGCACCACGCGCGCCCAGCGCGAGGACAGCACATGGCCAAACTCGGCGAGCATGCGGCGCACCGCGTGGCCTTCCGCCTTGCGCACCTGGCGCGCGCGCTCGGGCAGGCGCCGGTTCATCGACAGCAGCGCCACCGAGAGTGCGGCGAACGCCAGCGCAATGCCAAAGAACGGCGCGCGCCAACCCAGGTAGTCGGCCGCCAGTCCGCCCACCATCACGCCGGACGACAAGCCGCCAATCTGCCCCAGCAGGAAGCGCGCCAGGACCGGCTGGCGCCGCTCGTAAGGCACCACATCGCCGATCCACGCCATCGACAAGGGAATGGTCGCGGCGGCAGTGGCGCCCGCCAGCAGGCGCGCACCCAGCAGCATCGGGAAGCTTGGCGCCAGCCCGCATAGCGTCGCGGTGAACGCGCAGGCCACACAGGCCCAACCGACCACGACGTACTTGCCGAAGCGGTCGCCCAGGGGGCCGAAGAACAGCTGCGACGCACCCCATGCGATGGCGAAGCAGGTGATGACCGCCGATGCCACGCCCAGCGAAACGCTGAACTCGCTGGCCAGGTTCGGCAGCTGGGCGTCGGCCACGCGCGACGACATCGCGCTGCAAAACGCCGCCAGCGACAGCCACAGAATGGCCGTCACTGGAATCGTGGTGGCCGCCGCCGGCGCCTGATGAGCTGGTACTTCCGTCAGTCTTCCCCCTCGGCGAAAAAGTCGCCAACCAGCTGGTTGAAGCGCGCCGCATGCTCGATCTGGGTCCAGTGACCGCACTGCCCGAACACGTGCAGCTGCGATTTCGGAATCAGCCCGAACAGCTGGTACGAGCTCTCCAGCGGTATTACTTTGTCCTCGCGGCCGTGGACCACCATGGTCTCGTGCGGCAGCGCGCGGATTGCTTCCACCGGGCTCGCCAGCCCATCGACGCCACGCTGGCGCGGCGCCGGGAACATTTGCGAAAACGCTTCCTGGAATCCAGGCCGGATACTCGCCTCGTAGCGCATCCGCGCCAGCTCGTCATTGACCAGGTTGCGGTTGTACGCGAACACGTCGAGCAGGCCACGCATGTTGTCGAGCGACGGCGTGTAGCCCCACACCCGGTCGAGGCCCTCGGTGATCGGAAACGCGATGCCGGCGCTGCCCATCAGCACCAGGCGGTTGACCCGCTGCGGCGCGCGGATCGCCAGCGCCAGCGCCAGCCCGCCGCCGAACGAGTTGCCGACCACGTGCGCGCGCTCGATGCCCAGCGCGTCCATGAAGTCGATGATGTGGCTGACCCAGGTGTCCATGTTGTATTGGACGCCCGCCGGGCGCTCGGTGTAGCCGAAGCCCACCATGTCGGGCGCCAGCACGCGGAACTGTCTGGCCAGCGCCGGCATGGTCAGGCGCCAGTTGGCCCAGCCGGTCACGCCCGGGCCGGAACCGTGGATCAGCAGCACCGGCGCTCCCTCGCCCTGCTCGTGGTAGTTCGTCTTGACGCCGTTGGCAACGACGGTCTTGCCGATTTCTGGGTTCGGATTGGTCGTCATGATCAGCGCCCCAGGTCCTTGGCGCTGACGCCGCCGATACCCCAATTGGTGTTCGGCACGTCATGCATCCAGACGCGCACGTTTTCCTTCGGCGCACCCACCGCCTCGGACAGCGCCTGCGTCACCTTCTCGATGACGGCGCGCTTCTGTTCCTCGGTCCGGCCTTCCAGCAGATAAATCTGAGCGAACGGCATAATGAATTCCTTTGATAAGTATTTTATACGAAGCGCATGCCAACACTGCCCATGCCCTGAATCCGCAGGCAAACCGAATCGCCGGCCTGCACCGCCACCGCTTCCGTTATGCCGCCCGACAGAATCAGGCTGCCGGCCGGGATTTCCTCGCCGCGCGCACCGAGATGGTTGGCCAGCATCGCGATGGCCGCGGCCGGGTGGCCCAGCACGGCCGCGCCGGCGCCGAAGGCCACCGGCTCGCCATTCTTTTCCAGTACGATGCCGGCCGTGCGCAGGTCTACTTCGCCCACAGCGACCGGGCGGCCGCCGACCACGAAGCGCACTGCCGACGTGTTATCCGCAACGACGCTCTTCAGGTCGAACTTGAAGTCGCGGTAGCGCGAATCGATGACCTCGATCCCCGGCATGACGAAATCGGTCGCCGCCAGCACCGCGCCGATGTGGCAGCCGGGGCCCTTCAGTGCGCGCTTGGTGACGAAGGCGATCTCCGGCTCCACCTTCGGGTGGATCAGCTGCGCCACCTTGCACTCGCCGCCGTCCGGCACCGCGAAGGAATCGGCCAGGAACCCGAAGACCGGTATTTCGACGCCCATCTGCTTCATCTTTGCGTGCGAGGTGAGGCCGGCCTTGAGGCCGACGATCCTGCCGCCGCGCGCTACCTTGCGGCGCCTTATCTCGTCCTGGATCGCGTAGGCGTCGTCCCAGTCCATGCCCGGATAATCCTCAGTGATCTTGGTGGTGTCGCGTGCCTCCAGCTCGCAGTCTTCCAGGTGCTGCGCGAGGCGTACGATGGTTGCGTGGTCGAGATTCATGCTGCCATCCTCCGCTCGCGCGCCAGGGTCATTGCGGTGTCCTCGATCATGTCTTCCTGACCCGCCACCATGCCGCGCCGCCCCAGCTCCACCAGGATGTCGCGCGCCGACACGCCGTACTTCGCCGAGGCGCGCTTGGCGAACAGCAGGAAGGTCGAGTACACGCCGGCATAGCCCAGGGTCAGCGCGTCGCGGTCGATGCGCACCATGTGGTCCATCATCGGCAGCACGATGTCTTCGGCCACGTCCATGATCTGGTACAGGTCAACGCCGGTCTCGATCTCCATGCGGTTGCAGACTGCCACGAACACTTCGAGCCGGGTATTGCCGGCGCCCGCGCCCAGGCCGTTGGTCGAGCCGTCGATGCGCACCGCGCCCGCTTCCACGGCGGCCAGCGAATTGGCCACGCCCATCGCCAGGTTGTCATGGCCGTGGAAGCCGATCTGGGTCTCGGGCCTGAGCACGGCGCGCAGCGCGGCCACGCGCTCGGTCACGCCGTCCGGCAGCAGGTAGCCGGCCGAATCGGTCACGTACACGCATTCGGCGCCGAACGACTCCATCAGCTTGGCCTGCCCGGCCAGCTTCTCGGGGGTATTCATGTGCGCCATCATCAGGAACCCGACGGTGTCGAGGCCCAGCTTGCGCGCCACCGCGATGTGCTGCTCCGCCACGTCGGCTTCGGTGCAGTGGGTTGCCACCCGCACCGTGTGCAGGCCGCAGTCGTGCGCCGCGCGCAGGTGGTCGACGGTGCCGATGCCGGGCACCAGCAGCGCCGACACTTTGGTGCGCTTGAGGTGCGGCAGCACCGCGTTGAGGTACTCGACATCGCTATGCAGCGGAAAGCCGTAGTTCACCGAGCCGCCGCCGAGGCCGTCGCCATGGGTGATCTCGAGCAGCGGCATGCCGGCTTCGTCGAGACCCTTGGCCACCGCGATCATCTGCTCGATCGTGATCTGGTGGCGCTTCGGGTGCATGCCGTCGCGCAGCGTATTGTCATGCAAAATAATCTTCCGGCCTTTAAGGTTCATCTCTTCTCTCCTTGGGTCAGGCGGCCACGCGTTCGAGCGTGAGGCTGCCGTTCAGCAGTTCTTCGGCAAACATCTCGGCGGTGCGGGCGGCGGCCGCCGTCATGATGTCGAGGTTGCCGGCGTATTTCGGCAGGTAGTCGCCCAGCCCTTCCACTTCAAGGAACACCGATACGCGGTTGCCGTCGAAGACCGGGCCGTTGATCAGTTTGTAGCCGGGCACGTATTTCTGCACGTCGGCGATCATGGCGTGGATCGAGGCGGTGATGCGCTCCTCGTCGGGCGCCGACTCGGTCATGCAGTGCACGGTGTCGCGCATGATGATCGGCGGCTCGGCCGGGTTCAACACGATGATCGCCTTGCTCTCCTTTGCGCCGCCCACGTCGCGAATCGCGCCGGCCGTGGTGCGGGTGAATTCGTCGATATTCTTGCGGGTGCCGGGACCGGCGGAGCGCGACGCGACGGTGGCGATGATTTCGCCGTACGCCACCGGCTGCACGCGCGACACCGCAGCCACCATCGGGATCGTCGCCTGGCCACCGCAAGTGACCATGTTCACGTTCATTTCGCTCTTGCCGACCAACGTCTTCAGGTTCACCGGCGGGATGCAGAACGGGCCGATCGCGGCCGGCGTGAGGTCGATCATCAGCACGCCCAGCGCGTTGAGCTTGCGCGAATTTTCGGCGTGGACATAGGCGCTGGTGGCGTCGAACGCGATCTGCACGCCGTCTTCGATGACGTGCGGCAGCAGGCCGTCAACGCCGTCGGCGGTGGTCTTGATGCCCATCTCGCGGGCGCGCTTTAGGCCGTCCGAATCCGGGTCGATGCCCACCATCCAGACCGGTTCCAGCACGGCGCTGCGCTGCAGCTTGGCCAGCAGGTCGGTGCCGATATTGCCCGGCCCGATCACTGCGCATTTGATTTTTTTCATGGAAGATGCTCCGATAAAGTCGTTAGGTAAAGCCAGGTCCTGGACGTCAATGGAAGCGCACCGAGCAGCCGCCAAGGCCGCCGATGCTGACGCGGAAGCTGTCGCCGGCCTTGGCGGGGAACATCGCCGCCAGTGCGCCGGACAGGATGACTTCGCCGGCCTTGAGCGGAATGCCAAGCGCGCCCATGGTGTTGGCCAGCCACGCCACCGCATTTACCGGCGAGCCGAGGGCCGCGGCGCCGGCCCCGGTGGCGATGATTTCGCCGTTGCGCTCAAGGACCATGCCGCACAGCGAGAGGTCGATCTTGCGCGGATCGACCGCCTGGTCGCCCAGCACGAACACCCCGCACGAAGCGTTGTCGGCCACGGTGTCGCCGATCTTGATCTTCCAGTCGCGGATGCGCGAGTCGACGATCTCGAAGCACGGCATCACGCATTCGGTGGCGGCCAGCACCTCGGCGTTGGTCACGCCGGGGCCCATCAGGTCCTTCTTGAGGATGAAGGCGATCTCGCCCTCGGCCTTGGGCTGGATCAGGGTGTCGATCGGCACCGACGCGCCTTCGTTGTAGATCATCCCGTCGAGCATGTAGCCGAAGTCGGGCTGGTACACGCCGAGCATGTTCATCACGGCGCGCGAGGTGACGCCGATCTTCTTGCCGATGATGCGTTCGCCGGCTTCGACCCGGCGTTCGATCATGCGCTGCTGGATGCGGTAGGCATGTTCCACCGTCAGCTCGGGGTGGCGCGCGGTCAGCGGATCGATCACCGAACGCGTAATCAGAGCCTGGTACAGTTCGTCGCCGAGCTGGGTAATGAGTGTCTTGTCCATGGTCACAGTTTGATGCACACGTTTTTAAGTTCGGTATAAAACTCGAGCGAATGGACGCCGCCTTCGCGCCCGATGCCCGACTGCTTGGAGCCGCCAAACGGCGTGCGCAAATCGCGCAGGAACCAGGAGTTGACCCAGACGATGCCCGCTTCCAGTACGCCGCCGAGGCGATGCGCGCGCTGCAGGTTGGTGGTCCACACCGCGGCGGCCAGGCCGTAGGGGTTGTCGTTGGCGCGGCGGATGACTTCTTCTTCGCTGTCGAATGGGGAGATGTGGCAGCACGGGCCGAAGATCTCGTCGCGCATCACCGCCGCGCTGTCGGGCAGGCCGGTCCAGATGGTCGGCTCGACCCACGAGCCGGCTTCCAGTGCGGCCGGCATGTCCGGAACCCCGCCGCCGGTGACGACGGTGGCGCCCTCTTCCACCGCCTTGCGGTAGTACGACAGTACCTTGTCGCGGTGCTCCTGCGAGATCAGGGGGCCCATCTTGCTGGCCGGGTCGGCGGGCAGGCCGGGCTTCATGCTCTCGGCGCCGCGCTTCAGGCGGCTGACGAATTCGTCGAAGATCGGGCGCTCGACGTACACGCGCTCGGTGCCCAGGCATACCTGGCCGCAGTTGGCAAAGGTGGAGCGCAAGGTGCCTTCGATGGCAGCGTCCATGTCGCAATCGGCAAAGACGATGGCGGCGTTCTTGCCGCCCATTTCGAGCGACACAGGACGGGCGCCGTCCGCTGCGGCCTTCATGATGGCCGCGCCGGTGCGCGTCTCGCCGGTGAAGGTGATGGCGCTGACGCCGGGGTGGGTGGTCAGGAACTCGCCGGCGGCGTCCGGGCCGAAGCCGTTGACCACGTTGAACACGCCCTTCGGCATGCCCACCTTGTTCATCACTTCGCCCAGCAGGGCGGCGGTCTGCGGCGTTTCCTCGGAAGGTTTGACGACGACCGTGTTGCCGCACGCGAGCGCCGGGCCGAGTTTCCAGGTCATCAGCAGGAACGGCAGGTTCCACGGGCAGATGACCGCCACCACGCCGACCGGGCGGCGCAGCGAATAGTTCAGCGCGCCGCGTCCGTCGGGGGTGGCCATTTCGAAGAATTCGGACGGCACGTTCTTGACCACGTCAGCGAAGATCTTGAAGTTGGCGGCGCCGCGCGGCACGTCGACGTGGCGGATGAAGTGGGACGGCTGGCCGATGTCGCTCATTTCGGCTTCGGCGAAATCGTCGAAGCGGCGGGTGATTTCGTCGGCCACCGCGTACAGCATGTCGACGCGGTCGGCGACCGCCAGCTTGCCCCAGGGGCCGTCAAGCGCGCTGCGGGCGGCGCGTACCGCGGCATCGACCTCGGGCTTGCCGGCGGCCGCGACGCGGGCGATCACCTTGCCGTCGTACGGGGTCGTCTTGTCGAACCAGTCGGTGGTTGCGACAAATTCGCCGTTGATGAAGTTAAGTATTTCTTTCATTGGTAAGGTCCTTGGATTCGCGGTTACGACTCGAGCGACGCGGCGGCCAGGCCGGCGCGCGCACATGCTTCATCTTGTTCCTCGGAGGCGCCCGAGACGCCGATCGCGCCGATCACGGCAGCGCCGGCCCGGATCGGCAGCCCGCCGCCAAACATCACGAACCGTGGGCGCAGGGGAAGGCCCTGGCGCAGCGCGGCCGACTCCTGCTCCAGCACCTTGCCCCACTGGCTGGTCGGCAAACCGAAGCTCAGCGCGGTGTAGGCCTTGTCCTCGCTGATACCGATCGAGTGCAGCGGCGCACCGCCCATGCGCAGGAAAGCGAGTGGATTGCCGCCGGCATCGACCAGGGCAACATTGATCCTGACGCCCAGTTCGACGGCGTGGCGGACCGCGCCCACGGCGGCGCGCTGCGCCGCTTCCCACCCAAATTCCTGCTGGTCTGATCCTGGTGTCATGTGCTGCCTCCTTGACTACGATTCTATGGAGCGCGTTTCATTCTGTAAAATACTAAATAGGTCTTGATTGATACCGAATAGGTATGGCTTTACGTTGCGCAATCGATGCGCCTGGGGTATAACTTTGCAGTCTCCTTCCTCGGTCAATTCCAATGGACCTGCGTCAGATCCGTTACTTCCTGGTGCTCGCCAGCGAGCTCAATTTCACGCGCGCCGCTGGCCGGCTGCACATTTCGCAGCCGCCGCTGACGCGCCAGATCCAGCAGCTCGAGGCGAGCATGGGCGTGGTGCTGTTCGAGCGAACCACGCGCGGCGTGGCCCTGACCCCGGCCGGCGCGGTGTTCCTGGAGGAGGCGCGCAAGATCGTCGCCCTTACCGACCAGGCCACCAACAAGACGCGGCTGGCGCACCAGGGGCAGCTGGGACGGCTCGACATCGGCGTGTTCGGCTCGGCGATCCTGAACGTGATTCCGACTCTCTTGATCGAACTGCGCAAGACCCATCCCGACATCGTCATCTCGCTGCAGAACACGACCAAGATCCAGCAGGTCGAGGCGGTGCGCGAGAAACGGCTCGACATCGGCTTTAACCGCGTGTTCCCCGAGGTGGAGGACCTGGTGGTGGAGACGGTGATGATGGAAAGCCTGTACGTGGCGATGCACAAGGACCACGAGCTGGTGCGGCGGCGTACGCTGGCGGTCAGGGACCTGAACAACCAGCCGCTGATCCTGTTCCCCAACAACGTGCGCCCGACCTTTGCCGACAACGTGGTGTCGCTGCTGCGCGACGAGGGCTTGACGCCCAACGTGGTGCATGAGGTGGAAGACGTGATGACCTGCATTGCGCTGGTGTCGGCCGGGCTGGGGATGGCGGTGGTGCCGGAATCGGCGGTGAACCTGCAGCTGCCCGGCGTGCGCTACCACCCGCTGCGCTCGGCGGAGGCGAAGGTCGACCTGAGCTGCGTGTACCGCGCGGACAATGCCTCGCCGGCGCTGATGGGGTTTCTCGACATCGTACGCAAGGTACGCAGCCGCAAGATCAAGCTGGTGACCGAGTAGACCCGTGCAACGCGTGGGTGCTCGTGCCCACGCGTGCCTCCGTCCTGGTCAGGTGTAAACAGTCGTGAAGCTCTCCTCCAATACCCCGGTGTGATAGAAGATACTGCGCCCGGCCTGGTCCTCGGTCCAGGTCACGACCGGCTTGTCGCGCTGCGCCTGGTAGCCGAGCCCCGCAAAGGTCTCATTGCGGTTGCCCGACGGGTCGAAGAAGTAGATCGTCTCGCCGCGCGTGAGGCCGTGGCGCGTCGGCGCCACGTCGATCCGCACCCGGTTCTTGGCCATGATGTCGCCCGCCTTCAGGATGTCGTGCCACGAATCGAGGAAGAACGACAGGTGGTGCAAGCCGGCGCGCTCGCCGCCGACGAAGGCAATGTCGTGCGGCTTGCTCGAATGCGACAGGAACGACGCCAGCTGGAACGCGCCGTCCGGTCCCACCGTGATCTGCTCGGTCTGGAAGAAGTTGAGCGCCTCGATGAAGAACCGGGTGTTTTCCGCGACCTTGTTGATGCCGTTGGCGGGGTCGAATTCGCACATCAGCAGGCAGTGGTCGAGCCAGTGCGCGCCGGCACCGCGCACGTCGTCCGGCCAAGGGTCGGGGTTGGTCGAGCCGACGTCGGTGCCGACGCATTCCTTCTGCGCAAACAGGCGCATCTCGTGCCCGCTGGGCATGGCAAACCGGAGCATGCGCCCGCAGTCGGGCAGGCTGCCTGCCGCCAGGTGCTCGACCGCGATCCCGTGCGCGCCGATCCGCTCGGCCAGCGCATCGAGGTCGCTGTCGCGCTCGACCTTGTACGCCACATGGTTGAATCCCGCCTGGTCCGATGGCGTCAGGATCACCGAATACTTGTCCCACTCGTCCCAGCATTTGAGGTACACATTGCCCTCGGCGTCGGTGTGGGTGGTCTTCATGCCGACCACGTTTTCGTAATGCTTCACCGATGCCGCCATGTCCATCACCTTGATGCTGATGTGGCCTATCCGCATGACACCCATTTCTGTCTCCTTTTTTGTAATTCGGTTGCTATCGGTTTTGCTCGTTTGGCGCCGCTGGCGAACGCAGGAAGGCTTTCTTCATCTTACCCACCACTTCCAGCTCCACTTCGCAGTCGGGCACCACGCGGCATGCCAGCACCACGCCCGCTGCTTCTTCCTGCTCGGTTACGTGGGCGCGGCTCATGGCGCCCGACTTGTGGACCTCGCCGGCGCGGATCGCCACCTTGCACACGCCGCAGCCGCCGTTCAGGCAGCCCGCCGGAATGCATTTGCGGCCGATGCGCGCCATGCCCTGCAAGATCGTTTCGCTGCTGCCGCACTGGTAGGTTTCGCCGGTTTCGCGGACCCGCACCGTGTGCTTGCAAGCCGCCGCGTCGAGCCCTTCGGTTGTCGTCAGGGTTCCCATGTCAGATCGCCTTGAACAGTGGGCTGCGGCGCGCGGTCGACTCGGAGTCGGCGGCGGAGATGAATTTTTCCATGTACATATCCCTTTCGAACAGGCGGCCGCGGATCAGCGTGGTGATGCAGGCGTCGATCATTACCGGCGGGCCGCACATGTAGGCCTTGTGCTGGCGGAAGTCACCGCCGAAGTGGCGCGTCGCCACGTCGTGCACGAAGCCGGTTTCGCCTTCCCATGCGTCGCTCTCGGCCGGCGCCGACAGCGCCGGCACATAGGTGAGGTTGGGATGGCGCGCGGCCAGGTCGCGGAACAGCTCGTCGTCATACAGCTCGGCACGGTGGCGGGCGCCGTAGACCAGCGTGATGGCGCGCGTCTCGCCGCGCTCGAGCAGGTCGAGGATCATCGATTTGGGGCTCGACAGGCCGGTGCCGCCGGCCAGGAACAGCAGCTTTTCGGGCGCCGAGCGGCGCACGAAAAAGCGGCCGTAGGGACCGTTCAGGCGCAGGCGGTCGCCTTCCCTGAGCTGGTTGTGGATATAGCCGGTGGCCTGGCCGCCGGGCACGTTGCGGATATTGAGCTCGATCATCCGTTTTTGCGACGGTGCGTTGGCGAGCGAGAACGCGCGCGGCTGGTCCAGCCCCGGCACGTGCAGGTTCACGTACTGGCCGGCCTGGAAATCGATGCCGTCGCCATCGAGCTCGATGTACACGCCCTTGGCGGTCGGGGTCAGATCGACGATCTTCGCCACGGTGCCGGTGAAGTCCTGCATCGGATGCATCTCGGCGTCGGGTTCCTCGTCGATCTCCGCTTCGATCACGATATCGCACGAGGCGGTCGCTACGCATGCCAGGCACTTGCCTTCGTCGCGCTCGAAATCCATCAGCGCAAACGGCGAGGCGTCGCCGATATCGACTTCGCCCTCGACCACCTGCACTTTGCAGGTGCCGCACAGGCCATGCAGGCATGCGTGGGGGATGTAGACGCCGGCGCGCAGGGCGGCGTCGAGCAGGGTCTGCCCGGCCTCGACCTCGACGGTCTGGCTCAGGGGTTCAATACACATTCTCGCGTTCATGCCAGCTCCTCAGAAACCCGTGTTGCCGATGCCGTTCAAGCCGGGGGTTGCGAGGCGCAGCAGCGATTTGTGGGCGACGCCGTTCTCGGCGATGCTCCTGTCCATGTCGGGCGTGAAGCGCGCGCCGTCGAGCGACCATTCGGTCGCGGCCCAGTCGATCCTGGCGAAATCCGGATGGGCGCCATACACCGACGGCAGCAGGTCCTTGACCAGCGCCCCGAACGGCATCTGCGGCGGCAGCGGAAAGACGCCGGCGAACGGGAACATCATGTGCTCGTCCCATCCGATGTACACCACCTGGTTGCCGTGGAAATTCTCGACTGCGTCCGCGTTCGGGCCGCTGTAGTTTTCGTATGCTGCTTTGACTGCCATGGTTGTCTCCTGATTGTGTGGTGCTTGCGCCGGACGATCCGCGGCCGGCGCCTGGTGTCACGCTGCCTCGTCGTCCTTGTTCAGGCCCTTCCACTCGTTCCAGTTGGCGTTATCGCGCGAATGCAGGAACTCGCCGGGGTCGTTCTCGGAGAAGTGGTAGTACTTGAGGACATCGGGAATCGTCGGGCCGCCGCAGTTGCCCTGGAAGATCTGGTGCGGCGGCAGCCAGGCCTGCACATATTTTTCGGGCTCGTGGTCGAACACCGACTTGCAGCCGTCCGAACAGAAATGGAATTTGTCGCCGTTGTAGGTGCTGTGCTTGTACACGCGCTCGGTCGGCTTGCTGGTGTCGGTATGGACCATCGGGAGCTGGCAGGTCTGGCACAGCTGCGGCAGTGCTTGGGAGTAGAAGCGCTTGCCGGCCTTTTCCTGGGCGCGCAGGTATTCGAAGCGCGGGCGGTAGTACTTGTCGAAGGTGTTCGGGTATTTTTCGGACAGCCAGTCCAGCTCGGAGTCCTCGGGCACCCAGGTGTGGAAGCCGGCGGCGTTGCCGACGCTGTAGAAGGTCAGCCACAGCTGGTGGGTGATGTGTTCCTTCTCCTCGACCGATTTCTCCCAGAACTTGGGCATCGTGATGCCGTAGCGTCCCAGGTCGTCGAACAGCGCCTTGCCGTTCTGCTCGAAGTACATCTCCCAGCCTTCTTTCCACGACATCACGCGCTTCGGATGCATGTAGTCCATCATCATGCCGACGATGCCGAGCAGGCGGTAGCCGCGCCAGAAGTACTTGTCGATCCAGCGCTGCACGATGGGCAGGTTGTCGGGGTGCTGCTCGAGGATGAACTTGATCACCTCCAGGCCCAGCGTCATGTGGCGCGATTCGTCCGACTGGGCCGAGAAGCCGAAGTTCACGGTGGCCATGTCGCCGTTGTAGGCGGCGCCCGACATGAAGGGCATGAACAGCAGGTTGGTCAGCACGTACTCGAACGAGAACGAGATGGCGGTGACGAATTCGAACGGGCCGGCCGACAGCGCGTCCTCGAAATACGATTTCGGCACCGACAGGTACCAGGCGCGGTCGTACATGTGGAACGGGTCGTGCAGGCCGTCGAAGTACTTGTTGTACTGGCTGATGGTGTGCAGCTGGGTCTGCGCGTGGCGCAGTTCGTCGATCGACTGCATCTGCGAGGCGACCTGGGCACCGACCCCGGGGAAGGCGCGGCCGGCCATCGCAAAGCCGCGGTGGGCGCCGTATTCGAGCGGGGTGACCGCCGTCAGGAAGATCTTCAGGCTGTTGATGTAGCGCGCGTCCGACACGCCGAGGTGTGCGTTGTTCTGGGTGAAGGCGTCGATCACCGCGTACAGCTTGCGCTCCTTTTCACCCTGGTATTTCCAGTAGGCGTCCATGGTCAGGCGGAACGGGTCTTCCCACTTGCTCCAGTCTTCGATCTTGATGCCTTCGAAGTCGCACAGCGGGAATACCTCGGACTGCGACTTGTACGAAAAATCCCAGGCCAGGTCGCTGGTCATGGTGGTGTACTTGTCCTTCAAACTCATTTTCTTGGCTTGGGCCACGATTGTCTCCTGTGATGTTTTGAGGTTGCGCCTGGGTCAGACGCGTTCCAGCGCAAAGTAGTCGTCGGTCTCGTCGATATTTCCGGACAGCGACACCAGCGTCAGGTGGATGTCCTGCGGGTCCCATGGGCGGCCGATGCGCTCTTCGACGCTTTCACGCTTGACCACCAGGCGCCCGGGGGCGTCGATCTTGTAGAGGCCCGGGTACTGCGTGATCGTGGCGTGCGGGTTGTCGGCCTCGATCGACTCGCGGATCGGGCGTGCTTCTTCGTTGTCCTGCAAGGCCAGGAAAACCATTTTTTCAGTCATGTTCTGTCTCCGCTTTCAGGTATTAAAGGCCGCTCTTGGCCAGGCGTTCGGCCAGCTGGCCGGCGCAGGCATCGAGTTCGGTGCCGGCCTGGGTGCCGAACGCCGCCGCGGCGACCGGCTGCAGCGCCTGCAGTACCTGCGGCTGCCACTTGCCGACCCACTGCGCCAGTTGCTCCTTGTTGGCCGGCGATTCGGCGGCGGCGATCTTCAGCACCGCGCCAGTCCAGCGAGCGTGTTCGTCGAACCACTCGCTCATGAACTCGGTCAGCATCGCGAAGCTGGTCTGCCCCGATGCGCTGGCCAGGTTGCCGAATGACTGGTACACCAGCGGATACAGCAGGCCGTCGAGCACCACGTTCTGCGCCACGAACAGTTCGAACCAGTCTTCGGTGACCAGCATGTTCTCGGCCAGCGCGCGCATGCCCTGCCACGCCGGGTCGTTCTGCCATGCGGCCTTGGCGGTCTTGAGTGCGGTGTCGGTGCCGTCCGCCAGCATCAGGCCGATGCGGGTGATGTACTGGGCAATCCCCAGCCGGTCCATCGCGCACATCATCGTGGCCTGGGTGACCGACACACCGTAGCCCTTGGCCGACATCGCGCAGTTGTTGAGGTTGGCCGCGTACTCGAGATGGCGCAGCGGCAGCAGCAGGTACTCGATTTGCGCGCGCAGTCCGGCGGGGATGGTCGCCAGCATCTGGCGCTTTTCGACAAAGGCAAAGTTGCGTTCGGCCGCATCCTGCTGCTTGCTGCGGGTGATGGTCCAGGCACCGTAGTAGTATTGGCGTGGGTCCAGCAGGCGATACCAGTCGGCCATCTCGATCGCGGTGTTGCGCTTGTCGAAGATGGCGCGGTCCTTCGACCACAGCGGCTGGTAGTGGAAGTTCGTTTCCGGCTGCAGCCCAATGGTCGCCTCAAGGTAGCGCGAGGCCGGCTTGTCGGTGCCGGTGAAGCGCGCCACGGCGTCGAAAGTATGGCGCAGCGGCTTGATGTTCAGGCTCTTGATGTCAACTTGCATCCCATGTCTCCTTGTAAAATTATTTGATCCGGCGCAGCGGAATGCCGGGCTCGGACGGCGTGATCAGGCCGGGCGCGCCAGTGTCGATGAAGCGGACCTGATTGATTGCGCAAAACTCCTGAAAGGCGGCCGCGGGCAGGATCAGTTCCACGCACAGGTCGCGGTCGGCGACGAAGAATTCGAACTCGATGAAGCCGTTTTCCGTTTCATTGGTAACTCTTACCCAGCGGTTATTTGCATTGACTTCGGACATCAGCCGCCCCTATATTGAAAAAGACAAATAAGAAACCGACATATGCGGTATTCATCTAACGCATAGCAAACGGTGTGCCAGCTTGATTCCTCAAGTGCGTTTGCTGCACCGCGAGCACGGCAATATGATTGGGCGCGGCCAAGTCAATACGGAGCATGGATGCTGCGAACGCACAAAGTTGTCCATGAGTATCAATTAGTCAATTCATGAAATTCGCCCAAAAGTGCATGTCATCAAAAGCTTAAAAAAAAACGGCAGTGCTGGCGCCTGAGATTAGAACGAGGAGACCATGCAGTCGAAATCCACAGTGGCCGACGCCGGGGCCGGGCCGGGCGTGAGCCTGCGCCTTCACATCCCCGACAAGATCGAGGACAAGATATTTCCAAATATTCGCGACCTGGCCGAACGGCTGCATTTCAGCCCGACCGACGGCCGCATCTGGCTCGACGACAGCCGTATGATCCTGCTGCGCACCGAGGCCTTCGGGGCCTTGCGCCAGGAACTGATCGAATCGCTGGGGGTCGAGTCGGCGCGCGGCCTGCTGACCCGTATGGGCTACCTGGCCGGCTCCAAGGACGCGGCGCTGGCGCGCAAGGTGCGGCCCGGCGACAACCAGACCAATATGTTCATGGTCGGTCCGCAAATGCACGGCCTCGAAGGCGTGGTGCGGGCCGAACCGGTGCGGCTCGAAATCGACAGCGCCACCGGCCATTTCTATTGCGAGGTGGTGTGGAAGGATTCGTCCGAGGACGAGTCGCACATCTCGATCTACGGGCTGGGATCGGAGCCGGCCTGCTGGATGCAGACCGGCTACGCCAGCGGCTACAGCAGCGCGTTCATGGGCAAGCGGATCCTGTTCCGCGAAGTCGAATGCAGCTCGACCGGCGCCGCCCATTGCCGCGTGATCGGCAAGCCGGTCGAAGAATGGGACGATCCGGAACTGGACATGAAATATCTGGAGGCGCAACCGTTGCAGCAGCGCCGTGGCGTGGCGCCGGGCAGCGCGCCACAGCCGGCTTCTGGCGCGCCTTTGCCAGCCGGGGGCGGCAGCGGCGGGCATGCGGTGGCAATCGGCGCCTCGGCCGGATTTTTCGGCGTGATCCACCGCATCAACCGGGTCGCGGGAACGCGCGCCACCGTGCTGCTGCTCGGCGAAAGCGGCGTCGGCAAAAGCATGTTTGCCTGCGAAGTGCACAGCAAGAGCCCGCGCGCCAACAAGCCCCTCATCCAGCTCAATTGCGCCGCGATGCCAGAGCAACTGATGGAGTCGGAATTGTTCGGGGTCGACAAGGGCGCCTACACCGGCGTCAACGAATCGCGCCCGGGCCGGTTTGAAGCGGCCGACGGCGGCACCATCTTCCTCGATGAAATCGCGTGCCTGAGCCTGACGGCGCAGGCCAAATTGCTACGCGTCCTGCAGAGCGGCGAACTGGAACACCTGGGCAGCACCAGGACCCGCAAGGTCGACGTGCGGGTGGTGGCCGCCACCAACGAAAACCTGAAGGTTGCGGTCGAAGAGGGCCGGTTTCGGAAGGACCTGTATTACCGCCTGAACGTGTTCCCGATCCTGATTCAGCCGCTGCGCGAACGGCGCGCCGACATCCCGCTGCTGCTCGAAAAACTGCTGCGCGAGCTGTGCCAGCGGCACGGGCGCCAGGTTTCCGGCGTCACCAACCGCGCCATGCAGGCCTTGCTGACGCACCAGTGGCCGGGCAATATCCGCGAACTTGAAAACGTGCTCGAGCGCGGCATCATCCTGGCCGACGAAGGCGGTGCGATCGATATCCCGCACCTGTTCAGCGTCGACGAAAGTCCGGCCAACTCGACGCAGCTGGGACTGGCCGAGCTGGCCGCGCTGACGCCGGCGATGCCGAGCCTGGCCGAGACCATCGGCCTGGGGCCGGCGAGCGGCACCTCGATCGACGAGTGGGCGTCGGGCGTGATCGCGCGCCAGCAGTCCACGCTCGGCCAGATCGAGGATGCGCTGATGCAGGCGGCGCTGAAGTCGGCGCACGGCAATATCAGCAAGGCCGCCAGCCTGCTGGGCATCACGCGCGCGCAAATGGATTACCGCACCAAGAAATTGCCGCAGCCGCGCTGAGCGGGAGATCGGGCCGAGGGGCTGGACCGCGCTACCGCCACTGGGCCCTCTCAGAGCAGCTTGTCGAGGGTATCGGCAAGTTGCGCACGCGGCGCCGGTGGCGTGGCTCGACTGCTTCAAACGGGTCGAACACAGCGGACAATTTGATGGTCACCTGCGCTTTGGGGAAAAACTGGAAATTGGGAAGACGTGGCACCCGCTGGATGACATCTGGCGATAGATGTGCTTCTCGAACCGGGCGCTCTTTTGCTTTTTGACATGAAGCAACTCCGTTAGGTGGAGTTACGTATAAAACAGAAAGAAATGTTGGGATTTTCCCAAACTCTTCATGTCACGTCGAGCCTTGAAGCATCATGGCCTGAAAGGCGTATGAAGAGTGGTGCGGCTGGATGCAAGTGGTTGCCCTGCGCACGCGGGGATCGGCCCCTGCTGGCCTGCGAGTTGATCCTGCAGTTGGCGGTTGCCCCGCGCACGCGGGGATCGGCCCTGGGCCAGGATGGTGTCGCTGCCGTCGTGGAGGGTTGCCCCACGCACGCGGGGATCGGCCGGCCAGCTACTGGGGGAAGCCCCGCCTCAACGCGGTTGCCCCGCGCACGCGGGGATCGGCCACAGCGTGACTATCCCGAATAGTATGCCGACCCGGTTGCCCTGCGCACGATGGGAATCGACCTTCTTGAATGCCATGTATCGGACCGGCATATGGGGGTGTCCCGCGCATGCGGGGATTGTCCGCGATTGGCATACAAAGTGGAACGAGGTATCGAAGGGGGTATTATAAATTCATGAACCTCTTTTTAAGAATTTTCTCCTATGTCGATCCAGGAAAGTTCGGTAGAGTTAGCCGTAAATGTACAGCTTGAGCAGAATGGCGGGATGGTAGGCCGGCCGGCCCGTCTTCGCCGGCGCCACCCGAGCAAAACCCAGGCTGGCAAGATCAAGCTCGTCGACGAACACATCGACGACACGAACCGGATTATCTTCGGCCACGTAGTCGTCCAGAAGCTCGGGCAGCAGCGTGCCTTGTCCGCGGTCCTCGCCCTCAATAAAGCGCTTCATTTCGCACCCGTAGTGATGAGATACTGGCTTAACGTTGACTACGCTGCCGCCGTTTACACGTCCCTACGTTTTTACACAGTCTGGGCCGATTGCAGACCTAGTGTAGCGTCCGCTTACAACCCAGACTGTGTAAAAACGTAAATCAGTGTAAACGAAACCGGGGCGGTAAACGTTATGGCAGTATCTCATCACCGGGGTGCCGAATGAAACGCTTTATCGAAGGTGCAAACCGCGGTCAGTCCACCATGCTCCCCGAGCTACTGGACGACTATGTCGACCAAGACAACCCTGTCCGGGTGGTCGATGTATTTGTTGATCAGCTTGATCTTGCCAGCCTTGGATTCGAGCGCGTGCAGCCGGCGGCAACGGGCCGGCCTGCCTACCATCCGAGCGTCCTGCTCAAGCTTTACATTTACGGCTATCTGAATCGAATTCAGTCTAGCCGGCGCCTGGAGCGCGAAGCTCAGCGGAACATCGAATTGATGTGGTTGACGGGGCGTCTAAAACCGGACTTCAAGACGATCGCAAACTTCAGAAAAGACAACGGCAAATCGATCCGCAATGTATGCCGTCAGTTCGTCATCTTGTGCCAGCAGCTTGACCTTTTTTCGGATGCCGTCGTTGCTATCGACGGCAGTAAATTCAAGGCGGTGAACAGCAGCGATCGCAATTTCACCGACGCCAAACTCAAGCGACGCATGGAAGAGATCGAAGCGAGCATCGGTCGTTACCTGGCCGAGCTCGACAGCGCCGACAGGCAGGAGCCTGGCGCCGCAAAACCGAAACGCGTGCGGCTGGAAGAGAAAATAGCGGCGTTGAAATTGCAGATGGCGTCGCTCAAGGAAATTGAAGCGAAGCTTGTAGAGACTGGCGAAACGCAGATTTCGCTGACAGATCCCGATGCTCGATCCATGATGACACGCGGCAGCGGCATCGTCGGCTACAACGTGCAAACCGCCGTCGATGCAAAGCACCATTTGATCGTCGAGCACGAGGTTACCAACAGCGGCAGCGACCGTGATCAATTATCCGCAATGGCCAAAAAAGCACGCATCGCAATTGGCACAATAGAGCTGACGGCGCTTGCCGACAGAGGCTACTTCAATGGCAAGGAAATACTGGCCTGCCATGATGCTGGCATCACCACCCTGGTGCCTCCGACGAAAACGTCAAACGCCAAAGCTGACGGGCGATTCGACAAGGCCGACTTTATCTACGATACGCAGAAGAATGAATATCGTTGCCCGGCAGGTCAATCACTCATTTGGCGCTTTGCGACGGTCGAAAAAGGGCTGACGAATCATCGATATTGGAGCTCGAATTGCAAGGGGTGTCCGCTTAAAGAAAAGTGCACGCCGAGTCCGCAGCGGCGCGTGACCTGCTGGGAACATCAGGACGTGCTTGAGAGTATGCAGGCACGTCTCGAGCAAACGCCGAATGCCATGCGTATTCGACGTTGTACTGTTGAGCATCCATACGGCACCATCAAAGCCTGGATGGGGGCGACGCATTTCCTGAGCAAGGGTTTAGAGCGAGTGAAGACAGAGATGAGCCTGCATGTCGTCGCCTATAACCTCAGGCGACTGATGGCTATCCTCGGCATCGCGGATGTGATGAAGGCCATCAAGGCTTTTATCGATTTGTGGGGCTTAAAAGCGGCGCTTCTGGCGGTTGCTGTAGCATTTAGGAGGGACATTCACATAAAACGATATGTCCCAGTACAACGCGTTTTAGCCCTTCAAACATAGCTTGGTGGGGTGAAGTCAGCAGATACAAGACCAGGATTGCGTTTTTACACAGCCTGGGTCGAAAGCGGACTGTCGCGCACCCTACGCGCCGTCCAGGCTGTGGCAGACTTTATTGTTGCTAGCGAACGATGCAAGACCGTTCGCCGAGCTGTCGTGGCAAACATTATTTGCAACGACCGCACGCCGGAATCAGTCGTCTCATAGGCGAGTTTGTGGCAAACTTTATTGTTCGGCCACAGACGGGTATGTTGAGGGGTATAAGCCGCCTACAGACGACGGCAAGCCACGCAATCTTCTCCAACGAAGCATCGGCCGCCAATTGTGCCGACGGGAACGGTGAGCCTCAACAGGGACGTCGATCGTTCGGTACAACGGCATTGTCCGCGTCAGGCGATGCCACGTGATTTCGCCTACACCGTGCCAGCCGCTTGTATAGATGCGCTCATTGATGCAGAATGAAGCGACAATTGATGCAAGGAGGTTTTATGCGAACGACCGTCACCATCGACGACGAGCTGTATACCAAGGCTATTGAGATGGCCGATCCAGAAATGGACAAGGCAGACCTGTTTCGCGAAGCAATCAAAACCTTCGTACGCGTCCAGGCCGCCAAGCGCCTCGCCGCGCTGGGTGGTGCCGCGCCCGCTATGCCCGAGATCCCCCGTCGGCAAAGCGACGATGCCTGATGAGCGGCGTCCTGATCGATACCTCGGTGTGGGTCGACCACTTCCGGCAACGCAATGACACCCTGGTCGAGCTGCTGGGCCTGGACCTAGCGCTGTCGCATCCGATGATCGTGACCGAGCTGGCTTGCGGCACGCCGCCGGCGCCGCGGTCGCGGACACTTTCCGATATTGCTTCTCTCCCGCAGGCACGTCAGGTCACGCTGGGCGAAGTACGGGAATTGATCGAGCGTGAACGCTTATATGGCTTGGGATGTGGCCTGGTCGACCTTGCCCTTCTGGCCTCGACCCTGCTCACGCCTGGGTCGCGCCTGTGGTCGGAGGACAGGCGTCTGGCGCAGCTGGCGCAACAGTTCGGTGTTGCTTTCGCGCCGGCCCGGCAATAGGTTTTGCCGAGGAAACCTTGCCGATTTACTTAGCTGTTATTAAGTAAACTACCGTAAGGCAACGGTTTTTGAAGGCGTGGAACAGATTTTCGGTGGAAAAATTACGCCAGTTTTCGGCGAGTTTCAAATTTACTTCGCTTAAGTGACTACATTTACTTCGCCGAACGGCAGTGGAAGATCCGTGCGTCCTCCTAGAAAAACTGGGTCAGAGTTATTGTTCGTCCACAATTTTCCATCTGTTTGGGATCGGATTGAATGTGGCACACGCTTGCGATCATGTAGGTCATGTAATATGATGGCTTATGACCATCCCATCTTCATTTGCCTTTAAGCCGATCGCCGAGAGTCGCCGGCGCCCACGCGGTCGTGCTCGAAATTGCGAAGCTGCCCGGTCGCCCGGCAGCGAAAATCAAGAAGGAGACAACGTCGAGCACTATGGTCCAGCTGGCGTTGGGACGCCTCGGGTCGTCATGGTTTTTGAGTTGCGACATGGGAAACTGGTTGAGATAGGCGGTAGCAGCGTGCGCCTTTCGACGCCGAAACGAATCTGCGAAGCAAAGCGATTTGACGGTCTAATCTGGTCTGCTCCTATGCTAGGTGGACTCGCGCTTGGCAAAGCATTTGCGCCCGCGGTTATGCCAGGTGTTCTGTATGCACCGTCGGAAGAATTTGTAAGCCACCTTGCCGCCAGAGTCGCTGAGCTGATAACGAGCGGTGGAGCACAGGCACCACTGGCGCCGGCGGGCGAGATCGACTCGCTTGCTGCAGCACGAGCGCGCGGCCGTGATAGCATGCGCGCCCTATTGGACGCATCCGAGAATCTCTCTCTTGCGGAAGCAGCGAATGCCGCCCGTGCCTCCCAACGGCATATCAATGCGTTGCGCAAAAAGCACCTGCTGTATGCGCTTGTACTAGACGGTTCAAATCGTGGTTACCGCTATCCGCAATGGCAGTTTGCCGCAGATCCGCGCCGCTTGCAGCCAGTGTTGGCTTTGCTCGCCGCCAGGGATCTTAGTTGCTGGGCCATACACGAGTTTATGTGCCGCCGGCATCCGGATTTGAAATTGCCGCCTAAGGATGCGATTCTTGACTCTGCGGTCGACATCAAAAATGTATTAGCGGCCGTGGACCAGCGTTTTAGCGACGCCGACCAGGGCGCTGCGTGACGGGCACGAATTTAGCCCCGTCTCTGCCGCCCGCTGACTTCGCAACGCGCGTTCTTCCAATTAAATTGCTCGATGTTCGGCAACATGCGCTGCTACGCATCCACAATGGGCATCGTGATCCGGTCTTCTACAACACCGCTGTCGTCAGCGGCACGGTCTTCCGGTTCGACGCACCTGCCGGCGAGTACGGGGTGCTCTATGCTGCGGAAGCGTTCGACACATGCATGGCTGAGACAGTCGTGCGTGATCGCTTCGAGGAAATGCTCTTGCCGCTTGTTCTGACCGAGTCTGAACTCGTTCAGAAAGCGGTCAGCGCACTAGTTTTCACGGAGGGTGTAAATAATTTTGTGTAAACGGTCATTTGGCAGGACACTGCCGCCATCAAGGAGAAACAATGACCGTTGTAAAGCGTAACAAGCGTGCCAAGCCCGATCCGGAACTGCTCAAGCTGGCCGATAGCCTATTGGCCAATTACCAAAAGCCCGAGGACCTAATCGGCGAAAATGGCTTGCTCAAGCAGCTCACCAAGATGCTGGTGGAGCGCGCTCTGGAGGTCGAAATGACCGGCCACCTAGGCCACGACAAGAGCGGCGAGGTGACTAACGGCACAGCCAACACTCGCAACGGCCACAGCACAAAAACTCTCAAAGGCGATTTTGGCGCACTGCCGCTGGACGTTCCTCGCGACCGTCAAGGGACATTCGAGCCGCAGATCGTCGTCAAGAACCAAACACGTTGGGCCGGCTTCGACGACAAAATCATCTCACTTTACGCGCGCGGATTAAGCGTGCGGGAGATCCAAAGCCACCTGGAGGAGATGTACGGCGCCGAGGTGTCACCGACCCTTATCTCCAACGTCACGGACGCTGTCAGCGAGGATGTGAAGCTCTGGCAGGCCCGTCCGCTCGACGCGGTGTACCCGATCCTGTATCTCGACTGCATCCACGTCAAGGTGCGCGACAGCGGCGCTGTACGCACCAAGGCGGTCTACCTGGCAATCGGCGTCAACATGGAAGGCCACAAGGAGGTGCTGGGCCTGTGGATCTCCCAAACTGAGGGCGCCAAGTTCTGGCTGCAGGTCGTGACCGAGCTCAAAAATCGCGGCGTGCAGGACATCTTCATCGCGTGCGTCGATGGCCTAAAGGGCTTCCCGGACGCGATCGAGGCGGTCTACCCGCAGGCCTCTGTTCAACTGTGCATCGTCCACATGGTACGTAACAGCCTGAACTTCGTACCATGGAAAGCGCAGAAGGAAGTAGCCGCCGATTTAAAACTGATCTACAGCGCGGCCACGGCCGACGAGGCTGAGCTCAGGCTTGCCGAATTCGAAGATAAATGGGATAAACAGTATAAACCAATAAGCCAGTCATGGCGTCGCAACTGGGCGCGTGTTATACCGTTCTTCGACTACCCGCCGGAAATCCGCAAGGTGATTTACACCACCAACGCGATTGAATCGATTAACATGAGCCTGCGAAAAGTCACCAAAGCCCGTAGTTCCTTTCCAACCGACGAAGCCGTCAGCAAACTGTTTTACCTCGCGCTGAACAACATCAGCAAGAAATGGACGATGCCCATACGGGACTGGAAAGCTGCATTGAACCGCTTCGCCATCCAGTTTGAAGACCGGGTGCCACAGACTTAAACGAAAACCCGTTTACACAGAATTCAGTACACCCCC
>NZ_CBXX010000048.1 GCF_000577615.1 Herbaspirillum sp. RV1423
TGATAACCGCCGATCGACTGGGTGGCGGTATTCGAAATGAGTGCATTGGCGGGAAGCTCCACCGCATTGTCCTTGAGCAGGTTGATGTCGGCGGTCAGCAGTGACTTCAGGCTCAACACGATCCCGCTCAGATTGTTGATGCCTTTGACCGTCGTCTCATGCAGCGGAATCAACCAGGAAAAGAGCTGAACGACACGGTTGAAGCGTTCCGGATCGCGTTCGAACGATGCACGGCCGAGCCGCTTGAAAGGCCCGACCCATTCAGCCAGTTTCTTGTAGTTCCGGATGTAATCCGCATTTATTTTATTGATTTCTTCCTGATACACATCACGCCTGAAACTGGGTGTGCCCGGGATTTTCCCTGCCAGCAAGCCGTTGATGTCGTCACGCAACCCGCCATAGTCGTTGTTGATCTGGACGATTTGCTTGGAGGGACCCGCCTCGTGGAAATTCGCCTCGACCCCTTGGGCGAACTTGATACGTTGATAATGATGTTGCACGAGCTCGGGGCTGATGTCATGGATACTCTTGAGATGTTCGGCCAGCCAGTCAAACAGCGCCTGCTGGATCGACTCTTCTTGTCGGGAATCTGCCGCAGGCAGTATTTGAACGAGATATTTGGAGAGGCGGTCTACGTCCTCTTCGTCAAGCTCGCGCTGAACCGGAGCCTCGCCGCTGGCCGATGCGGTTGAGGTAAATCCCGGCGCCGCGTGCTGCGGGCCGGCCGCATCGTGCATCTGCAACGCCCGGGCACCCATCGCATCGGCTTCGCGTTCCAGATGGACATCGTCATTGACAGCGACGCCGCGTTTGGCCTGGATGGTTGGCCGGACCCGGCCCTGCGCTTGCTGCACCACGTGCCAGGCCTCATGCGGCAGATGCCGTTCCTGACCGGGAGCAAGATGGATATCGGTTCCCTGCGCGTAGGCCAGGGCGTTGAGTTGCGCCGGTTGCGTGGAGTTGTAGTGTACGCGCACGTTGTCCATCGACATACCCGAGAGGGATTCCACTGCCGATTTGAGTTGTGTCGGCAAACCGGTGCGATTGGCTTGCGGTGCTGATTCAAGGCGTTGGCTCACACCCTGAGGATCGTTTTGCAAGGTGTCGACCTGCGCTTTTTGCTGGTGAACCAAGGCGCCGTTGAGGGCGATTTCCTGCAGTTTTCGTTGCGCCGATTGCTGCGGGCGACGATCGATGAAAGCGTCTTCTTGCCGAGCACTTGTTGTTACCCGGGATTGGATAACGTGTTGGGCGCTGCGATCGTTTGCTTTTTCTATTTTCGTTTGCATCGCCTCTCCTGAATTTTTGCAGCATTTTCCGAGGAACAGCGGCACACGACGGCGTGTGATTGCGCAAATATACCAACAAATGCGTGATCAACCACATCCTTCTGAGGCGAATGGCGGGGGTGTTTCCGGCGAGACTATGACTGCCCTGAAGAAAGCCGGGATATTCCCATGCCGGACGGCCACGAACATGCAATTTTTGCGATCCATGCACCTGTTGTCGGCAACATGCATTGGGTACATAATTGTCAGCCGCAACCGTGCGGCCGATGACTGCCATCGTGCTTATCGACCGATAGTCGACCGATAGTTTTCATATCTCTTTCACCGCTCCAGGAGTTTGATGAAAGCGCCGCAATCGCCATCCCCCAAACAGGCCGATCGCCCCAGGCGGACTGAACCTCAACGTTCAGGGATGGAAGCGAGCGAATTCGTCGACAATCGCCCCCAGGCAGCGCTGCAGCGCAAGTACCAATCCATCGCCGACAACAGTCCGGCGACGCAGACTCAGCGACGACAAATGGCAAAGGCGAGCCCGCGAGAGTCCGCGCCATTGCAGGCGCGCGCCGCGGCCGGGACGGCGGTTGCGCAGCTTGCCGACGACGCCTCCGCCCGGACCTCGGGAACAGCAGGAGCAACGGGAGCAACAGGCGCAGGACTGCCCGGCGGCTTGAAGGCCGGCATCGAGTCGTTGTCCGGCATCGACATGGGAGACGTCAACGTCCACTACAACTCGCCTGAACCTGCGCAACTGCAGGCTCACGCCTATGCCCAGGGCAACGATATCCATCTGGCGCCGAGCCAGGAGCGACACTTGCCGCACGAGGCATGGCATGTGGTCCAGCAGAAGCAGGGCAGGGTGCAGGCCACCGTGCAGATGAAAACGGGCGTGGCCATCAACGACGACGCCAGCCTGGAACACGAGGCCGACGTCATGGGAGCGAAGGCGCTGGAGACTTCGTCGCGCGTGGGGGATGGCGTGGCCGACGCCGCGGCCGCCGATCCCGGCAGCGCCGCCGTGCAAAAGAAAGCGGCCGCCGGCGCGCCGCTGCAATTGGCGTCCACCTACACCGGTCCTGCCATCACGCCGGCCGCCGGCGCCTGGACCAACGTCAACTCGCCGATGAACGAAACCTTCACCTACGGCGCGGTGACTGCGCAGAACACCGCCAGTTCAGCCCACGCCGAACAGATCGACGGCGACTATGCCGGCAATCCGGTGGCGTCGGTGCCTGCGAATTGGTTGAAGTTCACCCAACTGGTCGGGCCGTATGCAATCAACAATCTGGTCCAGGGCCATTTGATCAATCAGAACATGGGCGGCGACGGCACCGCCCAGAATCTTGCGCCGCTAGGCGCAAGCGCCAATACCCGCCATTGGAATTCGGTGGAAAAGCCGATCCGCGACTGGCTGGCAATCGATCTGCACAACGTGGTCGACTACAAGGTGACGCCGGATTACAGCGGCGCGATGCCCGCGCTGAAGAACAAACTGATCAACGAGTACCAGGCCACCCTTGCCGAAGGCACCGCCGACACGCCAGTCAATTTGCGCGCCTGGGTGGGCACCTACATCGACGCCACCATTCCTTCCGCCCTTGGCATACAGGTAGCGTTTGCACAGACCAATCCGGATGACACCCGGGCGCGCAAGAAACCGGTGATTGTCGGCACCGTCAGCAACACGTTGAATTCGAACTATGGCGGCAACAACGTGACCGGCCTTTCGGGTGCGTACTCCGCCTTCCAGTTCGGCATCACCGACACCATCACCTACGGCGGCCTGGGCACCAACAATCGAGGCGTGTGGGGCTATGCCAAGATGATCGACAACCTGCACTTCGGCTCGCCGGTCGCGGCGGCGCCCACCAATTGGGACAAGTTCTTGCGCCTGGTCGGGCCGGACGCGACCTCCGGCTTCGTTCAGGGACACTTGATCAACCAGAAAATCGGCGGCCAGGGGATTGCCCGCAATCTCACGCCGCTCACCACCAGCGCCAACGCGGTGCACTCTTCCCGCGTCGAATCGCCGATCAAGAGCTGGCTGTCCAGGAAAGACACCGCCGCCGGCAACCGGCATCTGATCGAATACAAAGTGATCCCCGTCTACGGCGGCGCCGATCCCGCGCTGAAAGCCCATTTGCTCCAAGGCTTCGACGACACCAACGCGGAAGCAACCGGCGATACCCCGGTCAACCTGACTACCTGGCTGGACACCTATATCGACGCCACCTTCCCACGACAATTCGATGTCGACGTCCAGTTCATGCAATCCAACATGGACACTCCCCACCACGCCCGGGTCGTCAAGAAACATAAACCCCTGCTGCAAGGAAACGTAAGCAATGAGCCTGCCTGATCCCTCCGCACCGGATGACCATGTACCCTTCTCGGCATCGGAAGTCTGGCAGGATTTGCGTCGGTTTTATCAGACCCAGGGCATCGCCGCCTGGGACGACAAAGTGCCGTTCATGGCCAGCAGCCATGCCCTGCTGGCCGAATCGTACAGCCAGGCGATCCGCACCTTCTGGCTGGAAGCGCTGCCGGCGCCATCCCTGCCCTTGATCGTGCTGGAGCTGGGCGCGGGTCACGGCGCTTTCTCGTTCGCATTGCTTCAGCGGCTGTGCCAATGGCGCGAGCGGACCGGGCAGACGTTCCCGTTCGTCTACATCATGAGCGACCTGGCCGAAGCCAACGTGGCGTTCTGGCGCAGCCATCCGGCGCTGGCGCCCTATGTCGAAAGGAAATGCCTGGATTTTGCGGTATGGAATGCCGAAACCGACGCCCCTCTGGTAACCGAGATCCAGGCTATTCGCCTGGACCCTGCCGCGCCATGCGCGCAGCCCCTGGTGGTCGTGGCCAATTACTTGTTCGACAGTCTGGCGTGCGAGTACCTTCAGGTAAAAGACGACGTCATGTATCGCGGCTGGATGCCGCGCGACCCCGCGCTGCAGATGGCCGTGCAGGAGACGCATTTCCTGTTGCCGTCATTGCGGTTCTTCCCGATGCAGGAAGGCGAACTGCGCGACCCGCATGGATTGTTGCCCGGGCTTGGCGCCGCTTATGCCGGGCGCGACGACGCGGCGTCGTTCTTGTTTCCCGCCAGCGCCATTGGCGTGCTCGACCATTTTCGCAGCATCGCCGGCGCGACGTCGCTGTTCCTGGTGGCCGACAAGGGCAGTGCGCGTCCACGCGCATCGCTGCCCGCTGCCGCGCCGGTGCTGGCGATACACCACAGCCTGTCGGCCGAGGTGCCCTTCGACATATTGAGCGACTGGGCCCGCCGCTGCGGCGGCGATCCCTACGTCACCGTGACCGGGCAGCCGGTGCAACAGGCCGGATTCCTGTTCGCGGCCCAGGCCATGCCATGCACCAGGGAATTGCTGCGGCACCAGTTCGTCTCCTGTCCCGCCGGAGACGTATTCACGCTCATGCAGGCGCTGGCCGAACGCGGCGAAGAACAGACGCTGCGCACCCTCATCGCCTGCCTCAATGCCTGTCAGTGGGACACCTTCGTATTCGACAACCTGTACCCGTCGCTGCGTCGGCGTCTGGCGCTGGAGCCGCAACTGCCTCAGCAATTGGCCGACCTGCTGGACGGCATCGCCCGCATCGACGCGCAATATTATGCCTTCCCCGGCCGGCACGACACGTTTGGCCATATCGGCCAGCTCCTGCACATGCTGGGACAATCCAGAGCCGCGATCCACTTCTACCAGCGCGCCCGCACGGAAGGCCACGACCTGCCGGCAACCCGGCTGGCAATCGGCGAATGCCTGCTGGCGCTGGAAGACTGGCGCAACGCCCAGGGCTGGTTTGAAGCCGTGCTGGAAGAAGTGCCGGGACACTACCTGGCGCTCGGCTACCTGGATACGTGCAGGGAAAAGAGCGCTCTTGCCGGCGGCGGCGCGATCGCGTGATGCTTTGCGAATTGTCGGCTGACGGCTTCAGACAAACGAGCAGAAAAATTTGACCGTCGTTTAGTCGGCATTTCATACCAAGAATTAATTCCATCACCAAGCTTGATTGGCTCGAGTGGTCACACCCTGTTTGATTATTTTTTTGAGCTAATGCGGTCTTCAAGCGGCGCGAACAAATCAGGACTCACCAAATCCCTCAAGGGTACGCCGATGGCAATGGCGAGTTGTTCCATGTTGTCGATAGAGACGTTACGCATAGCGCGCTCCACTTCACTGACATAAGTGCGGCTGAGTTCTGCGCGAAGAGCAAGTTCTTCTTGAGAGATATCCTTCAACCGTCGAGCACGACGTAAATTTTGCGCAAATATTTCTCGTGCCGATATCGATGTTTTTGGGGTTTTCATTGCTGTAAGCATCAGGGCACCGACGCTTACAGTCCACTATCTATAGACAACTTAATTGCAATTATAAGGAACATAAAGATAAACTAGAGATATATTTCGATCACTATCTATCTCTTAACAATGAAGTCGCGCTTCAAATATGAGTCAGTCCACTATGGCCAAACAGATGAGTTTTTTCATCAATGCCTGGAAACATATGGCAGAGCTTGATGATTTTCTTGCGGAACAAGCCGCTGAAGCAGCGCGGCGTATCACGGAGAGATTTACGTTGAAGCAAAGACTGCATACGTTTGCAGCAGCGACAAGTGATTTCCGACTTGAGGTCATTGTGCGCAAGGAGTCAATCGCCGGAGAAAACAATGCAATTCATTCCTGCGCATTACTCGAACTTAGCCTGCCGACTGCATCTGTTTCGGCTTCCAAGGAGACCTATCTGCATGCGGTCGAGTTGCTGCGCGAGGCAACCGAGGAGGCAATGGCGGTGCCGCCTGTGTTGACGAGGATAGTGGTGCGGTTTCGGTGGGCTAGGAGGTATCGATGTGGGGTTAAATGAGTACTAACACCGCATCCGGAGAAGAGACTGTTCGTGCTATCGGCTGGGAGCGGGAGAAAGGTCTATCTGAAGGAAGTGCTTATTGCGCAGGGGTAGAGGTGAGCGTAGCTACTTCAATGTTACGGAAGTTTAGATTTTTTAGCCTATGCACGTTCTAAGAATCGTTTAATTCGACGTACAAGTTTATCGCGCTCTTTCAATTGGCATTCCCATATTACGAGTGGCTTCCATCCTTGCATACGCAACTCACATAGATAACGTCTATCCCGCAATACGTTAGATTGAATTTTCTGAGCCCAATAAGAAATATTAGAGGAGGGCAAACGACCACGTTGACATAAATGGTGATGCCAAAAGCAACCATGAACAAATATGACTTTTTGAAAACGAGGAAAAGTTAAATCTGGTTTTCCTGGAAGATCAGGTCGATGAAGCCTGTACCTATAACCTAGGCCATGCACAATTCGACGAACAACCATTTCCGGTTTTGTATTTTTGGCTTTGATACGAGCCATTATTGCGCTACGTTGCGCCTTGCTAAATACATCCACCATCATCTATAACTCTTTTCAAAGGAAGAACCGCATTAACTACTTGAGCACCCCTCCAAATCTAGCTTGAAACAAAGCCCTCAAAAAAATAAGTTAGATAGACACCAAAGAAAAGACAAATAGCAACCTACGTCGAAGCAGCCATAATTTCTCGCACCTTGCTTTCCAACTCAGCCTTGATATCTTCTTCCGTGAGTAGATCGAGGACTGCTATCCCACCAAGTCTGTTTAAATGTTTCATTAATGTGCGAAAATTTTCTCGTTGAGACAGGTCCCGACCTTCTGCTCTTTGATCTACTACAACTCGCAAGACCGCCTTGGTAACGGCCGGATTTCTAGAAAAACTGCGTTCAAGCAAGCTTTGCGCAATATCAAGCTTCTGAAGTAAGACGGCTGTTAATTCATACGGATTAGATCGAGTCGCATCATATGAGACATGCCCGTACCACCAAAGCCTTGCTATGCCGTTATGGACGAGAGCACGATCTCGATTTCCAGTAAAAAAATATCTATCTCGAATGTTTACCCCGATGTCCGTCGGTTTCGCAAACTCCTTCTGATAAGACTCAATAGGCCATCTTTTCCGCATATAGTCCCAGAATTGGACGTGCGTAAGCCACGCCCAAAGACGCTCATCCGTTGCCTGGGCAATATTCAGGTGTCGAAGCGCAGTGTGCAGTCGAATAGTATTTTCTAGGTCATGATGAGAATTGTTGTCGGGATTTAGAAGCTCAAAATTTGCTGGGAATAACAAAGATGTTTCTGATGACCAAGGCGCGGCACCAAAAAACTCCTCAACCCAACTTTCATCATTATTGTATTTTGCCAATAAATTAAGAAGATTCGCATGAAGCTGATCAAGATGTGCTTGCCGAAAACATTTCACTTTTGTTGTCATTCTTCTTCATCCCCCGAGTATTCAAGCACAGTTATAAGAGCTCTCGTGCCCAAAAGCAATGGATTTCCCAGCAATTTTTGAGCAATGACAAGCGTCGAATCATTAAAGCCACTAGAACCTTCTTCAATCGAATAACCATGTTCTTTCAGCTTATTAGATAACACGCGATACCACCGACGCTCCTCGAATTCTGTTACCGAACCGCTACTAATGGTCTCGAGCAACGATATTAGCGCTGGCACGATAATCATGCTTGATAGAATATGTGGAGTAGCTGTATCAACAGCTAGTTTTTTATAAGCACGATGCATCTCATCGGACAAATAAATGACAATTTTGTGTCCAGTAAGATTAATGTCAATTGGTGGCGGATTATCAGCCAAGTTTGGCATGATTCTAAAAATGGACGGCAATTTGCGAAGAGGATCGTATTCCTTCTCGGCGATGAATGTCCTATCCTTATCGACCGCAAGAACATCTCCTTTCCGAATCTTAAAAGTTCGGCCACCGAAATCAGGATGAAACTCTTCGCTCGCATAGTCTATATTTCTCGCTGCTACGATAAATGAGCAAAGATTAACTCGACCGTCCAACTCATCGCTAGAAATTTCAACACTAAATCTGTCATCTTTAGACGTGAAAATTCGTCGGTAGCGTGTCGCGTTACATTCTATGTGGATTCCGTGAACTGCATCGCCTGCCTCTAGTAATTTGAGTAACCCAGGACTGCTGGTTTTAGATGTCACAGCAAATTGATATGTCGTACGTGAAACGGATGTCAATACATTCGTTTGATATAGACAACGGACATAGTCGTCCGAAAAGTAAGACAAAACTGGATGAGGATATACCCGGTAATTAACTTGCATGAGCTGACACCTCCATAGCACAACGAAGATGCTCTTTAAGTATGACCTTCAACTCCTTCTTTTGCCCTTGAACAAAGGTAATAGGACCGATCGTTCCTTCGCGGGGAACCGCATACTGCTCCCCGGACGCAACATCAACAACAGATGCAATTGGAGCGGCTTCATTTCCGACTTCACCAACAACATTGAGTTGAATTGTGCCGTCACCACTTAAATCAGGTGTGTAAGCAAGCATATATTCGCCTGTACTTGAATCGCTACAGAACAACCTAAGACGCTGTAAATTTACCCGTGATGCTTTTACGCTTATATCGGGCCCATCGCCACTAACGGTTCCAGATTGGCCATCTTGGCCTGTCCCATTCACACCTTCTTGACCAGGAACGAGCACCCCGTCGCCATTGACTCCGTTGCGATTGCCTGACGAGTCAACTCCTGCAACTGAATTGTCTTCCCCTTCGTCAGACTCGCCCGTTGTAGGTCGATGTGCAGACGGACTCGTTGCACGAACTTGCATTTCAACTGGCCGTGGATGAGCATCGCCCTCATCCGAATTATCAGTTTCATTTTTGCCGTCTTCATTATCAAGATCATCCGGAAGAAACTGTCCGATACCTTCAGGATCGATTTCTTCCGACTCAGTTGTTGCTGACAGCTCCCGAATCTTATCTACAATCCAGCTATGCATTTTTTGTAAAACGCTTCGGGCATACGGAACGTCTTCAGCATGCCGTTCTGGCTCCCAGTCATCGTGCGCTGGCGGTTCTAACGATGTTAAGAAAGTGTTGAGCTTTTCCCCTCTAGCAATAAACACCGCCGAAAATCGAAGAGGCGTTTTAAACCGTTTCTTGATATACACAAGCATGCCAGATTGTCGAACCATCGCAACTTGCTTTGGTAGGTCCTCGCCTATTACGACATTGAGCTCAATTTGCCCCATGCCGAGGAAATTCTCATCAAAAAAAACATGCGAATCTTCGTCAATCAAAGTTCGATAGAAACCAATTGTTTCAGATGCACCTTTTCTTTCAACAAGTTGTTCCATTAGTTGCGGTAAGGTAGTTTGATCGATGCGGATTTCTCCGACATGGACACTTAACTTGCCATCATGAATTGAAACGAAAAAATTTTTAATTACAGAAAGAGCGACACGTTCGTCCCAATCGTCCCCGTAGATAAATCCAGGAATAAAAATGTCCGTCCCAAATCTGCGACGCCGATAAAAATCGTCTAAGGTATCAACATCTAAAATCGGTTGCAGTTTCCCTTTTTCCCCAAAATAACCAGTCCCTTGAGTTGCTTCGCCACTTTTGTCTAGATGCGTAACAAGTTTCGCCACTCCTTGGAATGCCGTCGTCTTATCTTCTTCGACCTTTGTGCCATAAAACACCGTTCGAAAGGCGCTACATGCAAATGGGGCGTGTTTTCCGATACCAAAGGAGCCATCTTTTCCTTCACGCTTGTCCGATGCACCGACTGACTTCGTCAGCTTATGCCAATCCTTTCCACGTGGTTCTGCCGCTCCAGCCAAACCCTTAGTGTTGTAATCACTAATCTTTAAAAAGGTAATATTTTCCTGATTTAGCAACTGCTTCGCATGAGCGAAGAATTTGCGCGATTTCGCGTTCTCACTCCAATATTCTCCGCAAGAATTCAGTATCTTTGAAAATTCGCTAACACCCGGGAAAAGCTCACGTGGTACATCGTAAAGCGCAAACTCCACTACGACCGGTTTTGTAGCATCCATTGCTGCATCACGGCTATTTTGTATAACTTCTCTTGCCAGGGATTCTAGAGGACGACTAAGAAAAGTTTCGATTCCTGGATCATTCAACCCATCTTCGCTCCCATAATTATTAGGAGGGAATTTCCACCCTATACTCATTTCAAGCCTTTCTTTAAATTTTCTTTTAATTGACGTAGGCACTCTTTAGCTAGTTTTTGAACTAATGGGACGGTAACGGCATTTCCAATCTGTTTGTATTTTTGGGTTTTAGAAAGCTCCGCAGGAAACGTAAATCTGGTGTCACTGAAGCCTTGAAGACGTAAGCATTCGCGTGGACTCAGTTGGCGAATGCCCCATGGGTCTTTCACGACAGGAACGTTGTGTCCCCCTTCTCCCATGTTTGCAGTCAAAGTAAAAAATGAGTCTGATTTATTTTCCCGAACATAATGTCTTCGAAGTAAATAGACTGAATCTGATTTACCTGTTGCCATAGATTCAGCAAAAAGACGACCATATTGAGACTCCTCGTCAAAGTAGAGGTCTGCTTCCGCCTTTTCGTTAGTCATTAGTATGTCTGCTCTCGACTTCTGTATTGGTACTGGTTCTGGAAATTGAAAATCATTGAAATCAAATGCATCCCAAGAAAAAGCGACCATAAATAGCCGTTCTCGGTTCTGTGGTATGTCAGTATGAGTTCTTGTATTTAATACTGTTGAATTCCAAGGCATAAACCAGTAGCCCGCCGACTGAATTTCGTCCGAAATCCGTGTGAAAACTTGTCCCTTGTCGTGACTCAATAAATTGCGCACATTCTCGAATAGTAGAATCTTTGGCCTATCCTGCCCGAACTCTTTTAGCAATCGAATAATTTCAAAAAAGAGCTTTCCTCGAGGATCGTTAAATCCTTTTTTTGCTCCAGCTACGGAGAACGGCTGACATGGAAATCCTGCCGTTAGTACATCGACAGGTTCTAAATGATCTTTAACGACCGATAGAGAAGTAATCGACTTCTCAATAAGCTTTACATCTGAATGGTTATGACGATATGTTCTTGCAGCAAACTGATCGAGTTCATTTGCCCAAACAACACGAAATCCTTCATTTTTAAATGCACTGCAAAAACCACCAATGCCCGCAAAGAGACTGGCAACTGTGGGGGCTGTGGTATCCCTTGTTTCTATAATTGGCGGAATCTCCGCAACATCTAATGACGAATCAATTAACATTTCTTGTCTCAACTTCATTTGTTCTAAAAGAAGAACTTGATTTCGTCCAAGCCTGATTCATCATGAAATGAAGTCTTGGTGAAATGGTCATGAGGAGTTTGCATCAAGCTACTGACAAAAATTTCTTAATAATCAGAGACCGTTACGATCACAAAAATTCCATGCGAGCAGGCCAACAATGCGCAAGCAAGTCGGGACACAACAATATAAATGCTATCTACTAGTTATGCATCTATACTAAAAAATGCATTGCACTATCTATGTTTCATTAAACATCAATATTCCCAGCCTGCAACGCATTCAACTCAATAAACGCCCGGCGCGGTTCCACGTCGTCGCCCATCAGCGTCATGAAAATCTGATCCGCGGCGATCGCGTCTTCGATCTGGACTTTGAGCAGGCGACGCACGGTCGGGTCCATCGTGGTTTCCCACAGTTGTTCCGGGTTCATTTCACCGAGACCTTTGTAGCGCTGCTTGCTGACGCCGCGTTCGGCTTCGTCGCGTAGCCATGCCATGGCCTGGTGGAAGTCGGCGATGGCGCTTTCCTTGATCTTGTCGCCGGTGCCGCGGCGAACCAGGGCGCCGCGTCCGATCAGGCCCCTGAAGGTGGCTGCGGCGTTGGTCAACACCTGGTAGTCGGGGCCGTTGACGAAGTCGCCGTCGATGGCGCTGACCTTGATGTTGCCGTGGTACAGGCGCTGGATGCGCAGGGTGTGCTTGTCGGTCAGTTCGTCGGATTTGACGATGACGTCGACGCCGGGTTCGTTGATGGCTTTTTTCAGTTCGGCGGCGGATTGCGCGGCTTCTGCGGCGGTACCGAGCTTGAGCGTGACGCCGGTCATGATGGCCGACAGCGCGGCGTCGTCGACCATGCGCGACAGGCGCATGATGATGGCGTTGGCGGTGTTGTACTGGCGGACCAGTTCGGTCAGCGGGGCGCCGCTGATCGGGGCCGCGCCTTCGCTGGGGATGAGTTCGGCGTCGTTGAGGGCGATCTGCATCATGTAGTGCGCTTCTTCGACGTCGTCCTTGAGGTAGCGCTCGTCCTTGCCGGCCTTGACCTTGTAGAGCGGCGGCTGGGCGATGTAGATGTGGCCGCGCTCGACCAGTTGTGGCATCTGGCGATAGAAGAGGGTGAGCAGCAGGGTGCGGATGTGGGCGCCGTCGACGTCGGCGTCGGTCATGATGATGATGCGGTGGTAGCGCAGCTTGTCGATGTTGAATTCGTCAGGGCCGATGCTGGTGCCGAGGGTGGCGATCAGGGTGGTGATCTGCTCGGAGGAGAGCATCTTTTCGAAGCGGGCTTTTTCGACGTTGAGGACCTTGCCGCGCAGCGGCAGGATGGCCTGGAATTTGCGGTCGCGACCCTGCTTGGCGGAGCCGCCGGCGGAGTCGCCCTCGACGATGTAGAGTTCGCACAGGGCGGGGTCTTTTTCCTGGCAGTCGGCGAGTTTGGCGGAGAGGCCGAGGCCGTCCATGACGCCTTTGCGGCGCGTGAGTTCGCGCGCTTTGCGGGCGGCTTCACGGGCGCGGGCGGCTTCGACGATCTTGCCGCAGATGATCTTGGCGTCGTTGGGTTTTTCTTGCAGGAAGTCGGTGAGGGTCTTGGCGACGATTTCTTCGACGGGGCCGCGCACTTCGCTGGAGACGAGTTTGTCCTTGGTCTGGGAGCTGAACTTGGGCTCGGGGACCTTGACGGAGAGGACGCAGGTGAGGCCTTCGCGCATGTCGTCGCCGGAGATTTCGACCTTGGCTTTTTTGGCGAAGTCGTTTTCGTCGATGTATTTGTTGATGACGCGGGTCATCGCGGCGCGCAGGCCGGTCAGGTGGGTGCCGCCGTCGCGCTGCGGGATGTTGTTGGTGAAGCAGAGCACTTGTTCGTTGTAGGCGTCGTTCCATTGCATGGAGACGTCGACGGTGATGTTGGTGTTCTGGTCTGACATTCTTTCGCCGGTGGCTTGGAAGATGGTCGGGTTGAGAACGCTTTTGTTCTTGTTGATGTATTCGACGAAGCCGCGGGTGCCGCCTTCGAAGGCGAAGTCTTCTTCCTTGCCGGTGCGTTGGTCGGTGAGGCGGATGTGCACGCCGTTGTTGAGGAAGGAGAGTTCGCGGATGCGCTTGGCGAGGATCTCGTAGTGGAATTCGACGTGGGTGAAGATTTCTTCGTCAGCCCAGAAGTGGACTTCGGTGCCGCGCTTGTCGGTGTCGCCGATGACTTTGATCGGGGAGACCTGGACGCCGTCGAGGATTTCGATCTGGCGGTCTTGGGGGATGCCGCGCACGAATTCCATGGCGTAGGTCTTGCCGTCGCGGCGGATGGTCAGGCGCAGCAGTTTGGACAGGCCGTTGACGCAGGAGACGCCGACGCCGTGCAGGCCGCCGGAGACTTTGTAGGAGTTCTGGTCGAACTTGCCGCCGGCGTGGAGCTCGGTCATGACGATTTCTGCGGCGCTGCGCTTGGGTTCGTGCTTGTCGTCGAGCTTGATGCCGGTGGGGATGCCGCGGCCGTTGTCGGTGACGGAGATCGAGTTGTCGGAGTGGATGGTGACGTGGATCTCGGTGCAGTGGCCGGCGAGCGCTTCGTCGATGGAGTTGTCGAGGACTTCGAAGACGAGGTGGTGCAGGCCGGTGCCGTCGGAGGTGTCGCCGATGTACATGCCCGGGCGTTTGCGCACCGCTTCCAAACCTTCCAGAATCTGGATGGAGGAGGCTCCATATTGACTTTGTTGCGGTTGATTGGTGTTGTCTGCTGGTGCTGGGGACGTTGGGGACATGGCTACCTTCTGAAAAAACTAACGGAACTGCCTGACTGACGACTAAGGAATTGCAAGGAAACTACGTAAAACCGGATGAAAATGGAATTCTTAAAAGTGGCGAAGGGCCGTCTTATGCACGGCCCCTCGTCTGCTTTCGGCTAACTGAAATCAGATGCGCATCGGCATGACGACGTACTTGAAATCGGCATTGTCGGGGATGGTGATCAATGCGGATGAGTTGGCGTCGCCGAGGGCGATGTTGACGTAGTCGCCCTTGAGGTTGTTCAAGACGTCGAGCAGGTAGGTGACGTTGAAGCCGATGTCGACGCTGTCGCCGCCGTAGTCGATCTCGAGTTCTTCAACCGCTTCTTCCTGGTCGGCGTTGGTGGAGCTGATCTTGAGGCTGCCCGGCGCGACGACCCAGCGCACGCCCTTGAACTTGTCGCTGGTCATGATGGCGGCGCGTTGCAGCGAGCGCAGCAGTTGTTCGCGGCCGATGGTGAAGTTGTTCTTGTAGCCCTTGGGCACCACGCGGGTGTAGTCGGGGAACTTGCCTTCGACCAGCTTGGAGATGAGTTCGATGTCGGCGAAGGTGAGCTTGACCTGGTTGTTGGCGATCTCGAGCTGGACGGGGTCGTCGTTTTCTTCGAGCAGGCGTTGCAGTTCGATGATGGTCTTGCGCGGGATGATGACTTCCTGGCGCGGGAAATCCTGTTCGGTCGCGACCTGGCAGAAGGCGAGGCGGTGGCCGTCGGTGGCGACGGCGATGACGTTCTTGCCTTCGACGACGAGCAGCAGGCCGTTGAGGTAGTAGCGGATGTCTTGCTGCGCCATCGAGAAGTGGACCATGTTGAACAGGTGCTTCAGGGTTTTTTGGGGCAGCGTGACCTGGGCGTTGTAGTGCTCGGCCTGGGCGACGGTGGGGAATTCTTCGGCGGCCAGGGTCTGCAGGGCGAAACGCGATTTGCCCGATTGCACGGTGAGGCGCTTGTTGGACAGCGTGACGGAAACGTCGCCGGAGTCGGGCAGGGCGCGCAGGATGTCGAGCAGCTTGCGCGCGGCGACGGTGGTGGCGGTGACTTCGCTGCCGGAGCCGACTTCGGCGTGCGTGGTGATCTGCACTTCGATGTCGGTGGACAGGAAAGACACTTTTTCGCCGTCCTTGCGAATGAGGATATTGGCCAGAATCGGCAATGTGTGCCGACGCTCGACAATACCGCTCACTATTTGCAGTGGCCGGAGAAGCGTATCTCGTTGGGTTTTGACCAATTGCATAGTCTCTATATCCTTACGATGGTAGTGGTTTAAAGGATGCTGAAAGCCGCTTTCAATTCTGTCTGCATTCGGTCTGGTCAACCGTTTGCGCCGAGTTTTGCGGGTGTTTCCGCACATGCATTTTTAATAACAAAAGCGCTGTCGGGGCAAACCGGACCAACTCTCTCATTGTATCAATCAACTCCCTCTGCGAGGAAGCTGAATTGGACGTTTCAGGTCAACCTTTCAGGGTCTGCTCGAGGACGTGCAGTTCGTGGTTGCATTCCGGGTTTTTGGTGCGGTCGGCGGAGATCTTGCGGACCGCGTGCAGCACGGTGGTGTGGTCGCGGCCGCCGAACAGGTCGCCGATTTCGGGCAGGCTTTTTTGCGTCAGTTCCTTGGCCAGGTACATGGCGATCTGGCGCGGCCGGGCGATGTTGGCCGGGCGTTTCTTGGAATACATGTCGGCGACTTTGATGTTGAAGAAGTCGGCGACGGTTTTTTGGATGTTTTCGACGGAGATCTGGCGATTTTGGACGGACAAGAGGTCTTTTAGCGCATCTTTGACGACATCGATGGTGATGTCCTTGTCGTGGAAGCGGGAGTAGGCCAGGATCTTGCGCAGCGCGCCTTCGAGCTCGCGCACGTTGGAGCGCAGGTGCTTGGCGACGAAGAAGGCGACGTCGTCGGATAGCTGGACGCCTTCGAGGGTGGCTTTTTTCATCAGGATGGCGACGCGCATTTCGAGTTCGGGCGGCTCGATGGCGACGGTCAGGCCGGAGTCGAAGCGCGAAATCAGGCGGTCGTCCATGCCGCTGATTTCCTTGGGGTAGGTGTCGCTGGTGATGATGATCTGCTTTTTGGCCGATATCAGGGCTTCAAAGGCGTAGAAGAACTCTTCCTGGGTGCGGCTCTTGCCGCCGAAGAACTGGATATCGTCGATCAGCAGCAGGTCGAGCGAGTGGTAGTAGCGCTTGAAGTCGTCAAATCCCTTGCGCTGGTAGGCGGTGACCACGTCGCGCACGTACTGCTCGGCGTGGATGTAGCGGATCTTGGCGGTGGGATTGTCGGCCAGTACCTGGTTGCCGATCGCGTGGATCACGTGGGTCTTGCCGAGGCCGACGCCGCCGTACAGGAACAGGGGGTTGTAGGAGACGCCGGGATTGTTGGCGACCTGGGTGGCTGCGGCGCGCGCCAGTTGGTTGGCCTTGCCGGTGACGAGGTTGTCGAAGGTCAGCACGGCGTTGATGCGCGACAACTCCTGGCGCGGCGCCATCGGCGGCGGGGGCGGTTCGGCCAGGGCTTCCTGGATGCCGGTAGGGTAGCCGTCGACCATGCCGTTGCTGCTGCCGTTGCCATTCACGGGCGCGGCGGCGGCGCGGCGGGCGGCGCCCACGCGCGGATCGAGCACGAACTGGACTTCGATCTGGGTTTCCCAATATTCGCAGGCGATGTTGGTGATGCGGCTGGCGAACTGGGTCTTGACCCAGTCGAGCTTGAAACGGTTGGGCGCGGCGATGCGCAGGCGGCCGTCCTCGTAGTCAAGCGGCATCAGGGGCTTGATCCATGCGCTGTATTGCTGCGGCGTCAGTTCTTGCTCCAGCTTTGCGGAGCAAGCCTGCCAAAAATTTTCCATGAATCTTCTTATATTAAATTGGGGGGTGGGAAGCGCGTTGACCGGCTTGGGCGGGTAGTCCTGCATCGCCCGATATCAACACCACATATCCCGTCATTTTACTCTGACGGGGAAAAGTTATCCACAGGCCGTGGCGGTTTTTGACAGAGTAAAAATGTATATCGATGGCCGGCAAAAGCTTTACCGGAAATATCGAAGGATGACGACGAAGTTGCGCAAAAGAAATCTTGCCGGTCCGTCAATGATCTCAATTACGACAATCGCGTCAGTCGGCTACTGTGCCGTCGACGAAGACTTTCAACTCGCCTTGCCGGAATTGGGTCCAGGTTTCATTGGTGGTCAGGGGCTGGGTGACGATGACGGCGACGCGGTCTTTGGATGTGGTGACTTCGGAGAAATCGACCGACAAGTCCTGGTCCGACAGGTGCGCCGCGGCAAAGGGGTGCTGGCGGATGATGTAGTACAGGTTGGTGGAGCAGTGCGAGAACAGCGCCGATCCATCTGATAACAGCATGTTAAATGGCCCATGTCCGGCGATATAGGCGGTAAGTTCGCGCAACGCGGGGGTTAGCTCGGCCAGCGATGGCAAGCTGTCGCCGAAGCGCTTGCGCAATTCCTGCAGCAGATAACAAAACGCCAGTTCGCTGTCGGTGGTGCCGACCGGGCGGTAGGGGCCGTCGAGCGTGGGGGTGAAATTCTTGAGGTCGCCGTTGTGCGCGAACACCCAGTAACGGCCCCACAGTTCGCGCACGAACGGATGGCAGTTGGCCAGCGATACGCGTCCTTGGGTGGCTTTGCGGATGTGGGCGATGACGTGCTGCGACTTGATCGGGCAGCGCTTGATCAGGTCGGCGACCGGCGAACTGACGGCGGCCTGGTAGTCGACGAAGTGACGCACGCCCGAGCCTTCGAAGAAGGCGATGCCCCAGCCGTCGCTATGGTGATCGGTCAACCCGCCGCGAGTCGCAAAACCGGTGAAGCTGAAAACGATATCGGTGGGAGTATTGCAATTCATCCCGAGTAATTGGCACATGATGTCGGCGAAGCGGCGAGGCTGGAGTAATGGTAGGGAAGCAGGTACAAACGGAAACGGAGAAACGGGCAGGAGACGACCAGGCCTTACGTTATCACGCGGAGATGGCGCGAGAAAGCCGGTTTGGCTGCAAATTCCTCCATTTGATGTAAAAAAATTGCGCGAAGATAAAAAAAGCCCCACGAATTGAAGTTCGTGGGGCTAATCCTTCCTAAAGAGGGAGGAGGAGACGCGGTACGTACTGCTTGATCTTGATTGCTCGCCGAGTTGCCGGACGGTCGGTCAGTTGTCGCGGGCGGCGAGGTTGCGCAGCTCGGCTGCAAAATTCGGTTGGGTGCCGCTGTAATCGTTGGCCATGCGGTTCAACATCTTGATGCCGTTGAAACGGTGTTGCTGGACGCGTTCTTCATGCGACTGGCGCGGGACGAAGAACACCACGGCAGCGCGCAGGATGCCGGCCAGCAAAGGCTTGAACACCATGAACAAGGTCACCAGCACGCCGAGGCCCAGCAACGGCCGCGTCATGGCGACGGTTGCGCCGATCAGCGACTGCGCAACCGGAACGGCGGCTTCGACTGGAAAGGCAATGGCGAGGACGGACATGATATTAATTTCCCTGATATGAATCTGAAATGCGTTGAATTACTCTCTTGTTGCAGTGCAGTATATGGGTTCCGCCACGCGACATCCAATTTAGACTTCGGATATCAGTTATAGGGATTGTGAATAAGGGTCGGGATGCAGTATTCTCAAGGCTTGCCCTTGACGCCCGCGCTGCAGGCGATGGAGGCAAAAAAATCCCCGCGAAGCCAGGGCCTGCGGGGAAATCCTTCCTAAAGAGGGAGGAGGAGACATCGGACAGATACCTATGTCGCGGCCATCGGGTTGCCCCCGCCGGACATGGGCCTGAGCATCGGCTCAGGACTGAAACTGGTATTGCTCTACAGAATCGCCGAAACGCGTCGTTACCGGTAGCGCTATCAGCGCCGTTTTCGCTATTTTGCCGTTCTGTAGTACTGCTGAAACCGAATTAGCCGCGCGATGCGATGAAACGCAGTTCGGCCGCGAGGTTAGGCTGGCTGGCTTCGAACTTGTTGGCCATGCGGTTGAGCTCGGAAGCGCCTTCGGCCTTGCTGTTGTAGTCAGCAGTCATCAGAGCGGCTTGCGATTCGTGGGCTTGTACGAAGCGGACGAAAATGTTGCGCAGCGCGGCACCGATCTTGCTGCCAGTGGTGCCGGTCTTACCAGAGTAATGGGCGGTCAATGTAGTCATGATGCGATCCTCGCGAAATGTGTTATGTTGCATTGCAGTGTAGTGAAGCGCAGCTCGCTTTACCAATTTCCTTTTCGGATATCAGTTATAGTGTTTGTGAATATTAATTTTTTGGCCTTTCTTCCCCCCTCTATTCCTTACGTGGCGCGGCTGACATGAGCTTTCTGACCCTCGATCTGAATCTGTTGCGCGTCTTCGACGCGGTGATGACGGAGCAAAATCTGACCCGCGCGGCCAATCTGCTTGCCATGACCCAGCCGGCGGTGTCGAATGCGCTGCGCCGCTTGCGCGACACGCTCAACGATGAACTGGTGATCCGCACCGCCCACGGCGTCAAGCCGACGCCGCGCGCGGAAGAGCTGTGGCCGACTGTGCGCCGGGCCTTGTCTGAACTGGAAGCGGTGATCACGCCCGAAACCTTCGATGTGTCGCGCGCGCAAAACACGTTCCGCATGGCAATGGTGGATGCGACCGCGGCTTTGTGGCTGCCGTCGCTGGTGCGCACCATCATGCGCGACGCGCCGCGCCTGAAAATCCGCATGATGCCGCTGACCACGCGCGATCCGCGCGCCATGCTGCTGCGCGGCGACGTCGATCTGGCGGTGGGTTTTTTCCCCGGTGTGACGGCGCAATTGGCCGACGGGCAGGGCACCGTGAAAACCCAGATCAGCCATGAGCGCCTGTACACGGGGCAATACGTCTGCGTGATGCACAAGACGCATCCGCTGGCAGACAAGGAACTGACGCTCGACAATTACTGCGCGGCCGATCACTTGCTGGTCAGTCTGTCCGGCAAACCTCATGCGGTGATCGACGATGTCCTTGCCGGCATGGGACGCGAGCGCAAGATCCTGCTGACGGTGAACCAGTTTTTCACGGCCGGGCGCATCGTCGCCAGTTCGGAGCTGATCACCGTGCTGCCGCGCCACCTGATCGCGGCCACCGGTATGACGGAAGCGCTGGTGGTGAAAGAGCTGCCGTTCAAGACGCCGGAGGAGCATGTCGACATGCTCTGGCACGAGCGCGATGCGCGCAATCCGGCGCACAAGTGGCTGCGCGCGCATTTAGTTGCAACGACTCACGACGAATTCGGTCGTATCAACATGACGCCCTGACGATGTCCTGATTTTTCTTGATGCGGTTGGCGCGCTCTTATTTTCAGAATGATTTATGCCACGAACATCAAAAATAATCGGGTTAAGTGTTGCCGGCGTTTTAACGCTGCTTGTATTGTTCATCGTCTTGATCGTCACTTTCGACTGGAACCGGGCGCGGCCCTGGATCAACCAGCGCGTGAGCGACGCCACCGGCCGCCATTTCGCCATCCAGGGCGATCTCATCGTTACCTGGCGCAAGCCTGATGCGCCGCAAACCAGTTGGGCAAGATGGATTCCGTGGCCGCATGTGAGCGCCGCCGACATCGTGCTCGGCAATCCCGACTGGGCGCCCGCCGACACGAGCATGGCGGCAATCAGACAACTCGATATCACACTCAATCCCTGGCCGCTGCTACAGCACAAGATCGTTCTCTCCGACCTTGAAGCCGACCGTCCGCAACTGGTGTTGTTGCGCAGCAAGGATGCCGCCAATAATTGGACGTTCAAATCCGGCGGTCCGTCGGACTGGGAATTCCGCCCTGAAAAAATCGTGATCCGCAAAGGCAGCATCCAGCTCGACGATGCTATCCAGAAGATCAACGCCAGGGCGGATATCGATACGCTGGATCCTGCCAATGGAACAAACTACGGCATCGGCTGGAACGTGAAAGGTTCGTTCAACAAGGCCGACATCAATGGCGAGGGCAAGGCCGGCGGCGTGTTGTCGCTGCAGGATGAAAGCAGGCCCTATCCGCTCGAAGCCAATGTCCGCGTCGGCAAAATGCACATCGCGGTCAAAGGCACGCTGACCAAGCCGCAGGACCTGGCCGCGCTCGACCTGCAACTGACGCTGTCCGGCGACAGCATGGCGCATCTGTTGCCGCTGATCGGCGTGGTGTTGCCGGAAACGCCGCCGTTTTCCACCTCGGGCCATCTGATCGGCAAGCTGGATCGCAACCGCAGCAACTGGATCTACGACAAGTTCAAGGGCCAGGTCGGTTCGAGCGATATCGGCGGCACGCTGGAGTACCAGTCGCAACAGCCGCGTCCTTTGCTGAAGGGTGAAGTCGTCTCCAATCTGTTGCGCTTCGAGGATCTCGGTCCGCTGATCGGCGCCGACTCCAACGCCAGCAAGGAACGGCGCGGCGCGGAAGAGCGCCAGCCGTCCGGCAAGGTTTTGCCGGTCAAGGAATTCGATACCGCCAGTTGGGGCAGCATCGATGCCGACGTCAGGCTGACGGCGCATCGCGTGGTCAAGGAAAAGGACTTGCCGATCACCGACATCCAGGCCGACTTGCATCTGAAAGACAAGGTCTTGTCGCTGACGCCACTCAACTTCGGCATGGCTGGCGGCAACCTGGCTTCCACCATCCATCTCGACGGTCGTGAGCCGAAGATGAAATCGGAGCTCAAACTGTCGGCGCGCCACATCAGGATCCAGCAATTATTCCCCCGTCTGGCCGCCACGCAAACCAGCTTCGGCGAAATCAACGGCGACGCGGCGCTGAGCGCCACCGGCAATTCGGTCGCGGCGATGCTCGCTTCATCCAACGGCGAACTGAAAACCGTGATCAATCATGGCGCCATCAGCAAGCTGCTGCTTGAGGAAATGGGCCTCAACATCGGTAATGTGGTGGTCTCCAAGCTGTTCGGCGACAAGCAGGTCAGGCTCAATTGCATGGCCGGCGACTTCACGGTCGCCAGCGGCCTGATGCAGGCGCGCACCTTCACGCTCGATACCGAGGATGCGCTCATCAACATCACCGGCAACGTCAACCTGGCGCAGGAACAACTGGATCTGACCATCAATCCGCGCAGCAAGGGCTTGCGCATCATTTCCTTGCGTTCGCCGCTGTATGTCACGGGTCCGTTCAACAATCCCGACATCGGCGTCGACAAAGGCATATTGGCGCTGAAAGCAGGCGGCGCCGTGTTGCTGGGCGTCATCGCGCCGGTCGCGGCGATCCTGCCATTGATCAATATGAGCGGTGAACAACAAACCGATTGCGCCAATCTATTGCAGGAAGTGCAGCAGAAACCTACTGCGCCTCCTCCCGGCAAAACCAGGCCCCGGGCGACCGGGAAGTAGATTTTCCGTATAGCAACTGAATGCCCGCCGGCACATCGTCCTGTGGATAACTTTGTGAATAAAGCTTGCGCGGATTGGGGATAGCGCGAGCTTTTTTCGCAAGTCCGGTTTCTATCCAATAACTGTTCTTGCGTCATACAGTCGTTGCCAAGCACTTATCTTTTTCGTAAACGGCTGATTCGATGTCGGTTTACCGGGTTATCCACAGAAAAGGGCCTGTGTTAACTATTACTACTATGTATATATATAAACTTTTAATATAAGAACCTGAAACCCCCTTTTTTCCGCCTCCCCTCAAAAAATCGACGAATTTTGACTTACTTCAGGGAAACGGCATCCGGCGCATCGATGACCAGATCCGATTGAGCGACCGCGACGCACGGCAACAGGTAACCTTCGGCTTTTTCTTCCCTGGTCAGGCCGGGCCAATCAATCTGATAACTGATTTCTCCGCTTTTCAACTTGCACAGACAGGTCCGGCATGTGCCGTTCCGGCAGGAACTCGGCAAGCGGATCTGCGCCAGCAATGCCGAATTCAACAGCGACATCGCAGGATCGGTTTCAAATTGCAATCCTGAAGGCTGCAACGAGACCTTGTAGGCTTGTTTGAGGGGCGGGTCGTCCGTGAGCATCAGAACATCCTGTTTTGCACTGGAGGGTTGATTGAAGGCTTCTGTGCCGATTGTCTTAATACTGGCATCGGGTTACTGAAAACCTGAATTTGTTATCAATACGTTAATAAAAACGCGTGATTCGAGGATCATCTGTGGATAAGTCTTTGGGTATCTCTTGCGTTGATTGGGGATAGCTCGGTATTTGTTCCTGTTACTATTTTCTATCCAACATCTGTTCTTTCGCTATACAAGACTTGCCAAGCGTTTATGAAATTCGCAAACGCTTGATTCGATGTCGGTTTACCGGGTTATCCACAGAAAAGGTCCCCTGTTAACTACTACTACTATTTATATATATAAACTTTTAAATAAAAACCAGCTTCACGTTATTTCGGAAAAAAACAAAAGAAAATTTCCATAAAGAAATATCATTTCAAGTCCAGACGTCCTGCAGCAAGGCAAAAACCGCGCTGATTGCAGGTTCATTCTTGCGTTTTTCAAGCGTGATAAAAGAAAGCGCGGTCGACAGGTCAACGGCGTCGGCGATCACCAGGCCGTGGGCATGCGCCTGGCTCAATGCGATGGACTCGCGCGCCAGCGACAAACCGACGCCTGATTTCACCAGATCCAGCATGGAGGATTCCTGATCGACCAACGCAACGGTATTGGGCGTCAGCCTGTATTGCGTGAATACTTTGTTCAGCAGGCGATGATGCGCGGACTCCGGCGGGGTCCAGATCCAGGGAAGTTGCGCCAGTTCTTTCCAGCCTTTGCCGGCCACCCGGCTTTTCCATCCGGCCGGCGCAATCACGTTATAGGTGAAAGGCGTCAGGGTCAGGCTGTGGAAACCCTTGCCCGGCGATCCCAGGAAAAAGCCGACGTCGAGTTCACCGGCCTTGACCTGCTGCAGCACCGATCCGGACATGTGGTGTTGCAAACGCGTCGACAATTGCGGATGGCGTTCGACCAGGAGCTTCAGGAAGGCGCCCAGGCGGATGAATTCCGGATCGAGGATGGTGCCCAGCGCCAGCGTGCCGCTCAGGTTGCCGGCGCTGGTATGGAGGGCGTCGGCGTGTTGGTGGAATTCCTGCAGGGTATGCAGGACGCGTTCGGCGACCGGCAATAGCTTGCTGCCTTCATTGGTCAGGCGCATGCCGCCGGCGGTGCGTATGAACAACTGGAGGTTGAGCCGTTCCTGCAAGGTCTTGATCTGCAGGCTGACGGCCGGTTGGGTGACGTGCAGCTTTTCCGCGGCGCGCGTCAGGTTGCCTTCCTGGGCGACGGTAATAAAAGCGCGTAACTGAGTGAAATCCATGGCTAAATGCGGATAAAAGAAAAATAACGGGTCTTACCGAAGACCGGACGGCAACTTGATTATCAGTTTTTATTATATTGATATTGATAATAACTGATTGGATTCATTTGAATCGAAACGATATTCTCTCAAAACAAGATAAATACGCCGGTTTTTCCAATCCAATACCATTCGTCACCAAAGGAATGCTTATGACAGCCGCAAATTCCACGATCCAGCATTACATCAACGGTCGCGTCACGCCGTCCGAAAGCGGACGCAAGCAGGACATCTTCAACCCGGCTACCGGCGACGTATCGGCCCAGGTCGCACTGGCGTCGACCGCCGAAGTCAATGCCGCGGTCGCCGCCGCCGGCGCCGCTGCGCCCGGTTGGGCCGAGACCGCGCCATTGAAGCGTGCGCGCGTGCTGTTCAAGTTCAAGGAGCTGATCGAGCAGCATCATGACGATCTGGCGGCAGCGATCACGCGCGAACACGGCAAGGTGTTTTCCGACGCCAAGGGCGAAGTCACGCGCGGCCTGGAAATCGTCGAGTTCGCCTGCGGCGTGCCGCAATTGCTGAAGACGCAGTTCACCGACAACATCGGCGGCGGCATCGACAACTGGAACCTGCGGCAGCCGCTGGGCGTCACCGCCGGCATCACGCCGTTCAACTTCCCGGTGATGGTGCCGTTGTGGATGGCGCCGCTGGCGATTGCGACCGGCAACAGCTTCATCCTCAAACCGTCCGAACGCGATCCGTCGCCGTCGCTGATGCTGGCGGATCTGTTCAAGCGGGCCGGTTTGCCGGACGGCGTCTTCAACGTGGTGCAGGGCGACAAGGTGGCGGTCGACGCGTTGCTGCATCATCCTGAAGTGCAGGCGGTGTCGTTCGTCGGCTCGACGCCGATTGCCGAATACATTTACAGCGAGGCGACCAAACGCGCCGGCACCTTCCCGCTGCGCGCGCAGGCGCTGGGCGGCGCCAAGAACCATCTGGTGGTGATGCCGGACGCCAACCTGGAACAAGCCGTCGATGCGCTGATCGGCGCCGCTTACGGTTCGGCCGGCGAGCGTTGCATGGCGATCTCGGTGGCGGTGGCGGTCGGCGGCGTGGCCGACAAGCTGGTCGAAGCGCTGGTCCCGCGCGTGAAAGCGTTGAAGATCAAAAACGGCATGGAAGCCGATGCCGAAATGGGCCCGCTGGTCACGGCGGCGCACAAGGCCAAGGTGGAAGGCTATATCGACGATGGCGTCAACGCCGGCGCCAGGCTGCTGGTGGACGGTCGCGGCATCAGTGTGCCTGGACATGAAAAAGGTTTCTTCGTCGGTGGCACCTTGTTCGACCATGTCACGCCCGACATGAAGATCTACAAGGAAGAAATTTTCGGACCGGTGCTGTGCGTGGTGCGGGTGCCCGATTTCGCCGAAGCGGTGCGCCTGATCAATGCGCACGAATACGGCAACGGCGTGTCGTTGTTCACCGCCGACGGCAACACTGCGCATGAGTTCTCGCGCCGCATCCAGGTCGGCATGGTCGGCATCAACGTGCCGATTCCGGTGCCGATGGCGTGGCACTCGTTCGGCGGCTGGAAGCGTTCGCTGTTCGGCGATACGCATGCATACGGCGAAGAGGGCATCAAGTTTTATACGCGTTATAAATCGATCATGCAGCGCTGGTCGGCTACTATCGGCAAGGGCGCGGAATTCACGATGCCTGTGGCGAAGTAATCAAAGGCGATTGCCACCACCGCCGTCGTCCTGACGAAAGTCAGGACCCAGTGTCGTTTTACAGTGGTTACGATACTGGGTCCCAGCGAACGCTGGGACGACGGTGAATCGATTGGTGTCAGATAAAAATAACGGAGACAGATACATGGAGTCAGCGGGTAAATACGATTACATCATCGTTGGCGGCGGCACGGCAGGTTGCGTGCTGGCCAATCGCCTGAGCAGGGATCGCGACGTCAAGGTCTTGCTGATCGAGGCGGGCGCGAAGGATGACTACATCTGGATTCATATTCCCGTCGGCTACCTGTACTGCATCAACAATCCGCGCACCGACTGGCTGTATCGCACCGAAGCGGACGTCGGCCTCAACGGCCGCAGCCTGATTTATCCACGCGGGAAAGTGCTGGGCGGCTGCTCGTCGATCAACGGCATGATTTACATGCGCGGCCAGGAGCGCGACTACAACGAATGGGCGCAACTGACCGGCGACGACAGTTGGCGTTGGGACCAGGTGCTGCCGCTGTTCAAGAAGAGCGAAGATCATTACAAAGGCGGCGACCAGTTCCACGGCGTGGGCGGCGAATGGCGCGTCGAGAAGCAAAGGCTGTCGTGGGAAATCCTCGACGCCTTCCGCGATGCGGCGGCTGAAGTCGGGATTCCCAAGATCGACGATTTCAATCGCGGCGACAACGAGGGCAGTTCCTATTTCGACGTCAACCAGAAACGCGGGATCCGCTGGAATGCGTCGAAAGCGTTTTTGAAACCGGCCATGAAGACCGGCAACCTCGACATCATGACCGGCTCGCATGTCAAACGCCTGCGCATCGCGCAAACCGAAAACGGCCCGGTCTGTACCGGTGTCGAATTCAGCGGCGGCGGCAAGGAGTGGTATGCTGAATCGGCATGCGAGACCATCCTGGCGGCCGGCGCGGTGGGTTCGCCGCACATCTTGCAGTTGTCCGGCATCGGTTCCGCGGCATTGCTGCAGCGGCACCAGATCCCGGTGGTCAAGGAGTTGCCGGGCGTCGGCGAGAACCTGCAAGACCATTTGCAGATCCGCATGGCGTTCAAGGTGAAGGGTGTGAAGACGCTCAACATGATGGCCAACAATTGGTACGGCAAGATGATGATCGGCGTGCAGTACGCGATGTTCCAGAACGGGCCGATGTCGATGGCGCCGTCGCAGCTCGGCGTATTCGCCAAGTCCGATCCGTCGCAGGCCAGCGCCAATCTCGAATATCACGTGCAGCCGCTGTCGCTGGAAAAATTCGGCGATCCGCTGCATCCTTTCCCGGCGTTCACGGCGAGCGTGTGCAACCTGCGGCCGACCTCGCGCGGGCACATTCGCCTGGGCAGCGGCGACGGCGCTCTGGCGCCGAAAATCACGCTCAATTACCTGAGCACCGAACAGGACCGCAAGGTTGCCGCCGATTCGCTCAAGCTGACGCGCAAGATTGCGGCGGCGCCGGCGTTGCGAAAGTATCAACCGGACGAATGCAAGCCCGGCGTGGAATATCAGACCGAGGAAGAGCTGTACAAGGCGGCCGGCGAAATCGGCACCACCATTTTCCATCCGGTCGGCACTTGCAAGATGGGCCGCGATGATGACGCGCAGGCAGTGGTGGACAGTCAGTTGCGCGTGCGCGGCGTGGCCGGGCTGCGGGTGGTGGACGCTTCCGTGATGCCGACGATCACTTCCGGCAACACCAATTCGCCCACGCTCATGATTGCCGAAAAAGCAGCGGAATTGATCCGAAAGGCCCGCCAAAAATAAAAAATTCGGGGTTTATCCAATACGGTACTTATACGTATTGTAGTAATGGTACGACTCGGCTACTATGCGCCAGATATTAAAAAAATAAGACTCTCGCACGAGAGCCTACCAGGCTCGGATTGCGGCGCCAGAAGCGTCACGCGATTCAATAAGGCGGCATGCGGATTACACGCATGGTATTCATGGGAAGAATGAGAAGAGACACTATGACAGATGTCATTCTGGAGACAAAAAACCTGACGAAGGAATTCAAGGGTTTCACGGCGGTGAGCGCGGTCAATCTGCAAATCGAGCGCGGCCACATCCATGCGCTGATCGGACCGAACGGCGCCGGCAAGACCACCTGTTTCAACCTGCTGACCAAATTCCTGGTGCCGACCTCGGGCCAGATCATGTTCAACGGGCGCGACATCACCATGCAGGCCCCGGCCCAGATTGCGCGCCAGGGCATCATCCGTTCGTTCCAGATTTCCGCCGTCTTCCCGCACCTGAGCGTGATGGAGAACGTGCGCATCGGCTTGCAGCGCACCCTGGGCACCTCGTTCCATTTCTGGAAGAGCGGCGACAG
>NZ_CBXX010000049.1 GCF_000577615.1 Herbaspirillum sp. RV1423
TAGTACAGATTAGTGCACGATTTGTGGTGGCGATAGGTAAAAATAAACATCTAACAATTCTTTAGTTCTCGAACAAAGTCTCAATGAGAGCCCTCGGCAGCCACAGGGAAATGTGGAATTTGATGCATTCCACATTTCAAGAAAATGGGCAAGCCCTGCGTCATGGTCAAAGGCACCGGCATCGCCTCCTTCATCGACGGCCTCGGCAGCCTCAGCGGCAAATTGCCATCCTCGCAACGCGGCGAGACCGTGCTCAAATCGGGACGCCATGCCTGATCGCGTGGCATAGTCCACATCCGGTTAGCCAAAATCCAAAAAGCCCCCTACAATCTGCGCAACGCACCATTTACCGTTCTGGCGTCGATGCGTCGACGCCGCGCACCAGGGAGTCTGTTTGAAAACCATCCATCGCATCGCGCTGGCCTGCGCGCTGCTGGCGCCGGGCGCTGTCGGCGTTGCCAATGCCGCGCCGGCAGCCACCTTCGGCATCGAAGTCGGCAATGCCTTGCTGTGCCTGAATCAGTTGAACAGCAAATATTTCTACGACTATCTCTTCGAAGCCTTCGGCAAACCCTACAAGACCGAAGGCGGCGCCTACTGGTTCAAGGCTGCCGGCAGCAATATCTGGGGCATGGAAATCACCGACGTGATGGTCAACGACAGCAGCAGCCCGGCCGACTTCATCGGCGCCGTGGTCAACGGCACGCCGCAAGCACTGGCCGACGCCATCGGCAAGAACGTCGGCATCCGCTATTCGCTGGAAGACAACACCAAATACTCGCTGCGCCAGTCGCAGGCAGGCAGCGTGATCGCCTACGCCGACACCAAGGCCAAGATTTACTGTTCCAAATCCAAATACCTGGTCCCAGGCAAGGAATGAAAAGCGGCCTCATCGCGAAAATACCGTTCGGTTAAGCGTAAAAAGCCCCTTACCGCATTGCCGGTCCACTGCAACCGTCGTCCTGACGAAAGTCAGGACCCAGCGTCGTATCGGACGTTTTCACGACACTGGGTCCCGGCGTACGCGGGGACGACCGCTGGGAAAACAGGCTTCACTGAACGGCATTACTGCATGGTCAGTCCGCAGCCGGGAAATCCAGCACCGTGTCGTTGACGCGATTGAACAGATTGGTGAAGGTGATGGCAGCCACCGCCAGCAAGGTGTCGACGATCTGGGCATCGCTAAAACCGGCAGCCCTGACCGCGTCGACCGTCGTCGCAGGCACGGTGCCCTGCGTGGTCACCAGCGTGTGCACGAAGGTCGTCAGCGCGTCCAGTTGCGCATCGCCCGATGCTTCCGCGCGACGCAGGCTGCGCACGGCGTCGGCGCTGAGGCCGGCGGCCTTTGCCATCAGCGTGTGCGCGGCCAGGCAATAATCGCAACCGGCAACTTCACTGACCGCCAGCTTGATCGCTTCGACCTGCCTGCCCTTGAGCGAACTCTTGCGCAAGGCGCTGTCGAGGTTGAGCACGGCTTCCAATGCCACCGGGCTGTTGGAGCCGACGCCGGCATAGGCGTTCGGCACCTTGCCGACGGCAGCCTTGATGACGCCGAACAGTTGCGCGGCCTGGCCGCCGGCGGAAGCGATATCCTGGGTGTAAAGACGAGACATGATGAATCCTTTCAGTAATGTTCAAACGGTTCAGATTGGTTCAATAAGGGCGTTGCCACAACCGGTTCGGTCTTTCTGTTCGAGCGCGGTATGGAGATCAGTATAGGGAGATCGGATAGCACTTTTAATGGCAAAATATGCCAATAAATTGATCAATCGTATCAATCCTCATTGCAGGTCCTCGCCATGAACCATGCTTCCGACGCCCTCAGCCGCCTGCTGAACCTGTATCCGGTGCGCACCTCGCTGGACATCCGCTGTCATTTCGGCGCGCCGTGGCGGCTGGCGGGACAGCCTGAGGCCGCCGGCATCGCGCCGTATCACATGATCATGTCCGGAGATGCCTTGCTGGAGGCGAACGGACAACGCGACATGGCGTTGCAGGCTGGCGACATCGTGGTCTTCCCGCGCGGCAGCGCGCATACGCTGCATGCCGGACGCGGCAAGGCGGCGCCGCACTATACGGCGCCCGGCAGCGACGACGACATCCTGATCCGGAAAGAAAACGGCGGCGGCGGCCCGCATACCGACATCCTGTGCGGACAATTCCATTTCGACGCGGCGGCTGCGGCGGCGCTGCTGCCATCCCTGCCGGCCACACTGCTGGTGCGCACCGCCGGCCGGCCCGATTTCGCCGGCCTGCAGGCGCTCATGGCCATGCTGCGCGTTGAAACGGCAGACGCCCGCCCCGGCACCCATGCCGTGGTGATGCAATTGTCGTCGGCGCTGTTCGCCCTGCTGATACGCGCCTGGCTGGAACAGGACGAAGCGCGCAGCATGCCCGGCCTGTTCGCGCTGCTCGCCGCGCCGCGCCTGCAACGCGCGCTGCATTGCATGCTGGGCGAGCCGGAACGCGCGTGGTCGCTGGAGCAACTGGCCGACGCCTGCCATCTGTCGCGCACGACGTTCACGCGATTATTCCGCGCAGCGGCAGGCGCCACGCCGGGCGACATCCTCACGCGCACACGCATGGCCCGGGCGGCGCAACTGCTGGCCGGCGGACAGCGCACGGTGGCCGCCGTCGCCGAAGCCGTCGGCTATCAGTCGGAGGCGTCGTTCAACCGGGTGTTCAAACGCCATTTCCGGATCGGCCCCGGCCAGTACCGGCGACAAGCGCGTGCATTGCCGGCTGCTTCCTGACGCATCCGACGACGCAACTCCATACTTTTATCGTATTGAAATATATAAATCGAGATATTTTACATAGCAGAATCCGGCTCCTATAATCGCCCCAAACAAGAACAACAATACCCAGGGATGGATAAGCGCCGATGATCCGGCCGCATGAGCAGGAGACCGCCGCCAACGCCGCGCCAAGCGCCGCCGTCACGGTGTGCCGCCTGCATCAAAGGTGCTCGCCCCCTGCCCGTTCACCTCCGTATATGCAAGGAAAGCCGACATGGCCGCTGGCGCAACATTCTGGAATACCGCATTGCTGGCGACAGCCGCTGCCGCATTTGCCTTGCTGCCGCCGGCGAGCTACGCCAAAAAGGCAACAGACGACATCGCGCCGCCGCAAATCGTCACGCTCGGCGCCGGCGCGCAGCAATATGCATTTGCCATCTACGCCAACAATGCGCTGACGCAAGACAACAACGCCATCACGCGCGCCGTGATTCTCGAGCACGGCGTCAAGCGCGACGGCGATCGCTATTTCGAAACCGGCGTGAACTTGCTGCGCAAGGCCAACCTCGATCCCGCGCAAAACCTGTTGCTGACGCCCAATTTCCTGACCGAAGGCGATGCCCTGTCGGACAGCAAGATGGCGCTGTGGCGCGGCGACAACTGGATGCAAGGGCAGGATTCCACGCACGGCAAGACCGGCATCAGCTCCTTCCGCGTGTTCGACGACATCGCCGCTTATCTGACCTCCGGACATTTTCCGGCATTGAAGGAAATCGTCTTCATCGGCCATTCCGCCGGCGCCCAGTTGATGCAGCGCTACGCCGTGCTCAACAACAACGATGAAAAGCTGAAGCGGGCCGGCATCAAGGTGCGCTACGTCATCTCCAGCCCGTCTTCCTATCTCTACTTCGACAACAACCGCCCGTCCGACAATGGTTTCGCCCCGGCGGGCGGCGTCCTCTGTCCAGGCTACGACAATTATCGCTACGGCCTCGGCGACATGATTCCTTACGGCCAGGGCAAGGATGGACAGGTCAACGGCGAACAATTGTTCAAGCGCTATGCCGCGCGCGACGTCACCTACATGGTCGGCAGCAAGGACAACAATCCCAACCACCGCTTCCTCGACAAGGCCTGCGGCGCGCGCCTGCAGGGCGCCACGCGCCTCGAACGCCACGACAACTACGTGCGCTACGAGCAATTCCTCGCCGGCAAATGGCAGACGCCGGTGCATCACCCCGACTTCGAAGTACCGGGCGCCGGTCACGAAGCGGCGAGCCTGTTCGGCGCCGACATCGCCGTGCAAAAAATCTTCCCGGCGAAATAAGCGGAGGAAATACGACAGCAAGAATGACGGCCGCCATAAGGCCGCATAAAAAAATGACATCAGGAGACAGGGAAAATGAACAAACCACGGTTTGCCGCGCAGCGCCGGCACATGCTGGCGCTGCAGGTCATGACCATGCTGGCCGCCGCGCCGCTGGCGGCCTATGCGCAGACGCCGCCGAGCTCCGGCAGCATCTTCGACGCCAATCGCCCGCAACTGACGCCGGCCGACCGCGATCGCCTGCAACAGCAGGAACAACCGCGCCAGCGCGTGCAGATCGAGAAGGAAACCCAGGACGCCGACGACGCCTCCGTCGCCGCACAGCAGACATCGGTGAGCGTCAAGGTCGGCGGCTTCACGCTCAGCGGCAACGCCTCCATCGACGACGCCGGGCTGCAAGCCGAACTGAAGGAATTCATCGGCCAGGAACTTGATTTCAACGGCTTGCGCAAGGCCGCATCGCGCATCACCAACCTCTATCGCGAACGCGGCTATCTGGTCGCGCGCGCCTATCTGCCGGCGCAGGAAATCCGCGACGGCCAGGTCGCCATCGCCGTGCGCGAAGGCGTGATCGGCCAGGTCACGGCGGACACCGACAACAACGTGCGCCTGAACAAGGCCGTGATCCAGCGCTACCTGGACGAACTCAAACCCGGCACGGTGATCCGCGAAAGCGAACTGGAAGGCACGTTGCTGCGCCTGTCCGACATCGCCGGCGTGTCGGTGCGCGCGGTGCTGCGCCCGGCCTCGCAGGCGGGCGCCACCGATATTGTGATCCGCATCAGCGAAATGACGGCGATCACCTCGCGCGTGTCGATCGACAACTACGGCAACTACTACACCGGCGCCAATCGCCTGTCGGCCAACCTCAATCTCAACGACGCGCTGGGGCTGGGCGAAAGCTTCGGCATCAATACGCAGAACTCTTTCGAGGGCCTGCGCATCGCCGGGCTCAGCTACATGATGCCGCTCGGCAGCAGCGGACTTTCCATCGGCGCCAGCGTCGCCGAATTGCAGTACAACGTCGGCAAGAGCCTGAAAGACGCGCAGGCCAGCGGCTCGGCCAAGGTGTCCAGCTTCTTCATCAACGATGCGCTGTACCGCAGCCGCCGGGCCAACGTCAACCTGTCGCTGGCCGCCGAGTACCGCCACTTTCAGGACATCACCTCGGCCACCGTGGTCAACAAATCGGCGCGCTTCTGGAGCGCCACGCTGTATGGCGACTGGCGCGACAGCCTGTTCGGCGCGCCGGCCAACAACAGTTGGAACCTGCGCTACGGCCGCGGCCAGCTCGACAAGGAAACGCCCAACGATGCCGCGCTCGACGCCATCACGGCCAAAGCCGCCGGCAATTACAACAAGGCCAACTTTTCGTTCAGCCGCCTGCAACAGATCGGCGCGGGTTATTCGCTGCTGGCGGCGGTCAACGCGCAGTACGCTAACAGGAATCTCGACGCCTCCGAAAAAATGAGCCTGGGCGGCCCCAACGGCGTGCGCGCCTATCCGGTCGGCGAAGCCGCCGGCGATGAAGGCGTGCTCGGCCGGGTGGAATTGCGCAAGCTGATCGGTGTGTACGGCAACGCGGTGGTCGAAGGCACGCTGTTCGCCGACGCCGGCCGCGTCACCATCAACAAGAATCCGTGGGACGCCAGCGACAACCATCAGTCGCGCTACGGCTACGGCGCCGGCGTCAACGTCTATCACAAGGATCTGGTGTTCAACGCCAGCATGGCCTTCTCTCCCGGCGTCAATCCCACGACCGAACAACGCAACGCGCGCCACCTATGGGTCTCGGTGTCGGGTTCGCCGCAAGCCTTCTCCAGCTTCGGCTCGGACACCACCGGCAAGGGCGAGGACTTCGAAGAACCGGAAACCGCGTTCGTGATCTACGGCTCGCTCGGCCTGATTCCCGAATACGTGCACCGCGACGGCGCCACTCCAGCCGCGCCCGCCGACCAGAGCAAGCTGGCCACGCCCAACGGCCGCAACATGCCCGGCTTCTGGCGTGTGCGCGACAACGTCTCCTACATCGGCGCGCATAGCGGCATCCCGCTTTACGACCAATGGAAATTCCTGTGGCAACTGGAACTGGGCCTGTCGCTGAACTACACCAACCGCAGCGCCGAAGCGGTGCCGGACTGGACCCACTCGCAAGACCTGCGCAACACTGGCGTCGCCTTCGCGCATCCGTCGGCAGGGACGATGATGTATGGCCGCTGGGATACGCCGATGAAGGAGAGCACCACCTCCTTCGATCCGTTCCAGGGTCTGACCAGCGCCGCGCATTACAACATCATCGGCTCGCCGGGTTTCATCACCAGCATCACCAAGAATTCCGGCCCGGTCGGCGACGCCATCAACTCCAACAACGACGACGCCGCCTTCAACCGCCGCCAGGACGGCCTGATCGGCTATTGGTCGCCGAAGGTCTACGGCTTCCAGCTCAAGCTGGCCTATTCCAACAACGGCATGAAAGCCGCCTCGGACGTGGACACCGGTTATCTCTACAGCGGCAGCCTGTCGTATGAGCGCGGCGGCTTCTCGGCCGTATTCGCCGCCGAACAGCACATCAACTATTTCGGCATCGCCAGCCTGGGCCGCGACGCGCGCGGCGTCGGCAGCAGCACGCACGTGACCGCCGGCACCTCATCGAGCGACTTCAGCCTGCGCTACGGCATCGCCTACGATTTCGGCAGGACCAAGATCTCGCTGATCGCCGACGACCTGTCGTATTCGGAATCGGGCGTGGTCAACACCAGCGTCACCTCGACCGACTTGTCCAACTACCGGCGCCGCGCCTACATGGTCGGCGTCTCGCATCAGATCGGCGCGCTGGAACTGCGCGCCAGCGCGGCCAAGGCGCTGGCCGGCGATTGCAGCATGATCTCGGGCAACAACGTCAAATGCTCCACCGATGGCATGGGCGCGACGTCGCAGGCGGTTGGTTTTTCGTACAAATGGAGCAAGCAGACCCGCTTCTTCGGCCAGTACGTGATCCTGCGCAATGAAGCGCTGGCCAACTACAACTTCGCCGTGTCCGGCGTGCTCGGCGCCACCGGCCTGTCGCCCGGCGTGGGCACCACCATCCGTGCCCTCGGCGTGGGCGTCAATTACACTTTCTGAGGCGCATCATGACAAAGACGATGACAAAACCAGGCAAGCAGTCCCGGGAAAAGCGCCTCCATCCGGCGCTCAAACCCGCCTGCGCCGCCGTTCTCACCGCCTGGTGCGGCCTGACCATCCTGCCGGCGCACGCGCTGGATGCCAACGCCCTGCCGACCAACGGCCAGATCACCGCCGGCAGCGGCAGCATCAGCCAGAGCGGCAACGCCATGACCGTCAACCAAAGCACCGATCGCATGGCGGCGACCTGGAACACCTTCAACATCGGCAGCAATGCGTCGGTGAATTTCGTCCAGCCCTCCTCGTCCTCGGTGGCGCTCAATCGCGTCACCTCCGGCGACGCCTCGCAAATCTTCGGCCAGCTCAACGCCAACGGCCAGGTCTACCTGATCAATCCGTCCGGCATCCTGTTCGGCCAAGGCGCGTCGGTCAATGTCGGCGGCCTGGTGGCGTCGACGCTGAACATGTCGGACGCCAATTTCATGACGGGCAAGAACGTCTTTGAACTGGAAGGCGCGAACGGCTCGGTCGTCAACCGGGGCAACATCACGGCCGCCGACGGCGGCTATGTCGCCTTGCTCGGCGCACAGGTGCGCAACGAAGGCAACATCGTCGCGCGGCTCGGCAGCGTGGTGCTGGCGGCCGGCGAAAAGATGACGCTCGACTTCAACGGCGACGGCCTGATCAATGTCGAAGTCAGCAACGCCACGCTCAACGCCAACGTCGTTAACCAGGGCGTGCTGCAAGCCGATGGCGGCACCGTGATCATGACGGCGCGCGCCACCGACGCCATGCTGTCGAACGTCGTCAACAACAGCGGCGTGATCGAAGCGACTAGTCTGCAAAACCGCAACGGCGCGATCCTGCTCGATGGTGGAGACTCAGGCGTGGTCGCCAACAGCGGCACGCTCGACGTTTCCGGCAAAGGCAGCGGAGCAACCGGCGGCACCGTCAAGGCGCTGGGCCGGTATGTCGGCCTGTTCGACGGCACCCGCATCGACGCCTCGGGCGACGCCGGCGGCGGCACCGTGCTGGTCGGCGGCAACTATCAGGGCAGCGGCACGGAGCATCAGTCGGAGGCGGTCTACATGGGCGCCGACGCCGCCATCAAGGCCGATGCCATCCGTAGCGGCAATGGCGGCTCGGTGGTGCTGTGGTCGACCGCCAGCACGCGCTTCTACGGCGACATCAGCGCGCAGAGCAATGGTGCGACCGGACGCGGCGGCACCGTGGAAACCTCCGGCCACGACCTCGAGGTCAACGGCCTGGTCCATCTGGGCGCGACATCCGGCCTGGGCGGCGACTGGCTGATCGATCCCTACAACATCAACATCACCACTCCCGCCAATGCCGGCGGCGCCACGACGACCAACCCGTTCACGTCGAGCGGCGCAGCCAGTTCCAACCTGAGTTCGGCCACGCTCAACGCCTCGCTGTCGGAAGGCGCCAACGTGCGCGTCTACACTACCTCGGTCGGCGGCACCTCCGGCGACATCAATGTGCAGGACGACGTCAAGGCGGTCGGCAACGCCACGCTGACCTTGCAGGCGCATCGCAACATCGTGATGACCAATCACTCGATCAGCAATGCCGACGGCAAGTCGCTGAACGTGTCGCTATTCTCCAATTTCAACAATTCCGGCAACGGCTCGATCGCGTTGAGCAACGGCACGATCTCCACCAACGGCGGCTACCTGACCATGAGCGGCGGCCTCGATCCTGCAACCGGTTCCGCCAGCACCGTCCTCAACAGCACCTCCGGCGTGTCGATCACCAACGGCAGCGTGCTCGACACCGGCGGCGGCGACGTCACCATCCGCGGCGCCATCGCCGGCAGCGCGACCTCCAACAGCAGCGCGGTGCAAATCTCCGGTTCGACCATCGACGCCGGCGGCGGCAATATCACCATCCTCGCCAACCAGGCCAGCGCCACCGGCGACGCCTTCGTGATGACCGCCGGCAGCCGCATCGTCACCAACGGCAGCGGCTCGATCAGCATCGACAGCACCAACCTCGGCAACGGCAACGGCACGCGCATTTTCAGCACCAACAACACCATCGCCGCCACCGGTTCGGGCGACCTGACCATCAGCGGCAACGCAACCTCCGGCTATGGCGTGCTGGTGTGCTCGACGGCGGCCACGTCCTCGCAGACGCTGACCGTCGGCAGCGGCACTCTGACCGTCAAGGCCAACAGCAACGGCTTCGCCGGCGCGGGACGGGGCGTCTATCTGGCGGCGTCCGGCACCGGCTCGGTGACGCTCAACGCGACCGCGGGCGGTTCCATCAACGTCGTCGGCAACAGCACCGGCAGCTACGGCACGGTGCTCAATTCCAGCGGTGCCGGTTCGCTGATCAGCATCGCCACCGCGGGCGACATCAACATCGCCGGCAACACCTCGGGCGGCACCACACCGGCACTGGCGCTGATCAGTTCCGGCAACGGCAGCAGTCCGGCGGCAGGTTCGCGCGTCAATGTGTCGAGCAGCGCCGGCAACATCACGCTGACCGCCAACAATAGCGTGATCAACACCTCGAGCGGTTCGTTCAAGGCGCTGTCGATCGACGTCGGCGGCCAGTACGCCGCCGTCAACATCAACACCTGGAGCGGCAACATCAGCCTGAACGGCACCAGCGCCTCGGGCCGCGGTGTCGACATCGCGCCGTCGGCGCTGAACGCCGTGGTCAACATCGGCGCCACCAGCGGCAACATCGCCATCAACGGCAACAGCACCAACAGCTTCGGCGGCTACGGCATCTTCTTCAATTCGACCAACGGCGCGACCGGCGTCAACGTCACCACGCTCAGCGGCGACATCACGCTGCGCGGCGACTCGGTGGGCACCTCGGATGCGATTGCGCTGGGCGGCAGCGGCACCGCCTCGACCAACAACATTTCGTCGCAGGGCGGCAACATCACGCTCAACGGCAACTTCCACTCGCCCAACGTTCCCGAACTGGATCACGGCATCGCGATCCTCGGGGTGACCAACAAGATCCAGACCACCGGTTCCGGCAACGTCACGCTGATCGGCAACGCCGCCGACCAGGGCGATGGCGTCAGCTTCTACGGCAGCGGCAATGCGCTGGTGAGCGTGGAAAACGGCGCCCTCAGCGTGACCGGCAGCAGCGTCTACGGCGACGGCCTCAGCATCCTCACCGGCAGCAACGTGCTGCGCGCCACCGGCAGCGGATCGGTCAGCCTGAGCGGCGCCTCGGCCAACGGCGGGGGCATCACGATCTACCCCTCGACCAACGCCAGCAGCGCCACCATCGCAACGAACACCGGCAAGCTCACGCTGACCGGCACCAGCGGCAGCGCCTCGAGCACGGCCGGCATCACCATCCGCAGTCCCGGCTCGGGCGCGACGGCCGGCGTGCGGATATTGTCGGGCAGCGGCGACATCGCACTCACCGGCACCGCCGACGAATCGGGAGAAGGCATTACCTTTATCGGCAGCAGCACCAGCGGCTTCAATACCGTCGCCACCGGCGGCAGCGGCAACATGACCGTCAACGCCAGCAGCAAGGGCAGCTACGGTTTGCGCTTCAACGGCGGCACCAACAGCCTGCTGGTCGCCGACGGCATCCTGTTCATCACCGCCAGCGCCCCCAATGGCGCGGCGCTCGGACAGTCGGGCGACGCCACCACGTTCGCCGCCACCGGCAACGGCGTGGTGATCATGAACTTCGGCAAGGGCATCAGCAACCTCCTGACCAACGCCGCCACCGCGCCGGTCACGACCGCCTTGCAAACCGAGCAAGCGGGCAGCGCATGGAACCGCCCGAGCGGCAACAGCAACGTGTTCTCGCCGTTCAATGAAAGCGCGCGCCGCCTCAGTATCGACATTGCGATGGCCAACGGTCCGGCCGCCGCCGATGCGCCAACCACTCAACCCCAGACCAACCCCCAAGGTAAAGACGATGACGCTCAATAAACCTCTCTCTCTTCGTATCGCCAGACTGGCGCTGCTGCCCCTGGCGGCGATGACGCTCAGCCATGCAACGTTTGCCGCGCCCGCCGCCGGCAAGAAATCGCCGTACCACGATTACTTCTACTTCCTCGGCGAGATGAACAAGGCCTCGACCGTGATGGTGATCGAGAACAAGATCGTGCCGCCCGACCTCGGCAAGAAGATCGTCTCGGCGGTCGACCAGGTCATCAAGAACGGCGACCTGCCCGGCGCCAAGCGACCGTCCGATTACCTGCAATACGAACCGCTGATCCTGGCGATCGCCGGCCCCGACGGCTCGCGCATGCATTCAGGCCGCAGCCGCCAGGACATCCTCTCCACCAACCGCCGCCTGATGCAGCGCGAGCGCGCGCTGGACCTGATGGAGGCGATGAACAAGTCGAAAACCGAAGTGCTGGAACTGGCCGAGAAGAACCTCGACACCATCGTGCCGGCCTACACCAACGGCGTGCAGGCGCAGCCAACCACCTTCGCGCACTATCTGCTGGCGTTCTCGTCGGCCTTCGGCCGCGACAGCACGCGCCTGCAGGAAGCCTATGCGCGCCTGAACCTGAGTCCGCTCGGCGCCGGCGCGCTGGGCACCTCGAGCTTCCCGGTCGACCGCCGCCGTCTGGCCGAACTGCTCGGTTTCGACGGCCCGATCGAAAACTCCTACGACGCCGCGCAACTGGGCGCGCTCGACCAGGGCGTGGAACTGGTCGGCCTGTGCAGCAATGCGGCGCTGACCATCGGCATCCTGATGCAGGATTTCCACACGCAATACCACCAGCCCTACCCCTGGATCATGATCCGGGAAGGCCGCCTGACCGGCACCAGCAGCATCATGCCGCAGAAGCGCAATCCCTACGGCCTGAACGTGCTGCGTCTGCAAGCCAGCGAAATCGTCGGCGGCGCCATGACCTTCCAGATCGAGGCGCACAACGTCTCGCCCGGCATGCCCGACTACAAGCGCGACCAGGTCGAGCAGACGCTGGAACTGACGTCCAACGCCTTCATCAAGCTGGCCGACCTGCTCGACAACCTGGTGATCGACAAGGACCGCGCCTTGCAGGAAGTCGATGCCGACTACTCGACCACCACCGAGCTGGCCGATATCCTGCAACGCGATTCGGATGTGCCTTTCCGCGTCGGCCACCATTTCGCCTCCGACCTGGTGACCTACGGCCGCACCAACAAGATGAAACCGGCGGACATTCCTTTCGACATCGTGCAGAAAATCTACACGGAAGCGGTCAAGAAGTTCGACTTCGAACGCACGCAGTTCCCGCTGACGCAGGAACAATACAAGAAATCGCTGACGGCGCAGAACATGCTTGCCTCAAGCAAGGGCCTGGGCGGACCGCAACGCGCCGAAGTCGAGCGCATGCTGGGTGTGGAAAAGGCCAAGCTGGCCAAGGACGTGGAATGGCTGCAGCAGCAACGCCAGAAACTGGCTGCGGCGTCGGTCAAACTGGATCAGGCTTTCTACAAACTGGGCAAGTAGTGCAAGTAATACGCGGCGCCGTTGCGATGTGTATATCGGAACGGCGTTGCGCTCAGGCGAGCGCCTGCCGCATCGCCTGGCGATCCAGCGCCTTGTCCCAGGCGCACACCACCACGCAGGCAAGACAATTGCCGATCACATTGCTCAGCGAGCGGCATTTCATCAGCCGCTCGACGCCGAGCAGCAACACGATGCCGCCGACCGGAACGATCTGTAACGTGCTCAGCGTCGCCGCCAGCGCGATGAAACCGGAACCGGTCACGCTGGTCGCCCCCTTGGAAGTCAGCATGGCGATCGCCAGCAGGGACAGTTGCTGCCACGGGCCGACCTCGATGCCGCCGGCCTGCGCCAGGAACATCGCCGCCATGGTGAGGTAGATATTGGTGCCGTTGAGATTGAAGGTATACCCGGTCGGCAACACAAGCCGCACCACGGCCCGTGCGCAGCCCAGTCGCTCCATCTTCTCGGTCAGCCCCGGCAGCGCCGCCATCGACGACGTGGTGAAAAACACCAGCAGCAGTTCTTCCTTGATGTAAGCGATCAGACGGAAAATGTTGATGCCGGCGACGCGTCCGATCACGCCCATCACCACGCAAATGAATGCGATGCTGGCAAGATAGATCGCGCCGACGAAATGCAGCAGCGGCAGCACCGATGCCATGCCGTAGCGCCCGATGGTATAGGCCATGGCGCCGAACGCCGCCAGCGGTGCGACTTTGAGGATCAGGTTGATCATCCCGAACAGGATGCGCAGATTGGCTTCGATGAAATTGAGCAGGCTGCGTCCGCGCTCGCCGAACCGCGCCAGCGCCACGCCGAACAGCACCGCCAGCAGCAGGATTTGCAGACTGCTGTTGCGCGTGAAGGCGTCGAAGAAGGTAGTGGGAATGATATTGAGCAGGAAATCGGCCACGCTCGACGTCGACAGCCGCGTCGCGTATTGTGCGGCGTCGGAGACATGCGAAAGGTCGAGATGCGAACCGACGCCCGGCTGCAACAGATCCGCCGCGAGCATGCCGAAGCCGAGCGAAACGAAGGTCATCGCCTCGAAGTAGACGATGGCCTTGCCACCCACCTTGGCGGCATGCACCTTGTCCTGCATGCCGGCGATCCCAGACACCACCAGCGCAAACATGACGACGCCGATCAGCATCCCGATCAGGCGCACGAAACCGTCGCTGAGCGGCTTCATCCGCACCGCCAGTTGCGGATCGAGATGGCCGAGCGCAATACCGATCGCAATGGCGGCGATCATCTGGAAGAAGGCGTTTTTGTAGAGGGGTTGCTTCATTGCTGGCCTGTCGGGGCAGGCGGTCTCCGTGTTTTGATTTTTGGTTGGGTGAAATTTTATACGTTTGGCGGGGGTTGGGGGTGGGATGGGGATGAGGGGTATCCGCAATTGCCGGTTTTTTGTTTTGTTCCGATTTATTTGTGGTTTGTTGGTGCTGATTCTGTTCTTTCTTCGGACGACCGTGGTTGCCGGGAGCGGCCCGGCAGCCGCTCACTTTCTTTGCTTCGCCAAAGAAAGTGAGCAAAAAAAGGGTTGGAGCACTGCTCCAACCTGTTCGTCGCCCCTTCGGGGTTCCCGTTGGCGCCGCACACAAATCGGGAAGGAGAAAACTCGCTGCGCTCAGACAGTTTTCCCTTCTTTATCCGATTTGTGCACGTCACCAACGGCAGCTCATAAGCGGAACTTCCAGACTGCTCGCTTCGCATCGCAGTCTCAGACGTTCAGCGGGTGCCAATGAGTCCGTCGTCCCAGCGAACGCTGGGACCCAGTGACGTTAATGCGTCACTCAACCTGCTTCACGACGCTGGGTTCCAACTTGCGTTGGAACGACGAAAAAAATAGACCACGGAAAGTTGCGCGTCACCGAACCGATCCGGCAATGCGCAGCGAGCCGGATCAGCAGTTCCGCTTGAGAGTCGCCGGTGGCGGCGGGTGCAAATCGGATAAAGAGGGAAAATTTGTCTGAGCGAAGCGAGTTTATTTTTCCTCCCGATTTGTGCCTGCCGCCACCGGGCACCCCCGAAGGGGGCGACGAACCGGTTGGAGCAGTGCTCCAACCTTTTTTTGCTTACTTTCTTTGGCGAAGCAAGAAAAGTGAGCGTCTGCCGTTTGCTGAAGCAGTGCTTCAGCCCCCCAGCAACCACGGTTGATCGAAGAAAGAACAACAACAACAACAACAACAACAACAACAACAACAAACCGCAAGCAAAACGAAACAAAACACCCCAGATGTAAAATGTATCCCAACCCCATTCTTCAAACCCAAAAGCGACAACACCCAATGGAACTCCGCCACCTCCGCTATTTCCTCGTAGTGGCCGAAGAACAACACTTCACCCGCGCCGCCGAACGGCTGGAAATGCAGCAACCGCCATTGAGCCACCAGATCCGGATGCTGGAAAAGGAACTCGGCTTCGACCTGTTCCGCCGCCATCCCAAGGGCGCCGAACTCACCGCCGGCGGCGCGGCCTTCCTGCAAGAGGCCAAGGCCATCCTGCGCAGCGTCGAACAGGCGGCGGCCAAGGCGGCGCGGGCGGCGCAGGGTTTCGAGGGGACCATCGTCATCGGCTTCACCAGCTCCGCCGCGGCGCATCCGCTGATTCCCTCCATCATCCGCGCCTATCGCGACGCCTATCCCGGCGTGCATCTCGACCTGCGCGAGGGCAATGCGGCCGAGCTGACCGAGGAGATCGAAGAAGGCAAGGTGCATATCGGCTTCCTGCGCTCGCCGGTGAGCCAGCCGCGCGGCATCAGCTTTCATCAGTTGCTCGACGAGGAAATGCTGCTGATCCTGCCGGTCGGACATGCCTTGCTGGATAAACCGCAGAAGGGCGACATGCCTGTGGTCTCGCTCAAGGCGCTGGTCGATGAACAATTCATCCTGGTACGTCGACACGGCGCACCAGGAATGTATTCGCGGCTGATCGAGGCTTGCGAGAATGCGGGCTTCACGCCGCGCATCGCCTCGGAAGTGGAACGCATGCTGACCAATATCAGCCTGGTGGCGGCCGGCGGCGGGATTTCCGTGGTGCCGGCGTCGATGAAGGATTTCCATCGCGACAGCGTGGTGTATTGCCGCATCCGCGATGCGCGTCCGGCATTGGTCGCGCCGATCACGCTGGTGAACCGCACGGACAGCATTTCTCCGGCGGAGAAAAATTTCCTTGAACTGGCGAAGAAATTCACGCGCCAATACAAGAAGAACTGACTCGCAAAACGCTCAGGACAATCAGGAGAACTGCGGCAAATCGGTGCTGCTGCGGGTGCGATCGCGGCCTTGCGCCTTGGCCAGATACAGCGCCTTGTCGGCGGCGCGCATCAGTTTGTCGGGCGCGTCGATATCACGAATCGGCACGAAGGCGCTGACGCCGGCACTGACGGTGACGATGCCGGCATCGTTGCCTTCATGCAGCAAACCGAGCTGGCGCACGGCCAGGCGGATGCGTTCGGCCACCGCGATGGCGCCGGCTTCGTCGGCGCCCGGCAGCAACACCGCCACCTCTTCGCCGCCGTAACGCGCCATCAGATCGCCCGGCCGCGTCTGCTGCGCCCTGATCACGCGGCCGACCTTGCGCAGACACTGGTCGCCGGCGAGGTGGCCGTAGATGTCGTTGTATTGCTTGAAGTGATCGACGTCGATCATGACCAGCGCCAGCGAACGGCCGCCGCGCACGGCGCGGCTGAATTCTTCCTGCAGGCTGAGATCGAACCGGCGGCGGTTGGCCAGGCCGGTGAGGTCGTCTTCCAGCGCCAGCCTTTCCAGCGTCTTGTTCATGCTTTCCAGATTGACGCGCGCCTGGTCGAGTTCAATCTCGGCATCCTTGCGCTCGCGCATGAGCGAGTTGAACGCGCTGCCGAGATCGCCGATTTCGTCGGCGCGATAGGACAGCGGGACTTCATCGTAGGTGCCGGCGGCGCGTATCTTCTGGATGTGCAAGAGCAGGCGATGCAGCGGATCGATCAGGCGCGACATGATCAGCCACGCCAGCCAGCCGGCCAGTATCGATAGCGCCAGGGACACCAGCAGGGCTTTGTTCTGGATATCGCGGATGGCCAGGAAAGCCTCGTCCTTCAGATACAGGGAACCGATGATCCAGTCCGCCGTCTTCATGCGTTTGTAGGCGAACAGCGCCGGCTGGTTGGCGCGGCTCATGCCTTCCATGCTGCCTTCGAAGCCCTGCAGCGCGCGCTCGGTGCCGCCGCTCTTGCCGCCGGCACTGTCGGCATGCTGCAGGATGCGTCCCTTGTCGATATGGTCGACGATGATACCTTTGGAAGTCAGGATGAAGATGAAGCCGGTCTTGCCGATCCTGGCATCGGTGAACTGGCCGAGGAAATTGGCTTGCTGCAGATCGATGCTGCCGACAAAAACCATCACCACCTTGCCGCTGTCGTCGAACACCGGTTCGGTCATCAGCACGACCGCGCGCCCGGACATCTGGCTGCGCAGCGGTTCGGAAATCACGCCCTGCTTCAACGCCAGCGTGCGGCGCATGTATTCGCGGTCGGTGATGTTATAGCGGCCGATGGAGCCGGTGTCGATGAAGTTGGCGATCAGATCGCCGTTGGCGCCGAACACGGAAACGTTGAAGAACATCTCGGTGAGGCTGGTATGGCCGGCCAGATAGATTTGCAATTGCCTGATGTCGCGGCGCGCCTGCGGCGGCAATCCTTGCGACAGCGACCGCAAGGCGATGCGGCGCGCATGGAAACTTTCGTCGAGGGCGGTGGCGATCGTGCTGATCGTCGTGTACTGATGGGAACCGATGAGCGTCTTGATGTCGCGCTTCATGACGTACAGCGACACCGACACGATCACCGCGGCAGTCGCCAGAACGGCAGTCACCACGACCATGATGACCTTGGCCTTGAGCGTCCACTTCAGTCGCAACAAGTTGCCCAAAATATTTTTCTTTTCGGAAATAGTATTGAACCCGGGCTGATGCTCCCCCGGCAACGCAATCAATGGTACCCGAGTTTGTCCGGTTCAATGGAGGGGGCGTGTTGCAAAAATGGCCGACGCGCGCGGTCCTGCGCGATTTTCTATCAAGCAACCGGGCTTGATTTCAGATCACCTGCAGCGCCTGCAACAAGGGCAGCCGCTCCACGAAAAAGCGTGTCGCCTGTTCGGTCAGCTCGTCGAGGTTGGCCTGCGCGTCTTCCAGCCGCACGCCGTCTTTCACGAGCATCTTGCCTTGCGCCGAGATGCGCCGCCAAACGAAATCGACGATCTCGACCGGTGTTTGCTGCTGCTCCAGCACTGCCAGCATGAACAGTTGCTGGATGCGGTCCGCCGGTACGCCGCCGCCGGTCACCGGGCTGGCCAGATGTTCGATGTCGCCGTCGGCATTGCTGCCGGCCGCCTGCCCGATCAGATGGCGGTTCAGCGCGGCGCAGCCGTTGCCGCCCGCTGACTTGCCGGTCTCATCCTGCACAGGCGCCGCCTGGCCGCTGCCGATCAGCATCATCATGGCTTCCAGAACCTGTTGCAGGCCCAGGTTGCGGCTGCCGACGATGCCGGCGATCTCGCCCAGCGAGTGCGGCTGCAAATCCGCCAACACATCGATGATGGGGTCGTAAATGTGCCGGTTCAGCGTGATCTCCGCCGACACCGTCTTCTGCGTCATCGGAATCTTGCCCGGCGTATTCAGCAGCACGACGCGCTGCGCGGCCAATGTGGCCTGATGGCCGGCCGGGTCCAGCGGTTGCGCGCCGCGCACCCAGTAGTCGCGGCGGAATTGCTGGTTGACCATGAAATCGCGCACGCTCTGGCGCAGGTGGCGGTCTTCGACGGCGGCACAGAATTCGCGCTGCGCCGCCGTCAGGTTGGCGATGTCGAGATAGTCGCGCAAGTCCGCCGAACAGGCGAACTCCAGCCCGGCGTCGGCCCAGATCGCTGCCATGTCGGCGAACGCTTCAACGTGCCAGTGGCGATTGAAGTACTCATGCGCGAGGTAATGGCGGCTCTGCTTTTTCAGCAGCTCCAGACGCTCCTGCATGAAAGGATTGGCCTGTACGTAGACCGGATTGGCGGCGAACATGCGCTCGGCGAATTCCAGCGCGGCGTCGATGCGTTCGGCGCTGCCCTTGCCGGCGTTGGACGGCATGTCGAAATGGCGCAGCAGCAAATCGCGCAAGGGCATGAAGGCGGCCCAGCCCGGCTGCGTGTTGTAGCTGACGTAGAGCACTCCGCCGATCTTGAGGCGGCGCTCGACGAAGTCGCGGATGATGGCGCGGTTCTCGGCCGAGACCCAGCTCCAGATGCCGTGCATGGCGATGAAATCGAACTGCGGCAGATCCTCGCGCGCGCAAAACTCGGCGAAACTGGCTTGCTGCAATTGCGCGCCGCCGCCGGCGACCTGCGCCAGCATCCGCGCATGGCTTGCCTGAGCCGGATTGAAGTCGTTGCCGTACCAGGCAACCGATGAAGCGGCGGCATGGATGTTCACGCTCAATCCCTGGCCGAAACCCAGCTCGCACGCCGTGCGCACCTCCGGGCTGTCGAGCCCGACCGCGGCGAAAGCCAGTTGCAGCCGCGCCGGATTCAGTTGCGGGTAGTAGCCGTGGGTATAGCCGATGTCGGTCACATAGCCGTCGGTCCAGTTGGCGCTCATATCGTCCAGTTCCGTGAAATGCGAATCCGCAGTGTCGCAGAATCGGCCGATGTCGTCTGCGGGAATATGACGGACATTTCGTCGCAATTCTCCGCGCTGTCCTTTCTCGCGACGCAGTATCGGCGTCGCCCGCGTCATCGGTAATCGCCGATGCCAAGCACCGCTTCATACTCTGCAATCGGCACCGTCCCGCACGGTGCGCCGAACGCGCTGCCGGTGGCGCGGATATGCTCGGCGAAACGCTGCATCATGTGCGTATACGCCAGCGTCGCCGAAATCGGAAAGCTCAGCACGCGAAAGCCCAGCGCGCCGAACTGCGCGGCGGTCAGCGGCGGCGTCTTGCCGTCGACGGCGTTGAACATCAGCGGCGCATCGATGGCGGCCACGGCCTGCCGCATTTCGTCTTCGGATTGCAGCATTTCGAGCAGCACCAGGTCGGCGCCGGCGGCGGCATAGGCCTGGCCACGCGCGATTGCTTCGTCGAGGCCGAGCGGCATGCGCGCATCCGAACGGCCGATGATCAGGAAATCCTTGCTCTTGCGCGTCGCCGCGGCAACGCGGATTTTCTCGACATGCTCCTCCTTGGAAATCAGAGCGAGGCCTTTCATCGCGCCGCATTTCTTGGGCGTGACCTGGTCTTCCAGGTGGATCGCCTGGACACCGGCGGCTTCGTAGTTCTGCACCGTGCGCGCAACGTTGTTGAGGTTGCCGTAACCGGTGTCGGCGTCGGCGATCACCGGCACCTGCACCGCGGCGGCGAAGGCGCGGCCGCGCTCGACCATTTCACTCATGCCGAGCAGGCCGATGTCGGGCGCGCCCAGCAGGCTGGCGGACAAGCCGTTGCCGGTCATATAGACGGCTTCGAAACCGGCCTGTTCATAAATGCGCGCGCCAAGCGCGTCGTGGCAGCCGGGCGCCACCACAATACCCGGCTGGCGCAGGCGCCGGGCCAGCGACATTGCTTGTTTCATCATGCTCTCCGCAAAGAATTGCGCCGCCAGCGACGGCGGCGCGGGGGACTTCCATTGCGCAACCAACCTAATCGGCGGCGCGATCGTTCCTGATTTTGAGCGATGCGCACAGCACGAAGCCGATCATCGGACTCACCGCCAGCACCAGCAGGGCGATCGAAAAGCTTTGCGTGGTTTCGCGGATCCAGCCTACCAGATAAGGCCCGACGAACCCGCCAATCTGGGCAAAGCCGTTGATCATGGCGATGCCCCCGGCCGCCGCGGCGCCGGTCAGGAACTGCGTCGGCAGCGTCCAGAACACGCCCAGCGTGGCCCACAAACCCATCGCCGCGATGCAGATCAGGATCAGTCCCGCCAGCGGCGACGGCACCAATGCGCTGGCGGCCAGGAAAACGCCGCCGCACAGCCCGGCGCAGGCGGTGTGCATCTTGCGCTCGCCGGTACGGTCGGAACTGCGCGCCACCAGCACCAGACCGACGGCGGCGCAGAGGAATGGAATCGCCGAGACGATGCCGGTCTGGAAATTGTTGAGGCCGCCCAGGCTCTTGACGATCTGCGGCAGCCACAGCACCACGCCGTAAATCGCCACGGCGTTGAACATATACACCAGCGTCAGGACCCACATGCGCTTGTCGCGGAAGATCACCTTGAACTCATGTTGGGCGTGCGGCGCGTTCTTTTCCTGTTCGGCGGCCAGCGTCGCGGTCAGCCATCGGCGCTCGTCGTTGTCGAGCCACTTGCCTTGTTCGGGCCGGTCGACCAGGTAGAAAAAAGTCACGATGCCCATGACGATCGCCGGCAGTCCTTCCAGGATGAACATCCACTGCCAGCCCGACAGGCCGAACCAGCCGTGCGTGGAACTGAGCAGATAACCCGACAGCGGCGCGCCGACCACCGACGACAGCACGGTCGCGAGCATGAAACCGGCCACGGCCTTGCCGCGTTCTTTCTTGGGAAACCAGTAGGTCATGTAGAGCAGCACGCCCGGCGCAAACCCGGCTTCGGCCAGGCCCAGCAAGAAGCGCAGCGCATAGAAGCTCCATGCGCCCTGAATGGCGGCCATGGCGCAGCCGACGATGCCCCAGGTGACCAGGATGCGGGCGATCCAGATGCGCGGACCGACCTTGTGCAGGATCATGTTGCTGGGGATTTCAAAAGCGATGTAACCGAGGAAAAATATCCCCGCGCCCAATCCGTAGACCTTGGCGCTCAGGCCGAGATCGGCGTTCATCGTCAGCGCGGCGAAACCGACGTTGACGCGATCGAGGTAATTGATCATGAACAGGAAAAAGCAGTACCAGACGATCTTGCGGTGCAGCTTGCCGATGACGCGCTTGCCGATTTCGGCTCCGGCATCGAGCGTGCCGGCCGATGCTGCGTTGGCGTAAGCCATGTTGTCTCCTTTGGTGAGGTCTGTTATCAGAACGGCATGTCGAGACGCCGCCTACCCCGGGCGTTGTGGTTGTTCTTGCTCGCGGGGAAGCCAAATTATACGAGATACCGATCGGAAGGTAAAAAGGTATGACCAATTATGGGTGAAGCGAATCGGCGCGCCGAGGATTTATACAAATTAATACAATCAGCCCACACATCGACATACCTGCGGCGCAAAGCGGGCACTAGAATGCCGGGCATCCACAACAAGAAAACACCCAGCCATGCCGAGCAACAAGATTCTGCTTGCCGCTACCATTGCCATGCTGATCTGGTTGGCCGCTTACCTCCGGCCCGGACTCGGCTTCTGAGGACTGCAACGCAGGCGACCTGTTCAGGGCGGCAGTTGCCGCAGCGGGAAGCGCATGACGAACATGGCGCCGCCCAGTTCGCTGCTGCCGACGCGAATGCCGCCGCCGTGGCGCGCGACGATTTTCTTCACGATCGACAAGCCGAGGCCGTAGCCGCCGGTGGCGCGATCTCGACTCTGGTCGAGACGATAGAAGGATTCGAATACGCGCTCGCGGTCGGCTTCCGGAATACCGGCGCCGTCGTCCTCCACGATCAGCGTCCATGCATCGGACGCCGCCATTTCGGCACGCACGCGGATGATCGAACGCGCATGCTGCACGGCATTGCGCACGAGATTGGAATAAGCGCGCGCAAGGCTGCGCGATTCGGTGACCACGGTCTCGAGCCGCGCGTCGACGCTGCAATTCAATTCGAGCTTGCCCAACGCCAGCACCTCGTCGGTGACGCCGCAGGCGTCGCGCAGGAACGCGGGCAAGGCCACAGTTTCGGTGAAGACGCCCTGGCGATCGTGCTCCAACATGCCCAGCGTAAGCAGTTCGGCGACCAGCGCCTCCAGTTCCTCCACGTCCTTGCGCAGGCCGAGGATGCGATTTTCGGTTGCCGTATCCTGCGTGTGGTGTTGCAGGATATCGAGGCCGAACTCGAGCCGCGACAACGGCGTGCGCAATTCATGCGAGACTGCGTTGAGCATGTCGCGCTGTGCCTGGATCAGCTTGCCGATGCGATCGGCCATGCGGTCGAAGTGGCCGCTCAACTGGCGTATCGACGAGCGTCCCGACAAACCCACGCGGGCATCAAGCCTGCCGCCGCCGAAACGTGCGGCCGCCAGGCGCAGCTTTTCCAGATCGCGCCAGTGCGGGATCAGCCAGATGCATACCGCCGCCAGGATGGTGGTGAAGACCAGCGCGTACGCCCCCATCTCGACCATCGGGAGGCCGTCGAGCGATTGCACTCGCATCAACCCGCCGTCGTCGAGTTTGACGTACACCAAGCAACATTTGCTGCCGGTGATTTCCCACCCGACACGATGCCGCGCCAGTTGTTCGCGCACGGACGGCTGCAATTGCTCAAATGTTTGCGTCGGCCGGCTGTAACGTCCGGGCGCGGCCGCACGCAACTGTTCCAGCAACGCCTCCTGTTCGTCCCGGCTGCGCCCTGACAGCAAATGATTGAGCATGAAGCTCTCACCGTTGAAACTGGTGCGTACGGCCTGGGCGTACTGACGGGCGAACAGGTGCGGGAAACCGTAGTTGACGACGAGGATGGAGGCCACCACGAGCGCGGCGATGACCAGATATAAACGCACTAAATTACGGAGCACCTACTCCTCCCAGGCGATCGGACTGAACAGGTAACCGCGCCCCCATACCGTCTTGATCTTGCGCGGTTCCTGCGCATCGTCGTTGAAGCGTTTGCGCAGGCGCGAAATGCTGACGTCGACGGTGCGGTCCATGCCGTCGAAATTGATCCCGCGCCAGCGACGCAGCAACTCGTCGCGACTGAGCACCTTGCCCGCTGCCTGCACCAGGATCACGAACAGGTTGTAATCGGAAGTCTTGAGGTCGATCTCTTCGCCCTTCCAGCACACCTGGCGCGCGGCGAGGTCGATCTGCAGTTCGCCGAATTGCAACTGGCGCACTTCGGCGACTTCGGACTGGCCTTCACGACGGCGCAGGATGGCGCGCAGGTGCGCCAACAGCAGGCGCGGCTGGACCGGCTTGAGCATGTAGTCGTCGGCGCCGATTTCGAGACCGGCGACCTGATCGAAAATGTCGACGCGCGCGGTCAACATCATCACCGGCAGCGACGAGTCCTTGCGCAACTGACGGCAGATGTCCATGCCGTCCATGCCGGGCAGCATCAGGTCGAGGATCACCACGTCGGGCTTCTCGCGCTCCACCGCCGCCAGCGCCCGATCGCCGCGCAATACCACCGCCACTTCGAAATCGTAGCGGCACAGATATTCCGATATCAATTCGGCAAGACGGACATCGTCTTCGATCAACAGTATTTTTTTCATTCTTGCTTATACCCGACTGTGCCTGACTAGGCCCTCCCGCAGCATCCCGTGCGCATGATAGCCGCGCCCCCGTGCGCTGTGCCGGCGCATTACAAACAAAAACATTTTGACACATCGACACACATTTCCACACCAAACTCCCACAGACCGCCCCGGCCTGCATACCGACAATGTGCTTATTCATCACTGGAGAAAAAATGAAACATCGCCGTCCATTCATCGTTGCCGCCATCGCCTCTTTGGCCGCCGCCGCGACTGCCGCACCGGCACAGGCGCAGTCTGAGCCCGCGCCGGCCGGCGAAAGCTCGACCAAAATCATGCTGGGCCTGGGCGCCGCCTATATGCCGCGCTATGCCGGCAGCGACGAATACAAAGGCGTCGCCCTGCCCGTCATCAACGTCGTCACGCCCTGGGGCGGCTTCATCGACAGCGACGAAGGCATCGGCTATCGCCGCGTCTTCGGCGAGAAGTTCATCGCCTCGGCGGCGTTGGGTTATGACCCTGGCCGCAAGGATTCCAACGAGCGTCTCAAACCAGGCTCCGACAAATTGAAAGGCATGGGTGAAGTCAAAGGCGCCGCGCTGCTTAACCTCAGCCTCGGCTATCGCATCACGCAAAACCTGACGATCAGCGCCGGCGCGTCGCAGCCGCTCAGCAATCGAGATCGCGGCCGCAACTATTACGCCAAGGTGGACGCCACGGTGCTGACCATGCCGAAGGACAGCCTCGCCGTCGCCGGCAGCGCGCACTTCGGCAGCGCCGATTACAACCAGAGCTACTTCGGCGTCACCGCGAACCAGAGCGCAAACAGCGGCTTCGCAACATATACGCCGGGTTCCGGCTTGTACGCACTCAAGGCCGGCATCACCTGGACCCACCGCTTCGACGAAAACTGGTCGCTGCTGGCCGCCACGGAAGCGACACGCTACATGACGAAGGCTGGCGACAGTCCGATCGTCAAGGCGCGCACCAATTACGGCACCATGGCGGCCGTCAACTATACCTTTTGACGTGCATTGAGCCGTCGCGGTATGCCGCGCGGCTGGTTCGGAGGGCGGCCGCACTGCCGGCCCCCAATCGGCGCTATAGTCTGGTCCTTGCAACTTGTCTTCTCGTTAACCGGATCGATTATCCCGATGACCACTCCATCCTCCGACCTCATCGCCTTGCGCGACATCGTCCGCCGGTTCGCCGAAGAGCGCGACTGGCAGCAATTCCACACGCCCAAGAACCTCGTCATGGCCTTGTCAGTCGAAGTGGCCGAACTGGTCGAGCATTTCCAGTGGCTCAAGACCGGCGAACAGGACGAACTCGACGCTGTCCGCCGCATCGGCGTGCGCCATGAACTGGCCGATTCGCTGGTCTATCTGATCCGCCTGGCCGACCGGCTCGATGTCGACCTGTACGACGCCGTGATCGAAAAGATGGCGCTCAACCGCGAGAAATACCCGGTGGAAAAAGTGAAGGGGCAGTCGCGCAAGTACAGCGAATATTAAAATAGAGCGTTTCGCGCGATGCAGCGCGTGCACCTCCCCACGTCAGGAACATCAATGAAACCGTCCCTCATCCCGTCCGCGCTATTCGGCCTGCTGCTTTCCGCCGTCGCCTTGCCGGCGCTGGCCGATATCGACAGCGCGCTGAATGCCTATGGCGAACAAAAATACGATGCCGCCTTCCGCGAGTTTTCGCAGTTGTCGGCCGCAGGCGACAATCGCGCCAAGTCTTTCCTGGCGCTGATGACGCTGCGCGGCCAGGGCACGGTGCGCGACGTCAAGCAGGGCGCGAAACTGGCGCGCGAATGCGCCGAAGGCGGCGAGCCGACCTGTGCCGCGATCTACGGCGAACTCAATCTGCCGGGCAAGGGCCTGCCGGTCGATTTCGCCGAGGCGCGCACCTGGACGCGCAAGGCCATCGCCGCCGGCGACCAGCGCGCAGGCTATGTACTGTGGCAAGCCTACTCGCTCGACCCGGCCAACCAATACATCGTCAACGGCAAACCCGACCAGAACAAATACAACGCCATCGCCCGCCGCGACATTGCCGAGCGCGGCAACCAGATCGAAGCCATTGACGCGCTGGCCGGTGCGGCCGCCGCCGGTTACGTGCCGGCGCGTCTGATGCTGGCCACGCTGCTGCTCGAACAAAGCGGCGCCGGCACGACCAGGCAGATCCGTTCGCTGCTCAACGGCATCCCCGACCTGCCGCCGAATTACCAGAAATACCTGGCGCTGGCGCAGCAGGTCGACACGCTGGGACCGTCGCGCGCCGCGCCCAAGGTGATCGCCGACGCCATTCCGGTCGTCATGACGGGAGCCGCGCTGGCGGCGGAACGCAGCGGCACGCCCAATGCGACGCAATGCAAGGATTTCCGGTTGATGTCGATCCGGGACGTCAGCCGCATCGGCGATGCCGTCTGGCTGCCGCTCAAGCACCCGCTGGTGGCCGACACCTATCCGCTCAAAGGCAGTTGGACGGAAGACTGGCATGTGTTCTTCTGCGGTGCCGAGCGCACGCTGCGCATGCAGTTCGATGTCGACGGCATGGGCGGCGCGTATTACAAGGTCAAATCCTGAAAAGGGCTGCACACAGCCGCCCTTCCTTGCTTGCCGGCCCATTCGTTTCGCGTATGATATCCGCTCCATCTTCACTGCACAGGAGACAGGCATGAATTTGCGCATCGTCGAACTGCCGCCGGCCAGGGTTGCCTTCCTGCGTCACACCGGCCCTTACGGCCCCGCGCTCGGGGATTTCTGGCGCGACACCTTCATTCCCTGGCTGCAGGCCAACCATCTCGACGGACCGACCTGTTACGGCGTCGGTCTCGACGATCCTTCCTCCACGCCGCCGGAACAATGCCGCTACGACGCCTGCGTCGAAGTGCCCGACGGTTTCGTCGCGGACAGCCCGGCGCAGGTCGTTACCTTGCCCGGCGGACGCTATGCGGTGGCGGATTTCCGCGGCAATGCGCGCGATATCGGCGCAGCGTGGATGAAGATGTGCGGTGAACAGATGCCCGGCCTGGGCCTGCAGTTCGACGCCCGCCCGAGCTTTGAACGCTACCTGCCGGGATCGCGCACCGATCCGCAGACCGGCTTGTTTTCCTGCGAAATCTGCGTCGCGGTGCGGTAAAAACAATACGTCGCCGCCTGGCGACATGCATTCCCGGATAAGATCGCGTATGCTTGACATGGAGCAACATCGCCTTGAAGCAAAATTGGCGATGTA
>NZ_CBXX010000050.1 GCF_000577615.1 Herbaspirillum sp. RV1423
CGGTGATCGCCGATGCCCTTTCGATCCTGGCGCGCAGGATCAAGAAGGTAGACGTCGCCGCCAGTTCGCCCAATGCAATCAAGACTTACCTGATTTGCCGCTTCGGCCGGCACGAACAGGAAGTGTTTTCAATCCTGTGGCTGGACGTGAAAAATCGCCTGATCGAACATGAAATTCTCTTTTACGGCACGTTGACGCACTGCTCCGTGTACCCGCGCGAAATCGTCAAATCAGGCTTGCGTGTGAATGCGGCCGGTTCCGTGCTCGTGCATAACCACCCGAGTGGCGAACCCACGCCTAGCGAGTCAGACCATTTGCTCACCAAGGCCATCGGCAGCGCGCTCGGGCTTGTCGACATTCGCGTGCTCGACCATATCATTGTCGCTGGCACGCGCACCCATTCGTTTGCAGAACACGGCCAAATCTGACGAGACCCGCCGTGAAGGCGGGTTCTAAAAAAGACCGGCGGCCGCGGCCGCCGGGTTGGCGCCGCAGCACGTCCACAATGCGTGCGCCGGGCCCTCACGCGCCCGAGGCGGCCCCCCTGAGTTCGGCAGCTTCCTCCACGGCCGCGCGTTCACTCGCGCGCGCCTGGGTCAGATCGCTCTTGAGCGATGCGATGGTGCGATCGGCCAGCTCCAGCCGCGCAGTGCCTGCCTCCACCGCCACCCGGGTCGTCGTTAGATCGGCCGCCTGGCGCCGCTCGCGCTCCGCGCCGGCCTCCAGCTGCGCTTCCAGCGCCTCGATCCTGGCTTTGTCCTCGGCCACGCGCGCGTCCAGGCTGTCTTTGTGCGCCGCGCCCACGGCGGCCGCTCGCTCGGCCGCGATGCGGGCCTGGCGTTCGCCGTCGCATTCCGCGCGCGCCGCTGCCAGATCCGCCTGGAGGCGCGGCATCGCTTCGAGCCTCAGTTGCGCCTTGGCCAGCTCGGTGTGCGCGCGTTCGGCGTCGCCACGGAGGCGCGCCGCTTCCTCTTGCACTGCCGCCAGCTCGCGCTCTAGCTGGTCAAAGCGGCCCTGCAGCGAAGCGGCGGAGTCGGTCAGTTCACTGACCTCTTCCTCGCGTTGCTCGATCAGTTCAGCCTGCGCCTGGTTTTCGCGGGCCAGATCGGCAAGAGCACGATCGCGCCAATGCTTAAACAATGGAAGGCGCAGCACGAAGGCGAGGTCGCGGCGGCGGGCGCGGGCGTGCCGGCCGATCTGCTAGAGGCGATCAAGGGCGTCTACGACCGGGTGCAGGTAGGCGCGCAGGTTCAGGTCGAGCAGCTGCGCATTGAGCACCAGCTGGCGGCACATAAAGTCGCACAAGCGGCGGAGGCGCTGCGCGAAGAGGTGCGCCAGCTTGGCATAGAGCGCGAAGCCCTGAAAGCCGAACTGCACAGCGTAATGGCGGCGTTCGCGCGCGAGCAGGCTGCCCGGCATCAAGATGCGGTGGCGATCGCCGCCCTGGAATCAGAAAAGGCGGGGCAGGCCCAGCGCCTGGCCGACCGCACGGCCGAGGTCCGGGAGCTGGCGGACCAGCTGGCGCAGGCGCGGCGCCAGTTCGAGCACTTCCAGGAGGCGAGCGCGGCCCAGCGGCAGGATGACAAGCACGTCTACGAAACGCGGATTGCCCGCGCCGAACAGGAGGCGGCCACGCTGCGCGCCAACTTCCAGGACGGCCGCGAGGCGCTGGCCGTGCTGCGGAGCGAGAAGGCCCAGCTGGAACACACATTGCACGAGCAGCGAGACGCGGCCAGGGAGCAAGCCCGCAAGCTGTACGAGGCCACGGAAGGACTGACGGCGACGCGCGAGTTAGCTAGCAGCAGGCAGTTTGAACTGGAAATGGTGGTGGAACGCCTGGAGCATGCCCACCAGGCGAATGAGCGGCTGGAGGCTCGCGTTAGCGAGCTGGAGGGCGAGAACGCGGATTTGAAAAAGAAACCCGCCGCAGCCAGTCCGAAAACACGGAAGACAAAAACGTAAAGCGCTTTACCTTTTTAAATTTAATGGGTTCGAATGATGCGAACCATTGTCAGGGCGATCCTTCTACCGGCGCACCACACAAACCTTTCAGCGAAGGATCGGACCGAATGCCGCGCCGCTCACTGCTGTCCGATACCGAACGCGACAGCTTATTGGTATTGCCACAAAGTCAGGATGATTTGATTCAGCAATACAGCTTCACGGATGCCGACCTGGCGTTGATCCGGCAGCGGCGCGGGGCAGCGAATCGCCTTGGGTTTGCGGTCCAGATGTGCCTGTTGCGCTATCCCGGCTACGCGCTTGCCAGCGACACCGCGCTGCCGGATTCGGTGTTGCACTGGATCGCCAAGCAGGTGCGCAGCGACGCCGGCGCCTGGCCGGAATACGGCGAGCGGGAGAAGACGCGCAACGAACACCTGCACGAGCTGCGCGCCTACCTGGGACTGTCAGTCTTCGGCCTGCCGGACTTCCGCAAGCTGGTGGACAGCCTGGCCGACCTCGCTATGCAGACCGACAAGGCGATGGTCCTCGCCGCGCATTCCCTTGAAACGCTGCGCCAGAAGCGCATCATCCTGCCGGCGCTCACTGTCATCGAGCGGGCCTGCGCCGAGGCCGTGACGCGGGCCAACCGGCGCATTTACCGCGCGCTGATCGATCCGCTGGAGCGGCACCACAAGCGCTCGCTTGACAACCTGCTCAACGTGGCGCCTGACATGAGCATCACCTGGCTTGTGTGGCTGCGCCAGTCTCCGCTCAAGCCCAATTCCCGCTACATGCGCGAACACATCGAAAGGCTCAAGGTGTTTCAGTCTCTGGCACTGCCGGAGGGGCTTGGCCGCCAGATCCACCAGAATCGCCTGCTGAAGATGGCGCGCGAGGGTGCGCAGATGACGCCGCGCGACCTGGCGAAGTTCGAGGATGAGCGGCGCTATGCGGCACTGGCGGCGCTGGCCATCGAAGGCATGGCCACCGTGACGGACGAACTGGTCGACCTGCACGACCGCATCATGATCAAGCTGTTCAGCGCGGCCAAGAACAAGCATCAGCAGGACTTCCAGAAGCAGGGCAAGGCCATCAACGACAAGGTGCGCCTGTACAGCCGAATCGGGCGCGCGCTGGTCGAGGCCAAGGAATCCGGCATGGACCCGTATGCCGCGATCGAGGCCGTGCTGCCGTGGACAGACTTCACGCAAAGCGTGACCGAGGCGGCAGAACTGGCCCAGCCCGAGACGTTCGACCACCTGCACCTGGTGGGAGAGCAGTACAGCACCCTGCGGCGCTATACGCCTGAGTTCCTCGATGTGCTTCGGCTTAAAGCTGCGCCGGCGGCGCAAGCGGTGCTGGACGCGATCGACGTCCTGCGCGAGATGAACATGACCGGGGCGCGCAAGGTGCCGGACGATGCGCCGATCGCGTTCGTGAAGGCGCGGTGGAAGCCCCTGGTCATCACCGACGACGGTCTTGACCGCCGCTTCTACGAGATTTGCGTCTTGTCGGAGCTGAAGAATTCGTTGCGGTCGGGCGACATCTGGGTGCAGGGTTCGCGCCAGTTCCGGGACTTCGAGGAATACCTGCTACCCACGGAAAAGTTGGGGGCGATGAAATCAGCGCGCGAGCTGCCGATCGCGGTCAACCAGGACTGCGACCAGTACCTGCACGACCGCTTGCTCTTGCTCGAACAGCAACTGGCCACCGCCAACCGGCTCGCGCTGACGAACGAACTGCCCAATGCGATCATTACTGAGACAGGACTGAGGATCATCCCACAGGACGCCGTGGTGCCGGACGAGGCCCAGGCGCTGATTGACTTCGCCAGCGGCATGCTTCCCCGGATCAAGATCACCGAACTGCTGATGGACGTGGACGACTGGACCGGTTTCACGCGCCACTTTGTCCATCTTAAGAGCGGGGAGCAGGCCAAGGACCGGACGTTCCTCATGTCCGCGATCCTGGCCGACGCCATCAACCTCGGCCTGACCAAGATGGCGGAATCGAGTCCCGGCGCCACTTACGCGAAACTGTCCTGGTTGCAGGCCTGGCACATCCGGGACGAAACCTATTCGGCCGGCCTGGCTGAACTGGTCAACGCCCAGTTCAAGCACGCCTTCGCTGCGCACTGGGGCGACGGCACAACGTCGTCGTCGGACGGCCAGCGCTTCCGCGCGGGCGGCCGGGCCGAGAGCACGGGCCACATCAACCCCAAGTACGGCGCCGAGCCCGGCAAGCTGTTCTACACCCATATTTCCGATCAGTACGCGCCGTTCAGCACCAGAGTGGTCAACGTCGGCGTGCGCGACTCGACCTATGTGCTCGACGGCCTGCTGTACCACGAATCGGACCTTCGCATTGAGGAGCACTATACCGACACCGCCGGCTTCACCGACCACGTGTTCGCGCTAATGCACCTGCTGGGTTTCCGCTTCGCGCCGCGCATCCGCGATCTGGGAGACACCAAGCTGTACGTGCCGGCCAAAGTGGGCGATCACCCCGCCTTGCGCTCGATGATCGGTGGCAGCCTGAACGTCAAGCACCTGCGCGCACACTGGGACGACGTGCTGCGCTTGGCCGCCTCGATCAAGCACGGCACCGTCACAGCGTCGCTCATGCTGCGCAAGTTAGGCAGCTACCCGCGCCAGAACGGCCTGGCGATCGCGCTGCGCGAGCTGGGGCGGATCGAGCGCACGCTGTTTATCCTGGACTGGCTCCAGAACGTCGAGCTGCGCCGACGCGTACACGCCGGTTTGAACAAAGGCGAAGCGCGCAATGCGCTGGCCAGGGCGGTATTCATCCACCGGCTGGGCGAGATCCGCGACAGGTCGTTTGAGCAGCAGCGGTACCGCGCCAGCGGCCTGAATTTGGTGACGGCCGCAATCGTACTGTGGAACACGGTCTACCTGGAGCGGGCGACGCAGGCCTTACGTGAGAAAGGCAAGTTGCCAGACGACGGTATGCTGCAATTTTTGTCACCGCTGGGCTGGGAGCACATCAACCTGACCGGGGACTATGTGTGGCGCCAGCAGCGTATAGCCGAAGGCGGGTTCAGGGAGCTGCGCAAGCCCCAAGAGTAGGAAATATTCTAGAAAAGGGAAGATTCAGTTCGCGGCTGCGTGAATCGATTCCCCCGCCCCTCACGCAAGATTCTTAGCTTCTCTAAATAAACCAAGCCCTGCCAGCCTGGTGTGGCCAGATTGAGCCCTGGGTATTGCCGGCGGCAGTTTTCCAGGGCAGGCGACTGAGCATTGCGTTCTTCGTCACGCAGCGCATCCGAGGCGCCTCTGATAATTCGTGCAGCTTCCTCGCGCTCTCGCTGTTCTTCTTGTCTAGCGCGTAAATCCAGTGCTCGGGCATGCTCCAGTTGAAGCCGCTGTACCTCCAGCATGGCAATGAAGCGTTCAGTGTTTTCGGCTAGTAGCTGACGCTCGGCGTCGGTAAGAAGCTGGCCAGCGCTTGATCCATAAACGGGCACCGCCCCGGTGTCATAGGAGCCGTATAGGAGCTTGAAGCACTCGGAGCCGAGGACGGTGAACCGCCCATTCTCCCGCACGATGTGGATGCGTTTGTACACGCTGTGGCGACAGCCGTCGCGCTGACAAATTATCCGATCTCCTTTGTCTACCTCGACTACTGCCATCAGCTGCGCGTTCGACATCTTTTATTTTTCCAAGCAAAGACCGCCCCCGGTCATAAATGTCGACTATACAGTATAGGGTCAGGGCGTTTGCAAGTCGACTGCGCGGAATGGTTTGCGGGCGATATGCTCGGCCAAATCGCCTTAGCGCCCGATTTTTTCCGTTTTCCCTATTCGCCCCCACTTGAGCGCAAAACAAGCGCCTTCTGGGAAATCAACGAGAAGGGAGGCTTTGTCGATCTGGCGCTCTTGATTGCCGAGGATGGCCGGGTCGCTGACTCCAAGATCGTCAAGTCATCTGGGTATCGAGAGGTCGACAAGTCCGCTGTTATTACTTTGGCAAACTGTACCTTCGCCACCGATGACGTCAGCGGATCCGGAAAGCGCTGGATCAACATCAGATACGACATGCCGCCAATCTCCTGATATTGGCGCATCCGCAGGTGAGCGCGGTTGCGTACAGACCGCGTCATTTCGGAGATCGTGGAAGTACCAAAAATGTCAACCCCGTCCTCCGCCTGAAATGGACACGGTGTCTAAACTAAAAGCCTCGTAGGTGTCTGATTTCGCTCCCATTACGCTGCGAGATTTGCAAAAACGGGGGCAGATTCTTGCAAACAGATAGTAGCCGTTTTAGAAAGGGCTCCTTGTGAGGCGGAGCCCGATGCATAATTGCACGACGTCTAGGATACGAATGAACATCGGAGATTTCAAGCGCGCGGCGGCAGACGCCGGTATCGACCTTGCGAGCTTCGCGCCAGAGCTTGTGCTGGGCCGGACGCCGAACGATTGGGTTGTGTACGTGGCGGCGTCGAACGCTTGGGCGTTTGAACTGCCGATCAGTCTGGAGCACGGCAAGGTGGTCGAGGTCGCAGACGCCATTGTGCGTTGGGACGTTGCGATGGCCGAACACTTGTCGATCCCGCGCGAAGTCGGGGCCACGGTGCGTTGGGCGGCCGCGCTGATGAAACCATGTGTGCTTAAGGAAGTTATCGACAGCGCATATGGGACCGCCTGAAGCAAAGTATTCCCCATATAAAGCTTCTGCGTGACGTAGGCGGCTTCTGTGTGCTTTGAAATACGATTCGCGCGAAATGGACTTGGAAGTAAATCTGTCACGAAAAACGCAACGCCACACAAACTACCAGCGCTACACCAACAGCATGCTGGACTTCCAAGGGAAGTTGCTGTACATTAACGCTGTCGGCCACCGGCATTTTTGTACCCCTCCGCGATCCCTTCTCTATGTCTCCATAGACAAGTGACGCCCTCGTCACTGACTCCTTTTCTAACCCGCTATGCGGAATTTACTAGGAGTAGTGCATGAAAACCATCTTGACCCAATCTGCAATTCAAGCCCACCAGGCCATCCTGGCGCAACCTCAAGACGGACAGCAGCGTTACTCCTTATATCCCGTGCATGAGCTCGAGTTTTGGACACGCGTGTTTGCCTTCGCGAAAAGCCCCGTCACCGCCCAGCAAGTGCTGGACGAAATCGGCGAAATTGAAAACGAGCCGTGCATCGAAAATGATCGTGTCTTCCGCAACGTGCAGCAAGCACGGAAGATGGCACGACTCGCTCTGCTGAACTGATCAGTGCAGCTCGAGCACTAAGCATTTGGCGACAGGAACCTGGGAACCCAGGGTCTTGTCGGCCATTGCCAACGCCATGTTGGCGACGTCCACAAATCCCTGTGCACGTGCTTCCGGACTTGTCTCGCGCATCGTGCTGCTGAACAGGTTGACCAGATTTTCCTCCGTTGGGCTATCAGGATCGCTGATGCCACCCGCCTCCCGTAAAAAATTCTCAAACGCTTCGTCTGGCAGGTTGTTCAAATCTGTGGTCATGTAGTTCCCTCAAGTAATAATTCCCCCATTGTAGGCGCCAGTGAGCGCCGCGCAAGTCGCCTTTTCCCTCCCTCACGTATCTGCCCTGCGCAAGCGCAGATCCTTCACAGGACACCTCTTTCTATTGCCGCCCCGCGGCATTTACTGGAGGTTCTATGCACTTAACAAACCCGGTCGTCTTGCTAAAGCCGGCTGTGGTCATCCAGCTGAACATTTTCGGCGGCGCTGACGAAATTCCTGTCAACTCGCCCAAAGCCAGCAGGGCAACGCCACCTGGTCCGGCGCCCCTGCACGACGCTCCTGCGCCGGCGGTTAAAGCTGGCAAACCCGTCGATCCCGTACCAACTGGACTGGAAACCCAGCCCAAGCCAACCCCCACTGCACCCGCGAAAGCGGTCGGTCCCGACCGCGAGCTGCTCGTCGATCCTGATGAACCGATCTCGGTCGATTTGGAGGCCGTCGAGGCGAGCGACACGCCGGAGACTATTTTAGCGAAGCGGATGTTCCTGCGAATGATGTGGGACATTGAAGGCAAATCAGAAGACGTCGAACCCGACCTGTTTGGTCAAACTTCGATCGCCAGCGACAAGGCAAGTCAAGCCGATCTCAACCGTCTCGATGCCTTGATCTGGCTGTACAGCCTGAACCCGGACGGCGGCCTCGTCACTATCGAATGGGTGTGCGACGTGCTGGGTTTCGACCCGCACCGCGTTCGCCGCATCGTCGGACGGAGCCTTCGCAAGGAGCTCAAGCGCCTGGTACACCTGCTGTCCACGATCGTCGGCGCGCAACACGCCCAGGCGTGCGAAGAGAAGATCTCTGACTATCTCGACATTTCCAACTGGAGTCTCAACTGAGCAGAGCATTGCGCTTCGCGGTCGACCTCCCCAAAACAACCTACCTGAAAGTTTTCCATGAACCATCTCGCGTCGCTTTTTTCGCAGGCGCCCGGCCTGGCCACTTCCTTCAACGACATTTTCAACGACAAGACCACGCTTCCTGCTGCTCCGCCGAAACCGGCTGCGCTGCCAGATCCACAGTCCCCTCCATCCAACACCCCTGGCGACTAGCCACGGTATCCCATCTCAACGAGGCCACACAATGCAAGCATACGGACACAAACGTACCTACCGCGTCGACGCCGACGCTTTCCGCTCGCTCCAGCAAGAGCCGCGCAAGCAGGCGCCGAAAGGCTGCGACAACGCCCGGCGCAAAGCCGCACGGCAGGAAGCTCGCTCGGACATCAAGACCGCGATTTTCCACTGATTCGCTCACCAACCAGTTCTACAGCCGCCCCTCTCCGGGGCGGCGTCTCACCGAACCGTTCATCAGTGCCCTCGGCATTGGTGAGCCACAGCGCTCTACCCATTTAAACGCCGAGCTTCGGCATATTTGGGAGAATCTATGTTGAAAATCCTGCACGCCTCGGACCTGCATTACTCTCCGGGCAACCTGGTTGAAGCGGATAAATGCTTCGGCCACGCAGTTGAACAAGCAATCGCCAACAACGTCGGGCTCGCGATGCTGACCGGCGACCTGACGGACCACGCACTGGACGGCCACTCGCCAGCACTGCTGGCGCTGGCAAAGCGAATCAAACAATTGGCGGATCATTGCCCGGTGTTCATGCTGCAGGGCACCTTCTCGCATGAGCCGGTGGGTCTGCTCAAGATGCTGGAGATGATCGGTGCGCGTCATCCAATCATCGTCTCCGACAAGATTGGCATGATCGGCCTGTCGGAAGGGAAGTGGATTGAATACGACCCGACCTACAGCGACGTCAAATACGACCTGGTCATCACCAGCGTGCCGACTGTGAACAAGGCTGAACTGGCCCTCGTCGTGGGTGCCGACAATGCAAGTGTCGAAATGGGCAATCACCTCGCCGCGCTTCTCGGGCTGTTCGGACCAGCTAATGCTGCGCTGCGCCGGCAAGGGGTTCCCACCGTACTTGCCAGTCACGGCACCGTCGATGGATCGCTCAATGAATCGGGCGTGCCAATGGCAGGCCTCGATCACGAGTTTTCGCTCGGTGCGCTGTTCTCAGCCAACACGAGCGCGACGATGCTCGGCCACATTCACATGCACCAGCAATGGACGCGTGAGCATGAAGGGAGGGTGCAAAGGATCGCATATCCCGGCTCGGTCGGGCGCTACCACTACGGGGAATTGGGCGAGAAGTATTGCCTGATCTGGGAGGTCTCAGCCGATACGGCCGACTTCACTCCGGTGCAGACGCCGTCCAAGCGGATGATCGAAATCGCGTTCGAGGGTGTGCCCAGTCTGGACGAGCTGGCCACCATAGCGGAGCAATGCCGCGGTGCGTTTGTTCGGGTGGCCGCGCACTACACAAGGCGTTAAGGCAATCGGGTAAGACGTGTCAACGCAGTTCTCCAGCATCCTGACCCAAACAATGCGTGGATGCTGGCGAACCTGGACTACACGGTCGTTGGCGCAGACGACGTACAGATCTTGGAATGCAAGACCGCTGGCGAGTTCGGCTCGCGTCTATGGCGTGACGGCGTTCCAGAGTATGTGCAGTGCCAAGTCCATCACCAGCTCGCCGTGACTGGCAAAACCACGGCGGATGTTTGCGTGCTGGTGTGTGGACAGGAAATCAGCATTCGTCGAATCGAACGCGACGATGCCCTGATCGCCCGCCTGATCGAGCTGGAACGGAAATTCTGGAGTTACGTGGAAAGTGATACGCCACCGCCTGCGGACGGTTCCGATTCCGCCGCCATGGCGTTGCAGTGCCTGTACCCGATATGCACGGCGATTAATGCAATAGCCTTTCAAAGCAGTCATTCGGCCGCGTGGGCGAAAGGCAGCGAAGCTGAATCCACGATCCGAACCATGCGGCCGGTGCGCCACCAGGTGACCGCATATACCGGCCAATGCGGTCAATTTCATCATACCCAAAAGATACCGAACCGCGGCAAACAAGATATTGGACTGACACCACCTCAACTCTTACCATGGTTTCACACCTGCACAGACAGGCAAGCCGCCACGACGGCTCAAACTCAGGAGACGAGAAAATGCATAAAGCGGATTTGGATCGGGCAGTCGCCCGTATCCTGCAAAGAATAGACACGACCCTGGCCCAGCCAGGTGCCGGCTTTCCGCACTACGCGGACCCGGCAGATGGTATCTGGCAGCGCAGCCCGGCAGGCGACTGGACCGGCGGCTTCTGGTGCGGCCTGCTGTGGCTCGCGGCCTTGCGTACCGGAGAGGCACGCTACCGCGACAGCGCCCGCGAGTGGGCCGCCCTGCTGGCGCCGCGCGCCGAATCCAAGTCGGTATTCAAAGGTTTCCTGTTCTGGTACGGCGCCGGCCTCGGCGTGGAGTTTTTTAACGATCCGCTAGCGCAGCAGCTGTGCGAGAGCGGCATGCGCGGCCTGGTCGACATGTATAACCCGGCGGCCGGTTTGATCCCGCTTGGCTCCGAGGCGGAGGAAGCCTCCGATACCGGTTCGAACGAAGCCAACATCGATGCGCTGCCCGGCACCACCGCGCTGCTGCTTGGCGAAGGGCCCGGCTCCGACGCCTACCGCATTGGCCTGTCGCACGTCAAACAACATATCGCCCTGTGCGTGCGCGACAACGGCTCGGTATGCCAGTCGGCGTCGTTCGATCCGCAGAATGGCAGCCTGACCCGGCGCTACACGCACAAGGGATTTCATTCCGATAGCACGTGGGCGAGGGCGCAAGCCTGGTGCATGGTCAGCCTGGCCCAGGCCATCGAGCGTGGCGCTGACGAGCTCGCTCCGGTGGCCATGCTGGTGAGCGACTGGTGGCTTGCGCACGTGCCGGTCGACCACGTCGCCTATTGGGACTTCGATGACACCGCCATCCCCGACACCAACCGCGACACTTCGGCGACGGCGATTGCCGCCGCCAGCCTGCTGAAGCTGTCCCGCCTAATACCGGAGCGCCGCTCCGCCTACCAGCAGGCCGCCGAAGCGACCGTGGCCACCCTCACGGCGCAGTATCTGACGCCGGTGACGGATGCGGATACACGCCAGCCCGGAATCTTGACGCAAGGTTGCTTCAACAAGCGCAACGGAGTGGCGACCGAACACGAGCTTATCTGGGGCGACTACTTCCTGTTGGAAGCTTTGATGGGCCTGTCCGGCGACCTGGCACCCGAAAAAATCTGAGCGGCAGCCGCCGCAACCTTGAAAGGAAACAACATGGCATTCCAGAAGGAAGTTCATGAAGGCCCCGTCTCGTCCCTGATCGGCACTGAAGTCAGCTACACGCGCACCGTGGGCGAGTATGACGTGTACGCGTTCGGCGGCATCACGGGGGACGTTCATCCGAACCATACGGACGAAGTCTACGCACAAAAGCACGGCCTCGGCGGCCGGGTCGCGCAAGGCTCGATGATGGTCGGCTACATCTCGGGCGCGGTCACCAAATACCTCGACATGGTCGGCCGTCCCGCGGTCTCGTACGGTTACGACCGCACCCGCTTCGTGCGCCCGGTCCACATTGGCGACACCTTGCTGGTGTCGTACCGGATCGTGCGCGCCGACGATGCAAAAAAACGCTTGTGGGCCGATGCCACGCTGACCAACCAGCACGGCGATACGGTGTGCGTATCGACCCACATCATCCACTTTCAGATTTGACCGGCGGCAGCGGCTGTTCCGACCCACTTTTTTCGAAAATCGATATGAGCAAAATATGCACCGCGAACGAAGCCGTCTCGCTGATCCGCTCCGGCCAGAGCGTTGCCTGCGCCGGTGTGATCGGCTGGCTGACGCCGGACCACCTGCTGAAGGCGCTGGGCCAGCGCTTTGACGAGACCAGCGAACCGCGCGACCTGACGTTTTATTTTCCGGTCAGTACCGGCGACGCGCTCGGCATCCGCGGCATGGATCACGTGGCCAAAGAGGGCTTGATGAAACGTGTCGTCTCCGGCAATTTCATCAACACGCTCGACCCGGCCACCGGCAAGCGGCCGGAGATGATGCGGCTGATCCGCGACGACCTGGTCGAGGCGTATTGCTGGCCGATCGGTGCGACCATGCACTGGCTGCGGGAAGTGGCGCGCCACAGCCCTGGATATTTCACCAAGGTTGGCCTGGGCTGCTACATCGACCCACGCCAGCAGGGCGGCAAGTACACGCCGCGCGCGCAGGATGAGCTGGTGCAGGTCATCGAGCTCGATGGCGAAGAATACCTGTACTACCCGACCTGGCCGCTCGACGTCGGCATCATCCGCGCCACCAGTGCGGACGAACACGGCAACCTCAGCTTCGAAGACGAGCCGCTGCTGTCATCCGCGCTGGCGCTGGCGCTGGCGGTCAAGGCCAGCGGCGGGACGGTGATTGCGCAAGTGCGCAAGATCGTGCCGCGCTCCTCCCGGCCGGTGCATTCGGTGCGCATTCCTGGCGACCTGGTCGACCGGGTGGTGGTGGCGACGGAACAGATGATGACGACCGGCATACGCTACGACGACGCCTTTCTCGGCGGCCAGCTGTTCGACGGCGAGCCGCGGGTGCGCATGCCGCTCGACGCCGACAAGATCATTGCGCGCCGCGCCGCCGCCGAGATCCGGCCTGGCGTCGTCACGATTTTCGGATTCGGCGCGTCCTCCGACATCCCGGGCGTGATGACCGAGCGCGGCGACTTCAGGGACAACGGCCTGCAGCGCTACAACTTCACGACCGAGCACGGTCCGTTCGGCGGCCTGGTGATGGGGGGCTGGGAATTTTCCGCCAACCGCTACCCGGAAGCGCTGATCGACGGTCCCTCGCAGTTCGACTTCATCGACGGCGGCAACTGCAGCACCGCGGCGCTGGCGTTCGCCGAGTTCGACCGCGCCGGCAACGTCAACGTGAGCCGCTTCGGCAGCGCCAACCCGGGACCCGGCGGCTTCATCGACATCGCCCACAACGCCAGGGAGCTGATCTTCACCGGCACCTTCACCACCGGGGGCCTGCAGATCAGGGTGGTCGACGGCAAGCTCGAGATCGTACAGGAAGGCCGGGTCAGGAAGTTTGTCGAGTCGGTGCGCGAAATCACCTATCCGCTCGGCGCCAACCTCCTGCGTCGCGGCCAGAAAGCCAGGATCTGCACCGAGCGCGCCGTGTTCCTGGTCGAACCTGACGGCCTGGTGCTGACCGAGATCGCGCCCGGCATCGACCTGCAGACGCAAGTGCTCGACCTGATGAATTTTCAACCGGTACGCATCGCCGAGCCGCTGCTGCAGATGGACCCGTCGCTGTTTATGGAGTAAGCGGCAAAGGGAGTAAGCAGCAAAGGGAGTAAGCGGCAAAGCTCCGGTCAAACCCACTTTACAGAGGAAGATATGGCAACCATTAATTACCTGACTACCATCGAGTTCGACGCCGGCGCGCGCAGGGTGCTGCCGGCCGAACTGAAACGGCTGAAAATCGAACGCCCCTTGATCGTCACCGACAAAGGCGTGCGCGCCGCCGGTCTGCTGGACATGGTGACCGCCGCATTGGGCGCGGTTCAATTCGTCGTGTACGACGACACGCCGTCCAATCCAACCGAAGATGCCGTCGACCAGGCCACCGAGTTGTATCTGAGTTCGGGCGCCGACGGCATCGTCGCCCTCGGTGGCGGATCGGCGATCGACCTGGCCAAGGCGGTGGCGCTGCTGGCAACCCATCCGCGTCCGCTGCAGCAGTATGCGGCGGTGGAGGGCGGCTCGGCCAAAATCACCAGCGCGGTGGCGCCGCTGATCGCGATTCCGACCACCGCCGGCACCGGCAGCGAGGTCGGGCGCGGCAGTGTGATCGTGATGAAGGCCGGCCGCAAACTCGGCCTGCTCAGCCCCTTCCTGCTGCCGAAGCTGGCGATCTGCGACCCTGAGCTGACGATCGGGCTGCCCGCCGGCCTGACGGCGGCCACCGGCATGGATGCGGTCGCCCATTGCATCGAAACCTATCTCGCTCCGTCCATCAATCCGCCGGCCGAGGCGATTGCCCTCGATGGCCTGCGGCGCGCCGTCAAGCATATCGAGCGCGCCACCAGGGACGGCAAGGACAGTGAAGCGCGCTGGAACATGCTGATGGCCGCCACCGAAGGCGCGCTGGCGTTCCAGAAGGGCCTGGGCGCGGTGCATGCCTTGTCGCATCCGCTGGGCGCGGTGCCGGGGCTGTCGCTGCACCACGGCACGCTCAATGCGATCCTGTTGCCCGCGGTGATGCGCTTCAACGCGTCCGTCGTCGGCGACAAGATGCAGGTGCTGGCGCAGGCCTGCGGCCTGCCGGCGGACGGCGACGCAGCCGCCTTCATCGCCGACCTGAACGTGCGCCTCGGCTTGCCGCAAAAGCTCAGCCAGATCGGCATGCAGCGCGACATGCTGGCACCGATCGCCGAACTGGCCCTGAAGGACCACTGCCATCTCACCAATCCGCGCCTGCCCACCCGCGAGGATTATCTGCAAATCCTGGAAGACTCCTTTTAAACAGAGAGGCACGCTATGCCGCATTGGAAAAACCAACAGCATGACATGGTGCGCGAATCGGTTCGCCGCTTCGCCGAAAAGGAAATCGCACCGCTTTCCGAAAAACTGTGGGAAGAGCAGGCGTTTCCCTATTCGGTCTGGAAGCAGGCCGGCGAACTCGGCTTGATCGGCTTGCCCTATCCGGAAGCATACGGCGGCGGCGGTGGCGAGTGGCAGGCTTTCGCCATCGTGCTGGAAGAAATCGCCCGCGTCGACTGCGCGGTCGCGGTGTCCATCATGGCCAATTCGACGGTCGCAAGCCTGCTTGCCAACTTCGGCTCGGAACAGCAGAAGCAGCGCTACCTGGCGCCGATCCTGTCGGGCGAGCAGGTCGCCTGCATCGCGCTGACCGAGCCGAACGCCGGTTCCGACACCGCGAATATCCAGACCCGCGCAAGGCTGGTGGACGGTAATTGGGTGATCAACGGCTCGAAAACCTTCATCAGCAATTCCGGTACCGAGATCACCGGGCCGATCGTGATCGCGGCGGTCACCGAGACCCGCGCCGACGGCAAGAACGAGATCTCGAATTTTATCGTTCCGAGCGGCGTGGCCGGCTTCAGCCTGGGGCGCAAGCTAAACAAGATCGGCTGGCGCGCATCGACGACCTATGAACTGTTCTTCGACGACTGCGTGATCCCCGCCGAAAACCTGCTGGGCGAGCAGGGCGCCGGCCTGCGCCAGACGCTGGCGCAGATCAGCACCGGGCGCATCCTGATCGGCTCGCTGGCGCTGGGCATCCTGCAAGGATCGCTCGAGCGTTCGGTCAGTTACATGAAAGACCGCAAGGCGTTCGGCAAGACACTGGTCAGCTTCCAGTCGCTGCAGTTCAAGGTGGCCGACATGGCGACCCATGCCCACGCGGCGCGCCTGATGCTGTACGACGCGGCCGCGCTGAAGGATATGGGTCAGCCGTTCGACCGCCAGGCCTCGATGGGCAAGCTGTTCGCCACCGAAAAGGCGATGGAGGCGGCGCACCAGGCGGTGCAGATCCACGGCGGCAACGGCATCATGGCCGAGTATCCGGTCGCGCGTGCCTTCGGCGACGCCAAGGTGCTCGAGATCGTCGAGGGCACCTCTGAAATCCAGCGCATCATCATTTCAAGAGGAGTGCTGCGCTAGGTCGCCAGCCAAGCCACGCCACGCTTTCAACATGCAGACCAATCACTACGACGAGCGCCTGGGCCGCAACCAGGCGAATTTCGTTCCCCTGTCCCCCGTCTCGTTTATCGCGCGCACCGCCGCGGTCTATCCGCAGCGCGCCGCGATCATCTACGGCAGCCGCAGCTACAACTGGCGCGACTGCTACCAGCGCTGCGCGCAACTGGCGGGGGCGCTGCGTCGGCGCGGCATCGGGCCTGGCGACACGGTGGCCGTGATGGCCGCCAACACGCCGGAGATGCTCGAGGCGCATTTCGGCGTGCCGATGGCGGGCGCGGTGCTCAACACGCTCAATACCAGGCTCGATGCGCCCACCATCGCCTTCATGCTGGGGCATGCCGAGGCCAGGGTGCTGATCACCGACACTGAATTTGCGCCCCTGGTGGAAGCGGCGCTGGCGCTGATGGACGCCAGGCCGCTGGTGATCGATATCGACGACGCACAAGGGCCGGGCGGTAAGCGCCTCGGCAGCATCGACTACGAAGCGTTCATCGCCTCCGGCGCGCCGCAGGCGGCGCAGCAGGCCGATGCGCATGAGCCGCTCGACGAATGGCAGGCGATCTGCCTGAACTACACCTCGGGCACCACCGGCAATCCCAAGGGCGTGATCTACCATCACCGCGGCGCCTACCTGACTGCGGTCTCCAACATGATCGACTGGCAAATGGCGCGCCATGCCGTGTTCCTGTGGACCTTGCCGCTGTTTCACTGCAACGGCTGGGGATTTGCCTGGACCCTCGCGCTCAATGCCGGCACCAGTATCTGCATGCGCCGTTTCGACGCCGATGCGGTGCTCGCCGCGATTGCCGGACATCGCGTCACCCATTACTGCGGGGCGCCGACGATCCACGCCATGCTGGCCGAGGCGGCCCTGCGCCAGGACAGGCGCTTCGACCATCCGGTCAACGCCCTGATCGGCGGCGCGCCGGCGCCGCTTCCCGTGATCGAAGCATTGCAGCGCAGCGGCATCGAGGTCACCCAGATCTATGGCCTGACCGAGGTGTACGGCCCGTCGGTCGTGTGCGCGCCCCAGGATGGCTGGGATGCGCTCGAACCGGCCGCGGCGGCGCAGCTGAAATCGCGGCAGGGAGTGCGTTACAGCGCGCAGGAAGCGGTGCGCGTGCTCGATCCGGACACCATGCTGCCGGTGCCGGCCGACGGCGTCACCGTGGGCGAGGTGATGTTCCGCGGGAATATGACGATGAAGGGCTACCTGAAGAACCGCGCCGCGACCGACGAGGCATTCGCCGGCGGATGGTTCCATTCAGGCGACCTGGCGGTGCTGCAGCCTGACGGCTACCTGAAGATCCGCGACCGCTCCAAGGACGTGATCATTTCCGGCGGAGAGAACATCAACTCGCTCGAAATCGAAGATGCGCTGTACCGCCATCCGGCAGTGCGCACCGCCGCGGTGGTGGCCCAGCCCGACCTGAAATGGGGCGAGACGCCGTGCGCTTTCGTCGAACTGCATGCCGGCGCACAGGCTGGCGCGGCCGAGCTGAGTGCGCATTGCAGGCAGCACCTGGCGCATTTCAAGGTGCCCAGGACCATTTTGATCGGCCCGATCGCCAAGACCTCGACCGGCAAAGTCCAGAAGTACCAATTGCGCGAACTGGCGCGCCAGATGAGCGGCAGCACAGCGGAAAGCGCGCCATGAGCGCAAAACCTATCACGGAGACACTGACAATGACGGCAATGGTACTGGAAGCAATCGGCTTGACGCGCGATTTCAAGGGCTTCACGGCGGTCGACCATGTCGACCTCAGGGTGCAGCGCGGGCACATCCATGCCCTGATCGGTCCGAATGGCGCCGGCAAGACAACCTGCTTCAATCTGTTGACAAAATTCCTGGTGCCGAGCAGCGGCCAAATCCTGTTCAATGGACGCGACATCACCGCGGCGACGCCCTCGCAGATCGCACGGCAGGGGGTGATTCGTTCGTTCCAGATTTCCGCGGTGTTCGCGCACCTGACGGTGCTGGAAAATGTGCGGATCGGCCTGCAGCGCGCGCTCGGCACCTCGTTCCGCTTCTGGCAGAGCGAGCGCGCACTGGCCAGGCTGAACGAACGGGCGATGGAACTGCTGGCGCAGGTCGACCTCGACCGTTTCGCCGACAGCATCGCCGCCGACCTCCCGTATGGCAGGAAGCGCGCGCTGGAAATCGCCACCACGCTGGGCATGGAGCCGGAGCTGATGCTGCTCGATGAGCCGACCCAGGGCATGGGACACGAAGACGTGCACCGGGTTACCGAACTGATCAAGAAAATCTCGGCCGGCCGCACCATCCTCATGGTGGAGCACAACATGAGCGTGGTAGCGGGCATCTGCGACCGCATTTCGGTACTGCAGCGCGGTGCCATGCTGGCGGAAGGGACCTACGCCGAGGTGTCCGCCAATCCGCAGGTGATGGCAGCCTACATGGGCACCAGCGCGGGCGAACTGGAAGGGGCGCACTGATGGCCGCGCCTGCGCTTGAAATCAGTGGCTTGCGCGCCTGGTATGGCGAGTCGCACATCCTGCACGACGTCAGCATGGTGGTGCAGCCGGGCGAGGTGGTGACCCTGTTGGGCCGCAACGGTTCCGGGCGCACCACCACTCTGCGCGCAATCATGGGCCTGACCGGCGCGCGCACCGGCTCGATCAGGATTAACGGGGTGGAGGCGCTCGATCTGCCGACCCACCGGATCGCCCACCTGGGCGTCGGCTATTGCCCGGAGGAGCGCGGCATCTTTTCCTCCTTGTCCACCGAGGAAAACCTGATGCTGCCGCCGCCGGTGTCGGCCACCGATAGCGGCATGTCGGTCGAGGAGGTGTATGCGCTGTTCCCGAATTTGAAGGAACGCCGCACCAGCCAGGGCACGCGCCTGTCGGGCGGCGAGCAGCAGATGCTGGCGGTGGCGCGGATTCTGCGCACCGGCGCGCGCCTGCTGCTGCTCGACGAAATATCCGAAGGGCTGGCCCCGGTCATCGTGCAGGCGCTGGGACGGATGATCGAAGCGCTGAGAGCGCGCGGTTACACGATTGTGATGGTTGAACAGAATTTCCGCTTCGCCGCGCCTCTGGCGGACCGGTTTTACGTGATGGAGCACGGCCAGATCGTCGAGACTTTCGCCGCATCCGAATTGGCTGCAAAGACGCCGGTGCTGCATGAATTGTTAGGTGTGTAGTGAAGTACTTAACGAGTGCAATTCAACAGGAGACGCTATGAAAACTAAAATAAGCAGCACCTTGGCCGTGGTATCGGCTTTTACTTTGGCCGCAGCCGGCGCGCCTGCCCAGGCCCAGGTTTCGGGTAACGTCGTGAAGGTCGGCATGATCACCGATATGTCCGGGGTTTATGCCGATATCGATGGGCCGGGCGGCGCCGAAGCGGTCAGGATGGCGATCGCCGACTTCGGTGCCGCGCTGCCGGGCAAGAAGATCGAGTTCATCGTGGCCGATCACCAGAACAAGGCCGATACCGGCGCCAGCAAGGCGCGCGAATGGTTCGACCAGCAGGGCGTCGACATGATCATCGGCGGCAGCAACTCGTCGGTCAACCTGGCGATCGCCAAGATCGCGCTGGAGAAGAAGAAAGTCTTCATCTCGATCGGCTCGGCTTCGTCGCGCCTGACCAACGAAGACTGCTCGCCCTACACCGTGCACTATGTGTACGACACGGTTGCGCTGGCCAAGGGCACCGGCGGCGCCATCGTCAAACAGGGCGGCAAGGCCTGGTACTTCCTGACCGCCGATTATGCCTTTGGCACATCGCTGGAAAACGATACGGCCGCGGTGGTCAAGGCCAGCGGCGGCACGGTGCTCGGCTCCGTCAAGCATCCCTTGTCGGCATCGGATTTCTCGTCGTTCCTGCTGCAGGCGCAAGCTTCCAAGGCGCAGATTCTCGGCCTGGCCAACGCCGGCGGCGACGCCATCAATGCGATCAAGGCGGCCAACGAATTCGGCGTGACCAAGACCATGAAGCTGGCCGGCATGCTGATGTTCATCACCGACGTGCATTCGCTCGGACTGCCAATGACACAGGGGATGTTCCTCACCGAAGGCTGGTACTGGGACATGAACGACGACACCCGCAAGTGGGGCCGGCGCTATTTCGCCAAGATGAAGAAGATGCCGACGATGCTGCAGGCCGGCGACTATTCGGCGACCCTGCATTACCTGAACGCGGTCAAGGCGATCGGCAGCGACGACGCCGACAAGACCATGGCGCAGATGAAGAAGACCCCGGTCAACGACATGTTCGCCAAGGGCGGCGTGATCCGTCCCGATGGGCGCATGGTGCATGACATGTACCTGATGCAGGTGAAGACCCCGGCCGAATCGAAGTATGCCTGGGATTACTACAAGGTGATCCAGACCATTCCCGGCGACCAGGCGTATACGGCGAAGGCTGATTCCAGGTGCGTGCTGTGGAAGTAAGGTAGTTCGGGCCCGGCGGCGGCAGGCGCGCCGCCGGGCGCCTCAGTGAATATATATAAGCTTTTACGGCTACAGACTCCATGGATATTTTCGGCATTCCCCTGCAAGCGATGTTGAGTCAGCTTTTGCTGGGACTCGTCAACGGTTCGTTCTACGCCATCCTGTCGCTCGGCCTGGCGGTGATTTTCGGCCTGCTCAACGTCATCAATTTTTGTCACGGCACCCTGTACATGATGGGCGCCTTCCTGGCCTGGATGGGCCTGAGCTACTTCGGCCTGGATTACTGGCTCATGCTCATCCTGGCGCCGCTGGTGGTGGGCGCGTTCGCCATCGTCATCGAGAAGACCATGCTGCACCGGCTCTACAAGCTCGACCACCTGTACGGCTTGCTGCTCACCTTCGGCATCACCTTGATGACCGAAGGCTTGTTCCGCTCGGTGTACGGGGTGTCCGGGCAGCCGTTCTCGGTGCCGCAGCAACTGTCCGGCGCCACCGACCTCGGGTTCATGGCACTGCCCAACTATCGTGCCTGGGTGGTGCTCGCGTCGCTGACGGTGTGCTTCTCGACCTGGTTCGTCATCGAAAAAACCAGGCTGGGCGCGTATCTGCGCGCCGGCACCGAAAACCCGCGGCTGGTGGCGGCCTTCGGCGTCAACGTGCCGCTGCTGGTGACCTTGACCTACGGCTTTGGCGGCGCGCTGGCGGCGTTCGCCGGCGTGCTGGCGGCCCCGGTGATCCAGGTCTCCCCGCTGATGGGATCGAATCTCATCATCGTCGTGTTTGCGGTGGTGGTTATCGGGGGCATGGGCTCGATCGCCGGCTCGGTCCTCACCGGACTCGCGCTCGGCGTGGTCGAAGGAATGACACGGGTGTTTTACCCGCAAGCGTCGGCCACCGTGGTCTTCATCATCATGGCGATCGTCCTGATGCTGCGCCCGGCCGGTTTGTTCGGCAAAGAAAAATGACCAGGATGACAGTTATGGACAAGAAACTCGGATACGCAATCGCCATGGCGCTTGCAATGGTGGCGCCGGCGGTGTTTTACCCGGTGTTTTTGATGAAACTGCTGTGCTTTGCCTTGTTTGCCTGCGCCTTCAATTTGCTGATCGGCTTTACCGGCCTGCTGTCGTTCGGCCACGCCGCTTTTTTCGGCGGCGCCGGCTACGTCGCCGCCCATGCGCTGAAAAGCTTGGGACTGCCTTTTGAAATCGGCCTGCTGGTGGGGGTGGCCGCGGCCGCCGCGATCGGACTACTGATGGGCGCACTGGCGATCCGGCGCCAGGGCATCTATTTCACCATGATCACGCTGGCACTGGCACAGATGCTGTTCTTCGGGTTTTCCCAGGCGTCTTTCACCGGCGGCGAAGACGGCCTGCAGGCAGTGCCGCGCGGACGCCTGCTCGGGGTGCTCGACCTGACCAACGACATCACGCTCTACTACGTGGTGCTGGCGATTGCCGCCGCCGGTTTCGCCTTCATCATTCGCATCATCCATTCGCCGTTTGGCCAGGTGCTCAAAGCGGTCAAGGAAAATGAGCCGCGCGCGATCTCGCTTGGATATGACGTCGACCGCTACAAGCTGCTGGCGTTCGTGCTGTCGGCCGCGCTGTCCGGCCTGGCGGGCGCCATGAAGGTCGCGGTGCTTGGCTTCGAAACCCTGATCGACGTGCATTGGGCGATGTCGGGAACGGTGGTCCTGATGACCTTGGTCGGCGGCCTCGGCACCATTGTCGGTCCGGTGGTCGGCGCCATCGTCATCATCACGGTCGAGAACAAGCTGGGCGACATCGGCAACTGGCTGGCGCTGGTGAGCGGCGTCGAGTGGTTCCGCACCCTGGGCGAGTCTGTGACGATTGCCACCGGATTCATCTTCATCGTCTGCGTGCTGGCATTTCGCCGCGGTGTGGTCGGCGAGTTGTCGGCCTGGCTGGCGGCACGCCGCGCTGCAGGGGGCTCATCGCGGCGTCCCCGCGTGACGGTTGAAGCGCCTGAACTTAATTGATAAGGAAGGAAAAATATGCGCGTCATGGTTCCCGTGAAACGGGTGGTCGACTACAACGTCAAGGTAAGGGTCAAGCCCGACGGCTCGGGCGTCGATATCGCCAACGTCAAGATGTCGATGAACCCGTTCGATGAAATCGCCGTCGAGGAAGCAGTGCGCCTGAAGGAGGCGGGCAAGGCAAGCGAAGTGATTGTCGTCTCGTGCGGCGTGGCGCAATGCCAGGAGACCCTGCGCACCGCGCTGGCGATCGGCGCCGACCGCGCCATCCTGGTCGAAACCGATGCCGAGCTGCAGCCGCTGGCTGTTGCCAAGCTGTTGAAGGCACTGGCGCAGCGCGAGCAGGCGCAGTTGATCGTGCTCGGCAAGCAGGCGATCGACGACGACTGCAACCAGACCGGCCAGATGCTGGCGGCGCTGCTCGGCTGGCCGCAGGCGACTTTTGCGTCCAGGCTCGTGCTGGAAAGCGGCAAGGCGCTGGTGACGCGGGAAGTCGACGGCGGGCGCGAAACGCTGTCGCTCACCTTGCCGGCCGTAGTCAGTACCGACTTGCGCCTGAACGAGCCGCGTTACGTGACCTTGCCCAACATCATGAAGGCAAAGAAAAAGCCGCTGGAGGCGGTGCGCCCGGCCGATCTCGCGGTCGACGTGGCGCCGCGCCTGCACACCTTGCAGGTGGTCGAGCCGCCAAGTCGTGGCGCCGGGATCAAGGTCGCCGATGCGGCGGAACTGGTCGCCAGGCTGCGCAACGAAACCAAGTCGATCTGATCGCTCCCCACATCAACAGGAAAACATCATGGCTGCACTCGTCATTGCCGAACACGACAATAACTCCTTGAAAGCAAGTTCCATGAACACCGTCACCGCCGCCCTCGAGTGCGCGGGCGAAGTTCACGTTCTGGTCGCCGGCCATCAGTGCGGCGCCGCCGCCGCCGCCGCTGCAGCGATTGCCGGCGTGTCCGGGGTACTGGTGGCCGATGCCCCGCAATTTGCCGATGGCCTGGCGGAAAACGTCGCCGCGCAGGTTCTTGCGCTGGCCGGCGGCTATACCCACATCCTGGCGCCGGCCAGCGCATACGGGAAAAATATCGCACCGCGCGTGGCCGCCACGCTGGACGTGGCGCAGATATCGGAAATCAGCAGGGTCGTAACGCCCGATACGTTCGAGCGCCCGATCTACGCCGGCAACGCGATTGCCACCGTGCGATCGGCCGATGCGGTCAAGGTCATCACGGTGCGCACGACAGCCTTTACGGCGGCTGCCGGCGGCGAAGGCCACGTAGCGACGATCGATCCAGTGCCGGCGGTCGCCGGCAGCGCCAGCAGCGTCTTTGTTTCGCGCGAGCTGGCGGCATCCGATCGACCTGAACTGACCGCTGCCGAAGTAATCGTTGCTGGCGGGCGCGGCATCGGTTCGGGCGACAATTTCAAGATGCTCGAGCCCTTGGCCGATCAGCTTGGCGCCGCCATCGGCGCCTCGCGCGCCGCGGTCGATGCCGGCTACGCGCCGAACGACTGGCAAATAGGCCAGACCGGCAAGATCGTCGCGCCGCGGCTGTACATCGCGGTCGGCATTTCGGGTGCGATCCAGCACCTGGCCGGGATGAAGGACTCGAAGGTGATCGTCGCCATCAACAAGGATCGGGAAGCGCCGATCTTCGCGGTCGCCGACTACGGCATCGTCGGCGACTTGTTTGAAGTTGTGCCCGAGCTCGCGCGCGAGCTGGCGCGGGCACGTTAGCGCCACAAGCATTCAAGCGGCTCGGCTGGTGCCGGGCCGTATTTACCCTTATTCACATAGCTAAGGATTGATAACATGGCAATTTCCATTCTCGGACACAATTACATCGGCGGCCGGCGTAGCGGCCAGGGCGCGGTCACGCAGCGCAGTGTTTCAGCGGCGACAGGCGAGGCGCATCCGCTGCCTTTTTTAGAAGCCACCGGGGCCGAGATCGATGCCGCGGTCGCCGCCGCCGAGGCGGCTTTTGGGCAATATCGCCAGATGCCGGCGGCAAGGCGCGCCGATTTTCTCGATACCATCGCCGAAGAGCTGGAGGCGCTTGGCGAAGATTTCCTCCCCGATACGATGCGCGAGACCGGATTGCCTGCCGCGCGGCTTCTGGGCGAACGCGCTCGCACCAGCAACCAGCTGCGGCTGTTCGGCAAGGTGTTACGGCGCGGCGATTTTTACGGCGCCCGCATCGATATCGCCTTGCCCGAGCGTCAGCCGATGCCGTGTCCCGACGTTCGCCAGTACAAGATTGGCATCGGCCCCGTGGCGGTGTTCGGCGCCAGCAACTTCCCGCTGGCGTTTTCGGTTGCCGGCGGCGATACCGCCTCCGCACTTGCGGCCGGCTGCCCGGTGGTGGTCAAGGCGCACGCCGGCCACCTGGTGACGTCCGAAATAGTGGCTGATGCGATCGAACGCGCGGTCAAGCGTTGCGCTATGCCGGCTGGCGTGTTCAACATGATCTATGGCGACCGCGTCGGCAAGCAACTGGTTCAGGCGCCCGGCATCAAGGCCGTGGGGTTTACCGGTTCGCTCCAGGGCGGCCGCGCCTTGTGCGACCTGGCCGCCGCACGTCCCGAGCCGATTCCGGTGTTTGCCGAAATGTCCAGCGTCAATCCGATTTTCATTTTGCCGCAAGTGATCGAGCAACGCGGGGCGTCGATCGCCACCGAACTGGCGGCCTCGGTCAACATGGGATGCGGCCAGCTGTGTACCAATCCGGGCATCGTGATCGGCGTGCGTTCGCCGCAATTCACCCTGTTTCTCGAGCGCCTGCGGACAGCGTTTGCCGCACATGCGCCGCAGATCATGCTCAACGGGGCGGTGCTGGCGAACTACCAGGCCGCCACCCGGCGCATGAGTGAGCTCGATGGCGTGCGGGTGCTGGTAACTGCCGAGGCCGGTCCCCATCAGGCCGCGCCTTACCTGTTCCAGGGCGAGCCGTCCTTGTTGGCCGATCCGTCCGCCCCGCTGGAAGACGAAATGTTCGGCCCGGCGACCGTGGTGGTCGAAGTCGGCAGCCACGCCGAACTGCTGGCTTTTGCGCGCGGCATGCGCGGCCATCTCACGGCCACCGTATTGGGCGAGCGCGCCGAACTGCTCGAACAGCAAGAGCTGATGTCCTGCCTGGAGGAGAGGGTAGGGCGTTTGCTGGTCAACGGCTTTCCGACCGGCCTGGAAGTATGCGATGCAATGGTCCACGGCGGACCGTATCCGGCGACCTCAGACGCGCGCGGAACGTCGGTCGGCAGTGCTGCCATCGACAGATTCCTGCGGCCGGTCTGCTTCCAGAACTATCCGGACGAGTTGCTGCCGCAGGCATTGCGCAAAGCAAATCCGCTCGGGCTGCTGCGTCTGGTCAATGGAGAGCAAACGCGCGCGGCCGGCTGAGCAAGCGGTTCAGGTCTTTCCGGGAAAGCTTGCCGCTACCGCGCGTTTGGCCGTATCGACAAACGCAGTCAACAGTGGCGATGGATTGGACTGTTTCCAGGCAAGCAGCACTTCTATCTTGGGCTGCCTGCCTTTCAATCGCTTGTAAGTGACATTCTCGAACCTGACCCGTTGCACCGATTCCGGAACGAAGGCGATGCCGTCGCCCGAACTTACCAGGCCGAGCGTGGTATACACCTGGCCCACGTCCAGCGCGACCTGGGGAACGAATCCGGCAAGCGCGCAGAGCTTCAGAGTGATCGCGTAAAAGTCCGGTGCCAGCCGTTGCGTATACACGATGAAGCGCTCGTCGGCGCAATCCTTGAGGTTGACTTCGTCTTCGCTGGCCAAGGGGTGATCGCTGGGCAAGGCCAACACAAATCGATCCTTCAGGATCGTCTCGCTTGCAATCCCATCGAATTGCGTCACCGGCCTGACGAAGGAGATGTCCACGTCGCCCCGTTCGAGCGCGTTGACTTGTTCGATGACGGGAAACCAGCGCAGCTGTACTTCGACCGTCGGGTAGCGTTGCCGATACGCCCGCATGATAGGTGGAAGCAGGGTGTACGAAGTATGTTCAAAAAAGCCGACCGCCAGCTTGCCGATGTCGCCCCGTTGGGTGCGCTGTGCCTCGGTGACGGCGGAGCTGGTTGCCAACAAGATCTGCTTGGCCTTTTCCAGAAAAACCCGCCCTGCATCGGTGAGCTCGATGTGCCGATTGGTCCGCTGCAGTAAGGTGACGCCCATTTCAGCTTCCAGCTGACGTATCTGCTTGCTCAGAGGAGGCTGTGCAATATGCAGGCGCTCGGCGGCCTTGGTGAAATGCAGTTCTTCGGCGACAGCGATGAAATAGCGTAAGTGGCGTAGATCCATGGGGTAGCAAGGGTAGCAAAAGGTAGCGAAGCTGGTTGTTCAGACGTCAACAACACAGTAACAGATTGGTTCGCTTTTTTCGGATAAAACATCCGATGCGCTTTATTTTGCCGCCGCCAGTGCGCGCGGCTGCTGCGCCGACAGCATGTAACCGCCGCAGCGCACCGTATGAATCAAGCTCATCGGAAACGGTTCATCCATTTTGCTTCGCAGCCTGCTGATCTGCACGTCGACGATATTGGTGTTCGGGTCGAACTGGTAGTTCCAGACGCTTTTCAAGAGCGTTTCGCGGGTCACCAGTTGTCCTTCGTTGCGCATCAAATACTCGAGCGGGCGGAATTCGCGCAGCTGCAGCGCGATCTGGCGGGTGCC
>NZ_CBXX010000051.1 GCF_000577615.1 Herbaspirillum sp. RV1423
TGAACAACATCAGCAAGAAATGGACGATGCCCATACGGGACTGGAAAGCTGCATTGAACCGCTTCGCCATCCAGTTTGAAGACCGGGTGCCACAGACTTAAACGAAAACCCGTTTACACAGAATTCAGTACACCCCCGCTAATCGGGCACTTTTGCTTCAACCGACGTCTGTTCCACTGCGCCTCAGACACCACTCTGGTAAATAGATCCTGATTGAATGCCTTTGTTGAAGATCGACTTCTCCTCAGTACTGGATCTCGCTCCGACCGACTTTATTGTTGCGTAGCTACTGTCATCCATAAGGTGGTTGGTGCCCGACCGACTTTACGTGCCATTTGCTACCTTTAAACATCAAACACTTAGCATCACGAACCCCGACCGACTTTATTGTGTGTAGTCACGGCTTAGGACCAAGGGCGCCCAGGTAGCTATGCACGCTGCTGTGCACAGGCCAGCCACGAGTATGAGCAGTGCCTTCCCGAACAGGCTCAGTAGATACCCGATCCAGTATTTCTGTATACCCGCCAAGTAGGTCACTTCGTCCTTGGCGTTCCAGTTCTTCTTCGTTGCCATATTTTCAATATCCTCTGCTTGCGCCACTTCGGCGGCTCGTCAATTCTGGCGTCACGACGTGGCTAGCGCGCCGGCAATGCCAAGATTTCAGTGTGCCGTAAGCCGGCTGGCGTGGTTGCACCGGGTTGTGTGCTGGCGATGTACACAGCACATCGTGGCGCAAAACCCTCCCCGACCGGCTGCGGGACAATTTCGCATGAGTTTCACAGAGTTGCAGAATACGGAAAAACCTTTTCTGAATCCTCTGGTGGTTTTTCCTTGAGTGATAATCCCATTTATCACTCAAGCATTTATGGTGGTTTTCGGCGTGAAACACTATAATTGTTGCGTACTCTTCCAATTTCGAAGGAATCTGATGGCTTTGAGTTCTGGTCGCGACGCCATCTGCTTCCAGCAATTGCGTTTCACTGACTTTCGCGCGCGAAACTTAAATCAAGGATCAGCCATGGGCGTGCTCATGTTCAAAAAACCTCCTGTAACCGATCAATTTCCGCTATGACCGAATCGCCAACCGTTACACACGCCGCGCCCACGCCACCCTTGACCCTGGCGGACTTCGAGGCCGCACAAGTCGACGAGATCCTGGCGAAGCACCCGGACGCCAACTGCCAGGACCTGAACAATGTGCTCTGGGCGGCGAAGGACGCGGTGGAGGACGGGCCCCGGCGCGCCCTCGAGCTGCTTGCCGGCGTATGTTCGATGCGCCTGGTGCCGGAGGAGCCGACCGAGGTGTACCGTCCGATGGTCCAATGGAGCGACGGCACCTGCAGCATGGCGCCCGGGCACCTGTCGGCCACCGACATCGACGCGCTGGCCCAAGTGGCCGGCAGCGTCAAGCATGCCGCGCTGCGCGCCCGCTTGGCCGACCTGGTGTGGCGGCAGGAAAAGCGCCGCGGCGACCAGTTCGCCCGGATGGCCATCGCGGCCTACCGTGAGCTACCGGTGTCGGCCGACACCTGGCACGGCGGGGGCCAGGCCGGCTGGCACCGCGCCCTGCAGCTGGCCAAACAGATCCGCGCCGCGGAGGACATCGCAGCGATCGAAACGCTGCTGCTGGACGCCTTCTTCGCCGCCGCCAGCGACGCCGACGGCTACCAGGCCCTGCACTTCCTACGCCCGTTGCGCGCGGAGCGCCGAAGCGGCGGGCGCGCGCGGGAAGTCGCGGAACAGCTGGAAGACATCGGCCGGCAGCGGATGGTCCTTTCGCACGCCTTTGTCGCTCAGGCTCATTTCGAGTCCGCTGCCGAATGGTTCGAGTGGGCGCGCGACCGCGAGCGGCAGGCTCTCTCGCTGTCGTTGGCCGCCGAAGCCATCGTGCTGCAGGCCGAACAGGGCGACGGCGCGATCGTTCAGCACACCTGGCTGACCAAGGCCATCGAGGCGTACCGTCGGGTTCCCGGTCGTTTCCGGGTCCAGCTCGGCGTGGAAGCGGCTATCGAGGATGTCCGGCGCAGGCGCGAGACCGCCGGGCACGCCTTGCTGGGCGAAATGGTTATGCTGCCCGGTCCGAGCATGGACGTGACCGACCTTGTCCAATCGTCGGTCGACCACGTGAAGGGGCGCGCCGCGCTCGAGGCGCTGCTGGCGTTCTGCGGCCTGGACAGTCCGCCCGATGTCGCCCGCCTCGGCGCCGACGCTGCGGCAACGCTGAAGGCCACGCCGCTCGGCTCAATGATCGACGGCGTGGTGGTGGCCGCCGACGGCCGCCGGGTCGAACACGTCGGCCCTGGCCAGGGATGGGAGCCACAGGTTGAAGCGCTGACGCGGGCGACGTTCCGCGAGCATGCGGCCAGGACCGCGCTGGCCAAGATCATGCCCGCCCGCGTCCAGCTGCGCGCCGAACACGACTACCGCTTGGGCGATTTCCTTGCCGTGGCCGAGCGCTCGCCCGTGGTGCCGTCCGACCGCGCCAGGATCGTCGGCCAGGGCCTGCACGCCGGATTTTGCGGCGACATGGTGCAGGCCATGCACATCCTGATGCCGCAGTTCGAACACATCGTGCGCCACGTCCTGCGCGGCGCCGGCGCCTTCACCGCCCAGCACGACCAAGACGGCCTGGACATGGAAGTGGCGCTGGCCAGCCTGCTCGAGCGTCCGCAGATGGCCGAGGAATTCGGCGACGGCCTGACGCTGGCCATCCACGCCCTCATGTGCGACCGGGCCGGATCGAACCTGCGCAACGATGTCGCCCACGGCCTGGCGGACGAGGAGCTGTGCGATTCTCCATTCGCGCTGTACGCCTGGTGGCTGGTGCTGCAGCTGGTGACGGAGACCTTCGCGGTCGCCATGGAGGCGGCCGGCGCGCCGGAATCCCAAGGCGACCCCGCCAGAGCGCCCGATCCCGCCGCAGGTCCGGGCGCGCCCGGCTGATACGTGGCGCAGAACACGGACATCCTGCTGCCGTCGCTGCAGTACACGCGCAGCGACTACACGGCCCTGCGCGCCTACTGCCTGAAGCTGCCGATCGACCGTATCGGCGACCTCTACTACAGTGAGGACAGCCCCCAGCTCGAGCACGGTCTGGAGCGCTATCTGGTCGAGATGCGTGACGCACTGGTCGAACGCGCGATCGAAAACAACCCGGCGTTCGCCGAATCGCTGACCCACGCCCGCAAGACCGGCCACATCTCCCCCAAGATGCTCGACATCCTGGTTCAGGCGGCCGATGCCAGGCCCGCCCCGCCCTCTCCCGCGGACGCGCTCGCAAAGTGGTTCCGCCCGCGCACGGTCAGGGCGCTGCGCGCCGAGGGTGTGGCGACGTTAGCCGACCTCGTCGACCTGGTCAACCGGCGCGGCGCCGCCTGGTGGCGTTCCGTCCCCCGGATCGGCGTACACCGCAGCACCGTGGTGCTGCGCTGGCTGCGCCAGCACCAAGAGCAGCTGGGCGAAGTCGTGGCGGCCACGCACAACGTGGCGGCGGCGCGCGCGCTGCGCGTGCTCGATCCCGCCACATCGACCGAGCTGGTCCCGCTGGGCCAGTTCTATCTGCCGGCGCGGCTCGACGGGCACGACGGCATCAACCGTGCCCCGGCGTTCTGCTTCATCTCGGCACGCGACGACCTGGCGGCTGTCGACTGCTACCTGGCCAGGTTCGAGGGCCAGCCCCATACCCAGCGCGCCTACCGCAAGGAACTGGAGCGTTTCGTCCTATGGTCCGTGCATGTCGCCGGCAAGCCGCTTTCCTCGTTGCTGGTGAATGAGTGCGAGGCCTACAAGCGCTTCCTCGCGGCGCCGCCCGAAGCATTCTGTGGCGCGCCGGCACCGCGATCGAGCAAATTGTGGCGGCCATTCGTCCTGAAGAAAAAGGACCGCGAACCAAAGAAACGTGACAGTTCCCGTCCACCGAGGCCGTTGACGCCAGCTTCACAAAAATTCGCGCTGACAGTACTGCGCGCGGCCTTCGACTATTGGGTCAAGGTGCGCTACCTCGGAGGCAACCCATGGACGGCGGTCAAGGATCCAATCGTCGTGCAGGAAGTCAACGATATCCAGGTTGATCGCGCCTTGTCGCTCGAGGGCTGGAGCGCCGTCGTGGGCACGCTAACCAGGCGCGGCCAGGTCGACGGGAACGTCCAGGATCGGGTGGCGCTGGCGGCGATCCTGCTGATGGGTGACTCAGGCCTGCGGCGTGAGGAAGCGGCGCGCGCGATGCGCCTGGCGCTGCGACCGAGCCAACATGCCAGAGGCGTCTGGATGCTCACGGCCCTGGGCAAGCGCAGCAAGAAGCGCCTGGTGCCGGTCAGCCCGCGCGCCGTCGCCGCGCTGCAGGCGCACTGGGGCGACCTCGGCCTCGACTTCATGGACCCGGGCGAAGACATGCCGCTGTTCTCACCCGTGGTGGTGCCGGCCACGCCGGCCGCCGCCGCCCGGCATGGGAGTGGCATGGCGCGCCCCGGGTACACCGCGAACGCGATCTACGCACTGGTCAAATCCGCGCTCGTCAGGGTGCGCAGGGAACTTGAGGCCGTCGATCCCGACGGCGAAGCGGCGCGCGTGACGATCGAGGACATCGAGCAGTTGGCGTCGACCAGCCCGCACGCCTTCCGCCACACGTTCGGCTCGATCGCCGTCGACAAGGACATGCCCCTCAATGTCGTGCAGGAGATCCTGGGGCACGAGGACTCGGCCACGACGGCGATCTACGTGAAGGCGCGCGAAAAGCGCCTGGCGGCGGAGGCGGCCAGGCTGTACGGGGAGCCGGAAGATCCCGAACCTTGACGGTGTCGCGTATCATGTCGTTAAGAAATAAACGGAGACCACCGTGTCGAAGAAATACGCCCTTCCCGCCTTCCTCGTCGGCACAGTCGACCAGGCGGCATACCAGCGCTGGCTCGAGCACAAGGCGCAGGCCCACGTCCGGCGCGACCGCAAGCGCGGCAACGCCAGCGCCATTGGCGAGGCGTACCGCGTGGCCATCCACGCAGCTGTCGCCGCGGGCGGTGGGCGCGATGCCTACACCGGCGAGGCACTCGACTGGTCTCTGCTGAGCCGCTACGACAACGTCGAGTCGGCCGAAGGTGGCCGCACGTACAAGCACGGCTTCGCACGGCTCCCGACGGTCGACCACGTGGGCGACGGCCTGGGCCCAGCCGACTTCAAAATCTGCGGCTGGCGCGTCAACGACGCAAAGCACGACCTGGACATCCCGGCCTTCCTCGGCGTGTGCAAGGCCGTCCTCGAACACCATGGATTCACGGTCACCCCGCCGGTAGCCCATGCCACGGACACCGCCACGCTGGAGGCCGCATGACCAATCCGGTTTCCATGACGGCCGCGCTCAAACACCGCGCCATCCCACTGCCTGCGGCATCGGTGCTGCAAATGATGCAATGGGCCGGCCTGGTGGAAGACGTCGAATACACGTCCTCGTCCGGATCGGGCGAGATCAAGCACTTTTTGCGCCTCACCGAACGGGGTCTCGCGTACGGGGGGTTTGAGGTGCAGTGGAACGGAAAACCGGGTTAAGGACTTGGAACCAACTTCAAGTATTGATACAGCGTTTCCCGACTGATGCCGAACTCCCGCGCAAGCGTTGATTTCTGTTCGCCGGCCCCAGCACGGCGGCGCAGCTCGACAACCTGGTTGTCCGCCAGCGCTTTCTTGCGGCCTCGGTAGGCGCCGCGCTGCTTGGCCAATGCGATCCCTTCGCGCTGCCGCTCGCCGATCAAGGCCCGCTCGAACTCCGCGAACGCGCCCATGACCGACAGCAGCAGGTTTGCCATCGGCGAGTCTTCGCCGGTGAAGCTCAGGCATTCCTTGACGAATTCGATTCGTATTCCGCGCTTGGTCAACGTCTGGACCAGCCGGCGCAGATCATCCAGGTTGCGCGCCAGACGGTCCATGCTGTGCACGACTACCGTGTCGCCTTCACGGGCGAACGACAGCAAGGCGTCGAGCTGCGGCCGCTGTGTATCTTTGCCCGAGGCTTTGTCGGTGAACAGCTTGTCCACCTGGACCTGATCGAGCTGACGCTCTGGATTCTGGTCGAAACTGCTGACCCGAACATAACCTATGCGTTGACCTCGCAAAACATGCCTCCTTAACAATATATGTCAGTAAAGACTCTATGACCCTTCAAGGCATATGTCAAGTAATTGCGATAACAACCCTATCCTGACGGCTTCCGCTTGGGTCTTCTGACATCAGGTTGTCGTTTTCAGAAGACGAATGCACGAAATGTCAGGACTCATCTGCACTACATCGTGATGCCGTCATTTGCCCTCGATTAGTTCTCCAAAAAGCTCTCGCACCTTAGTCTTTGCGTCGGCCAAGGCGACCCGCCCTTGGGCTGTGATTTCATATACCCGTCGGTCTCGCCGACCTGTGCGCTCGTGGTGCGAGGTGAGATAGCCCTTTTTTTCCATGCCGTGCAGCATTGGGTACAGCGTCCCGGCGCTCAGCTCATAGCCGTGATGACGCAGCTCTTCGATGATGCCAAGACCGAAGATTGGCTCCTCGGCCGCGTGGTGCAAGATGTGCAGGCGGATCAATCCGCCATAGAGGTCTTTGTCCGTCATCGTTTCGTTTCCTGGCTGTAGGTCTCAGCCTCGCACCCAGCCTGCCCGTATTGCTTGTGCCAGTATGGTGCGGTAAAGCTGCTCGACCAAACCAGTGATGCGTAGGCCAACTCTGCTCCAGAACGGTGTCAACGCCGCATATACGCCGAGTGAAACGACGAGCGCGCCCACCATGTCGAGCGGGAAATGCACGCCAAGGAACACGCGCGCCCACGCGACACCCAGCCCGACCAGCAGAGTGACAATCCCCCAAGCAACAGCGCCCTCGAAGAACAGCGTCAGGCCAATGCCGCAAAAGACGGTCATGTGATCGCTCGGGAACGATGAGTCGGCTACGTGTACCATCCAGGCGTGCCCCAGCCCGATCATGAACGGCCTCGGATGGGGCCAGAGTGCACAGATGGCTTGGTTGGCGGCTAAGCTGACCAGTGTGACTAAAGAAGCCTTTAGCGCCATGCTGCGGCGGGTGGGACTTCCCCATAACCAGAAGCCAAGCAGCAGTAGCGGAATCAGGTAGATCAGATCGTCAGCAATGCCAACAGCGATGTGTACCAGCCATGTCGGTGTGTCATTGCTACCGTTGATTTGAAGGAACCAGGTTCGGCTAAGTGTTTCGATTTCGTTCATCGTTTCGCGTATCCGTAGATTTCTAATTGAAGCTCATCAGCCAGCCTGCCAAGCCGCACCCCACCACCACCAGCCAAGGCGGCAATTTCCAGAACATCAGGGCGACGAAGGCGACGACTGCAATGCCGAAGTCTCGCGGCGCGTGGATGGCGCTCGTCCATACCGGGTGATAGAGCGCGGCCAACAAAAGGCCGACTACTGCTGCATTGACCCCCATCAGTGCAGCTTGCGTGCGCACGTTGCGGCGCAGCCGCTCCCAGAATGGCAAGGCACCTGTTACCAGCAAGAAGGACGGCGCGAAGATCGCCAGCAAGCAGACCATGCCGCCGATCCACCCGGAGGGGGTGACATTCATGGATGCCCCCAAGAAGGCGGCGAACGTGAACAGCGGGCCGGGAACGGCCTGCGCCGCACCGTAGCCGGCAAGGAAGGCATCATTACTGACCCAGCCGGGAGGCACGACAGCAGCTTGCAACAAGGGCAGCACGACATGGCCGCCGCCGAAGACTAGAGCACCCGACCTGAAGAACGCGCTTACGTCTGCGATGGCTTGGTAAGGCAGCAGCGTGGCCAGCATGGGCAAACCGACCAGTAGGCCGAAGAACACTGTCAGCCACAGCGCACCGGCACGGTGGCTGACAGTGACGGGCAGTGGATCATGGTCTTTGGACGGAGCAGGATTGAACAGGAGAAGCCCCGAGATGGCAGCCGCAGCGATGATGCCAACCTGCCCAAGAGCAGACGGAACCAGTAAGGCGATGCAGGCCGCAACCGCCATGATCGTGACCCGAGGGGGGGCCGTGCATAGGTTTCTTGCCATCCCCCAAACTGCCTGTGCAACCACGGCGACAGCTACAACCTTGAGGCCGTGCAGCGCGCCCGGAGGGATTGCGGTAGCGTGGCTTGAAAGGCCGAGCGCGAAGAGGATCAGGGCGATAGCCGAAGGCAGACTGAATCCGGCCCATGCGGCGAGCGCGCCGATGTAGCCGTGACGGGAGAGGCCCAAGGCCATGCCGACCTGACTGCTGGCTGGCCCCGGCAGAAATTGGCAAAGGGCGACCAAGTCGGCATAGCTACGTTCGCTCAGCCAGCGGCGTCGATTGACGAATTCATCGCGGAAGTAACCGAGGTGCGCAATTGGCCCTCCGAACGAGGTCAGGCCGAGTCGCAGAAACACCAGAAAGACGCCCCACACGCTTTCCTTCTGATCGCAACCGTCGGCAACTGATTGGGTTGATTTGCGAAATGCTGTCATGGATGACGACCGAGGCTGAATCGCTGGTTGGTCAGCGGGGGGAAGGTCGGGCGTTGGATCGAAATGAAGCCGTGATCGGTGGCCTGATGGCACGCCGTGCATGCGTGCGAAAGGCTGTCATAGGCCCGCACGAAGCGAACGGAATCCTTGGTCGCAATGGCCTTTTCGAGCTGCGCGACTGGCTCGGCCGTCATCGGTTCGATGATCTTGGCGATGGGCTTGCCCTTGAATTCCGGCTGGTACTTGGCCGCATCCTCGAAGGCTTCTTTCAGTTCGTCCAGCTCGTAGGCGGCAAGCTGCCAGTTCTTGCCCTTCCCGGCGAACCACAGCTTGGCATGCCGCAACTGAATGGCACTCATGAACTCGCCGAGTCCCGGTGTATAGCCTTGTACTGGCGAGGTTGATGTTTCCGGCTCTGCGGCCATTGAAACGCTACAGACCAGAAGCGCCAAGACACAAGCTGCTACCGCAAGAACGGGCTTCATGGAGACTCCAAATAAGGGCAGGACTCTCCATTTTATCGTATTTCGCTATCGAAATTCGATAGTAATAAACTTAACGCTTAAACGCTTGGCCAACCAATCCGAAGTGATAGCGGCAGCAGCCCCTTAGATCAACGGAATCGACGTAGACAAAACCGGCTTCCACCATCCAGGCGTGGCACTGTTCCGGTGAGGGGCGTATCGATAGTGAAGGGCCGCGAGGCGTCGGGATGTCGCTTCGCCAATGGATCACCGACAGGCTGCCGCCATCTTCCAACACGCGCAAAGCCTCGCGCAACAAGGCAACGGGCTGTTCAAGGTGCAACAGATTGAAGATCATGGCGTGGCGTTGGGAACCACTTTCCACGCCAGTACCCTTGGCCACAAAATCACGGAGGGCAATATGGATGTTATCCAGGCCGGCCGTTTCCGCCTTCCTTGCGACAGCCGCCACCATCTCCGGCTCGATGTCGAGCGCGGTGACGATGCCCGACACCCTGCGAGCGACAGGTAGCGTGAAGGTGCCGTAACCGCAGCCAAACTCAATGACGCCGCCGGCCTTGCCATCGCTCGGCAGCAATTGGTCGAGCGCCGCTTCCGGATCAAAAAACGACGACCAATATGCCTCATCGGGCATGCCGCTTTCACGCCCTTTCATCGCTGCTCGTCCCTGTTATGTTCATGCGGCTCCTCTGACCAAGGTTTCGCTCATCCGCACGGCGACGATCACGCCGGATAGGAAGGTAAGGCCCGCGATCAGCCATACGGCTGCCGCCAACCCGAATAGGTCGGCGGTGACACCGGCCAAGAGTGCGCCGATCGCGTATCCAAGGTCTCGCCAGAGCCGGTATACGCCCACGGCCGAGGCCCGCCAAGCAGGATGTGCCACGTCACCGATGGCTGCCAGCAACGTCGGATAGACCATCGCGGTGCCGACCCCCAGGAAAACGCCACCCAAGCCAAAGCCCATAAAACCGCTGCTCAATGCCGTGACCGCGATGCCCACTGCCTGCGTCCACATCCCCCAGGCGATCAACTGCTTGCGTCCAATGCGGTCGGACAGCGCCCCCGTGAAAATCTGCGTCATCCCCCAAACAGCCGGGTAGATGGCAGCCAGCGTGCCGATCTGTGCCAGGGACATGCCGGCGGCAGCGAAGACCAACGGGAATAGCCCCCAGGCCATGCCATCGTTGAGGTTATTGACCAGCCCCGCCTGGCTGACGCTGGACAGATTGCGATCAGTCAGTGAGGCACGGCGGAAGATTTCGCCTTGGCTGGGCAGCGCACCCGCATCTACCGCATGGTGCGTCCGAACCTCGTGAGCCACATAGTGCCGGGTTTCACGAACCGCAATGACCGAGAGCATCAAGCCGAAGGCGACGTAGACGACACCCAGGTAGAACGGCTCCGGCCGAAGCCCATAGCGAGCAGCCAGCCAGCCGGTGGCGAGGGCGCTGCCGGCCACGGCAAAGTAACCGGAAAACTCGTTGAGTCCCATCGCCAGGCCGCGCTGCTTGGGACCAACCAGATCGATCTTCATGATGACCGTGGTGGACCATGTGAGGCCCTGGCTAACGCCTAGCAAGATGTTGCCGGCGACGATCCAGTTCCAATCGGGTGCCCACATCAGCACGAATGGCACCGGCACGGCAACGAGCCATCCGGCGACCAGGACATGCTTGCGGCCGTAGCGGTCGGACAGCCGCCCGGCGAAATAATTGGTCAGCGCCTTGGTAATGCCGAAGACGACGATGAAGGAGAGGATTGCCGCCCGCGCTGCGACGTGAAACTCATGCTCGGCGATGGCCGGCAGGATGCTGCGCTCAAGTCCTACCATCGCCCCAACAAAGGCATTCACCAGTACGAGCAGCGAGAACTGGCCCAGGTTCTCGCGCAATCCGAGGCGAATGGCAGGCGTGTGCATGACTCAGCTCTCCAGACCGAGGTTGAATCGCACCATGGCGTCCATCTCGGCCGGACGTGGCGGAATCTCCTGCGTCAGATGCTCGATGAAGGCCGCCCGTGTCATCGTGAGCGCCGGGTTCCAGCGTTTCTCGAAACCGAGGGTCGAAGTAGGCTTGCCCGACAGCCCAACTCCGCAGGCACTGCCGGCCTGATGCCCTGGATAGATTTCAATTTCGTCGGGCAACGGCAGCAGCTTGATGTGCAGGCTGTCATAGATCGTACCGGCCATCTCTCGCTCTTGGCCGGCCAGATCGGGGCGCCCAACGGCACCGACAAACAGCGTGTCGCCAGTCAGGACGAACCATGGCGCTTCGCCGCGCCGCTTGTCCGTCACCAACAGGCACAGGCTGTCCGGTGTATGCCCTGGTGTATGCAACACCTTGATCTTGACGTTGCCGATGTCGAGCACCTGGCCATCCTGCAAAGGCAGAAAGCCGTGCTTTACCCGGCCGACGTTGGATTCGTGCAGGCAATACGGGGCATGGACCCGCTGCGCCAACTCGTGGCCACCGGAGTAGTGATCGGCGTGCACATGGGTGTCGATGACATGTGTGATTTCAACCTTTGCCTCGCGGGCGGCCTCGATGAACCACTCCTCGTCACCCGCCACTACATCCACGGCGACCGCCTTACCCAATCCACCGCACCCGAAAAAGTACGACAGGGATGATCCCTTGGTCGCAAGTTGCTTGAAAAACATCGTCACTCTCCCCGTCAGAACACAAGAACCTTGTCGGCCTCGGCCGTCCAGGCCGCCAACTCGCTCAAAGTACTGCGGCGAGTTCCCTCTATGAGTTCATCCGCTTTGATTCCACGGGCATCGAGGCATGTTCCACACAGCCCCACTTCACCGCCAACCATGCGCAGCATGTCGCCCGCGTTGTAGTAGCCCTCGGGAACCTTCTGACCGGTCTTGGCGCAGGCTACGGCGTCCCCCATCAGGAAGAGGCGAACTGTCTGGCCTTCACGCTTGGCCAGGGCTTTGGCGAGTCGCAGCGCGTTGTAGCTGCGTTCGCTCCCGTAAGGGGCATCATTGAGGATGAACAAGGTTTGCATGGCGATCTCTGGGGTCGTGTAGGTCGATGTTTGGTTCGCTCCGTAGCTCACTCAGTCGAGGTTTCAATGGGCAAGCCACCGGCGGCCCATTCACTCACGCCGTCACTGATCTTTGTGGCGGCGAAGCCACGAGCGCGAAGCAGTTGCACTGCCTCGTCGGACATGAGACAGAACGGCCCACGGCAATAGGCGACGATCGCGCGATCTGCCGGCAGATCGGCCAGGCGCTTTTCCAGTTCATCCAGCGGCAACGAGCGGGCGAAGGGCAGATGGCCGGCATTGAACTCGCTGGCCGGGCGCACGTCGATCACGACGATTTCCCCGTACCTCGCCTTCTCAAGCAGGCTCTCCCGGCTTTCCGAAACCAGCGTGTCCGGCTGGGCTGTCATCTGCTCCAAGGCCACGCGCAACTCGACCAGGTGCTCCTCGGCGGTTTCCCGCAGCGTGACCCACAACTGCGATACGTCCTGACCGCTCAGCCGGTAGTAGATGTATTTGCCGTCACGCCGGGTCTCTACCAGTCGCGCCTCCCGCAGCGTCTTGAGATGAGCACTGGTAAGACGCATGTCAATGCCGGCCTGAGCGGCTAGGGTCTCGACGCTCTTCTCGCCTTGTGCCAACAACTCGACCAGCTCCAGTCGTTTCGGACTGGCAAGGGACTTGCCGATTCGGGCGACTTGCTCGTAGAGCAGGTCTTTCAACGATCGCTTATTCATACAAACACTCTAATGAGTATTGGAATGTAAGTCAAGCGGTGCGCGGTAGCGCATTATCAAGATGCTTATTGCTTGGCGAGAAGCTTTTCCCCATCGGAGCGTAGTTCGCCCTTGGGTGAGATGTGCCTGTACAAAGTCTGCCGTGTGATACCAAGCTCTCCACACAGATCACCGACCTTGGTTTCGGGTTGCCCCATCGCCGCCATCGCCAGCCGCAACTTTGCTGCGGTCATCTTGAATGGCCGGCCACCCTTCCGGCCTCGCGCCCGCGCCGAGGCCAAACCCGCTATGGTGCGCTCGGCGATCAACTCGCGCTCGAACTCAGCCAGCGCAGCGAAGATGCCAAAAACCAGCTTGCCGGCTGCCGTCGTAGTGTCGATGGCCGCGCCGTGGCCGGTCAGCACCTTCAGACCGATACCTCGCCCAGTCAGGTCATGCACCGTGTTGATCAGGTGACGTAGGTCGCGCCCGAGGCGGTCCAACTTCCACACGACCAAGGTGTCACCTGACCGTAGCGCCTTCAGGCAGTTCGCCAAGCCGGGGCGATCCTCGCGTTTGCCGGACGCCTGGTCCTCGTAGAAATGGGCCGGATCGATGCCAGCAGCAATCAGCGCGTCACGCTGTAAGTCGGTTGTCTGGGAGCCATCCGCCTTCGACACTCGCATGTAGCCGATTTGCATGTTTCACCTGTCACATATACGTTCGATTATGTGACAGTGTGCGCCGGAAAGTTTGGGCCGTCAAAATATGTCACTTAACCCGTCATTCTGTCTAAGACATGTAAAGGGTCCGTCAGGCTCGTAATGTGACAGAAATTTCGGAGGGATGCCTTCCTTCGTGAAGGTTGCGCGCAACTGTTCCAGAGAAGCGGGGTCGCGCCGACCATAGGAAGCCAACGCGAACAGCGAGCGTGCCGTCTCGGGGTTGTGCCGCGCTTCAATGATGGCCTCGTCGATGGCCTGGACTGCACGCTGCCAGTGATTGACGGGTTCGGGCTTCGGCGCTTTCGCCGGCAGGGCACTGGTGAACCCGGTTGGGGGCTCGGACCAGAATAGCTTTGCCTGCTCGCCTGGTGGGCTTATATCCCTCACCTCAATCAAGCTGATTGCCGTTGCCGCCGCCTCCAGCATCTGCAACCATACTGCCGGGTTCAGGGTTTCATACGTTCGCCACAGACTTTGCCCAGCACGCAGCGGATGCCCGCAGCCTTCCCAGACTTGGCGGAGATACCCCGCGTAGGTGCCGCACGCCGAAAGCGGGGTATTCAGCTCATCGAGCAGCGTGCGTAGCAGCCGAAACCACAATCCGGCGTGGATGCGTCGGCGCGGCAGCTCCACGTGGCCGGTTGTCAGTGCCTGCCAGGTACGCTGGTCCATCGACGCAATCGCGTCGCTGGCGGTGCGCGGCGGGGTGTCGGCGTTCTCCCAGCCGAGAAACCGCCCAGGCACGCCCCAATAGGATTCCAGCCAGCACCCATGCAGCGGGCAGCTCAGCATCAGGGGCAACTTCCACGCGAGCAGTACGGCTTGGTTTGCCGGATCGTTCAGGCAGAGCGGACAGCCGCGATGTAACGGCTGGCTGGGCAGCCAGGCGCGCCAGCTCGTGATGGATCGCGTCTTACGGCGAAGTCTCGGCAGCAACACCGAGAACTGAAACGCATAGGTTTCCAAGGCATCTGGAATCTGATCATCAAGGCTGTCCAGTAGCCAAGGCACCCAGCCGGCGAGACTCATGCAACGCAGCCGGTCCAGCTCGATGCCGCTCCGCTGGGAGAGCATCGCCAGCAGCGCCAGTGGTGGCGAGTCCAGGTCATCAACCTGGCCGTGGCCAAGATCGTGCTCCAGCAGGTCGGACACCTCCATGTGATAGCAAAGGGCCACGCGGTTGAGCCATGACGACAAGGCTTCGCCTTCCCTGGGAGCCGGATGCAGTGGCCAGCGTGGCGCTGGCTTCACATCAGTTCCCGCTCGAATTGCCGCCGCCGCTCGCTGGGTCCGGTGTAATCGGCCATGCTGAGCGTGCGATGGTTGATCGCTTCCTCGCCGCTCTCCACGGCGACGATGGCCGCCGCCATCAGCAAGTGCGCCAGTTCTCCTATGGTGCCCTCGCTGCGTGTGAGCAGGTAGCGGGCCATGTCCAGCGTGGCAATCGACGAATGGCGCCGCAGTGGAAGCGAAGCGGCGAAGCTGGCCAGCAGTGAGCAGCAATCGTCGTTGGCCTCCCAAACCGGCAGCATCATCGGCTCGAAGCGGTTTTCCAACTGGTCATCCGAGCGGATGGCCAGGTAGGCGTCGCGCGTGCCGACCCCGACCAGCGGGATGCGCAGTTCATTGCCGAGGAAGCGCAGGAGATTGAGGAATTCCCGGCGGTTGACGCTGTTACCGGCCAGGACGTTGTGCAACTCGTCGATCACCAGTATGCGCACGCCGACCTTGCGCAGCAGTGCAAGCGCCAGTTGCTCCATTTCCGGCAGCCGTGGACGCGGTCGCAATGGCGCACCCATCGCCGCGAGCAGCGCGACGTAGAAGCGGATCACCGACGGCTCGGACGGCATCTGCACGACCAACACCGGGATGTGCTCCTGGTCGGAGTCGGAGCTGGCCGGGTGAGTGCGGCGGAACTTCTCGACGATCATCGACTTGCCATTGTTGGTCGGGCCGACCAGCAGCAGGTTGGGCATGCGTTGCTTGTTTGGCCACGCATACAGGGCTTCCAACCGGTTCAGCGCCTCGACTGCTCGCGGATAGCCGATCCAGCGGTCGGCGCGAAGGCGATGGATGCGCTCGTCGGCCGGGAGACGAGCCAAGCCTTGGGCCGCCGGCAGTAGGTGGGACAGGTCGATGATGGGATATTCTTCCACGGCTACCACTCCTCAATCTGGTCGAACGGTTTGGCAGGTGGCTGGTTGTCTGCCTGCGGGTCAGCCATGTCCGCGTCCGGCGGTGGTGTGGTTTTGACAGGCGGTGCCGTTGCCTTGAGGTGCTGGCGTCGATCCGCGTCGCGCCGCGCCTTGCGCGTAGCCTTCTGCGCGGTGGTCACGATTTCGCGCATCTGACCGATCATGCGGAACAGCGCCGACTCATCCACCTGTTCACGCCCTTGCTGCCGCAATTTCGCTAGCGCCTGTCGTTGTTCCCAGAGGGTGACAGCCGGGTGCGACAAGGTACGGTAGGGAATTTCCAGGTAGTGCAGACCCTCTGGTTCCAGCGCCCAAATGCGGCTGATGTCGCGCGGGTCGCGCCGGATCAGGAACGCGGGCAAGCGGTCACGCCGAGCAATCCACGGCTTGAGCGCATCGGCGTAGTAGTGGATGTGGTCGATGACGAAGCCGGTGCGGGTCAGCGTGCGGCGGATGATGGGCAGAAAATCGACCAGAAAAGCCGTGGCGCGAGTGATGACGGTTGGCACGCCGGTCCGTGCGATAGCTTCGGCCCAGCGCGCGGCCGGCGGTTGGAGCAGGCCGTTGTGCACGGAGCCGTGATAGGTGCCGACCGCCAATGTGAGCCAACGCTCCAGCTCGCGCAGTGTCAGGGCGGCCATTTTTTCGGAGGCGTATTCCCCACGCTGGTCTGGGTTGGAGAAGGTCGTCCCTGGCAATTCGTCGTGGATCATCTGCATCGCCGTGCCGATGATCCGTTCCACGATGCCGCCGTAGTGCGGCTGCCCGAGCGGGCGATAGTCCAACCGAATGCCATGCTGCTCGCAGCCACGGCGCAGCGCCTCGCTCTTGAACTCGGCCGCGTTGTCCAGGTAAAGCAGCCTGGGCTTGCCGCTCATCGACCAGCCCATCTCTACGTCCAACGCTTCCAACCAAGGGCGCTTGTCGCAGCCGGCATGCACAAGACACAGGCCGACCGAGACGGCGGATGGTGCTTCCAACGTGACAACCATGCCAACCACGCAGCGGGTGAATACGTCGATGGCGAGGGTCAGGTACGGACGGCCAATCGGTTGCCGGTCGCGCTCGTCTACCACGATCAGGTCGATGACTGTGTGGTCGATCTGTACCTGCTCCAGCGGCGCAGAGACTGGCGGCGGAACGCCGCCGGCACCTTGCAGGGTGCGGGACGCATCCTGGCCTTCCCGAAGGCGAGTGGTCTTGAGTGGGTCAAGGCTCGCGATCCGCAACGCCACCGTGTTGCGCGCCGGCACCCGCAGCTTTTGCAGCTTGCACGCCCGCGCAACTTCGCGGTGGAACGCCGCCAGGCTGCGCTTTTGCTTGGTCAGGAAGCGCTTTTGCAGCAGCTCACGGATGATGCGCTCGACCGACTCCGGCAAGCGACCTTTACCTTTGCCACCGCTTGACTGTCCAAGAGCCAAGTCAGTGACCAGCCCAGAACCTTGCCGGGCACGGCGGATCAGGACGTAGACCTGCCGCTGGGACAGACCCAGTGCCTGGGCTGCCGCACCGGCCGCTTCATGCCCGACCGTCTCCGACTGCGCCAACGGCCCAATGATCTCTGCGCGACGACGCGCACGCTCCCATGCCTGATCTGGAAGGGTGGCTACGCCGTGTTCGGCAATCGGTACGGTATCGGTCGCCATGCTCACCTCGCTTTGGTGCACACGAGTATTGAGCATAGACGAGTTTCGTGCAGATGAGTTCTGATATTGAGCAATCAGGAGTCGTATGCACAACAGGCTTCATGCCTCGTTGATTGGTGCAGTCGTCTTCTGAAAATGACACAGGTTAGGGTATAGCCCAAATTGACATGGCGTCTGCCGGTAAGCTAAAATGAGTTTCCCAAAGGCTAAGCCTTTAATCAATCGGAATTTCCACCCGTGTAAGCCTCCTTCCTCGCTGCGATCTCAGTATTACCTCCACCTGTCGCACGAGGCTGCACGTCCGATTCATTGCGTCTTTCCGTTCCTGGATTTCCTGGTTCCCTCTCATTTCCGCTGGCCGGAAAGACGTGTTCACGTTCGCCCCTTGCCCCTGTGGCAGGCACAATCAATGGAATCAAGAATGATGAAATCCTTACGCCAGGACTGGCTTTCCAATGTCCGAAACGATCTTTTAGCGGGCATGGTTGTCGCGCTAGCGCTTATCCCTGAAGCAATTGCCTTTTCGATTATCGCCGGGGTCGATCCCAAAGTGGGCTTGTATGCTTCGTTCAGTATCGCTGCAATTATCGCGTTTGCAGGCGGCCGCCCAGGTATGATTTCCGCCGCCACCGGTGCAATGGCTCTGGTCATGGTCACGCTGGTCAAGGACCATGGCTTGCAATATCTGCTGGCCGCCACGATCCTGACGGGAATTCTGCAAATCCTTGCTGGCTGGCTTAGACTCGGCGCGCTGATGCGCTTCGTCTCGCGGTCCGTCATCACAGGTTTTGTCAACGCGCTGGCGATTCTGATCTTCATGGCGCAGCTGCCCGAGCTGACCAACGTGAGCTGGCACGTATACGCGATGACGGCGGCAGGTCTGGCTATCATTTACCTGTTTCCATACATCACCAAGGCTGTTCCCTCCCCGCTGGTCGCTATCGTGGTATTGACCGCCGTGGCGATCCTCGCCGGTATCGATATCCGCACTGTGGGCGACATGGGCAAGCTACCTGACAGCTTGCCGGTGTTCCTGTTACCTGATCTGCCGTTGAACCTGGAGACGCTTTCAATCATCTTCCCGGTATCGGCTACGCTTGCCGTCGTCGGACTGCTTGAGTCCATGATGACCGCTTCGATTGTGGATGACCTGACCGACTCCAATAGCAATAAGAACCGTGAGTGCGTGGGCCAAGGCATCGCCAATATCGCCACGGGCTTCCTCGGGGGCATGGCCGGTTGCGCCATGATTGGTCAGTCAGTAATCAATGTAAAGTCCGGAGGACGCGGAAGGCTTTCTACCCTTGCAGCCGGCGTATTCCTATTGCTGATGGTGGTGTTCATCGGCGATTGGGTTGCGCGGATTCCGATGGCGGCCCTGGTCGCTGTAATGATCATGGTATCCATCGGAACCTTTAACTGGGCCTCGATCCGCAACTTGCGCGATCATCCAAAAAGTTCCAGCCTAGTCATGGTGGCCACGGTTGTCGTCGTCGTCATGACGCACGACTTGGCCAAGGGCGTGCTGGTAGGGGTGCTCCTGTCTGGCTTTTTCTTCGCCAATAAAGTGGGACAGATCCTGCGCGTGAGTTCAATGTCCGAAGACGAGGGCCGTGTGCGTACCTATCAAGTAGCCGGCCAGGTCTTTTTTGCTTCGGCGGATCGGTTCGTTAATGCCTTCGACTACAAGGAAGTCATCGACCGAGTTCGTATCGATGTCAGCCGCGCCCACTTCTGGGACATTACGGCGGTTAGCGCCTTAGACAAGGTAGTCGTCAAATTCCGCCGCGATGGGACGGAGGTCGAGGTCATCGGGCTCAATGAGGCCAGCACCACGCTGGTGGACAAGTTTGCCGTGCATGACAAAGACGGCGCCGAAGACATGCTGATGGGTCATTAAACGGAGACATGACTATGAACAACGAGAACAAAGTGCTGGCATGTGTGGACCAATCGCACTTCGCCGAATATGTCGCCGACTACGCAGCTTGGGCCTCCCTCCGAATGAGCGCACCGCTGGAATTCCTGCATGTTATCGACCACCATCCAGAGATCGGATCGGGAAAGGATCATAGCGGTGCTATCGGGATTGACGCGCATGAGACGCTGCTGAAACAGCTTTCCGCCGAGGACGAAGCACGCACCACAGCCGCGCGGGAACAAGGCAGGGTCTTCTTGAACCGATTGCGCGAGCGTGCCCGTGCCGCCGGTGCCTGGTCCGTGGATGTGCGTCAGCGCCATGGCGAACTGGAAGAAACCATCGCGGAACAGGGAAGCGGTGTCCGCCTCGTCGTCTTGGGGCGTCGTGGCGAGACTGCCGACTCGACCGAACGCAAGCTGGGACGCAATGTTGAACGGGTGGTGCGTGCACTGCACCAGCCCGTCCTCACTGTGACGGCGAATTTCAAGGAACCGCAGCGCGTGATGATCGCTTTCGACGGTGGCATCGTCACCCGCCGCGGCGTGGAGATGGTGGCGACCAGCCCACTTTTCCGTGGCATCCCAATATATTTGCTGATGTCTGGTAAGGAAAGTCGGGACGCAGCAAAGCAGCTTGAATGGGCCAAAATGACGTTGGAGTCAGCAGGCTTTGAAGTGGTCGCTTCGCTCGCTTTCGGCGATGTGGATGCCATCATTGCCAAGACTGTGATTGACCAGTCCATCGACCTGCTTATCATGGGCGCATATAGCCATTCTCCGCTGCGCAGTCTGCTTTTTGGCAGCAAGACCAGCGATATCCTACACGCCGCCACCGTGCCGACACTGCTGCTCGGATAGCGTCAAAACATCGGCTCTACAAGGTCGATTAGTCCTTGTAGAGCCCCGCGAAATGACCGCCCGAACTCAGTAGGAGAACTCATGCCAGTCAGCTTTCTCTCGAATGACCAGCGCGAAAACTACGGCCGCTACGCCGGCCCACCGTCCCCTCACGACCTTGCCCGGTATTTTCACTTGGACGACACCGACCATGCGCTAATCGCGCAGAAGCGCGGCGCGCACAATCGGCTCGGCTTTGCCGTCCAACTCGGGACGGTGCGCTACTTGGGCACGTTCCTGGAAGACCCGCTGGCCGTGCCCCAGCCCGTGCTGCGGACGCTGGCCAAGCAACTGCGCATCGAGGCGTTGGACAAGGCGAGTGCCTACAGTGTTGGCGAGCAGCGCTGGCAGCATGCAACCGAGATTCGCGCGTCTTATGGATATGTCGATTTCACGGAACCCCTGATCGCCTTCCGCCTGACCCGGTGGCTGTACGCCCTTTGCTGGACCGGCACCGACCGGCCAAGCGTGCTGTTTGAGCGGGCCACGACATGGCTGGTGACGCACAAGGTGCTGCTGCCCGGTTGCACGACGCTCGAACGGTACGTTGCGCGCTTGCGCATCCGCGTCGAGGAGCGCCTTTGGCGCTCGCTTGCCAATGGGATCAGCCTGGACCAGCAAACCCGTCTGGAAGGCCTCCTGGTCTCTTCTGGCGGTACGCGAAATTCGCCGCTGGATCGCCTGCGTACCGGCCCGGTAGTGGCCAGCAGCCGGTCGATGAGCCTGGCGCTGATGCGGCTGCAAGCCGTCCGTGAGCTTGGCATCCGGTTGCCGGCCGCCACGCGCATCCCGGCCACGCGGGTCGCGGCCTTGGCCCGCTTCGCCGGAGCCGCCAAGGCCAGCGCGATTCTGCGCCTGCCGGCGCTGCGCCGCTTGGCAACGCTGGTCGCGTTCGTGCACTGCCTCGAAGCATCGGCACAGGACGACGCCCTGGAGGTCCTTGAGGTCATCTTGCGGGAGCTTTTCGGTGACGCTGTGAAAGCCGACAGAAAATCGCGCCTCCGATCGCTCAAAGACCTTGACGAAGCGGCGGCCACCCTCGCCAGCGCCTGCCAGTTGCTGCTGGACGAAACTGTGCCGGATGCCGAGCTGCGCAAACAGTTGTTCGCGCGGATTTCGCCGGACGCGCTCGCGCTGGCCATGGCCGGCGTCAACAAGCTGATTCGGCCGACCGACAACGTGTACTACCAGGAGCTGGATGCCAAGTACAAGACCGTGCGCCGCTTCCTGCCTGCGCTGGCCGAACACGTTCAGTTTGGCGCGAATGCCGCAGGAGAGCCGTTCATCGCTGCATTCGCCTGGCTTCGCGCCAACATGACGGTGAAGCGTCCGGGCAACGATGCGCCGCGCGACATCATCACCAAGCCGTGGCAACGCCATGTGCTGCGCGAGGATGATGCCATCGACTTCCACGCTTATACTTTCTGCGTTTTGTCAGAATTGCGTATCGCGCTGCGCCGACGCGATGTGTTCGTGGCCCCGAGCTGGCGGTACGCCGACCCGCGCGCCGGCCTGCTCGATAGCGCTGAATGGGAATCGACGCGCCCGATCATTTGCCGCACGCTCGGCCTGTCGGCGGTGCCGGGGCCGACCTTGACCGCGCTGGCCGATGAACTGGACCGAACCTACCAGGCGGTCGCCGCCAGGTTGCCCGAGAATCCGGCCGTGCGCTTCGATAAGGTGGGCGACAAACAAGAACTGGTGCTCAGCCCGTTGGACAAAATGGATGAGCCGGCGTCGCTGATCGCGCTACGCGCCAAGGTCATGGGCATGCTGCCACGCGTCGACCTGCCGGAACTGATCCTGGAGATTGCCGCACGCACCCGCTTCACGGACGCCTTCACCCATATATCGGAGCGTACCGCGCGAGCTTCCGATCTACATGTGAGCATTTGCGCGGTGCTGATGGCCGAAGCCTGCAACACTGGTCCAGAGCCACTGATTCGCGGCGACGTGCCGGCGCTTAAGCGCGACAGGCTATCCTGGGTGGACCAGAACTACCTGCGCGACGACACTATCACCGCAGCGAATACACTGCTGGTCGCCGCACAGAGCCGTTCCGCGCTTGCCAGCTTGTGGGGTGGCGGCGAGGTCGCCTCGGCCGACGGCATGCGGTTCGTGGTGCCGGTGCGATCAGTGCATTCCGGGCCGAACCCGAAATACTTCGGCGTCGGGCGCGGCGTTACCTGGTACAACCTGATATCGAACCAGTTTTCAGGACTGAACGACATCACGGTGCCGGGCACGCTGCGCGACAGCCTGGTACTGCTGGCCGTGGTCCTGGAACAGCAGACTGACCTTCAGCCGACCCAGATCATGACGGACACGGGGGCCTACAGCGATGTGGTTTTCGGCCTGTTCCGCTTGCTTGGGTACCGATTCAGCCCGCGCCTGGCTGATGTCGGCGGTACCCGCTTCTGGCGAATCGACCCGAAGGCCGACTACTGCCTGCTCAATTCTGTATCCGGACACAATATCAGCCTGCAAAAGATCGAACCGCATTGGGATGACATGCTGCGCTTGGCCGGCTCGCTCAAGCTCGGCCGGGTACCGGCCGCTGGCATCATGCGCACGCTCCAGGTCGGCGAACGCCCGACCAGGCTGGCCCAGGCCATCGCTGAGTTCGGCCGGATCGACAAGACGCTGCACACGCTGACCTACATCGATGACGAAGCCAAGCGCCGGGGCACGCTGACCCAGCTCAACCGTGGCGAGGGGCGGCACAGCGTCGCTCGCGCAGTTTTCCATGGCAAGCGCGGCGAGCTGCGGCAGCACTATCGCGAAGGACAGGAAGATCAGCTCGGTGCGCTCGGCCTTGTGCTCAACATGATCGTGCTGTGGAACACGAGTTACATGGAAGCGGCGCTGAACCAGTTGCGCGTGGACGGCTTCGCGGTCAGGGATGAGGACGTAGCCAGGCTGTCGCCGTTGCTGCACGAGCATATCAACATGTTGGGACGGTACTCGTTCTCGGTACCGGATGCAGTGGCCAAGGGCGAGCTGCGTCCGTTGCGCAACCCAGCGAGCGATGAGTAGATACGTCAGTCAGGATATGGCCAGAAATAGCACATAGGCTCAACAGGACAGGCACCCGCGTCGCGCGTGCCTGTTGGTTCAAGAAGCCTGAACCAGGCTTACCGCCCGATTTTCTCCGTTTTCCATAACCGCCCCTGATCTCCTTAACCGGGTTTTCCGTTCCACTGCACCTCAAACCCCATGCTTGAGACAGAGCGTAGTTGCCTGGAAATCGCCCAGCAACTGCAGGCGGTCGAAAGCGCCGTTGGCAATGCCAAGAAAGCGCTCGTTCACGATCACATCGAACATTGCCTCGAACACGCTATCGGCGACAAC
>NZ_CBXX010000052.1 GCF_000577615.1 Herbaspirillum sp. RV1423
GTGATCGGTGCGCCAAATGTTCCATCGCCATTGGATAGCATTGCAACGATACGCGCACCATCTCCGCTGCCGTTACTGTTGTTATAAAGCGCAAGCACGTCCGTCTTGCCGTCGCCGTTCACATCGCCCGTCGTTAGCTTCCAATATGGTGCGAGATATCCTGTCAGGGCAGAAATCGTGGTGATCGGTGCGCCAAATGTTCCATCGCCATTGGATAGCATTGCAACGATACGCGCACCATCTCCGCTGCCGTTACTGTTGTTATAAAGCGCAAGCACGTCCGTCTTGCCGTCGCCGTTCACATCGCCCGTCGTTAATTGCCAATAGGGTGCAAGGTATCCCGTCAGGGCAGAAATTGTGGTGATCGGTGCGCCAAATGTTCCATCGCCATTGGATAGCATTGCAACGATACGCGCACCATCTCCGCTGCCGTTACTGTTGTTATAAAGTGCAAGCACGTCCGTCTTGCCGTCGCCGTTCACATCGCCCGTCGTTAATTGCCAATAAGGTGCAAGGTATCCCGTCGTTGGGGTGACTGAGCTGATCGGCATTCCATACGTACCATCGCCATTGGACAACATGACAACGATACGGATGCCATCTCCGCTGCCGTTGCTATTGTTATAAAGTGCAATTACATCTGTTTTTCCATCACCATTCACGTCACCTGTCGTTAGCTTCCAATAAGGAGACAAAAATTGTGATGTGGCTGGAGTATTACTGATCGGCAAACCATATGTAGCATCGCCATTTTCATATGTCAGAGCCAATGGAAATAGGCATGCATTATTGGTAGGACATAATTTAATGGCTACCAATTGAGAAGCATTGTTAATGGATGGAATGGAATAACTAAGATTGTATGTAGTCTCAATTTCTTGAGCATTGAACGCCAATACTTTGGACATTCTTAAAGTGCTTTTTACTACTGATCCAGCCTGATACATCGGCACAATATCCGGCCGGGCCTCGTACTGGAACTGCACGGAGTTTGTCGGCGCCGTATTGGTCTTGCTGTTGCCCGTATAGTCAATCCGGTTCGGGTAGTAATCCCCGTTGGCGGCGTCCTTCGTATAACTCGCCGTCAGGTAATTTCCCTTCGTATCTTCTATCCTGTTCAACGCCCACACGCGGATCGTCGTCTTCCCTTGCGCCTCGATCCGCGCATCGGTGGTTTTGCCGTATTCCATCACCTGACCAGCTTTGGTCCACACCTTGAACCATGCAGGTCCATTACCCGCACTGCCATACGAGACGACCCTGGCGAAACTCTCCCGCTCCGTCCTATACTCCGTTCCGTCTCCGCCTTCACTGCCATTGATCGCGATCAGCCGTTGACCGTCCAGGCAGTACCGATCGTTGCTGTCGTAGTTCACTCCGCCTCTGACGCCATCCTGCGCCATCGTCCTCGGACATCGACCCACTCCGCCCAGACCTCCCAGGCTCCAACCCATTCCCAGCAAGCCATTACCCGATTGACTGCTGTAGTTCAGCGACAGCTTGGGCTCCATCCCCCCAACACCGGGAGACACCTGAATCGGAATCGTATAGGTCGCCGCACCGCTCTCACTGACCTGGAACTGGCCTGGTGTGACCATTTGGGCTTGGACGAAAGATGAAGCCAGCAGGACCGGCAAAAAGCCGGCAACAGATAGCCATGCACCATGGCGAAATGGATTACGCAAGGAATTCCCCCGAATTATTTTTTACGACGCTGCTGCAATTGCCTTTGTTTGTTTTTGGCGATCGCTTAAGTCTTTTGCTGCCAGCGGCACGTTATCTTAGCCAACTTGGTTACGTACCGCCATCCACTTTTAATCAATTCCTGAGAATATTTCCATGATTAAAAACCTACCATGAAGTATCTAAGCTTGAATGAAAACTCATTTGGATCAGAGTGGAAAAATATCTGAAATCGGCGCGCGTAATCCGATCGACAAACGCAATCAACAAGGTGACATGACAATGGTTGCTTTATTGACACTAAGTCGCCAATTTTTCTATTTTTTATATTATCGACACGACAAAGAAAAAAGGGCCCATCTCACGATGGACCCTTTATATCTGGTGCGGCTGGCAGGAATCGAACCCACGACCCCTTGGTTCGTAGCCAAGTACTCTATCCAGCTGAGCTACAGCCGCGAAAAACGAAATTATAGCACCAGTATTACAAAAAATGGAAGAGAGGCGGCCAAAAACTTCTCAAACCGCCGTCCACCCAGTCTTTCCGGCATTTTTATCGCTTTGTATCGCTCATCTTGCCCTGCTTTCCGCTGCATCTACCTTATGATTGCCTCTTGATTCATCGCCATGCCAAACCACAACCATGAACGACCACGTCGTCACCGAAGCGCAACCGGATCCTGCCGGGGAACGTATCAAAGAAGCCGAACGCCAGCGCATTGCAAAAGATCTGCACGACGATCTGGGCAGCCATCTGACTGCGATCAAAATGGCGCTCGCGCAGCTAAGCCTGCAACTGCCCGAGCGCGAAGGAAACGGCGCCCTGCACGAACAGGCCCGCTACGCCGATCGCCTGATCGATGAAGCCATCGACGCCATGCACGGCATCATCGACGACCTGCATCCCGCCGTGCTCGACCTCGGCCTGCAAGCGGGACTGGAATGGCTGGCGAAAACATTTTCAAAGCAAACCGGCATTCCTCACCGCATGCTCGCCGACGATGACTTGCCTGCCCCGCTGCTCGATGATTTCCAGACCGTCAGCCTGTATCGCATCGCCCGCGAAGCACTGCACAATGCCGCCCGGCATGCAGCCGCCACGAACGTCGACATCCGCCTGCATCGGGACCGGCAGTTATTGACGCTTGAAATCAGCGACAACGGCGGCGGCCTGCCGGATGCCGCCGCCACGCAACCTGAGTCGTCCGGCCTACGCGGCATGCATCGGCGCGCCGCCACGATCGGCGCGACGCTGGCGCTGTTGCCTGCCGACGGCGGCGGCACCAGACTGCAAGTCCGGCTCCCTGTCCGTTCCGGAGCGAACCCGATAGAATAACCACCACCTTCAGCCCGGAGACAAACGTTTCATCCAAGCCTATGACGAAAAAGAACAGTGCAGCCATTAAAGTTGCGATCGCCGATGACCATGCGATCGTACGCGAAGGTCTCAAACAGATTTGCACCGGCACCAAAGACGTCGTCGTCGTCGGCAACGCCGAGAATGGATTGGAAACCATCAAGCTGTGCCGTCTCGGCAACTGCGATGTGCTGTTGCTCGATATCGTCCTGCCCGACCGCACCGGCATCGAGGTGCTCAAGCAAATCAAGAAGGAAATGCCCAAGCTGCCGGTGCTGATGCTGTCCATCCATCGCGAAGACCAGTACGCAATCCGTGCGCTCAAGGCCGGCGCGGCGGGCTTCCTCAACAAGCAGGCCGCGCCCGCCGAATTGATCAACGCCATTCGCCAGGCGGCCGCCGGACGAAAATACATCAGCCCTTCCCTGGCGCAGGAACTGGCGAACCAGATTGGCTTCGACCACGAAACGCCGTTGCACGAAACCCTTTCCGACCGCGAATACCAGACCATGGTGATGATCGCATCCGGCAAGACGGTGAGCGATATCGCCGCGGAGCTATTGCTGTCCGTCAAGACCATCAGCATGTATCGTTCGCGCGTACTGGCGAAGATGAAATTACGCCATAACGCGGAGCTGACTCACTATGCGCTAAAAAACAACTTGGTCGAATAAAATCCCGCCAAAGCCAGCCTGAGTAAACCGCCAGACGGTAGAATGCGTTAGAGGGAAGTTTCGTCCTACTCGTTGCAATGTCATGCCGAAGCGGCATGCGAATGCCATACAAGTGCAAAGAAAACAATCGCTTCAGGATGCTGTTTTTGCATTATCAGGCGCGGCGATACGGGACGTTTCAACACCGTCCACGATCCGTTTGTTTGAATAAGAAGCCATCCATCAGGCATGTCCAAAAAGCCAGCACAAAGTCCCGTCGACATCGCGCGCGAAGCCTTCCAACAACTAGCCGCACGACGCGTTGCCCCTACTCCCGAAGCCTATCGCGAAGCCTATGAGGAAATCGTCGGCACCAAGAGCGAATTAAAACCCGAAGGCGTACTCGCCGCATTCGCCGTGCATCTGACCTTGCAACCGGGCGATATCGGCAAGCTGGGACAGCGCCTGTCCAAGGCCATCGAAACCAGCGACTGGAAAGATTACAACGAAGAGCTCGACAATTTCGTCGAACAGTATTTTCCTTCGCGCAATCTGGTTCCCCACGGCGAGCTGGTGCCGGTCGATCTCGAACGCGAATTCATCCGCGACAGCAAGAAGGAAAAAATGCTGCGCGAAGTGCTGGCGCGCGTGTTGATCTTCAATATGGCTTCGCTGCTGATCGAAGCGCCCGAGCTGGCCGCCGAATCAAAAACCATCGGCACCGACCTGAAGACGGCTTTCTCTGAACAGGCCATGAACGAAGTCATCGGCCGTCTCAAGCAAATGAGCTTCCAGATCGAGCTCAAGACGGAAGACATCGCCCTGCAACAGGAATTGCTGATGCGCTTGTTCCAACTGCTGCTCGAAAACATCCACGGCCTGCTGGAAAAAGGTTCATGGCTGAGCAGCCAGATCACTGCCGTGCAGCAGCTCATCGACGGACCGATCAGCAAGACCTCGCTGGCCGACGCCACCAAGACGCTCAAGGAAGTGATCTTCAAGCAAGGCCTGCTCAAGAATACGCTGAGCGAAGAAAAAGTCACCGCCAAGAACATGATGCTGACCTTCGTCGACCGCCTGAGTGCCATGGTGTCGACGACCGACAATTACCACAAGACCATCGCCGGTTTTTCGCAGCAGATCAGCCAGGCATCCGACATCAGCGACCTGAACTCGGTGCTGACCGGCATCATGAACGCGACCAAGGAGGCCCAGGACGAAGCGCTGCAATCGCGCGACGAAATGATCAACGCGCGCCAGGAAATGCAGAAGGCCGAAGCGCGCATCGCCGCGCTGGAATCGCAGCTCGTCCACATGGGCGAACTGGTGCGCGAAGACCAGTTGACCGGCAGCCTCAACCGCCGCGGCATGGACGAATCGCTGGAGCGCGAGATCATCAACGCCGATCGGCTCGGCGCGCCGCTGTGCATCGCCCTGCTCGACCTCGACGATTTCAAGCGCATCAACGATACGCATGGCCATGCCACCGGCGACGAAGTGCTGGTGCATCTGGTGAATGTGGTCAAGGAAACGCTGCGCAAGCTGGACGTGATCGCGCGTTTCGGCGGCGAGGAATTCCTGGTGCTGCTGCCGGAAACCGAACCGGCCGAAGCGATGCAGATCATCACGCGCGTGCAGCGCGAACTGACCAAACGCATCTTCATGCATAACAGCCAGCGTCTGCTGATCACTTTCAGCGCCGGCGTGGCCTACCGTGTGTCCGGCGAAAGCCAGGCCGACCTGATCAAGCGCGCCGACGTGGCGCTCTACAAGGCGAAAAACGCGGGCAAGAACCGCGTGATCATGGCCGACTAGGGATAAGGCGCAACGCTGACTGACCGGCGTTCCTGCCGCTTCCAGGCGCGCCAGCCGGCGACGGCCAGCAACACGAACAGACCGTACAGGACGGCGGTCAGGCTCAGGTGTTTGTAGAGATACAAACCGACGTACAGGATATCGACGGCGATCCAGACCAGCCAGTTTTCGATCTTCTTCCTCGACAGCAAAAACTGCCCGACCAGGCTGCCCGCCGTCAAAAAGCCATCCATATGCGGCACGTCGGTATCGGTGAAATGGCGCAGGAATACCGACAGCACCCCAAAACCCGCCAGCCACGCCAGACCCGACCACACTATGCCGATGCGAGACAGCATCGACGCCTCAAGCGGCCGCTGTTGCTCGCCGCCGCGCAGCCATTGATACCAGCCCCAGACCGACACCGCGACAAAGACGCATTGCAGGCCGGCGTCGCCATACAAGCGCGCGTTGGCGAACACCACGCCGTACAAGCCGGAGGATGCGATGGAAAATAGCCAGGCCCAATGGTTTTGGCGGATATTGAGCACAACGGTCATGAGCGCCAGCAGGAAGGAAATCAATTCCAGCGGCGTGGTGACAAGGCCGGAGAAGCCAAACAACGGCAGGCTGTCGTTGAGAGACATGGACAATCCGCGCTAATGCGCGGACGGGGATGAAGATGACGGAGAAGCCGCTGCCGATGGCGACGTGTGGATGGGGCTCGAAGCGGACGGAACCGATTGCGTCGGCGTTCTCGATGCGCCGGCGGCATTGCCGTCGAGAATCTGGATAAAGACTTCGTTCTGCTTGATCATGCCGAGCTCGTAACGCGCCCGCTCTTCCACCGAACCGGTACCCTGCTTCAGGTCTTCGACTTCGGATTCGAGCTTGGCGTTGCGTGCCTTGAGTTCGTCATTCTTCTTTTGCGCCTGCTGCACCTGCTTGTCCAGGTCCCATACCCGCAACCATCCCCCTTTGCCCAGCCAGAGCGGATATTGGATCAGCACCAGGAGCGCTGTGAGGCAGAGGATGATCAGGCGCATCGGAAGAATGCCGGTTGACTGTCCGGCAGGCGAATGCTGCCGGACATCTTGCCTACTTCAGATTGTAGAAAGCCGAACGACCTGGATAGCTGGCGATGTCGCCGAGGTCTTCCTCGATGCGCAGCAACTGGTTGTACTTGGCCATGCGGTCCGAACGCGACATCGAACCGGTCTTGATTTGCAGGGCGTTGGTGCCGACCGCGATATCGGCGATGGTCGAGTCTTCGGTTTCGCCCGAACGGTGCGAGATCACCGCGGTATAGCCGGCGCGCTTGGCCATTTCGATGGCGGCGAAGGTCTCGGTCAGCGTGCCGATCTGGTTGATCTTGATCAGGATCGAGTTGGCGATGTTCTTGTCGATACCTTCTTTCAGTATCTTGGTGTTGGTGACGAACAGGTCGTCGCCGACCAGTTGCACCTTCTTGCCCAGGGTTTCGGTCAGCAGCTTCCAGCCGGCCCAGTCGTTCTCGGCCATGCCGTCTTCGATGCTGATGATCGGGTACTTGTCGCACCACGACGCCAGCAAGCCGGTCTTTTGCGCAGGCGTCAGCACCATGTTCTCGCCGGCCAGATGGTAGTTGCCGTCCTTGTAGTATTCGCTGGCGGCGCAGTCCAGGCCCAGGGCGATTTGCGTGCCCGGCTCGTAGCCGGCTTCTTCGATCGCTTGCAGGATCAGTTGGATCGCTGCTTCATGGCTGGCCACGTTGGGCGCGAAACCGCCCTCATCGCCGACCGACGTGGTCAGGCCCTTGGCGTGCAGAATCTTCTTCAGGGTATGGAACACTTCGGCGCCATAGCGAATCGCTTCGCGGAAGCTCGGTGCGCCGACCGGGATGATCATGAATTCCTGCAGGTCGAGATTATTGTCCGCATGCGCGCCGCCGTTGATGACGTTCATCATCGGCACCGGCATCTGCATCGAACCGCTGCCGCCGAAATAACGATACAGCGGCAGGCCGGCTTCTTCGGCAGCAGCCTTGGCGACGGCCATCGAGACCGCCAGCGTGGCGTTGGCGCCCAGGCGGCCCTTGTTCTCGGTACCGTCGAGGTCGATCAGGGTGCGGTCCAGGAAAGCCTGTTCGTTGGCATCCAGGCCCATGATCGCTTCGGATATCTCGGTGTTGATATTTTCGCAGGCTTGCAGCACGCCCTTGCCGAAGTAACGGCTTTTGTCGCCGTCGCGCAGTTCGATCGCTTCGCGCGAACCGGTCGACGCGCCCGATGGCACGGCGGCGCGGCCGAGGACGCCGGATTCCAGCAGGACGTCGCATTCGACGGTCGGATTGCCGCGCGAATCGATTATTTCGCGGCCGATAATATCAACGATTGCACTCATTCAAACATCTCCATCAAGCAAGGTTTCAAGCAAATTTTTTATAATGAAAAGATCCGACCCTGTACAGCGCCGGCGGTTGCCGGCATAACGCAAAGCCTTCCGGCATCAGGAAAAATCGTTTTCCAGGAAAACCGATTTTTTCACAATGCGATCCAGTTCGACCATCGTGCTCAGCAGTTCCTTGATACGCGCCAGCGGAACAGCATTGGGACCATCGGATTTGGCCTCCGCCGGATTCGGGTGCGTTTCCATGAACACGCCGGCAACGCCTGCCGCAATCGCCGCGCGGGCGAGTACGGGGACGAATTCGCGCTGGCCGCCGGAGGACGTGCCCTGCCCGCCCGGCAACTGCACCGAGTGGGTGGCGTCGAACACCACCGGCGCGCCGGTCTCGCGCATGATCGCCAGGCTGCGCATGTCGGACACCAGATTGTTGTAGCCGAAGGACACGCCGCGTTCGCAGGCCATGAAATTGTCTTCCGGCAGGCCGACTTCCTTGGCCGCCGCGCGCGCCTTGGCGATCACGTTGACCATGTCGTGCGGCGCCAGGAACTGGCCCTTCTTGATGTTGACCGGCTTGCCCGACTGCGCGCAAGCGCGGATGAAGTCGGTCTGGCGGCACAGGAAAGCCGGCGTCTGCAGGACGTCGACCACTTCCGCCACCGGCTTGATCTCGTCGATCTCGTGGATATCGGTCAGCACCGGCACGCCGATCTGCTTCTTCACCTTGGCCAGTATCTCCAGCCCCTTTTCCATGCCGAGGCCGCGGAACGATGTGCCGGACGAACGGTTGGCCTTGTCGAAGGAAGACTTGTAGATGAACGGGATGCCCAGTTCGGTGGTGATCTCTTTCAAGGTGCCGGCGGTGTCCAGCGCCATCTGTTCCGATTCGATCACGCACGTCCCCGCGATCAGGAAAAATGGCTGATCGAGGCCGATGTCAAAACCGCACAGTTTCATGCTTTTCCTTTCGCCGCCGCGGTCGCATCGTGATGCGCGAGCGCAGCCTTGATGTACGAGATGAACAGCGGATGGCCGTCGCGCGGCGTGGATTTGAACTCGGGGTGATATTGCACGCCCAGGTACCACGGATGCGCATTGTCGCCGCCGCTGCGCGGCAGTTCCATGATCTCGCACAGGTCTTCAGTCGGCGTACGCGCCGATACCACCATGCCCGCATCTTCGACGCGGGGCAGGTAAAAATTGTTTGCTTCGTAGCGATGGCGATGACGCTCGGTCACCTTGTCGCCGTATATCTCGGCAGCCAGCGTACCCGGTTTGACGTCGCAGGTCTGTGCGCCCAGGCGCATGGTGCCGCCCAGGTCCGAGTTGGCGTCGCGCTTCTCGACCTTACCGTCGTGGTTTTGCCATTCGTCGATCAATGCCACCACCGGTTGTTCCGTTTCCGGGTCGAACTCGGTCGAGTTGGCCTTGGTCAGGCCGGCCTTGTTGCGCGCATATTCCAGCAGCGCCACTTGCATGCCCAGGCAGATGCCGAGGTAAGGCACTTTGTTCTCGCGGGCGAATTTCGCGGCTGCGATCTTGCCTTCCACGCCGCGCTTGCCAAAGCCGCCCGGCACCAGGATCGCATCGTACTTGGCAAGGCCGGCGGTGCCGGTGGTCTCGATTTCTTCCGAGTCCAGATATTCGATATTGACGCGGCTGCCGGTATGGATGCCGGCATGGCGCAGCGCTTCGGTCAGCGACTTGTACGATTCGGTCAGGTCGACGTATTTGCCGACCATGCCGATGGTGACTTCGTGCGACGGGTTCTCTTGCGCGTGGATCAGCTTGTCCCACACCGACAGATCGGCGGGCTTTGCCGACAGGCCGAGTTTTTCGCAGATGATGTTGTCCAGTCCCTGGTCGTGCAACATCTGCGGAATCTTATAAATGCTATCTGCGTCCCACACCGAAATCACGGCCTCCGCGGCGACGTTGGAGAACAGCGAAATCTTGTCGCGCTCGTCATCGGGAATGCGGCGGTCGGCGCGGCACAGCAAGGCGTCCGGGGAAATCCCGATTTCGCGCAGCTTTTGCACGCTGTGCTGGGTCGGCTTGGTCTTCAGTTCGCCGGCCGAGGCCAGGTACGGCACCAGCGTCAGATGGACGAAAGCGGCCGCATTGCGGCCGGCGCGCAGACTCAACTGGCGCGCTGCTTCGAGGAACGGCAGCGATTCGATATCGCCGACGGTGCCGCCGATTTCGACCAGCGCCACATCAAAGCCCTGGGCGCCGCGATGGATGAAATCCTGGATTTCGTTGGTGATGTGCGGAATGACCTGCACGGTCTTGCCCAGATATTCGCCGCGGCGTTCCTTGCGGATCACGGATTCATAAATCTGGCCGGTGGTGAAATTGTTCACCTTCTTCATCTTGGCGGTGATGAAACGCTCGTAGTGGCCGAGGTCCAGGTCGGTTTCAGCGCCGTCGTCGGTGACGAACACTTCGCCGTGCTGGAATGGACTCATCGTTCCCGGATCGACATTGATGTAGGGATCGAGCTTCAGAAGGGTGACTTTAAGGCCGCGCGATTCGAGAATCGCAGCGAGAGACGCGGCGGCAATCCCTTTACCGAGGGAAGACACGACGCCGCCAGTGACAAATACAAACTTGGTCATTACAAAGAAGTGCCGAACGGCACGTGCGGGAAATTCAAATTATACCCCAATCCGCCCGCTTTTCATCTTCCTGTTTTGAGGATGCGCGAGATTTCCCGCAGGAAGCCGGCGGATTTTATTTCCCTGAAAGCAAGGCCTGAATCATTTCGTGGGTGGCGTCGGCGGCAGCTTCCGGCGCTTCCATGGGGAACAGGTGGCCGCCGGGAATTTGCCTGAAATACGGCCCCACCAGTTTTTTGGTGGCCGCCAGTCCGGCCATGCGGCATTCGACCGAATCGACGCCGCCGACGAAACCGATCGGCACCGGATATTGACGCCGCGTCAACGCGCCGAGGTGGTGCGGAATGGTCCGATAGACAGCGGTCTCGGCCTCACGCGTAAAACGCAGCCTGACGCCGCCGGACGGCTCAGGCACGACGCCGTGCGTGACATAGTCGCGCAGCACGCGCTCGGGCCAGGAGGCGAACATGGCTTTGGCGGCATAGTGCTGGTAGGCCGCTTCCATGTCAGGCCAGGCATTGCGGCGCTTGACCGAAGCTTGCGCCGGCGAGCGCTTGCTTTCGAAACGCAGGAGTTTGGTCAGGTACAGCGCCGAGGCCCGCCAGCCGGCCACGATCGGGGAATCCAGCATGACCACGCAGCGCACCAGATCGGGACGCTTGCGCGCTGCCAGCAGGCTCAGGATGCCGCCCATGGAATGGCCGACCAGAATCACCGGTTCGCTGTAGCGCTGCGCCAGCTCTTCGCCGAGCTCCTTGCCCAGCTTGCGCCAGCCGTCATCGACCGGATATCTCGGATTATGAGCATGCATGGGCAAGGCGTGCACGTCGTAGTGCGCGCGCAATCGATCGAAAAACATCCCATACGTGCCCGCCGGATAACTGTTGGCGTGGGCAAAATGCAAAATCGGCTTGTTGTTCATATGACTGGATAAACGTTCTGATTGCCGGATTATCTGGCAATTGGCACGCCGCGTCAGCCTTTTCGTGCGTGCTTTTTTCTGGCCCGACGTGCTTTTCTGGAACTCATTTCATCCAGGCGTGAGATGCGCTCTATTATTTCCCGTACCAGTAACGCGCATGCTCGCGGCGATATTCCTGCACGGTCAGCTTGTCGTCGAACTGCAGCAGGATCGCGCCCGATTCGTCATTGCGCAGGCCGCGTATGCCCAAGCGGCCATAGCGCGCGAGGACTTCCGGTTTGGGATGATTGAAACGATTGCGGTAGCCGACTTGAAATATCGCCAAACCGGGCTGCACTGCCTGCAGGAAAGCCTCGGTCGACGAAGTGCCGCTGCCGTGATGCGGCGCCAGCAACACATCTGCGCGCAACAGCGCTGCATTGCCGCCATTGACGAGTTCGTCTTCCTGCACCGCTTCGATGTCGCCGGGCAGCAGGATCGCATGCTTGCCCAGACTCACCTTGAGCACGCAACTGCGCGCATTGGGCTTCCATTTGTCGCTGTCGTAGCTGACCGGCGCCGGATACAGCATGTCGAATGCGACCCCCTCCCAACGCCATTGCTGCCCGGCCTGGCAACGCTTGTGGTCGGGCGCGGCCTGCACGATGGGACTAGTCGGCGCCAGCGACGAATACACGCGGTCGACGGCGATTTCCTTGAAAATCGACAGGGCGCCGCCAGAATGGTCGTTATCGTTGTGCGAGATCACCACGGCATCCAGATGGTCGATGCCGCGTGCGCGCAGGTACGGCAGGATCACGCGGTTGCCGCCGTCGGATTCCGGCGAATAGTACGGGCCGGTGTCGTACAGCAGCCGATGCTGCGGCGTCTCCACCAGCAAGGCCATGCCCTGGCCGACGTCGAACGCCGTCACGCGAACCTGGCCCTGCTCCGGCCAGCCCGAGGTATTGAGGATCAGCGGCAGCCAGCCGAACAAACCCAGCCAGCGGGCCGGCCAGCCACGCGGCGCCAGCAGCAGCAACGTGCCGCCCAAGGCCAGCGCAAACATCCACGGCGACGGCATCGGCGCCTGCCACACCGCAAACGGCTGGCTGCTGAGCCAGCCCAGGAATTGCACCAGCAATTCCAGCAACGCATGCGCGGCCAACAGCAGCCATTCCGACAAGGGCGACGGCAGGACGCTGCCCAGCAGCGACAGCGGCGCAATCAGAATGGTGATCAGCGGAATCGCCGCCGCGTTGGCCAACGGGCTGACCAGCGAGTACTGCCCGAACAGCAGCAAGGTCAGCGGCAGCAAACCCAGCGTGACTGCGTATTGGGTATAGGCGCCGGCGCGCAATGCGCGCCAGGTCCTGGCCATGCGCGAAGGCTGGCGGCGGCGCTGGACCGGTGTCAGTATCTGCGGTTCCGTCACGGCATCCGAACCGACGCGTCCCGACGAGGCGTACAAGATGATCGCCACCGCGCCGAACGACAGCCAAAAGCCCGGCCACAGCAGCGCCCATGGATCGAACAGCAGCACCACCGCCAACGCCAGGCACATGACATAGGAAATATGCGTGAGCCGCCCCGTCCAATACGCCAGGCCGACCACGCACAACATGTACAAGGTGCGTTGCGCGGGAATGCCGAATCCGGCCAGCAAGACATACATCAGCGCCGCCAGCAGACCGGCCAGGACGGCGACCTTGGGTGCCGGCAACACGAGCGGCAATTGCGCCCGCGTGAAGAAGGAGCGGCGCCACAGGAATCCCGCGAGCGCCGCGAACAAGCCGGCGATCAGGGTGATGTGCAATCCCGATATCGCCACCAGATGGCCGACGCCGGTGCGGTTGAAAATACTCCAGTCGGATTGCTCGATAGCGCGCTGGTCGCCGATCACCAGGGCGACAATGACGCCTGCATACTTCTGCTTCGGCAGTGCCGCAAGGATGCGGTCGCGCAACCAGCCGCGGCCGTATTCGATTGCATTCGACGGCGTCCAGATGAAAGCCTGCAAGCGATGATTTTTATAAGCCGATTGCCGATCCGGACGCACCGTGCCGGTGGCCCGCAGATTCTGCTCCAGCAACCAGACCTCATAATCGAAACCAATGAGAAGTGCGAGTTAGAATTTAATGGACATTCCCTTTACCTGCGCAAACAAGGGTCTTTACACGTCTGGAAGTTGTCCATTGAATTTCAAAAATGGTGGACAGTTAATTAACGTCATGTCCATCTATAATTAATGACGCTTTAATGCATGGAGTAAGCGTCATAGGCTGGCTGACGATATAAATTTGAGAACCTAAATTTTAGGTTTGTTATGGTGATTTAAAATTTCAGCTTTAGATAATTATGCGTAGGCGCCGCTTTGCATTTGCGAAATTAAGGAAAAGATAATTGCTTGGCCTTCCTTATTATTCATTAGCGAGGCCGGCTTCCGCCCCCCTAGTGCTGGGTTCGGATTAACGATCCATTCTCTGACCCACATCCGGGCATCAAACTTTTCAGGATTTCCTGATTCAGCGACAATCAATTCGACCAATTTGGTCAAGCGATCTACTGCAGAACGTTGGCGTGCATTTTGTGTGCCCCGGGACTGTTTTGAGAAAGCTGTCCCGATCTTACTTAATTTGCTTGCCATGAGCATATTCCACTGACTGATTAATGCTCTACAGATACCCGAAATCCCGCATCGGAACAAGATTCCCGTAACGTCTCACCATTTACTTCATCTAGATGCTTTGCTAGCATCGATCAGATCTAGGGAGGTGGAATGAATACCATGACTAAACGCGATCTCATGAAACTACGAGACACTCTGCTGGCTGAGCGGGCTGATGGTAAGCCGCGCACGGTAATCAAAATGATATCCAAGCGTGTTCCCGCCGTGACCCCAGCAGATCGAAAAGCGATGGAAGAAGCGGCTAGAGACCCTTCCATCCGGCGCCAATACCCCGTTCTTAAACTTGAAGAATGGTAGTGGCGCTGACGTAATGTGTCACTCAATCAGCCATTTTCCTATAAATACTCAAGACTTGAGGCTTGCCGCAATCTGATCTAAAACGTCCGTCGTCTTCTTGACCAAGTAATCCGGCGCTTTGCCGGACATGCCCCACTTTGCAAGATGTTGCTCGAACGCGAATGAACTTGTCGCTGGGTCGGCATCCAATAACTTCGCCCGCTCTAATGCCTCGACAAGACCAATGCTACCGATTGCCACCTGCGCGACCAACTGCTCAAATTCATCGATAGTCAAAAAGTACATATTTTCGATCGGAATTCGTTTATCTCCAGACGGATCAGCTTGTGCCTCTACTACCGCTCTACCAACTGAGTCTGCAAGCGCCCGGCCGTTGCCTATGTTCATTTGCGCATAGGTCACCGCGATCAGATAGACACGATCCCTGGGCTTAAAGACTACATCCGTACTATTCAGAAGCGCCAAGTCTGTGAAGACGCTGTTGGCTTGTTTGACGGCTTTCAGCAATGACGTATCAAGAAGCTTGGCGAGCTCTTCGGCGTCGTGGGTTACTGTGCCGCGATAGTTCATTTCAGCGGCCTTTGCATCTACAAATACATGAGCATCGCCGTCTGCGATAAGAAAATCAACAAGGTTGCGTCCTTGCTTTGCCCCAAGGAGCTGCTTAAGTTCATTTTCAGTACGAAATTCGAGGCCACTATATTTCACCGCCAGGTGTACATAGTTCTCAAATATCGCTCCAAAGTGCCCCATGAAATCCTGGACATGATAATTACGCAGCGTGCTGTACACAAAATTGCCGAGACAATTTTCCAGCAGATAGGGGTCGATAACGATGTAGTCGCCGTCTCCAGAAGGGATCAGCGGAGTTTGAATCAGGGGGGTCTGCTCGGTATATTCGGATGCTGATCGTGGCATACGGCCGTCCTCGATCATTTTCGCGTCACGTGCGAGCAGCGTTTTCCGTATGCTCAAAATGGGAGCAGACAGGAGGCCGAGGAATAGATTAATGTCCGCTCCGCCACCGTCCTGTAATTCGGAGAACCATCTGGCTCCGATACGATGTCGGGCCTGGTCATCGGTCGAAAAACCGGTATGAAATGCCTGAGCTAAATAGAGAAATCGATTCAAGGACATTCCCGTTACCGTGCGAAAGGCAAGCGAAATATAATGTGCCTCATCCAATCCCCCGAAGTAAAGCATTTGCCGGCTCATCAGCGTAATCGGAGAGCGCCGCTGATATAGAACCTGCTGGAATACCATCGCACGAATAAATATCGTGACGGAGTCATGTTCCGACGGCATTCTCACTTTATTTGCAAGGTTGACTATCTGTTGCAGCAAATTTGTTGCTTGATCGGCCGTTGGGGTTGGTCTATTGCGATCAGAGAATTTCTCATCCACCAAAATCCACTTGATCAACAACATCACACACCATGGATAGCGTTTGAGGTAGTCGAGAGGCTTTGCAGCTGGCTGATGCAGATACTGCAAGCACATTTGAATTAACCCAATAGGGTCGTATGTTCGCAGCTTATTGCGAATCGTTTTGTACGCCTCGTAGTAAAGTGTTTCAGAGAACCGTTCACTGCGCATATATTGTTTTTATCTCGTAAGCATTTTTAAAATGGCTACTCCCCCCTTCCTGTTACTTCTCACCTTTCAGATCAATACCATCAGAACTTGCCGAGTTCTTTATCAATACTTGGGAAATTTATAGTTCATCCGATTCACGGACCCACTTATCCATCGACTCACAGATTTCGTCCCAATAATTATGTAATGCCGGAATGTTCGCGGTTGTAACCCATGGTTCGTCAAGCGCTTCCAGCACATTGAATTGCGGGGTTGGGACTACCGACCCAAAAACGGTATCGTAAAAGAAATGAGATGATAAATAGTTCGTTACACGCACGATCTGAGCAAGTGCTTCATCTATATCGTTATATGTCACCGCCGGTATAGCATCTGTTCCTTCCGCAATCCGCTCCGCGTGCGCCACTCGCTTATCCGCCATTGTGCAAACAGATTTAATTGCAGAATGGTTAAGTTGCGTTTGGAGCTTCTCTATAACATCCGGTCGAATTTTGTCGGTTCGCTTACGTTTAGCGGATCCGGCCGAGAACTTGTCGAAAGCCGAATGCATGATCTCAGACGTGGCCCAGGCGTCCGGCCCACTTGTTGGCAACCAGCCGACATGCGGCCCTTGACTCAAGTTCAACGATGCAATATATCGTTGGCGGGCCGCATCAATGTCGTACGGTAATCCGTCATAGCAGACGTAAAACTCACGCGTCAGGAGCTCCGGACGCTTTTCTATCTGTACGATGACATTCCACAAAGAATCGGTGTCTGCGTGGTGATCGACCAGACAACGAATGCCCAAAGTCATGAGATTCGCATAGCCGGCCGTAATGAGCTCCCACATCGCACCGTTGACTGAACGTGCCGGCTCCAATCTGCGTGCTTCGTTCAATGTGCGGAAAACTGCAGTATGCCAAGCGAGATCATGCACTTGGTTCATCACAGAGGTCGCTGAATCGCCACGCATGTAATCGAGGCATTTACGACGAAAAATTCTATATTCGTTCAGCATCGCATGCCGAACTTGCGGTACGTCACATTTTTCGACCGTGTATGCGTATTCTTCTATGGCCATTCTGTTATTTATCTCCTAATCTTGTGCCAGCTAGATAACATGACGATCGGCTTTTGCGTCATGCAAAGCAGCTTAGGATGTAAATTTCCCACCTATTGGCGCAGTTTTCATTGCAGCGCAACAACTTACTCGAGAAATGTAATTAGCGACAAGACGTTGTCATCAGGTAGTTTGACGGACTGACTTTGTACTGTCAGGCGATAGGTGTTCTGACCTCGAACCCACCGATCGGCAGATTCTTTTTTTGGACGACTCATACCTGCCTTTTTGGTGAATGCGATCTCAAAAGCATCCGTATCTTGATGTAGCTGACCAACGATTGAATAATCGAAAGGGAATTTTAGGCTTCGCTCTCGCCATAGCAAACGGCTTTGATTGTGACACATCACACTTGATTGACCAGAAGCTCGTCTAACGAGTTTTATTGCAGCCGCAGTCAGACTGGTATTGAAGTCTTTCGCCAAGTTTGCCGCGAGTCCCAGGGTAATTGCTTGTGAGCCGATCCATGAATCTACCAAATATGAAGGCAAGATGAGCTGGCTTGCAAATGCGTTTGCCGATGCTTCAACATTTCTCGCCTCCGCATTTTGCGGGCCGATATCTTCTTTTGCACACAAAAATCCACGGCCCCGGTCACAGAGCCAATGAGCGAGTTCATGTCCGAGCGAAAACCGTTGACGTCCCTCAATGCTGGCGCTGCTCACGCTTATAACCGCGCTGTCACCGTACGCGACAAGTCTTGCTTCGCATCCACCTAAAGGCCTATACACCACATTGGCGCCATGTCGGCTAGCAATCGCATCTAAATCAATATGTTCTGCTTTCGTGACGCCATGATCCCAAAGAATTCTTTCGGCACGCGACATTTTTGAGATATCAATTGTCATCGTCTGGCCGTATGGCATTCAATCTCACAAGATCGTCGTATAAGGTTTCCCAATCAGAATCGGTCTGTTTTTTTCCTTCTCTGAAAGCCAGGCCCAATGATCGCTCTTCCGCGCCTAACTGCTGAGCAGTTTCAAATAGATGCAAGATTATCTTTTTTATTTCTACAAGAGGTGGCCTATGATTTTTAGAAATAGATTCTTTGGCGATGGATTTAGGGCGTTGAGATTGTTGTTGCCGAATAGCCTGCGCAGCAGTTTCCCGCAAGCTCTCCCCAACTAGTCTAGATATTTCTTGAAGATTTTCACCGTCTCTTCCGAGCTCTTCGGCCAACTCTGCATCTGATAACCTCAGCAGATCTTCCAATGCGGCTTCCCGAAGTGCGATGAAGTCGGCACTATGTTTGGGATGAGTCATTGCACTCTCCGATTGCCAAATAATTTCTCTATTTTTCGACGAAGCCGGCGCTGTGCGCTTTCATACGTGGTCTGCGACATCTCTCCCATCTCACGAATTTCTGCGGCAGAACAACCATCTTTGTAGCCCATTAAGATCCATTGAATATCTGAATCATTCTTAAACGCGTCATTGATGACACGAAGATCTTCATCTTGCCTCGCCTCTAATTCTCGCCTAGCCTGAGCCTCTTCCAATTCGACCTCTGGGCTATTTGCGTGAAGTTGGTAATCGCGCGATAGCACTTCGTCGACTGACAAAGTATCCGTCGCCAGTGTTTCCAGCGCGCGCTTGTGCTTGCTTTCGTACGAGTTCCGCGAGTCTCCAGCGATGCCTTTCATGGTTTCAATTAAATAAGCCATGAACGGGACTCGGATTGGCCAACGTCGCCCTCTACCATCAGCACCATTCATTGTCCGAAAAATAGCTTCATTCAACAAATCCATAGAACAAGCATAAGCCGATCCAGGTAAATAAATAGAGGCGACCTTTTTTAGACGAGCTTTATCGATATCGGACAAAGCTTCAATTGCCGATCTGACATCATCATTGGTCGCAAATTCTGTAATCCCTGATGGGGACAAATCCATCCCTATCTCCCTATCTTCTATTTATTAATGCGATCCAACTTGTGAAACCGGACAAAGAATTTTTGTCCGGTTTCACAAACTCGTCCGCATACTTATTTGAGGGGAAGCAACTTAAGCAAATAAAGATTTCCAAGCAGAAAATCTTAGCCAGCAAATTGTTAGTAAATTTTTACAATTAACCATAATACATCTGCCCAGCAATTTGCGGGCTTCCCTAAAGAAAAGGAACAAGATGCAACCCCATCTTTCCAATGCTATGCCGCTTCAACGTACCTTTTCCAATCGGTCTTCGGATTACTTTGTCCGAATGATCGAGGATATTGGACGTGCTCTCGAACCAACGGAAACACAATTAGCTTTACTTGAGCGCTCTTATAAAAGTACGGGAGAGTTCTTGGTCAACTGCGCCGAATTCGACGGCCTGCTTGTTGAAATCCACCCACAAGGGTCACGCGAATTGGGAACAATAACGCGCCCAGTAAATCCAGATCGAACAGGTTTCGACATCGATCTGGTGGCCAGATTTGACACAACTGCCTATACCAAATATGGATATCCAGATGGCCCAACCCGCCTGTTAAGGGATTTATTCGCCGCTCTGCAGAAATACGCCGATCGACATGGGCTCACCCTTAAACGCTGGGACCGCTGCGCCACACTGGAGTACTCAGATGGAATGTGTGCAGATATCGCACCTATTATTGATATGCCCAGCTTGATTGCTGTTCATGGAGATTTACACGGCTGGATCCCTGACCGCCAACTCAAACGATATCAACCGACAAATCCGCGAGGTTACAATCGCGAGTTCAACAGAATAGCGACGATTTCGCCAATTTTTACCGGTTCTGCACGGTTGGTTGTCGCGATGGATTCGATCAGTGAAAAACGGGCTGAAATCAAGCCATTGTCAAATCCTGACGATGTCTTCGGACGTCTGCTCTGCCGCTTCATTCAAGTCCTTAAACTTCATCGGGACGTTGCGTTTAATGGTTCAGACATTGCCCCGTCCTCGGTCTTCCTAACTACTTTAACCGCAGCTGCCTACGAACAACTGGCGCCGCAGCCCCATACAAATCCCCTGGATTTACTGTCTCACATCGTGGGTGACATGCCTCACCATTTTTCAGCAAGTCGAGATTGGGGGGGCGAAGAATGGACTATCGACAATCCCACAGCACCCGGCGACAACCTCGCAAGTTCTATGAATACCAGTGAGCGTCAACAAGCCTTTACGCAATGGCATAGCATGCTTGAAGATGACTTGAACGAGCTGTTCGATTCCATTGAATCCCAAGCTGGGATTGATCAAGTCGCCCGTAAAATCGAATCTGCATTTGGCGCTAAAGCATCGAAGTCCGTGCAAACGGCACAGTTAGAGCGACAAGCTACGGCACGCAGTGCCGGCAAAGCGCCATTGTTTACTGCTGCGGGTATCCTGGTACCCAGCACTGCACGCGCGCATACATTCTTCGGAGATTAACGATGGTTCACGTACCAATTCGAACTCCGAATCTGGCCGTCAGGGCGACGGATCTGAAAGCTATGGCGTTACCCGGCGCTACATGCACCCTGTACTCAGGAAAAGGGCTTATATACCGCTTTGGTATCGCTCCGTCTCCGGCGTCTCGCGTCTATGAGTGCGAATTACATGTAAAGCCGGGGAAGGAGTCACCGGATATGATTGTCATTTCTCCGGATCTGAAAGAACTCGCCGGCGCTCGCCAACTGCCGCATACGTACACCCACGACGGGAAAGGGACGAAGCTATGTCTTTGGCGGCCCAGATACGGGGAGTGGCGACCATCGATGAAGCTCAGTGAAACATATGTGCCTTGGACAGCTGAATGGCTTCTTTATTTTGAACACTGGCTTGCAATCGACGAGTGGGCTGGGGGCGGCGAGCATCCGTCCAATGAAAATAGCAAACCGTTAACTGAACATTGAAAATAGCGACATATTCCCCGGAGTGACAATGCCATCTCAAGCACCAAAAGTTGATCCAATTAGAGACCGATTTTTTTCTCCATTGGAGACGGTCGAAGCTTGGAGTTCAAGCTTCTTCCTCTTGAGCGTTCTTTTTAGCCTGGGAACTGCATTCTTCGACGAACCGTCCCAGAAGACTCTTAATAACATCGCTCAATGGGGCCAGGTTGTCACCGTTTTAGTCCTGTTTGTACTTGATCTTTTTATTAGATTACATCTGGCTCCTCGAGCCCAAGATGCGCGAGCAAAAGACTTTCTCACAAAAGCGTATGGAGCGCCGCTGATCAGCCAACAGACATCAGGTTACTACAACCACGCGCAGACCGGCCCCACAAGACGACTCGCAGCGCAGCTCTTTGAAAATAGTCTTTTCACCAAAGAGATTGTGGGCAAGATGGTAAAAAATGCCAGTGTAATAACATGTATTTACGTCATTGTTTGGATTACGGCCGTAACCAACAGGGACGTACCTCTTTCATGGATCGCTTTGTGCGCCCAATTGATATTTGGCGAGCAAATTTTGGCAAGATGGCTTCGCATGTGGTGGTTGTGGCGTCGTTGCGAGGAAATCTACAATCAAATGCGCCTTTTATACATAGACGACCAGAATTCTCCTCGTTTTGCCGTAATAGCACTCGATGCATATACAAAATACGAGTCAAGCAAGGCCCTGGCTGGCATCACTTTGTCGTCCAAAGTTTTTGAGCAGCTCAATCCTTCACTTTCTACCGAATGGGATCGACATCGGGCGGAATTTAACATCTAACTTCTGAATGATTTGAAACTGCGCGCATATCTGCTGTTATTCAATCCGCCACAATCATATAACTGGGCACAAAAGACAAATGTTGATCACAAAGATGAAAGGTTTTTCCAACCCTACTATCGCAATCTTTCCTTTTGCTTGGTATGAAAATGGTGATCTATGGAGAATGTGGGCTCTCAAATTACAAGCTGACGGTATATTGAAATGGGAGCGCCATTACATTGATAGCGGCGACGGCCACGCAAAATCGGAGGTTTATCAAGCCTTTAAAGAAGCCAATGCTGCTGCCAATGAATTCAATAGAACCATTCGCGAAAGAGTGGCTTCGTTAAACTTGGATGATGATCTAAAGCTTTCTATTTCTCTTAAAGCAGAGAAAAATGTCATCGCTGAGAAAAGACTCGCACAAGAAGAACAGCTAATGCTCAATGAAGCAATCAAACGCAGCAAAAGTTTCCAGAAACCAAGTATTGAAAGCTTGGTTTTGCCTAAAAGAGATGGTGAAAAGTATAGAGATGGTCTCTATCAATGCTTATGTGAGTCGCCAAAAATCCAAATAGTTCAACTACCGAAGCATCACGTATCATTAAGACGCAAAGGTGATTTTGATTGGTCTACGTCTATCAATACAAATTCCAAGACAGGCATGTACTGTTTCCGCGAGAGGATTGCAAGCGCCTTTGATATGTCAGGCGTTGAACATTGGGGAGAGACGAAAGCCAAAATCAGAGATTTACTTTTACCGCGTGCCAATAAATTACTGCAAATCTCAAGTGTTCAAAGAATGCTTGATGAGGCATTGGCAAGAGGCCAGTATGTCATCGTCATCGGGAGCTTTGTGTTTTGGTATGAGCAAGGTAAAGAGGTTGGTTGGACAGTAAAAAGTGTTGGCAGCGCGTCCGGTGGCAAAGAGGGAGAAACTTTGTGGAAAGAAGGAAAAATTATCTCCAAGAACCATGGACGTATTGTTGTCCTCCCTTACATAAAAGAGAACGGGGAGTTAGTTCAAGGCCATACAAAGAATTCATCCAAGGATGGAAAAGCACTGCCTCGCCACCCGGACTATTACCTGGAGTTGCCCTTTGAAGTACTGGACGGAGACCTCATGATTGGCCTGTTCGGCGAATTACCTTACGAATAGTGAGCAAAAAATCTAAGATAAAGTCACTTAGCGATATCTGATGACATCAATGCTGGCGCCAAATAATTTTTTAGCGACCTACAGACGAAACTAAAACCAGAAAAATGATATTAGAAGAACATGCAAAGAAAAATATTCTTATCGCATAACGCCTGTCTGAATGCTAGCTACGATCTCAACGTATTGAAAGCAGGCTTTATAAAAGCAGACCATATTATCGTTAGCACCCCTGAAGAAGCAGATGAAATAATCTTCTCAGGCTGTTCTGTTCGTGACATATGGGTCACAGATGCAGTTAATCAGATCGATGCGATGCATCTGCGTGCTCCTTCCGCAAAGATTACCGTGACGGGATGCGTAGCAAATGCAAGTGCAGATAGCGTGAGCAGTATGTCCCTTGCAAAAGAGCTTAACTTCCTTTCGCACAAAGAAATCTTGACCTCACACACCGGCCTTGATTTTGACGAAGTGGATCAAGCCACTTCACAAGATTCCAGCCTTAACTTTGAGGGTACTGACATCGGTCTCGCGGCCCTTCGACAACGTGTTGGCCCAGAGAAAGCGGCCGCCGTCGCAAAATTACAAGAGGTTGATCGGGAATTTGACACTGATCTGGAACGACTATACAAGCGCACGACTAAAGGCTTTGTTTTCTATAACGAAGAACGCGGTGCCGTTCTGATTACAGTTACTCGTAGCTGCCTTTACAAATGCAGCTTCTGCAATATTCCAAAAGGGCGTGGAGAATTCACGTCTGTTTCATTGGATGCCATTCTCAAAAAGGCAAAAGAAGGAATCGATCGCGGCATCCGGCATTTAATTCTTGTCGGTGATGAGATTGGAAATTACGGCTTGGACACCAAGATCGGCCTTAGATTTTCGGATTTACTCACTTCGCTTATCAATCTTCATCCGGAGCTTAGATTATCAATTCGATATATCGAGCCCAAGCCATTCCTGAAAAATGCAGTTTTGCTTAAAGAACTATCATTGCAAGGTAGGTTGGAATTGCTATACGTCTCTCTGCAAAGCGGCTCGCAACGTATTTTGACCGAAATGAACCGCGGTTATAACATCAACAAAGTCACGGAGGCTTATGCCTCATTTAGGGAAACGACAGATACAATTTTCTACTGCAACTGGATGGTCGGCTTCCCTGGAGAGACCGAAGAAGATTTTGCTCAAACCATTGCACTCGTGAAACGCCTGGATCTTCACATCAACGTCGCTATTCCCTTCTCTGTTCGCCCCGGCACCCCTGTGAATTACCGGCATTAAGACGCCACCCGTTTTCGGCGTAATGGCGCCACTTGGACCAATCAAATCAGGGGCTCAAACTGGGGTGCAAGGATGCGCGATTTTGCATGATTTTGCAATAGCGGTTTTTGCGGTAATCGGGGGTATTTTGGAGGTGCGTTTTTTAACGCGGGAGGCGTGAGTCGCCGCCGTGTTGCCAAACCAAAGCGGCAACGCAACGGCGAAGAATCAAAGTGCCATGCAGCGGGCTTCGCCGGGGGCCTGGCGAAGTTCGGCGGTAGGAGCCGGGGCGGTAGCCCTTGCCGGACGGTTTTATGTCCGGCAACTCCGTAGCCCGCCGAAAGCATGGCGCGTACCGCAGGCAGCGGCATTCAGAGGAACGGCATCACGGCACCTGGATCTTGCCTCCCTTCACGACCGGTGGCGTGAATTTCTCCGACGCCGGTTCCAGGCTGCGGTAACTCTCTCCGTCGAGCACCACGCGATAAGCGCCATGACGCAAGCGGTCCAGCGTGGCGGCACCGAGCATCTTGTTCGCGGGGAACGCGGCGCCCCATTCGCTGAAGTCAAGATTCGATGTCAGAATCGTTGCGGTGCGTTCATAGCGCTCGGCGATCAGGTCGTGGAAGTCTTCGTCTTCGGGCGAGCGCAGCGGCTTGAGCCCGAAATCGTCAATCACGAGTAGCGCGACTTTCGCCAGATACTGGAAGCGCCGGTCGTAATTCCCCATCGCCTGCGCGGTGCGCAGGCTGTTCATGAGTTGCGTTTGCGTGATGAACAGCACGTCATAGCCCTGACGCGCGGCCGCGTGCCCCAATGCCTGCGCCAGGTGGCTCTTGCCGGTCCCGCAGGGGCCGGCAATCAGCACGGCCACTTTCTCTTCGATGAAACGGCAGGTCGCCAGATCATGAACCGCCGCGCGGTTTAGTCCGGGCAGGCGGTCGAAGTCGAAACCTTCGAGCGTCTTCTGGTTGCGGAAGTTGGCGCGCCGCATGCGCAGGTCGAGCTTCTTCTGATCGCGCCGGGCGACCTCGTCATGGATCAGCAGGCTCAGGAATTCGGTGAATGCGAGCTTGCGATCGATTGCTTCGCGGTTGCGCGCTTCGAGCGAATCGAGGATGCCGGACAGGCGTAATTGTTTGAGCAACGGGGTGAGTTCAGGAATTGGATGCATGATGGTTCTCATTGAAGAATGGTTTGAGTGTCGCGGTAGAAGCGGCCGCCTTCGGTATAGGTGCTGGCCAAGGCATCGAAGGCCGCTAGCATGGTTTGCTGATCGAGTCCTTTCTCCAGAATGCTCTTGACCACCTTGTAGCCGGGCGTGCCGTAGTGGTTGGCGCGCGAGCAGGCCGCCTCCAGTCGGGTCGCGCCGTATTTGTTCTTGAGCCGCAGTACGCCCTGGACCGCGCGCATGCGGATCAGAACGGCGTCGCCGAACAGCGCATGCACCAGGGCATGGCAGGCTGGGCCGATGCGCTCCGCCTCCTTCAAGCACCATTGCGTATCCTGCAGTTGCCAGGCCTGCGCCGCCGCCGGCATGTGATCGTGCACCGTCTTGCGCTCCCCGCGCCGCGTCAGTCGCACGTGGGTGGCGACGCTCTCCTGCTCGCGATACAGCGTCACCATGGTGTCGGAAGCCTTCAACCAAAGCGCATGGCCGACCAGCCGGAACGGCACCGAATAATAGTTGTAGTCGTACTGGACATGGGCATCGCGGTGGACCTTGACCTTGGCCCAGGTAGCGAGTTGCGGCGGCACATCGGGCAAGGCGATCAGCAGGCTTCGTTCCACGTCGGCGAACCGTTTGAGCGGGGCCTCGCGAGTGGTGCCGTGGATGCGGTTGCCCGCCTGCGTCATCACCCATTCGTGCAACTGCCGGTTGGCATCGGCCAGGTCACGAAACTCGCGCAGCGGCAGGAAACTGCCCTTGATGTATTTGACGCCCGACTCGACGATGCCTTTCTTCTGCGGATCGCGCGGCGGACACGGATCGATTCGAAAGCCATATCCTTCGGCGCATTCGCCATAGGCGCGCTGCACTTCCGGCTCGTACACGCAGGCCCGCGTGATCGCGCATTTAGCGTTGTCGATGATCACGCGCGCGACGCTGCCGCCGAACCATTCGAAGGCGTGGCGATGGCAGCCCAGCCAGGTAGCGACGGACTGGTCGCGCACGAACTCGGCGTATTGATGGCGCGACCACGCCAACGTGAGTACGAAGAACCAGGTTTTAAAAATCTCCCCGGTGTGCACGTCGGTGATCAAAGGGCCGGCGCCGAAATCGACTTGGGCCGCCTCTGCCGGTTTGAACGTCAGCCGCATCGGCACTTCCGGCACGTCGTCGACGACGAGTTGATGGAGAAAGCGATTCACGGCGGAGTAGCTGCCGGTGTAGCCATGATTGCGCACCAGCGTGGCGTGGATGGTCGTGCCCTGAATGCCGGCGGCATACCAATTGCCGATTTGCGCGCGCCATGGCTCCAACGTCGAGATGCAGGTGGCGGGCAGCGCCTCCTTGCGCATCAGCGCCGAGGCCAGAACGGCATCTTCGGGTAGCGCGCTGTCGGGGGCAAGCCAACCGCGCGCGTTCGCTATCTCGCGAACCTGCGCGATCTTCTTGCGCCCCATGGTCTTGGACCGGGCAATCTCCCGGTCGGAATCTCCCTGGCGCATGCGCACCAAGGTTTGTCGGTACTGATACATCTCGAACCTCCGTTTAGTCACGGCCTCTCCCGGCAAAATGCCGGGAGTCTAGCCGATCAATGAAAGTTCGAGCCCCTGATAAGAAATGGCAAAGTGGCGTCTTAACGCCGCAAATGGCGTGGCGCCATTACGCCGATTACGGAGTGGCTCCTTTACGCCGCAAATCCGGTGGCGCCATTACGCCGACAATCTGGTGGCGCCTTAACGCCGATTACGGAATGGCTCCTTAACGGCGAAAATTCACA
>NZ_CBXX010000053.1 GCF_000577615.1 Herbaspirillum sp. RV1423
CGCCGATATCGAAGCTTTGTTTTTCAGAACGCAACGGGGCCACGACAATCTTGAGTTTTCCCGAGTCGGCCGGCGCTTTGAATTTGGCGATCTGCGCCTCGATTTGCACCGTGTATTGCCCACCTTGCGCAGATGGAGGTGTCATCTTGACCATTTTGAAGGAGCTGATTGTTCCTTGCGATTTGGCGACAATCAGATCGGCGAAATTCTGACTCTGCAGCGTTGCCGTCGCCTTCGCGGAATCCTTGCCCTCGGAGGTTTCAACGTCCAAAGTCGCCGTTGCCTGAGAATAGGTATTGAGATTGGCCGAGGTCGATTCGATCTGCACGCCGTTTACCTGAGCGATCGAAGACTTCAACGCATCATTGACGGCGGCCCCCGGCGTGACACCGGTTCCTGTTGCTGCCACGGCTACCTGTTCAACCTTGCCGACGTCAGGCGTTTTCGTCAGATTCGGTCCTTGTGTTTTGGCTGGTTCGCTTTTCGGCTCTTCTGCTTTCTTGTCGCCGCAGGCGGAAAGCAGGCAGGCGATCAGCATAAGGGGAAGTAATTTTTTCATCTATGATCCATGTAAAAAATGGTCGATGACAATTCCTGTCACCGACCATCAGACAAGCGAAGCCGGAAGCAATTACAACAAGGAAGTCGCTTCTTTCGGTACTTCAATTTTCTTTTCGCGGGCGAACTCGACGGCCTTCTTAAGCGTGCTCAGCAAGTTGGAAGTCGAATCCGGAAGTGTTTTTACAACATACATTGCCGCACCTGCGGCGCCTCCCAGGGAAGTCACGCTCGGCTTGAAATTCTTCAGATCGCCGCTCATGCCTGCATAGTCTTTGAGGCCCAGGGCGAGACTCAGCAGACCCTTGGTGTATTCCTTTTTACTATCGGCATCGACGACCGTGGATTTGTCGCTGAACTTCTCCGCCAGCAACTTGCTGCTCTCCGTCTGAATCTTGACTGCATCTTCCAGACTGGCGGAGGTCGCCCCCTCGGTCAGATTTTGTGCCGCCAATTCGCTGCGGGAGCCTTCATCTTTCAACCCGACAGCCTTTAACAAGCTGGCATCGGCAGTCATGACATTCTTGGTTCCGCCGACATAGCTCTTGACCAGGCTTTCTGCGGAAACGCCGCTGGCGCCTCCCGTGGAACCGGACAGGGCGCTGGTGAGACCACCGAACTGGGCAGCAGCGACGCCAGACAGCGCCGCCAGGCTCAGACCAAGAACAACTTGTAGATATTTTTTCTTCATAACCCCATTCTCCAGATCCGACATTTTGAAACCATCAGCATCTCTGTCGGTTTGAGATGTAATGGACATGAACGTTTTTAATCAGCGCACGCCGGAGGCATTGAGGCGGCTGGCCACCTCGCGAGCCGCCGCCAATGCGGCGTCCTTCAACCCCTTGTTCATTGCAGTCGCGTTATCGGGACCGATGCCGAAATACTGTACGGCCGGGACGGAAGCGACTTCCCGCGGCAAATTGCCGCTGACGTCAAGCACCCGGCCTGTCACCGTCACCGCCACGCGCTGCATGCCGGTGGCCGGATCTTGCGCAGGAGCGCCGACATCCAATGTCGCGAGCACCAGCAGCGGAACCTGGCTTTTCTTCAGGGACATCACGACAGCGCGCAGGGTAGGAGGCGCAAGATCGCTTCCCGCGGAATAATCCTGATTGACCGATTTGAAATCCTTGTCGCTCAGAACAAACTCCGGCTCGGCGACATTGAATCCTCCCTGCGAAAAAACGCTGGTGATCGCAGTTTTCACGTTGGACATCGGAAGCAGACGGTACGATACATCGTCAGCTTTCTGTGTCGTGCTGCCGCCCGCCTCCACTTTCATCGACGCGTTGGAGGAAAGGTTCTGCGTAGATTTCCTGGAGGCGCTGGTGCCGATCGACGTATCTGAAATCGACTCGCCTTCGCTGCCGCGGGTGGTTCTATTGTTCGTTTCCTGCACCTTGCCCGAAGCCTCTATGCGCTTGACGACACGCGCGTCGAAAGAACGGACGCTTGAAACCTCGCGTCCCATGAACAAATACACGAGCTGGGATTTTTCACTGTTCCCCGCCTTGCTGACCGCACTGGAGCTGCGCAAGGTATTTCTGAGCTTGGCGACATTCAACTCGACTCTGACGGCGACCGAATACTTCTTGAGACTCGACTGATCTTGCTCGCTGAGCACGGTTGTGCTGAGAATGAACTTATCCAGGTTGGATTCGATTTTGTCCTGGATTGAATCAAAATTCTGAGATTCGGCTTCGCCGTTTTCGGCGAAATAACGTTCGACCGCCGCGACCTGGGCAATCTGATACGCCTTTTCCTTCACCGCTTGAGACAGTTCGGCAGTGTAAGAAGTGGTTCCCACTCCTTTCACCTGTACAACCTGGGCATGCGCCAGAACAGGGAGAAGCAGCACCAGCGCTTTCAATAGAAATTTCTTCATTTGCAGTTCCTTAGAGTCTTACGGACCAGTTCCATTTGTGTATCGATGTTTTTGGCGGAAGCAGCCGTCGCTATCCATTTCGATCCCGGCTGCTGGACGGCGTCGGCAAATTTCAGAAACAGTCCCCGAATCGCATCCTGATAGGCGGCAAAGTCATCCATGCTGACCAAGCCTGCCGGGACAACTGCCGATTCCCCGTTCTTCAAGTCCGTTTCCATGAAAATCGTGTTCAATGCGGGTTCGAAAAAACGCATCGACATATAGGCGCCATAAACATAGGCCGTACTGACATTGTTTTCGGCAGTCTTGATCTTTGCGAATTTATTCAGCTTGAGCTCAAAGAGATAGTCGCCCTCGCCAAGCTTAAGCTTGTAGTCATCACCGTTTTCAAGCCGCATGGACATGACGCCACCGACGGCATGGCCGATGCTAGCAGGCAGCATCGAGAGGCCGAGTTTTGCGGACAGGATCGAGCCGAAAGAGTCGGCGAGCATTGCTTCAACGGCAGGGACATCATTGCGCAATGCCTCGGGCAAGAGCGCCAAAGCTTCGGGCGCGATTTCGCCCTTTTTGACCTGAAGGGTCTTCGAACTATTTTCCGGGAGGGCCGCGGTTTCCATCCGTCTAACATATTGAGAGATCAATCCACGGCCATCGTCGCGACGAATCAGATCCTCGACAAATGCCAGGATACGGCTCTCGGCAGGCTTGTCGGGAGTAGCGTCGAACAATACGACGCTCACCGGAGCACTGCTCACAATGACCTGATTCTTGTAATCAAAAATCAGGGCATCTCCGCGCAGATTGATGAAGGTTTTGTAGTAAGCCCCAAAACTTTCCGTGGATACGGTTTCTCCAGTCAGCACAAGGACCGACATGAGGGCGCGATCGCTATTTCGCAGAGCGATCATGTTGTCGGCGGTCTTCAGGTCGAAGCTGGCGTTTTTGACGCCTTTTATCCGCTGATTGATTAGCTGGGAGAGATTCTGCTTATTTTCGTCGCTGGCGCGATTGAAGAGTTTATATGTATAGGGAAAGCGTTCCGCAGCACTTTTAAAGTCGCCTGCGAAAGCGAAACCGGCAATTGTGACTTCACTGGCCCAAGCTGAAGAGAAGACAAAAAAAGTGAAAACGACAATGAAGAATGCTTTTATTTTTATTGAAACCACACCCACCCCTAATGACTCAGTTTTTTATTTGTAGCGTAACAATAACATGAGGGCTTAGTTAATTTTTTATCCGTCATCAATATTTTTACTATCAAAACATAAAAACATTCAACATTTCACTAGATACTCCGTAGTTTCTAAAATCGTTTGCAAAGTTCTGTTCAATCCACAATTAGACGACCGGTCTAATTTTAAGGTATCATCAGTGCCCATCGTTGTTCCCTGCGAATCAAATTTCGGCTTTTCCGCTTTGAAGACAGTAATCAGTCGCTGTCTTTCTTATTTTGTTAAAGGATATTTTCATGACGTCTCTGTTCGATCCCCTCAAGTTGGGCGATATCTCCCTCGCCAATCGCGTAGTCATGGCGCCGCTGACACGCAGCCGCGCAGTCGACGGTCTCAAGCCGGGGCCGATGACGGTCGAATATTATCGCCAGCGCGCCGGCGCCGGCCTGATCATCTCCGAAGCCACGCAAATCAGCCCGATGGGCCAGGGGTATATCGGCACGCCGGGCATTTACTCCGAAGAACAGGTCGCCGCATGGCGTGAAGTCACCGATGCCGTGCATGCCGCCGGCGGAAAGATCGTTCTCCAGTTGTGGCATGTCGGCCGTATTTCGCACAGTTCCTTGCTCCCCGACGGCGCTGCTCCGGTATCGTCGACCAATCGCAGGGCCAACGCCAAAACCTTCACCGCCGCCGGCTATACCGACGTGTCGACGCCGCGCGCCTTGCGCGACGATGAATTGCCGGCGCTGGTGGCCGACTACCGCCATGCCGCGCGCAACGCGATCAAGGCAGGTTTCGACGGCGTTGAAGTCCATGCCGCCAACACGTACCTGCTGGAACAGTTCCTGCGCGACAGCATCAACGATCGCACCGGCCCCTACGGCGGCAGCATTGCCAATCGTGCGCGTTTGCTGATCGAAGTCATGCAGGCGGTAACGAAAGAAATCGGCGGCGGCCGCACCGGCGTGCGCCTGAGTCCGATGACGACGTTCAACGGTACGCCGCTCGACAGCGATCCGCAGGCAACCTATAACTACGTGGTCGAACAACTGGCGCCCCTAGGCCTGGCTTATCTGCATGTCATCGAAGGCGAGACCGGCGGCGCGCGCCAGCCTGAAGGCGCAAAGCTGGTATTCGATTACGCCGCGCTGCGCAGCCGTTTCCCCGGCGCCTTCCTGATCAACAACGGCTTCGACGGCGCCGAAGCGCAATCCTTGATAGAGGCGGGGAAAGCCGATGCGGTGGCCTTTGGCCGCCTGTTCATCAGCAATCCCGATCTGGCGCGTCGCCTGCGCGAATCCAAGCCGCTCAATGCGCTCAGAGAGGAAGGCATGTACGGCGGCGGCGCGGAAGGTTATATCGACTATCCGGCGTTGACTGCGTAATCAGTCGTTGCACTCCGGCACCGGCGAGAGATCTCCCTCTTGCCGATGCCGGATGCGGCAAGGGCGTTTCCTCCGTTCGCGTCGCCATCACTCGCGCACCGTCACCCGGTACGTCGTGGCCTGGCGATAGATTTGGCCGGGACGCAATATGACCGCCTCCTTATCCGGGCCGTTGATCTGATCCGGATAAGCCTGCGCCTCCAGGCAGAAGCCGTCGTGCACCGCATAGGGCCGCGCCGCGCGGCCCTGAACGCCTTCCAGGAAATTGCCGCTGTAGAACTGCAATCCGTTTTCCGTGGTCGACACCGTGAGCTGCCGCCCGGAGCCCGGATCGTACACCGTGGCCACGTCCCGCAATGCCTGGACCTCGCGTCCCAGCGCGGGAACCGCACGCTGTTCCGCGCGCAGACAGTAGCAGTGGTCGAAACCGCCCGCGATCCTGAGCTGCTCGTCGGGCCAGGACAAGCGCGGCCCGATGGGAGCGGGCTGGCGGAAATCGAAGGCGCTGCCGGCGACGTCCGCGACTTTTTCCGGAATGAGCCGGCGGTCCACCTGCAAGTAACGATCCGCGTCGATGGACAGGATGTGATCGCAGATATCCCCCGTGCCGCCGTTGAGATTGAAATAGCCGTGCGAGGTCAGGTTGATCGGCGTCGGCGCATCGGTCGTGGCGGCATAGTCGATGCTCAGCCGGCCGTCGTCGTCGAGCCGGTACAGCACCGAAGCCAACACGTTGCCGGGAAAGCCCGCGGCGCCGTGCGGCGAAGACAGCGTCAGCCGCAAGCCTTCCGGATCGGCCTGCACTTGCCACGGCATCAGATGAAATCCGCCCTTCCCGCCATGCAGGTGATTGTCGCCTTCATTGCGGTCCACCTGATAATCCACGCCGTCGAGCGTGAACCGGCCGTTGGCGATGCGGTTGCCCCAGCGGCCGATGACGCCGCCGAAATAGGCGGCATTGCCGAGGTAGCCTTGAGTGTCCGGATAGCCAAGCAGGATATCGGCTTCACGCCCGTAGCGGTCCGGCGCCCACCACGAGACCAGGGTCGCGCCGCGATCGCTGATGACGACCCGCATGTCGTGGGCGTTGCGCAGGGTGTAAAGGGTCATGCCGTGTTCGGCGGGCGAGCTGGTGATCTTGAAATGTGTCATCGTCGGGCGGGTAAGGCAACCGGTCAGTTGCCGTTGGTTTGTTCTGTCAATTGCATGGCGGACATCGGCGATGCCGCCATGAGAGGTTTTCTGCCGGAGGGATACGGCGGCTTGCGGGAATCGTCGCTTTCCGCCAGTTGTTCCTGGTATTCCCTTGGCGTGCAGCCCAGTTCGCGCTTGAACACCGCGTGCATGTATTGCACCGACGTGAAGCCGCAGCCGATGGCGATTTCCGCGATGTTGCCGCCGTCCTGTTGCAGCATGCGCCGGGCGGCATCGAGCTTGAAACGCAAGATTTCGTCATGCACGCTGCGTCCGAGTTCCCTGCGGAAATACCAGTCCAGCGAGGAGCGCGAGACGCCGACGTAGTCCGCGACCTGCTCGGTCTTGATGCCCTGGCAGGCATATTGGCGGATGAAATGCATCGCCTGCATGACATGGGGATGATTGCGCGCCTCATGCCGGCTCGACGCCAGCACATTGATGCCGGCCGGCGGCACCAGGATCCTGGTGTCGGAAAAGCGCGCGCCATGCAACATCTGGTGCAGCAGATGCGCGGCCGTGCGCCCCATTTCCAGCGTCCCCTGTATCACCGAACTCAGCGGCACCCGGGTCAGGATGCGCGCCAGCGGATCGTTGTCGATGCCGATCAGCGCCACCTGCTCCGGTACCGCGATGCCGGCGAACAGGCAAGCCTGCAGCAACTGGCGGGCGCGCGCATCGGTCACTGCGATGATGCCGATCGGCTTGGGCAGGCTGCGCACCCAGGCGATCTGCTGCTCCACCGCGGTGTCCCAGGAGGGCGCGCTGGTACCGACGCCGCGATAGATGTGTCCTTGTATGCCGTCGCGCTGCATCAACGCCTCGAAGGCCTTCTCGCGCTCCTGGGCCCAGCGGTTGACGTCGGCTTCGGGCAAGCTGAAACAGGCGAAGTTCTGCAGCCCGGCTTCGATCAGATGATCGTAGGCCAGCTTGACCAGCTTGAAATTGTCGGTCGCGACATACGGGATATCTTGGGGATAATCGCTCTCGTCCGCGTAGGATCCGCCGACCGCGACGACCGGCAGATGCACCCGGGACAGCGCTTCGCAGGCGGCCGGGTCGTCGAAGTCGGCGATGATGCCGTGTCCCTGCCAGCGTTCGATGCCCTGCAGGCGGCAGCGGAAGTCCTCCTCCAGGTACAAATCCCATGAAGCGCGCGTGCTGCTCAGGTACTCGCCGATGCCGGCGATGATGTCGCGATCGAATATCTTGTTGCCGTTGAATAGCAACGCAATGCGATGCACGGCGGGAATTCTGGTCACTCTGCCTCCGGATGCTCTAAAACTATCGCCTTGCCGGCCAACAACCTCGGCCGCCGACGGTCTCCTCCTGACATCGGAGTATGTTTGTTTGATATTTGATAATGGCAGATCGCCATCTATCCGTCTTTCAATTGTTCTGCCTGAATTGTACCGAGGCGTCAGCGGCGCGTCAGGCGAAATGCCGCTTTGTGCAAGTGCAATAGAAAGAATCGCTATCCCGGTTGGCGGATTTCGTAATTGTAGACGCCTGCCGGGGGTTGCTAGTATGACCCCACATCAACGTCGGCAGCAGCTCTTTGCGCGGCGGCGATGTGCAGCAGCGGATGAGCAAAGCGCTTTCCTGTTCTGTGTTTGCGGGGTAAAACGGTAGACGGTTCCATCCCTTCGGCATCATGGCGGCAAGTGAACCCGCGTCTTGGGAAAGACAATATTCAGAAAATCTGCGCCATCCGCAATCGGGCATGTCCCGTTAAAAATCATAATGAACAACTGGAGACTAGGCAATGAACGGAATCATGAAAAAGAGTGTGTTGGCATTGATGTCGGTGGCAGTCTTTTCGCTGGCCGGCACAAGCGCCATGGCGGACGCCAAGAACCCGAAAATCGGGTTCTCCATCGATGATTTGCGCCTGGAACGCTGGGCGCGCGACCGCGACTTCTTCACGGCGGCGGCCGAAAAACTGGGCGCCAAGGTGTTCGTGCAATCGGCCGACGCCAACGAAGCGCGGCAGATCTCGCAAATCGAAAACCTCATCTCGCGCGGCGTCGATGTCATCGTGATCGTGCCGTTCAACGCCACGGTGCTCACCAACACCATCAAGGAAGCCAAGAAGGCCGGCATCAAGGTGCTGTCCTACGACCGCCTGATCCTGAATGCGGATGTCGACGCCTACATTTCCTTCGACAATGAAAAAGTCGGCGAAATGCAAGCCGAAGGCGTCGTCAAGGCGCAGCCAAAGGGCAATTTCTATTTGCTGGGCGGCGCGCCGACCGACAATAACGCCAAGGTGCTGCGCGAAGGACAAATGAAGGTGCTCAAGCCGCTGATCGACAAGGGCGACATCAAGATCGTGGGCCAGCAGTGGGTCAAGGAATGGAATCCGACCGAAGCCCTGTCCATCATCGAAAATGCACTGACCGCCAATAACAACAAGATCGACGCCATCGTGGCTTCCAACGACGGCACCGCCGGCGGCGCGATCCAGGCGCTGGCGGCGCAAAAACTGGCGGGCAAGGTGCCGGTGTCGGGACAGGATGCCGACCTCGCCGCCGTCAAGCGCGTCATCGCGGGCACGCAAACCATGACCGTGTACAAGCCGCTCAAGCTGATCGCCAGCGAAGCGGCAAACCTCTCGGTGCAACTGGCGCGCAACGAGAAGCCGAACTACAACTCGCAATACGACAACGGCTTCAAGAAGGTCGACACCATATTGCTCAAGCCGATTCCGCTGACCAAGGCCAACGTCAATATCCTGGTTGACGACGGCTTCTATACGCAGGCGCAGATCGGCGGCAAGTAAGCCAAAGCGAAGCCGGGCCGCCGCGGCCGCCCGGTTCTTGCGTCAGCCGCGATGGCGCCGCGTGCGCCATCGCGGCAGTTCCATCCTATTTCCACGAGAGCAGGCATGTCCGAGTATTTGCTAGAAATGAAGGACATCGTCAAGCAGTTTGACGGTGTGCGCGCCCTGGACGGCATCGACATCAAGATCAGGGCCGGCGAATGCCTCGGCCTGTGCGGCGAAAACGGCGCCGGCAAATCCACCTTGATGAAGATCCTGTCCGGCGTTTATCCGCACGGTACCTGGGAAGGCGAGATCAAGTGGGACGGCAGGCCGCTGGTCGCGCAATCGGTGCGCGACACGGAAGCCGCCGGCATCGTCATCATCCATCAGGAGCTGATGCTGGTCCCGGAACTCTCGGTGGCGGAAAACATCTTCATGGGCCACGAGCTGACCTTGCCGGGCGGACGGATGAACTATCCCGCCATGTACCGCCGCGCCGAAGAGCTCATGCGCGAACTGAACATGCCCGACATCAACGTGGCGCTGCCGGTCATGCAATACGGCGGCGGCCACCAGCAATTGGTGGAGATCGCCAAGGCGCTCAACAAGAAGGCGCGCCTGCTGATCCTGGATGAACCCTCCGCCTCGCTGACCGCGTCGGAAATCGCCATCCTGCTCGACATCGTCAGGGACCTCAAGTCCAAGGGCGTGGCCTGCATTTATATTTCCCACAAGCTTGATGAAGTCGCCGCCGTGTGCGACACCATTTCGGTGATCCGCGACGGCAGGCACATCGCCACCACGCCGATGCAGTCGCTGAATGTGGAACAGATCATCACCCAGATGGTGGGCCGCGAAATCACGGCGATGTACCCGACGCGGGAACATGAGATCGGCGAAACGATATTCGAAGCGCGCCACATCACTTGCCACGACGCCGACAATCCGAAACGCAAGCGCGTCGACGATGTGTCGTTTTCCGTGCGGCGCGGTGAAATCCTCGGCATCGCCGGCCTGGTCGGCGCCGGCCGCACCGAACTGGTGTCGGCCCTGTTCGGCTGCTATCGCGGACGCCATGAGGGCGAGGTATGGATCAACGGCGTACGGGCCGACACCGGCACGCCGCTCAAGTCGATACGCCTGGGCCTGTGCATGGTGCCGGAAGACCGCAAGCAGCACGGCATCGTGCCGGACCTGAACGTCGGCCAGAACATCACGCTCACGGTGCTCAAGAATTTCTCGCGCCGCACCCGCATCGATGCCGAAGCCGAGCTGAAGACCGTACAGGACGAGATTGCCAGGATGCGGCTGAAGACGGCGAGTCCCTTCCTGCCGATCACCGGGCTCTCCGGCGGCAACCAGCAAAAAGCCGTGCTGGCGAAGATGCTGCTGGCGCGCCCCAAGGTGCTCATCCTCGACGAACCCACGCGCGGCGTCGACGTCGGCGCCAAGGCCGAAATCTACCGCCTGATCGCGGACCTGGCCAGGCAAGGCGTGGCCGTCATCATGGTGTCTTCCGAGCTGGCTGAGGTATTGGGCGTGTCCGACCGCGTGCTGGTCATCGGCGAAGGCAAGTTGCGCGGCGATTTCGTCAACCGGGACCTGACGCAGGAAATGGTGCTGGCGGCGGCGATCAACCAGCCATCGCACCATCGCGCGACGGCGGCATAGATAAAAACAAACTGGAATACGTATGACATCCATGAATATCAAGCAACTCTTCAGCCGTTACAAAATCATGGCGCTGCTCATCGCCATTGCCATCATCTGGGCCTTTTTCAGTTGGAAAACCGAAGGCGGATTCGTGAGCCCGCGCAATCTCTCCAACCTGTTGCGCCAGATGTCCGTGACCGGCATCCTGGCCTGCGGCATGGTGCTGGTGATCATCGCCGGCGAGATCGACTTGTCGGTCGGTTCGCTGCTCGGCCTGCTGGGCGGCGTGGCGGCGATCCTCGACGTCACCTATCAGTTGCCGCTGGCCGTCAATCTGGCGCTGGTGCTGCTGCTGGGACTGGCGCTGGGATTGTTCAACGGTTACCTCACGGCGTACCTGCGCATCCCCTCCTTCATCGTCGGCCTCGGCGGCATGCTGGCGTTTCGCGGCGTGCTGCTGGGCGTCACCGGCGGCCTGACCATCGCGCCGGTCTCCAGCGACCTCGTCTATCTGGGACAGGGCTATCTTCCTGCACAGCTCGGCATCGCCCTGGTCGTCGTGCTGTTCGTGCTGGCGCTGACGCTGACCTGGCGCCAACGCGTCAACCGCCTGCGGCACGCCCTGCCGGTGCCGAGCTTATGGCGGGACGCCGTCAAGGTCTTGCTGATCGGCGCGGTATTGCTGATCTTCGTGCGAACGCTCAACAGTTATGACGGCATTCCGGTCCCGGTGCTCCTGTTGCTGGCGCTGCTCGGCGCGTTCAGCTATCTCTCCATGCAGACCGTCTTCGGCCGCCGCATCTATTCCGTCGGCAGCAACATGGAAGCCACCCGCCTCTCCGGCGTCGACGTGCAATCGGTGAAGCTGTGGGTGTTCGGCATCATGGGCGTGATGTGCGCGCTGGCCGGCCTGGTCAATACGGCCCGCCTGGCGGCAGGTTCGCCGTCGGCGGGCGGCATGGGCGAACTCGATGCGATCGCCGCCTGCTTCATCGGCGGCACCTCCATGCGCGGCGGCTCGGGAACCATCTATGGCGCGCTGATCGGCGCACTGGTGATGGCGAGCCTGGACAACGGCATGTCGATGCTCGACGTCGGCACTTACTGGCAAATGATCGTCAAGGGCAGCATCCTGATGCTTGCCGTATGGGTCGATGTCAGCACCCGTTCCGGACGCTGAGCGTCGCATGGATCATCAAATCATGAACAGCAACAGCGATATGCAACCGATTTCCGCGCAAGCGGCACCGTCATCATCAAGGAGAGCATCAGCATGACCGCATCAGTCCAATCCGCACCGGCCCAGCCGATGGAGCACGCCATCTATCGCAGCCTGGCCGGCAAGCGAGTCGTCATCACCGGCGGCGGCACCGGCATCGGCGCCGCGCTGGTGAGGGCCTTCGCCGGACAAGGCGCGCAGGTGTTTTTTCTCGACATCGCCGACGCGGCTTCGCGGGAACTCGAAGCCGCGCTGAAGGACGCGCCGCTGCCGCCGACCTTCCTGCATTGCGACCTGCTCGACCTCGACGCACTGGCGGAGAGTTTCGCCCACATCGGCAAGATCGCCGGCGCGGTCGACATCCTGATCAACAACGCCGCCAACGACGACCGCCACAAGATGGAGGATGTCAGCCCCGCGTACTGGGATGAACGCATGGCGGTCAACCTGCGCCACCAGTACTTCTGCGCCCAGGCCGTGACGCCGGGCATGCGGGAAACGGGTCGCGGCGTGATCCTGAATTTCGGTTCGATCTCATGGCATCTCGCGCTGCCGAACCTGACGCTGTACATGACCGCCAAGGCCGCCATCGAAGGCCTGACGCGCGGCCTCGCGCGCGATCTGGGCGTGCACGGCATCCGGGTCAATTGCATCATTCCCGGCGCGGTGCGCACGCCGCGCCAGATGCGCCTCTGGCACAGCCCGGAAGAAGAAGCCAGGATCCTGGCGGCGCAATGCCTGGACCAGCGCGTGGAACCCGACGACGTCGCGGCGCTGGCGCTTTTCCTTGCTTCCGACAGCGCGGCCAAATGTTCCGGCCGCGATTATTTCGTCGATGCCGGCTGGTACGGCGCATGAATGCCATCGTTCCCGCCTGCGTGTGGCCGGTCGGCGCCGAACTGGGCGAAAGTCCGGTCTGGCATGCGCGGGAGCAGGCGCTCTATTTTGTCGACATCAAAGGCCGCGCGATACATCGCTGCGCCGCCGACGGCAGCCGGCGGCAGACCTGGAGTGCGCCGCGCCAGCCGGGTTTCATCCTGCCGCGCGACGACGGCGATTTCGTGTGCGGCCTGCAAGGCGGTTTGCATCGCTTCCGTCCCGCCGACGGCAGTTTCACATTGATGTGCAAGGTCGAGGAAGCGCTTCCCGGCAATCGCATCAACGACGGCTTCGTCGATCCTCATGGCCGGCTCTGGTTCGGCACCATGAACGACGCTGAAACCCATCCTAGCGGCGCATTGTATCGATGGGCGCAGGCGGGCGAAGCCTTGCCCCAGGATCGCGGCTACGTCATCACCAACGGTCCGGCCATGAGTCCCGACGGGCGAACGCTGTACCACACCGACACCTTGCAGCGGACGGTGTATGCTTTCGACGTCGATGCGGCAGGCGAACTGTCGCGCAAACGTCCGTTCGTCAACATCGTCGGCACCGGCTATCCCGACGGCATGGCCGTCGATGCGGAGGGATTCGTCTGGATAGCCTTGTTCGGCGGAGGGCGCATCGAGCGTTTTTCGCCGTCCGGGGAACTGGCCGCAACGGTCTCCTTCCCGTGCGCCAACATCACCAAACCGGTTTTCGGCGGCGAGGATTTGCGCACCGTTCATGTCACGACGGCCTGGAAAGGTTTGTCGCCTGAAGAGCGGACGCGGCAACCGCTGGCCGGCGGGATTTTTTCCTTCCGCACCGACACGCCGGGATTGGCTCAACATCGTCTATTTACAGGGGTACAGCAGTGACGACTCACCATCAAAAACCGCGCCGGTTTCGTTCCCAGGATTGGTTCGACAATCCGGATCACATCGACATGACAGCCTTGTATCTCGAACGCTTCATGAATTACGGCATCACCGCCGAAGAGCTGCGCTCGGGCCGTCCCATCATCGGCATCGCGCAAAGCGGCAGCGACATCAGTCCGTGCAACCGCATCCATCTGGAACTGGCGCGCCGCGTGCGCGACGGCATTCGCGATGCCGGCGGCATTCCCATGGAATTCCCCTTGCATCCGATCTTCGAAAACTGCCGCCGGCCGACTGCGGCGATCGATCGCAACCTGTCGTATCTCGGGCTGGTCGAAATCCTGCACGGCTATCCGATCGATGCCGTCGTCCTGACCACCGGTTGCGACAAGACCACGCCGGCGCAGATCATGGCCGCGTCCACCGTCGACATCCCGGCCATCGTGCTGTCGGGCGGACCGATGCTGGACGGCTGGATGGACGGCGAACTGGTCGGTTCCGGCGCCGCCATCTGGAAAGGCCGCCGCCAGTTGTCCGCGGGCCTCATCGACAATGAAAAATTCCTCGACATCGCCGCCGCCTCGGCGCCGTCGGCGGGCCATTGCAACACGATGGGAACCGCCTCCACCATGAACGCCATGGCCGAAGCGCTCGGCATGTCGCTGACCGGCTGCTCGGCCATTCCGGCGCCGTATCGCGAACGCGGCCAGATGGCATATGAGACCGGCCGGCGCATCGTCGGCATGGCGCATGAAGACTTGCGTCCGTCGGCCATCCTGACGCGCGATGCCTTCCTCGACGCGATTGTCGTCAACGCCGCCATCGGCGGCTCGACCAACGCCCAGCCGCACATCATGGCGATGGCGCGCCATGCCGGCGTCGAGCTGCATTCCGACGACTGGATGAAACACGGTTACGACGTACCGCTGCTGCTCAACATGCAGCCGGCCGGAAAATATCTCGGCGAGCGTTTCCATCGCGCCGGCGGCGTCCCCGCCATCATGTGGGAGTTGCAGAAAGCCGGAAAACTGCGCGCCGACCGCATCACCGCCAGCGGACGCAGCATGGCCCAAAACCTCGAAGGCCGGGAAAGCAACGATCGCGAAGTGATTTACCGTTTCGAGGCGCCGCTGCGCGAACGTGCCGGCTTCCTTGTACTGAAGGGCAATCTGTTCGATTTCGCCATCATGAAAACCAGCGTCATTTCGGACAGTTTCCGCGCACGCTATCTGAACACACCGGGCAGCGAAGGCATCTTCGAATGCGTGGCGGCGGTCTTCGACGGCTCCGACGATTACCACGCGAGGATCAACGACCCGGCGCTGGGCATCGATGAAAACACCATCCTCGTGATCCGCGGAGCCGGGCCGGTCGGTTGGCCCGGCTCCGCCGAAGTGGTCAACATGCAACCGCCCGATGCGCTGCTGCGCCGGGGCATCACGACGCTGCCCACGCTGGGCGATGGCCGCCAGTCCGGCACGTCCGACAGTCCGTCCATCCTCAATGCTTCGCCGGAAAGCGCGGTCGGCGGCGGCCTGGCCTATTTGCGCACCGGCGACAGGATCCGCATCGACCTCAATAGCGGCCGTTGCGACATGCTGGTGGACGATGAGGAATTGTCCAGGCGCAAGGCGGAAGGCTTGCCTGCGGTGCCGCCGAGCCAGACGCCGTGGCAGGAAATTTACCGCAGCACGGTCGGGCAACTGGAGTCCGGCGCCTGCATGGAACTGGCGGTCAAGTATCAGGGCGTGGCGAACGTTCTGCCGCGTCACAACCATTGATCAACCATTGGATTGACCATTAACCCGCGTCGATTTTCAACGCACCGATGAGAGTCACCGAGCACACCATGCCGACTGGCGCCAATCAACTCCTCGATACGACGGCCCCGTCGCATGGAGTAGCTGTGCCCGGCGTTTCGCTGTCTTCCGGCAGCCGCGTCATGGTGCGGCATGCCTGCCGCTCTGCGCTCGCCGCATCCGACAGCTACGCCGCAACCGAGCCGGTGCAGCGCGCCGATTTGCTCGACAGGATCGCGGACAATATCGAGACGCTCGGGCGCCAACTGGCCGGGATGATCGCTGCCGATACAGGTCTGACGCCCGGCCAGGCAGCGGCGGAGATCGCTGCGACGGTCGGGCAGTTGCGTTTTTTCGGCGATCTCGTCCGCTCCGGCAACTGGCTGGGACTGCGCATCGATCGCACGAAGCGCGCCTCCTCATCCCTTGCCCTCCCTGATATCCGGCAACGCAACATCGCCATCGGGCCGGTGGCGATCTTCGGCACCGACGGCGTGTCGCCGGTGTTTTCCATGATAGGAGACGGTACCGCCTCGGCGCTTGCCGCGGGCTGTCCGGTCGTGGCCGTCGCGCCTCCGGCGTATCCGGAAACGGCGCGGCTGGTCGCGTCGGCGGTGAAGAACGCAATCGCCGAAAGCGGTTTGCATGAGGACGTTTTCACCATGTTGCACGGCGCGGAGGGCGAGTTTGACGCACATGTGGCGACGGATCATCGCATCGAGGCCGTCGTTGTCACCGGGTCGCGCGCGGACGCGCACGCATTGAACCGCATCGCGGCCTCTCGCCGCGAACCCATTCCCGTCTACAGCACCGAGTGCCGCTTCAGGCCGTTGATTGTATTGCCGGCCGCCCTGGCGGCGCGCGGCGATGCGATCGGCAGCGAATTCGCGACGTCGATGCAAGCGCGCCCCGGTCGACCGGCCGTCCGCGGCGGCGTTGCGCTGGCGCTCGACGGTCCCGGACGCGACGGGTTCTTGACGGCATTGGCGAGCCGACTGGGCATGACAATGCCGTCGGCGCCGGCGACGCGGCAAGCCGATATGGATCGATGGGAAACCGTCGCCAGGTTCCTGCAATTCCCGCCGGAAGAGTTGCCGGAGAAAACCGGCGGCGCCGCAGCGTATGACGTCTGTATTTTGTCGCCGGACGCCTTCGGCGTGTCGACGCAAACGCCATCCCTGGCGCGCAACGAGACGGCAACGATCGTCATTTTCTGCGTCGACCTGATCGCGCTGCAAAAAATGATCGCCGCGCTTGGTGCGCAATCGGCCATCATTTTGCAGATGGATAGCGATGACATCGACCTGGCCCGGGCTTTGCTGCCCCGGCTTGAAAGAAAGACGGACCGCATCGGCGTCAACAGCTTTGCGCGCCATCAGGAGACAAGCCGTGAATTCGCCGCCCTTCCTTTTTCTGCCCCGCTGGACCCGCGCGGCATCTCGTCGGGCAACCTCGCCATCGCGCGCTTTCTGCGACCGGTGAGTTATCAGGATGTTCCGGATGCCCTGCTGCCGGATCAGCTCAAGGATGCCAGTTGCCTGTGGGCCGATATGCCGTACTGCTGCTCTCCCGATTTCTCTGCTTATATCGTGGAACACGCCAAGCGCAAGGACCTCGCGGAGTAGAAATCCGCCGTATTCCGCGCCTCCGGGACGCGGTTGATTGATGGAAACACCGGCCACCATTAAAAATGATTCTCATTTATAATGCCGGGTATCATGTCCATCACTCAACCATTCCATGCATAATTCGCACTCCTCCGGCTTCTTGCCGGCCCCGCTTGTTGTCGGGCTGTACGCCACGGCAAGCCTGTTTATCGGCAGTTCTGCCCGGGCGGCCGATGCCGCCGATGCCGGCACCTCGCTTCCCGAAGTCGTCGTCACCACGCCCGCGGACACCCCTGACGCCACGCGCGGTTACCAGCCGCGCAGGAGCGAAGTGTCGAGCGGACGTCAACAGGACATCCAGGACATTCCGCAGTCGGTCGCGGTGGTCAGCAGCACCGTGATCGAAGACCAGCAGGCGCGTTCGCTCGACGATATTCTGGGCAACATCAGCGGCATCATCCAGACCAATACGCTGGGCGGCACCCGCGATTCATTCCTGAAACGCGGATTCGGCTCCAACGACGACGGTTCCATCCTGCGCGATGGCGTGCGCTCTCCGATTCTTCACAATTACACGGCGACGATAGACCGGGTCGAGGTGCTCAAAGGGCCGGCTTCGCTGCTGTACGGCATTCAGGGACCGGGCGGCGTCATCAACATGATCACGCGCAAACCCGAAGACGCGTTCGCCGGTTCGGTCTCGCTGACCCGCTCCAGCGACAGCACCAGAGGCGTCGGTTTCGACCTGACCGGCCCGATCGGGAAACCCGGAGAAGTGGCGGGAGGAACGCTTGCCTACCGGCTGATCGGTGAATACAACGAAGCAAATTACTGGCGCTCCTCGGGGCGGCAACGCGACGGCCTGATCGCTCCGTCGCTGGCCTGGCATGATGCCGCCACATCGATCAGCATCAGTTATCAGCATGTCGATTACACGACGCCGTTCGATCGCGGCACGCTGCTCATCAAGGGCCGCCTGGACGACTCCCTGCGCAAGGTCCGCTATGAAGAACCGTGGGCGCAGAACACCGGCACGCAGGAAACCGTCAACGCCGGCTTCGAACACAAGCTGTCGGAGCAATGGCGTCTGCGCGGCAACTATGGCTGGAGCAGCGACCGCTACGACCAATACCTGACGCGCGCCCGCACGCTGAATAATACGACGGGCATATTGAGCCGCTCCTCGGACGCCAATCTCGGCCGCAACGATTCCGGCGAAATCGCGACGCTCTCCCTGCTCGGCGACGTCAACCTGGCAGGGCTGCGCCACGAATTGGCCTTCAGCGGGGAATACGAGCGCCAGCGCGACTTCAGGGGCGACACCATCCGCGGCAACGCCGTCAACGGATTCAATATCTACCAGCCGGTGTATGGACTCATCGCGCCGGGCGGCACCGTCAATGCCGCGCAAAGCGACAGCATGAGCAGGGTGACGTCGTACTCGCTGATTTCCCAGGACTCCGTCCACCTCACGGATCGCCTGATCGCGGTCGGCGGTTTGCGCTGGGAAAACTACCAGCAACTCTCCGGCGTCGGCCGGCCGTTCGTGGTGGCGGACAATTCCCACGGACAGGTATGGCTGCCGCAGTTCGGCCTGGTCTACAAATTGTCGCAGGCGCTGTCGCTGTACGGCAATTTCAGCAAATCCTTCGTGCCCAACGTCTCCAGTTCGGCGCTCCAGCCGCTGGCGCCGGAACGCGGCCGCGTCTATGAAACCGGCCTGAAGTTCGAACTGCAACCCGGCATCACCGGCACGCTGGCCGTCTACCAGATCGACAAGAGCAACGTCGCCGTCACCGTCGGCGAAATCACCACGACCATCGGCAAGGCGCGCTCGCGCGGCGCCGAGCTGGACATCGCCGGCCAGATCAGCCGCAACTGGAGCGTCATCGGCAATTATGCCTATACCGATGCCGTCAATCAGGACGGCAATGTGCCGCTGGCCAACGTTCCGCGCCACAGCGGCGGCCTGTTCGCCGTCTACAAAACCACGCTGCCTTACACCGCGGGACAATGGCGTTTCGGCGGCGGCGAACGTTTTGTCGGCAATCGTCCCGGCGATACGACCAACAGCTTCACCCTGCCCGGCTATGCCGTCACCGACGCCTTTGCGGCTTACGAAACGAAGATCGACCGGATCCCCACCAAGATCCAGCTCAACGTCAAGAACCTGTTCAACAAGACGTATTACCCGTCCAGCAGCAGCAACCTCATCGTTGCGGTAGGCGACCCGCGAACGGTCACGCTGAGCACAACATTCTCTTTCTGAAAACCGCAAACAGCAACGCCTCCCGATACCGGCAGCCATCGTTTGACGATCGCTGCCGGTGTTTTTTCACAAGCTGAAGAATTGCTGACAAAAATGCGAATGTACTGTTTCCGCGGCGCTGCCCCGAATGCTGTCACGCATGGATTTTTACCGTGTTATAAAAAGTAAGTCAGAGAATCCTGCGCTTCCTGTCCAGGCTCATCGCATCCTTCGATGCGTGATTTTCCCCCGTCAAAAATCCCATCGCGCAAACAAAAAAATCCGTTCTCACTATAATTGCGCTGCAATTTTTATAACAATCCTTCCACCAAAAGTATGAGGAGAATTTCTATGCGGCTCTTACTCCTGTTGCCGTTCATTGGTCTGCTGTGGGTTCCGTTTTACAACGACGAATTGCCCGCGTTGTTCGGTTTTCCGTTTTTCTACTGGTACCAGTTCGCCTGGGTGCCGCTGACGGCGCTGATCATCTGGACCGTCTATAAGGACGGCCTGAAGAAAGGAGTGGAATGATGAATTCCTCCTCCGTCAACTGGACCGCGCTCGGCGTCTTCGTTTTCTTTTTCGCCCTGGTCACCGTGATGGGTTTCTGGGCCTCGCGCTGGCAAAGCGGCGGCGCCGCCCACAAGGGCGCCCATCTCGACGAATGGGGCCTCGGCGGCCGCAACTTCGGCACCTGGATCACCTGGTTCCTGGTCGGCGGCGATTTCTACACCGCCTATACCGTCATCGCCGTGCCCGCGCTGGTGTATGCCGTCGGCGCCTACGGTTTCTTCGCGCTGCCTTACACCATCCTGGTGTATCCGATCGTCTTCCTGATCATGCCGAAGCTGTGGCACGCCGCACACAAGGCCGGCCACGTGACCGCCGCCGACGTCGTCTTCGGCCGCTACCGGTCGCGCAAGCTGGAACTGGCCGTCGCCCTGACCGGCGTGGTCGCCACCATGCCGTATATCGCACTGCAACTGATCGGCATGGAAGTCGTGATCAAGGCGCTCGGCGTCACCGGCGAATTGCCGCTGCTGGCCGCGTTCGTGATCCTGGCGCTATACACCTACTCCGCCGGCCTGCGCGCGCCTGCGCTGATCGCCTTCGTCAAGGACCTGATGATATACATCGTGGTGCTGGTGGCGGTGGTGCTGGTGCCGATGAAACTCGGCGGCTACGGCGTGGTGTTCGCCTCGGCGCACGATGCGTTTGCAGCCAAGGGCGGCGCCACCGGCCTGACCCTGAAGCCGCAGCAATTCCTGCCGTTTGCGACCTTGGCGTTGGGTTCGGCGATGGCCGCGTTCATGTATCCGCATACCCTGACCGGCATCTTCGCCGCCAAGAGCGCCGATACGATCCGCAAGAACGCCGTGTTCCTGCCGGCCTATACGGTGCTGCTGGGCCTGATCGCCTTGCTGGGCTTCATGGCCTATGCCGCGGGCGTCAAGGTGGAAACCAACAACGACGTCGTGCCTGCGCTGTTCAATGCCTTGTTCCCGAGCTGGTTCAGCGGCTTCGCGTTCGCCGCGATCGCCATCGGCGCGCTGGTGCCGGCGGCGGTGATGTCGATCGGCGCGGCCAACCTGTTTACGCGCAACTTCTGGAAGCCGTATGTGAACCCGGGCGTCTCGGCTCAAGGCGAAGCCAAGGTCGCCAAGATCGTCTCGCTGGTGGTGAAGTTCGGCGCGCTGGTGTTCATCCTGTTCCTGCCGACCAAGTTCGCGCTTGACCTGCAGTTGCTGGGCGGCGTGTGGATCCTGCAGACCTTCCCGGCGCTGGTGTTCGGCCTGTTCGTCGGCTGGTTCGGCGCCAACGCCCTGCTGAGCGGCTGGGCGGTGGGCATCGTCGGCGGTAGCTGGCTGGCGTATGCGGACGGCATCAAGCCGGTGCACACCTTCCATATCGGCGCCGATTCCTACACGCTGTACACCGGACTGATCGCGCTGGCGCTCAACATCGTGGTCGCCGTCGTGGTGCAACTGGTGTTCGGCAAAGGCGGCGCGCAAGCGCCGGCGCTGAAGCACTGAAGTCTGCAGCCGGTTCCAAAATGAAAAAGCCACGTTAGCGATAACGTGGCTTTTTGACTTCCAGACGGTACCAGAAACGCGATCTGGACGTCAGAGCATCGGTCCACCTGTCATCGTCGCATTCCCCACCGGTAACCTGTCAGAGAAGATAACTGGCCAGTTCCCAGTTCACCGCATGTTCCGCCAATACCATGGGCAGCCGATCCTGTTTGAGCAGCATCCTGTTGACGAAACCGGGCAACCAGCGATAAGGGACAGGTTCCATCAGGTTGAGCGTGGGTGCGGGACGGTCAGGGCAAAGCAACTTGCGGTAGGTCTCGCCATTCCAGTGCGTGTGGTAGTAGCCGCCCTGGCGGCAGGTCTGGCCGCTGCAGACAACGGTGCCAAGCGGCAGGCGATGTTCGGTCGCCGACACCGTTGGCAAGGGCATCGCGTCCATCGCGCCCGGACGCACGCGGATCGTGCGCGAGACGGCATCCCACAGACCGATCGCTTCACCTTCGGTTAAAGAGGCGTGTTGAGGTTGATCCTTTTGATATTTATCAAACACACCTGTTTTCATATCGAAGGAAAGCCAAGGCGTTTTAGCACTACCAATCATAGAGTTGGCTTCCAGCATAAAGAAAGTACCGGGCGTACCTGCTTGCATTCTGCCCGAAGCCAGCCATTCTTCTGCTGTCGACAAATCTTTTGAGTCCAGACGGCCCTTGCGCAGCGTCTTACCATCGCGACTTTGAATCGTTTCATTAATCTGGCTACTGCGTTGTAGTAAGGTCTCGTCCTCCCGAAGATTGGCATTGGTCTCCAATCTAAAAAAAACATCCTGATGCTGCTCCAAACGAAATCCAACCGACACTTCTTCCTCATCGGAGGCCTCGCTCTTGATGAATCCACCCGTGAGACACACGCCCGGTTCCTTTGGAATCTCTCCGTCCGACAGACCTCGAAAGTCGTATAACAGGCCCATCATATAACCGAGTCTGGAAGGAACCCGGTTGCCCATTTCTTTGACACTCGACTCATCGGTAAGCTTCGATCTTGTGTAATCCCATGTTTTTGTTTCCAACTTGATGCGATAACCCTTGTTCCATTTATAGGCTTCAAGAGTTCTTCCCATATCCCCGGAATATTCGTCATCCAAATGGATGAAGTGCCAAATCCCTTTCTTCCGCATCTGTTCTGTACTGGAATTCATCGGGTGATACTCATTGTCGCCGAATAAAAATTGATAGCCATGTATGTGCTTCATTGCTTTGAGTTCGGCATCTCTTTTATGCATGCCATCCAAAAACGCCTGCTGCGACATCGGTTCTATCTTGACATCGACATCGTTCAATTTTGCATGACCATAGATATCCACGTCAGCCGGTAAATCGATCAGGTAGCGACCCACACACTGGGTCTTCATATTGGTGGTCAGTTGGGTCACGGTGCGTTGCTCCTGTTCGGTCAAGGGTTTCGGTTGGCAGGCGCTGAGCGTCAGCGTCAGGCCAAGTGCAATAATGGATTTTAAAAATAGGGGTGAATTCATCGCGGGCATTCTCCATCGATCTCGTAGCGCAAGGGCGGTTTGACATGCTGGGCGATCTTGACGATGGACCAGAGGGTGAAGAGGCGTTGTGCTTCGTGCTTGTATGCGCCCTCGTGATCCACGCCTTGGTAGCCGACGCAGACGCGCACTTTGCCTTGCAGCGCGCGACCGGAACGAACCGGCACGGTGCCGTCGCCGTTCTCATTGGCTTCGGTCAGTTTGAAGCCCGTCGGCAGGGCAGTGCCGCCGCTTTGTTGCAGCAGCAGTTGTTCGCCTTGTCCGTGGTCTTGCAGCACGCGACCGCTCTTGATGTCGTCAATCGGCGCGGCAGTGCCCAGCATGCGGGCAGCATGGGAGAGTTTGCGCTCCCAGGTGACATCACCCCAGGCGCTGTGCGCCTTGTCGTCGCCGTAGAAGGCGTAGGTGATGGGATGAAATCGATTGGCAATATCTTGATGAAACGGCTTTACTTTATCCTCGACTAATTTTTTGAAGCGTCCCCAGTCTCTATCCAGCGTTGCCTTCGTCTTTTGTTCCTCCAACGGATTAATCAGCTTGTCATCAATGAGTCCCCACCAATTGCCGCGCACGGTATAAATTTCGCGATAAGGATCGTTGCCCTGCGGCAGACTGATCCGTTGCTCGCCATCCCTGATCTTGAGCCAGCCGTTGCCGTACTCAGCACTGGGCAAGAGTTGCAGCGGTCCCGGCGCTTGCGCGAAGACGGCTGTGACTTCGGCTGCGTCGTCGCCCACGACAATGCCGGCGCTGCCTTCCACGCCGGATTTCACGCGCTTGTAGGCCGTTGCCGCACCAGTCGTCGGCATCACGCCATGCACCACACCAAGCACCTTGTCGCGCTGGTTGAGCACCTCGCTGTAATGTCGCGCCACCAGCCCGCCCATGCTGTGCGTGACGAGGATGACGTTTTTGCAGGTATAGGTTTTGTCGTAATACCGGATGAATTCGTCGATTTTCGCTTGCAGGCGCTTGGCCGAATCGGCGTTCGATTGCAGCCAGTTGTAGCCCACCGCATGCACCGGAAACTGATAGCGATAGGACAACCCAACTTCGTCAAAGGTCAGCGGCTCAATGCCGGGCACGTGGGCGACCAGTTCTTTCATCAGGCGCGGGCGCAGGCCGCTGCTGGCGTATTCCAACCCGGTCTTCGTATAATCGGCGTCGTTGAGGCTCTCTTCCAGCCACTTGAGCCAAGGGCCGTAACTCAGGTGCGACACTTCGCCCCAGCCGCGCCGGAGCAGTTCGTCGTCGATTTCTTTCTGCGTCGGCGTCGGGTGAGTGTGGAAGACGCTGCGCGGGGCGGCGCCTGATGGCAAGTCGCCTGTGCGGTAGAGTTCGGTTTTGGCAGGATCAAGCAAGCTTTTTCGTTTCTTTGCTCCTCGAAATCCCCAACGCCATGCAATGCCCTTCGTGCTATTAACGACCCATACTGGTTCTGATTCTTCTCCGTTTTTCTCAATTGTCGACTGCAAATTCGACCCCATCACCCCCGGCACAAAGATCACCGGAATGATTCGGTCCGGCACCTTGTGGCACATGGCGATGCTGTCGTCGGGCGGCGAGGTCACAGAGTGGTATTCGACGACGCCGCTCTTGAG
>NZ_CBXX010000054.1 GCF_000577615.1 Herbaspirillum sp. RV1423
GTGTTCGCGTGTTTGCGGCATCGGGCCGTCTGCGGCCGAGCACACCAGGATCGCGCCGTCCATCTGCGCTGCGCCCGTGATCATGTTCTTCACATAGTCGGCGTGGCCTGGGCAGTCAACGTGCGCGTAGTGGCGGTTTGCTGTTTCGTATTCGACGTGCGCGGTGTTGATCGTGATGCCGCGGGCTTTTTCTTCCGGCGCCGCATCAATCTGATCGTAGGCCTTCGCTTCGCCGCCGAACTTCTTCGACAGCACGGTCGCGATTGCCGCTGTCAGCGTGGTCTTGCCGTGGTCAACGTGGCCAATCGTGCCCACATTCACGTGCGGCTTGGTCCGCTCGAATTTACCTTTTGCCATTTTGCATTTCCTTCAAAAAGAACGATTTTCTTAACAATTAAAAGCTCGCCCTTATAAGGGCGAGCAAAACCTGAATTACTTAGCCTTGGAAGTAACGATCGCGTCGATGACGTTCTTCGGTGCTTCGGAGTAATGCTTGAATTCCATCGAATAGGTCGCACGGCCTTGTGTTGCCGAACGCAACGAAGTCGAGTAACCAAACATTTCCGACAGCGGCACTTCCGCTTTGATGATCTTGCCGCCACCGCCGGCGATTTCATCCATGCCCTGCACCATCCCACGACGGGACGACAAGTCACCCATCACGGTGCCGGCATAGTCTTCAGGCGTTTCGACTTCAACCGCCATCATCGGCTCCAGGATAACCGGGCTGGCCTTGCGGCAACCATCCTTGAATGCCATCGAACCTGCCATGCGGAACGCATTTTCGTTCGAGTCGACATCATGGTAGGAACCGAAGAACAGGGTAACCTTGACATCAACCACCGGATAACCGGCCAACACGCCAGTGTTGAGCGTTTCACGCACGCCCTTTTCAACTGCCGGGATGAATTCGCGAGGAACGGTACCACCCTTGATCGCGTCGACGAATTCGAAGCCCTTGCCCGATTCTTGCGGTTCAATCTTCAGAACCACGTGACCGTACTGACCGCGACCACCGGATTGCTTGACGAACTTGCCTTCGATTTCTTCGCAAGTCTTGCGGATGGTTTCACGATAAGCAACCTGCGGCTTGCCGACGGTCGCTTCCACGTTGAATTCGCGCTTCATGCGGTCGACGATAATGTCCAGATGCAACTCGCCCATACCGGCGATAATCGTTTGACCCGATTCTTCGTCGGTACGCACGCGGAACGACGGATCTTCAGCAGCCAGGCGATTCAACGCCAGACCCATTTTTTCTTGGTCAGCCTTGGTCTTTGGCTCGACAGCCTGCGAAATCACCGGTTCCGGGAAGACCATACGCTCCAGCACAACCACTGCCTTATCGTCGCACAGGGTATCGCCGGTGGTGGTGTCTTTCAGACCCACGACGGCAGCGATGTCGCCCGCCAGCATTTCCTTGATTTCTTCGCGTTGATTCGCGTGCATCTGAACGATACGGCCGATACGCTCTTTCTTCGACTTCACCGAGTTGTACACGGTATCGCCCGAATTCAGGGTGCCCGAGTAGCAACGGATGAAACACAACTGGCCGACGAACGGGTCAGTTGCAATCTTGAATGCCAGCGCCGAGAACTTCTCAGTGTCTTCCGCCTTACGCACGACTGGCTCATCATCTTCGTCCAGACCTGGGACAGGGGGGATATCAACCGGCGACGGCAGGTATTCGATCACGCCGTCCAGCATGGCCTGCACACCTTTGTTCTTGAATGCAGTACCACACATCATCGGCACGATTTCGCCCGCAATCGTACGTTGACGGATGGCGGTCTTGATGTCCGCTTCTGTCAGATCGCCGTCTTCCAGATACTTGTTCATCAGGTCTTCGGAGGCTTCAGCAGCGGCTTCGACCATGTTCTCGCGCCATTTTTGCGCTTCTTCCTTGAGATTCGCAGGAATGTCGCGGTAGTCGAACTTCATGCCCTGGCTGGCGTCGTCCCAGTAGATGGCTTGCATCTTGACCAGGTCAACCACGCCTTCAAAGTTGTCTTCGGCGCCGATAGGCACTTGCATCGGGATCGGGTTGGCCTTCAGGCGCGAACGCATTTGTTCGTAGACCTTGAAGAAGTTTGCACCGGTACGGTCCATCTTGTTGACGAACGCCAGACGCGGAACCTTGTACTTGTTGGCTTGGCGCCAGACGGTTTCCGACTGCGGCTGTACGCCGCCGACTGCACAGTAAACCATGCAGGCGCCGTCGAGCACGCGCATCGAACGCTCAACTTCAATCGTGAAGTCAACGTGGCCCGGGGTGTCGATGATGTTGATGTGGTGAGCAGGGAAATTGTTCGCCATGCCCTTCCAGAAACAAGTCGTCGCTGCGGAGGTAATGGTGATGCCGCGCTCTTGCTCTTGCTCCATCCAGTCCATGGTGGCGGCACCATCATGCACTTCACCGATCTTGTGGTTCACGCCGGTGTAAAACAGAACGCGCTCGGTCGTCGTTGTCTTACCGGCATCAATGTGAGCGGAAATACCGATGTTGCGATAGCGCTCAATGGGGGTCTTGCGAGCCATGATTTATTCCTAAGTCTTTAATGCACGAAACCGAGCGCTACTTTTGTAAAATATGCGCTCGGCTCGAACAAATTTTAGATACAAACGAAGTCTTTCCAAAATACCTGGAAAGCCTCGCCCAGTCTTGTTAGAAGCGGAAGTGCGAGAACGCCTTGTTCGCTTCAGCCATACGGTGAACTTCGTCACGCTTCTTCATCGCACCGCCGCGACCTTCGGCCGCTTCAATCAGCTCGCCGCCCAGACGTTGCGGCATGGACTTTTCGCTACGCTTGTTTGCGGCTTCGCGCAACCAACGCATCGACAACGCCATACGGCGGACAGGACGCACTTCCACCGGAACCTGGTAGTTGGCGCCGCCGACACGGCGGGACTTCACTTCGACCAGCGGCTTGCAGTTGTTCAGTGCAGCGACGAACACTTCCAGCGGGTCTTTACCGGTTTTGGTTTGGATATGGTCGAACGCACCGTAAATGATGTTTTCTGCGACCGACTTCTTGCCGGACAACATCAGCACGTTAACGAATTTAGCAACTTCAACATTGCCGAACTTTGGATCAGGCAGGATTTCCCGCTTGGGAACTTCACGACGACGTGGCATTTCGATTCCTTTCAATCTTCAGTTGAGTGTGCGAATTGCAAGAATCTTGCTGAATTTCGCCTGCACTCGCGGACGGCCATCATAGCCACCCACTTACTCGGCCCATCACGGACCGACACATTTCACCAAGCTTGCGCCCGACGAAAAACAAATACGCGATATTACTTTTTAGCTGCCTTGGCGCGCTTTGCACCGTACTTCGAGCGAGCTTGCTTACGATCCTTGACGCCTTGGGTATCCAGAGCACCGCGAACCATGTGGTAACGCACACCAGGCAAGTCCTTCACACGGCCGCCGCGGATCAGCACGACGCTATGCTCTTGCAGGTTGTGGCCTTCGCCGCCGATGTACGAAATCACTTCGAAGCCATTGGTCAAACGCACCTTTGCAACTTTACGCAAAGCGGAGTTTGGCTTTTTAGGAGTCGTTGTGTAGACGCGGGTACATACGCCGCGTTTTTGCGGGCTGTTTTCCAGCGCCGGCGATTTGCTCTTCACGGTCGCGGAGACACGTGGGCTGCGAATCAATTGATTGATGGTTGGCATCGCTTTATATCCAACAAAATTACGACGTTAATAACATTAATTCCGGAAACGGTTGCCCGGAATTAAACAAGAAACTTGCACGAAAGAAACTTGTGCACACCGATTTTAGGGAAAACAAGAGAAGCGCCGAAGAAAGCCGGAAGCAGACCAAAGAACGCTTAAGCCCAGGTGAGCCTAAATTCGAGAACTCGCGAGTATATGCCCGAAACGGCAAGGGGTCAAGGGCAGTTTGGCCTGGCTTGCCCCCGTTGGCGGATTTGCGACGTTCTTGGGACGCCTGCTTACCTGCCCCATACCTACAAAGTACGTGTCAAGCCGGCAACAATACTACGCCAGGTTGCGGACTCCTCCTTGTCGCGGTCGCGACGCGAGAAGAAGTTGACGACTTGCTCACCCTTGGCGTCATAGAACTCCACTGAGGTAATCACGCCGTCCTTGGCCGGACGTTTGACCACCCACCCTCGATCAATGCCGGCCTGGCGCAGGTGCAGATTAAAATCCGGATCCAGCACGTTATACCACTCTCCGGTCGGCTGCACTTTTTTGATCGTGCCGGTAAAAATCTGCGTCATGCCCGGATTGCTCACAAATACCATGATCGGCTGCCCTTGTCTGGCGGCGCTTTCAAGCAAGGTTTGCACCGATTGTGCGCTGATGCGATAAGCCGCATCATTGCCGATCAGGGTCAGCGCCTGCTCGCGCGTAATGCCGAGATCCTTGAGCAGGCGCGGAAATTCATGCACGTCGCTCATCTCATTCCATGCTGCGCGCAATTCCTTGATGTCGACTTCGGCATCCGTTTTTTTGCCGGATTTTTTCACCGTCTCCTTGTCGACGACCAAATAGGCGCGTTGCTCCGTTGCCTTGAAATCTGCCACCAGTTTGTCGAACGCGGCAATGCCGGCTTCATTGTCCAAGTATATCTTGTTCACCGCGTTACCATGCACATCGAAGAATTGCAGGCTGCGGCTGAGCTTGCCTTCGCGGCCCGGCTGCATCATGGCGAACGCCGAGCGCCAGTTATCGGTGCCGAAGCGCAAGTCGATTGGACCGCCAGCAAATCCGGTGCCCGGGATGACGCGACCGTCCTCATTCAACTTCGCCTTGGTGACGGTGCCGACGCGTTCCAGCACCGCCGTGTCGTTACGTGTGATCGCCTTGATCTGGCCGAGTTCGTACAACCGATCGTAGATCGCCTTGTAAGTTGCGCCGCCGTCACGCAGGCGCGTAACGCCTTTGCCGACATTCGTCGCCACCAGTTCCGCCTCGGAAACGCCTAGATTTTGCGCGGCGTCGCGTGCATGGATCTTCGGCTGCTCGGCGCGCAACGCCGACCATTTCTCTGCCAGGTTGCCCTCCGGCGTTGTCGAACACGCGGCCACGCCGAACAAGCCGGCGGCCAGAAGAATGACGCTCAGGTTGGTGTATTTCATGTATTACCTCTTTCTGTGAAAAGCTTTCCAGCGATTGACGAATGTCAGTATTCGAATTTCATGCTGACGTTGAAGCTGCGCCCCGGCTCGCTATAGGCGTCTTTGTTGGTGGCGCTGTCGGCCAGCGACAAGCCGCGGATATCGGTCCAGCTCCAGTACTTGCGATCGAACAGATTGCGGATGCCTGCATACAGCACAGCGCTCTTGCTGAAGCGATAGCCGGAGTTCAGATCCATGATGAAGAAGGACGGCGACACGAAGTTGGTCGGGGTCGCGATGTCTTTTTTCTTCTTCGCCGCGTTGTAGATCACATCGCTTTGCACGAACCACACTTGATTCGGCTCATAACGCGCGCCAACCACGACCGACAACGGCGCCACGGAATCCAGTCCGGTCTCCACGCCGTCCCTGCTGGTGGTCGTGCCCTTGCTGTAGGCAAAGCCTGTCTTGAGGAAAAGGCCGCTCTCCATACGCCAGTCGAGGCGCCCTTCCAAGCCGTGTATCGATGCCTTGGCGGCGTTCACGTATTGGAAGATGGTGGGATTGGAAACCGTGCCCGCACCCGAGACTCGGAGCGAATCGATGAAGTCGCGATAGCGGCCGGTATACGCGGCGGCGCTATAGTTGAAAAGTCCGGCCGACGATGGCAACTTGCCGCGAAAACCGATTTCGTAGGAATTGCTGGTCTCAGGCTTGAGGTTGGGATTGGCGACCTGCGAATAGCCCTGGGAAGCATTGTTGAAATAAGAGTTGACCTCGTGCGGCGAAGGTGAACGGAAGCCGCGCGCATATTGCACATAGGGCGAGAACGCCGGCGACACCTCATAGATGAAGGCCAGGCGTGGCGAGATCGCGCTGTCCTTGCTGGTCGTGGCTGGCTGCCCATTGGCGATGGCCTGGGCATCGTACTTGGCGCTGGCTTCCGGCTTGATCTTATAGGCGTCATAACGCATTCCCGGCACGATGCTCAGCGCCCCGATGCGCATGTCGTCCTGCAGATAGGCGCCGAGGACGCCGTACTCGGTCTTCGGAAAGTATTCGCAGTACTGCGTGCCGGTGCATGTCGTCCAGCCGGTGCCCGACGCCAACATCTGCAGCGTAGCCACGCTGGCGTCGAAACCGTAGGTTAGCTTGTGCTTCATGATGCCCGTCTCGAAGCCGCTCTCCGCCAGCACGCCGCCGCCGAAAATGTCGTCCTTGTAATTGATGTCGCGATAGCGGGGACGCACCGTAGCACCTACGGTGGCGCCACTTTCGAGCGAATATTGCCGTGTCTCCGACGTGCGGTAGTAAAGATTGGCGCGCAGTTTTTGTACCAGACGGTTGTCGGCGTCGTCATGTTCGAAAATGGCCTGGAATTTGTTGCTGTCGACATCGCTGGTACTTTGATAGCCGGTAATCGGCGACGTCACTGCAGACAGGCTGTCAGCGCGCAATCTGTTTTCAACCGTTTCAACACTGAGCTTCAGCACATTGCGCGAATCTATTCTGAACACCAGCTTACCCAGAGCGGAACGGGTGTTGTACGTCAGCGGATCCGGCGTCGTCCGATTGACGCCGCGCACATCGTTGCTGCCTTTGCTATCCGTCTCATGGCCATGTCTCGCGTTGAGCAGCAACATGCCTTGCACGCGGTCGTTACCGAACGCCATCGTGCCGGTGGCCCCGTAGCTGCTGTCGCTTGACTCATAGGATGGGCGCAAGGCGAAATAGCTGCTCTTGCCGAACACGTTGAGCAGATCTTGCGGATCCTTGGTGACGAAGTTGACGACACCGGTCAGGCCGTCGCTTCCATACATTGACGATGCCGGCCCACGCAGGATTTCGATGCGCTGATACAGACCAGTGTCGGTGTAAGCGCCGCGGCCGGCGCTCAAAGTACCCTGGCTAAATGCACGCGGCAAGGCTACTCCGTCCTCCAACAGCATGACGCGATTGCCGTCGAGACCCCGGATGCTGATGCCTTCGTTGCCGCCGCGCCCCGTCGTGGCTGAAGCGCCTGTCACTCCGCCGACGCGATAGACGGAACGCCGCACCTCGACGCCTGGCTCATAGCGCAACGCGTCCTTGATGTCCTTGGCATTTTGCTCTTCCAGCTCTTCCGCGGTAATCACTGAAACTGTAGCGGCGACGCGATTGAGATCACTGCCAACCCCGCGCGTGGCGGTGACGGTAATTTCGTCGAGCGGCCGATTCAGTGCCGCCAGTTGTTGCGTAGTTTGTTGCGCAATTGCAGGCGTCATTGTCCATTGCGACAATACGACGGCCATAGCCAGCGCAAGCTTTTTCTTGCATAGCACCATAGTAACCATTCCCCTGAGTGGATTCGGTTACTGGCGACGACTGGTGCTGGCTACCTGAGTTTGCGTGACGAGATAACGGTCCCGGCTTCAGATCCACGCCTCGGCATTGACTGCCGGGCCTTGTTTTGTAATCGGTGTGACACAGAGATACCACACCAATGTCCGGCGGCATGCTGCATGTATGTCGATTGAAGCGGGACTCTACAAATAAGAATAATTCTTATTTATTGAATTGTAGGAGAAAAGCCGCCCTAGCTCAAGATAATTCGCATCAAGTTCATATCGATCAACAAAGGATGCGGACATAAGAAAAACGGCGCCGGAATTTCTTCCGCCGCCGTTCTTCTTTACTGCTTGTCTGCCGGTAAAGACAGATGCACTGCTATTGCATCACGCTTCGCCGTCCGCACCGCCGAAAGTCTCGGCGGAATGGGCTTCGGTTTCGCTGACACGCGCCTGACGCTCGGATTCCAGCAACGCTGCACGCTCGTCGGCTTCCCATGCGTCTTTTTCCTTGCGTGCACGGTGGAACGCCAGACCGGTACCCGCCGGGATCAGGCGACCAACGATGACGTTTTCCTTCAGGCCGCGCAAACCGTCCTTCTTGCCCATGATCGCAGCTTCGGTCAGGACACGGGTAGTTTCCTGGAACGATGCAGCCGAGATGAACGAGTCGGTCGACAGCGATGCCTTGGTGATACCCAGCAAGACGTTTTCGTAAGTCGCAGGGATCTTGCTCTCCGCAACCACGCGATCGTTTTCGTCCAGCAATTCCGAACGCTCGACCTGTTCGCCAGTGATGTAGTTGGTATCGCCCGGATCCACAACCTGCACGCGACGCAGCATCTGACGCACGATGACTTCGATGTGCTTGTCGTTGATCTTCACGCCTTGCAGACGGTACACGTCCTGCACTTCGTCGACGATGTAACGCGCCAGCGCTTCGATACCCAACAGGCGCAGAATGTCTTGCGGATCGGCTGGACCGTCCACGATCATCTCGCCCTTGTTTACCACCTGGCCGTCATGCACCAGCACTTGCTTGTCCTTGGTGATCAGGAACTCGTGCTTGGCGCCGTCCATGTCGGTGATTTCCAGACGTTGCTTGCCCTTGGTTTCCTTGCCGAACGCCACGGTACCCGTGACTTCGGCCAGCATGCCCGCATCCTTCGGCGAACGTGCTTCGAACAGTTCCGCAACGCGCGGCAGACCGCCGGTAATATCGCGCGTCTTTTGCGATTCAGTCGGAATACGCGCCAGCACTTCACCCACGTGGACTTGCTGACCGTCCTTCACGGTAATCAGCGCGCCGACCTGGAAGCCGATCGTCACGGCGTGTTCGGTGCCGGCGATCTTGACTTCTTCACCTTGCTCGTTGAGCAACTTGACCTGCGGACGCAATACCTTGGCAGCGGACGAACCGCGGCGCTTGGCGTCGATAACCACCAGCGTCGACAGACCGGTCACTTCATCGATCTGCTTGGCGACGGTCGAACCTTCTTCGACGTTTTCGAACTTCACGGTACCGGTGTACTCAGTGATGATCGGACGTGTCAGCGGATCCCATGTGGCCAATGCCGTACCGGCCTTGATCACGAGACCGTCCTTGACGATCAGGGTGGCGCCGTACGGTACTTTGTGACGTTCGCGCTCGCGGCCAAGGTCGTCGGTGATCAGCACTTCGCCGGAACGCGAAATGACGATCAGCTCGCCCTTGCCGTTGGTGACGTAACGCATGGTCGCTGTGAAGCGAATCGTACCGTTGGACTTGGCTTCCACCGACGAGGCCACTGCCGCACGCGACGCCGCACCACCGATGTGGAAGGTACGCATGGTCAACTGAGTGCCTGGTTCGCCGATCGACTGCGCTGCAACCACGCCGACTGCTTCGCCACTGTTGACCAGCACGCCGCGGCCCAGATCGCGACCGTAGCACTTGGCGCACAGGCCGTAGCGCGTGTCGCAGGTCAGCGGTGTGCGGACCTTGACTTCGTCGATGCCGAGGCGTTCGACTTCCTCAACCGAATCTTCGTCCATCAGCGTACCGGCTTCGTACAGCGTCGCCTGCGTTTCCGGATTGATGATATCGGTTGCAGCAACACGGCCGAGGATACGGTCGCGCAGCGCTTCGATGACTTCGCCGCCTTCGACCAGCGCCTTCATCGAGGCTCCGTTCGAGGTGCCGCAATCGTCTTCGATCACGACCAGATCCTGGGTCACGTCGACCAGACGACGTGTTAGGTAACCGGAGTTCGCAGTCTTCAGCGCGGTGTCAGCCAGACCCTTACGCGCGCCGTGCGTGGAGATGAAGTACTGCAACACGTTCAGGCCTTCGCGGAAGTTCGCGGTAATCGGCGTTTCGATAATCGAACCGTCCGGCTTCGCCATCAGACCGCGCATACCTGCCAACTGGCGAATCTGCGCCGCGGAACCACGGGCGCCGGAATCGGCCATCATGTAGATCGCATTGAACGACTCTTGCGTACCCTTGGTGCCGTCGCGACGAACCACGTCTTCGACCTTGAGCTGATCCATCATGGCCTTGCCGACGTCGTCGCCGGCCTTGCCCCAGATGTCCACAACCTTGTTGTAGCGTTCGCCGGCAGTCACCAGACCGGACGAATATTGCTGTTCGATCTGCTTCACTTCGCTTTCGGCGGTGGCGATGATGGTGGCTTTTTGCGGCGGCACCAGCATGTCGTCCACGCAAATCGAGATACCGGCGCGTGTCGCCAGGCGGAAGCCCGATTGCATCAGTTGATCGGCGAACACGACCGTCGCGCGCAGACCGCACTTGCGGAACGACGTGTTGATCAGCTTCGAAATTTCCTTCTTCTTCAGTGCGCGGTTCAGCACCGAGAAAGGCAGGCCCTTCGGCAGGATTTCCGACAAGATGGCGCGACCGACGGTCGTTTCGTAGCGCTTGACGGTGCGCACGAATTCGCCGGTCACCGGATCCTTGGGATTTTCAACGATACGCACGGTGACGCGGGTAGCCAGTTCGACTTCCTTGTTGTCATACGCGCGAATGACTTCCGAGACGTCCTGGAACAGCATGCCTTCGTTCTTGGCGTTGATCGCTTCACGCGTCGCGTAGTACAGGCCTAGCACGATATCCTGAGACGGCACGATCGACGGTTCGCCGTTCGACGGGAACAGGATGTTGTTCGACGCCAGCATCAGCGTGCGCGCTTCCATCTGCGCTTCGATCGACAGCGGAACGTGGACCGCCATCTGGTCGCCGTCGAAGTCGGCGTTGAACGCGGCGCAAACCAGCGGATGCAACTGGATTGCCTTGCCTTCGATCAGGACCGGCTCGAACGCCTGGATACCCAGACGGTGCAGCGTCGGCGCGCGGTTCAGCATGACCGGATGTTCGCGGATCACATCTTCCAGGATGTCCCAGACCACCGGCTCCTGAATTTCGACCAGCTTCTTGGCTGCCTTGATGGTCGTTGCCAGACCCATCAGTTCCAGCTTGTTGAAGATGAACGGCTTGAACAGTTCCAGCGCCATCAGCTTCGGCAGGCCGCATTGATGCAGCTTGAGCTGCGGGCCCACCACGATGACGGAACGGCCGGAATAGTCGACCCGCTTGCCGAGCAAGTTCTGACGGAAACGGCCGCCTTTGCCCTTGATCATTTCAGCCAGCGACTTCAGCGGACGCTTGTTCGCGCCGGTCATCGCCTTGCCGCGACGGCCGTTGTCCAGCAACGAATCGACCGCTTCCTGCAGCATGCGCTTTTCGTTGCGCGTGATGATTTCCGGAGCGCGCAATTCCATCAGGCGCTTCAGGCGGTTGTTGCGGTTGATGACGCGACGATACAGATCGTTCAGGTCGGAAGTCGCAAAGCGGCCACCGTCCAGCGGCACCAACGGACGCAGTTCCGGCGGCAGCACCGGCAGCACTTCCATGATCATCCAGTCAGGCTTGATGCCCGAACGTTGGAACGCTTCCAGCACTTTCAGGCGCTTGGCGTACTTCTTGATCTTGGCTTCGGACTTGGATTCCTTCAGTTCCTGACGCAGGGTTTCCGCGTCGCGGTCGATGTCGATCGAGCGCAGCAATTCACGGATGCCTTCGGCACCCATGAATGCGGTGAAGTCGTCGCCGTATTCTTCGTACTTGGCGGCGTAATCGTCTTCCGACATGATCTGGCACTTCTTCAGCGGGGTCATGCCCGGATCGGTCACGACGTAGGCTTCAAAGTACAGCACGCGTTCGATGTCGCGCAGGGTCATGTCGAGGACCATGCCCAGACGCGACGGCAGCGATTTCAGGAACCAGATGTGCGCGGTCGGCGAGGCCAGTTCGATGTGGCCCATGCGCTCGCGGCGCACCTTGGCCAGCGTGACTTCAACGCCGCATTTTTCGCAGATGACGCCGCGGTGCTTCAGGCGTTTGTACTTGCCGCAGAGGCATTCGTAATCCTTGATCGGGCCAAAGATCTTCGCGCAGAACAAGCCGTCGCGCTCAGGCTTGAAGGTACGGTAGTTGATGGTTTCCGGCTTTTTGACTTCGCCGTAGGACCACGAACGGATTTTTTCAGGAGACGCCAGACCAATCTTGATCGCGTCGAATTGTTCGTTTTGCTGAACTTGCTTGAATAGATCGAGCAGTGCTTTCATGTATCACTCCAGTTGGCGTGAGAACGCTAGGTAATGCTATATAACGAGACGGCCGCACCACATCTGCTCATACCCTGTTCGCACCTGCGGGAGAGCCGTGGCTTGCGCCGGGTTCCGCATGTACCGGGACAGACTTGGTCGTCCTGAACTGCTTACTTTACTACGTTGCCGCCCTTGCTTCAGGCGACCAATCAGGGCAAGGCAGCCACGCCGCCTTGCCCCTCGGAACATCAGTCGCGTTCCAGGTCGATGTCGATACCGAGCGAGCGGATTTCCTTGACCAGCACGTTGAAGGATTCCGGCATGCCGGCGTCGATCACGTGATCGCCCTTGACCAGGTTCTCGTAAACCTTGGTACGGCCGTTCACATCGTCCGACTTCACGGTCAGCATTTCCTGCAGCACATACGATGCGCCGTAGGCTTCCAGGGCCCAGACTTCCATTTCGCCGAAACGCTGGCCGCCGAACTGCGCCTTACCGCCCAGAGGCTGCTGGGTAACCAGCGAGTAAGGACCGGTCGAACGTGCATGCATCTTGTCGTCGACCAAGTGATGCAGCTTCAGGTAGTGCATGTAGCCAACGGTCACGGTGCGCTCGAAAGCTTCGCCGGTACGGCCGTCATACATGGTGACCTGATTCTTCGACGGCGTCATGCCCAGTTGCTTGGCAATGTGATCCGGATAAGCCAGATCCAGCATGCGACGGGTTTCATCTTCGTGCGCGCCGTCGAATACCGGCGTTGCGAACGGAACGCCCTTCTTCAGGTTGGATGCCAGTTCCAGGATTTCTTCGTCGGTGAACTGATCGAGTTCTTCCTTCTTGCCCGACTCGTTGTAGATCGTGGTCAGGAACTTGCGCAGCTCGGCGATCTTCACTTGTGCAGTCAGCATTTCGCCGATGCGCAGACCCAGGCCCTTGGCTGCCCAGCCCAGATGGACTTCCAGCACCTGACCGACGTTCATACGCGATGGCACACCCAACGGGTTCAGCACGATGTCGGCTGGCGTACCGTCGGCCATATGCGGCATGTCTTCAATTGGCAGGATGCGTGAAACCACACCCTTGTTGCCGTGACGACCCGCCATCTTGTCGCCTGGCTGCAGACGACGCTTCACGGCCAGGTAAACCTTGACCATCTTCTGCACGCCTGGCGGCAGTTCATCGCCTTGCGTCAGCTTCTTGCGCTTTTCTTCAAACGCCAGATCGAACTGGTGACGCTTCTCGGCGATCGATTCCTTGATCGCTTCCAGCGCAGTTGCCATGTCGTCGTCGGCCGGACGAATGTCGAACCAGTGGTACTTGTCCAAATCGTCCAGATATGCCTTGTCCAGCTTGGTGCCCTTGGCCAGCTTCTTCGGACCGCCGTTGGCGACCTTACCGATCAGCATCTTTTCCAGACGCTGGAAGGCATCGCCTTCGACGATACGCAACTGGTCGTTCAGGTCCAGACGGTAGCGCTTCAGTTCATCGTCGATGATCTGTTGAGCACGCTTGTCGCGTTGGATGCCTTCACGGGTAAACACCTGCACGTCGATCACGGTGCCGACCATGCCCGAGGGCACGCGCAGCGATGTGTCTTTGACGTCGGATGCCTTTTCGCCGAAGATCGCGCGCAGCAGCTTTTCTTCCGGTGTCAGTTGGGTTTCGCCCTTTGGCGTCACTTTACCGACCAGCGTATCGCCGGCTTCGACTTCGGCGCCGATGTAGGTGATGCCCGATTCGTCCAGACGCGCCAGTTGGTTCTCAGCCAGGTTCGAAATATCGCGGGTGATTTCTTCCGCGCCGAGCTTGGTGTCGCGAGCGACAACCGACAGTTCTTCGATGTGGATCGAGGTATAACGGTCGTCAGCGACAACCTTTTCGGAGATCAAAATCGAGTCTTCGAAGTTGTAGCCGTTCCATGGCATAAACGCCACCAGCATGTTTTGCCCCAGCGCCAGTTCGCCCAGGTCGGTCGATGCGCCGTCGGCGATCACGTCCTGCTTGGCGACGCGGTCGCCAACCTTGACGATAGGACGCTGGTTGATGTTGGTGTTCTGGTTGGAACGGGTGTACTTGATCAGGTTGTAGATGTCGACGCCGACTTCGCCTGCCTGCGCTTCTTCGTCATTGACGCGGATCACCACACGGCCAGCATCGACATAGTCGACGACGCCGCCGCGCAATGCCTGCACGGTAGTGCCGGAGTCGACCGCAACGGTGCGCTCGATACCGGTACCGACCAGCGGTTTTTCCGGACGCAGGCAAGGTACCGCCTGACGTTGCATGTTGGCACCCATCAATGCACGGTTCGCGTCATCGTGCTCGAGGAACGGGATCAGCGACGCCGCCACCGACACCACCTGGCCTGGAGCCACGTCCATGTACTGGACGCGCTCCGGCGAGACCAGAATGGTTTCGCCGGCTTCACGTGCCGACACCAGCTCATCCGACAGCTTGAGGGAAGCGTCGATGGTCGCATTCGCCTGGGCGATGATGTAGCGGCCTTCTTCGATTGCCGACAGGTAGTCGATCTGATTCGTGACCTTGCTGTTCTCGACCTTGCGATACGGTGTTTCCAGGAAGCCGTATTCGTTCAGGCGGGCATACAGCGCCAACGAGTTGATCAGACCGATGTTCGGGCCTTCAGGCGTTTCGATCGGGCACACGCGACCATAGTGGGTCGGGTGCACGTCGCGGACTTCAAAGCCAGCGCGTTCACGGGTCAGACCACCAGGTCCCAGGGCGGAGACGCGGCGTTTGTGCGTGATTTCCGACAGCGGGTTGGTTTGGTCCATAAACTGCGACAACTGCGACGAACCGAAGAATTCGCGGATCGCTGCCGAGATCGGCTTCGAGTTGATCAGGTCGTGCGGCATCAGGTTGTCCGCTTCGGCCTGGCCGAGACGCTCCTTGACGGCGCGCTCAACGCGGACCAGACCGGCGCGGAATTGATTTTCCGCCAGTTCGCCGACGCAACGTACACGACGGTTGCCCAAGTGATCGATGTCATCGACTTCGCCACGGCCATTGCGCAGCTCAACCAGGATCTTGATCACGGCCAGGATGTCTTCGTTCGACAAGGTCATGGCGCCGGTCAGTTCATCGCGACCGATACGGCGGTTGAACTTCATGCGACCGACGGCCGACAAGTCGTAACGGTCTTCGCTGTAGAACAGGCCGTTGAACAGGGCTTCCACCGAGTCTTCGGTCGGCGGTTCGCCAGGACGCATCATGCGATAGATCGCCACGCGCGCAGCGGTCTGATCTGCTGTGTCGTCGGTGCGCAGTGTTTGCGAGATGTAGCCGCCTTGATCCAGGTCGTTGGTATACAAGGTCTGAACAGCTTCGATGTTTGCTTCGCGCAGGCGAGCCAGCAATTCTTCAGTCAGCTCGTCGTTGGCCGAAGCGATGACTTCACCGGTGTCGCCGTCGACGATGTTCTTCGCCAGCACGCGGCCCAGCAAATAGTCTTCCGGCACGGAAATTTGCTTGATGCCGGCAGCTTCGATGTCGCGCACATGCTTGGCGTTGATACGCTTGTCTTTTGCGACCAGCGGCTTGCCGGCCTTGTCGAGGATGTCGAAACGCGCCACTTCACCGCGCAGACGTTCGGCGACGAATTCCATCTCGGCGCCATCAGCGTGCAAGGTGAAATTATCGAACACGAAGAAGTTCGCCAGGATCTGCTCGGACGTCATGCCGATTGCCTTGAGCAGGATCGTCACCGGCATCTTGCGGCGGCGGTCAACGCGGAAGAACAGGATGTCCTTCGGATCGAATTCGAAGTCGAGCCACGAACCGCGGTAAGGAATGATACGTGCCGAGAACAGCAGCTTGCCGGACGAGTGTGTCTTGCCGCGGTCATGCTCGAAGAACACGCCAGGCGAACGGTGCAACTGGGATACGATGACGCGCTCGGTGCCGTTGATGACGAACGAACCGGTGGTCGTCATGAGCGGCAATTCGCCCATGTAGACTTCCTGTTCCTTCATTTCCTTGACGACCGGCTTGGTCGGCGATTCCTTGTCGAGAATCACCAGGCGCACTTTGGCACGCAGCGGCGACGCGAAGGTCAGGCCGCGTTGTTGGCATTCCTTGACGTCGAACGGCGGCGCGCCCAACACATAGGACAAAAACTCGAGACGCGCAAAACCATTGTGCGAAACGATGGGGAAAATCGATGTAAAGGCCGATTGCAGACCTTCGTTCTTACGTTGGGACGCTGTTTTGTCCGTCTGCAAGAATGTCTGGTATGACTCGATCTGAGTCGCTAGCAGGAACGGAACGTTGTGGACGTTAGCGCGTTTCGCAAAAGATTTACGAATACGCTTCTTCTCAGTAAATGAGTAGTGCATGGACACTCCGTGAGTGACAGGAAGGATAGAGAGTTCAGGACTCGCCGGGATTGCTTGCAGCCGCGGTCTGGCAACAAACAACATGGCAAAACCTCAAGTCTCAGCCCTTCAGTCTTGGTTGGCGCCGTCTCTTGCATTGCCGGCAAAGCCGCAGAACAAGAAATTGCAACCATTAAACGAACCTAAATTCGCATACAAAATTACGAAACGACAAAGGAGCCAAAGCCGAATCCTTCTTTCAAAGAATTCTGCACTTTGACTCCGGTGGAACGATGCGCCGGCGAACCGGCGATATTCCAGCTCAAGTAAATTACTTGAGTTCAGCTTTCGCGCCAGCTTCTTCCAGTTTCTTCTTGGCTGCTTCGGCATCTGCCTTGGCGATGCCTTCTTTAACTGGCTTCGGTGCGCCATCAACCAGATCTTTGGCTTCTTTCAAGCCCAGGCCGGTGATTTCGCGAACAGCCTTAATGACGCCAACCTTGTTCGCGCCGACTTCGGACAGAACAACGGTGAACTCGGTTTGCTCTTCAGCAGCAGCGGCACCGCCGGCGGCACCGCCTGCAGGACCAGCGACAGCCATCGCTGCAGCGGAAACGCCGAACTTCTCTTCGAATGCCTTCACCAGGTCATTCAATTCCAACACGGTCAAGGCGCCTACGGCTTCCAAGATATCGTCTTTGCTAATTGCCATTTGAAACTCCTAATTTATTTCGGTAATAACATCTAATCGGTACTGACGCTGAAATTCAAAGCACTCACATGCAGGCCCGCATTGCTGCGGAACATGATGATTAAGCGGCTTCGGATTCCTTCTTGGCTGCCAAGGCAGCCAGACCACGCGCAAAACCGGCGACCGGAACCTGCATCATGCCCAACAACTGGGCCAGCAGAACTTCGCGGCTTGGGATATTTGCCAATGCGGCGACAGCGGCTTTGTCCAGCTGCTTGCCTGCATAGTTACCCGCCTTGACGACCAGCTTGTCGTTGGTTTTGGCGAAGTCGGAAACGACTTTCGCTGCAGCAACGGCGTCATCCGAGATCGAGTAGATCAGCGGACCGGTCAGTTCAGAAGCGAGGTTGGCAAATGCGGTGCCCTCAACAGCGCGACGAGCGAGCGTGTTTTTCAACACGCGCAGGTACACGCCTTGGTCACGCGCTTTGGCGCGCAGTTGCGTCAAGTGACCAACCTGGATGCCACGGTATTCGGCCACGACGATAGTCTGCGCAGTTGCTACTTTTGCAGCGACTTCGGCGACGACGGCCTTTTTGTCATTCAGATTGAGACTCAAGATCAACCTCCAAAAATGATGCTCGGCGACGACACAGGCGGAAAACCTGCTTGCCTCACATCGGTTCGAACACGGCGTCCGACGTTAGGAGTTCATTGCAGCGCCTCGTGAGACATGAAACGCTGTGTGAGACTGCAAAACTTGTTCGGGTTCACCATCTGCGTTGGGTGATCAACAACGGGAGTCGTTGACGTTTTAACTTTGTGCCTGCCTGCTGCACGCCGCCCAACGGTCTTTGATTGCCTGCAGCACTTCACAATTGCAAAATGCTCCAGCCCAAAGATGCGCCTCGCTTCCGTCAGGAAACGAGGACTTGGTTCTTTACTTAAGCCGACAGCGTGGTTTGATCCACACGAACACCGGCGCCCATAGTGGACGACAGCGAAACCTTGCGCAGATAAATACCCTTGCTGCTTGCCGGCTTGGCCTTGTTCAGTGCATCGATCAGCGCCACCAGATTGGATTTCAGATCCGCATCGCTGAACGACTTGCGACCGATGGTGGCGTGAATGATGCCAGCCTTGTCGGTACGATATTGGACTTGACCGGCCTTGGCGTTCTTGACCGCGGTTGCGACGTCAGGAGTCACGGTGCCGACCTTCGGGTTAGGCATCAGGCCGCGCGGGCCCAAGATCTGACCGAGAGTACCGACGATACGCATGGTGTCAGGCGAAGCGATGACAATATCGAAAGGCATGTTGCCGGCTTTGACCTGCTCTGCCAGATCTTCCATACCAACCACGTCTGCTCCTGCTGCCTTGGCTTGTTCAGCCTTTTCGCCGGAAGCGAACACGGCGACGCGAACGGTCTTGCCTGTACCTGCCGGCAGCACCACGGAACCGCGGACGACCTGGTCCGACTTCTTCGCGTCAACGCCCAACTGGACGGACACGTCGATCGATTCGTTGAACTTCGCGGTTGCGAATTCCTTGATCAGCGCAACGGCGTTATCGAAAGGATAAACCTTGGTGCGATCGATCTTGCCTTGCAGCGCCTTTGCGCGTTTAGTCAACTTAGCCATTACAGACCCTCCACCGTGATGCCCATGGAACGTGCCGAACCAGCGATGGTGCGCACAGCCGCGTCCAGATCGGCAGCGGTAAGATCCGGCTTCTTCTGGGTAGCGATTTCTTCCGCTTGTTTACGAGTGATCTTGCCAACCTTATCTGTATGCGGCTTGGCAGAACCCTTTTGAATACCGGCAGCCTTCTTGATCAGGATGGTTGCTGGAGGCGTCTTCATCACGAAAGTGAAGGACTTGTCCGCAAATGCAGTGATCACGACCGGAATCGGCAGGCCTGGCTCGACGCCTTGCGTCTGGGCATTGAACGCCTTGCAGAATTCCATGATATTCAGGCCGCGCTGACCCAGCGCCGGGCCGATCGGTGGGGATGGGTTTGCTTTACCAGCCGGTACTTGCAGCTTGATAAAGCCGATGATTTTCTTTGCCATGATGGCTCCTACGTTAATTGAGTGTTAGCGCCTGTTCATTTGTCTTGCGACGCCTTACTGAGGCTCCTCTGTTGCTGCCGGATTCGGGAAAATTTTCATTTCACCGCGCTCCTGCGAGGCGCTGATCTTGCTTACTGCTTAAATTACTTTTTAGACTTTTTCGACTTGACCGAACTCAAGTTCGACCGGTGTTGCACGACCGAAAATGGTCACGGAAACACGTACGCGGGATTTTTCGTAATTCACTTCTTCCACGTTGCCATTGAAATCGGTAAAAGGACCATCCTTGATACGAACCATTTCGCCCACTTCGTACAGTACTTTCGGACGCGGCTTTTCAATGCCATCTTGCATTTGCTGCATGATCTTGTCGACTTCATGCGGCGGAATAGGTGTCGGGCGGTTCGACTTGCCACCGATGAAACCGGTCACCTTACTGGTGTTTTTCACCAAGTGCCAGGTTTCATCCGTCATTTCCATCTCAACCAGGACGTAACCCGGGAAGAAACGACGCTCGGTCACCGACTTATGACCATTCTTCATATCCACAACTTCTTCAGTCGGCACCAGGATCTGGCCGAACTGTTCTTGCATGCCGGCGCGTTCGATACGCTCGGTCAGCGCACGCTGCACACTCTTTTCCATGCCGGAATAGGCATGCACAACGTACCAGCGCTTTTTACCGGCGCTTGAAACGCTTTGCGCACCAATCGGTGCGCTGTCTTGTGTGCTATCGCTCATTGTTATTTCCAGCCCAAAATTACGTCGTACAACAGGAATTCGAGCAATTTGTCCGTACCCCAGAGGAAGATCGCCATGACCAGCACAAAGGCGAAAACGATCGCCGTGATCTGCATTGCCTCCTTGCGAGTAGGCCAGACAACTTTTTTGGTTTCACGTACTGATTCTTTCGCGAAGCCAACGAAACCGCGACCTTGCGTCGATGTCCAGGCAAAACCAACCGCCACCAGCAAGCCGGCAACCAGAGCCAGTGCGCGCACCGCCGTAGATTGGCCCGACAACACAAAAAAACCGACGACGCCGGCGAGGACCGCTACGATTGCCAGGACAACCTTGAGCTTGTCGCTTGATGTATTGACGGTTTGTACAGGCTGGTTAGACATTTATTTACTTTCAGTACCCTACTCACCTGAATCGGTGGCAGGGGCGGAGGGCATCGAACCCCCAACCTCCGGTTTTGGAGACCGGCGCTCTGCCAATTGAGCTACACCCCTACAAAAACTGCCGCTTGAGACACGAATGCCGCAATGCGAAAATCGCACCGCGGCATACTGCTACTTATCTATTTCTTAGTCGTAAATCTTGGCGACGACACCTGCGCCGACGGTACGACCGCCTTCACGGATAGCGAAACGCAGACCTTCTTCCATTGCGATCGGGTTGATCAGTTGCACTGTGATCGATACGTTGTCGCCCGGCATGACCATTTCCTTGTCCTTCGGCAACTCGATCGAACCAGTCACGTCCGTTGTACGGAAGTAGAACTGTGGACGGTAGTTGTTGAAGAACGGGGTGTGACGACCGCCTTCGTCCTTCGACAGGACATAAATCTCGCCCGTGAAGTGCTTGTGCGGCTTGATCGAACCTGGCTTGGCCAACACTTGGCCGCGTTCCACGTCTTCACGCTTGGTGCCGCGCAACAGCACGCCAACGTTGTC
>NZ_CBXX010000055.1 GCF_000577615.1 Herbaspirillum sp. RV1423
AAGGCAGGAAAATAGATGGACAGCGACCAGACAGCAAGTGCTTGATTTATATGGGCATTTTGAAGGCGACGCCGTTGAAAGCCGCGTGACTGCTAGAGATGGCTACCGTCGTATATTGCACGACAATCAAAAGGACCCCAATGAAGAGAGAATAACGCTCGCTACAATACAACCTATTAAGTATCTTTCAATTGCCGTGATGTCGCGTCAACATAGTTGCTCTACTTTGAGTGATCGCCATTGTTGAAACACTTTAGTTCTAGGGGAACTATCGCAACGCAAACGCCGTTCTTTCGAACCTTATGTTTAAGTGAAATCAATATTTAAGCATCAGATTTACGTGTCTCCGTGTAAACGTAAATTTCACATCGAGGTTCTTCATCTCTATTTAAATCAAATAGTTAGCTGACTTCGATGATCTGAGATTTACGTTAGAGCACTGCTAAGTCCAGCGCGATTAATGCCTGACTGGAATAGTGATTTTGAACGTTGTTCCGACATTCAGTTTGCTGTCGACTGAGATGCTGCCTTTGTGTTTTTGTATGATTCCGTAAGAAAGCGACAATCCTAGCCCGGTCCCTTTGCCAACCGGCTTGGTGGTAAAAAAGGGATCGAAGATGCGCGACAGGTTTTCCGGCGCGATGCCTCCCCCGTTATCCGCGATTTCAATCCAGACCGTATCGCCTCCGGCACCGGTACGCACTATAATCCGCCCGCGCTCGGATTCGATGGCATGCGCCGCATTGACCACCAGATTCAAGATCACCTGATTGAACTGCGAAGGCAGGCACTCCACCTTCGGGATCTCTCCGTATTCCCTGACCAGTTCGGCTTTGTATCTGATTTCGTTATTGACGATATTCAGCGTCGAATCGATACAGCGATGCAGATCTGCCCATTGCCATTCATCGGAAGAATCTACACGTGAAAAATCCTTCAGGTCCTGGACGATTTTCCTGACTCGCTGGATGCCTTCTCGAGACTCGCTCATGAGCATCAACATATCTTCCGTCAAGAACTCGAGATCGATGCGATCGCGCAGAGCGTGCAATTCGGCAACGACGTCCGGAGCAATGATCGCCTGTTCGGCCTTCTGATAGGCTCCCAGGATGGCCAAAAGACTGTTGGTATAGGTCTCCAGAGTTCCAAAATTGGAAAAGACGTAACCGATGGGATTGTTGATCTCATGCGCAACGCCTGCCGCCAACTGGCCTATCGAGGCCATCTTCTCCGCCTGCAGCAATTGATTCTGCGCCGTTTCAAGCTTGCCATTGAGTTCCAGCAGCTCGCTGTTGGTGCGAGTCAGTTCGTTCATCACCCGCTGTCTTTCCGCCAACTGATCGGCCAACTGACGATTGCGCTCGCCCAGTTCACGCGACATGATTTCCATCGAATGTTCGATCAACTCCCGATCACTTTCAAAAGCGGCATAAGCATCGTCGATAGCGCTGATCCAACCGGGCAGATTGCCGATGACGCCATCTTTGCTGAATTTCTTGATCTGACGGACCAGCAAGGGATGCATATATGCTCACTCTTCCTCGGACAGCGTAGTCACTGTCATCGTCTGGTTGTGCAATTCGCATCGGGTGCGCGCTCCGTGCGGCGCAATTTCACCGTAGGAATAAAAACCGGCGAGCACCGCCCCCTCCCCCAGGACTGCCGCCACGCCTTCCACTTCTTCCTCGATACGCTGCTTGAGCACCAGTTTACGGCCGATGCAACTGATCAGAATCGCCAGTTGCGCCGGACGACGTTCCAATTGTCCCCGGGTGACTTCTGCGGCGCCGATAGCGCCGTCGACCAGACGGTTGAAATTTGCTTTCATGAGCTGGACATAGCAGCCTTCGGGCATGTCGCCGGCGAAGGTCATGCTGTGCTGCGTTTCGTCCACGCCGAGAATGGTTCTCACCACCGGCGTATCGGAACCCGGCAATCGCAGCGCCAGCGGGAACAGCAGCCCGGATGACGGTAGGTCGGCGGCATGGCTGCCCAGATAAGTTTTATAGAGTCCCAGGGCCGATTCGCTGTCCAGTTCGTACAGAACGTTGTCCTTGGATCTGGTAATCAGCCGTTCGGGACCGAACGCATCCCAGCCTCCGACCGAACCGTAACCGACCTGTAGCCGGTCGCCGTAGAAACCGATGCCTACCACCTGCCCCGCTGCCGCATCACCATTCGCCAGGACCACTGTCTCGCGGAAATCGGAACCATCTCCGGCCAAGCCGCCAGTGACATTGACATGCGACGGCAAGTGCTCCCGCAATCCCTTTACCAGATCGCTGCCGTTGACGCGCAGACCATCGGACAAGACGAGAACATGGCAGAGGTCTTCCCGTTGCAGTTCCTGAGAAATCGCCTGGCCGACCTGATAGCTGTCGCCGACGTCGGCAACCTGCCTGACCGCGATGTCGACACGGGTCGATGCAAAGCGGATGCCGGTTAGAACGATGCTATCGTCGCGCACCTCGGTGCCAAAAATCTCGCCGGCCGTACTGCAGCCGACTATGTGGGCGGAAGGACACAAACGCCGCAGATGCGGAAACAATGCGGGATCTTGCAGCAGCGCACGCGCACCGAATACCAGCAGCAACTGAATATCCGGCGGCAAAAACAGGGATGAAAGATCCGAGGCGTCTGTTGAGGATTGAACGATGTGCATTTTGTCTCTCCACCAAGGCTGACCGGCGATTTGCGCGGATGACTTTCATCATGAGCGCTCTTATTTGCAACACTATATGTATCCGGACGAGATTTTCTATTTTTCCTGACATCTTAGAATAAATCGACAGCGCCTCCTACTGATTTGCAAACAAGTTTTTTATACATTCTTGCTTGTCATTAACTAATCGTTCAACACTTCAGCGCGTTATGAATACACTGGAGAATGCCTGTCGCTGGCCGTCGCCGGCCATATCAAGCCCATGATCTCATCGGCTCATTGGACTCTCAATTAGGTTGGTATAGATGCTTCTGGCTGCTCATGAACTACGACGACCTCCATGTAGTCGGTCCTCAAGAACTGCTCACAGGCACGATCAAACAAACCTCGAGCCCTCTTTCAGATCTGGGTTTCAGCGTCAACGAGCCGCCGAAACTGTTGGTGATCGCATTGACAATCGACAGACCGAGACCACTCCCCTTGCCACTCGATTCTTTGCGCCAAAAACGTTCGACGGCGTGTCGGCATTCTCCCGGCGTTAGTCCAGGACCTTCATCCAGTACGCTGAAACACAAGTTGGCGTCATCCTTGCGTTCAACGCGCAAAAGCACCTTGCTGGCTGGAGGCGAATGTCGCAGAGCGTTATCCAACAGGTTGCGTAATGCCGAGATCAGCAGCGCGTCAGGCAGTGCAATGCGCATCTCGCTGACTGTCGGTTCCATTTGCAGCTCAACCCGGGTCTCTTCATGATGGGACCCCGTCAAATTGCTCAGCGCCTGCTTTACCGCGGCACCAGTTACTCCCCAGCCAGAAACTTGCGCATGTTCGACACTGGCATCGAGTCTGGCAAGCAGCAGCAATTGATCAAGCGTCGTCTGCAATTGCAGCACGCCTTCATTGGCGGACGATAGTGCCTGCGACATGCCATCGGTGGCCTCATGTCGAATCGATACGAGCTGCGCCACCTGCAGGTGGGTTTTGATGGCCGTCAACGGGGTCCGCAGTTCGTGTGCTGCATCGCCGGTAAACCGTCGCTCACGTGCAATCGCACCATGCACCTTTTGCAGGAGGCATCTGATCGTTTCCACCAAGGGACGTAACTCGGGCGGGGCATCGATCGCGGGAAGCGGTATTTCATCGTCGGGACGCCGCTGAGCAAGTGCCACACGAACTCTCTCAATGGGTTGCAGCCCACGACCGATACCAAACCAGAGTAGCAACAAGCTGCCGGCCAGGGCTACCACGAAAGGTATTCCGACACTCAATGCAATGTCGCGCAGCAAGCCCTCTCTCAAGTCAATCCGGTCAGCCGTGGCGATGCGTATACCACCCTGCTCCAGCACATACGTTCGCCAGGGCTTGCCGCCAAAGGTGTGAGTACCATAACCCAGGGCCACGTTGGACAGACCGGGACTGTCGACGGTCCGAGCCATCGTTTGCGCGAGCACCTCTCCGCGTAGAAGACTGACTTCGCATGCTAATCCATCCCGTGAGATCACATCAAGCGGAGAGCCCGCCCTGCCGTCAACCGGGGTGTTCGGCGACGGCAGTTGAGACACGAGTCCGGCGACCATACGCGCAGAGGCGGCAAGACGCTCGTCGAGCGCTGTGCGTATTTCTTGCCGTACATCGAGAAACATCCAGACCGCGACGAGCGCCCACAATATAGTTAACGAAAAACCGATGATGATCAGCAAACGCTGGCGTAGACTCATCATGCTTCGCTTCCTCCACCTTCGCCAAGACGGTAGCCCAGGCCTCGCACGGTCTCAACAATGCCTGCGCCGAGTTTACGGCGCAGGTGATGGATGTGCACATTGACGGCATTGCTCTCGACGTCCAGTTCAAAGCCATAGAGACTGTCTCGCAACTGTTCGGTGGTGAGTATCTGTCGCGGACGTTGTAGCAATGCTCGCAACAATGCCAGTTCGCGTCTGGACAGATCGACCAGGCGTCCATTCAGCATAACCTCTCCCGTCGACGCCGTGAACGCCAGTCCGCCGTGCTTGATTCTGTCCACGCTACGCCCGGAAGCACGACGTAAAAGAGCATGTAACCGCGCCACCAATTCCGTCAGGTCAAATGGTTTGAGCAAGTAATCGTCGGCGCCTGCCTGAAGGCCTTTCACTCGGTTCTCGACAGCATCGCGAGCGGTTAGCACCAGCACGGGCATGTCGTTTCCTTGAGCACGCCACCCGGCAAGCAAAGTCATGCCATCGGTATCAGGCAACCCAAGGTCGAGCACGCAAATATCGAAATGCGACGTTGCCAGCGCGGTCTTCGCCTGACGGGCACATCCCACGTGGTCAACGGTGAGACCGTATAAGCGTAGGCCGGCAACGATGCCGCTGGCCACCAGAGCGTCATCCTCAATCAATAACACATGCACGACAAGCCTCCTCCTGAATCCGTTTGCATTTCTTCAACCAGCCCAACTGTGCGACGTCACAATGAAGGCAGCGTTAACGATGCCTTAATCCTCGCGTCCCATGATAAATCAACTATCTATCCCGAGGGTTCTTCAACGTGCCTGAATTGCTGCTGCACTGCACTTCCCGCTTATGCCTCTCGCCTCCCCGATGGTCTAAAGCTCGGCGAACGCTTTTTCTCGTACTCCTGTTCCTATTGGCGGGGTTGCTCGCTGGTATGGCAAATGCAGCGGATGGTTTTCTGACGGCCGACGAGGCCTTTGCGTTGACCGTAGAACAATCGCCCGCTACTCATGCCGAACTGGAGCTGCACTGGAAAATAGCTCAGGGCTACTATCTGTATCGCGACCGAATCAGCGTCACAGCCGCACCTTCCGGCAACCGGACGACCGTGGACCGCCCTTCCGGGGAGCGAAAAGAAGATCCAAACTTTGGCGTCATGGAGGTCTACCGCCGCGCGGCGACCGTTCAAGTCAACCCATCGGGTGCAACGGAACTGACAGTGACATGGCAAGGCTGCGCAGACGCAGGGCTGTGCTATCCGCCGCAGAGCCAAAAAATTGCAGTAGACGCATCGGCTTTGACTCTCGCTGCCAATCCGGCTCCATCTGCTGCGCGCGATGCGGATGATAGCGATGTTGCAACGCCTCCTGTCGGTAGTTTTACCGTGGCAAAGACAGCCCTTGCCACCTCGTCCGGCACCAGCGACAGCCACATCACCCAAGTACTTGGCGAACGTACGCTGGCCTTGACGCTGCCGTTATTTTTCGTGCTGGGCATTGGGCTGGCCTTCACTCCCTGCGTGCTACCCATGGTGCCTATTGTCTCGGGCATTGTAGTTGGCAGCCAGGCGCCGCCGCTGCGTGCCTTCGTGTTGTCGCTCGCTTTTGTACTACCAATGGCATTGACTTATGCTCTCCTTGGCGCGGCTGCGGCCATCATGGGGGAAAATATTCAGGCGCTGCTGCAGAACCGTTGGGCGATCACTATCTTCAGTGCAATCTTCGTCGCGCTCGCAGCAGCCATGTTCGGCTTCTTCACGCTGCAACTGCCGTCATTCGTGCGTGATCGCATCAATGGCGCGAGCCGACATACGCAAGGGGGCACCTTGCTCGGCGCCACTGCCTTGGGTCTTCTTTCGGCACTCCTCGTCGGCCCGTGCATGACGGCCCCCTTGGCAGGAACCCTGCTCTACATTGCGCAGACCGGACATGTTGCCTCGGGCGCTCTGCTCTTGTTCGCGCTCGGCCTGGGTATGGGCGTGCCGCTGATCATCATCGCGACCTTAGGAGCTCGCTACTTGCCCAAGCCCGGCCCATGGATGGAACGAGTCAAGGGTGCGTTCGGTTTCCTTCTGTTGGGCACCGCAATTTGGATGCTTCAGCGAGTGGCCCCCACATCGTTGGTGCTCATATTGTGGGGATCGCTGCTGGCCGGCTTGGCACTGACGCTATTCCATCTTGCGACTCAGATCGACACCGGCTTGCGTCTGTTATGCCGTAGCATGGCCTTCATCGTCGGCGTCTGGGCCGGCTCCATGTTGGTAGGCGCCGCTGCCGGCGGCGATGATCCGTTGAGGCCGCTCGCCTTCGCCATGCCGTCCAGCGCTGCGGTGACCGCCACTTCCCGGGAGAACGCCGCGCCGCTACTTCAATTTAATGCTGTTGGCAGCCTGCAAGCGCTTCAGGCGCAACTCGATATGGCCAGCCGATCTGAAAGACCGGTGTTGCTGGATTACTCGGCCGATTGGTGCGTCTCCTGCAAAACGATCGATCGGGAAGTGTTTTCGGATCCGATAGTGCGCAGCGCACTGTCGAACGTGCTTCTTCTGCGCGCGAACGTGACTGAAGACGACGTCGACCAACGAGCCTTGATGCGCGAATATCATGTCATCGGACCGCCGACCGTGATGTTTTTCAACGCAAAGGGAGGTGAGCAACGCGATGCCCGTCTTGTGGGCGAGTTCAGCGTATCTGACTTGCTGCAACGGCTGCTTGCCGGCAAGGCCTCAACAGCGACGAAGGCCGGTTTATGACTTCTTCCCTCCAAATCGGGCCGTTGGCAACGATCGTGCCCGTATTTACATTAACGCCTTAAGGTCCCGCACATGCCTTCTCACCTCTCACCATCGGCATCCGGCCGCTTTTGCACCAGATCCGGACTTCTCATCATCGCCACTATCGTGGGGGGAATTCTGCTCCAGACCTGCGCTCAAGCACAAGATCGTCCTGCGCCTTTACGCGCTTTGGAAAAACAAGGACTCGTTGTCGTCGGCACTTTTCCCTCGCCCGGAGGCCTCACTGCCTGGGCCGGGTATATGAACCAGGAGCCGGTCGCGCTGTATGCTACGCCGGACGGAAAACACGTTATCGTGGGAACGCTGGTGGATGGGGACGGCAAGGATGTCAATCGTAGCGTCCTGGAAAAGACCGTCAGCGCTCCGATGACTGACAGAGTCTGGGGACAATTGCAAAATAGCCACTGGGTCGCGGATGGCTCCGACAAGGCACCGCGCACGGTCTATGTTTTCACTGATCTGAACTGCCCCTACTGCAACAAGCTCTGGTCCGACGCTCGTCCTTGGGTGGACGCAGGTAAGGTCCAGCTACGCCATGTGATCGTTGGCATTCTCACGCCAACCAGCCCCGGGAAGGGCGCTGCCTTGCTGGCCGACAAAAATCCGGCGGCGACCTTGGCCGCTTACGAGCGCGCTCAGCTATCTGCCGCTGCGAAAAGCTTGGCCTCTGGGCACCCGCGACCACTCAGCGACGAAGGAATCAAACCGCTGTCCGCAATTCCGCCAACCGTGCAGGCGCAGCTAGACGGCAATGTCAAACTCATGTCAAACCTGGGCATGCGGGCAACGCCGGCCGTTGTCTGGCGCGACGCCAAAGGCGTCGTTCAGATGCGCACCGGCGTTCCCAGCCAAGCGTTGTCGGAAATCATGGGGCCGCGCTGAGACGACAACATTACTGCATGGTATAGGAGGAGCCCCGCTGTAAAGCGCCCCGGAAAGAAGAGGTGCGAAAGTCGGCAGATCGAGCCGACGCGAACGACTGGAAGAAAAGAGCAAAAAAGGAGGAGAAATTCCATGGAGAGTCTGAAATATTCCAAGATGCGCATCCTGCTGCACGCGCCCACCGCCAATGCGCTAAACCGCGCGCGCAGCAACGCCGCCAATCTAACCAACGATGCATCGCAGAGCGTGGTGCGCATCATCGTCAACGCCGATGCAGTAGGAGCGACGCTCGATACGCCCGATGCAGCGACAGATGCATTCACCCTGGTGTGCCCCAACACGCTGGCAAAGATCGGGCGCGATGCGCCCGCGCCGTTGACCATCCTGCCAGAGAGCGCAGTTTCTGCGATAGCACGCATGCAGTTGGAAGGCTGGTGCTATGTTCGCGCATAACTGGAAATTGATGTTGCTGGTTGCCGTCACCACACCTGCGTTGGCACAGCAAGCAACGGTGGTTCAAGGGCAAGAAATCGCGAGCCGAGGCACATCGCTGGGTGTTGCCGCTTGTATCAGTTGCCATGGTGCACAAGGAGAAGGCAATGCCAGCTTTCCTCGCTTGGCGGGTGCCGGCCAAGCCTACCTTCAAGCGCAACTGAACGCCTTCGCCGACGGCAGTCGCAAGAATCCCGTCATGCAACCCTTCGCGCAGAAACTCTCGCCCATTGAACGCACTTCGCTGGCGATGTTCTTCAGTCAATTGAAAACGCCTTTCCCGGCAGTCAACATTGCATCGATCACGCCGGAGGATGCCGGTGCATGGCTCGCCGCGCGTGGGCGCTGGGTCGACCAGTTGCCCGCCTGTTCGCAATGTCATGGTATCGGTGGAAGCGGTGTCGGCACACAGTTCCCCCCGCTCTCCGGCCTCCCAGCAGCTTATATCGTCGAGCAACTGCAGGCGTGGAAAGCCGGATCCAGACCGGCTGGCCCCTTGGGGTTGATGCCGGTGATCGCAAGCAAACTCTCCGACAAGGAAATGCATGCCGTCGCAGCCTTTTATGCTGGTCAGACAAGCGCGGCGGCGCCCTCGCCCACACCGATGCCGGCAAGTCCGCAGAACGCAGAAAGAGCGACTCAGAACAAAAGCAAAGGGGGGCAACAATGAACATGCAACAACGCGACGGCAACAGGTCGAAACTGCACCTCAACGGCTTGGCTATCTTCGGCGGCGTTGTCGTCATTGTCCTGCTGGGCGTGACGATCGGAGGCAATGTGCTGTTCGACCAATTGCTCAGATCCCAGCAGAACAGACAAGCGAAACCGATTTCTTCAACGCCCGCGGCCACCATGGCTTCGGCCGCGCGTACCGCATCAGCGGCGGAGAAAATCCCTGCTGCAAGCGCCACATTCTCGCCGCCTGCGGAAAATACCCTACCCGAAGGGGACTACGGCAAGGTGATCAGTCTGGGCGAGAAAATTTTCATGGAAACCGGCAAGTACGCCCCTCAGTACGTCGGCAATAACCTCAACTGCGTCAATTGTCACCTTGACGCCGGACGCAAGCCGGACTCATCTCCTCTTTGGGCGGCCTTCGTCCACTACCCGGCCTTCCGCAGCAAGACCGGCAAAGTGGATACCTTGGCCTCTCGTATCCAAGGCTGCTTTCAATTCAGTATGAACGGCAAAGTGCCGCCTCTGGACGACGAGATCATGACCGCGTTGCAGACATATGCCTTCTGGCTGGCCAAAGGTGCTCCCGTCGGCACGCCAATGCCAGGCAGCGGCTACCCAAAGCTCAAAAAGCCGACGCTTGCCCCGGACTACACGCGCGGAGAAAAGGTCTACGTGCAGAATTGCGCTCTCTGCCATGGCGCCGATGGTCGAGGTGCGCGCGCAGACGGCCGCCAGGTCTTTCCTCCATTGTGGGGTGAGAAATCCTTTAACTGGGGGGCCGGCATGCATCAAATCGCCAACGCTGCAGGATTCATCCATGCCAACATGCCCTTGGGCAAAGGGGGCTCGCTCAGCGAACAAGATGCCTGGGACGTGGCGATTTACATGAATAGCCATGAGCGACCGCAAGATCCGCGCTTTACGATCTCGGTCGCGGCGACCCGCAAGAAGTACCACGACACGGATGACTCGATGTACGGACGTACCGTGAATGGTCATGTATTGGGAACACCTTGATCACACCAGCCTCAACTACCACTCAATCTCTTTCACCACTGTAGATAGGAACCAAATATGAAAGATATTCTTCGCGGCTTATTTCTGGCACTTTTTTTTCATGCCGCCTTTGCTTTTGCAGCGCCTGCAACTGCAGATGCATCTACGACGCCTGCAAGCGCCTGCACTGAGCACTACGATATCGTGATCGGTGTCAGCGACAAGGACAAACTGGAGCTGGCACTAAGCAACGCACAAAACCTGCAAGCAGAACTGGGAGCTGCCTGTGCCAACATCGAAATCGTCAACTTCAGCGCCGCAGTCACTCTGCTTGGCCCAATGAGTCCCAAGGCAACGCTTCTTAAGGACGCAATCCTCCACGGCGTGAAGATCATCGCCTGCCAGAACTCCATGAACAAATTCAAGATGACGGAAGACGATCTCCTGCCTGGCATCACCACCGTCCCCTCGGGTGCAGCAGAGATCGTGAAGCGACAAAAACAAGGTTGGACTTATCTCCGACCATAGCAACAACAGCCTCTTTGACTATACGATCGCCTCAACAATAAAATCACAAAGGAGTTCAAGCCATGTCTGACCTATGGATTCGGAGAACCGTAGCATTGCCGCTCATTTTTCTGGCGTTTGCCGCAGAAGCCTTCGCGGCAACTCCTGGCGCAGAGGTGACGCTCATTCACATGGGCGACGTCCACGGCCACCTGGTGGAGCACCCCAACGTCCGATCCGACGGGAACGGGGCGTCTATGGGAGGGCTCGCCAGGATGTACACGGTCATTAAAGGCATCCGGCAGCGGCATCCTGGCGCCACGATTACCGTCAATAGCGGAGACACGGTCCAAGGCTCAGCCGAGGCATTGTTTACCCAAGGGGAGGCAATCATCACCGTCCTTAACCGATTCGCTATTGACGTCGACAACCCCGGCAACTGGGATTATCTCTATGGCACGGACGTATTCTTGCAGCAGTTCGCGGGACCAGACGCTCGCTTCCATGCCAACGCAATCGCCGCAAACCTCTACTACGACGGTCCCCCCTATGCAACAAAGACCGGCAATCGCGTGCTGCCGCCATACTGGATCACGGAAGTCAATGGACTGAAGATCGGTTTCATCGGCTACACGGCAAGCCGTGGCCCCCAAGCCGTAAAGACCGAAATCACCAGGGGATTCCGCATGACCGAAGGCGAGGCGGAGTTTCCCGAATTTATTCGCGTGCTGCGGGATATCAAGCAGGTTGATGTACTCGTCGTCATCTCCGAACTTGGTCTGGCCGCCAACATCGATCTCTCCAACCGGAATCCAGGCATTGATGTGATCTTGTCCTCCGACATGCACGAGACCACGCCTCACACTATTCGCACACATACGGGCGCCTGGGTCGTTGACGAAGGACAGGATGGTCAAGTGTTGAACGAAATGACCCTCAGAAAGCATAATGGACGCGTGTCCCTCGTCAAGTTCACACAGCATCGGATCACGATGGACATACGGCCCGACCCTGAAATCGATGCGTTAGTGAAAAAGGTCCGGGCCCCGTTTGTCACCGGTCCGGCGTTCGTTCCTGGTCGATGGATCAACCCATTCAACGGCACCGCTCTCATGCACCCCATCGATACCATCGTGGGGTACACCGATGTCCCGCTTTACCGCGCCAATTTCTCCGATGAAAAAATGCCGGCCGTCATCGAAGGAAGCTCGCATGATTTTCTTACCGACGCATTCCGCTCCGTCGCCCGGACGGATGTCGGCGTCATCAGGGGATTCCGATACGGCACACACGTCTCGGCCGGACCTGTCAGCTACGAAGACATCTATCATTTCATCCCGATCGGCCCACTCATCGCCAAGGGCACAATCACCGGGCACCAGATTCATCGGCTGGTGGACGACTCGGCCTACGCGTGTCTCAGCACGGATGTTTCCTTTGGATGGACTGGCGGCTGGGTTGCGGGCCTGTCGGGAGTCACTCTCGATTTTGACCCTTATGGAGGACGGTTGAATTACTCGTCCAACTACATGGTGGGCGGCATTCCAATGGATGAACAAAAACGTTATTCAGTGGCGGGCTACTTCTACAAGGAAGATCCAGAGGAAATCAATCGCCTGAGGACGAAAAATCTGGAAGTTCTGAAGGACAGCAATGGGCAACCGATGGATGCGGTAGAGGTGGTAGCGCAGTACCTGTCCTCACTGCCAGCGCATAGAGTGACAAAGGAAACGCTAAAGCTCGATCGCTTCCGATTATTACGAAAACTCCCCGCCCCACTTTATGGAAACAGGGAAATTCAGCCGCTGGGTGGTGTTCCGGTGGAACCGTAGGAACCGTAAAAAATAATTTCAGCCTGAAAACCCTCCTCGCAATAAGCATCAGGAGCGAGGGCATGGTTCTGGTCCCGGGGCGGGACTGTCGTTGCAATATCCATGATTCCAGAGCGACAAAAGATTGCACAGGAAGAAACCAACCGCAATCGAAACCGGAAAGACTATTCTTCCGGCGCCATGCGTCAGATTTCTACTGTGCTACGACGGCTTGCCTCCCATACTGTCGTCAGGCAGACAATTGCCTGGTCCAAATACTGCTTCTTTTTTGGATATACGTTCGTCATGTCGGTCAAACAGACTCAAATTGAACAACGATTCTCATCGAATTTCTGTTCAGCCAAAGCACCTGGTACTTAACAAGAATTACCGGTGCAAGGACTAAACATCAAACCGCCGGAGCGTTGCCACCAGCCGCTGTCCCATGGGAAGACCCAGTTCACCGACTTTATTTCTTTGATTGCCTAAAGCGGGGCCCGCTACTACCGATAACTCAATATACGCGGCATTTCTGCATCTTTTTATCTGTTTTTAAATAATCTGTCATCTGGCGAGGGAAAACATGAAGCTAAAAACAAGAATGACGGTTGGCATGGTTTTGGTTTGCGTGTCTTTCATTTCTGCACTTTGCGTAGCGATATCGAGCATGCTGAATATTCGGGATCGATTCGAGGTTTTTCTCCTCCGCGATCAGGCGACGTTAAATTCTGTGACAATGCTTTACACAACCGGCCTGCAGAAGGGGCAAGCGTTACGCAACATAGTGCTCGATCCAAAAAATAAAGCCGCATTTAAAAATCTGGACGATTCGCGCAAGGGATTCAGTGAGGCACTTGCCACGAGCACTGAACTGACCAAGGACAATGCGCCTTATTTGCAGAAACTCAGAGAGATTGGCGCACTTGATCAACAACAGTCATTGCTGCAAAAAAAGATCGTGGAACTGCTAGATTCAGATCGGGAGAAAGCGATTAAGGCGCTGACGACTGAGGAAACCCCGGCCTGGCGAAAAATTCGAGAACAGATACTGACGTTGATTAAGACCAAAAACGATGACGTAGTTAAAAGCAAACTTGATATGGATGCCTTCACCAAGCGGATGCTGATCCTGAGCATCGCCTTGGGTGGCGTGGCCGCATTAATCGGCGTGGGAATTGCTTACTGGCTGATACACAACGTGATGATTTTGCTGGGCGGTGAACCACTTTATGCAGTTGCAGTATCGCAACGAGTCTCAGATGGCGACTTCTCACGCGATGTGAATATCAAGATGACCGACAGCAGCAGTTTGCTTTTTTCGATGAAAACAATGCAGGCTCGTTTGATCGACATGGTCTCAGGCATCAGATCAAGTGCGGATCGGATATCCACCGCTACAACCGAAATCGCCAACGGAAACATGGACCTGTCGTCACGAACCGAAGAGCAGGCAAGCTCATTGGAAGAAACCGCCTCCGCAATGGAAGAACTGACCTCAGTTGTCAGGCAAAATGCCGGCAACGCGGACCAGGCAAATTCGTTGGCGCTATCGGCAACGCAAGTTGCAACCGAAGGCGGCCGGTTGGTCAAGGATGTCGTGGAAACAATGAATCAGATTGAAACATCTGCCAAAAAAGTGGTTGACATCATCAGTGTCATTGACGGCATCGCCTTCCAGACTAACATTCTTGCGTTGAATGCGGCTGTGGAAGCAGCCCGCGCCGGCGAAGACGGAAGAGGCTTTGCAGTGGTGGCGAGCGAAGTGCGCAACCTGGCGCAACGTTCGGCCGTCGCCGCAAAAGAAATCAAGCAGCTTATCGACAACTCCGTCGAGACGGCGGAAAAAGGAAACAAGCTGGTTCAGCAGGCCGGAGCGACAATGGACGACGTGGTTGCCAGCATCCAACGCGTCTCAAGCATAGTGGGAGAAATCAGTGCATCAAGCCATGAGCAAACCACTGGCATCGAACAAGTCAATCAAGCGATTATCCAAATTGATAACGTGACGCAGCAAAATGCAGCGCTAGTGGAAGAAGCCGCGGCTGCCGCGCAATCACTTCAGCATGAGGCTCATCAACTTGAATCCTTGGTCAGCATTTTCAAATTCTCGGAGAAAAATTTATCCCTATCGAGAGGAACGATGACGGTGCAGGTATAGTGTGGTAGTCGCGATCTGATCTCAAGTCGGGTTTAGGAATCATGCTGCTCACTTCTTTATTTTGAAAGTGAGCGCCTGATGTCCATCTCCTGCCTCTGATCGGTTTCCTAATACTCTCGGCCGGACTGAGACAGTGCAATCAACAAGCAAGCCGGCTTTCTCTGTGCGCATCACTCCCCGTCAGAAATGTTGCTTCCAACTCGTCAGGTGGAAGAGGCTTGGAATAGTAGTATCCCTGCAGGACAGTGCAGCCATGGTGGCGACAGAAGTCAGCCTGCTCCCGGCTTTCCACGCCTTCCGCGACTATTTTCAAATTCAGTGCTTGCGCAAAGCGTATCATTGCGACAAGCAAACGATCATTCTCCGTATTGCTCCCCACAACCGAGACGAATTCCCTATCGATTTTCAAGACATCGATTTGAAATAACTTCAGGTGATGCATCGACGAATACCCTGTACCAAAATCATCCAGCGACAACGTGACGTCCCGTGAGGCGAGTTCTGCCAGCGTCGTCACCGCGCCTCTCTGATCATCAATGAGCGCACTCTCGGTGATCTCAAGCTCAAGACATTGTGGTGGCAACTGATATTGGGATAAAGCGCTCTCGACGTGATCTACCAGTTTTTTGTCAGCCAACTGAACTGCCGAGAGATTTACCGCAATCGTCAAAGTGTTTTTCAGCAAGGGAAAACGGCCTCGCCAATCACTTAGCTGCCGGCAAGATTCCTGCAGCACCCAATTCCCAATTTCGACGATCAGGCCCGTGTCCTCAGCGACACTGATGAAATCCCCCGGTGTCAGCAATCCCATCCGTGGATGCCGCCAACGAACCAGCGCCTCCATGCCACAGAGCGATTCATCCACGGCGCTAAACTGCGGCTGATAGTAGACAACAAATTCATTGTTCGGCAAAGCCCTATGCAATTCCCGTTTCAAATCCGTCAGATGCTGCACCGCTGCGTGCAATCGCTCCGAATAGAAGCGATACTGATTGCGACCGTCCTGCTTGGCACGGTACATGGCAACATCAGCATGCTTTAACAGATCCGAGGCACTTTCAGTGCTTTCACCCAGAACCGCGATGCCAACACTTGCGGTAATAACCAACTCAAGGGAATTCAGAACAATCGGATCTTGCAAAACGCTAATCAGACGATCCGCCAGAAGCGATGCCTGTTCATCCCGTTCGAGCCGGTTAGCAATGACCACGAATTCGTCGCCACCCAATCGGCAGAGGAAATCTCCACTACGAACGATCAAGCGTATCCGGCGCGCGATCTCGATGAGTAATTCGTCGCCTGCGCTATGCCCGAGCGTGTCATTGACACTTTTGAAATCATCGAGATCCAGCAGCAACACCGCAAGGCCACGCTGCTCGCGGTGCGCATTGTCCATCGAAAGATTCAATGCGACTTCAAAACCTCGTCGATTGATCAAGCCGGTCAAAATATCGTGTTCCGATAAGACACGCAATTTCTCGTGACTGGCTTTCAACGCCTCCTCCATCGAATACCGCTGCCGAGCCAGACAAATCGCGCGTATCAAACGGCGTCCGTTGACTTCATCCTTCAATAGAAAATCCTGCGCGCCTGCTTCAAGACAACTCTCGGCAATAGCCGGATCATCCTGGCGACTGAGCATGACTACGGCGACGTTTTCAAATGCGCCGGAACGTAGCGTATGCAAAACCTCAATGCCATCCTGGTCAGGCAAACGATAGTCGAGCAAGACCGCATCAAAATGTTCTTTCGCCAAACACTTGAATCCTTCTGCGGCCGTTGCGCACTGGCGGATGTCGAACACAAGATCAGAATGCTCTAGAGCGCGAATGACGACCGTTCTGTCCAACTCGTCGTCATCGATCAGCAACAGACACATGGTGGCTATCATGACTCTTTCCTGTCAGGATTTGGTCGGCAGTTCGACTATCCGCCAATAGCGGTCCAGCATTTCGATAACGCGCATAAAACCATCGCACATCTCGCTTTTCACGATATAACCTGCGACGTGCTTGGCGTAAGCGGCCACTCGGTCCTCATCGATCTTGGACGTTGTCAGGACAAATACCACTGCGCTTGAAATAATCGGATCTTCACGCAAGACGGCCAGCATTTCCAGTCCATTCATGCGAGGCATATTGATATCCAGCAAGATGATGTAGGGCCGTCGCACGGCCCCATGACTACGCAGCAAAGCAAGCCCTTCAATGCCATCCCGTGCGCGCACCATCGGATTCAATATCCGCAGCGATTTCAGCGCGCGCTCAATCCCCATGGCATCGATATCGTCATCATCGACTACCAATATGGTTACTTCTTCGCTGATCACTCTTTCTGCCATGCCCATCTCCCCCAATTGCCTTCAAGAAGGCCAAATGAAACGAAAAGTGCTTCCGCTTTTGCCGTCGGAATCCAGAGCAACACGCCCGCCTTGGGCTTCGACAGCTTTCTTGACCAGCGCCAAACCGATGCCGCTTCCCTCGACTTCGTCGCGCGGCTTTAAGGTCTGGAACATGGAAAACACGCGCTGCTGATGTTCCGGTGCGATGCCAGGACCGTCATCCGTCACCGAAAATTCAGTTCCTTCTGCTGTCGTACGCGCACTGATATTGATGCGCCCACTCGCCTTGTCGTGATGCTTGATCGCATTACCGATGAGATTGCGAAAGATCAATTCCAGCGGCACTTTTCTCGTGCTCAGAATCGGAAGACTCTGGTCCAGATGCAACTGGATTGATTTGGTTGTGGCGGTCAAATCAAAAATATCCCTGACCAGTTCGTTGGTATCCACGGAGACGATCTCGTCCTTTGATCTTCCGACTTTCGAATAGGCAAGCAGGTCGTCCAGCAACATTTCCATGCGTTTGATACGACTTCGCATCAAACGTAGATGAGCTTGCGTATCTTTATTGAGGCTGTCGTGCAAATCCTCGGTGATCCATGTCGCCAGTTGATCGATTCCGCGCAAAGGCGATTTCAGATCGTGCGATGACACATAAGCAAAATTGTTCAATTCCTCGTTAATACGCGTCAACTCGCCGATCAGTTGTTGTTGACGGATATCCGACTGCTTGCGCTCGGAAATATCAACAATCGCCGAAAGCACTTTTACCCCCGTCCCGGTCATGATCGGATTGAGCCCGATTTCGACCGGAAACTCGCTACCGTCTTTGCGCAGGCCGAACAATTCCCGGCCGACACCCATAGCGCGGGAACTTGAACTGGCGAAATAGATTTCCCGATAGTGAGAATGCCTGTCGCGAAATCGCTCCGGCAAAAGAATGTCGATTGACTGACCCAGCAACTCGATGCGCGTGTAGCCGAAGATCTTTTCGGCTTGTAAATTAACAAGCTCGATCATGCCGCCCTTGTCAATCATGATCATCGCATTAGGGGCCATCTCGACGACTTGCCTGAACTGCTCCTCCTGCATTCTGCGCTCTGAAATGTCAACAATTGCCGAGAGCACTTTGAAGCCATCGCTAGTCCTGAGCGGGTTGAGTGCAATTTCGACCGGAAACTCGCTACCGTCTTTACGCAGGCCGAACAACTCTCTGCCGACACCCATCGCGCGGGGAGTCGGATTCGCGCAAAATGTACGCCGATAATGACAATGATCCCGTTGATTTCTCTGCGGCAGGAGAATATCAATTGATCGCCCCAGCAGCTCCGCACGCGCATATCCAAAGACTTGCTCAGCCTGAAAATTGACGAGTTCGATCACTCCTTCCTCATCGACCAGGATCATGGCGTTTGGTGCCATTTCGACGACTTGGCGAAACAGCTCACCCTCTGACAGTTCCCCAGATGTATCCATTTTATTTTTTCGCACAATAGATGGATGGAGATTCCCGTTGCCGCATAACTTTTCTTTACGCGAATTATTTGATTATCGCAGTCGTTCCGTAGTCAAACGCCCGAGCGGGCGGCGCCCCCCGATCAAGGCGCGGCCAGTTTCAGCCTGGCGGGCAGGATATCGACACTGTTTTTCAGGATGGGCAAAGTGTTCAAGGTGAAGATGCCGACCAGATTCGACAGGTTGAACGCCTGCTCTTGCATCGCCTGCGCGGCAGCCGCCGCCTGCTCCACCAATGCCGCATTCTGCTGAGTCACATTATCCATCTGCAATACGGCATCGTTGATCTGTTCAATCCCTTCGCTCTGCTGACGACTCGATAGCGAGATTTCCGAGATCACGCTATTGACCTGCCTGACGCTGCCGACCACTTCCTCCATCGTCGTTCCCGCCTGCTCCACCAGGGAACGCCCGATTTTGACCTGCTGCACGGAATCGGAAATAAGTTCTTTGATTTCTTTGGCTGCGGTGGCGCTGCGGTGGGCCAGACTGCGCACTTCCGAGGCGACAACCGCGAAGCCGCGCCCCTGCTCTCCGGCGCGCGCCGCTTCCACCGCTGCATTCAGGGCCAGGATATTAGTCTGGAACGCAATCCCGTCGATGACAGAGATGATCTCCACGATCTTGTGCGACGAATCGTTGATCAGACTCATGGAGTTGACCACCTTCTGGACCACCTCCCCGGCCTTGGAGGCCACGTCGGACGCGGATTTGGCCAGTTCATGCGCTTGCAGCGCGCTGCCGGCATTCTGCTTGACTGTGGAGGCCAGCTCTTCCATTGAAGATGCCGTTTCCTCCAGTGAGCTTGCCTGCTGCTCGGTGCGCGACGACAGGTCCATATTGCCCTGGGCGATCTGGCTCGAGGCCGTTGCAATGGTGTCGGTGCCGGTGCGCACTTGACCGACGATCTGCGCCAGGGCATCGCGCATGCTCTTCATGGAGAACAATAGACTACCCTGGTCGCTTGGTCTGGTTTCAATGGCGACGGTCAGGTCGCCATGGGCAATCCTGGTCGCGATCTGATTGGCGTAGGCAGGCTCGCCGCCGAGTTGCCTGAGTACGCTCAGCGTAATCAGATACGCCGCCAGGATACTCACGATCAATGCCAAGGCGCCGATCGCCAGCATCGTCGTCCTGGCGTTGCTGTAGGCGATATCCGCAGTCCTCGAGGCATCTTCGTTCTGCGTGTTTTCCAGCAAGATGAATTGACTGAGCTGATCCCACCATTGCCGTTGCACGGGGCGGAACTGTGTGCGCAGCAGGTTGTAGGCTTCTGCCTTCTTGCCCGCCAGTATCAATTCCGTGGCTTGCCGGATATAGGTCTCCGATGCCCTGGCGGAGGCGCTTATCGCGCTGAACAACTCACGTTCCTGCGCGGTGGTGCTGCCTTCTTCTTTCAACATCTTTCCCAGCACTTGTTCCGACTGTGCATATTTTTTCGCCTGCACTTCGATGCGCTTGGCTTCGCTCTGTATCTCGTCGACGCTGTTTTCAAGCAGAATCATGTTGCGCAGGGCCAAGGCGCGCTCGGTGATGGTGAGGTACATCGCTGATGCCGCGTTGGCCTGAACGTTGTTGACCTTGGTGATCTCGTCCATTCGCTGTTTCTGCTGTGCCATCTGAACGATGCCCAGCAAGGTGACGACAATGAGCAAGAGGGTCGGCCGGGATTCGGGAAATTTTTGCAGGAATGATGTTAAACCCATGATTTAAAACGGATTTCCACCCACACTCCTTATATGAAGGCCGCTCTTTCGTGCCCGCTGTTAGACTTCCACCACGAGCACGAACATGAGCAAGTTGTTTTATTTGGCTGGACGTATTCCAGTGATCACAGGCGCCGCACCGCTCCCTTTTAGGTCGAAGGAAACCTGCTCACCGACCATGAGTCCACGGAGCAATTTCTCATCAGCTACTGTGAAGCCCATGGTCATCGCTGGCCAGTTAAGTTCTTTGATGGGCTGACCTCAATCGAAGTAATTTTGTGAACAATCCGAAGTAAAAGTGAGAACAAATTTTGGTTGCAAAAATTGCATCAGAAAATATCTTTTTAAAACAGTGAGTTGCGCAATTTGCGAAGTAATTATGCGAAATTCTTTGTAGCGGCGTTTCGTTGCATCTTTCGCAA
>NZ_CBXX010000056.1 GCF_000577615.1 Herbaspirillum sp. RV1423
AGTTTCACCTTGGCAGCCACTGCGGTGCGCAGGTCGGCAACGACGGAAGCCAAATCCCGATCCCGGACATCGACGTAGATCCAGCCACTCGGTCGCGCATTCTCGCTCTTGAGCATTGGAGGGCCGTCACTGATCTTCAGCTTTGCGACGGTTCCCAGCGTGATCTGCTGGCCGCTGCCGGTCAGGATCGGCAAGTCGCGCAGCTTCTCCAACGAATCCCGAGTTTCCCTCGGATAGCGAACGCTGATCGGGTAACGCGCCAGCCCCTCGACCGTCTCGCCTACGTTCTCGCCGCCGATTGCCGAAGACACGATACTTTGCACGTCGGCGATATTGAGCCCGTAGTTGGCGGCCGCAAGCCGATCGATGTCGACGTCCACGTAACGTCCGCCGCTGAGACGCTCTGCAAGTGCAGAACTCACCCCAGGGACAAGCTTGGCAACCTGTTCGATTTCTTGCGCCGTCTTATCGATGTCTGCCAGGCTGGTTCCGGACACTTTGACGCCAATCGGGCTCTTAATCCCGGTGGCTAGCATATCCAGTCGATTGCGGATGGGCGGCACCCAGATATTCGATAAGCCTGGCACTTTCACGACACGGTCGAGTTCATCGATCAATTTCGCCGGTGTCATGCCGGAGCGCCATTGATCGCGTGGTTTGAACTGGATGGTGGTTTCGAACATTTCCAGTGGCGCCGGATCGGTCGCGCTCTCGGCCCGGCCGGCCTTACCGAAAACGCTGGCGACTTCCGGGACGGTCTTGATCAGGCGATCAGTTTGTTGCAGCAGTTCCGCAGCCTTGGACGCAGACAAACCGGGTAATGCTGACGGCATGTAAAGCAAGTCGCCCTCATCCATCTGCGGCAGAAACTCGCCGCCCAGTCGGCTGATCGGCCATAGCGTCGTCAGCAAGGCCAGTCCGGCAATGACCAACGTCGTTTTCGGGCGATGCAGGACGGCCTCCAATAAAGGTCGATAGCAACGAATCAGCCAGCGGTTCAACGGATTGCTGTTTTCCGAGGGGATGTTCCCGCGGATCATGTAGCCCATCAGGATAGGAATCAGCGTCACGGACAAGCCTGCGGCGCCGGCCATGGCATAGGTCTTGGTGAACGCCAACGGCCCGAACAGGCGTCCCTCCTGTGCTTCCAGCGTAAACACCGGGATGAACGACAAGGTAATGATCAGCAGGCAAAAGAACAAGGTCGGCCCAACCTCGGCCGCCGCCTCGCCGATTACGCGCCAATGGGTGTCCCCTTGAAGAGATTGCCCCGGATGTTCGTGCTTCCAGGCTTCGATATGCTTATGAGCATTCTCGATCATGACGACTGCGGCATCGACCATGGCGCCGATGGCGATGGCAATACCGCCCAGCGACATGATGTTGGCGTTGACGCCCTGGTAGCGCATCACGATGAAGGCAATCATGACGCCGAGCGGCAAGGAAACGATCGCCACCAGCGCCGAGCGCAGATGCCACAGGAACAGGCCGCACACCACCGCGACGACGATGAACTCCTCTAGCAGCTTGTGCGACAAGTTGTCGATGGCCCGGTCGATCAATTGACTGCGGTCGTAGACAGGAACGACCTCGACACCCGATGGAAGACTCTTCTTGAGTTCTTCCAGTTTGGTTTTGACCGCGGCAATGGTGTCGCGCGCATTCTTCCCGGAGCGCAGGATGACGACGCCGCCGACGGTTTCCCCCTGGCCGTTGAGCTCGGCAATACCGCGCCGCATCTCCGGCCCCAGCTGGATGGTCGCCACGTCACCCAACTTGACCGGGACGCTGTTTTGTCCCGTCGCCAACGGGATATTGCGGAAGTCCGCCAGCGTCTTCAGATAGCCGGAAGCTCGCACCATGTATTCGGTTTCCGCCATCTCCAGCACCGAACCGCCGGTTTCCTGGTTGGCTTTTCTGATGGCGTCGACGACTTTGTCTTGCGTGATGCGGTAGGCAGCCAGTTTCACCGGATCGAGCACGATCTGGTATTGCTTGACCATCCCGCCGACCGTCGCAACTTCGGCCACATTGGGCAAGCTCTTGAGCTCATATTTCAGGAACCAGTCCTGCAGGCTGCGCAGCTGCGCCAGGTCGTGTTGCCCCGTCTTGTCGACCAAAGCGTACTCGTAGATCCAGCCGACCCCAGTGGCGTCCGGCCCCAACGACGCCTTGGCCGAAGCCGGAAGGCGTCCCTGCACCTGGTTGAGGTACTCCAGTACCCGGGAGCGAGCCCAGTACATGTCGGTGCCGTCTTCAAACAGGACATAGACGAAGGAATCGCCAAAGAAGGAATAGCCGCGTACCGTCTTCGCTCCCGGCACCGACAGCATAGTGGTCGCCAGCGGATAGGTCACCTGGTTCTCAACGATCTGCGGCGCCTGGCCGGCATAGCTGGTGCGGATAATGACCTGGACATCGGACAGATCCGGCAAAGCATCCACCGGTGTCGTCTTAAGCGCCCAGACACCCCATGCCCCGAGGAACAGGACGGTGAGCAAGACCAGAAAACGGCTCGCAATCGACCATTTGATGAGTTTCTCTATCATGGCGCGCTCCGATCCAGCTTCTCGATCACATAGTCGCCATTCTTCTCACTGAAACTGAAATGCACGCTGTCCCCGGCCTTGAGGCCTGATGCCATGTCGGGCTGAGCCAATTTGAATGTCATCGTCATCGGCCCCCAACCCAGCGTTTTGACCGGACCATGCGAGAGCGTGATTTCGAGCCCCTTCAGCGATTCGATTTTCCCGGTTGTCTCATTGATTGCGGCCTGCGCTGTCGCAGCAGTGGAGGATGACGATGTATTCAATCTCGCCAGCACGCCTTTAAGACTTGCTTCGGAATCGATCAGGAATTGCCCTGACGTGACAACCTGCTGCCCCTCGGTGACGCCACCCAGCACGATGCTCTTGCCGTCGGCTTCCTGGCCAAGTTGAACTTCGACCGGCTGATATCGCCCGTCACCCGTAGTGACCAGCAAGACATTGCGGGTACCGGTGCGAATGACCGCTTCAGACGGCACCAACAAGCCTGGTGCCGCTTTGCCTGCGTCCAAATTGATCTGGGCATACATACCAGGCTTTAACCTGCCGTCGCGATTGGGTAATTCGATACGGACTCGAAGCGTGCGGCTGTCGGCATTCGTTTCAGGCAAAATGGCCAGGATCTTGCCAGTGAAGTTTTCACCTGGATATGCAGAAAAACGAGCTTCCAGCTTGCCGCCGACATTGATCTGTCCGGCTTGCGCTTCGGGAACGGCCGCTTCCAGCCATACGGAATCCAGGCCATTTATCTTGGCCAGAGGCGCGCCCGCTGTCACTGTCATTCCGCTTCTGATATCGAGCGTCTGAATCAGGCCTGCGATGGGAGCGACGATTGTCACCACGGTTTGAGGACGTCCGCTCTTTTCGACGCGGCTGATCAGATCACTGCTCATCCCGAGTAGTTGCAGACGCTCACGGGCGGCCTGAATTAATGCCGGATCGTTTGTTTTGATCACCGCCAAGAATTCCGACTGGGCACCGGCCCATTCAGGAATCAGCAAATCAACCAGAGGAGCACCGCGTACAACGACATCGCCAGGAGCCCGTGCATACACGCGCTCCACGAAGCCGCTGCTACGTGACTGAACGATCGCAACCTGGCGGTCATTCAGTTGCACGCTGGCGACGGCGTTCACCGTTGCCGATAAGTTGCCTCGCTCCACTTTCGCAGTACGCATTCCCAAATTCTGGACAATACCGGCATCGATCTTGACGCCGGCGCCATCTACCTGATCATCGGCGTATTTCGGCACCAGTTGCATGTCCATGAAAGGTGACTTACCCGGCTTGTCGAAGCGTTGACTCGGCATCATGGGGTCGTACCAATACAACGCCTTACGTTCCACTTGCGTAGTCGGGCCTGCAGTTTCGCTATGCATGGTTTGACCGCCCTTATTCTGTTGGGCAAGCCAATAACCGCCTGCGCTACTCACAGCAGCAACCGCAATCATCAGTACGGCAATTTGATAGGTATTTTTCTTCATTGCAGGTCTTCTCCGTAAGCAAAATAGAGCTGCGCGGCCATCGCCGTACGCTGAGCTTCTATATCGATGATTTTTAAACGTTGATCGACGATTTCGCGGCGTGCAGTCAATACCGTCGTCAAGTCGCTCTTACCCGAGCGGTAGCCTGCGTACTGGAGATCGACCTTTTGCTGTGCCAGAGGCAAGGCGGTCTGATTGGCGCGCTCCAGTTGGCGGGTCAACGTCTGGTAGTCGGCAAGATCGTTTTCCAGTTCGTTGGTGTGATCGCGCAGCATGGCTTCACGGTCGGCATCGATCCGATACAACTCCTGCTGTTTAGCGGCAATACGGGGATCCTGTCGGGTTGAAGGGGAGACAGGAATCTCAAACGTGAACTGGACCGAGACCATGTTGCCGAACCGCGCATCGCGTCGCTGATAGGCAAGCTCGACACCCCAGTCCGACTTTTTCATGGCTTGCGCTTCCCGGACCTCGGCTTCTGCCTTGCGTGTTTCGGCGGCAAAGGCTTGCAGTTCCGGATGCCGATGCAAATGCTCCCGCAGATGATTCGCGTCGATGCTCAGGGCGGGCAAGGCATCCACCAGCGGCTCATCCGCCTCGCCGCCGACGTAACGACGTAAGCCAGCCTTCGCTTTGACCAGGTCGCGAATCAGATCGTCGCGACGGTCGGCAAGCTGCACCGCCTCCTGTTTCGGCATGACGCTATCGGCAATCTGCGTACGACCGGAGGCGATTTGGGCACGTACTGCCTCTGCCCAGAGCTGATTCTCCTTGTCCAGGTTGTCGAACAAAGCGATCTTGCGCTCCAAGTAGTATCGATTGAGCCATGCCAAGGCAGTCGCCCGGCGCAATTTCAGACGCTCGACCTGCCGTTGTGCTTCGGCTGTTTCGATTGAAGCTTCAGCAACAGCAACGCGGGCTTGGCGTTTCGACGCATTGGGAAACTCCTGCATGACGCCAATCTTTTGCATCGTCATTGAGTCGGCATTGAGCCGGCCCCGATCCGGACCGGACACGGGATAGTTGTCGATCCCGGTGAAAATCTTTGGATCAGGCAAAGCGCCGGCGGATATCGCAGACGATTGAGCCGCCTGGATTTGTGCCCTGTTAGAGGCGAGATTGGGGGACTGGCGTTCGGCAATGTCGAGCGCCGCGTTAAAAGACAAGGGACCAGCTTGGGCAAGGCCGGACATCCCTGCGAGCAAAGCAAGCAAGGTACTGGATATCCTGCGAAAGGACATATTGTTCACTCCATAGCGTGACTGCGCGTACAAAAGCGCGCAAACAGTCGCCCGGCAGCTAGGCCGGACGCATCAACGAATCAATGAGATTTAGAGTGAACGAGGGGGACGCCACAACCCGGATGGGTCATGAGAAGGCAGAAATGACTCAGGCAACAGTGAAACGGTGTCGATCAGCGGAAGGATCAATGGATTGATGTCGACGGAAGATGTCGTCGATGGGAAAACCTGGCAAATCTTGCAGGCGTCGCCCATTTTGCACGGCGCCGTCGATTTGGATGACTTATCGGTGTCCGACATATTCATCACACAAGGCTCATCTGCGGCGTTCGCGGATGTCGCCATTTCCATAGACGCAGAATTTGTGCGCATCATTTCGACCATGCGTACCGCTGCCAGTCCCTCAAGGGGAATGGCAATGGCTAACAACAGGATCAGAAATGTACGCAGCATTTTCATGGGTTGGATTATAGACGATGTTTTATCAGCCGATATTGGAGCCTAAAAACATGCCATCTTCTATTGCTCATTCTTCAAGCATTGCGCAATATGTTCAGGGAGCGAAGGAAGATTTTCTGTTTTGAGCTTTTCGTTGTGAACAGCGATCTCTCCTATCGTTAGTTTTCCTTTGAAGTAAGCAGTGGCAGCCTGGGCAAGGCTATCTCGCGTATCAAGATATAGCTGTTCATCGTTGATTCGTATAAGTATAGCCAGAAGGGCATCACGAGCTTTAGCTGTCAACCGGGGCCCGATAGCATCGGCATCCACCTGCCAGGAGGCTCCCGGCTCAATGTTCTCGATTTTGTTTTGTAGTGCCTCTGATGTCTCTATATAGAAGGTATGGGCGTTGGCTAAATCTTTATACGCGCGCTCAAGAACCTGCATTTTTGTGAATGCTACTTGTCCCTCTGGATGTGCCAATAGGAACTGCAGCGTTTTTAGGTCAGGAAGGCTATTGGAACTAAAGGTGAAGATGAGCGGCTTAGCATAGGCCCAGATTGGGGCGGGGCCATCAGGCCATCGGCTGTGTTTCTGATGAAGACTTGCCGTTTCATATCTAATGACGTACCGATAATTGGTGAAGTCATCATACATAGCTCGAATAGAGAACGCTGCTGTTCGGGCGGCGCTTTTTTCTTCCTCAGTTTTGCGCTCTTTATGTACGTAATCGTTCACTATAAATGCTAGGCCGGCACCAACAAATGGTCCCAAGACGACTTTGCAAAACTCCCAAAAGAACCCCACTATGCTCGAATCCGCATTCGTTCGCCAAAGCGATATCGCCGCGATTGACGCCACGAATATCCAGAGAGCAGCAACGATTTTAGAGCCGATCAAAAGCCATGACTTCATTCCTTCTCCTGGATAAGATTTTTTTCTATTGTAGCGGTACCTCTTCCTTTGCACACCACTACGTTCTTGGGTTCGCAACATAACCGCTGACACATGTGTGATGTTCATATCAGTGCGGCTACTCATAGCTGACACGCTACTTATGCCTATAGATTGCCAGGAAGCTTATAAAATGAGACAGAGAGTCCACATTCAACGGAAGGGCGGCCTATGTTACCGAAACACCTCGAAGCCAAAAAGCGGCATCACTACGTTTGGGCGGAGTATCTGACACGCTGGGGTAACGGCACGAAGAATGTTTTTTACACCACGAAGACTGGGAAGATTGCCTGGGACAGTGTGCGTGCCATCGTCGCCGATGATTATTTCTATAAAACCACCACACTTACCGACAGACATGTTGAGATCATTAAAGGATTCTCCCGGCCAGGCAACAGCCGGCTTCATCAGCAGAACATGTCATTCCTTGATGACTTTCTACGGATACAGCAAGCTGAGGCTCTTTATCTTAAGTCAGGTATTAAAAATTCGGAAATTGAACTTAGCCTTCACGTCATGAGTTGCAACGCACTAGAAAATCTCCACGCGGCTCATGAGAGATCAGCGAGTCCAGTGTTGACCGAGCTGGCCGGTGAGAACCTCGATGTGCTTCAGGATCAACAGCGCATGATCCAGTTCATGATGTTTTTAGGTCATCAGATTTCTCGTACAAAAACTTGGCGAGATAGCCTCATCAAGGTTTTATTTCGGCGCACCCCACTCGAAATTGAGGTAGCAGACGCAATGGAGCATGCATGGTGGTTTTTGAGCTACATGTACGGGACGAAGTTGGGATTTAGCCTGTATACAGATCGTCACAACGCTAGACATGCATTGCTAATAAATGACACCACGGTACCTTTCATTACGTCCGACCAACCTATAGTCAATGTCCACTCGTGTGTTTCAGAGACTGAATTCGGCGCCCCTGAGCATGCCGACTTCTACTACCCAATCTCTCCGAGAATCGCCTACATCGTATGCGATTCTAAAAGGTTCGCCTCTGGTAAGAGTCAGGTTGATGAAGCTACAGTTCTGGAATTTAATTCCAAAGTTGCGGCGCAAGCCATGCGGCACATCATCGGTGATACTGAGGAGGTTATTCGTTTCTTCAAAAGTCATATTGGACGACGCTATCGAAAAGTTTCCGTCGATCGTGCCGTGCCGACCTAGCTACCCGTATCGCCATATCGGTATTCCCAGGGCGATCCAAATCCGATCATGCAAATCATGTCTTCTGGAGTGAGCGCCTCGGGCTGGACCAAGGCCAGACGACGCCGACCGTTCTCAAGAGGTCGGATACCCTAAAGTAAGTTTGGTCACGTCGTTAAAGAGGAGCGATATGACCGTTGTCGTCAAATTGAACGCATATTGACGCGTTTAGCGAGTTCTTCTGCAGACTCCCGACGCTCGCTATAGCGGTCGACGAGGAAGGGAGAGACGTCACGAGTCAGTAGTGTGAACTTGAAGAGTTCCTCCATCACATCCACTACGCGCTCGTAGTACGGCGAAGGCTTCATGCGGCCGTCCTCTCCGAATTCCAGATATGCCTTGGCAACAGAGGATTGATTCGGGATGGTGATCATCCGCATCCATCGACCAAGAACCCGCATTTGATTGACAGCGTTGAAGGACTGCGACCCGCCTGAGACTTCCATGACGGCTAGCGCTTTTCCCTGAGTCGGACGAACGGAGCCTTGCGTGAGCGGAATCCAATCGATTTGTGCCTTGAGGATGCCGGTCATGGCCCCGTGACGCTCTGGCGAGCACCACACCATCCCTTCGGACCACATGGCCAATTCGCGCAGATCCTGAACTTTCGGATGTGTTTCTGGCTCGCTGTCCGGCAGTGGCAAGCCACGCGGATCAAAGATTTTAACTTCACCACCCATTGCTTCGAGGAGGCGTGCAGCCTCCATCGTCAGCAGCCGACTGTAGGACCGCTCGCGTACCGAACCATACAGCAGCAAGAACCGTGGTGCGTGCGTCGAGCTGGCGACATTGGCGAAGTCCGTTGCCGTCGGCACTTTGAACAGGTCGCCGGCGATGTTAGGAAGGTCATTTAGCTGGTGCGACACGTTGGCCCTCCGCGTTGATGACGACTTCGCCGTCTTCCTTAGTGAATGGTCCTTTTTGAGGATTCGGCAGGATATCCAGCACTGCCTCGGACGGACGGCACAGCAGCGTGCCCTTGGAAGTCACAACAAACGGGCGATTGATCAGGATCGGATTGGCGAGCATGGCATCGAGCAGTTGCTCATCCGTCAGCGCAGGATTGTCCAGGCCGAGCTCGGCATAAGGCGTGCCTTTTTGGCGAATCGCTTCGCGCACGGTCAAGCCAGCGTCCTTGATCAGTGCAATCAAAGTGTCGCGCGACGGCGGATGCTGAAGATACTCGATCACGGTCGGCTCTTCACCGCTGTTACGGATCAAAGCGAGCGTATTGCGGGACGTGCCGCAGGCCGGGTTGTGATAGATCGTGGTAGTCATGACGTTTTCCTAAGGAACAGAAGAAATTGTTTTGGAGCGTGAAGGCGTAGTGGCATAGAAGAACAGCCCGGCGCCAAGGCTGGCAATGCCAATCAGCGCGACGATGGCACCTGGATAGCCGCCACCAGCGGCATAGAGAAGAGATGCAACGAAGGGACCGGCGGCAAAGGCAATTGTTACCGGTGTAGCCATGGCTCCGCTGATCGCCCCATAAGCTTCGCGACCGTAGAGCTCCGCCGGCAAGGTCCCCCGGACGATAGTCATGACACCGTTGCCGATGCCATACATGGCGGCAAATAGCCCATAGATAAGTAGCCATTCAGCCGGTGCGAACAACAAAATCAGGGCCACAGGCAGCAGGCAAATTGCGATGATCCCAATTTGCCTGGTCGTGGAATTCTTGCCGAACGTCGCCTCCAAGATGCGCCCCAATACCTGCATCGGCCCGATCAACGCGCCAATGCCCGCTGCGTAGTACGCCGACATGCCTCGGTCATGAAGAATGGAAATCAAGTGCAGCGACATCGCTGAAAACACCAGGGCATTCAATGTGACCGCTGCCGTGAGGAGAGAAAAGCTGGGTTCACGCAGCACGGTTGCCAGGCCGATGCTCTTTGCTGCGCTGTCCTTGATCTTTGCTTTGATGCTGGCGGCCCTTGGCAACAAGGCGTGGATCGGCAAGCAAATAGCAAGATTGGCTACTGCATAAATCATCCAGGTTTCACGCCATCCGTAATGTTCCAAGAGCCATTGCGTCAGCGGCCAAGACACGGTGCTTGCGAAACCACCGAACAGCGTGAGCATGGTGATTGCGCGCCTGAAGCCGCCTTCAAAGATCTGGGTGAGAACTGCGAACGCTGGCTGATAAAGGGTAGCGCTCATCGCCACACCAATACCTGCCCAGATCAAATACAGGCCAGTCACGCTTTGCACAGTGGAAAGCAGTGCCAACATTACCGCAGCCAAGACTGTTCCTGCGCCCATCAACAAGCGACCACCCACGCGATCGATGATGCTTCCTGCCAGTGTCGACAGCAGGCCTGAAATCAGGAGCGCAAGCGAATAAGCGCCGACGATGACTGGCTTGGAGGCTTGCAGCTCTGTTTGCATGGGCTGCATGAGCACGCCATACGCGTAGAACATCGAGCCCCATCCGACGATTTGAGTCAGTCCAAGAGACGGAATCAGCCAGGCAGGCTTGCGGGCGCTGGTATCCATGCTCAGACACTCAATCGCAAGGCCAGTGCGGATAACGTCACCAGCAGAACCGGAATGGTGAGCACGGCACCCACCTTGAAGTAGTAGCCCCACGAAATCCGGATTTCCTTGGCGGCAAGCACGTGCAGCCACAACAGCGTCGCCAGACTGCCGATCGGGGTGATCTTCGGCCCCAGATCGCTGCCGATGACGTTGGCGTAAATCATGGCCTCCTTGACGACGCCTTGCGCTGTGGCAGCATCGATCGACAACGCACCGACTAGGACCGTGGGCATGTTGTTCATGATCGAGGACAGGAAAGCGGTCAGCAAGCCCGTGCCGATAGCCGCACCCCAGACGCCATGTTGAGCGAAACCATTCAAGAGACCGGTGAGATAGTTCGTCAGGCCAGCGTTGCGCAGCCCGTAGACCACCAGATACATCCCCAACGAGAAGAAGACGATCTGCCACGGCGCCCCTTTGATCACCTCCCTGGTGGAGATAATATGGCCTTTTGCAGCGACAGCAAGCAGGATAAGCGCGCCGACTGCGGCGACGGCGCTGATCGGCACGCCCTGGCTCTCTAGCCAGAAGAAACCGACCAGCAACAGACCGAGTACCCACCAGCCAGCGATAAAGGTTGAGCGGTCATGGATGGCATCGGTTGGTTTCTTGAGCTGCTTGAGATCATAGTCGACGGGGATATCGCGACGGAAATACAAAAACAGCACCACCAAAGTCATGATCACGGAAACGACATTGACGGGGATCATGACGGCCGCGTACTGCGAGAAGCCGATTTTGAAGAAGTCCACCGAGACGATGTTCACCAGATTCGAGACAACCAGCGGCAGACTTGCAGTGTCAGCGATGAAGCCGGCGGCCATCACAAATGCCAGCGTGGCTTGCGGCGAAAAGCGCAACGCCAACAGCATGGCAATGACGATCGGAGTAAGAATAAGCGCGGCACCATCGTTGGCGAACAGCGCAGAGACGGCCGCGCCCAGCAATACCAGCAACGCAAACAGCTTGCGACCACTACCACCGCCCCAGCGGGCGACATGCAATGCTGCCCATTCGAAGAAGCCGGCCTTATCCAAAAGCAAGCTGATGATAATGATGGCAATGAACGTACCCGTCGCATTCCAGACGATGTGCCACACCACTGGAATATCGGACAACTGAATGACGCCGAATGCCAGGGCCACCAGAGCGCCTGCGCATGCGCTCCAGCCGATGCCAAGGCCACGTGGCTGCCAGATGACAAAAACCAAGGTGAGCAAGAAGATGGTGAATGCAGTAACCACGTTGTTCCTATGACTTCGAATATCCGGGACGGATGGGCTTTTAAGGCGAAAGAGCACGCCCTTGCGGGCGTACTCTTTCCGATCATGATCAGACTTGGCTGGCGCCGATAGCGTCCATTTCACGCTTGATGGCAGTCTTTTCCAGCGTATGGAACGGCAGACTATTGAAGATGTTCACGCGGGTGGTGATTTGGCGCGCCACTTTCGAAAATACGGCGCGCTTTTGCTCTTCGGTCCCGGTCGCTGCAGCAGGATCTTCAAAGCCCCAGTGCGCAGAGATAGGCTGGCCAGGCCAGATTGGGCAGACTTCGCCGGCAGCGTTGTCGCAGACGGTAATGATGAAATCCATCTTTGGCGCATCTGCTGCCGCAAACTCGTCCCAGCTTTTGCTGCGAAGTTTTTCCAATGGATAGCCGGTGCTCTTGATTTGCTCGACGGCGAGCGGATTGACGGTACCCCCAGGATGACTACCTGCGCTATACGCATTGAAACGACCTTTACCCATCGTATTCAACAAAGCTTCGGCCATGATGCTGCGGGCGGAGTTGCCCGTACACAGGAAGAGAACGTTATAAGTTTTGTCAGTTTGAGGAGAGCTCATGGAAATCCTTATTCGTGTGGAATGTAGAGGCTGAGATGACCACCACCGCTGATCAGGTCGTGGATCCTTCTGTTACGAGACATGCGTTGCCGGGGGAGCACACATTGCCACCACAGCAGTTTTCGGTAAGAAAGCCGATTAGGCCGTTCATGGTGTTGAAGTTGGCTGAATAGATGACAAATCGCCCCTCATGACGAGAGGTCACCAGCTCCGCGTGGGACAACTCCTTCATGTGGAAGGACAATGCGGAAGGCGTGACCGAGATTTGCTCAGCGATTTTGCTGGCGGCGAGTCCCTCTGGACCAGCTTGAACCAGCAAGCGGAAGACGGCGAGACGTGAATCTTGAGCGAGCGCTGCAAGCGCTGCGATTGTTTCCTTGGTATTCGGGGTTCCTTTGATTCCCCTGCACTCTACGACGGTAGCGACTCCTAGCATTCATGCGGGTTCCAGCGGTACTCATCGCAATATTTCCTTTTAAATCAGCTACTTGCTGATTGCCATTTTCGCCGAGTATGATGGAAGTCATTTTTCTTTCCCCGAAGAATCAAAATGGACCACTGGCATGCTCCCTACCTTGGCTTGCGCCACATTCCGGCTGAGCTGAACGAGTTTGAACTCAATACGTTCTTCACATTTTCCGTCAAAGAACGAGCCCTGATCAACGATCGGCGCCGTGATCTATACAAGCTGGCGCTGGCCTTACATCTCGGATTTGTGCGTATGACCGGCCGTACGCTTGATGCCTATAAGCAGATCCCGAAGGCGCTTTGGACGCATGTTGGCGAGCAATTGGAGATTGCGCCGCCGGACATTGGCACGCTCCGTTCGCTGTACGACACTCGTCCGCGCACGTTGGTCGACCACCAACAGCTTGCTTATCAGACACTTGGCTTTGGGAGCATGACCGAGCACCAGCGCCGCTATCTTGTGCGTTGGCTCAAGGAGACGCTAGTCGGACGGCCTGACACGTCAACGTTGCTTATGCAGGTCAAATGCTGGCTGTACGAACATCGTATCCTGATCGCTCATGATCGCTTGCTTAAACGCGTGATCGCCGAAGCGATTCGCAGCCATGAGGCATTCCTGGAGAAGGCATTGCTGCTATCGGTGGGTAACGCCACAATCACCGAATGGGGTCGGCAACTCCCCGCGCCAGAGGGCGAATACGGCAGCCTGCAGCAATGGCTGTGGGCCGTGCCGCTGAAGCATTCGACAGTCCAGATGGCTGAACTGTTCGACAAGATCGACAGGCTTTATGCGCTGAAGGTAACGGCAACTTGGCCGATAGACGTGAACGAGACCTTGGTGCGCTATTACGCGCGCCGCTGCGCGAACCGGCCGCCATCGGTCAGTAAGCGTGTTCAGTCTCAGTCACGCAAGCTGGAAGCTGCCTGCTTCATGCGCTATGCGTTGTGCTCAGCGACAGACCAGTTGTTGGCGATGTTCCGGCGCTGGGCGATTGATGTGACCAACGAGGCCGGCAGACAGGTCGACGGCGGCCGCCCCGATCTCAAGAAGCAACTTTGCAGCTTCGCTGAAGCAGTCAAGGCGCTGGCACAGGACAAGACTCACCCCGCAGACGAGACGCTCGCTCAGATTGCCGATCTGGCCGACCAGATGCTCACCCAGCATGCGCCGAGCCGGCGCAGCTTGATCCGCCTACAGTTGATGACCAAAAGCGCCCAGGCACGCGCTATGCTGCACAAGCTTGTCAAGCTTCCCTTTGAATCTGAAACGCAGCATCCCGTCATTGATGCGATAAACGTACTACGCAGTCTTTATGGGCAGAATGGCGGCAACGAACTGCCGGCGAGCATCGAGATCAAGCTCGGTCGCGTGTGGCGAGACCTCATTTACGGAGTAGACCGCATTGAGGCGATGCGCGCATTCGAATGGGCCACCATCTCAGCGTTGCGCATGGCATTGCGCAACGGTTCGGTGTATGTCGACCACAGTTTTTCCTTCCGTAGTCGGGCGACGCTGCTCATTTCAGAGGCGGAATGGAAGGCCAAGCGCCATCACTATTATGGCCATCTCGAAATGCCGCAAGACCCGAAGGTTTTTCTGGGCAAGGTTGTCGATCACCTCGATCAGGGGCTCGAACGACTTCGGGATGCCTATCTGCGCGGTGAGGTCCGGATCGAAGACGGGAGTATCCGTAACGAGGTGCTCAAGGCCGAGGACAAGGCACCGCATCTAGACGCCCTGCGTCGGGCGATTTTCGAAGAGCGGCCCGTAGGGCAGCTGCCGAAAATTATCCTGGACATCGACAGCGAGGTGCGGTTTTCCTGGCTGTTACTCGGTCGTGAACCACGCTCGCGCAGCGAACTGCTGCTGGTCTACGCTGCCGTTCTTGCGCACGGCACGTCGCTATCGGCCGCTGACATTTCCCGCATGATCCCAGAACTGAAGGCATCGGCTATCCGTCAGATGATGAAGCTGGTCGCCGACGAGCGCAAGTTACGCGAAGCGGCGGATGCCATACTGGCTTACATGCACCGCCATCCGATTGCTGCACACTGGGGACGCGGAGATTTGGCATCGAGCGACATGATGAGCCTGGAGACGACGCGCACCGTCTGGCAGGCGCGTGCCGATCCGCGCCGCCGCACCGCATCGATTGGCATCTACACCCATGTACGGGATCGCTGGGGTATCTTTTACGACACGCCCATTCTGCTCAAGGAGCGCCAGGTCGGCGCCGCTATCGAAGGGGTGGTACGGCAAGCCGGCACCGACGACGTTGCCCAACTCGCAGTCGACACGCACGGCTACACCGATTTCGGCATTGCCGTGGCCAAGGGCCTGAAATTTGACCTATGCCCGGTCCTGCAACACATGCGTGACCGCTATCTGCATGTGCCAGTTGGCCACGAGGTGCCGGGCGAAGTCGTCCCTGTGGTCGCCGGCGATGTAGACCTTCATGCGATTGAGGCGATCTACGACGAATTCGTACGTGTGGTTGCGTCCATCCAGAGCGGTCGCTGTACGGCAGTGCAGGCTTTGCAACGCTTCGGTTCGGCCGCTCGTGGTCAGGATGTGTACGATGGTGGCGTGCAGCTCGGGCGGTTGCTGCGGTCGATTTTCCTGATAGATTATTTCACCAACCCTGCGTTCCGACGCGAACTACGGCACGCCTTGAACCGTGGTGAGGCTGTCCATGCTGTGCAACGCGCCGTCCATACTGGCAAGATACCGACCGAACTGGCCAAGCGGCCGGAATCGCTGGCCGCCGTGTCATCGAGCCTGTCGCTCTTAACGAACGCCCTGATGGCGTGGAATACCCAGCACATGCAACACGCGGTCGAGCGAATAGAGGCCGTCGGTGGGGAAAGCCTGCCACCAGAAGACCTGCGTCGTATTGCGCCTACCAATCTGGAAGGCATCAACCTGCGAGGCACGTTCGAATTCCCGCTGGCGGATTATGCGCAACGCATTCTGCCTAATAGCATCGCAGCTACTGTGGATGCTGTCCGGAAACGGTCATAATCATGCTGTTTTCTACCGCAAAGGAACATGCGACGGACATGTCTCATTGGTTAGGGCAGCGCCGGCCTCGATGTGCAAGAACTCCCAGATAACGACATCGGCCCTGCGAAGTCGTTTAGAAACGAGTGTATGGACATGAAAATAAAACAGTTTTCGGTAGCATCTTGTTTTTCCACCTTTGTGCTTCCTCATCTTCTTTTTATTCGTGATTTGGAAGCGAGAAACAAAACGGCGATGGTGTGCTGTCTCGCCTGGAACATCAGCTTGTTCCCAGACCCGAAGGAGCGTGAAAATCACATTAGCCGCATCTGGGAGATGGGGGATGCCGACACTCCAGCACAGGCTTCCCCAAGGCTAGAGCGTGGGTTTAAAGATGAGCTTCGCATGCTTGTGGCACAAAAGAATGATCTATTTCCTTGGACCAAGATCAATATTCCATCGGTACGCCTGGTGGCCTGCGATAAGTACGACATCTTGAAAGTAAGGACTGGAAATAGCGACGAGGAGGAGATCAAGGTCATTACCCATCCAGATCCGTTGGGCCTTCCTTTGATTATCGATCATCTACGGGATGTTCAAGAAAATACAGCCGAACAAATTGTATTGTTGCAACGGGCTGCGGGCATTTCTACGGCCCTCAGCGATGTTGAGAAGACCCAGTTGGCCACTTCTTATTGCGTGCAGCGAGCCGATATGATTGGATACCGCCGGATACTATCCGTATGGCGGGATACACAACCTGGACCGAGTGTTAAGCGTGTTATTGGCCACTGGCTGGGTGTCTTGGAAGAAATTGATTCGAATGCAAAATCCGTTTTGCATCTGTTGACCAGCATGCATCACTGAGCCTTCTACGACTATGAATTCATCTGAAACGACAAGCGCGAATGAAAAATCGCGACTGACATCCAATGTGGCACTTGCTACCGGCAAGTTATTCTGTGGGTATCATCAAGGATATGGAGACGCGCAGGCGGGCTCTTACTTGAACCGCAATGGTAGAAAAATGTGGATGTGTGCTGCTTGCATGAAACTGCGTGGCATCACCGCAAGATAACAGAACACTCATAATCCCGCCCATTCATTGCGCTGTGTAGCGATACACGATACAATTCATCTCATGATTAAAAGCTTTCGACACAAAGGACTGCACCGCTTCTTTGAAACGGGTAGCAAAGCTGGAATCCAGGCCGCACACGCGACCAAATTGCGGCTTCAACTGGCAGCACTGGATCAAGCTGTACAGCCGGAAGATTTATCAGCCCCATCGTGGGGGCTGCATCCTTTAAAAGGTGATCTAAAGGGACATTGGGCAATTACGGTCAATGGAAACTGGCGATTGATTTTCGCTTTTGAGGGTGCGGACGCGATCCTTGTGGATTATCTCGACTATCACTGAATTTTACGGAGGTTTTTATATGACTCGCATGCATAACCCGCCTCACCCCGGAGAGGTATTGAGAGAGTATCTGGGGGATGTCACCGTGACTGAAGCCGCCACTCGTCTTGGCGTTGGCCGGGTCACGCTTCAACGTGTCGTTACAGGTGCGGCCGGTATTTCGCCTGACATGGCGTACCGCCTTGGTTCTGCCTTCGGTACCAGCCCTGAATTGTGGGCAGGAATGCAGCTGCAATTCGACTTATACCAGGCTGGCAAGGTCAAGCGCCCCAAAATTGAACGCATCGCAGCATAGGAAGCTTGTATGCTCGCCGGATAACAGTTGATAAATGCCAGGTATTGGGCAATGTCGCACAATCAAGCCTCGTTAGGGGGAAATTAATGAACTACGACAATCTTCAAGAAGCAGCCAAGCAGTTGGCAGTCCCGTTGGAACGGTGGCTTGAAGCGAGTGGCAACGAGGTTATGCGAGAGGATATTGGAGCATTAAAACTTGCAAATTGGGACGCTAGGGTCGATTTTGAAAGTGGGGAAATTTTGGAGACTGGGCTAACGTATTGGGCGGCCAATACGCGGAGCGGCTTGAGGTGCGGGATGTCCCCCTCGAAAGAATCGGCTAGGGAAGATGCTCTATCGGCGCTTGCCGAAATTTTTGAGTGAGTAAAACGTCATGGCGATCACGACCACCAGCGTAAGCATTACGAAACGACGCGGAAGAACGCCGACGAGCTTGAAAAGCGTGTTCTCGACCGCAAGGAATCGGCCAACAGCACTTCACGTCGTTACCGTGTTATTTAGAGGCGAAAGTGAAGAAGGCGATGATGTTATTTCTCAAGCGCTTTTTTGGCGAACTTCTAATGACGCTGAAGCGTCCTTGACGTCAATTATCGAAGAAGCGAAGTCGGCAAAATCCCATCTTGAAATTGTGGATATCTTGTATGGCAACACGCTTAAGTCCGAAGTCTTTCGCATGCGAAAGGCGATTTAGGTCTATTAATCCTAGAGTCGGTCATCCCAAGATAAAAATCCCGGAAAGATAAGCGTAGCCAGGAATTAACCATAATGACTAACTTCGGTAGCATTTGATCTGACGTTCAACGCCATTGTGTTTTGCGAAATTGTTTCCAGCTACGGAGACGCCGAGAGTAAATTTTCAGATCATCCCAGGCATCTGGCAAAAGGTTCACTGAGCGAGCAGCTCGGGGAGCGCTCTCATGTTCGTCGGCAAGATACTGCGCGGCGCGTTTCGCATTGATATAACGAATGTTTCGGAAGTAGTGAGAGACCCTGCTTCTTCCCGTTCCTGGCACCGGCCCATGGCCGTTCCAACGCTGGAATCGGCGGGGCCGACATTGACCGGCAGATTTGCCAAGCAAGGAAAAAAACGACTCGGCGGTAATAGTCTCGCCGACATCGTTGCGCAGGATGTATGGATAGTCTACGTAACCCGCGCCGGTGAAGGCATGAAAGTGTGGGCCAACACTGAGAAGGCAGACTTGACCTTCCCCTGGTGGAAGGTCGTAACATCACAGTTCCCGATAGCGAGCCTTATTCGTTGGTCCACACTTAGCTGCAGATCTCCATCGCCCTCATTTCTTGAAGGATTGGCTTATGACACATGATTCACATCAACATGCACATGGTGACTACGTGCATTCAGACGTAAATAATGCGGCTTCTTCATTGACTACTACGACGGCCAAAACACTCACCGATCCGGTCTGCGGCATGACTGTGGCAGCAGATGAAAAAAAATACCTTGCCTATCAGGGCAATGACTATTATTTCTGCAGCACAGGCTGTCTGAGGAAGTTCCAGGCATCTCCTACCAGCTATGTTGATATTCAGAAGCCTCCGTCTCTGCCAGAAGCGCAAGAAGGAGCCATCTACACCTGCCCGATGCATCCGGAGATTCGCCAGTCGACGCCCGGTAGCTGTCCAAAATGCGGTATGACATTGGAACCCGTAATGCCATCCTTGGAGGAAGAGGAGAATCCGGAGCTTGTTGATTTCCGTAGACGTTTTTGGTGGACATTGCCAGCAACGGTTGTTGTGACCGTATTGGCGATGGCGGCCCATCAGTTTCTTCCTGCCGGGGTACCGCAGCAAAACTGGATCGAGTTAGCCCTAAGTACGCCCGTCGTTCTCTGGGCTGGTTGGCCATTCTTCGTGCGTTGCTTTCAGTCCCTGACACAGCGCAGTCCCAACATGTGGACTTTGATTGGATTCGGCGTTACTGCCGCTTACGGCTATAGCGTTGTTGCCACAGTGGTGCCAGGTGTCTTCCCGACATCTTTCATGGCGCATGGGCGGCTCGGTGTTTACTATGAAGCTGCAGCGGTCATCATTTCATTGACCTTATTGGGGCAAATGCTGGAATTGCGGGCCCGCTCGCAAACGTCGGCTGCAATCAAATCTCTCTTAGGTTTGGCACCCAAGACAGCACGCCGTATTCTGGAAGACGGTACTGAAGAAGATATTCCACTGACCCATGTGCATTTAGGCGATCTATTGCGGGTACGGCCAGGAGAAAAGTTACCTGCGGATGGCGTCGTTGTCGAAGGGGAAAGCGCCGTTGACGAGTCCATGCTTACGGGGGAGCCGTTGCCGGTCACTAAACGGGTCGACGACAAAGTTATTGGGGCGACACTTAATACTAGCGGGAGTCTGGTTATTCGCTCCGAAAAAGTAGGCTCGCAAACCATGCTATCGCAGATCGTCCAGATGGTGGCGCAAGCTCAACGTTCACGTGCTCCGATGCAGCGGCTAGCGGACGTTGTTGCCAGATATTTTGTCATTGTCGTTGTGAGCATCGCGATATTGACTCTATTCGGTTGGGGATTGTTTGGGCCAGATCCAAGCTGGGTCTATGGATTTGTAAATGCCGTTGCAGTTCTGATTATCGCTTGTCCTTGTGCTCTCGGATTGGCGACGCCGATGTCCATTATGGCCGCTACGGGACGTGCAGCTACGCAAGGGATGTTATTTCGTGATGCGGCGGCAATTGAATCTATGAGAAAGGTAGACACCCTGATTGTGGATAAGACCGGCACCTTGACCGAAGGCCGCCCCGAATTTGATCGCGTCATAGCTGCGGCAAACAATACTGAATCCTCTGTTCTTCAGATTGCGGCCAGTATTGACCAGGGTAGCGAACATCCGCTTGCACATGCCATTGTGGCTGAAGCGCGTCGACGCGATTTGCCCTTGATTAAACCAGATCGATTTGAGTCGTCGAGCGGTATAGGCGTGCGTGGTAGTGTGTCAGGGTTGCCGGTTGCTCTTGGCAATACTGCACTGATGGATGCTGAGAAAATAGATTGGCATCCTCTTGCTGATCAGGCAGAGATATTGCGAAGTGAAGGCGCGAGCGTTATGTATCTTGCCATCGATGGCGCGCTGGCGGGTCTCGTGGCGGTATCAGACCCCATCAAAGCGACGACGGTGGATGCGCTCAATACCTTAACGGAAGCCGGGATAACCATCATCATGGCAACCGGCGATGGTCTTACAACAGCGAAGGCCGTGGCAAAAAAACTGGGTATCAGTGAGGTGTATGGGGAGGTCAAGCCGCAAGACAAGTTGGCCTTGGTCGAGCGGCTGCAAAAGCAAGGAAAAATCGTTGCTATGGCGGGCGATGGCATCAACGACGCTCCGGCGCTCGCTAAAGCAGATGTCGGCATCGCGATGGGGACCGGTACCGATGTTGCAATCAATAGTGCTCACCTCACTTTAGTTAAAGGGGATCTGAGAGCAATTGCCCGTGCACGGCTCCTATCTTTGGAAACCGTGCGAAATATGCGACAGAACCTAGGTTTTGCTTTCGTCTACAACGCTTTAGGTATTCCCTTGGCCGCAGGTATTTTGTATCCCTTTACCGGGCAATTGCTTTCGCCAATGATTGCGGCTCTCGCAATGAGCTTGAGTTCGGTCTCCGTCATCACCAATGCTCTGAGGCTACGCAGCCGGAAATGAGATTGATATCTCTTAGATTACAAATTTGTAATCTAAGAGATATCTTTGAGTCATCTTGACTTCGTTAGGATGGTAACCGTCGTCAAAGCTTTGTTTTAGCAAGTTTTCTGAAGGCAACGTCGCGGTAGGGATGTGTTTTTTCTCTAATTGTTCACCTCTATCTTTTAACTTATACTGCTCAGATGCTTCCGAAACTAAAAATCGTGCTGATATGGTTGGTCATGCTTGCACTCCCTGTGCAAAGCTTTGCCACGGCCATCATGCTCGATTGTGGAGTAAGTCATCACCACGGTGCGATGTCGCACACCGCGTCACGTGAAGTGGCGTCTCATCATCACGCTGATGAGGCCGAGCCTCATGTCGTGGTAGAAGTGCACGTGAGTTCCGATAGCGCTCATTCCCCTGGCGGGCATGACCTTGATGGGAAATGCAGTGCCTGCGCCGGTTGTTGCCTGGGTACCGCGCTTTCGCAACCCATTCCTGCCGTCCTTTCCCCGTCAATTAGCCGTTTGCCTGTTCACATTTCTCCAGAGAAGCGTTTCGCCATCAATTTTCCCGATGGCCTCGAACGTCCGCCTCACTCCTTCCTGCTGTAAACCCTAGCCTCGTCCATTTTTTGGCCGACGGCTGCCGTAGCAGCTCCGCTTTCGCGGAAATCCGTACCTATTAACATCATCTATCCCTTTAGGGGGCAATCATGACCAATCTCCGTTCCTGGCAGAGCGCGACGCTTGCTGTGGCATTTGTTTTGCCCGTCACCGTCTTTGCGCAGACATCACAAAAGAGCAACGATCCGTTGGATCCGGCTGCAGTTGTACCGGCTACGACCTATGACTCAGCGTTTTCTGGCTACCAGTCTTTCCAAGAAGCCAAATTGATCCCTTGGCGCCAATCGAACGACACCGTGCGTCAAGCAGGTGACGGTGAAGCCACTCATAACATGGATTCGATGAAGGCGGAGATGCCGACATCAGGTAAAGATAAATCAATGGCACCGGCGCCAGCTCACGATATGTCGTCGATGGGCTCTAGGAAAGCAAAGGAATGACGATGCGCCAATTTTCTCAATCCCTGCGCCCCGTAGCAATCGCGGTATCCGTATTGTTCCTCGGTGGCTGTGCATCCTTTTCGGCTGATGGCGGCTTTAATACCGTGCAGAGCCTGACCAAAGAACGCACCGGTCAAAATGTGAAATGGGTCAAAACCGACGAAGATGCGTCCGATGTCCGCAAGACCATTGATCCGTTGCTTGCCAAGCCGCTGAGCGTAGATGATGCCGTCACGATCGCTCTGCTCAACAATCGTGGCTTGCAAGCCAACTACGCAGAGCTGGGTATTGCGGAATCGAGTCTGGTGCAAGCCGGCAGAATTCCCAACCCAAGCTTTACCTTTGGCCGTGTTCGCCGCGGCGGTGACCTGGAAGTCGATCGCAAGTTGATGATTCCTGTCATGAGCCTGCTGACGATGCCGTTTGCGACCAAGATTGAAAGTCGCCGCTTCGAGCAAGCGCAACTACGGGCCGCCGGTGATGCTTTGGCGGTGGTAGATGCAACACGTCGCGCTTATTTCTCTGCTGTGGCTGCGCAGGAAACCGTGAAATATATGCGTCAGGTCAAAGACTCAACGGAAGCAAGTGCTGAGCTCGCACGCAAGATGACCTCCGTGGGTAACTGGAGCAAGCTGGAACATTCGCGTGAACAGGGGTTTTATGCTGACGTGACGGTACAACTGGCCAAAGCAATGCAAACGGCCACCATTGAACGTGAGAAGTTGACACGACTTATGGGGCTGTGGGGCACTAACACTGCTTTCAAATTACCGGACCGGTTGCCAGCACTGCCTAAGGCGCCTGAAGAAATCAACGATGCCGAAGCGCGTGCCATGCAAAATCGTCTGGACATTCTCATGACCAAACGCGAATTGTCTGGGCTTGCTGATTCGCTGGGGCTGACAAAGGCCACTCGTTTTGTGAACGTCCTGGACGTCGGTTTCCTGCATAACTCCTATCGCGAATCACCGACTACCGAAAACGGGTTCGAAGTGAGCTTTGAGATTCCCTTGTTTGACTGGGGTACGGCACGTGTCTCCAAGGCCGAAGCAATGTATATGCAAGCCGTTAACAGATCGGCCGAACTGGCGATCAATGCTCGCTCCGAAGTACGGCAAGCCTATTCCACCTATCGCGGCGCATATGACATTGCCAGACATTATCGAGATGAAGTCGTTCCGTTAAAGAAGCGCATCTCTGAGGAGCAGATGCTGCGCTACAACGGAATGCTGATCGGTGTTTTTACTTTGTTGGCAGATGCACGGGATCAGGTCATGAGTGTCAATGGCGCCATTGACGCCTTGCGCGACTACTGGATTGCAGAGTCCGCGCTGAAGATGGCACAAACCGGCCGCTCTGCCGATGCGGCAGGCCTTGGCAGCGCCAAGGTTGGGGCCTCTGCTGATTAATCGCGAACAGTTTTTCAAAGGATACATATTATGGTTTCTCGTCGAAATTTCTTTACCGGTGCCGGCGCCGTTGCCTTGAGTGCTGGATTGGTAAGCCGTGTCGGTGCTGCCTCGTTGCCTGAAGCTGTCACCATGGACGGCCCTAACACGCAAGCTCCTCTGGTGCCTCCTAACGGTCGCCCTTACAACCCGGTGGTCACCCTCAATGGCTGGACTCTTCCTTGGCGCATGAAAAATGGCGTGAAGGAGTTTCATTTGGTGGCCGAGCCCGTTGTGCGCGAAATGGCGCCAGGAATGAAAGCCAATTTGTGGGGCTATAACGGCCAATCGCCGGGGCCTACCATCGAAGTCGTGGAAGGTGACCGTGTTCGTATTTTTGTGACCAACAAATTGCCAGAACACACGAGCGTTCATTGGCATGGTCAACGGTTGCCCAATGGCATGGACGGTGTTACTGGGTTGACTCAGCCCGGCATTCAGCCAGGAAAAACCTTCGTATATGAATTTGTCGCCAAGCGTCCCGGGACATTTATGTACCACCCCCATGCAGACGAAATGACACAAATGGCCATGGGCATGATGGGGTTTTGGATCACACATCCAAAAGATGCGAGCCAGCACAAGGTAGATCGTGACTTCGTCTTTCTGTTGAATGCTTACGACATTGATCCGGGCAGTTTCACACCTAAAACCAGCACCATGCTCGATTTCAACCTGTGGACTTTCAACAGTCGTGTGTTCCCCGGTATTGATTCCATGGTCTGCAATCAGGGAGATCGTGTACGTATTCGCGTCGGCAATCTGACAATGACTAATCATCCGATTCACTTGCATGGTCATGAATTCGTGGTCACTGGCACTGATGGCGGCTGGACGCCCCCAGCGTCACGTTGGCCAGAAGTGACAACTGATATCGCAGTTGGTCAGATGCGGGCCATCGAGTTCGATGCCACGGATCTTGGCGATTGGGCATTCCATTGCCATAAGTCGCATCACACGATGAATGCGATGGGGCATGACGTTCCCACCATGATCGGCGTCGATCAGCGCAGTGCACTGAGTAAAATCAATACCTTGATTCCTGACTATATGGTCATGGGAGATAAAGGCGGCTCGATGGGAGAGATGGAAATGCCACTTCCAGACAATACCTTGCCAATGATGACCGGTACTGGTCCTTTCGGTGGGATTGAAATGGGGGGCATGTTTACGACTGTCAAAGTGCGCAAAGGCATAGCGCGTAACGATTACAAGGATCCTGGCTGGTACAAGCATCCGGCTGGCACCGTCGCCTATGAATGGAAAGGTGCTGATGCCGATATGCCGGCAGCGACTCGTTCCCCGGATACACAGCGGATGGCCGCTAAGCCTGGAGAAAAAATACTCAAGGTGACTAAGGGAGGATCACACAGCGACCATTGACTTCCTATCTTATCAACCATTCATTTAATACCGTTTATCAAAAAGGAATAATCATGAAAAAATTATTGTTCGTTTCGACATTACTCTTATCTTCCCTGTCCCTCACCGCAGTTGCCAGCGGCACCGGAGAACACGCGCATGGCGCCGGTCATGACGATCATGCCTCGGCCATTGGAAAGCCCGGAAATCCTGCGAAAGTGACGCGTACGATGACCGTTGACATGAGCGACGCCATGCGCTTTACCCCAGCGACGATCAACGTTAAACGCGGCGAAACAGTGAAGTTCATTGTTAAAAATTCCGGCAAGATCAAGCACGAAATGGTGCTGGGGACAATGCAAGAACTGAAGGAGCACGCCGAGGTCATGCGTAAGAATCCAGAGATGGAGCATGCCGATGAAAATCAAGTCTCCGTTGATCCAGGTAAAACAGGTGAAATCGTCTGGCAGTTTACAAAGGCAGGTACTTTTGATTTTGCATGCCTTCAACCGGGTCACTTTGAAGCCGGTATGAAGGGCACAGTTGCTGTCAAATAATTAACTTTTAAATTAAGGAAATGATCATGAAATCACGTTCGATGTTGTGTGCAACAGTGTTGTTGGCGATGACGTTGCCACTCTCGTCAATGGCTGCCGAAGATATGTCTAAGCCGGGTGCGATGGGCGATATGAAAATGGATAGCGCATCGGCAATGTCTTCTGGCGAAGTCAAAAAAGTGGACAAGGATGCCGGCAAAGTAACGATCAAACACGGTCCATTGGCCAACTTGGATATGCCCGGTATGACAATGGTCTTTCGCGTAAAAGATCCTGCGATGCTCGACCAGGTCAAGGCTGGCGATCAGATTCATTTCATTGCAGAAAAAGTGGGTGGTGCGTTGACCGTCACCAAGATCGACGCAGCGAAGTAAATCAAACTGTAGGCCGGTAACACACGAGGATCGTCTTGGCCGGCCTGCTGTATCCAGTATTTTTATCGTAGTTCCTCCCATAAGGAAGTCCCATGTTTAACAAACGCATTTTATCCGCCCTCACTCTTGCACTGATCTCCTCAGCACTCTTCGTTCCCGGCTCGGCTTCGGCACACGCAACCTTGAAATCGTCAACACCAGCCAATGGGGCTGTTCTGACTGATGCACCAAAAGTTTTTCATCTGGAATTTGGTCATGCAGCAAAGCTGACGAAGTTTAAATTGAATAAAGAATCGGAAGAGATTGCTGTCCCAGTTGATCCGGCGGCGGCGGCATCGACAACTTTCAATGTTTCCTTGCCCCCACTCACAGCCGGTAAATACCACGCAAAATGGTCCACGCTGGGCGATGACGGTCACGCGATGACAGGTTCTGCCTCGTTTACTGTATCTGGCAAATAACATGCTAGGTCTCGCATCATTGTCGTTTTACTATGATCTCGATGTATGGCAGATTTCTGCCATCGTTACCAAGGCCTTCACTTACGGCGCCAGCTTCGCTGCCTCAGGTGGGGTTTTCTTTTTGGCCATATTTTCAGGGAGGCTGACTGAGCAGGAAAATGCCTCGATAAAGAATTTCATTTCGGTAACTGGTGTTGTTGGGATTGTTTTGTCGCTTTTCCGGGTCTGCATCATGAGTGCCATGATGACGGGCGATGTGGGAGGTCTGCTAGATGGGCCCATGTTACGGATGGTTGTCGAATCCACCGAAGGCCCTGCAACGTTTTTACATGTCGCCGGTCTTTTGACTATCGTTTTACTAGTGCGGCGTTCGCAGATGAGGGCCGGAACTCAGCTTATCGCTAGCTTTGGCGGTGTTGTTGCCGTTGCCTCCTTTGCGCTGGTCGGACATGCCGGAGAAGTCGCGATCGCCCCGCAAATTAAATGGCTACCGCAGCTTCTCGTGTCATTGCATTTGGTGACCGTCGCATTTTGGATAGGGGCTTTGTGGCCGTTGCATCGTCTTACGTATGGCGACAGCTTGCCGAATATCGCTGCTGTTTCACATCGTTTTGGTCAGTACGCCGCTGCGGCGGTCGGTATTCTGCTGCTTTGTGGAATCTGGTTGCTATGGATTATCTTGGGTACGCCCAAGGCGCTCTGGTCGTCGGAATACGGCACTCTGTTTGTGATCAAGATGTTTTGGGTCGCTTTGCTACTTGGCTTGGCCGCATTGAATAAAACTCGCCTGACTCCTCGATTGATGGAGGGGGACTGGTCTGCAATTCGTACTCTGCGATTCTCGATTCGAAGTGAAATTGTGTTGGCGTTGCTCATTCTGGCCACCACGGCTATTCTGACGACAGCAGTTGGGCCCGACGCTTCGTAATGCGATAATCGAAACGAAGATGTCGATGTCATAGCGATATCGACATCTGAAACCATCATGAGCAGATGGTTGAGCTGACGGCCTCCCTTATAGCCGGAACCAGCCGATAGCCATCGCAAGAACCTGTATGAAAGCTTCGGTGCTGAGAGAGTGCACAGATCTCATGATGATTCCAGTCGAAGCGCTACGGGTGTCGATGAAGTCTGACGGCGTCGCATTAGCAGATAGACAGCCGGCACAACAAACATGGAAAGAAGCGGCGCAGTAATCATTCCTCCGACCATAGGTGCAGCAATACGCTGCATTACCTCTGAGCCTGTTCCCGTACCAAGCATGATGGGTACCAGACCCGCTATGATCACGGCAACAGTCATTGCCTTGGGACGAACACGTAGAACCGCTCCTTCACGTATGGCGTCAAGCAAATCGGCTTCGGTGTTCTGATTGTTGTCCAGCCGTTCATGCCATGCTTGCTTCAAGTAAAGGAGCATGATGACGCCGAACTCGGCTGAAACGCCTGCTAGGGCAATGAAACCTACGCCTCCAGCCACGGAAAAATGGTAGCCGAGTACCCATAGCAGCCAGATACCCCCGGCAAGCGCAAAGGGTAATGTCCCCATAATCAAGGCCGCCTCATCGAAACGTTTGAAGGTCAAATACAGCAGCACAAATATGATGAATAGTGTCGCCGGCACGACGATTTTGAGTTTTTGGGTAGCGCGTTCCAGATACTCGAACTGCCCGGACCAAGAGACGGCGTAGCCTGCAGGGAGTTGGACTTCTCGTGCCACGACCTGTTGCATGTCCCGTACCGTCGAGCTGAGGTCTCGGTCCCGTATGTCAACATAGACCCATCCGGATAGCCGCGCATTTTCACTTTTTAACATTGGTGGGCCATCATCGATGCGAATAGATGCCACGTCGCCCAGCCTAATTTGTGCGCCACGCTCCGTGAGCACCGGTAACTGACGAAGTTTTTCGACCGAATCGCGCACCTCACGCGGATAACGTACGTTGATTGGGAAACGCTGTAATCCTTCGACCGTTTCTCCGATATTGTCGCCGCCAATAGCCGCCGATACGACATTTTGGACATCCGCGATGTTCAAGCCGTAGCGGCCTGCCGCGTCTCGGTCAATGTTTACATCAATGTAGCGCCCACCATTGAGGCGTTCGGCCAAGGCGGAAGAAACACCAGATACCTTTTTGACGACACGTTCTATTTCCCCGGTAATGCGATCAATTTCTTGAAGGTTGACACCCGCTACCTTGATTCCTACCGGGCTCTTGATTCCTGTTGCGAGCATATCGATGCGATTGCGTATCGGCGGTACCCAGATATTAGACAATCCTGGCACTTTGACCACGCTATCTAGTTCCTGGACTAGCTTGTCCGGCGTCATGCCGATTCGCCATTGGTCGCGCGGTTTGAATTGGATCATCGTTTCAAACATTTCCAATGGCGCGGGGTCGGTTGCGCTCTCGGCACGTCCGGCTTTACCAAAAACGCTTTGCACTTCAGGGACGGTCTTGATCAGACGGTCTGTTTGCTGAAGCAATTGTGAGACTTTCCCCGCGGACAGGCCTGGAAGTGCCGAAGGCATATAGAGCACATCACCTTCGTCCAACGGTGGCATGAATTCGCTGCCCAGCCTCGTCATCGGCCAGATGGTCAATACGGCGATGAATGCAGCTGCCAGTAAGGTTAGTTTTGGAAAACGCAATACGATATCGAGTAGCGGACGGTACAGGGTGATCAGGAAGCGGTTTAATGGATTTTTCTGTTCGTCGGGAATTCGACCTCGGATCAGATAGCCCATCAAAATCGGGATGAGCGTTACCGCCAGAGCTGCGGCTGCTGCCATTGAATAGGTTTTGGTAAAAGCCAGCGGCGAGAATAGTCGGCCTTCCTGCGCTTCTAGGGTAAAGACAGGGATGAACGACAGGACAATGATGAGGAGAGAAAAGAACAACGCAGGGCCTACCTCGGCAGCCGCGTCCCCAATGACATGCCAGCGTTCGTTGCTTTTTAACTCTTGACCGGGATGCGTGTGATTCCAGGTTTCGATGTGCTTATGGGCGTTTTCAATCATCACGACGGCCGCATCGACCATTGCACCAACGGCAATCGCTATGCCACCTAGCGACATAATATTGGCATTGACTCCTTGGTAGTACATGATGATGAAGGCTATCAGGATGCCGATCGGTAACGTAATGATGGCCACCAGCGCCGAGCGAAGATGAAACAAGAAGATCGCGCAAACAATAGCAACGACGATGAATTCCTCGATCAGCTTTTCCTGCAGATTGGTGACAGCTCGCTTGATAAGGTTTGATCGATCATAGGTCGGTACGATTTCCACGCCAGGTGGCAGACCGGATTTCAGCTTATCCAGTTTCGCTTTGACGGCGTTAATGGTATCTAAAGCATTCTTACCCGATCGCATGATGATGACGCCGCCAGCGACTTCTCCTTCCCCGTTGAGTTCGGCGATTCCGCGTCGCATTTCCGGTCCGATCTGAATGCGTGCTACGTCACCTAAACGTACTGCGACGCCCGCATCATTGGTCATCAGTGGAATTTTTCGGAAATCATCCAATGACTTCAGATAGCCGGAAGCGCGAACCATGTATTCTGCTTCGCCTAGTTCAAGGACTGCGCCCCCGGTTTCTTGGTTGGACTTTTGCACAGCATCAATGATCCTGCCGTGGGGAATATTAAATGCGCGCATCTTGTCTGGATCGAGCACGATCTGATATTGGCGAACCATGCCGCCGATACTCGCTACTTCGGATACGTTGGGAACGGACTTCAATTCGTACTTGAGAAACCAGTCCTGCAATGCACGTAGCTGCGACAAATCCATTGTTCCACTGCGGTCGACCAAGGCATATTCATAGACCCAACCCACACCGGTCGCATCTGGGCCCAAAGCAGTCTTAGCCTGAGGGGGTAAGCGCGATTGAACTTGATTCAGATATTCCAGTACACGGGAACGTGCCCAATAAGGATCGGTGCCATCCTCGAATAGCACATAGACGAAAGAGTCGCCAAAAAAAGAATAGCCACGGACAGTCTTAGCCCCAGGGACCGACAGCATTGTCGTGGTCAGTGGATAGGTCACCTGGTTTTCAACAATCTGAGGGGCTTGGCCCGGATAGCTGGTGCGAATGATCACTTGTACATCGGACAGATCAGGAATCGCGTCCAGTGGCGTGCGCGAGAGTGACCATATACCCCATGTTGTCATCATCAACGTGGCTAGCAGTACTAAAAAGCGATTCGCAATGGACCAGCGAATTAACTTGGCGATCATCGTGTACCTCCGGCAGGCGCTTGGGGTATTGGTATTGATTTCTCGTTAGGCTTGCCTTGGTCTTTGGTCGTCGGAGACGTTGTTGCCGTTGCAATCCTGGCAATTTGGAATGCGTCGTCGTGGATGGGACGAATTTCGAACGCAACATTGTCACCGACCCTCAGATTTTTCGGCAAACCTCCGGCCGGCAACTTGAAGCTCATGGTCATGGCCCCCCATTGCAGCGAAGGGATCGGACCGTGCGAGATGGTGACTTCTTCTTTATCGATATTCTCGATTTTTCCTTGCCCACTGTGGACCGGTGTGATAGATGTCGACGGAGACGGTTGATCGTTGCCGCCCATGCGGGTAGTGGCACCGGTCAGGCTTGCTTCTGAATCGATCAAAAACTGACCCGATACGACGACTTTTTGTCCTGTGTCGAGTCCCTTGCGGATTTCGGTTTGACCGTTGCTTTCGGTACCAATCTCCACATCAACAGGCATGAATTTTCCATCACCTTGTGCCAGCATCACTAGATTACGTGTGCCCGTGGTGATGACTGCTTCGCTGGGTACCACCAAGACATCCTTACGGGCGACCGTTGCGAAACTGACCGATGCAAACATGCCAGGCACGAGCTGATTATCGGGGTTGGCTAGTTCGATGCGAGCTTTGCGCGTGCGTGTGACGGAGTCTACGTCTGGCAGTAAGGCATTGACCTTGCCTTTAAATACCGTGCCAGGGAGTGCCGGTGTATGTGCTTCTACCGTATTGCCTGGGCGTATTTGTGCAGAGATCGCCTCAGGGACATCGGCGTTGACCCAGATAGTGCTCAGCCCATTGATTTTGAACATTGCAGCGCCGGCCATGACGGTCATTCCTTCCCGAACAGTCAGTTCGGAAACGACACCACTGACGGGAGAGACGATCGTCGTGCGCGCCTGTACTTTTTCGGTGGACTCGATCAAGCGGATCTGATCGTCTGTCATACCGACTAAGCGCATACGTTGACGGGCGCCACTCAGCAGTTCTCCTAGCCCTGAGCTTTGCATGCGTTTTATTGACAGATACTCTTCTTGTGCGGCAACCCACTCAGGTACATATATCTCAGCCAATGCCTGCCCTTTTCGGACGGGGTCGAGCGGGGCACGTACATATAGGCGCTCGACAAAACCATTGCTGCGGGCCTGAATCAAGGCGACAGCACGTTCATCGTAAGCGATGTTGCCCACAGCCCTTACTACAGAGGAAAAATTGCCGCGTGTGACTTCTGCTGTGCGTATCCCCAGGTTTTGTTGGACACGAGGACTGATATTGACTTTGCTGTCGTCGGCTGTCTCGCCCGCATACACCGGTACGAGTTGCATATCCATGAATGGTGACTTTCCAGGCTTATCGAATTTTTGGCTCGGTACCATGGGATCATGCCAATACAGAACCTTCTTACCTTCATTGCCCGCCACTGGCGCTATAGCCGATGTGTTCACGGGGGCTGCAGCCTTCTTACCTTGTTGCATGCCTAGCCAATAGAGACCATAGCCCGCTGCTGCAATACTAGCGACGACGACTGTCAAACTGAAAATGTTGTTCTTCATTGCGTGTCCTTGTTAAATCCAGTCTGAGTCATGGCGCGATCGGTCGGAAAGATGAAATTGAGCTGAGCCCATAAACGATCGGTTTCTGCGGCAAGCTGGAGCGCCTGGAGGCGGACGTCGATATCGTTGCGGCGTGCTGCGAGAACGTCGGCTAAGCTTGCCTTGCCGCCGCGGTAGGCCACGATGAGAGCCAGTGCACGCTGATTGGCTAGAGGTATCAACTCGCGCTCGTAGCGCGTATAGCGCTCACGATTGTTCTGCCATTCATTGATCACGGTCTGTGTTTGCGCTACTAGCGTTCGCAGCATGTCGTCGCGCTCGGCCTTAGCTTGTTCGACCATGGCGAGTTTGGAAGAGAGCTCACGGTTTTGGCGATTTTTTCGATCCAGTTGCAACGGAATGGAAACGCCGAAGGAGACCATGTTGGAATAAGCTGAGCCACGTTGCTGGTAGGCGACTTCAACGCTCCAGTCTGCATTCTCATTGGCCTTGGCTAGCTTGGCGTCGGCTTCAGCCATTTCGACCTGTTTTGTGAGAATGACCATTTGAGGATGACGCATTAGTGTGCTGTCGATGCCGTCGGTATCGAATCGGATGGTATCCGTCGCCGGTTTGCTGGCCAATGTCATGTCCGAGGCAGTGCCGATCCAGCGTGCTAAGACGGTATTGGCGTTGCGAACACGACGTTGCGCTTCGCTGGCGCGATCTTCAAAGGTTGCTTGGGCACTGCGGGCTGCCAACACATCTGCTTGATTGCCGCGCCCGCTACGGTAAGCGCCTTCAGCCGATTGAATTTCAAATTTGGCTTGCTCGCCTTGTTCGGCGACAACAGCTACCATCGCGTCGGCGTAGTAGCGCTCCAGCCATGCCAAGGCCGTATCACGTTCGATTGTCGCTGCAATCTCATTTTTTTCCGCAAGTGCTTTCTGAGCATCGAGTTCAAAGCGATCAGAACGCAGGCGACGCTTGTCGGAGCGGGTGATTTCCTGCATGACGCCGATACGGCGCATGGTCATGAAATCGCTAGTAAGGCTATAACGGTCACTGCCATTGATTGGCAGATTGTCGACACCAACCTTCAAAACAGGGTCGGGTAACTGACCAGCAGCGACGGCCATGTCACGCGACGCTGAGGCGGAATAATCTCGTGCGACTAGCTGACGCGAACGTATGACGGCGCGACGTTGTGCTTCGGCCATCGTCAACGGTGTATCGACGGCGTAGGCATCGGATGCAATCGAAAAAGCTGCCGCCAAAGCGGCGAGAATGACCCTCAGAAAATACTGAGGAATCTTGTTGCGCGCTGTACGACACGCAAGAAATGGGGATAGCATGAAACCTCCAGATAGCAAGCGACTGCACCGGATGTACGCAAGGTACATCGGCGACGGACTAAGCGATCTGGAGTGTTAAATACGGAAACAGCAGTTGCGAATGGCGAGCGGTGGAGAGGTAGAGCGGGTAAGCAGTATGTCAGCCGGGTGGGATGTGATGGGGGCAGCGTCAAAAATCAGAGCTTGAAATACCACCGTCAATATTGACGCCACAAAAGGTGCGACATGAGGGGCAGGAGGTTTATCTAACGACTGGTTGCCGACCTGTTCATGCTCGTGGCACAGATTAGGCTGTGATGTATCCATGCCTTCGCATGAGGACATGGATACATCGCCATCCATCATCATGACTTCTTGATCCTGTGGGCTTGTATGGCCAGGACAGGCGTATCCCGCCACAGCGAGCTGCATAAACAGCACGCTACACAGCACGATAAGTGCTGCGATAAGGCGAGACGGACGCGAAAGGATCATGAGTTATTCAAATTTTTAGTGCATTGATGGTACGTAGCATCTCTTGTTCTTGTCAAGCCTGCTTATGCTGCACTATCAAGCTTGCCCCCGGGTGAAGGTCAACAAGAATCGCAGTTGATTGATTCTGATCACTCTTGCTGTGCTAGCGTACCTTCAATGGCGCTTTAAGCGCCGGAATACAGATTTGTATTGCCGTTATCATTGGCGCGGGCGGTATCGACTTGAACTTCGCCGCGGACTTTATGACTTGGGGCGATGCGCACGATGGGATAGTCGTTGCCGTTGGTGATCAAACCTTGTGCTTGTGCTTGCTTCAGTTCGTTGATGACCTCTGCGCGTGTTTTGGAGGCGACGAAAGGCACAACCGGGTAGTTGTTGCGTACCGACGCATTGGCTTGATCGCGTGCTGCGATAGCCGTCGATGTTTGAGCAAAGACGGAGCCAGAAACGATTGTCAGGGCAGCGATGGCGAGGATGTATTTTGCGTTCATGTTAATTCTCCAAGAGAGGGACAAGTGTCCGTGGGTGATTCATCAGAAAGATGGCTGTTGTCTTATCGAGGCAACAGGGCGATACGCTATGTTCGCCATCGAGCGATGTGACGTATCGATGAGATGCATTGTAGGAAGCACCAGTACACGAGAAGATTGCGTCAGGATTACAAATTTGTAATCACTTCCTTGCACTATCTGGAGGAAGATGACGACTATGTCGCCTTATGGGGAAAAATAAAATGCGTATCTTGTTGGTAGAGGATGAGGTTAAAGCAGGGGAATATCTGCGTAAGGGACTGATCGAGTCTGGTTTCGTTGTCGACTGGGCGCAGACTGGCCCAGATGGACTTCACCTCGCACTCCACGAATCTTACGATTTGATTATTCTAGATGTCATGCTGCCGCTAATGGACGGATGGCAACTGCTCGAACAATTGCGTAAGTCACACGATACTCCGGTTCTCTTTTTGACCGCACGCGACGAGATCGAAGATCGCGTTAAGGGCTTAGAGCTTGGGGCCGACGATTACTTGGTCAAACCGTTCGCCTTTACAGAATTGATTGCACGCGTGAGAACCCTGCTACGCCGAGCACCATTGCGTGAGGCCGAGCTTATTCAAATTGCAGACATGCAAATTGACGTACTCAAGCGCAAGGTAATACGCAGCGGCGAACGCGTCGACTTAACGGCCAAAGAATTTGCCTTGTTGCACTTGTTGGCGAAAAGGTGCGGTGAAGTTTTGTCGCGATCCTTGATTGCTTCGCAAATCTGGGATATGAATTTTGACAGTGATACCAATGTCGTTGAAGTCGCCGTGCGACGCTTGCGTGCCAAGCTTGATGATCCTCATGCTCAGAAACTCATTCATACCGTACGTGGCATGGGGTATGTACTGGAGGATAGGCAATGAAGCTATGGCGGCCTACATCAATTACAACGCGATTGGGCCTGTTGTTCGCATTGGTGGCGATGGTCACTTTTGCAGGGGTAGGTACTTATCTATATCGCTCCCTGTCTGCGCAACTGGAGTCAAGAGATGATCAAGAGTTGCTTGGAAAAATTAACCTGATGCGTCATATCGCGGAAGAAGCTGATTCTGTTGCGGCAATCAGGCAGGATCCCCATTTGTTTTTAGACGCCGCCGCCAATCACGACAATATGATTGTGATTCTGAAAGCGGACGATGGCAAAATTCTGCTGCATAACCATGCCGATCAAGGCGATTTGTCGAACGTACCCACGATATCCTACGGTACGAGTCCCACAAAAGACGCCATTCATTTGTTGCCGACGTCGACAAATTTACCGGCGCGCGCTATCGCAGCGAAAGGCCGTATTGGTAAATCAGGTGAGCCGGTTGACATCATCGTAGCGCGCACCACCTCTGATCGGATGGAGTTATTGGAAAACTATCGTGCAGAAGTGTGGATTGCCGCAGCTTTCGGTACGCTTTTCGCCACCGTCTTAGGCTATTTTCTGGTGCGGCAGGGCTTGCGTCCCGTGCGGAGCATCGCCAGTCAAGCCCATTCCATTACCGCCCATCGTTTGGAAACAAGGCTTGACGTGCAGTCTGCTCCGCACGAGTTGCAGGAAATGGTCGAGGCTTTCAATGCCATGTTGGATAGGTTGTATGACAGTTTTCAGCGGTTAAGTCAGTTCTCAGCAGACCTCGCCCATGACCTTCGAACGCCGTTAAATAATTTAATGGTCCAAACGCATGTAGCGCTCTCAAAGACCCGAACGATTGACGATTATGAGAGTCTATTATCTTCAAACATAGAAGAATATGAACGACTGGCACGCATGGTGGAAAGCATGCTTTTTCTGGCGCGCGCGGAGCACGCACATGTCGTTGTCAACAAAGCTCGTTTGGATGCTAAGGAAGAATTGGCGCGTATTGCGGATTATTTTGAGGGTGTAAGTGACGATGCAGGTGTATCTATTGCAGTAGAGGCTACGGGAACAATACTTGCCGATCCGATTCTTTTACGCAGGGCGGTCAACAACCTGATGGCTAATGCGATTCGCTATACCGCGCCAGGCGGCGTAATTCAGCTGCGTGCTGAAGCAATGGGGGGCATGGCAACGATTAGCGTCATTAATCCCGGTGAAAAAATTGATGAGAAGCACCTTTCAAGGCTCTTCGATCGTTTTTATAGAGGTGATGCGGCGCGATCGAATGCCGGGTCGTCGACTGGTTTAGGGCTGGCAATTGTGCAATCGATTATGAGCTTACATGCAGGTAGTGTCGAGGTGAGTAGCGGAAACAATGGGCGGACGACATTCAAACTGCGTTTTCCGAGCGATCTCGTTTCTTCAAACTAACTACTTTTAAGGATTGCTATGTTTTCGTCTAAATCCCTCGTCACCATCTTGGCTATGGTCGGGTTGCTGACGGCCTGTAGCTTTGCTCCTCTGCATACGGCTAAGCCGACCCATCCAGGTGCTGTTGATGCACGGGTCCTCTCGATTGTTACGCCTGAAACCAACGATCAAAGCCAATTTTCTTGCTTGAAACAAGTAACTGCCACTGACTTCATGCAGCGGTCCTTTTATCAGGTAGAATTCCGCCCGCCACATGGAAACCGGGCTCATATAGATTTGGCGGAAGCACCTGCCTCCCTAATGGTCAAAGTGGGGGACCATGTGGAGATACTCCCAGGCGTGTGCAGTAGGGGGGGAATCGGCCATGTTGTAAGTGTGCTATCTGACCCCTAACTACGCTTGGTGCCGGGGTGCAGCTGCTGTGAAATCTCGATAAGCGGCTTCATCCCTGCGCCGAATCTGGCAATAGCCTCTCGGTGAACCTGCAGGGCACCGTAAGGGAGATAGCGTATGCCGAGCTCGGCTACGCGGGAAAACGCCGGCCGGCAAAGCTGCTGTTCCACCTCGGTACGGCGGTTGTCTGGGGCAACGAGGAAGAGCGTGCTGTTTTCTCCGACTTTCGTCCCCAAGGCGAGATCTAGCATCCGCACTATTCCGGAGTGGGCGTGTGCGAATTTTTGTGTAAACGGGGTTTCGTTTAATTCATAGAAATACGTTCACCGAACTGGATGGTGAACCTGGTTAGCGCAGCTTTCCAATCCCGGATTGGCAGTGTCCACTTTTTACTGATGTTGCGCAATGCCAGGTAAAAGAGTTTGACGAGCGCCTCATCGGTAGGGAACGCCCCCCGATTCTTCGTCAGCTTGCGCAGACTCATGTTGACTGACTCGATAGCATTGGTCGTGTAGATGACCTTACGAATTTCCGGCGGATAGTCGAAGAACGGAATCAGGCGGGGCCAATTGCGCCGCCAGGATTGGCCGATAGGTAGATACTCTGCATCCCATTTCTCTTCAAATTCGCGGAGTCGAAGTTCTGCCTCTTCGGCGGTGGCCGACTGGTAAATCAGTCGCAGGTCGGCCGCCACTTCCGGGCGTCGTTTCCACGAAACGTAATTCAGACTGTATCGAACCATATGGACGATGCACAGCTGAACCGTGGTCTCCGGGAAGACAGCCTCGATGGCATCTGGGAAGCCCTTCAGGCCGTCCACGCAGGCGATGAAGATATCTTGCACACCTCGATTGCGCAGCTCGGTGACGACCTGCAGCCAGAATTTGGCACCTTCCGTTTGCGCCAGCCACAGCCCCAACACTTCCTTCTCGCCGTCCATGGTGATACCGATGGCCAGATAGACGGCCTTTACCCGCACCGTTCCCTCACGCACTTTGACATGGATGCAGTCCAGATAAACGATGGGGTAAATCGGATTCAATGGCCTGGCTTGCCATGCCTTGACCTCATCGACGACGGCGTCAGTGACCGACGAAATCAGGCTGGGTGACACCTCGGTGCCGTACATCTCTTCAAGGTGTGCCTGAATCTCTCGTACCGTCATGCCACGGGCATACAGCGACATAATCTTGTCGTCGAACCCGGCCCAACGCGTCTGATGCTTGGTCACCAGCTTCGGTTCGAAGCTGCCATGACGGTCGCGGGGAACTTCAATCGGCAGCTCGCCAAATTCACCCTTGAGCGTCTTGCGACTCTTGCCGTTCCGGGTGTTGCCCGTGTCATTGGCGACGCTCCCATGCTTGTCATGACCAAGGTGCTCGCTCAGCTCGGCTTCCAGCGCCCGTTCCACCACCAGCTTGGTGAGATGTTTCAACAGGCCTTCTTCACCTATCAAATCTTCGGGATTCTTGTAACTGGCTAGCAATCCAGCCAGTAGTTCTTCTGGTACGTCGTGTTTCTTCTTACTCATTGTGGCTCCGGACAAGGCGACAGTTTCCTGCCAATAGTCCGTTTACACAAAATTATGTACAGGCCCTATTCAAGCGATTCAGGGCTGGGTGACGCTCACTGCCGCGGTATTGGCCGCTGCCGGCAGTGGCTTCAATCTCTGGTGGAAGTTTCGCGATAAAAAAGACAAAATTCGGGTTGCCTGTGATTTGATCTATCCGCAAATTAGTCCAGGCTATTTTTTGCATGTCATCAGCTTGTGTGATCATCCAATGCGGATAGCAGATTTTGGCTATGTGATGTTGAACGGCAGCCTCTTTTCGATTCCGCAATTCGAAGTAAATGAGCCGGATGACGAAGTCCGGTTAGCCTACGGCAGTATTGATCTTGAAAGTCGAAACGCCTCGTTCGAAACCGGCATGTCGCTGCGAGATCGTCCGGCCGGAGTCTATGCGAGAACAACCAGTCAGAGCCGCCCATGCCTGGCATTTAGGTATGACACGCCGAAGTGGCAGCGCCTGTGGTTGCGAGTAGTAATTCGTTGGAAAATCGCTTACTACTAAACGTCTGGCAAATCAGTCGTTGATAGAGAAGTTATCAGGCCATGCATTACACCGTCGATAGAATACCAAGCGCTCGCAACTAACGACTGATCGCGCAAATCCAGCATGTTCAAGTCGACGAAGCGCAGCTTTCTAGCTCTTTCTAACATATGAACGATGCTACAAAACATCGCCAAATAGATCTGGCAAAGCACGGTAGAAGAAACTCGGCTTACTTGCCATGGAATAGGAAATGCGGGTTCCCCTCGAACTTCAGCACGATCAATTGGACGACTGATATCCCAATCACATATTTCTAACTTCATGCGAAGTAGGCGCAATGCCAAATTACTCAAGTCGCAATGCCATAAATCCAATGAAACTTGACTACTTATTTCATTCATGCCGCTTTCTTCGGTAATTCTCAATGCCGAAGAAATTGTGGCGAGCGCCTCCCGATATCCTTCCGAACAGATCCGCAATCTCTCGCCTGCATTTCTTGGATCTCTATATCGCCCTTCTCGCTCCGGCGCATTCTCAAAGATGGCGTGAAACTTGGATACGTTTGGATATAGAACGGTACTGCAAACTTTGGGAAGCGGTGCAAAGTTGGCGCCAATGGAGATAACAAAATCACGCGGTCGACACCAGCGTTCCCAAGCACTTTCCCAAGCGGGATTTTGCTCCATCATGGTAGTTAACACTTTTAAATTGTCCATGTGCGTTGCAAGCCATGTGACAAACGGATCGAATGCCTCCTGTATCGAGCTTGCTTGCTCTCGGTAATCGAGGTGCAATCGGAGGTTGGATTCCGCTCCAGAAATATAAAGTCCGCAAAAAGGACAAATAAATGGATTGTCGAATAACGCAGGAGAGAATCGAAACTCGGGTAGCCTTTCACCGCAGCTGCTGCATCGGCTACTTAATTTACATGCATGGATAGGACAGATGGAGAGCGGTTGAAACTGAAACCAGACACTGTGGTAACCATGTTCATGGCAAATTGGGCAGATACATAGCTTTTCACGAAACCAAATTGGGGTAGTGTTTCCCAGCGTTTCAAATATTATTTGCTCGTCAGCTTGAGGAAAATTCCAGTCGGTGTCTGCGATCTGATGAATCTTTCTCCAAGACAGGGAAAACAACGAATGATTGAGTGGTCGAAAGGAATTGGTCCGGCAAATTTTGCTCAGAGTCTCTGCATTAAGAACATTTCTCCAAGAGAATCTCAACAAAACGGAAAAGGTAGATTCGTGAGGCAAACTCGACATATCTAGCCCCGACCAATTTTTCTCTTTTTGTTTTTTCATGTCTGCACCTGTATGGTCTTTGGTGCAGTCCCTTCGATTAGCGCCCTTGCCTCGTCTATCCGAGCATACTGAATAGCGTTTTTCCAAGCATTATCCGGCAAACGCATGTTCTCAGCGTCCAGACCGCTACACTCCAATATCAATGCGCGAATCGCAAGAAAACATTGTCGTGCTGGAAATTGATGACCAATTCCCTTATCGCCCGAATGATTCAACGCCTCTATGAATCGCTTTGCTTCATTCCGTAATCGAAATCCAGATTCATATGCTTTAGGAAAGAATAGTTGAGTCCAGGTCCAATCCGTTTCGGGTGGATAAATTGCGGTATCTATTCCATTCAGTATTATGTCCAGGTCTTCCAGCGTAGATAGCGCACGAAAAGGACTGTGGCGCATTGTGAATCGGGCCATCAAGTCCAGGCGCCTCTCGCTTCGCAAACGATCAAGAATGATCTGAAAGTCAGGTTGCTGCCCCATCATTACGGTAATTAGCTTCACTCCTTCACGATCCAAGCTGTTGTACACATCTTTCAGAAACAAAAAATCCTGAATAGACATCGCCTGAGCTTCGTCGATAAAAAGGACACATGCGTCAATACCGGATGCTCTCGTATCATCAATAATCCGATTCGTTAAACGAAGGCGAAGTTCGTACGTCTCCCCTCTTTTGCTTTCGTTATGACTGACCGTATTGAGGAAATGCTTGAAGAACGCACGTATCGAAGGGATTTGCTGGTTTTGGGCATCGTGTTCATAGATGACTAGCTTCGGCATTTTTGCCTTCAACATATCGTGAACCATATTCAAGGCATAGGTCTTTCCTATACCGCTCGGCCCCGTAATACAGCAGCCTGGCTCTCGAAGCTTAATGACTCTAAATATACGGATAAATAGCTCTTGAATTGGCGGCGTAATCAGCACCTCACTAGAAGTAAAGAGCGGATGATGATCAAACAAATTGCGGCGGATATCTGCACTGTCCATTAGCGCCTCCGATCGACAGATTTAATGTTCGGAATGTCATAAAGGCCAAACGGATCTGGATATTTCGTCGAAATATCCAGGGAAGACTCCGGTTCGACAACGTTAGATGGAGGAGTATTTCGCATTGCATGTTGAGCAATGGAAAGCGCCTCTTTCGACTGATGAAGACGCTTTCTTTTTTCCTTTCGCTGCAAAATCATTTGCTCTTTTTTCTGCCGCCCCCAAGCCGCGACCACATCTTCACGCTCGTCGTGAATTTGCATCGCAAGTCCGCTGCGGTTGATTATTTTTCTTTCTCGAACAGAGATGGCAGAGCCAGACCATCGGCGTTCTGGAAGAAGGAATCCAATGTCTTCACCGGTGTCTTTAATTGTCGCTCTTACCTGCCGAACATCTCGACGATTAATATAGAGGACGAGCTTCTTCCCTACGAGATGATAGGAATTCGCCAGCACATCATTCGTATATCGGCATCTATCACTTCGAATATGCGGTCGAATATGTTTGTTGAGATTACCTCTTACAAAGCCTTCTTCGACATGTGATAGAAGCGTTAGTTTGTATTGAGTTTGAATGGCTAGCGGCTGAGGAAAAAATCCGCTTGACGGTTTGGCTAATGAAGTCTGAAGCACATTTAGTGGCGTCGTGAATTGAAGACCTTCAGAGATTGAGTTGTTATATTGTTGGATACAACCAAACACTATCACTATCAGTTCGGACAGCATTATTTTGAAGGTGACGGCTGTTCCTGTGGGATCGCCGCGTCTTGTATCACTCGGTCCATTTCCATAGGTAGACGGCAGCCTCTGCAATCCTTTTCTGGTTAGCTCGCCGAATATCCGCTCAATCAATGGCCGTCGCCACCAAGCCCGAACGGGGCCAAAGTTGACGGCACATCCTACGGTATCAATCACATTATTGACGACCTCCGTGGCGCTATTGCTCCAAGCATTGTCCATTTTCAGTGAAGAAAAGCACTGATGCCGCAACTCCGAGAAGCATTGATTTGGAAGGATTTTTTCTTTCGATAGAAATGCAAAAGCCAGGCTCTGATGCTCTTCTGAATAGTCGATGAGCGCACTCTCTATTGTTTCCAATACCGAGTCTCCGCTTGGATTGTTTTCTAGAGCAATGCAAGCACCTAATACTGCTGACGACCGTTCATCGATAAGTAAGCCGATGTGCCAACGGCTGAGTGGTATTTCCAACTGGCCACCGTAGTCATTCTCAAGCAGAATAATTGAACTCGCATCGATCTTATGAAAATCCAGCTGAACATGCGAATACGGCCTCAAAACAGGAATAAGCGGCTTATACCCATTCCCAACAACGCCACGCCGGGCGGCGTCCTTTCCTACTCGTGCGCTAACCCAGCGGCCCAGGTTGTCGTCTCGTAGACGATGACAGTACTTTATTAAGGCGTTGTAGCCACGATTTTGCGTATTGAACGGCCATTCATCGTCCGCCATATTTGCGTTGCGAAGTAATTTAATGAACTCTCGATGAATTGACCGATACGATATGCGAGCCTCATGGATAATTTCTCGAGAAGCTGTTTTGAACAGATATTCTTGAACAGCCGCTTCCACATCCGGTAATTTCGAGAAGAGCTGCCCTAACGCGCCAGCGCATCCTGCAGAAAGATCTCCAGGACGTCGCACTATCTTTTTCTGGCGAATGTAAGATCCAGTCCGGCTTCCCGTTAAAAGTGCTGTAAATCCTGCGATACCACCCTGCCCGTTCGGCGCTAGACATTTTCGGACCAAGCGCACTATTTCATTTGCGCTTTTCCCGGTCGCATTTTTTATATTGGAAGAAGACTCGTTATCGGCATACATCTCTACCGCCAATTTTCGGTCTAGATATCGACTTTTCTCGTCCAGACTAATAACGTTTAAATCTGGCGCCGGCCAGGCACTTAAATCCGAAAATGGATAGGGAATCAGGCGTCGCTGTGGCCCCCGGGTCATTTCGTTCCCCGTTGAAGGTACGAGCCAGGCCCAAATAGTTCGTTATCCAAATCGCAAACTAGCAAGCCGATTTGCAACATCTTGGCAACGGCACCTAGCATGAGCGCAGCGTCAATAGTCTGATCTGACAGCAACGATCCAAAAAGTATTTGCTCATGAATATCTAATTTTTGATTAACAACTTTTACTTCGTGATGCGTCGACATCCCACGCACACGAGTTATCGCTGCACACAACAAAAGCCAGTTGTCGAAACGTACTGCCTTGCCCGCCAGATCAGCGTCAGTCTTAATTCGATATGGAACGCCGGCGATAGAGGCCGCTTGTGCTTGCGCCGTAAGTTGTGGTTTAGCTCGGCCCACCCTATGTGCCGTTGCATCGGTTGCGCGTTTAAATTCCCACCACTCACAATGGCCGCTATGCAAATAGACTACGGCGTCCAATTTTGTTTGCCGCACCTCTCCGTCGACGATTGCCGATACGGGATCAGGATTCGCGTTATATCTAGCTATATGGATATCTCCCTCGAGAAGAACGAGATGCATAAACGCGACATCCCCTTCAACCACGATTCGGATATTGTTTTTTGGAGATTCAAATATCCAAATATTCGATAGGTATTTTTTCCTGTTGCGTATTGCCGGTGAAACAGGGACATGGCGCAAGTGTGGAAATCCGACACCTGCACTAACTGCTTGAGATTCGTCAGACATGACTTCTCCTTCCACTTTCAAGTAGTGGTTTGGAAGATCCGCTTTTTTGGGAAAAAACCATTTCCCGTATCAGAATAAATCTGACTGAAAACGGATATTTGAATAGGGAAGAGGCTTGACGAGTCTGAGAGGAATATGGATACTAAAGACGCCAATCAGCAGTATCCACTGCCCAAAAACGAGACAAGCCGCGAGGTTTGTCTCGTTTTACATAGATACCTCCTCTTTTCTTTTTCGTTTTATCCGTACCGGCGCGGTTGCCCTGTCTTTTAATAGCGAATGAGGTAAATCAATTACCTCGCGAATCAACTTCACTTGGACTGGGTGCAAATAATTTAGCGCTGTGCGCAGATCGTTAAGAAGCCAGTAAAGGTCCGTTGGCGCATCTGCATCCAGGATTAGCTTTCTTTGCGACGCTAACGCCATTTCGCGCAATGTCTCTTGCTCAGGTAATGACATGGAAAGAGTCTGGATGAGGCGTTCCAGGAATTCGTCCGTGGGAGGCCCCTTGATGCCGAGTTCCAATGCAGATATGTAGCTAGGTTCATATCCCACTGCTTCAGCAAGCTCCGATTGACGCATACCATGGCGTATTCGAAGATTATGCAAGAACAGAGAAAAGGGGCTCATTATCGACCTTTAACAACGCTATAAAAATAGCCTAGTCAAAGCGGAAAATGCTGTCAAATATGAGGAATGCGGGGTAACCACGAAATACTATATTTCGTGGCTACGAAATATATAAGATCGTGTTCGCGAAATTTGAAAAATGATTTTTCTTCATAGGAGAGAAAAATATTTTTAAGATTTTTTGTTGTGATGTTGTTTTTACGTGACTAAACAATAACCTGTTTGATTAGATGTATTTACCGATCTCGTTAAGAAGACAATCACTAAAAGTGATACTCGTAAAGAGACGTAGGGAAAAAAATGAAAGTCAAAGACATAAAAACTGCCTTATATCGACGATTCCGGCATAAATTCCATTATTCGTTTTCCAATGATCCCGATCGTTCATGGCTAGATGCGCCTCCAGTAGGTAGGGAATTCGGCAGCCCTGACTATGAGCGATTGGATGCAGAAGATGCGCAACTCCGAGCAAGTTGCACTCAAACAATCATTCAAGGATAGAGACCACGGGCGAAGAGTAAAGATGGAGAGTTCCCGGCACTTATAAATCTACAATCTGTCCTAATACGTGCGTTTGAACACGCTATCCTTTTTCGCGGGCTAGATAGCAGTCAAGAGCAAGCCACTGACCGTCGACATGAGCATCAAAACAACTGAAGGGAATTCCGGCTAATGAAAATCGCTGGTTATCCTTCGTTTTCAACTCTATTTTCGGGCGTGTGCGAATTTTTGTGTAAACGGGGTTTCGTTTAATTCATAGAAATACGTTCACCGAACTGGATGGTGAACCTAGTTAGCGCAGCTTTCCAATCCCGGATTGGCAGTGTCCACTTTTTACTGATGTTGCGCAATGCCAGGTAAAAGAGTTTGACGAGCGCCTCATCGGTAGGGAACGCCCCCCGATTCTTCGTCAGCTTGCGCAGACTCATGTTGACTGACTCGATAGCATTGGTCGTATAGATGACCTTACGAATTTCCGGCGGATAGTCGAAGAACGGAATCAGGCGGGGCCAATTGCGCCGCCAGGATTGGCCGATAGGTAGATACTCTGCATCCCATTTCTCTTCAAATTCACGGAGTCGAAGTTCTGCCTCTTCGGCGGTGGCCGACTGGTAAATCAGTCGAAGGTCTGCCGCCACTTCCGGGCGTCGTTTCCACGAAACGTAATTCAGACTGTATCGAACCATATGGACGATGCACAGCTGAACCGTGGTCTCCGGGAAGACGGCCTCGATGGCATCTGGGAAGCCCTTCAGGCCGTCCACGCAGGCGATGAAGATATCTTGCACACCACGATTGCGCAGCTCGGTGACGACCTGCAGCCAGAATTTGGCACCTTCCGT
>NZ_CBXX010000057.1 GCF_000577615.1 Herbaspirillum sp. RV1423
CCCTCGTAGCCATGCAGGCGGCCGATGCCGCTGCGGCGGTAGCCGCCGGTCTCCGCTTCCGCAAACAGGCGGTTGTGGTCGTTGATCCAGACGGTGCCGTTGCGCAAGGCGCGCGCCACGCGCATGCCGCGGTCACCATCGGCGCTCCAGACGCTGGCCGACAAGCCGAACACGGTGTTGTTGGCGCGCGCGACCGCTTCCTTCTCGTCCTCGAACTTCTCGAGCACAAGGAACGGGCCGAAGATCTCTTCCTGCGCAAAGAAGGCATTCGAATCGTCGTGGGCCACCAGGGTCGGTGTCAGGAAGTTGCCCTCTGCAAGCTCGCCGCCCAGGCGCCTGCCGCGCAAAACCACTTCATCGCACAGGTCGAGCGCGCGCTCGACGGCGCCGCCGACGCTTGCCAGCGCCGCCGCATCGATCAGCGGGCCCATGCCCGCGCCCGCCGCGGTGCCTGGTGCCACCACGATCGATTCGAGCGCCTGCTTGAGCGCGCGCTTCATGTCGTCGTAGCGCGATGCATGCACCAGCACGCGGCGCGCGGCGGTGCACTGCTGGCCGGAGATGACGGTCGCCGCCGCCGCGATGCGCGTGGCGATGCTGGCGGTATCGGCCCCCGCATCGGCAAACACCAGGCAGCACGATTTGCCGCCCAGCTCCAGCGACAGCTTCTTCATGGTCGGCGCCGCGGCGGCCATGATGCGCTGTCCGGTGCCGTTCGATCCTGTAAAGCTGAGCACGTCCACATCGGCGGAGGAGACCAGCTCCTGCGCGACGTCGCTGCCGCTCTCGAGCACCAGATTGAGCACGCCGCGCGGCAAGGTCGCGATCGCCGCCAGTTCGCGCAGCACCTGCGCGGTGATCTGGGCGGTCTGGTACGCCGGCTTGACCACCACCGTGCAGCCGGCGGCAAGGGCCGGCGCCAGTGCGCGAATCAGCAGCACGACGGGCGCATTCCACGGAATGATCAGGGCGGCAACGCCTGCCGCTTCGCGCAGGGTGGCCGAGTAGGCGCCCGGTTCGACTTCCATGAAGTGACCCGGCATATGGCGGGTCAGGCCGGCGTAATAACGGATCTCCGAGATCGCCGCGGCCATTTCGCCGCGCGACTGCGCCAACACCTTGCCGTTTTCCTCGGTCAGCAACGCGGCCAGCTCGGGGCGCCGCTCGAGCCCGTCTGCCCATTGCAGCAGGATCATCTGGCGCAGGCGCGCGTCGTGCGACCACGGCGAGTTGTCAAAGGCGTCCCTGGCGGCCGCGATGGCAAGGCGCGCTTCCTCGCGGCCGCTGTCGGCGTACGTGCCGATGGCGCTGGCGTCGGCCGGATTGACGCTGCGGCCGGTGGGGCCGTTGCCGGCGCCTTGCCACTGGCCGTCGATGAAATTGAGTGCGTTCAGAGTGCGCATGTTGGCGAGTCTTTCTTGCTGAGGTTTTGCATGCCTTCCCATCGGTGCACGAGGCCACTGTGGGGAATCGAGAACAGGTCGAGCAGGCGGCCGACGGTATGGTTGACGATGTCGTCGATGGTTTGCGGCTGCGTGTAGAAGGCCGGCACCGGAGGGAAGATGATACCGCCCATCTCGGTCACGCTGGTCATGTTGCGCAGGTGTGCCAGGTTGAGCGGCGTTTCGCGCGCCAGCAGCACCAGGCGGCGGCGTTCTTTCAGGATGACGTCGGCGGCGCGGCTGACCAGGTTGTCGGCCAGGCCGTTGGCGACGCCGGCCAGCGTCTTCATTGAGCACGGCGCGATGACCATGCCGGCCGACTGGAACGACCCGCTGGCGATCGTGGCGCCGATATCCTTGACGTTGTGGACCACGTCGGCCAGCGCTTCGATATCGCCGCGCTTCATCCCTAGTTCCTGCTGCGCCGTCATGACGCCGGACGACGAGATGACCAGGTGGCTTTCGCAGGCGCCCGATGCGCGCAGCTGTTCGAGCAGGCGCACGCCGTAGATGGCGCCGCTGGCGCCGGTGATGGCGACGATCAGGCGTGGCCGTGGGGCGGGCGCGTTCATGCCGGCCTCGCCGTGCTGTCGGCCCAGCTGACGGTGGCGCCGCTGACCACTTCCTGGTCCAGGTCGATCTCGTCTTCGCCGGGCACGCGCACTTTGGTAAACACATGCCCGTGGTACGAAACCGGTTTGGTAGCGTCCAGGCCCATCTTGGCGCTGATGCCCTGCTGGTGCGCGGGCGCGGGCTCGCCGTTCGGACCATCCATGCCGACGGTGGTCGAAGGGTCGAGCACCGAGCCCTGGGCGCCGGCGATGACGATCAGGTCGCGGTCGGCCTGGAAACGCGTGGCGACCGCCCATTCGACCTGCACCGGATCGTGGACGTCGACGTCGTCGTCGACCACCGTCACCTGCTTGATATCGTAGTGGGCGCCGAACGCGCCCAGGATCACGTTCTTCGGCTCGCCCTCGCGCCGCTTGGTGAACTTGACGAACAGGTGGTAGCGGCCGACGCCGCCGATCGACAGGTGCACGTCGAGCACGCCCGGGAAGCTGCGCTGAAGGTGCGCGAGCAAGGTCGCCTCGCGCGGGATCGATCCGAGCAGCAGGTGCTCCATTTCGGCCGGCACGATGGTGTGAAAGATCGGATTGGTGCGGTGAGTAACGGCCTCGACCACGATCACTTCGCGGTTTTCGCGGGCGCTGTAGTACTTGGGGAATTCGCCGAACGGTCCTTCCGGCTCGCGCACCCGCGGCAGCAGCTTGCCCTCGATGACGATCTCGGCGGAGGCCGGCACCCGCACCTCGCTGGTCAGGCATTTCACCACCGGCAGCGGCCTGCCATGCAGGGCGCCGGCAATTTCCAGCTCGTCATGGTCGATCGGGGTGATCGCCTGCGAGGCGAGCAGGGTGAGCGGGTCGGCGCCGATCACCACCGCCACGTCCAGTGGCTGGTCGTTCGCTTCGGCCTGCTGGTAGAACGCAAACAGGTGACGCGGCAGCATCAGGATCGCCATCCGGTCCCTGGCGTGCACCTGGATGCGGTTGATCGAGACGTTCTGGACCCCGGTCACAGGGTTGCGGGCGATTACCAGGCCGGCCGTGATATACGGCCCGTTGTCGTGTTCGCTATGTGTGGGGATCGGCAGCAGCGCCTGCATGTCGATGTCGCGGTGTACCACTTGCTGGCACGGCGCGTCGGCGCCAGCGACCTCGCGCCATGGCAGCGGATTGTCGGCGGCGCGGCGGAATGCCGCCAGCAAAGCGGACTGCTCGACGTTCATCGCTTCCGCAATCCAGGCACGGCGCGACATGAAACCGGAGACCACGGGAATTGCGTGTCCATCCGGTTTGGGAAAGAAAGCGGCCTGCTTGCCGTCGAGGCGCTTGGCAATCGCCGCCAGCCGGTGCTTGAGCGGCACGCCGTCGCGGATGACCGCCACACGGCCGGTGGCGCCAAGGTGCGCCAGCCACTGGCGCAGGTCGGCGGCCTTGCCGCGAGGGGAATCACTGTTATTCATTTTCGATATCCTTTGGGTGGGCTGCGGCGGCGCGCTTGCGCCGCGGTACCTGATGGTTATGCGGCCGGGCGCTCAGGCTCAGCCTGATCGCGTTCGTCGATCCCGACGATTCGGCGTTCTTTCGCGCCCATCTTGTCGTGTCCGCTACCGTGAAACAGCGTTCCCAACAGTCCTTTTTCCAGGTCGCTGGTGCCGAACAAGGCATCGCAGATCGGGAAGGTCAGGTTGAAGTTGTGCGTTGCCATCAGCTCCGGATGGTGGTGGATCACATGCATGCGGCGCACCGAATTCACCAGCGGGACACTGTCGAGGAACGGGCTGTCGACGACGTGCGAAAGCGTGTGCAGCGCTTCGTACATCAGGAAATAGCCCGCCATGGTGATCATCGCGATGTAGCCGGCGTTGGCCGACCATAACCAGCCGATCAGCAGCGCCGGCGGCAGGGCGGCCAGCACGAACATCACCGGCGCGAAGGGTGGGAACAGCAGCGCGCGCCATGCCTTGTGGCCTTCATACTCGAGCGTCACGTGGGTGAAGAACTGGTGGTGCGTGGCGCAATGGCGTTTGTACACCGCGTTGAAATACTTGCTCGGGCGGTGCAGCAGGTAGCGGTGTGCGGCCCACTCGGCCCAGTTGCCGAACAAGAAAATCGGAATCGCGACCAGCCATTCCTGCCAGCTGGTCACCCCGAGCTGGAACAGGCAATAAGCGATCACGCCTCCGGTAAACAGCAGGGTGAAGCCAAGGTGCATTTCACCCCGATACCAGCTCGGCGTGTCAGCCAGGTATTGATCGCGGTAGCGGTTCGAGCGCTGGCGGATTTTCTGATCTTTAAGATGCATGATGTGTCTCCTCTGGTGGGCAAGGTGGTGTGGTTCAGGTCGCGTCCGGCGCGTCGAGCTTGCCGATCGTCTCGGGTACCATCAGCGCGCCGACCAGGAAGATCAGGCTGATGGCACCGAGGAACAGGGCGAGCGTCATCGGCACATGGGCCGGCGTTGGCGAACCGAGCGAAACGAAGGTGGGCAAGATGCCGCCGATGGCAAAGCCGAGGTTCCACGACAGGCCGGTGCCGGTGGCGCGGATAGCGGTGGGAAAACGCTCATTGAGGAAGATCAGGATCGGCGCATAACCGGCGCTTCCCAGCATGCTGAACACGATGACATACAGCGCCAGCGTGAAGGTATCGGTCACGCCCGGCATCATCAGGGCGATTGCCGGCAGCAGGATCAGGCGCGCCAGGCCGACCCATAGAAAGGTCCTCTTGCGGCCGATAAACGTGCTGAGGTGTCCGGTAGCCACTGAGATGACGATCACGGCGATGCTCGATAGCATCATGATGACGCCAGCCGTATTGGCGGGCGTGTGGTTGACCACCTTCAGGTAGGTCGGCAGGAAGCCGGAGGTGAGGTAGTAGCCGCTGCCGCCGCCAATGGTGATGAGCAGGTTGACGAACAGGATCGAACGGTAGTCGCGTGAAAACAGCGTGCGCAGCGGCGATTTTCTGGCCTTGGCGTTCTTCTTCGCTTCCTGCATTTTCTTGAACATCGGCGACTCTTCCAGCTTGCTGAAGATCGTGATGCCCAGCACCGCGCTGATAATGCCGGTAAAGAACATGCAGCGCCAGCCCCACACATCGAAGGCGTCGCCCGGGAAAATGGTCGACATGACGTAATAGGTGAGCGAGGCGATCAGCGCGCCGAGGCCGGCGCCGCCACCGCCGATCAGGCCCGACACCGCGCCGCGCCAGCGCGGTGCGACCGACTCGGTGCCGATCGTATGGGTCGCGGCGACGACGCCGCCGACGAACACGCCCTGGACCAGGCGCAGCAGCAGGAACAGGATGGGAGCGGCTATGCCGACGGTCGCCACCGTCGGCAGCGCGCCGAACAAGGCGGTCGAGACGCCGACGCCGACCATCGATACGATCATGGCGCGCTTGCGGCCATGGACGTCGGCGTAGGTGCCGAACAGCGCGGATCCGAGCGGACGCATCAGCAAGGTGACGCCGAACGAAGCATAGACGGCGGCCAGCGACAGCATCGCGTGTTCGGAAGGGAAGAACAGGCGGCCAATCACCGGCGCCACGAACAGCAGGAGAAACAGGTCGTACAGGTCGAGCGACCAGCCGACGCACGAGGCGATCACCGCCCTGAGGACGTGGCGGTTGCCTTCCCGCTCGGCGAGTGTGGTGGGATGGGTGGTGATGACAGCCATGATTGTCTCCTGATTATATGTAGTCGCGGCGCCAGGGCGGAACCGCGATGGACTTCGATATCGATCGTCGCTTATTCAATCTGTTGAGATCAGCGATCTTGGGTGCACTGTTCCTGAGCGCGCGTGTGGCGCGCGTGGCGGCTCGCAACGATGGCGTCAGCAATCTTTTCCGCCATCATGATGGTGGGGATATTCGTGTTCGCCGAAGGCAGGCGCGGCATCAGCGACGCGTCCACCACGCGCAGATTCGCCACGCCGTGCACGCGGCCTTCATGATCGGTGACGGCGCTGCGGTCCGCGGCCAGCCCCATCCGGCAGGTGCCGCTCGCATGCCAGACCCCGAACACGTTCTTGCGAATGAACGCGTGCAGCGCCTGCTCGTCGGCCAGCAGTGCCGACATGCGCTGGCCGCCGGTGACGAAGGTCTCGATGATCCAGCGCCGCAACGGCGCCGGCGTGTCGAGCATGGCGCCGAGCACGGTGGTCAGGGCCGCGTTGGTGTTGGTGAAACGGCTCAACGCCTTCACGCGCGGCGAGAACGCGGCCGGGAAGAAGTCGTCCGGGTGGCGGTGCAGTGCGGTGTGCTGGACGACCTGGGCCAGCGTGCGAACGCCAATGGCCATGCGGCGCACATCGCGTTCGTCGGCGAGCAGGTTCAGGTCGACCTGGGGCGCGGTCATCGGATCGCGCGACGTCAGCTGCACCTGGCCGCGCGAGTACGGCCGGTTGCACCACAAGAAGAACAGGCCGAGCCGGTTGCCCAGCTGATGCCAGGCGGCCCGGGTCGCGCTCGACATGTACATATCGGACACGTCGCAACCGTCCAGGCCCGAAGAAAAACGCGCCGCGGTCATGCTGGCGCGGCGCCGTGAGAGGGGCATGCGGAACTCTGGTTCGAGGAAGTGGCAGAAGGTCAGCGACGGGTGGTCTTGCAGATTGCGGCCGACGCCCGGCCGGTCGGCGACCACGCGAATACCCAGTGTGGTGAGCGCCGTGGCGTCGCCGATCCCCGCGTGCAGCAACAAGGCGGGCGACTGCAGCGCGCCGGCGCACAGGATCACTTCGCCGGCATCGAACCTGACGCGCGTCCCTTCGGCGTCGAACGCGACGACTCCGCACGCAATGCCGTTTTGTAGCGCGATGCGTTCGACCTTGGTATCAGCAAGGATCGTGAGATTGGCGCGTGCGCGCGTCGCCGGGTCGAGGTAGGCGACGGCGGTGGAGACGCGCCGGTCGTCCAGGTTCGAAAATGCGGCGGAGAACATGCCGTCGCCGAAGTCGCCGTTCTGGTCTTCCAGGAACGGCAGGCCGGTGCGCCGCAGGCCGTCGGCGAAGGTGGTGCAGAATGGCGGCCAGGCATTCGGCGGGATGCGCCGGATCGGCACCGGGCCGCTGCCGCCGTGCAGCACCGACTCGCCGAAGTCGACGTCGCGCTCGAGCTTGCGAAAGTACGGCAGCACATCCTTCCAGGCCCAGCCGGCGGCGCCGTGCGCAGCCCAGTCGTCGTAGTCGCGCGGCAGGCCGCGGTTTGCCGCCTGCACGTTGATGCTCGATCCGCCGCCCATCACCTTGCCCTGTTCGTAGACCTTGAGCGGGGCGGCAGCGGTGGCCTTTGCCTTCAGGCCCGGCCAGATATAGCGGTCGCCACAGAACAGGGGCATCGGATAGCTGTCGAGAATCTCCTTGGGGACGGCGCCCGGCGGGGTGTCGGCGCCGGCTTCGATCAGTGCGACGCGTATGCCGGGGTCGGCCGAGAGCCGATTTGCCAGCACGCAGCCTGCCGAGCCGCCGCCGACGATGATGTAGTCGAATCGTTCGCCTGCTGTCTGCACCATAGTCTCCCGTGTTGTCAAATGTGCGGGTCCGCCGCCTGTGCCGGAGTGATCTTTCGGCCGCCGACGTGATCAAGAGTAGCCCTTATTTATCATCTCTTCTAATAATGAATATTTATGCGTGGTATCACGAACAGTGATATTTTGGCGGTGACCGGGCTCCGACCCTGCGGCCAAAATGTGTGCGATGATGGAGGCGTCATCCGCAGCGGATTGTGCAATCCGCACTGAAGATGATGAATCGGGCGCGGGGCGCGCGTCAGGTGCGATACCAGCGCTTGGGGGAGAGGAAATGTCAGCTGCCGTACGTATATTGCAGGGAAAATTCGGGCGGGTCGCCCTGCTCGACATGGATCGGCCGCTGGTCACCCACGGCCATTCCCAGTGCCATGTCCTGATCAAGGTGAGCGGCGAAGACACCTTCTTTTCGGTGCGCGACCGGCTCTATCCGCTGACCGACCAGACGGTCGTGCTGGTGAACTCCTGGGAGCCGCACGCCTACACCCACCACAATCCGGATGCGCCCGGCACCGTCATCCTGGCCTTGTATATCGAGCCGATGTGGCTTGGCGAAATTGAAAAAGCATTTATTGCGAGCGGCAGTCCCGGCTTCTTCCCGCAGGCCTGCGTGCAGATATCGAAGCCGGTCAGCGCGCTGGCGAACCGGCTTGCCATGCGGATGCTGCACGGCGAGGAGTTCGGTGCGCATCAGGTCGAGATGCTGCTGTCGAACCTGATGCTCGCCGTGATCGACACGTTCTCCGAGTGGCGCTCGCTCGACGCGCCGCGCAAGGCCGCGCTGGCGCATGCGCCCGATGCGCGGATCCGGCGCTCGCTGTCCTACCTGCGCGCCAACGTCGGCGTCGATCTCGACATCGACAAGCTGGCCGCCGAGGCGTGTCTGTCGCGCGCGCACTTTTTCAAGTTGTTTCAACAGGACACGAGCCTGACGCCGAACCTGTACGTCAACGTGCTGCGCATCGAAGCGGCCATCGATGGGGTGACCCATACCCGCGACTCGCTGATCAGCCTGTCCGACAGCCTCGGCTTCAGCGCCCAGAGCCACTTCACCCGTTTTTTCCAGCAGCACCTGGGCGCGCTGCCGAGCCAGTACCGCAAGGTGGTCGACCTGTATGACCAGCCATCCTGAATTCGGGAAAAAAACAGACTGTACGGTAATTCCCCGCACTCCCCGGTAACGCGCTTCGGACGAAGCGGGCCTACACTTTTTGCACGAACCATGCTGCAATAAGGCCACCACTGTGAACCAGATTATTGAATTGCCCGCCGAGGACCATGCCGGCCCGGCGCGCGCCGCTCCGCAAGGCCACGTCGGCCGGGCTGCGCTGCGCGTCGAGGACGCCGCGCTGCTCTCTGGCCGCGGCAGCTACACCGACGATGTCGGCGTCAAACCCGGCACGCTTCACGCGGCCATCCTGCGCTCGCCGCACGGCCATGCCGAAATCCTCTCGATCGACAGCAGCGAGGCGTTGAGCCTGGCCGGCGTGCGCGCCGTGCTGACCGGCGCCGACGTTGCCGCCTGGGCGACGCCGTTCGCGGTCGGCGTCAAGCAGCCGATGGAACACTGGCCGATGGCGATCGAGCGCGCCCGCTATGTCGGCGAGCCGGTCGCGGTCGTCATGGCCGAGAGCCGCTACATCGCCGAAGATGCGCTCGACCTGATCAAGGTGAACTACCGCCAGCTGGCGGCGGTGGTCGATCCCGAGCTGGCCCTGGCGCCCAACGCGCCGGTGCTGCATGCGGCGGTCGGCTCGAACCTGGTCAATGACCGCCATTTCAAGTATGGCGAGCCGGAAGCGGCGTTCATCGGCGCCGCGCGCACGGTCTCGATCAAGGTCCACTATCCGCGCAATTCCTGCACGCCGATCGAATGCTTCGCGGTGGTGGCCGAATATCTGGCCGGCGACGAGGGTTACGACGTGCTGTCGAACTTCCAGGGCCCGTTCGCGCTGCACCCGGTGATGGCGCGCGCCCTGAAGGTGCCGGGCACCAGGCTGCGGCTGCGCGCGCCGCGCGATTCGGGCGGCAGCTTCGGCACCAAGCAGGCGGTGTCGACCTATGTGGTGCTGCTGTGCCTCGCTTCGCGCAAGGCTGGCGCGCCGGTCAAGTGGATCGAAGACCGGCTCGAACACCTCCAAGGTTCGGTGTCGTCGACCAACCGCGTCAGCACGATCGAAGCGGCGTTGACCGTCGACGGCGAGATCATCGCGCTGCGCTACCACCAGATCGACGATTGCGGCGCCTATCTGCGCGCGCCCGAACCGGCGACGTTCTACCGCATGCATGGCATGCTGACTGGCGCCTACAAGGTGCGCCACCTGGCCGTGCACAACCAGGTGGTCCTGACCAACAAGACGCCGTCCGGCCTGGTGCGCGGCTTCGGCGGACCGCAGGTGTACTTTGCGCTCGAGCGCCTGATGCAGCGCATCGCGGTCGAACTCGCGCTCGATCCGCTCGACGTCATTCGCCGCAACCTGATCGGCGCCGACGCCTTTCCGTACCGCGCGCCGGCCGGCTCGCTGTACGACTCCGGCAACTACCAGCTGTCGCTGGCGCTGGCGGTGGAGCAGGGCGGGCTGGCCGAACTGAAGGCGCGGCGCGACCAGGCGCGCGCCGAGGGCCGGCTGTACGGCATCGGCTACGCCGCCATCGTCGAGCCGTCGATTTCCAACATGGGCTACATCACCACCGCGCTGACCGCGGACGAGCGCGCCAAGGCGGGACCGAAGAACGGCGCCAATACCAGCGCCACCGTCGCGGTCGACGCGCTCGGCAGCGTCAGCGTGATGATCGATTCGGTGCCGCAAGGGCAGGGCCACCGCACCGTGGTCGGCCAGGTGGTGGCCGACGTGCTGGGCCTGGAGCCGTCCGCCATCATGGTCAACGCCGAGCTGGATACGCAAAAGGACGGCTGGTCCATCGCCGCCGGCAATTATTCGAGCCGCTTCGCCGGCGCCGTGGCCGGCACCGTCCACCTCGCCGCGCTCAAGGTGCGCGCCAAGCTGGCGCTGATCGCCGCGCCGCTGCTGGGCGTGACGCCCGACCAGCTGGTGTTCGCCGGCAGCAAGATTTTCGCGCGCGACAATCCGGAGCGCAAGCTGCCGTTCCACCGCGTGGCCGGCGGCGCGCACTGGTCGCCGGCCAGCCTGCCGGACGGCATGGCGCCGGGCGTGCGCGAGACCGTGTTCTGGACCCCGGAGCAGTTGCAGGCGCCCGACGAGAACGACGTCATCAACAGTTCCGGCGCCTACGGCTTCGTGTTCGACATCTGCGCCGTGGAAGTCGACACGGCCACCGGCAAGGTGCGCATCGACCGCTACGTCACCTCGCACGACGCCGGCCGCATCCTCAATCCGGCACTGGCCGACGGCCAGATCCGCGGCGCCTTCGCGCAAGGCCTGGGCGCCGCGCTGATGGAAGAATTCGCCTACGGCAGCGACGGCAGCTTCCAGTCCGGTACCTTCGCCGATTACCTGGTGCCGACCGCCTGCGAAGTGCCCGAGCCGGTCATCCTGCACATCGAAACGCTGTCGCCGTTCACGCCGCTGGGCGCCAAAGGGCTGGGCGAGGGCAACAACATGAGCACCCCGGTGTGCATCGCCAATGCGGTGGCCGACGCCATCGGCGTGGCCGACCTGCGCCTGCCGCTGACGCCGTCGCGCCTGCACGGCCTGCTCAAGTTCACCGATCCGGCGCCGAGCAAGCCGCGCGCTGCGCCGGCGCTCAAGGCGCCGCAGGGCGGCCATGCGCTGGCGATGTCCGGCTCGGTCGAGTTGCCGGCCACGCCGGAGCAGGTGTACGCCGTGCTGCTCGATCCGGACGCGCTGGTCAAGGTGATTCCCGGCTGCCATGCGCTCGAACAGGTCGGGCCGAACCACTACCGCGCCGACGTCACCATCGGCATCGGACTGGTCAAGGCGCGCTATGCGGCCGAAATTCGCCTGTCCGACCTCGATCCGCCGCACGCGCTTTCGCTTGGCGGCAAGGGCGTCAGCTCGCTCGGTTCGGCCGAGGGCGCCGGCCAGATCCGCCTCGAAGCGTCGGGCAGCGGCACGCGCCTGTCGTACGACTACAGCGCCGCGGTCAGCGGCAAGGTGGCGGCGGTCGGCGGGCGCATGCTCGAAGGCGCCGCCAAGATCGTGTTGCGCCAGCTGTTCGAACAACTTGGCCGCCAGGCCGGCGGCGCCGGCGCCGCGCCACCGCGTTCGTGGTGGCAGCGCCTGCTGCATGCATTGGGAGTCGCGAAATGAAGCCATCCGCATTCGATTACATCCGCGCCGACAGCGCCGAGGAAACCGTCAGCCTGCTGGCCCGGCACGGCGAGGAAGCGAAAATTCTCGCCGGCGGCCAGTCGCTGATGGCGATGCTTAACATCCGCCTGGCGCAGCCGGCGATGCTGGTCGATATTTCGCGCTGCCGCGACCTCGACTACGTCCGCGTCGACAAGGGCCAGCTGGTGATCGGCGCCGCCGCGACCCAGGCCAGCGTCGAGAACCGCGCCACCCTGGCGGCCGAGGTGCCGCTGCTGGACCTGGTGTTCCCGTATATCTCGCATTTCCAGATCCGCAACCGCGGCACCGTGTGCGGCTCGGTCGCCCATGCCGACCCGAGCGCCGAGCTGCCCTTGTGCCTGACCGCGCTGCAAGGGGAGGTGGTGCTGCGCTCGAAGGCGGGGCGGCGCGTGCTGAAGGCCGACCAGTTTTTTCAAGGCATGCTGGTCACGGCCGTCAAGCCCGGCGAGATCGTCGAGGAAGTGCGCTTCCCGCTGCGCGAGCAGGGCGCCCGCTACGCCTTCGAGGAGGTGTCGATGCGCCACGGCGACTTCGCCATCGCCGCGCTGGCGGCGGTGGTGACCGATGGCGCGATCGAGCTGACGGTGGGCGGCGTCGCCGACCGGCCGCAACGCAAGCGCTGGCCGCGCCTGGCCGGCGCCGACCTGGAGGGCGCGATCAACGATTTTGCGTGGGAGCTCGAGGCCCAAAGCGACGGCCACGCCAGCGCCGAGTACCGGCGTCACCTGGTGCGCCGTCTGGGGCGCGAATTAATAGCAACTGCAACAGCAAAGGCAAGCGTATGAAACTCTACGAAAAACACACGGCGTATCCCATCACGCTGACCCTGAACGGGGTACAGCGCAGCGCCCCGGCCGAAGCGCGCATGCTGCTGTCGGACTTCCTGCGCCACGAACTGGGCGCGACCGGCACCCACGTCGGCTGCGAACATGGCATCTGCGGCGCCTGCACCGTGCGCGTCGATGGCGTGGCGCAGCGCTCGTGCATGCAGCTGGCGGTGCAGGCCGACGGCCGCAAGGTCGATACCGTCGAGGGCCTGAACTGCGGCGCCGACAGCGAGCTGGGCGACCTGCAACAGGCGTTCAAGCGCCACCATGCGCTGCAGTGCGGCTTCTGCACGGCCGGCATCCTGATGTCGAGCAGCCACTTCCTCGAACAGGTGCCGGATCCTACCGAACAGCAGGTGCGCGAGATGCTGTCCGGCCACCTGTGCCGCTGTACCGGCTACACCAATATCGTCAATGCCGTGCTGGAGGTTGCAGCGCAGCGCATGGAAAGGAGCGAACATGCTTGATCTTGGCCGCAGTTTCCTGGCATCGGTGGAACGCAGTCCGGACCAGCTCGCGCTGGTCGATGGCGACCTGCGCCTGAGCTATGCCGGATGGTTCGAAAAAGTGAGGGCGGTGGCCGGCGGCCTGCAGGCGATCGGCCTGCGGCGCGGCGACCACCTGGTCGTGCTGCTGCAGAACCGCTGGGAGATGGCAACCCTGCATTGGGCCTGCCAGTTCGCCGGCGTGATCGTCACGCCGCTCAACTGGCGCGCCAAGCCTGATGAAATCGACTATTGCGCCAGCGACGCCGAGGCGCGCGCGATCGTGTTCCAGGACGTCTCGGCGGACGCCGTGGCGCAGTCGTCCGTCGCGCAGTCCTTGCCGCGCATCGCGGTCGGCACGGTCGATCCGGCCGCCGGCGCCACGCTGTCGTTCGAGCAGCTGCTGCAAGCGGCCGCGCCGGCGCAGCTGCTGGGCGCCGGCTGCGACGACTGGTCGCTGATGCTGTACACCTCTGGCACCACCGGCAAGCCGAAAGGGGTGCCGCGTCGCCACCGCCATGAGCGCGCCGCCGCGCTGGCCCACGTCGCCCAGAACCTGTACGGGCGCGGCGAACGCACGCTCGGCGTGATGCCGCTGTATCACACGATGGGCGTGCGCTCGCTGCTGGCGATGGCGCTGGTCGATGGCTGCTTCGTGTGCGTGCCGAAGTTCGACCCGCCGGCGGTGCTGGCGGCAATCGAGGCCGAGCGCATCACCAACCTGTACCTGGTGCCGACCTTGTACCACGACGTCGTGGCGCATCCGGATTGCGCCGCCACCGACTTGTCGTCGGTACGCAAGCTCGGTTTCGCCGGCGCCTCGATGAACGAAGCGCTGTTAAAGAAGCTCCATACGCTGTTTAACCCCGAGCTGTTCGTGAACCACTACGGTTCGTCCGAAGTCTATACCTTCAGCATCGACTCGGACGCGGTGAAAAAGCCCGGCAGCGCCGGCCGGGGCGGCATCAACCAGCGCATCCGGGTGGTGCGCCTCGACGGCGGCGACCCGGAGCTGCCGGCGGCGCGCTACGAGGAGGGCGAGATCATCGCCGACCTGGCCGGCGACGAGTCGTTCGAAGGCTACTGGAAGCGCCCTGACGCCGACGCCAAATCGCTGCGCGGCGGCTGGTACTTCACCGGCGACACCGGCTACGTCGACAAGGACGGCGACCTGTTCGTGTCGGGCCGCACCGATGACATGATCATCAGCGGTGGCGAAAACATCTCGCCGGTGGAAATCGAGAGCCTGCTGTCCTTGCACCCGGCGGTCGACGAAGTGGCGGTGGTTGGCCTGGCGGACGCGCGCTGGGGCCAATGCGTGACCGCCTTCATCAAGCGCCGCTCGGCGGTCACCGAGGCCGAACTTGACGCCCATTGCCGCGCCTCCGGCCTGGCCAATTTCAAGCGGCCGCGCTCCTTTGTGTTCGTGGTCGAGGTGCCGCGCTCGCCGGTCGGCAAGCTGTTGCGCCGCAAACTCGTGGCCAACGAGTACGAGCCCGAAGCCGGGCAGTCGGTCGCGCCGGCGCATTCCATTGCCCCATCCAACTAACAATCAATCGCATTCACAAAAAGGATCCACCATGACCCAGCTTTCCCACCCTGCGCACTCCCTGCTTGAACACCTCGACGGCTTTTCGGTCATCATCGATGCCGAGCGCGAGCGCGCCGACATCGTGCTTGACCGTCCGCCGTTCAACATCATCTCGATGGCGCAGCGCGATCAGCTGCGCCTGGTGTTCGAGTCGCTCGACGAGAATCCGGCGGTGCGCGTGATCGTGCTGCGCGCCGTCGGCGAGCACTTCTCCAGCGGCGGCGACATCCGCGGCTTCCTCGACGCCACGCCGGAGCACGTTTCGAAGCTTGCCTGGAACATCGCCGCGCCGGCGCGTTGCAGCAAGCCGGTGATCGCCGCCAATCGCGGCTTCTGCTTCGGCGTCGGCTTCGAGATTTCGCTGGCATGCGACTTCCGCATCGTCTCCGAAACGGCGCGCTATGCACTGCCCGAGCAGAAGCTGGGACAGATTCCCGGTTCGGGCGGCTCGGCGCGGCTGCAGAAAATGGTCGGCATCACGCGCACCAAGGATGTGGTCATGCGCTCGCGCCGCATTCCCGGCCAGCAGGCATACGACTGGGGCATCGCCACCGAATGCGTGCCCGATGCCGAACTCGAACGCGCCACCGATGCGCTGGCGGAGGAGCTGCGGGTGTTTTCGCCGATTGCCCAGCGCACCGCCAAGAAGCTGCTCAACGACACCGAAGACTCGACCCTGGCGATCGCCATCGAGCTCGAAGGCCATTGCTACAGCCGCCTGCGCGGGTCGGACGACTTCCGCGAGGGTGTCGAAGCGTTCCACCAGAAGCGCAAGGCCAACTTCATCGGCAGCTGAGCGGACGCAGGATGTTGCAACGCGTGCTTATCGACGCGGCCGGCGGGCCGATCGAGCTCGAAGCCGAGCTGATCGGCTCTGGCGCGCGCCTGATCGTCTTCCTGCACGAAGGCCTCGGTGCGCTGGCAGGCTGGGGCGACTGGCCGCGCACGCTGTGCGCCGCTGCCGGTTGCCGGGGCCTCGTATTTTCGCGCTACGGCTACGGCCGCTCGCAGCGCCGTCCTCCTGGCCAGGCGTGGCCGTCCGATTACCTCGGCATCGAGGCGCGCGAACACTTGCCGGCGTTGTTGCATGCGCTCGCCATCGATCCGGCGCGCGAGGCGCCGATCCTGTTCGGCCACAGCGACGGCGCCACCATCGCGTTGCAGTACGCTGCTGCCTTCCCGCAGGCCGCCGCTGCCGTCATCGTGCTGGCGCCACACCTGTTCGCCGAACCCATTGCGCGCGCAAAAATCGAACAGCTGCGGCAGGGATGGCACGACGGCCGGCTGCGCGCCAAGCTGGAGCAATTGCACGACGACCCGGATCAGGTGTTCATGGGCTGGAGCGGCTGCTGGCTCGCGCCTGCGTTTCAAGGGTGGAGCATCAGCGACACGCTCGCGGCGATCCGCTGCCCGACACTCGCCATTCAGGGCACGCTAGACCAATACGGCACCCTGGAACAGCTAGCCGAATTGCAGCGCCGGGTTCCGCGCGCCGAATTGTTGACGCTGGAAGGGTGCCGCCACGTCCCGCATGAAGAACAAGCCGAGACGGTGCGCGATGCGGTAGTCGCGTTCTTGTCGCGCCTGCCGGCCTGAAGGTAGTGGCGCCAGCATGGCGTTGCCATCGGCTGCCCTATATTACGATGTCCCGATGTAGCCGGCGAGGGGAGCGTTCTTGTCCACATTTTCTGTGCGTTAAGGTGTGGATAACCGGGCCAAAGCTGGGTTTTCCCATAGGGGAGGGGACCGGTTGCCTAAACGGCAGGCAGAGCACAAGGAAGGACGGCTCCCAACCAATTGGGGCCGCCCCGCTTTCAAGCGTCGCGCCAGCAACCTCGCTGGCACGCCCCTTGAGCCGCCGCTTGCGCTGTGAAGCCGGCCGCGGCCCGTCCCGAAGTCGCCAGGTGACATCAAGGGCAGTGCCAGCAAACCCGCTGTCACGGCCCTTGAGCCGCCGCTTCGCTATGAACCCGGCGCACCTGGCGCCTAACAGCACGTGGGCAGCACGGGCCGCGGTCACCCGTTCCTCAATCCCCAATTCAGCCCCCCCTGAAGGGTGAGGGGGGCTTGCTTGGGGATAAACGACGGAACGGGCTAGAAACTGCGGCCCGTTACCTCGCTGCCTTGGACCCCACCCATCCCCACCCTGCCCGTGAGGGCAGGGCTTTCCCCACCCCCCGCCCGCCCCAGGGCGGGAGCGAGAGAGTTCGAGCGAGAGGATCAATTCCTGGTTCTCCGTCTACTTCTCGAACAACATGAGCAAACGCACCATCAATGGTTTGGACGAGCACCAAAAAGCCTTCGTTAAATTGATCGAAGCGAACGCGCGGCGTCATCGCAAGCATGAAGTCTTTCGCGACTTCTGTGAAATGGCGGCGATTTCGCTCAGTAATGCGGTCGACTTCGCGCAAGCCGAAAAACGCGAGGCGCGCTACATGCATCTCATTGGCCGCTACGAGCGAGCCGAAGTCGACCGCTTTCCCCAGATGCTGGGCCACATCGTCCAGTCGCTCGAGGCCGGGTTCCACGATTGCCTTGGGCAGCTGTTCATGGCGCTGGAGTTGGGCGACCACTGGAAAGGACAGTATTTCACGCCATACGAAGTGGCCTATTTGATGGCCGAGCTGGGCTGCGGGGACGTGGCTGCCCTGGTGGAAGAGCACGGCTATTTCACGGCGAACGAACCTGCTTCCGGAGCGGGGGCGATGGTCATCGCCCTCGCAAACTGCATCCGCAACAAGGGCCTGAACTACCAGCGCTGCCTGCACGTCACGGCGCAGGACTTGGACGAAACCGCCGTGCACATGACTTATATCCAGCTGACGCTGCTGCACGTGCCGGCCGTGGTCATTCACGGCAACTCGCTTTGGCCCAAGGGCACGGATGCGCAGTGGTATACGGCAGCGCATGTGCTTGGTGGATGGCGCGGCCTACTGGCAAGACGGCGTGCGGTCACTCACGCGCCCACCAGCGGCGAGACGCCGGCCGTCCAATTGCCCGTACTGGAGCGCGCTGCACCTGCGGAGCCATCGGGAAAGGGCCGGCCGACGAAGGCGCGCTTCGTAGATACGAGGCAGACCACATTGTTTGAATAAGTCCCGAATGCTCCGGCCCCTGAGGGTTCGGCAATTAACCCGGACTTTCGCGCGCGAAAGTCCAAACACGACAGGCACATGCCATGAAGATAAAGCCCAAAAGATTTCGAGCTTACTGGAGCAATGATTTTTACAATTCCGGCACGCGCCAGGTGAGCGCGCGCTTTTTCTCCGTCAAGCGCAGCTACACCACGGACGACATTGCGGCGATCGGGGCACTGGCAGTCGGCGACACGTGGAAGAGCCAGCACTACGGATCCGCACACACCGTCACCCGTATGGCCTGATCGTTGAAGCACAATCGAGGTCGTGCGCCTCAACGACCTTGAAGTGAGAACGACCCGCTTTCAAGCGTCGCGCCAGCAACCTCGCTGGCACGCCCCTTGAGCCGCCGCTTGCGCTGTGAAGCCGGCCGCGGCCCGTCCCGGAGTCGCCAGGTGACATCAAGGGCAGTGCCAGCAAACCCCGCTGTCACGGCCCTTGAGCCGCCGCTTCGCTATGAACCCGGCGCACCTGGCGCCTAACAGCACGTGGGCAGCACGGGCCGCGGTCACCCGTTCCTCAATCCCCAATTCAGCCCCCCCCTGAAGGGTGAGGGGGGCTTGCTTGGGGATAAACGACGGAACGGGCTAGAAACTGCGGCCCGTTACCTCGCTGCCTTGGACCCCACCCATCCCCACCCTGCCCGTGAGGGCAGGGCTTTCCCCACC
>NZ_CBXX010000058.1 GCF_000577615.1 Herbaspirillum sp. RV1423
CGCTCCATCATACCCGGCGAAAATGGCAATCAGCAAGTAGCTGATTTAAAAGGAAATATTACGGTGAGCACCGCTGTAACCCGCATGAATACTGGGGGCGACTACCGTCGTAGAGTACACGGGAATCAAAGGAACCCCTTCATTCCACAGCAAGTCCTGCTACTCACATATTTTTCCTTGTAGAATCATCGGCAAAATACAAAATATTGGGGTTGCATGAATCCGTCTCAGCAGGATCGCGGTGCGCTGACGCCGCTCGATTATCACGTAACTGTTGCAAACTACCCTCGCTACAATGAACCGGAAGTCTGGCAATGGGACTCCTCACGCACCAGCCGATCTGAGCAACTGGATTCATTGCGCGCCGCACTGCTGCGCGACACTTATCGCATCGATCCGCAGGCCCATGGCGATGTGCATGCCATATTGAATACAGCAATGGATCGACTGGGTATCAATGTTCCGGCGACCCTCTACCAGGCATCTGGGCAAGAGATGAACGCCACCCTGTATTACGTGCCTGGTGAGGTCCACATCATCGTGCAAGGGGCATTGCTCGAGCGTCTGTCCAAGGATGAATTACTGGCGGTGTTCGGTCATGAGTTGACGCACTATCTTCTTTGGTCGCGCGATGACGGCAGTTTTCTTATAGCCGAACGCATTCTGGCTGCCGCAGTGGTGGCTCCCAGTTCAGCGGCCAGCCTCTCGCAAAAGGACATGCATAGATGATTCCGAAAGTACGTCCTATTGCGGCACTCTTCGCCGCATACGCCATAGCCGCACAAGCAGGTATGCCAGAGGCGCTGGATGCAATAAAGCGAAACGACTTCAATACAGCCACTATCGAGCTGCGACCGCTAGCTAAGCAAGGTTCTACTGAGGCTCAGGTTCTGCTCGCAAGAGTGCTTAATTCAGGACAGGGTGACCCACAAAGTAAGACAGAGGCATTTAGCCTATTTCAAATGGCTGCGAATGCTGGCAATGAAGATGCCATGCTCATTCTTGCTGTTCTTTATGAAAAGGGCGAAACCGCCCCAAAAAACCAACAAGAGTCGATCAAATGGCTTCGCGTTCTTGCTGAGCGTTCAAATTCCAAGAGTTACTTTTTGCTGGCAAGTAAATATGCCGATGGTCTTGGTGTCCCTCAAAGCGTAGTCATTTCTCAAGCACTCTATATAACCTCGGGATTGTTATCGAAGGAACAACTTCGGGCCGATGGTGGTTTTGGGGCCATGACCATAGATGCAATTTTGAAGTTGGCAGAAGACCTGCGAAAGCCCAACAATTTTCTTGCGACTTTGGATCGAGCCACTTCGAAAGCAGTTCTATTCAATGAAAAACATCCAAATTTGCCCAATGCCGTTAAAGCGCGAATTGTCGATGCCGAGGCAGGCGATGTCGCCTCAATAGTAAAAATTGGGAGTCTTTATCTCTATGGTGAGCAGCAGGTTGCCCGTGATCCTAAGCTCGCCGCGTATTGGTTTCAAAGGGCAGCATCGCTAGGTGATCCAATTGGACGAGACTATATGGCCAATTTGTATCTAGAGGGAGTGGGTGTCGATAAAGACTACAAAAAGGCATTCGAACTCTTTTCTGGTCTGGGTGCACAAGGCAAGCTTGGTGTCGAGGGCAAGCTTGGTGTCATGTACAAAGATGGCCTAGGTGTTCCTCAAGATTTCGTCAAAGCACATTACTGGCTGCGCAAGTCAGTTGGTGCTGTTGGCGAAAATCTTTTTGCACTTGCGCAAATGTACGAAGAAGGCTCCGGAGTCGAGAAGAATACAGTTATCGCACTTTCACTGGCAAGGCTCTCTGCTTCTAAACATCCAGACGAATTCAAGCTTGGTATGCCGCGTGCAGACAACCCCGCAGTTGCTTTTGTGCAAGTGCTTAAGTTGAAGCTAAGCCCGTATGAGATCGCGGTAGCCTCTAAGCTTGCGAGTCAGCTGCTTAGTGCTAGCGTTGGCAATCACAATCAGTTGGAGCTACTTGATCTTGCCGCGACGAAGCGTGGCGATGTTTACGCAATATCTCCTGTAGAGGTCGCGGAGCACTTTGTGCACAACTACGACGATGAAAACTTCCCTTTAGCGCTCAAGCTTCTAGAGCCGTTAATTGAACAGAATAATTCGCAGGCCCAGTATGTATTGGGATCAATGCTGGAAGATGGAAAGGGCGTACCAGTCGATGCACAAAAGGCAAATGCTCTATTTGAGCTTGCGGAAATGCAAGGCAATGTGGATGCGTTGACACGTAAAGGTGGTCGCTACTTTCGAGGGGAAGGAGTTGCACAAGATTTTTCAAAGGCATTTGAATCTTATGAGAAGGCAGCAAATAGAGGTGGTGCATTCGCCCAGGGAAAAGTTGCGGCAATGCTGGCCGATGGCATGGGTGTAAATCGCGATACCAGGCTTGCGATAACTTGGTATGAAAAGGCATTGGCGATCCCCGATAACTATTGGAAATCAGATGCGTACAAGGGGCTTGCAAAAATCTATATAGGTGAGCGGAGTTTTTTGAAAGCTGCTCAATACTTTAAGAAAGCAGCCGCCATGAGCGATAAAGATGCACAACTAGCGTTGGCCCAGTTGTACTATGAAGGACAGGGTGTCCCGCGCAACATGAAGTTAGCCTTTGTCTTGTCAAAGGTGGCGCAGCGAGACGGAAATCACAAAGCCAAAGCAGTTGCGCTAAGTGCGATAGCGAAACAGAACCTTTCGGTCGATGAGGCCACTGCAATTGAGCAACTGGTAGTAGATCTTTCAAACCTAGATCGCTACTCTGGAAGCATACAAAAAGACGCTGATATGTTTTTGGAGATGTTGGAAGCAGCAGAGACTTCCAATAAGGGCTATGCCACAAAATAACATCGCCGTTCTTCTGGATAAAGTGAGGTTCGCACCATGACTTTACGCTCGGCGCTTGCCGAGGGAGGACGGCTAGATGATTATCAGTTTTCGATGCAAATCTACAAACGGACTTTGCATCGCGTTCGATCCTTTGGAGTTAAAGTGTTTTAACAATGGCGATCGCGAAAAGTAAAGTAACTTTGCTGACGCCACACCACGGCAACCAAAAGATACTTAATAGGTTGTATTGTGGCGAGCGTTATCCCCCGTTCATTCCACAGTACATCCTGCTACTCCCATGTTTTTCCTTGTAGAATCATCGGCAAAATACAAAATATTGGGGTTGCATGAATCCGTCTCAGCAGGATCGCGGTGCGCTGACACCGCTCGATTATCACGTAACTGTTGCAACCTACCTTCGCCAAAATGAACCGGAAGTCTGGCAATGGGCGTCCTCACGCACCAGCCGGTCAGAGCAACTGGATTCATTGCGCGCCGCGCTGCTGCGCGACACTTATCGCATCGATCCGCAGGCCCATGGTGATGTGCATGCTGTATTGAATACAGCAATGGATCGACTGGGCATTAATGTTCCGGCCACCCTCTACCAGGCATCCGGGCAAGAGATGAACGCCACACTGTATTACGTGCCCGGTGAGGTACACATCATCGCGCAAGGGGCATTGCTGGAGCGTCTGTCCAAGGATGAATTACTGGCGGTGTTCGGTCATGAGTTGGCGCACTATCTTCTTTGGTCGCACGATGACGGCAGTTTTCTTGTGGCCGAACGCATTCTGGCAGACGCAGTGGCGGCTCCTGGCTCAGCGGCCAGTCTCTCGGAGACTTACCGACGCTACAGGTTGTATACCGAGCTCTTCGCTGATCGGGGCGGAGCCGTTGCATGTGGTGCCGTTGCACCTGCAATTTCAACATTGGTGAAAGTGACAACTGGGATCAGCACAGTCGATGCCGCAGCTTATCTCCGCCAAGTCGAAGAAATCGAATCCAATGAGGCGGCAGCCAGCGATGCACGCAGTCATCCGGAAGTCTTCATCCGCGCTCGTGCGTTGGACTTATGGTGGAACGGAAGTGCAGACTTGGGACGCTGGCTTGAGCTTCGTTTGCATGGTCCATTGACGCTGGAAAGTCTGGACTTGCCTGGGCAGATCCGCCTGCAGCAGCTGACGCGTGGTTTCTTGTCCCACTATCTGACAGACTCGGGGCTGGCCAGCGACGCCGTGCTTGCTCAAATTCGAATGATGTTCCCTGACTGGAGCACGGACGAGCCCACGGTCGGACCGCAGGCATTTTCTGCGGAGCATGCGGATGACAGCATTAGGGACTATCTCAATGCTCTCATGCTCGATCTTGCACTGGCCGACGCCGACCAGCAAGACGTCGCTCTGCTGCGCGCCGGTCGCATCGCTCAAGAGTTGGGAAGCCTTGAGCGGCTGCAGCAGAATCTGCGCCGTGACGCCGGTTTTGGCAAGCGCGAGTTGGATCGCTACAAGCGCCAATTGGCCAAGGAGATCTCGGCATGAGCGAGATTCTTAATACAAGTGCGGCACCTCACACGTTGCGCGAACTAATCAAGGCCCAAGCGGGTGACTTGCTTTCGAATGATGACTTGCTGGTGCTGGCATTGCCGCTTTTTCAACAAGTGGCTGCTGTCCATGCGCAAGGTAAAGTCGCTTCGCTGGACTGCGACAGCATTTTGGTGAGCAAGGACGGCACGCTTTGTTTGCGGCAGCCGGATGGACAGGCGCCTGCGATGGACATCGAGACCATTCATCGTTTGCAACCGCATTCCTCATCTGGTCTGAACATTGTCGGTGTCTTGCAACGCGAACACGGCGCCGATGGCATGCGCTCACAGAGCGACCTTGTGTTGTTAGAGGACGAAAGCGTTCTGGTAGAGCGGCCGGTCTATCTCAGCGGCCCCGCCAGTTGGGAACTGCGCGTCGGGCATCACGACGAGATCGGCGATATTTTTCTGCTTGGCATGGTATTGGCAGGCTTGGCATGTGGGCTGGATTTTTCAGACCCGGATGATCTGCGTGAGTTTGTTGCCAACCGCCATAATCTGTTCCGCCTGCACGAGCGACTGTCGCCCATTATCGCCAGCGTCATTGTCGAAATGACTGAGATCAATCGCCACGAGCGAGCTACCGACGTCTCGGCACTGGCAACGCGCCTGCGCACCTGGCGCGATCAGCCTGCGCTATTGGATGTTGATCGTGCGCTGGCCGGTGCGTCGGGAGCCACGTCGCGCCGGGTTGCCGTGCTGACGCATCTGCGCGACCGTCTGTTCGATTTATCGCGTCGCAATCGTCTGCTGTATTTCCGGCCAACCAGCGCCAATGTCAATCTGACCGTTGCCAGCGTGCCGCTGATGCTGCAGATCGAAAGCGTGAAGGCTGAGCATATCTGTACTTGGGGTGGTCCGTTCGCAGAACAGCTGGTTGCTGGTAAGACGGTCTCTTTGCAGAACTGGTTGCGGTTCGACGATCAGCCGTATTTGCCTGCGACCCTGGACAAACTGATTTCAGAAACCCGTCACGACCGGGCCGAGTTCGGATTCAGCAATCTGCGACTGGTGCTTGCGTTTCTGCGTTGGCATAACCTCAAGGAAGCGCCAGATGAGCGTATTGTCACGCCATTGCTATGGTTGCCAGTGGAGCTGGTCAAACGCAAGGGCGTGCGTGACCAGTACGTCATCCAGTGTTCGTCCGGAGAAGCTGAATTTAATCCGGTACTGCGACATTATCTGGCGCAACTCTATGACATAGACTTGCCCGAGACGGTCGATCTGAGCAAGACTTCGCTGACGCAAATCCATGGCGATTTGCTGGCCAAGATTCATCGTTCCGAACCCGCGGTTGAGTTGCGGTTGATAGAAAAAGCATCGATTCGTATGGTCAGACAAAAGGCCATGCAGCGTATGCAGCAATATCAACGACGACGAACGACAGCAGGGCGAGCGCGTAGTACGGCCAAAGGTTGGCTGCCTCCCTATAGCTATTCCAGTGAAGATTACAGGCCACTCGGCCGGGCGTTGTTTGAACATTGGGTGCGACCGAGCGAGCTACCGCAGCGGTTCGAAGCCGGAGCCGGTTTGCGCCAGCCGCATATGGCGGATGTAGCCGATGTGGCGCCGGCGGACGAGCAGGGCGAACGCGTCGGGTTCATGCTGGAGGAATCCGAAGGGCACCGTTATGCCTGGGATCTGGATCTCACGCAAGTTACGCTGGCCAATTTCAACTACAAGAAGATGTCGCTAGTGCGAGACTATGCGCAACTTCTCGATGAATCCGGGGCCAATCCAGCTTTCGACCGCGTGTTCTCGATCGAGCCACGCGATCTGGATACCAGTACTCCGGACAAGCTCAAGCCGCAGGAACAGTGGAACGTAGTGGCGTCCGATGCCACTCAGAACGCGGCGGTCGGGCTGGCGCACACCCAACGCAGCTTCATCATTCAAGGTCCTCCAGGCACTGGAAAATCCCAAACGATCACCAATTTGATCGCAGACTACGCGGGCCGAGGAAAACGAGTGCTCTTCGTGTGCGAAAAGCGTGCTGCGCTTGATGTGGTGTTCCATCGCCTGAAGCAGAGCGGACTGGAGCAACTTTGCAGTCTGATCCACGATTCTCAGGCAGACAAAAAGGCGTTTATCGCCGATCTCAAGTCATGCTATGAACAATGGATTGCAAGTCCAGACGAGAACGACAGCCTGTTGACGCAGCGTGCGATCTTGGCGAATGCCCTCGCAGAGCAGCAGCGCCGTATCGATGCCTTCGAAACGGCCATGGCGGATGTCCCCGCCAGCCTGGGCGAGAGCGTGCGCAGTGTGCTGCGTCGGCTGGCGCAGCTGCCGGAAGCGCCTGAGGCTGGAGCCGCCATAAGAGAGCGATTGCCAACGCTTTCACTTTGGGATCAGCATCGCGAATTGACCCAGCGCCTGCATCGCAGCATGCGTGAACGTTTTGGCCTGGATTCCCCGGCGCGGCATCCATTTGCGAGCTTGTCCGCTTCTATCGTCAATGAGCAGACGGCGTTTGCAAAGATAGAAGGCTTGTGCTCGGATGCGGAAGCCCTATTGGCAGAACTTGATTCCTTGCTGGAAAGTCCGGCAAGCGTCATCACGCACGCTACGCGGCTACTGGATGCCTGTGCTATTACTGCCGACAGTCGTCGCCTGGTCGACAACGGACTGGCAGGACATCTGGATTTGCTGGATGCCGGCTCGCCAGCTCAGTTCGCTTTGAGTGAAATACGCAACGAGCTGGAGCGATGTGCCGAGGTATTCGCGACGGCACAATCTGCGACGGTTAACTGGCGCGACAAATTGCGTCCCGACGATACTGAAACAGCTTTGGCACTGGCAATGCAAATGGAACACTCCGTTGCCAGATGGTTCAAGCCCGCATGGTGGCGGTTGCGCGGCGAGGTCAAGCGACGATACGATTTTTCCAAACATGCAGTGCATCCCGGCTACAGTAAAGTGCTGCAGCAACTGCAGGCAGAGCATTCCGCCTATGTCGCGCTATCTAAGGTCGACGAAGATGGATGCCGTCGATATGGTGTCAGCAAAATGCAGACGTTCGTGCAAGCTTTGGCGGAACTGGAGTCTCGCTTGCAAGCCTCTGACGGACCACGCCTGTTGATCGACCGCTTGCGTTCAGCGAGCGATCCAATGACGATCGCTAGCGCCCAAGCGGGCGCTCATGATGCATTGGCGAAGCTGGTTGCGATCTTCACCCAGGGACTAGCGCCTAATGGAGCGGAGAGTTTGGAAAGCATCGCTGAATTGCTGCGGGATTTACGCGAATCCCTGGACGATTTACCGGACTTGTTGCCGTCATTGCGAGCAGTGCATGCAGCTGATCCCAGCTATGCGGCAGCTCTGTTTGGCGTAGACGCGCCGCCGCAGTTTCTGGAAGCGCTAGTGGCTGAGGAGGCGCTGTGCCAACTGGAGCGAAAACATCCTGTCCTGGCGCGCTCCGGCGGCGCTGCTTTGGCGCAAGCCGCACGTGCGGTGGCCAACGGTCAGCGTGAACTGCTGGCGATCAATGCTCAAGCGATCAAATCTAATCTGCACCGACTTTTCATCGATCACGTTCGAAAGGCTAGCCTTTCGGCAACGCAACTCGATGCCGAAGGTAAATCGTTCAAAAAACGATACGCAACAGGCCGCCGCGAACTGGAACATGAGTTCGGAAAGAGTATGCGCTATCGTTCCATCCGCGACCTCGCAGATGGTGAGACAGGTGCCGTCATCAACGATCTCAAACCAATATGGCTGATGAGTCCGTTATCGGTTTCGGACACATTGCCGCTGTCGCCGGATCTGTTCGACGTCGTCATTTTTGACGAGGCCAGCCAGATCCCGACCGAAGAAGCGGTACCGGCATTAAGTAGGGCGCGACAAGTGATTGTGGTCGGGGATGAAATGCAATTGCCGCCGACCAGCTTCTTCACTGCGGCGAGCAATGGCGATGAAGACGAAATCTTGGTGGAAGAGGGCGGAGAACGCATTGCGATCAATCTCGACTCCGATAGCCTGCTGAATCAAGCCGCACGCAACCTGCCAGCAACCTTACTCGCATGGCATTACCGGAGCCGACACGAAGCACTGATCAGCTTCTCGAATGCAGCGTTCTATGACGGCAGGCTAGTTACCATTCCGGACCGTCTGCTGGAAAATCAAACTGAGGCAGTCCCTGCCTTGCGTTCCGATCAGAGTGACGCCGGCGCGCTAGGCGCCGATATTCTGATGGCCAGCCCGATCAGCTTCCACAAGCTGTCGGATGGTGTCTACTCCGACCGCTCCAACCTGGCGGAAGCTCGTTACATTGCCTTGTCGGTACGCGAAATGCTACGCCGTGAGACAGGGCTCAGTCTGGGCATTGTGGCGTTTTCTGAAGCACAACAAAACGCCATTGAGGCGGCTCTGGATACGTTGGCTGCAGAAGATATCGATTTTGCCGCGCGGCTGGAGCGTGAGTACGTACGCGAAGACGATGATCAATTCAACGGACTATTTGTTAAAAACCTGGAAAACGTACAGGGTGATGAACGCGACGTCATCATTTTGAGTATCTGCTACGGACCTGGCCACAACGGCAAAATGCTGATGAACTTCGGTCCAATCAACCAACGCGGCGGCGAAAAACGTCTGAACGTCATTTTCAGTCGCGCGCGTCACCGTATGGCGGTGGTGTCATCGATTCAAGCCGAAGCCATTACCAACATTCACAACGATGGCGCGGCTGCATTGCGTGCTTTCTTGCAATTTGCACAGTCCAGTGCTGCAGGTCGTTTTGAGCACGCGCAGTCGATCCTGGGGGCACTCAACCCAGGAGCGCGCAGCGCTTTCGCGCAGCAGGCATCGCCGGACAGTATTCGTGATGCGCTGGCCAATGCGCTACGTGCACATGGTCACCTGGTGCACACCAATGTCGGGCGGTCTCAGTTCCGTTGTGACCTTGCGATTGTCGGTGCCAAAACAGGTGTCTACGAACTGGCGATATTGCTCGACAACCCCTCGCAAGCTGTCGCAGACACGACGGAGCGCTATGTGTTCCGGCCCGCCATTCTCGGCAGCTTTGGCTGGAAGGTGCTGGATATTCCAGGCAAGGATTGGATTGATGATCGCGACGCAGTACTGGCACGCATCGAGGCGATGTTAGCCGACGGTAAAGACCGGGCGCTGGATGTCGAAACTGCCTATGTAGCATTGGTACCGGCTACTAACACGGTAAAGATAACCTCGAGAGATGTGACCGTTACCGGTCATCATGAAGAGACAGCCGTGGTTCAGCGCACTCGCTCACTGTCTTTCGAACAAGGCGGCTCGAGTAAATTCTGGCGGGCCATGCAGAAGGGCGTTGACGTGAGCATCAGCTACGGTCGTTTGGGATCAAACGGGCAGACTATTTTGAAGCAGTTTGACTCCCCGGAGCGAGCGCAGCGTGAGATGGAGAAGTTGGTGTCTGAGAAGTTGCGGAAAGGCTACGTTGATTCAGAAACGTGATACTCGTTCAAAATTACCAAGGACAAGCTCATGTCAGACAATAAGAGGAGATTATGGGAACATTTGACGACCGAGCCAAGAATTATGGTATCGGGGATGCATTAAGCTCGTTAGGGCCAGCTATTGATATTGCTGTCCGTGACCCAGAGATCCCCAGAAGGTATTGAGATCTAATTACCAAGACCGGAACTCAATATAACTTCGACGGCAATTCCGATTCGAAGATATTAATGGCACGTATGCAGCGCATGGACGAAGATGCTCCTTGTATTCAATCCGGCTTCTGGGATGCGCTCGGATTGGAGAAGTAGGCGGCTATATGATCTCAAATCGAGATGGACTAACTTTTTGACGGCAAATTCAATTGCGCCATATATTGTTTATCAAATGTAGTTTTTATAAAAAAATTAACGCTAAGTCAGCGAGCCTGGGAATTTGATGAGCATTTTTGTTGGACGGAAAACTTTGCAAACTCGTTTGCGAACTTGGGCCCAATATGCCCCCGTCATTGAAGAACACATGCACGCTGCCGCGGAAGAGGCACGCCATGATTATTTTGAGTATTTGTATGTCCATCGAGACGACGGAAGACGGACAGTTCAGCTATCCGCTGGAAATCATCCAGTCTCGACAAATCAAGATGGTAGTCTTCAAGTCGAAGGTGGCGCGGCGCTTGTTCTGTCACAAGATAACTTGTTTGGGCACGTTGCTGCATTCATCTATCTTTATGAAACCGACGGAAAGGCGAAAAAACCTATTCTCTGGGGCGTCTTTGATAGCCCAGAGGATGCGGCAATCGGTAAGTGGCTTAATCAGGCCGTACTTGATTTTGCTCGCTGCTGCCGTGCATCCAGCACCGTTGATTTGACTGCCTATCGGTCAGATCGGATCAGGATGCGATGGCTCCAGTTTCGAAGCCGGAGTCTGCAGGTGCGCGGTCGCCTACGTTTTTGCACTAAGCTGATTCGAGCGACCCGACCATGGTGGCAACGAATTTGGGTGAAAATGTTGGCTGTCATAGCTCTTTTGACTTTCGTAACCAGCTTGCCAAGTAACCTTTCCACGTTATCGGGGTATTCATTACCATCGCTCTGGGAAAAATGGCATGGGAGCCTGGTAGCGAACGGGACCAGTTTGCCTCAGCAGCCAGTTTCACCGCACGTTGCTTCCGCAGCGCAAGAAACTCCTTCAGGAACGAAACCGCAGACTAAAGAACCCTCGCTTGCCCCTGAATCGAATCCGATGCCTATTATTTCTGGTTGGTACACTTTTTGTCCGTCTGATACTAGCCAAGCTAACAAGAAGCTCCTCAACTTTCTCTATGATGTGCGTGCATATGCTGGGAAGGTGGTTTTTTTTGACGTACAAGTGAATATTGATTGTGTTCTTGGGAAGCGACCTACATACGATGAAGTATTCAACCGTCTCGAAGAATCGAGTGCGTTAGGCGAGGTGCGCTATCTTTTTAACGTTCCACTTGTAAAAAAGGGCGATTTAGTGACTCCACGACGATGGATAGATGGCGAACGTTCTCCCGTCATCTTTTACGATATGTACAGTGATAACGGTTCTGAGATCGTCATGCATAACCGTAATGACAGTCGTAATCCGTTATCGCATTTTCAGCCTCATGTCGAGGGAAGCAACGATATTCTTTTCGGCCCTTATTCCGTTAAGAGTAGTTCTGATGATGCCATCATCACTTTTGATCTCGACGCAGTGTTTCTTGACAGTGCCAGCCTACTGCAAGCCACTACTGTCGCGAATCGTCTTCGTGAAGGTAATCCATCTCCAGCAGTATCACCCGCGACAAAGTAGGGCATGTATTCATTGTTCATGGACATGATGAAGTGGCTCGTTTGAATGTAGCGAGGTTCATCGAAACCATCGGTTTTGAAGCAATGCAACTGCATCTGCTGGCCATCAAATATCATTGAATAAAGGCTCTCAAGGTGATAACTAGTGGCGAATTTTAGATCGCGATCTGCAATGAAAGTATCTAGAAAGATTACTCTTAACTCAATCCCAATTTTCTTTTTATCTTGGTGTTGTATATCTCTTGGTAGGGATGGCAGGAAGGTAAGAATCGATATGTTTTTCCGCTTGCTGTGTCTGTATGTATTGTGCTTTGCGTATTCGCGGTGATTGGATGGTATAACGAATTTTGCAAACTGCACTCAATGGATAGTGCGCTCGCGAAACAAGCTACCAGTTCCCATAAACTGTATGCGGAAATCGCAGCAGGATGTGGCCTTTTAATTTTCGTGCTTACCTCTGCGTCACATCTGCGACAGACGCTTTAGTGCTCTAACGTAAATTTCAGATTGTCTAAGTTCACTGACTGTTCTCAACGCTACGTGACGAAGCCTTAATTCAGTAAAATGTGCTAGGTGGTTGGATATCGACGACTGGTCTGGCCGTTTTTTTTCTGTATAAACCTCGATCAACCAAAAGAAAAATCGGTTCATATATAAATGGCTACAATCCTCCATATTTCTGATCTACATCGAGATGCAGACAGCGGACTCACGACTACTACCTTATTGGAATCGCTTCGCCTTGATCGAGAACGCTACGTGAGCGCTGGAATTTCAGCACCGGATCTTGCTATCGTCAGTGGTGATTTAGTGTTAGGTGTGAAAGAAGATACCGCAGAGAGCACTAATGAATTAAAGCGTCAGTATGCCGAAGTAAGCGAATTTCTGAGTCTGTTGGCCGACCTTATGTTTGGCGGTGATCGATCCAAAATCGTGATCGTCCCAGGCAATCACGACGTAAGCCATCCTCATGTAATTCGAGCGACTGCTCCAATTGCTATCCCCGACGAACCTAGTAAGCGGAGATTTCTTGCCCAAGAACTTGCCCGGGGAGGGCGCTTCCGTTGGAATGCGAATGAATTATTAGTTCGGGAAATAATTGATAGGGAGATTTACTCGAAGAGACTTGAGCCGTTTGCGGAGTTTTACTCCAGTTTCTATCATGGCAGTCGAATCTTTTCCCTTCAGGATGAAAAGCAGTGCGAAGTATTCGACTATCCCTCATTAAACCTTACTGTCGTCGGCTTGTCATCTTGCAGTGAAAATGATTTGTACAACAGGGCAGGGCGGATTCACCCCGACTCGGTTGCCGCCGCGACGATGCAAATATCGAGATTGACGAAACAAGGCCGTATTGCCGTAGCAGTTTGGCACCATAACTTATCTGGCGGCCCAAGAGATTCCGACTACGTAGATCCAGAATTTCTACAGACCTTGATGGATGGCGGTTTCCTATTTGGCATTCATGGGCACCAACATCGTCCTCAGTACCTTGAACAAAAATTTACTGTCGACGGGAAGCGATCTCTTGCTGTTATCAGTTCGGGCACGTTGTGCGGGGGACCGCATACGCTACCCGCTGGCAGAATGCGAGCATACAATTTGATAAAGATTGAGTGCGATACTGGTCAGTGTAGGCTTCATGTTAGAGAAATGAAAAATGGTAATTTTGGAGCGCCTGTTTGGGGCGCTGCCTATGTGCATGAATTCAGTGGAGATTCGATTGGTTTTCAAGTCGTTCCTCCAAAAGCAAATGATTCGTCAAAAGACTCTGGACTTAAACTGGCATCAGAAGCTGCCTCTCTTTTAAGGACTGGTGACTATATCAACGCATTTGAACTCGCCAGAACGCTTCCTGACGATAAATTTTCTCGCGTAGTCGCAGTAGAAGCACTAAGTCGCGCGGGCGATTGGAACGCCTTGGAGAAATTTTGCAATCCACCGCAGTCGCCGGTTGAAATGGTACAACTCATGAATGCCCTTTACGAACAGGGAAAAAAGACAGAGCTCCGATCTCTAATCCAATCAAATTATGTTTCAGATTCTACAGATTTGGCCGTTCGCCAAATGGTCGATCAAATGAATACTCGTATCGGAGGATTAAAGTAATGTCCCAAATTCCTTTCTTAGTTGACACCTCAAGAGTACTCGAAATAATTTCTTCGCAAATATATGATTCCCCTTATGCAATGGCAAGGGAAAATGTTCAGAATGCCTATGATGCGATTCTCATGCGGGCGAAAAGTGAAGGGAGGCTGCCGGCGGATTTTACAATTGGATTAACGGTCACGCCTACTTCAATCGAGATATTCGACCAGGGCATTGGAATGTCTGAGCAAGTCCTCCGTGAGAATTTTTGGAGAGCGGGGTCATCTGGAAAAAATAATGCTGCTGCCAAAGCAGCAGGGGTAATTGGCACGTTTGGTATTGGGGCGATGGCAAATTTTGGTGTTTGTGAACACCTCATTGTAGAAACGAGAGCAGTCGGCAGTGAAGTCGGGCTTCGAACAAGCGCAGCGAAAGCGGACCTGACCATAGGTCAAGATTGTATTACGCTTGAAAGTATCTCCCACGAAATCCCCGTAGGCACCAAATTGATCGCACTGCTTCCAGGCGATAAACAAATAGACGTAGGAGCTTTAAAAAATTACTTGGCTCCTTTTGTTCGGTTTCTACCCGTGCCTGTTTTATTCAATGAGGAAAATATCAGTCAACAATCGCCATTGATTGAATTGGGTATGGGGGACCAATGGAAAGCTTTTGGCGATAAGCAAGTGTCCATCGGAAGGTTCCAATTTAATGTAAAGGTTTTCAACTCCGCCAATCAATTTGGAATCGTGGTTGAGAACATTAGTATTGATGGCGAGCCCTCGACAGCAGGTCTTTGGTTACGACAGGGTGCCGGGCAGATAATGGGTCTACGCTCAAAGTTCGGCCTAGCCCCGTTGCCGCTTCCAAGTCATTACCAGCTTGGTGGATATGCTGACCTTCCTTTTTTACAACCAACTGCAGGCCGGGAGGCGTTAACACGCGAATCCATACAGGAAGCGACGCCGATTCTTCCTGCTTTAGAAATTATTTTGACTGAGCTGATAAAGGATTCGGACCATGCCGACAACTCAACACCGTTTCAGCAACATCTTTGTCAATTGAATCGGGTTGAATGGGCGCATCGAGTGTCCGTGCAGCTCAGTCCTGGTGACCAACGTGTTGAATTGGGGAGGTTGATAGATACTTTTCCTGATTGTCAGCTTCAATGGTTTGAGGGGACAGATGCGACCATTGTTGGTATGTTCTCTAATGCAGACAATCCGTTAATTCGCGTAAGTCCGAACAATCCTAGGCGCGATTTACAGCAGCGTTATCTAAGAGAAGTAGTGCATCTTCCTCACGTCCCAAATTCCGCAACAATTTCTAAGACCTACGAACCGTCTGAATTGACATGGCACGAGGTTGACTTAACTTTTGCAATTGGAAGGATCCTTAGAACGGATTATCTGATCGACGAGATCACAATCGAATGGGTGGAGATAAGTCATGGGGTTCCCATGGTGGCTGAAACAAGTGGGGACCGTCTGACGCTTAAGATTTCAAGGAGCTGGAGTGCTGTGAAGGCGCTTCTTGGAGTCATTGCAGCGTCACCTGAGGTCATAGAAGGGATGGCCAAAGACTTTATTCGTGTACACCTTTACGAGCGAATTCAAACCTTCGTCCCCTCATCTCAGAGGGCCGGTCTAGACGCACTACAAAAGACCCTAGCCAGACGTAGTGAATTATATCGGCTGGAACTAGAAGATCGTGGTGCGCTCGAGCCACTGCTCGCTGACTATATTGCTGGCAGAATTGAGTTGCCCGCGGTTCTCTCTGCAGCGGCGAATATTACTTCCGGGCAGACTCAGAGAGTCGGTAGTGACGCGGTTGCTTCGGTCGCTTCAGTCTTGCATGACGTAGTCCATAGTGTTGTGGGAGCGTTGCCAGTTCAGGCTGCAACGTCTCCAACTCCCGGCTCACCGATTCTGCGGATGGAAACTGAGGTAAGGGAGCGCCTCTTAATCGTTGAAAATGATTTACCCCAACTGAACAATCATAGAATGTTCCTTGCCCTTTCGGATAAGATTTTCAATCTCGAACGAGAATTTTTTACTTGGCCACATACCACCCAAGTAGCATGGGCAGGCAAGAGAATAGTTTTTCTTTTCGGACTAGTACATTCGTCGCAGAGTCTCTACTACGATATCGAACTTCGCGGCAATAGGACTGCGGGACCAGCTGGGGGGACGCCGATTCTCACTACAACAATCGTCACAAAGAACCGGATTTTTATTCCTCTTCCCGCACAGCTCATCGAATGCTTTTCGGTTAGTTCAGGACCCGTGGAATTTTTCGTCAGATTTGATCTTCTGAGCCAAAAATAGGAAAACCAAGCGAGTAATTGATAACAGTAGCGCACGCAATCGGAAATTTTAGGACTGAGTAAGTACGATCATTTTTACCACGGCCATTTTAAATTCGAAACAATCAATGCAAGCAAAACCTAAAAATTTTTCTTGCATTTAAATTTTCCCAAGGTTGACTAAGAATGAAAAACAAAACTCTATCAGCCAGCATAACTCCTGAGCTTATTCCGGCGCCGCCTTCCCATGAGTTCTTTTTATGCAGGAGCTTGATTGGGTGACAGAGTTCATTTACCGAGTAGACGACAAAAGTGCTCTTGAAACGATTCCAGATGGCTATCTGCGCGCCCGGAAGTGGCCTAGGGACGAATACGACTACCCACATGTGTTACTCGGCGAGGCACAGGTAGCTTTACCTTCTACCAAGCAGCTACATCGAATATGTTTCTGGACCAGCCTGACAAAAGCCATAGTCACAAAAACAGAGTATCAATCGCACAGGCCGGATTCGCTAGTACTCCGGTGTGACAAAAACTCAATCATCACCGCAGGCTATGTCGAGTCCTGGGACGACGCTGTCGGTGATGGTGTAGCTTACCTGTTCTGGAAAATAGGGGCCTGTACATAATTTTGTGTAAACGGACTATTGGCAGGAAACTGTCGCCTTGTCTGGAGCCACAATGAGTAAGAAGAAACACGACGTACCAGAAGAACTACTGGCTGGATTGCTAGCCAATTACAAGAATCCCGAA
>NZ_CBXX010000059.1 GCF_000577615.1 Herbaspirillum sp. RV1423
AAAACGTATCGCGGGAAAATCCCATTACCTTGCAGGCACGAGACACATTTCCAAGTTCTGCAGCAAGATTGAGCAGGCCAACCTTGTGCTTGATCACATTCTGAGGAACACTACGCATGGGGTTACTCCTTGGCGCTTACGCGCTGGTTTAATAAAGATTCGCACCTCTATCAAACCGGGTAACCCCACCATTTGGCAAGGCCTTACTGTCCGATCAAGTCGGAACTACTACAAATTAGATTTTTGTTCTTGCTTCTTTTGTTTTGTCATCTCCGTCTTCATCTTCTTCGACGGCTGCAACATCCTCTTCTTTGTACGCTGTTTTGTGGCTGCTTTCCGCATCTTCTTTTTCCTCCTTAGCAACAGTTTGAGGTGCAAGGACATTGCCGTCATTTATTTCGTCATTGTCCACAACAGCGATAATTTCTGTCGTAGCCTTTCGCTTTCCGTTGTGGACAGCGACCGCTGTGTAAGGAACAGGGACATTACGTTCATTGAACGCCGGCGTCGCTGTGTGCGACGATGCCCTTGCTCTGTTTAAAGAAGATGTTATTGATGCCGCTACAGGAGAGGCCGCTGCCGTTGCATCCACCTTTGCCTCCACCTCTGCTGCCAGTATTTCGTTTATGGCGTCATTTGCTAGTCCTACGGCTGCATTTAGCGCATCTGTGCATCTCGTTACTTCTTCGTTCGCTGCAGCAGCTGCTGCTGTGGCTTCTAGTTCTGCTGCTACATTGTCTGCCGCTGCTGTGGTTGCTAGTGCTGCGGCTTCTGTTGCCGCTGTTGCTACTTTTTCTGCTTCTGCTGCTTTTGCTGCCTTTGCTGCTGCAAGTGATTTTGCTACCATTGCTGCTACGAATTCTTGCGTTGCTGTGGCTTTGATTTTGTCTTCTTCTGCTTCTACTGCGACTTTTTCTGCTTCCGCTTTTGCTTCTGCTGCGACTTTTTTTGCCATTGCGTCTGCTGTTGCTAGCCTTACTGCCTTTTCTTGTGCATTCTTTTCCTTTTTCTTTGCCAATATTGCTTTTCTTAAGGCCTTATTTAATTCATCTTGCTCCCGCCTTACCATCTCCTCCGGTACCTTTAGTTGGTCAACCGGAGTATTCCCTCTAGTCTTAAATTGCCGCTTCTGATTATTCATAACCCTCGCGCGCGTCTCGTTGAGCAAGGCCAGCACGAACTGCGCAGCGTTATCCGCTTTATCTGCTTTACTCGGCTCACGGATATTACTAGCTGCCCATCTCCTTTGTTCCTCCTTTTGCTCAGGGGTTAATTCGGTCACTCGCGCTGCTGGGTCGATTGTTCCCGGTTTCGCATCCCCTTTAAAACTGACTTTATTTTCACGCTTCCTAATATTTAAATCCTCTGAGCCTTTTCTGTCACCGTGATACCAATTAGCCAGGCCTATTTTGCGTCCCTTTTCAGAACCTGACTGGCGTTCAGGAGGCCCTCCCAATTTACTTTCAATCAGCGCTGTCTTTTCTTCGTCGTCGAACTTGTTTCCATCTAACTTATTTGTACCGATCTGCTCATATTTCCATACGCAAGAAAATTGAGAATGCTTTGGCTCCCCTAATACTTTAACAGAGTAAAAAATACCAACTTTCTTCTCTTTAACGTCGCTTGCATCTTTACTTTCAGACTTAGTCTTGCCATCCACCCCCTGGGGATTGTCGTTGATTTCTTTTGCCGTTGCTAAGTTTCTTTTGACATACTGCTCTACAATCATGGAGTGGCGTCCATTTGCTCCGGCTGTGATCGGATATAAATTTTCTTTCACCCCATAGCCGCCTAGATCATGATTTAACAAGTGACCGCGAGCATAGGCTTTTGGATGGTCCTTCTTCACTTGAGCATACAAGTCCTTACTATCCCCATCTTCTTTGATGGGGTCTGGCTTCGATCCGACGACTGGATCATCAGGATCCAAATGCGCGTCCATAGCAAGTCCGACAGTTCCAAAGGCGCTCCGCTCTCCAGAGGCGCTCGTATATGTCGTCGTACCATGATGATGTTCTATCGTCGTTTTCATCTGGACGGTCGTCCCGTTATTTCCACTTCTACTATTTCGGTACATCTTGCCGGATGACGAAGTCAAGGAAGGCATGTTAACGATGTTTTTTTCTATTCTTGTCGACCTTTTTGCAAGCGCATTTTCTTCAATAAAACCTTCCTCGCTCTTCACGCCCGCATTGTCATTTCTCGCTATGCCACTCTTCGTTTGAAGCACTGGCTTCGCACGACCTTGCGGATAGATTTGAACATTGAGCTGTGTCGGTTGGGTAGCGTTATGGTGATCCTTAACATGGTCTGTGTTCTTGCTGGGATGAGAATCGATGCCAACTGTGCTCAGGTTTGGAAGACCGGTTTTGTCGTCAGGTCTATTGTCCATCCTCGCTTTCAGTTGCGCAGCTTGCTGGATGCGTGGACTGTTCTCTATCAGGTCCTGCATTTTTCGGTGCAGAGCTGATGACGCGCGATTGTCCGCAATCTCAACTCCGCCCCGTCGACTGGCGTCTCGCAATTCGATATCGGTTGTACTTGACCGGTCTTCGTTGTTTGATTTGTTTTGCGAAGAACTTGTCATCTGCAACTTTCTTTTTGTTATCACCGATCATATTGTCAGCATGGTTGGTCGCCAATCCTGACTCATAGATTTGATCACCTTACTCAGAGATGCCAAGGGAATGAGCACACAAGGACATGTTTTCTATTTGTCTCGAAACGGCGCTTGGCTGACAGATATGTTTCCTAAAGAATAAGTGATAAGTCTCTACAGGCTTGACGTCCAATCTCACTTTTCCAGTTTTGTCGTCATTCTCGCACAACGGCGAGAATGCTAACCATACACATTTCACTAGCTGTCAGACGGCTCTTCGTCCAGAGCGGCGGCACAACGCTTGAGCAACTCGCAAAGAAGCCGGGCTTCTTCAGTTGACAGCCTGGAGAGCATCTGCCGTTCTACCGCGTCGGCAGCTTTCGCGCCGTCGGTAACGGCATTTTGACCGGCCGTCGTCAACTCGGTCATGATGACCCGGCCATGCTCCGGGTGCGGGCTCCGCACAATCAGGCCTCTTCGTTCGAGATTGACGAGGATACCTTGCATGGTCTGCGGCGTCACGAACGCTGCGCGAGCTAGCTCGGCGTTCGAGATTCGCGGATTGCCAGCCACGGCAAGCAGGACTGCGTTCTGCGGTGCCGTGATGCCAAGCCGCGCGAGTTCGGCATCCAGGCGTTGCCTCAAACGATGTTGCGTGATCTTTAGGTTGTAGCCAATCCAGTCGACTCCGCTTCGAGGCGCTATTTTCCGCGTTGACATATCAGGCACCTTACATTAATATCAGCACCCTGATATTACTTGAAAGGAGCTAGCATGACAACCATGACAATCCCAGTCGGCCCCGACTTCATTGCCTTGCAAGTGCGCGACCTTGCTGCATCCCGCAAGTTCTACGTCGAAGTCTTCGGTTTCGAAGCCTCGGCGCACTGTCCTCCCGGAGCGGTCATTTTCAAAACCGAGCCGATCCCCTTGGCGCTGCGAGAGCCGCTGCGTTCACTTCCCGAAGCCGGGCCGCTCGGTGTGGGCATGGTGCTCTGGATCGCGTGCCCCGACGCCGATGCGCTGCACGACCTCATTGTCAAAAGGGGCGGTGCGATCCTCAGCCCACTCGCCGACGGCCCCTTCGGTCGTTTCTTCGTCGCTTGTGATCCTGATGGCTACGCGATCACCTTTCATACGGCGCGGAGCTGACTGCTGCCGTTCGGGATCAAGTATTTTCGGCCTCGAATGAGATCGTCGGCATACGCGCTATCCAGCGATCAATGTATTTCCTTCGCCGTTTTGAGGCAACTAGGGCCCCGTTTCCCTATGTCGACTTTGCGTTGCCGAAAGTTGATAATGCCGGGGCCAAAGGTATTGTCGTGGCAAGGGGGAAATTCAATAAGATTAACTCCTCGTGAATGTGCTCGGTTGATGAGCTACGGAGACCTGTGAGACGACCGCAATTTGAATATTTCGGGCATGTCTACTGGCAAAAGATAATCTGGGCCGTCTTTCACTGCCTCCAAATGGCGTCGCTGAAATCAAGTAAATTTTTTGGGAATGTATGGAAAACTAATCTGGCGGCGTGGCAACAGGCTCTGGCGCAACCGCGCAGAGTGATGGAGAATGGCGCTTCTGCCATTTTTTCGCCATCATGAAACACTACACAGTTGCACAGATGGAGGCATTCCTTGCAATCAGCGAGGCCGGCTCGTTTCGCTTGGCGGCTGACCGATTAGGCATCACGCAACCGTCTATATCTCAGCGCATAAAAGAGTTCGAATCCGCGCTTGGATGTAATTTGTTTGTACGGGGCAAGGGAGGAGTCAGATTATCTGAGTCGGGGCAAATCGCCTTGCAGTACGTGCAACGAGGATTTGACGTCCTGCAGGAAATGGAGCGGCGCCTGAGCACTGGCGACCCATTGACAGGGTCGTTGCGTCTCGGAGCATCCAACACCTTCGCACTGAGCTGCTTGCCGGCGCTGCTGGCCGCGCTGGAACAGCGTCACCCGACGTTGCATGTCGAACTCACTATCAATAACAGCGCTGCGTTGCGCCAACTACTGGACGCTCAGAAGCTGGATATTGTTTTTTTGGTCGACGCGCCGATCGGGCCGGGATACACCGTGGAAGGGCTCGCGTCCTTTGAGATTGCGTGGTTTGCGCATCAGGCACTCAGCGGAAAGGCGCGCACATTGAATGCTCTTGACTTCCTGGACCGGCGTATTGTCACAATGCCGCAATCATCACCATTTCACAACATCATCGGGGAGTGGTTCGCGGCAGCGAAGATACCGCTTCCTGCCTTGAACACGTGTAATGACATGGCCACGCTGGTGCGGCTCGTTCGTATGGGGGCGGCTGTGAGCGTGTTGCCGGTATGTCTGGTCACTAGCGAGCTGGCTGCTGGCAACATCGTGCGGTTACGCGCATCGCCAACATTCTCCCCCCTGACAATCTATGCAGCATATCGGACCAAGGCGCAAGGTAGAACAAGTCAGGTTGTCATCGACTTGGCGCGCAATGTGATTGCTGAAGCAGGAGATGGCGTGACGCCAATCGCAGTCCGCGGATAACCGCGGACTGCGACAGGTATATCAAGGAGCCGCGTAGCGCTTGTCCATGCTATCGTGAAAATGTCGATGAACGTATGACCTTATTACGTCGAAGCCGTCATGGCAGCCTGACGTTGAAAGTGGCGCAATGGGAACACGAGGAGCACCGTCACTACCAAGATAGCGCCCATGACGCCTAAGCCCGCGGCAAAACTGCCAGTTTCTTCCTTGGCCCAGCCGATGACATAAGGACCGGCGAATCCACCAAGCGCGGCGATACAGTTAATGTAGGCAAAACCGGCCGCAGCACCGACCCCGGTCATGATGCGTCCGGGTATTGCCCAGAAGATGGCGCGCGCTGCTGTGACGCCGACCAGCGCCAACGTAAGACCAATCATGGAGGCAACCGTGGAATGCGCGAACACCGAGAATGCAAGGCCGACGGCACCCAGCGCACAGCTCACACCCAGGTTTCCCAGCGAGTTGCCCGTGCGGTCAGAATGCCTCGCCCACAGCAGCATCCCGACACAGGCAAAGGCATAAGGAATTGCAGAGACCAATCCGATTTCCAACGGAGAGGACAGGAACTGTTTAAGAATCAGCGGCATCCACACACCGACACCATACGAGCCGACGGTAAAGCCAAACTGAATCAGCGCCAGCACATGCACACGCGGGTCACGAAGTGCTGCTGCAAAGTCTTTACGCGGCTTGGCGCGCGTCTCACTGGATAGCATTTCGTTCATCATCGTCCGTTCGGACGGGGACAGCCACGACGCTTTGTCGGGGCTGTCTGCCAGAAGGAAAAACGCCCAGATGCCAACCAATGCTGTAGGCATGCCTTCTACAAGGAACATCCACTTCCAGCCGCTCATGCCCCAGAGGCCATCAAGAAGCAGGAGGCCTCCGGAGAGCGGCCCGCCGACAAGCGAGGACAAAGGGACTGCCAGCAGGAACCAAGCCAGGATGGTGGTGCGGTAGCGGGCAGGGAACCAGCTTGAAAGAAAAAAGGTTACGCCAGGAAAGAAACCAGCTTCGGAGAGCCCAAGAAGCAAGCGTGCGGCATAGTAGCTATGCGGCCCCACGACTAGCGCCATGACCGCTGAGCAGATGCCCCAGGTAATCATGATTCTCGCTAGCCAGAGACGGGCGCCTATGCGGAAGAGCATGAGGTTACTCGGCACTTCAAAGAGGCTATAGGCGAGGAAGAAGATGCCAGCACCGAAGCCGAACTGGCTCGCACTCAACCCCAGATCCTTATTCATCGTCAGCGCCGCAAAGCCAACATTGGTGCGGTCGAGGTAGTTCAGCAGGTACCCGAGGATGAGAATTGGCAGGAAGCGCCAAGCGACCTTCTTGATCAGGGCTCGCTCCGCTTGAGCGCGGGCTGAGTCTTCATGTTGTTCCATTTTTGTCTCCTTGTGAAATTCGTATAGAACGTCTTTTACGGCGACGCTTAGCGCGTTATCTGATTCAGAAACCGAAAAGCCGACGCGGGGTGTCGCACCAGATAGCCGTTCTTTGCTGCGGGTCCGGGATCCAGCTTTCGAAATCGGCCAGGCATCGTTCGTAGGACTGGGTGCCTTCGTGCGACACCCATGGCCAGTCACTGCCCCACATGAGTTGCGAAGGACCGCCAGCCTGCAGCAGCGCTCTGACGTAAGGCGCAGCAGGTGCTCCACCCAATCGGTACGGAGCAGACAGCTTCACCCATGTGTTTCCCGCACTCATTCCCGCAAGAACCGCCTTGAAGCCTTCGCCCGTAATTCCGCTCTCAGGCTCAGGCGAACCAAAATGGTCGACCACGACTGCGGCACCGCTTGCCTGGATTGGTGGCAGCACTTGTTTCATCTTGTGACCTTCGATATACAGCTCGATATGCAGACCGCGCTCGCGCGCAAGGCTAAACAGTCGCTGATAGGCGGTGCCGGCTGGATTGGGGACATCGTTTTGACGCAGCCAATTCAGCCGCAGGCCACGTATGCCGGCACGGTAAAGTGCATCGAGCTCTTGCTCCGGAATCTCAGGGGCGACGATGGCGGTGCCACGCAGTCGTTCAGGATGGCATTTGAGCGCCTCGAGCATGAGGGAGTTGTCAGTGCCGTAGAAACTGGGTTGAGTCAGTACGCCATGCGTAATTTCGTGTTTGTCGAATAAGGCGAGCAATTCTTCTGCAGTGATATCCCGCTTCGGCTCGGAATGTCGCCCTGGAACGAGTGCTGAGTCACGAACCATGATGTGGGTGTGGCTATCAATGCGCATGGCACCAGCTAGTTGCGCAGTGGATGGCGCCGTGAATGTGTGTGAATTCATAAGGCTCGTCTCAAGCGACTGACTTTGCGGATGTCGCTTATGGTTCTATGGAAATAATTGTTCTTACAGAGATGACGAGAACTGTACTTTTTTGCGAAACATTCGTCCAATCGATAGTGCGTCTTCTTTTTGATTGGATAAACCTATCATTTATCTTGGGTTAGCTAACAGGCATCACGAGTTGATTCCAAGCGATGGCAGGCACTAGCATGGTTTCAGGGTGGAATACCCGAACCGGGTTACTCTCTGCGACGTAGTCGTCCAGTTGTTCGGGCAACAAGATACGTTGATGGCGATCCAGGCCTTCAATGAAACGTTTCATCGACGCACCCCGAACAAAATGAAATGAATTGTTCGTGTGACCTGAATCTCTGCAAATCGTTTACTTCCGACTAGAAGTAACGATTGTCGGCGTTTTTACACAGCCTTGGCTGATTGCAGACTTTCAAAACTAATTCAAGTATCTGTCTTTCAAGCACGTCTACTGTAGCGGCTCAGCCAGAATCTCTTCGGTTAGCAGCAAGGGGCCGAACAACTCGGTACCCCATTGCAGTTCGCGGAAGGTGGCAAGCACATGAGCCGAGGCGATCGTCCCAAATGCACCTTCCAGCATGGTGCCGCCGTAGAATTCGATGCCGGCAGCGTCGGCAATCGCCGCCACCTGCTGCGCGGCGCGCAGCCCGCCGGATTGTTCGATCTTGATGGCGAACACATCAGCGCCGGCCTGGCGCGCCAGCTCGAAGGCGGAGACCGGACCGGTCAGTGATTCATCGGCCATCACGGCAATCGCGTAACGGCCCTTCAGCCGCGCCAGCGCATCAACCGAGGCCACCGGTTGTTCTACCAGTTCGCAGCCCGCATCGACCAGGCCGGCCAGACCGCGCTGCGCCTCGAGTTCGCTCCAGGCCATGTTGACGTCGACCCGCACCACGCCGCGATCGCCCTGCGCCTTCTTGATGACGGCAACGTGCGTCACGTCGGCGTCGACGGCACGACGGCCGATCTTGAGCTTGAAGATATTGTGGCGGCGCTGTGCCAGCATGCGCTCGGCCTCGTCGATATCCTTGGCGGTATCGCCCGATGCCAGCGTCCATGCCACCGGCAGGCTGTCGCGCCCACGCCCAGCAATTGCGACACCGGCAAGCCGGTACACAGACCCAAGGCATCGAAGAGTGCAGTTTCCACTGCACACTTGGAGAAGCGGTTGTCATGGATGGCCACATCAAGACGGCCCATGATGGCAGGGATGTGACTGGCGTCAGCACGCAGCAGCAATGGCGCGAAATAGGTGACGATGGCCAGCTTCATGCCCTATGGCGACTCGGCGCGATAGGCCAACCCGCGTAGCAAAGGCTGATCCGGGCCAAATATGCGTAAAATGGCGCCGATGAATACCGCACGCACGCCCAAGAACACTACCGACAACGACGAGTTCGCTGTATCCCCAGCCCCGGGGGACAGCTATGTGCAATCCTTCGCACGTGGTCTGGCTGTGTTGCGCAGTTTTGGCAGCGCGGCGCCCGAACAGACACTCTCTGAAGTGGCCGACCGGACTGGCCTGACCCGCGCCGGTGCCCGGCGCATCTTGTTGACTCTGGTGCATTTGGAATATGTCGAAACCGAAGGCCGTTTGTTTCGCCTTACCCCAAAGGTACTGGAACTGGGGTTTTCCTATCTGTCGGCCCTGCCGATCTGGACACGCGCGCAGCCAGTCATGGAAGACCTAGTCGAGGAATTGCGCCAATCCTGTTCCGCTGCGGTACTGGATGGTCACGATATTGTCTACGTCGTGCGGGTCCCGGCGCACAAGATCATGTCGATCAACCTGGGCGTGGGCAGCCGCCTGCCCGCCTATTGCACTTCCATGGGTCTAGTACTGCTGTCGGGCCTGGCGCCACAGGCGCTGCGCACGCGGCTAGAGGCAACAGAGCTGGCCCAGCACACCCCAAATACCGTCACTGACATCGACCAGCTCATCGACCGCATCGACCAAATCCGCCAACAAGGTTGGGCCCTAGTCGAAGAAGAACTCGAAATGGGCCTCTGCTCGGTGGCCGCCCCTGTCAAGGACCGCAACGGTCGTGTAGTCGCCGCCGTCAACATCAGCGGCCAGGCCAACGCCCGCGCGCGGACAGCACTCGTGGAGATCGGCTTGCCTAAGCTGTTGGAAGCTACTGCCAAGATCAACCAGTTGGTCTGCAACTGATCCGGCCGCTCGGCGCTGAGTTCACTTTTCTTTTTTTCGCGGCTGAAATGCTCCCTTCGCTGCTCACGCGCCAAACGGCGTTCATTCTTCCTGCAACTGCACTTTCACGCTCGCATCTCTGGCAGTCGCTTCGACACGATTGCTCTTGACGAGTCCGTTTTCGCGAAATATCATCCGAAAAGTTCTACATACGAATATTTGTTCTTATTGCGAACAATTTGCTTGATCAAGGCAGATGAGATGGGTCACATCGGCGTTCGCCGATGACAGCCCGGATCATGCCGCCATGACCGAATGCGTACGTGATTGGGAGATCACGTCGCTGCGCCTTGGCGCATAAAAACAATAAAAGGGAATCCAAGCATCCGCGACAGCGCGAGGCCGATATCCGCTTCCAAACTCCACCAGGCGCCAGGCATCACCCTATGCCGGCATAGCATCGTCCGCACATTCGCGGATGTTGCCCTCGTGGGGACATGCAGACAACGAACCGAGACAACCATGACAAAACTGACTGGCTTCTTCACCGAACTGATGCGGCGCTACCTGCCCGATCCTTTCGTTTTCGCAATCATCCTGACCTTGCTGACCATGGTCCTGGCCATGCTGGTCGAGGGTAAAGCTCCACTAGATGTCGTCAGCGGCTGGGGCAAGGGGTTCTGGGCGCTGCTGGCCTTCACCACCCAGATGGCAGTGATCCTGGCGATGGGCTATGTGCTGGCCGCCGCTCCTCTGACCGACCGCTTGTTGAATAAGATCGTCGGCCGCGTGCATGAGCCGCGTACTGCCATCATTGTCGCCACCGTGGTAGGCTGCGTCGGCAGCTACCTGAACTGGGGCTTTGGCCTGGTCATCGGTGGCATCATCGCCAAGAAGCTGGCCCTCAAGGTCAAGGGTGTGCACTACCCGCTGATCATCGCAGCTGCTTACAGCGGCTTCACCATGTATGGCCTGGGCTTGTCGGCCAGCATCCCGGTCCTGATCTCGACCAAGGGCCATCCTCTTGAGCACCTGATGGGCGTGGTGCCGCTGTCGGAAACGATTTTCTCGGCGCCAATGCTGGTGACCTCTTTGGTGGTGCTGGTAACGCTGCCGCTGCTCAATGCCTGGCTGCATCCCAAGGCTGGCGAAGCGGTTATCGAAGTCGATCCCGGCATCGATCGTGCCGAACAGAAGGCCGATACCAGCGCCCTCCTCGACCGCGATACCTTTGCGCACAAGCTTAATCACAGTCGCCTGCTGAGCATGCTCATTGGGTTGTGCGGTGTTGCCTATGTGGCGTATTACTTCTTCCAGAAGGGTACCCTGGATCTGAACCTGATTAACTTCATCATCCTGTTCCTGGGTATCATCCTGCTGGGCACGCCGCTGGCCTATGTCGAGAAGCTCAATGAAGGCATCAAGACCATCGGCGGCATCATCCTGCAGTTCCCGTTCTATGCCGGCATCATGGCCATCATGGCGGCCTCCGGCCTGGTCAATACCATCTCGCAGGTCTTCGTGGATGTCTCGACGGCCCACTCGCTGCCGTTCTGGGGCTTGATCAGTTCGTTCGTCATCAATTTCTTCGCGCCTTCCGGCGGCGGCCATTGGGTGATCCAGGGGCCCTTCATGATTGATGCCGCCAAGACCCTGGGCGCCTCGATCCCCCACACCGCGATGTCGGTCATGCTGGGCAATGCCTGGAACGACCTGGTGCAGCCCTTCTGGATCCTGCCCGCGCTGGCCCTGTCCAAACTCAAACTCAAAGACATCATGGGCTACACCGTGATCATGACCGGCTGGATCGGCCTGGTGTACATTGCCGCAGTGCTTGCTGCATCCTATCTCTGATTCCATCACCCATCGGCGCCTCCTGGCGCCGACTTTACTCCAAGGAGAACAACATGCTGTTCATGGTGCAAATGCAAGTCAACATCCCCGCCAGCGTTCCGAAAGAAACCGCCGACGCCCTGAAGAAAGAAGAAAAGGAAATGTCACAGCGCTTGCAGCGTGAAGGCAAGTGGCGCGATCTGTGGCGCGTGGTGGGGCAATACGCCAATGTCAGCATCTTCAATGTGTCCGGCAATGAAGAACTGCACCAGTTGCTGATCGGCCTGCCGCTCTATCCGTTCATGAACATTTCCATCACACCGCTGACCCAACATCCGTCAGCTATCGCCCAGGTCGACTGAGCAGCGGCCATGCCTTTCATCATTGAAACCTGGGACAAACCAGGGCACCAGCACCTGCGCCAACAAACACGCCCCGAGCACCTGCAGTTCCTGGAAGACATTGCACCACGTCTTATCGCCTGCGGTGCCAAGCTCAATGACGACGGCACGGATGCCGGCGGGGGCATCTATATTGTCGACGTCGACACCCGTGCCGAAGCCGAGGCTACCATCGCCGCGGATCCATTTACCGCCGTCCAGTTGTTCGAGCGCGTTGAAATCAAGCGCTGGCGCAAGGCTTACGTGGATGGCACCTGCAAACTCTAAACAAGGAAAACGCCATGCCAATCGCACACCTCAAGGACGTAGATCTGCATTATCAGTTGGATGGCGACGCCAGCCTGCCGGTGCTGGTCTTGTCCAACTCCCTCGGCACCTCGCTGGCCATGTGGGAGCCGCAGATCTCCCTGTTGAGCAAGTACTTCCGCGTCTTGCGCTACGACACCCGCGGCCATGGCCGATCGCAAGTGACGCCGGCTCCGTATTCCATCCCTCAGTTGGCGGGTGACGTCATCGGCCTACTCGACCAGCTCGGTATCGCGCAAGCGCATTTCTGTGGCTTGTCCATGGGTGGCAGTACCGTCATGTGGCTTGCCGTGCATCATCCCGAGCGCGTCAAGCGGCTGGTGCTGTGCAATACCGGCGCCCTGATCGGCACCGCCGAAGCCTGGACCTCGCGCATTGCGACGGTGCAGCGTGATGGCGTCGCTTCGATTGCCGACGCTGTGGTCTCGCGCTGGCTCACGCCCGAGTTTGCGCAGGCCAATCCCGCCAAGGTGAAATTGCTCGCCACCATGCTCAAGACCACGCCCGATGAGGGCTACGCCGGCGCCTGTGCTGCTGTGCGCGATATCAATCTGCGTGAGCAAATTGGCGGCATCAAGGCGCCGACCTTGGTGGTTGCGGGGACTGGAGATATTCCTACGCCGCCCAGCGATGCCCGCTTCATCCTGTCGCAGATTAAGGACGCACAATACGTGGAGCTTGGTGCCGCACATATATCAAATCAAGAACGTCCAGAGGAATTCACTAGTGCGTTAATCAAATTCTTGAATTCTTAAATTCCTTCTTAGTTTCCATATAAAAATGTCCCCCAACTCTGGATCCGATTCCAGGTGGGGGAGATAGAGTCCTGGTTTTAGCGATATTCCGCGTCGATGAAAGAGAGCTATCTTTTCTCTCAATTGAAGAAATACGGCGCCTTTTAGACGCACTATCACAAGAGGAAGAAAACGACGCACTACTAGTAACAAGAATTTGCCTAAAAACAGGATATGGATGGAACGAAGCATCAGAACTAAAAGCATCACAAATCATCAGCAGCCAAATTCAACTGACAAAAAACAGAATCTGGAAAACCAAGATCCATACCAATAACGCAAGTTTTAAAGGGGAAACTTGAAAAACACATAGCAAACCTCCGTATCAGGTCAGACAATGATCGACTCAAACTTTTCAGAAGCTGCTATGGAAGCTTTCATGAAGCGGTCGAGCGCGCCGGATTAAGATTAGAAAAGGCCAGATGACCCGCGTACTACGGCACTCATATGCCAGCCATTTCATGATGGACGGAGGGAACATACTAGTTCTACAGCGAATACTCGGTCATGCGGATCTAAAGACGATAGTGCACTATGCACATTTCTCGCCAGACCACTTACAAGAATCCCTGTTGCTAAATCCGCTAGCTCAGGCCACACGCCAGCAAGCCGGTTGACACTTCTCAAAGAAAAAAGGGCTAGCGATTCGCTAACCCTTTGTTTTTTATGGTGCTGATGAGAGGAATCGAACCTCCGACCTACTGATTACGAATCTGCTGCGCCGCCGCGCGGAAAACCTTGTAGATCAATAGGTTGCTGAGGGATGGATGTGCTATTCAACGTCAGCAAAGGCACGGTTAAGTCCTTGATTTCGCTAGGACACCATAGATGCAATAGCACAGCCCAGGCGAATAATTTTGCCGATTCTGATAAAGTTCTCCGACTATGAATGTCCGCAACCGGCCGAGGCTGTGTAAAAACGTAAAATATCAGAAAAATCGAGGGTAGGGAGACCCATCCCGATGTCGAGAAAATTGAATAGCGAGCGATCTGAGTGGTCGATTTTTCAATTGATTAAAAACTTCTGCGTTTTTACACAGCCTCGGCCAGAAGCAGACGTGCCGCCTAAGGCTAAAGTAACGTGCAAAAATATCTCTAATTCTCAGTAGGTGGCAATTGAACATCATCCGAAATATTAAAAATGCTCTTGAACCGCTAACGACAAGTTATCGATTTCCCGACGGTACATATATATATCGGGCGCATAAAATGGCTCTGAGAATTCACATCAAAGGTAGATCTTTTCTAATCGGCTTCGAACCAGCATTTGAGCGAGGAATAGATCGCTTAATACATGAAGATAATATTTTTCAAGAAATATCTTCGGGCGAAAAAAAAGAATTGGATCCAATTGTCAGAGCAGAAATCATGAAAAAATTGAAAGACTATTGTTCGGTCAAAAAATTAACCTACCGCATAGTCGATTGATCCTTTCAGAACCCAATTTGTATTTGGCTCAGGATTAGCGAGCATTTCGAAGATAGCAAAGTCCGCAATCGGCCAGAAGCTGCCTTCATTTAGGTCGTTACAGCATCACTATTTCAAACACTACTAACGTCAAATAGGGGAAGTCAATGGACTTTAGTCAGATAGTAGGAAAGGTCTTTAGAGCTCAATCTGGCGAAGAATTTGGCACGATACGTGCGCTTGGGGAGGGTCCTTTGCCTAATTGGTTGGGAACCATAAAACAAATTCCTTTTGCGATAGACGATTCTGGAAACTTTTTTGTTAGAGACAATCAGAGCATTTATTTTTTAGACCATGAGACTGACGAGCTAACAGTATTGGCACTATCCGAGGCCGATTTCTTAGCGGGCCTTTGCTCTCCCCAGCCGGTTGAATTGACGAAGGGGCAAGTAAAGTCAGCTTGGATAAATCCTGAGTTTCTCAAGAGAATATCCAAGTAAGCCATTGCTCACGGACGTCCGTAGTCGGCCGAGGCTGTGTAAAAACGCCAGAGAGCGTTATTCTAATCTGAAGTAAACGATTTGCCGCAATCCATGTCACACGAACAGATGACTCTGTTCGAGGTGCACCGATGAAACGCTTCATTGAAGGGCGGGATCGCCATC
>NZ_CBXX010000060.1 GCF_000577615.1 Herbaspirillum sp. RV1423
GATCGCCTTGTCGGCCGTCTGCTGGATCGCGACCGTGGTCTTGCCGTCTGCCGTGGTTTGTGTGGGCGCATTGGCGTTGAGCCAGCCTTTGGTGAGGCTGTCGGTGTCAATCTTCAGACCGCCGTCGGCCAGGCCGTCCGGTACGCCCGCGCCACTCATCGCGGCAAGCCGCGCCGCTTGCTGTGCCGACTGTTGCGCGGCAATGGCGCGCGCGACGATGGAGAGATTATTGAGCGACGTCTGCAGTTTCTGGTTGGCTTGCTGCTGTTGCTGGGCCGGATTGGTCAAGGAGGACGCAGGCATGCCGTTGGGCAGATAACCGGTCGCTGCCGCACTGCTTTGCGCCGCTCCCTTGGCCGCGAACCACGCGCTGCTGAATGCTTGCTGCGCATGGACCTCGCCTGCCGTCCCTGCCGCCGCCCCCGCTGCCAGTAGGACGGCGATAGCACGCACTATCGGTCGCGGCGTATGGATCGCGGCGGGTCTGTTATCGAAATGATGAAAGCGGGAAGATTGCCGTTGAAGAGAAGCTATCGATTTGCTTTTGGATACGTGAAGGGACGGCATGAAGGTTCTCTCAGTGTCTGATCGGATCAACGTTTGTCGATGGCAGCCGAACTTGTCGACTGCCCATGCCTCTAGACGAACCTCAAGGAGAAAAGCTATACATTTTTCTGCATAAAATATGCAAATGTAAAAAGCAACAACTGCGAAGACGGCAACAACCGCGACAATCGCAACAATCAGGCGAGCACGATGATGCCGCCCGGCAGCGAGGTCGCGCTCAATCGGAACAAACGCTGAATCTGCGCAATCGCCTTGTCCAGATCGTCGATGCGAAAACGTCCGCTCACCGGCCGTTGCTCGAGCGATTTCGCCATCAGCACCAACCGTCCCGGGCGATAACGATTGATCTCGCCGATCACCTGACCGAGAGCAGTCTGGCGAAAGCTCAGTATCCCCCGGCGCCAGTCGGATTGTTGTTGCGCATCAACACTCGCCACGACCGGAGCGGCATCGTCGCCGTAGACCATTTGCTGGTTTGCGCGCAAGGTGTGGCGGGCGCCCGCCAGCGCGACATTGACCTGTCCTTCCATACACGTCACGCAAACATTGGCGCCGAGATGACGCACTTCAAACCGGGAAAATTCGGCGGCAATCGTGCCGTTCCCGGCGCTGACCGAGAACGGGCGATTGGCGCTGACGGCGATCTCGCCGTCGATCAGGTCAACGCCCACCGGCGAACCGTCCCTGGTCCGCACCGAAATGCTGCTGCGCGTGTTCAGCAGCAAGCCCACATCCGGTGTCAGGGCGACCTGCATCTGTTGCCCGGCTTCGGTGCGATAGTCTGCCCGCAGCGCTGCCATCGAAGGCCACAGGGAAAGCGGCGGATAGATCAGCGCGACGCCTGCCGCAACTGCCGAAGCGGCTACAGCACCGCCCAGGAACGCCCGGCGCGAACGCCGTGCAGATCGCGTCGCCGATGCCGCACGGGCATTACGCTCATGGCCGGCAGCGCGACGGATCGCCTGCAGTTCCGGATCGCCGGCGCCGACCAGTTCGGCTGCCGTTCCCAGTTGGCGCCACAGGGCATGAGCCTGTTTGAAAGCGGCGGCGTGCGCTGCGCTGGCCGCGCACCACAGCTCCAGCTTGCGCGCGTCTTCCTTCCGGGCGCGACCGGACGCCAGTAACCGCACCCAGGCGCGCGCGTCCGCATCGAGCGACGATCCGTCCCGATCCTGCGGTCCCATTTCCTGAGCTTCGAATACATTCATCTGTCGGCAATCAAATCCATCGTTCCTATCCATAGACGTTTCTCAACGCCGCAAACCGTATTTTCTTAACGCATTTTTTCAACTATGTACTCATGGGCGCGTTTCAATTCACGATCCACCAGGCTGAGCGAGACGCCGAGATGCCTGGCCACGTCTTGCCTCGGCATTTCATCGACCCGTATCAACGTCAGTATCTGGCGCTGCCGTACCGGCATATCTTGCATGAACTGCACCAGCCGGTCGATTTCCGAACGCGCTTCAATGCTCCGATCCGGTCCCGGCGCGGGGTCGGACAAATTGTCGAAAATCAGTTCGACTTCTTCTCCGCTCAGAAAGCGCCGTTCGCTGCGTATCTTGTCCAGGGCGGAATTGGTCGCCATGCGCATCAGATAGCTGATCGGATGCTGGACCGGTTCCGCAGGCTCCTTATGCGATTCCAGGCGCAACCAGGTGTCTTGCAAAGCGTCGCCCGCCAGATCGGCATTTCCCAGTTGCAATGTCAGCCGACGTTTCAGTTCGCCGTAACTGCGCATCATCAGCTCGCGCATGCCCTTGAATCCGGATTCGCTCATCACGGCGCCCCGCAATCCGCAGTCGAGGCCGATGCATGCGGCAAAATCAGCATGACGAAAGCGTCGGCAGGATTGAGCGGTCCATGCGCCAACCTGATGCCGCGCAAGGTCCTGAGAATCTCGCCGTCGCGAGCCTTGTTGCCGGTGGTGTCGAGCAGACGCGCCTGCTCGACGCGGCCATCGGCGGCGACACGAAAACTGATCGCGATACGGTAACTGCCGGGGGCGATCAGGGCATTGCGGCAAAAAGCCGCGCGCACGCCGGATTGCAGGATGGCATCAAAATCGCCGGCATCGGTTTGCAACGGCGCCGACGCAGTCCCTGCTTCGGCAGGGTTTTGCTCGAGGACATAGGCATCGGGCGCCGTGAAATAACTGTTCAGGCCGCTGCGTTCCAACATCTCGCGCAAGGCGACATCGACGGTGAAATCTCCATGGATCGCAGCAGAACGGCGATTGGCAACCGCATCGGCGTCGTACAGTCCTGACAATCCGGTGACAGCATTGAAGGCCTCCAATGCGCTTTGCAAAGACTGCGACGCAATATCGAAGCGCATGCTTTTCCCCGCGTCGCTGCGCGGCATACGCGCCGAGTCGATGCGCAGTCCCCGCGAGTCCTGGGCTGCGCCTTGCAGAGTCAGCAAAGCCAGACAGGCTGCGACGACATACGCAGCGCCAGGCACGACCATTCTCGGCATAGGCGGTTCGACACGATATTCATGTGGAAGTAAGAGAAACCGGTTACGCGAAGTGCGTAACAGCAGACGGGCAGCATAGCGAACAAATGTTACATTGCCGTGACCGCGAGATGGCGAAGAAAACAAGAGCGAAGCCGCGCCGCGGCCTCGCAAGGGATAGGGATTACGCCGGCGTGGCTTCTTCGAGTACGGCGGGCTGTCCTGCCGGCGCAACGGCGGGGTCTTGCGATGCAAAATTGCGCAGGTGCAAGAAAAACTGTCCCATCATCTGGGTCCACAATTGCACCATCATGCTCAGGTAGGTCGGGCTGACGCCGCCGACGACGATCACATCCATTTCCAAGGAAATCATTTCACCGTGCTCGACGATGCGGGCGAAACGCTTGCTGCGATGCCATTCGGCGATCAAGCCTTCCGGCAGGACGCCGCCTTGCACGCGCAACGGGCAGCTCATCGTGAAGTCGATGAATTGTCCCGCCGCAGCGCCGGCATTGCCCCACAGGACCTGAAAGCCGACGCCCTGGCTGGCGCTGTGCAAATGCGGGACGCCATTGTGTTCGAGCGCCGTCACCGAACAGCCTGCCGACTTGATGGCGTCGGAAAGCTGCTCGGGGGTAAGGAAATAAATCAGTTCTGCGGTTTCAGATGCGGACGCGGTCGTTGTGGTGTCGGAGGTTTTCTTCATGAGGGATCCTGATGTAATGACAATATTAAAAGAGGCAAGCAGGAAGACAGATCGTCAGTTAAGCTTTTGCAGCGCGGCATCCAGGGCGGCTGTGTCGATGTTCACGCGATCGGCGGGAGCCAGGGTCGACAGATAGGCCTGCACCAGTTGTTGCTGGCGCTGTTGACGTAAGGCAGCCTGCAAGCGCGGCTTCATTTCATCCAGCGTCGCAGTACGCGCCGGCTGGGACTCGATGAGCTTGACGATGTGGATTCCGGCGGCGGCCTGCACCGGTTCGCTGACCTGTCCCGGTTTGAGTTTGGCGACGACATCGCGTACTTCCGGCAACATCTCCGTCAAGGCCAACGTCCCGACTTCGCCGCCGCGCGCAGCGCTGTTCTGGTCTTGCGATTCCGCTTTGGCCAATGCGGCAAAGTCGCCGCTGCGCGCCTGGATCGCAAGGCGCTTGGCCTTTTCCGCGACCTTCTTGTTGCCTACGGCATCGCTGGGCGAGGTCGGCAAATAGATCTGCGCGACGCGATAGGTAGCCGGCAAACTGTAGCTGCTCTTGTTTTGTTCGTAAGCCGCCTTGATGTCGGCGTCGGCGGGATAATCCGCCGGCACTTGCGTCATTGATTCCAGAAAACTGGTCGCGATGATGCGGCCGGTAATTTCCTTGACTGCTGCATCCACGCGCTCCTTGATCTCGGTGCGGTCAGCCCAGCCCTTGCTACGCGCTTCGCGCAACACGGCTTCGCTGGCCACGCGCTGGCGCAACCAGTTCTCCAGGCCGGCGCGATCGTTCTTGATCGCAGCGCGTTCGGCCGGCTGCAAGGCTTGCAACATGCGCTCGACTTCGGTTTGCGCCACGGTGACCTGACCCAGGCTGGCGACGGTCTTGTCTGCCGTTGCCGCTTTTGTCTGCGCGCCGGCGACGCTGAACGCTGATGCCATCATCAGCGCTGCCATGCCATGCAGGCATGGATTGAGAGATCGTTTATTCAGTTTGATTTGTTTCATGTGACCACCTGATTTAAAAAATACATCCGCAAAACGAATCGAGGAATCGACGCCCCATTACTACTGGGACGCTGCGGCCGGAGCACCGGCGGCGGGTGCTGCCGTGCTGCGCGGATCGAAACGCCCCTCATAAAGTTTGTCTCCATACTGCTGCGCAATTTGCTCGTACTTTACACGGCTTTGCGCGGCAAATGGTTGACGCACCGACATGATGGTGCCGATATCCATCGTTTCATACGCCTGTAATATTTCTTGCCCTACGGCGTAGAGTTGCGCATTTTTCGCTTCGCATTGGGTCACCGCCGTTTGCTGCGTTTTTTCTTCTTGCGCCAGGCGCTGACGTTCGGTTTCCGCCGCGCGCGCCAGCTTCAACAGTTCGTCGTAGGCATTTTTGTATTGCGCAACTTGCGCGTTTGCTTTTTCCAATGCTGCCTGAGAGGCATCTTGATTTTTCTCACGCGTGCGACGCTCGGAAGCCAGTTGCGCCCTGACCTCGGCCAGTTCTTTTTTGACGCTGTCCGCATCCGGCGCGGCAGCGGATTTTGCATTGGGAGCGCCGACGGCGGGCGCAGTCCTGCCCTCCTTGAGTACCGCCAGTTCGTTTTGCGCTTCCTGCAATTGGCTGGTGGTGATGCGCAATTGATTGCGCAGACGCTCTTCCATGCTCTGCCCTTGCTGCGCCTGCACGGCCGAGGCGGCAATGATCATTGCCGCACACAATGCCGCGCGGCTTCGTTTCTGCAAAATGGATGACATTGGCATGCCCCTTAGAAACGTGTATTCAGCTCAAGCTGCAGGGTATCGATCGCTACCGGAGCGCCGTACACCGACTTGGTCGCGTACCAGCGTCCCGAGAACAGCGTGTTCTTGTCGATCGCGTAATTGCCGCCGAGGTAATACCCCTTGGCGTTGGTGCCGCCCTGGTGGAAAGTCGAATCGTTGTAGGCATCCGGCAAGGCGTCGGGTTCGATGCGCCTGTAGCCCGCCAGCACATTCCATTCGCCTACAACGGCCGGATTCGGATTGCCCAGCGTCGCCTGCATCATGTAGGCATTGGCGCCGCTCTTGAAGTTGCCGCGCACGCCCGGTTGCGCCGTGCCGCCATTGTTGACGATGCCGACGGTGGCGCGGCGGAGCATCTCGTTTTCGTCATATGCCAGATTGCGGATGAAGTTGCCGTCCAGGCGGAATCCGTAGCCGCCGGCAATGCGTGTATCCCAGCGCGCGTTCAGGTCCAGCAATTGGAATTTGGAGGCCAGGCCGACATACTGAGGTTGCGGCGTATTGGCCGGATTGGTCGGATCGAGGGCGATATTACGCAACAGCATGAGCGTGTTGCCGCGTTGCATGAAGGCCGGGCGCGACCAGTCGGTGTTGCAACCGTCTGCGCCGGCATACAGTGCGCACGAATCCGACACGCGGCCGGTGATGTTCTTGAAATCGTAGTAGCCGACGGCGCCGCGCAGGCGGTTTTCTGCATCCAGCTTCCATTGGCCTCCGACCTGGGCGCCGATCAGCCACTTGTTCTGGCTGGATAACTTGTTCTGGCTGCGGCTCGGACTGTTGTCGGAAGAATATTCCAGCGGGACCAGGCCCAATGTGCCGAATACCGACAAATCCTTGTTTTCCAGCGTCTTGTTGAATTGCGCGACGACGCCGTCGAAATTCAGATCATTGGAAAACAGCATCTCGGTCGAGAAGAAAGGATTGCCGAAACGGCCGCCCGTCACCTTCAACATCTCGTTGAATTTATAGGACAGCCAGGCCTGGTCGAGCCAGACGTTTTTCTTGTCCAGTCCGCCGCCGAGCGTCTGCGTGGTCGAAACCGGGCTGTCGTCGCTGCCGCTGGCCAGGCGCAAGCCGGCCTGTGTGTTCTCGGAGATATCCGCAAAGATGCCCAGGCGGGCGCGAATGCGCAATTGATTGGCGCGGTCCTGGCGCGTGTTGAGCAACTGCGGCAGGGCCAGATTGGTGTTGGAATTGACGTCATAGCCGCTGCCGCTGTTGATGCCTTTCCAGTCGGTTTCGATGTTGCCGTTGTTGCCGGAATAGAAGCGCGATTCGCCGCGCACGCGCATGTCGCCTTCGATGCGGATGCGCTTGCTCCATTCCGGCGTTTCATTCGGCGCAGCCCAACCTTCGCTCTTGGCTTGCGCCATGATTTCGCCTTTGACTTCATCGCGGATCTGATCGCGCACGCTGGCGGAAATATACGGCACACGCACATCGCCGGGTTCGATCTTGTTGCGTCCCGACGTTGCTGGCACTGCCGCCGCCTGGCGCTGTGCCTGCTGCGCAGCGATCGCTTCGGTCTGCGCCTGCGCCAGCAGCGCCGCGCCGACGTCTTTCTTCAAGGCGCCGCTCTCGATCAGGCCGCGAATCAAGCGCACCATCGCGGTTTCGGAAGACGGCGGCGTCTGTGCATGCGCCAGCGAGGTCATCAGCAACGCGACAGCGGATACGCCAGCCAGCGCCTTGGCGCGGCACAAGGAATTCTTGCGTGTCTTACCCGGTCGGGCGGAACCATTCTTATCGAGTGGTGTGTTCATGAATATCTTCCCCAATTGATTTCAATTAAATTGCGTTCACGGCCGCCGGCCGCGAATGGACAAATGCATCGGATAACGCTGCGCGGCAGGAGGACGTTCATCGGCCTTGTATTCGCGCACCATCGCCAGAACCGCGTCATCGATTTTGGTGTTGCCGGTGCTTTGCTGCAGCACCGCCTTCACGACCTTTCCATCCGCATCCAGCGTGATGTCCAGACGGATGTCCTCGAACGCCAGTTGACGCGTGCGCGGGTCGCGGGCAAAGGCCTGTTGCAGCGCAGTCCCCAGATAACGGCTATACGATCCGCCCATGCCTCCGCCGCCCCCGGTCATACCGCCGCCGCGACCGGCCTGAATGCCGAAGGCATCGTTGCCGGCCTGCGCTGCGCCGTCGATGGTCACCGGATCGCCAAGATCCTTCGACGGGCTCGGCGGACTGTCGTCCTTGGGCGACTCCATCTGTTCTGAGGGCTTCGGTTCCGGAGCGACTTCCGGTTTGGGTTTTTCCGGCGTCGGCTCGGGCAGCTTTTCCGGTTCCGGAGGCGGCGGCGGAGGCGGCGGCAACATCAGCATCGGCGGCGAGGATACTTCGCGCTTGGTGCTGGCAACGTCCGACAGCAGGTACCAGACCAGTGCAATCAGGGACGCCGTCAACAGCGCGCCGATCGCGATCCCGCCCCACCGACGCCAGGAAGCACCCGACGCCGGCGAGGAATACGACATAGCGTCGTTACTCGATTTCACGGCGCCTCCTCACGATTGCTTGCCTGTCACAAGGCCAATCTGATTGAGCTCGATACGGCGCAGCAGATCCAGGACTTCCACTACCTTGGCGTATTGCACCGATGCGTCGCCGCGCACGATCACCGGGAAGTCCGGCGTCAGTGCTTTCTCGGTGCGCAAGCGCTCTTCCAGTTCCGGCAGGCTGACCGGATAGGCGTCCAGGAACACTTGTCCGGTGTTGTCGACGGTAATCGCCTTGGTCTTCGGTTTCTCCAGCGCGACCGAAGCGCTGGCTTTCGGCAGATCGACCTTGATGCCGGGGATGCTGGCGTTGCTGGTGAGGATGAAGATCACCAGCACCACCAGCAGCACATCCACGAAAGGCGTGATGTTGATCCCCCCGGTGCGTCTGCGCGGGGTGTATTTCGCTCTTGCCATGATTGCCCCTTATGCCTGCAGTTGCACTGCACGCAGGTGGCGGCCATCGCCTTGTTCTTCGGCCAGGCGGGTCGCGAACTCATCGACGAACACCGCCATATCGGCGCCGATGGCGTCGGCGCGCGAACCCAGCCAGTTGTATCCGAACAGCGCCGGAATCGCCACGCCCAAGCCTGCCGCCGTACACAACAGCGCCGCCGCCATGCCAGGCGCCACCGAGTTGATGTCCACCGCGCCGGCCATCGCCGCCACCACGAACACCAGCATGATGCCGATCACGGTGCCGAACAGACCGACGTACGGCGCGCCTTCGATGGTGGTCGACAGCCAGATCATGCGCTTTGCCATACGTTCGTTTTCGCGCACCATGACACCGTCCATCGCCGCACGGATCGCATCGATGGTGGCAGTGGATACCGAGGTCATGTCATAGCCGCGGTCGTGGCGACGACGCATTTCATCGACGGCGACGTCATACAGACGCCATAGCGACGAATCTTGCCTGATCTGTTCCGGCACTTTGTTGCTGCGGCCGAGTTGATCGAGCGGTGCGCCGGCGGTCTCATGGAACAGTTTCATGAAGACGGCATTGGCGCGCGAAGTCGCGGCATAGAAGCGCCCCTTGCTGATCATGATGGCCCACGACAGGCACATCATCAGACCCAACACGATCACGACGACCCATGCATCCAGCGGCATTGCCGCCAGGATGAAACCGAAGTGGCTCTTGCCTGCCTGCTTCTCATCGGTGCCGAAAGCAACCAGATGCGAATCGCCGCCTTGCGTGACTGCATCGGCCAGCAATAGCGCGTCGGGACGCGCCACACGCGACAGGCGCACTTCATCGATCGCGCCCGAAAAAGGCGCCATCGTCGAACCGGCTTCGGTATCGCCGCCGATGGCCGCCGACGCGTTCATCGCCGGCAGGCTCGCAGGCAGGGATACGCTCGGACGGCCGCCGACCAGCAGCGCAAGATTCTGACCGTCGCTCTTGACCGCGATGTGCGACCACTGCCCCGCCTGGATCGGTTGGCCCGGGCTGCTGCGCTTGCCATTGACCTGGACGAAAGGCACGCCGGCATCGACGCCGATGAGCAACTCTGCGCCATTGCCGCGACGTGAATAGATCACCTGATTGGCGCCCAGCTTCTCAGGACGCACCCAGGCGGAGAAGGTGAACTTGCCGCCCGCCGCCATTTCCAGCGACGGCGTAGCGGGCAGCATCAGCGGTGCGCCGCCCAGCTTGGCGCCCTTCCCGATGACGGTGCCGTCAATGCTCACGACCGCAGTCTGACCGTGATTGCCGTAAGCGGTCGTATCGCGCGGCGGCACGTTGGCTTCGGAAAAATGGTAGACCAGGGTGTAGTCGGAATCGAAAGTACGCTGGCCGTTGCCGAACGCTGGCGCCTTCGGATTGCCGTAGTACATCCACAGTTGCTGCGGCGCGACCGTCAGGGCCGGGACGTCGACCCACACCAGCGCAATACCGAGCAAGGGGTCGAACTGTTCGATCTGATAATTCAGGACGGTCTTGTCGTCGGCGCCGACAAAGCGCAGGTCGTTGCCGCTTTCGTTGACATCCTGGAAGTTGAAATTGCCGGTATGCAGACGCACCAGCACCGGCGTGCGGCCGGCATCGCCGCCGATGGCGCCGCCTTTGGGACCGCCGTCGACGGTGATCGGCTTGCGATAAGCCCAGTCGGGTTGCCACCAAGCGTGAGCCAGACCCGGCAACAAGGTGCTTGCCAGCGCAAGCATGAGGAATAGGATACGTCGCATAACAATGGATCTCCGAAAACGCGTATAAAAATAGTTAAGTGGATGTGTCGATGTTCAATACGTCGCCGTCAGACTGAAATTCAGTCGCGGGGTATGGCTGTCGGTGCGCGGCCCCTTCTTGAGCGGATAGCCGAAATCGACGCGGCCGCTGATTACCTGGCTGACCAGAAAACTGCTGCCGAATCCGACCGACGCCAGCGTGTAGACGTCGACCTGTTCCGGCAACGGATCGCGCAGCTTCAGGCGCGCCGCGTCCAGGAAGGTGTACACGCGCCAGTTTTCGACCACGGGGTTGAAGTAATTCAGCAGCGGCGAACGCAGTTCCAGAGAGGCGACCGCGCCATAGTCGCCGGTGGCTTCCGCGGAAAGATAACCGCGCACCGAGTTGAGGCCCCCGGCGGCGATTTGCTCGCCCGACACCAGCGGCGAGTCGGTGATCTGCGTATTGAGACGGCCGCCGAGCTGCATGTTGTTGCCAAAGGTATGCGTCCCGTTCAGGTCGAGTTTGAGAACGAGGAAGCTGGACGTCGCCTTGTAGCGGTTGTAATCGAACTGCGAATCGTCGCTGCCGTAGCCGAAGAAACGACTGGTGCTGTTGAGCAGCGTGAAGTTGATCCCATATTGATTGCGCTCACCCTGCATGAAACCGGCATAGGTCAGCGACACCGGGGCGTATTTCAGCGGTACGGTATCGCCGGCGCCATTGAGGCTGAGCGTCTGGTCGTTCTTCTTGAAGTCGACTCCCGCACCGAAAGCGTGATACCAGTTGCCCGTGTCCGGCACCGTGTAAGTGGCCTTGATACCCAGCGAATGCCCTTTGCCCAGCACGCTGGTGCCGCCGACGGTGGCGACATTGCTGTTGGAGGTGAAACCCGAGCCTTCCACCGTCCAGTTGGTGCCGCGAATCGGTGCGCTGTAAGATCCCGACCATACGCGGGTCTGGCCCATATCCTGAGGCGTGCCGAAATAACTGATGGAAGCGCTGTGCCCCAGTTGCCAGAGGTTGTCGTAGCCGATCGTCCCCGTCATGCGCAACGGTTTGGTGTCGGCGCTGTAGTCGTTGTTGACGCCGACGCTGGCGCGCCACGGGCTGCTGTCGTCAACTTTCAGATCGACGTCCATGGTGCCGGGAACGCTGCCCTGCTTCACCAGCGGCACGACCTGGCGCTTGGCGCCCCGGTTCAACGCCGTCAACTCGACCTGTGCCTTGGTGAAATCGGGCACCGCGCCTTCTTTCAACGCGGGCACCTGATCGCGCACTTCGAGCGGCGAGTTGTATTGGGCGCCGACCACGCGCACACGGCCGACCTTGGTTTCGCTGACCTGCAAAAAGACCACGCCTTCGGTGACCTGCTGCTCGGGCAAGTCGACATACACCGACTGATAGCCCTTGGCGTTATAAGCCGCCAGCAAGGCATCACGCGCGCCTTCGACATCTTTCATGGTGCGCTGCGGGCCGAGAAAAGGCGTCACCGCCTTTTCGATGCTGCGCGCATCCAGCACGGTGTTGCCGCGCACAATGTATTCGTTGATGTCGACACGGCGCGTGTCTTCCGCAGCGGCAGCGGACTGCTGCGCCAATGCGCCGCTTTGCATTCCCATCCCCGTTCCGATTGCCAGCATTGCCAGACATATCGCCCGCAGACATCCCGGCGACCCGCTCGTATTTCGGTTTGCTTCATGCATATAGTGAACCCAGCCCTCTTATTCCAACTCTTTTCGGCGCCGTGTTCCGCAATGGCGGAACCGGCGTCTGTCATATCTGTAACCAGCGTCTTCATCGACTTCGATGGAGCGTATAAATGCATAGACGGTTGGCGCACACCGGAACCGTCAAATGTCATCAAACGTTCATAATTCTTTTTTTAACAACGTCCGGCCCGCTCAATGAGCGGCAAACGAACGGCGAAAGAAGGCCTGTTTTTTGATTCCCCATTCGTCAGCCACCGCATCGGAACAGTCTTATTTTTTTGTTATTCAACGACATGCCGGCATTTTTCTTTTTTTGATTGAAAGCCTTATTGACATCGCCTATGATGCGATCACCAGCTTCAAAAAAAACATCAGGACCGCAGCGAACTGCCGATGCTAGCGACGCGACGTGACCCCTTTGTGACAGCGAACGAGCGTACCGACGTAAAAATTACATCCGGATCACGCTGCTCGCATTCATCGCGTAACGCGCAAAAGCACGGAGCCCCGCCGACACTGGAAAGAAAAATCATGTCCAACAAAACAATCGCCGCCCTGCTCTTTTTTTCGTACGCCTGTGTTGCCTTGCCGGCACGGTCGGCAGAGCTGGAATCCGGTGCCAACAACAATGCCCCCAGTTGCGTCGACGTCGTCGTCAACGGCGAGCGGATTCCCGCCTATGACTGCCTGACGCAAAAGCTGATGCCGAAAGATGCCGGCAAAACGCAGCCGCTCCCCGAGATGACTTCGCAGACCATCGTCGGCAAACCGTCCAATCAACTGGGCCTGTTCAACTACACCGCCACCAGCAACCGCATGGGCAACACTTTCGGCACCTCGGTATATCCACAGCGTCCGCCTGCGACACCCGTTGCACCTGTGTTGCCGCGCTGATTGCTACGTCCGAAAAAAAGCGGCGCCGGATCGCTCGCATCCGGCGCCGCTTTTTTTGAAGTTATTAGAACTCATTTCACTGCTGTCTCCATTAATCCTGCCGTAGCTTGCGTTTCTCCTCCTCAGTCAAACGCGACATCAGTTCCGGTCTGATCTGATTCCCATGTCCGGCGATTTGCACGAAGCTGCTTCGATCGTAGCCGGGCCTGACGCCGGATGACGACGTCGGCGACACCGCATCGCTTCCCGCACCGCTCTCGCTGCCGAAGCCCAGCACGCGCACCGTGAAAATCGACGGCAAGGCCTGGCGCGCTTCATTGCGGGCGCGCTGCACCGACTCCTGCGCCGCGCTCGCCGCCGAACTCGCCGCGGCACTGGCGTTGGTCAGTGCGCCGACGTTGACTGCCGCAATCGTCGGAATCCCGACTGACTCACCCTTGACCTGAATATTCGCGGCGTTGATCACTTGCAGCGCCGCCAGATTCACGTTGCCCGAGACGCGGATGCCCGCTTCACCGGCATCGATGGTGCCCAGCGGCGCGATCAGGTCGATGTCCCCAGCCGGGACTTCCGGAATCGGCGCCAGCGTAGCGATACCGGCACCGGTGCTCGGCACGTCCGACGACAAGGTCACGTTGCCCCATTGGTCATAGACGCGTTTGGGCGGTGTATAGACCACCGTCGTCTTCGAACCGCGACCGGCGTTGATGTCGCCGGTCGCCGACCAGCCCAGGATGGAGCCTCCGAAGGTGGTCATGATGCGGCTTTGTCCCAGCAGGATGCTGCCGAGCGAATACAACTGGATATTGCCTGCACCCTGCGTGATGACACCGGCACTGCCCGTCGGATTGCTTCCTTCGACGCCGAACACCTGGCGTCCGCCCGGCGTCAGCATCTGAATGTCGCCGCCGAACATGGTGTGTACGCCGGCGTTACCGAACATGGTGATGTCGCCGGCGTAGGTCTGCGAACCGCCAGCCCCCTTCAGACCCGGGAACAGGCTGGCGATCATGTCGCGGCCGCGCAGATAGCTGCCGGAGCGTGGGCTATTGGGATCGTTGTACTCGCGTCCACCGGCCGTCAGTTCAGCAAAATACACTTGACGGGCGAACACGCGTTGCTGCTCTGCCGGCAAGTCGGCGAAGAAGGTGCGCGCCTGCTCGGTATCGCCGGCGAAGCCGTAACGTTCCGTGAGCCATGCAGCCAGTTCCTTCTCATACGTCTTGACGACCTTGCCGGGCTGACTCGCCAGCGACGCCCCGTCGGCCATCCGATTGGCAGGATCGAGATAGCGCGCGATCATGCCGGCATAATCAGCTCCTGCCGCGCCACCCCCGGCTTGCATAGCGATGCCGGCGCCAGGACGTTTGTCACCGGCCACGATCGGTCCGATGCTGTTGACGCCGACGCGGTCTTCCATCTGGATATTGCGTCCGGCGGTGATCTCCAGCATGCCGGGTCCGGCGACCGCAAAGCCGCTGTAAAGAATGTCGCGCCCGGCCGAGACGATAGAAACATCGTTGACGCTATTATTGACAAACAGATTGTTGACAGCGCTGTACTTATCTTCGCCCTGGAACAGATCCGCATTGCCCAAACGACTGCCGCTGCCGACGATGTCGCGGCCAGCGAGCATCCAAACTGGCTGCGCTCCTTCGTACCACAATTGCCCTGATCGATTGTCGGACACAGTGAAGGAAATTGCCCGCCCGCTGCTCACCCCTATCAAATCGCCGTCAACGGCGTAGAACCGGGCCGGCTGGCCATTGCCGCTCAAGTTGCCAGAAGCGGTGCCCGAACCGAAGGCAAACAAGGGATAACTATTGCGGCTGAAATTGACATGACTGCCGTCGCTATTCAGATTGGACACGGCCGTGCCGTCTGCCGTCGTCCCGGAAAATGCCGGACGGAACGGCGTCGCCATGCTGCTGCTGGCACCGGCCGACTGGCTGACGGTATAACCGCCCGAATAGATGCTGTTATGTGCCAGAAACTCCAGTTGACCGTTGGCCGACGGCGCCAGCAACAAGGGCGTCAGGACCAGATTATTGTTGCTGGTGGTGCCGGCCAGGCCGTAATAGAGACTGCCGCTGGCCGCCACGGCACTGAGGCTGCCAGGATAGACAATCGACAGGTCGCTACCCGTGACCGGCATGATCGGCGAAAGATTTCCGCCAGCCGAGAACAAATTAAGCGCCGTGTTTTTAGTCCACAGCGAGAACCAACTGGTACCACTGCCGGTCGGCAAGGACTTGGTCGGATCGTTGGGATCGGGCACGATCGCCGTCAGCGGCGTCGCACTCACCTGCGAGACGCGTCCCGGATCGATGGCACTGTTGATCACCTGGTCGCCGCGCGAAGAGAGGTTAAATGTCGCGTCGCCCGGCACCAGTATCAACCCGCCGCCGAGATCGGCGCGTGTCGGCACGAAGGCATTCAAGGCCCGGGTTTCACCAGGAATGCTACGTGAAGCCTCGACGCTATACGACATGGTCATGCGACCGAGTTCGGCCGCCTGCACCTGTACACTGCCGCGCAAATTTACAATAGCGCCGCCGCTGGGATCAAAGTCGTTGGTGGCACTGACAGGATTGAGAGCACCGCCTATGCGTACATCGAGGTCGCCGCCGCCGGTCAGCCTCTGGCTGCCGTCGGCGCCAACGCGACCGGTGCTGCCCACGGCCAATACCAGCGACTGACTGCGCCAATTGATGTTTTGCGTACGCAGCAGATCAACGGTGCGGTTAAGCGTGCCGGCATCGCCACCGGCTTCGACGCGCAAATTACCGCCCCCCAGCGCACCCAAGCCCGTGAAACCGATCATCTTGTCGGCGCCGGCGGAGACATAGCTGCCGAAGTTGATCCACCATGCCGTCAATTGATCGTTGCCGTCCCCCAGGGTGCTGCCGCTACCCTGACGCCACAGCCAGTTGCCGACCGCGGTGGTGTCGTAACCAGTATCCTCCGGGTTCGGACGTTGATAACCAGAACCAGCGCCAGCCATCTGATTGCCGCTGATATTGCCGCCGGCCCTGACCGTCAGATTACCGCCATCGGTCGGATACCAGGCGCGCGCCAGACTATCCGGACCACCATTGACAAACTTTTCATATGCGCCGCTAGCATCCTTGAGTACGGTGCCGTTGCTGTTGCGTACGCGCGGCAGGTTATAAGGATCGCCTGCGTTAGTCGGGGCCGACGATACTCCAGCCGTGTAGACGCCGTACAAGGTGTCCATACGGAAGTCCGTTGCGGTCAGCAAATCCATGTCGGCGGCACCGGTACGCACCACGCTGAATCGCGTGCTTGAGGGCGTCGGCAGGAAGGTCGGCAATCCCAGCGGGGTGCAATATTTCGGGGAATTTTTGCAGACTATCATGACGTCCGTTTGACCGAAAATCGAAGGATCAACCGGATCGCCAAGGACGACTGGTTTGCCTGCCGCAGTCAGCTTATTCACGGCAAACTGGCTCCAGCCGTAGCTTTGCTGCAGACGGCCATAGAGGCCATAGTGGCTGTCGGCCAGACGCAGGGTGCCGGCGGCAGGATGCGGTCGGGTGATGCGGCTGTCAGCAGCGGCCGTATCCGCGCCGGCCACCAGGCGCATTGACCATGATGAGGAACCCTCCGGCAACATGGCCGCCACGCCCCATAACTTTCCCTGGCTGCCACTGCTACGATCACGCAAATCAATCGACGCCACGCCGCCCGGCAATTTGATGTCGGTGCCGGCCGGGATAAATGCTCCCAGTGGCAACGTCGTCGCGCCATTCATAACAAAAACACCGCCACCGCCAGAAAGCTCCGGCAGCTTGACATTCTTCGGCCAGATCATGGGGGCCAGCGTAGCCCTTGCCGGCAAAAGCATGCCGGCGTCGAAGCGCGTACCGTTCGGCAAGGTCTCGCCAACAGCAAGTATGCTGCCAGCCGCATGTAGCAATACGCCGTTTGCATCGCGTACATTAGCGCTAAATACGGTGCCTGCTGCCAGTTCCATCGGCGCGTTCAGGGTGCTCGCGACCGGAATCACCCGGCCGACTTCAAACAGACGCGCCTTGATCGGCAAATCATAGTTGAGCGTCTGGCCCGCTTCATATACAGTACCGTCGGCCAACACTACCCCGCTACGTGGCACGATGATGTTGCCACCGGTGAAATCCTTGCCCCTCAACAACAACCAACCGTTGTCGTCCTGGGTCGGCGGCGGCGGTGCGAAACCGTCGTTGATACTGCCGTAGACATCCAGATTGCCACCGGCACGCAAGGTCAACGCACCCGCCTCGCCGGAGCCGTAGACGCCGGTCAATTGCGTATGCGGATTGACGCTAGCATAACGATAGCCGGACAAATCCAGATCGCCCTGCACCACCAGATCGCCATCGGCGGTCTTGCTGGCGATTTCCAGGCCGGGACGCAAGTGGAACGTGTCGTTGTAAGCCCGCAATCCGGCCAGCTTGGTGTTCATCAGATTACCGTTGGCCCGTGCGGCCGTCATGAATGCCGTGCTTTGCGTGTGTTTCTGATCCAGATAGTCCTGCGTGATCACCTGAAACGGACGCGTCACCAAAGGATCGACGCCGTCAGGTGCATCGATGTAACGCCACATGGCATTGACTGCAATCGAACGTGCTCCTGCGATGTTGAGACTGCCGGCGGCGTCGATGCGAATATCGCCGCTGGTCTCACCGGTGCGGAAGGCGTTGAGCGTCAGCGTGCCGCGCGCCACGCCGTCGTTCTGTCCGGCTTGCGTGCCGATGGTCGCATCGGTGCCGTGACGCAGGTCAATGCGGCTACCCGAGGCCAGCGTCAACTGGCCGGTTTCACCGGAACTCAATTCGACGATGGCACGGTTGGGACTGTCGATGATCTTGCCGTAGCTATCGACCCGCAAGGTGCTGCCGTGCGCATCGAGCAAGGCGCCGCTGGCAATAGTCAGGTTGTTGCCCGCTGCCAGGCGGATGCTGCCGACCCGTTCGCCGCTGGCATCAATCGTGCCGTACACGGTGAGGCTGCCATTGTCGACAGACACGTTGACTTCACCGGCCTTGATGTCGCTGCCGATGTTGAGATCGCCTTGCTTGAGCTGGAAGCTGCGCACCCCAAAAACGCCGCCGGTCGTCAGGCGCTGGTTCAAGGCCGCAAACTGCCCGTCGAGCGTGCCGCTGTCGCCCAACTTCTGCGCACGGATATCGATGGAGCCTGCCAGGTACGGTACCAGCGTGCCGCCAGCGTCGTAATAGCCGCTGCTTGCGCCGAGAATACTGCCTTGCAGATTGACCACGCCGGCGGCGTCTGCCAACGCCGTTGCCTTCAGCGTACCGGCGCGATTGTTTTGCGCCGACAGATCAATCAGCGAACCGGTTGTCTGACGCAGATTGCCGCTGCGGCTTTCCAGCGCGACGTCGCCGCCCCAACTATATTTATTGACGTCGAAGAAGGCGATCTTGCGACCGGCCATGTCGATGGTCGCGTGCTGGTCCAGCAACAGATCCCCCTCGGCGGTGATGGCCAGCTTGCCGCTCGGCAGCGCAATGGTACTGTCGATGCGCACATCCCTGGCCGTCAGACTCAGTTCTGCGCCGAGCGCAACGTCGTTGCGTCCCGCTGCCGCAGGCGCAACACCTGCCGGTGCACTGAGCGTCAGTGTGCCGCCGGCGGCGATGCGATTGACCGATGCGGCTTCGCCGGTGAGCAAAGGCGTAGTGATGTTCAGGTTACCGCCGCTGTACTGATAACCGGTGGCAGCGTCATACGCACCCTGGCTCTGATAGACCGACAAGCCGCCCTTGTGGTTGGCGGTGACGCGGTCGCTGGCAGTCAGATTGACGTTGGCGAAGCCCAACGCCAGCCGGTCGACCACGGTCAGGCTGCTTGGTTGGGTGAAGGATGCATAACCGAACTCGATGCGCTCGGCGCGGATATCCAGCGTGCCGCTGCCGGTGCCAGCACCCTGCGCTGCCACGCTGCCGGCCGGAGTGACGCCACCGTTCCAGATCAAGTTGCTGGTCTGGATGCTCGCCACGTCGCCAGCGCTGCCGTAACCGTAGATGGCCGGCGTATTCAGCACCAGATTCTTGAGCGAAGATTTACCGCTGGCTGGATTGATGGTGCTGAGGCTGGTCGTTCCGTAGAAGTTGAACGAGTCGCGTGCTGTCAGGATCAGGGTTTCCAGTGCCGGCGCACCATAACGCATATCGCCCGCCAGCAGGCGATTGAGCACGTTCTGGTTCAACGCAAATCCGAACGGCAAGGCGTTGCGTGCCGCCGCATCGGCCAGCGCCTGCGAGGTACCGGCGTTGACGCTGGATACGCCAAGCGTCAGATTGCGCGTGCCGTAGCGCACCGCCTCGTCCAGCGAGAAACTGCTATTGGTCAGCGCTGCAATCGATCCCTCCGAATACAGCTCGGTCACGCCGACGCAAGGCGTGAGCGTACAACCACCGATGCTGATACCAACCGTGCCCGACTCCGTTGCAGTACTTGGAATAAAATTCAGAACGCCGTTGGAGACCGCCAGCACATCTCCCCGGGCGGTATACACAAAGCCGTCGGTGGCGTCGAAAGCGACTTTCCCTTTGCCGATTGTATTGATGGAAGCGCCCTGCTCCACCACGATCTGGCGGGAACTGTCATCACTCGTCACCAACATGACTTGAGGTGCGCTCAGTGAAGCACCGGAACGCAGGTAAATCAACGGTGTATCGCCGACAAAGAAATCAACGACATTGCCGCCCTGACCGTATACCACGACCGGCACTGAACCGATGGTCATGCTGCCCGGCATCAGTTTATTGAGACTGTCGGAACGAATTGTCACACCGTCGAAACCTGCTGTCGGTCCGGCACCGGGACCGACGATTTCCAGCGCTTGCGGATGAAACGGCAAGGCCCGGGCCAGCACGACCAGACCGCCGGCATAGCCATTGTTGACGCCGCTGAAATTCGCCGTGCCGTCGAACTGCAAGGCATCGGCGCCGACACCGGTGCCGGCGCGCAAAGTAAGCCGCAAGGATTTACCGTCATCCGGCGCCATGGCGCGCGGGATGCCGCGCCGCGCCGCATCGGCAAGGATGAACTGGGAATAGCTCATCTCGTTGTACTGCGAATAAGTGCGCAACGTCTTGGCCGGCGTGATGATGGCCTGACGGAACAGGGTATCGGCGACACCGGTATTGCCGATGCTCAACTGGGCGGTAACCGCACTTGAGCCGTTGCGCAGCGCAGTCGTCGCAAACGCAGCTCCCATGCCGGCGGCGCCGTTGAGTTCGACCCGGAACGCCCCCGGCAACAAGGCATAAGTCGACGGCATCAAGGTGTAGGTGCCGGCTGGCAAACCGGCTACGCCCTGGCCAATGGTGATCCGCTGACCGATTAGCGGATCAACGGCGCCTCCGGGCGAAACGCCGGGTGCCTGTGCCGCCTGCTGGCCGGGGACGATCGCGTACACCGGATTGTCGCGCAGCCCCGGCAATGCAAACCGTCCGCTGGCACTTACCTGCATCAGCGGCGACGTGCGAACGTCGGTAGAGCCGCCGCGACCGCTGATGAAACCAGCTCCGGTCAACTCACCGCCACCTGACAAATCGATCGTCGCACCGGCCTGCACATTGATGGACGTACTCGCCAACGACACCCCCTGCGCCTGGCGAGTGTTGTTGGTGGAGCGGTTACCGCCCATGCCGACCAGCGCGACATCGCTGCCGCCATAGGTATAACTGATGCCATCGACAGTGCCGCCGTACGGCATGACCAGCCCGGCTGCGCTGACCGAGGTCAGACTGCCCGGCAGCATGTTGATGCGATTGGTAAAGCCACCAGTGGCGCCGCCCAGTTCAATTGCGCCCAACGGTGCGCGCAAAATGCCGCTCTGTTCGATGTTGGCAGCGCCCAGTTGCAGCGCACCGAACACCGAATATGGCAAGGCCGGCAGTTGGGTGCCGTTGCGCTCGATGCGGATAAAGCTGTTCGGTTTGAAGAGCGCCTCGCCACTATCGGGGTCCGTGCCTCCGCCCAGCCCCGCCTGTACGCTTGCCATGGCGTTAGTATCCGGGTAGATCTGGGTGGCCCGCAAAACGATGTCGCCAGCGGTACTGAGGACAGTCGAAAACTGCTCACCGTTGGGCGGCGCATTGACCGAGGCGAGCAAGCGCAAATCACCGCTACTGTTGAAGGTGTTGTCCGAAAAACCCAATGTCACGATATCGCGGATGTCGATCAACGCGGCGTTGGCGTTCAAGGTAGCAGGCGTGGCAGGCAACACGACGGGACTGACCGCTGGCAGCAACATTTGGTCCGGGGTTGTCTGCAGGCCCGTACCGGCCAGACGCAGATATGGTGCGGCGAGATTGACACGCGTCGCGCTCTGCGTAGCATCCGTCTGTGACAGTGCGCCGGAATAAAGCTGCAGACTCTGGCTCATGCTCAGGTCGACGTTGCCGTTGAAAAAGATGCCGCCACGGCCGAACAAGGTCAACTGACTGAAACCACCGCTCTGCACCTGATCGACACCCAGGCGCGCATGGCCGTAGACCATCTGCGCCGTGCTGTCGCGGTCGTTGAGGCCAGCGGCCAGCGCCGACGGCTGTGCCTGCTGGTCGATGATGAATTGACGCGGCGTCAGCACCGCTGGATTGACACCTATCAGATAGCTCGGCGAATCCTGTGCCACCGACAAGCTGCCACCGGCTGCGCCCTTGCCGCCGGCGGCTGCGCGCATGACGCCGTCCAGATACAAACCGTCGCCCGCCGCCAGGGCGATACTGCCGCCATTACCGGCGACCACGGTCTTGCCGAGACCATCGATATCGAACGTCGCCTGGCTGCCCGATGCATCCAGAACCGCGCCATCGCGCACGGCGACAAACAGATGGATGTTCTGCGTGGAAACCAGACCCTTGCGCGGGTCCACTGTACCGCCGATGATGATGCTGCCGCCGGCACCCGCGGTGCCGTAGGTGCGCCCGCGCGTATCGAGCGCAGTGACAGCGCGTGCCGCCACATCCAGCACGGCCTGCTCGCCGATCCAGATCGAACGCTTGTCGGCAGTAAGATACGCGGTGTTGAGCGTCGGATCCACTTCCGACAAGGCCAACTGCGCTAGCGTAATGTTGCCGCCCCAGGCGTTCAGACGCGCACCGCGATCCACCGTGATCTGGCCGATGCCGCTGAGCATAATCGCCTGCCCCGGATCGACGGTGATATTGGCATCGCGACCGATGCGCAGCACTGAGGTATTAAGTCTTGTAGCAGCGAGAGTGGAATCGACCGTGCCTGCCTGCAAGGAAATGCTGGCGCCCTTGCGCTGCGTCAGCTTCGCCTTGACCGGATCTTCCTGATAGACCGGCGGCGTCCACACTTCCAGCACTCGCGCCCCACTGCTGCCACTGACTTTGTCGCCAGCGTTGGCGCCGACACGATAAACCGGCATGAATACATTGATCTGTGCGCCATCGGCAACCGTCACCCCATCCAGACCGGTCAGCGCATAGCTGGAAAAACCCTTATTGAAATAGTCCGCCGACAACTGCAGACTACCTGCAGCCGGAACGCCTGCGCCGCCGACCACAATGCTGCCGGTATCAATCGTCAGCGCACCGCCGCCGGCCACGCCATAGGCGCGTACGTCGCCATCCAGCGCCATGGTTGCGCCAGCATCCGGCACCGCATTGTTTTGCAGACGGACACTGCCACCCTTGCCGCCACTGCTCTTGCCGCTCGCCAGCATGGCCGCGCCCGACGACACATCAATCAGGCTGTCCTTGCCGAGCAGTACATCGCGTGTGCCGCGTATCGACACCGTGCCGCCGTTCATCGCCGGCATGCCGCTGATGTCATCCGGATTCACCTGCAGATTGCTCCACATGCCGGAGGCATCCAGCTTTACGCCTGCCGCCACATTGACGACCGTTCCCTTGCCGGCTGCCGCAA
>NZ_CBXX010000061.1 GCF_000577615.1 Herbaspirillum sp. RV1423
CTGCGCGCCGGCACGGAGAATCCCAAGATGGTGGAAGCCTTCGGCATCAACGTGCCGCTGATGGTGACGCTGACCTACGGTTTCGGCGTGGCGCTGGCGGCGTTTGCCGGCGTGCTGGCCGCACCGGTGATCCAGGTGTCGCCGCTGATGGGCTCGAACCTGATCATCGTGGTGTTTGCGGTGGTGGTGATCGGCGGCATGGGCTCCATCCTCGGTTCCATCGTCACCGGTCTTGGCCTGGGCGTTGTCGAGGGGTTGACCCGCGTGTTTTATCCCGAGCTGTCGGCAACGGTGGTGTTCATCATTATGGCCATCGTCCTGATGATCCGTCCGGCCGGTCTGTTCGGTAAAGAGAAATAAGGCGCACAAGATGACTAATGCCATGAACAACTCGATCAATAATTCGATGAGCAAGAAACTCTTTTTCGGCGTGTTGCTGATTCTCGCCTTGCTGGCGCCGTTCGGCTTGTATCCGGTGTTCCTGATGAAGATGCTGTGCTTCGCCTTGTTTGCTTGCGCCTTCAACCTGCTGATCGGCTACACCGGCCTGCTGTCGTTCGGCCATGCGGCGTTTTTCGGTGCTGCCGGTTATGTCGCGGGGCAGGCGTTGAAAGTGTGGGGCGTGCCGACCGAAATCGGCCTGGTGCTGGGTACCGCCACCGGAGCGTTGATCGGTCTGTTGATGGGGCTGCTGGCGATCCGCCGCCAGGGCATCTACTTCACCATGATCACGCTGGCGCTGGCGCAGATGCTGTACTTCGTTGCCCTGCAAGCGCCGTTCACCGGCGGCGAGGACGGCCTGCAAGGGATCCCGCGCGGCAAGCTGCTGGGCGTCATCGACCTCGGCAACGACCTGACGCTGTATTACGTCGTGCTGGCGATTGCGATTGCCGGTTTCGCCTTGATCGTGCGCACGATCAACTCTCCATTCGGGCAAGTCCTGAAGGCGATCAAGGAAAACGAACCGCGCGCGATTTCGTTGGGCTATGACGTCAACCGCTATAAGCTGCTGGCCTTTGTGCTGTCGGCTGCGCTGACCGGACTGGCCGGCTCGACCAAGGCGCTGGTGCTGGGTTTTGAGACGCTGACCGACGTGCACTGGAGCATGTCCGGCCTGGTCGTGCTGATGACGCTGGTGGGCGGTTTGGGCACCATCGTCGGCCCTATCGTCGGCGCCGTGATCATCATCATGCTGGAAAACAAGCTGGGCGACATCGGCAACTGGCTGGCCGCCGTGACGCATGTCGAATGGTTCAGCACGTTGGGCGACTCGGTGACCATCGTGACGGGCTTTATCTTCATCGTCTGCGTGCTGGCGTTCCGTCGCGGCATCGTGGGAGAGATCCTGCATCTGGCCGGCAAGCGTTCGCCTGGCGCATCGCACTGATTGTTGAAAGACGCAGTTGCTGCCGCCGCACAGCTCGGGCTGTCCGGCGGCAGTTTTGTTTTAAGGCATGCCGAATACGTTTCCAAAAAGAAATGTCTTGTTCATGCTCGTCCGGTCCGGCGGACAAAGAGAAGTGCAGGGCGGTTGCGAGAGAGTGGAGAATGTATTTCCACCAGAGTAAAATGCTTGTCTCCCTGACAGGGAAATATCTCCCGGCCATTGCCTGTCTCGATCTCTCCCGTTTTGCGAAAGCTCCGAATGCCATTGTCTTCCCCGCGCTGTACTCCTCCGCAGGCAGGTCGTCATGCCTGATCTCTTTTCCAACTACATCATTCTCTGCATCGGCGCCTTCGTCGCCGGACTGGTCGACGCCGTGGTGGGCGGGGGCGGCCTGGTGCTGGTGCCGACTTTGTTTTCAGTGTTTCCCAATATAGCCCCGGCCACGCTGCTTGGCACCAACAAGGTTGCCGGCGTCATGGGCACAAGCGCCGCTGCCATTAATTTTGCGCGCAAGGTCCGCATCCAGTGGAGCGCCGCCGCACCTGCGGCATTGGCGGCATTCGCCTTGTCGTTCTCCGGCGCCTATCTGGTTACCCATATACCGACCGAACTGATCCGCAAGGCGCTGCCGTTCGTATTGATCGCGGTGGCCGCTTACACGCTCAAGAAGAAAGACTTCGGCCAGACGCATGCGCCGCTGTTGTCCGGCGGCAAGGAGCGGTTTTACGCAGTGCTGATCGGCGGCGGAGTCGGGTTTTACGATGGCGTGTTCGGACCGGGCACGGGCAGCTTCCTGGTGTTCCTGTTCGTGCGGGTATTCGGTTATGACTTCCTGCGCGCATCGGCCGTTTCCAAGGTGGTGAACATTGCCACCAACCTGGCGGCGCTGCTCTGGTTTTCGTACAGCGGCCACGTCATCTGGCAGATCGGTTTGCTGATGGCCGTATTCAATATTGCCGGCTCACTGGTCGGCACCAGACTTGCCATCAAACACGGCAGCAGTTTTGTGCGAAAGTTGTTCTTGTTTGTGGTCACGGCCTTGATTCTGAAAACAGGTTACGACGCGTTCTTGAAATAGCTTTGAGCGGATTGTTTCACGTGGAACAATCACTAAATGAAATTGAAATGAAAGAGGGGGAGGTTTCGGCCTCCCTTTTTGTTTCACGTGAAACAAAAAGCAAGAATAAAAAGGGAATAGTAGGGGTAGGGTCTGATACCCGGTCAAAAAAGACTTTATAATCTCGCCTCTGTTCATCGTCTCCATGAGGCGCAATATGCTATTCCCCACACAATTTGATGTCATCGTGGTCGGCGGCGGTCATGCCGGAACCGAAGCCGCGTTGGCATCCGCCCGTATGGGCCAAAAGACTTTGCTGTTGACCCACAACATCGAGACCCTGGGTCAGATGTCATGCAATCCCTCCATCGGCGGCATCGGTAAAGGTCATCTGGTCAAGGAGGTCGACGCCATGGGCGGGGCGATGGCGATTGCGACCGACGAGGCGGGCATCCAATTCCGTATCCTCAATTCGTCCAAAGGCCCGGCCGTGCGCGCGACCCGGGCGCAGGCCGACCGCATCCTGTACAAGCAGGCGATCCGTTCGCGCCTGGAAAACCAGCCGAACCTGTGGCTATTCCAGCAAGCCGTGGACGACCTGATGGTGGAAGGCGAGCGCGTGATCGGCGCCGTGACCCAGGCCGGTATCCGGTTCGAGGGCAGGGCGGTGGTGCTGACCGCCGGGACTTTCCTCGACGGGAAGATCCACGTCGGCCTCAGCAATTACTCCGCCGGCCGCGCCGGCGACCCGCCGGCGATCTCGCTGTCGGCGCGCCTGAAAGAACTCAAGCTGCCGCAAGGCCGTCTCAAGACCGGCACGCCGCCGCGCATCGACGGCCGCAGCATCGACTTTTCGGTGTTGGAAGAACAGCCGGGCGACCTCGATCCGATCCCGGTATTCTCGGTCATGGGCAATGTCGGCATGCATCCGCAACAAATGCCGTGCTGGATTACCCACACCAACAGCCAGACCCACGACATCATCCGCGCCGGACTCGACCGCAGCCCGATGTACACCGGCGTGATCGAAGGCGTCGGCCCGCGTTACTGCCCGTCGATCGAAGACAAGATCCATCGCTTCGCCAGCAAGGATTCGCACCAGATTTACCTGGAGCCGGAAGGCCTGACCACCAACGAGTTCTACCCCAACGGCATTTCCACCAGCTTGCCGTTCGACGTCCAGCTTGCGCTGGTGCGCTCGATGCGCGGCCTGGAAAACGCCCATATCCTGCGTCCGGGTTACGCCATCGAGTACGATTACTTCGACCCGCGCGGCCTCAAGTCGTCGCTGGAAACCAGACAAATCCAGGGCCTGTTCTTCGCCGGCCAGATCAACGGCACCACCGGCTACGAGGAGGCCGCTGCCCAAGGCATGCTGGCGGGCCTCAACGCCGCGCTGCAAACGCAAGGCCGCGCGTCATGGACGCCGCGTCGCGACGAAGCCTACCTCGGCGTGCTGGTCGACGACCTGATCACCCAAGGCGTGCAAGAGCCTTACCGCATGTTCACCAGCCGTGCCGAATATCGCCTCAGCCTGCGGGAAGACAACGCCGACCTGCGCCTGACTGAAGTCGGCCGCCAGCTCGGTTGCGTCAGCGACGCCCAATGGGAAATGTTCGAGAAAAAGCGCGAAGCCGTTGCACGTGAAATGGAACGCCTGAAATCCACCTGGGTCAATCCGCGCATCCTCGCCGACGCCGAAGCCGAACGCGTGCTGGGCAAAGCCATCGAGCGTGAATACAACCTGATCGACTTGCTGCGTCGTCCGAACGTGACCTACGACAGCCTGATGACGCTGACCGGCACCGACGGCCAGGCCCTCGCCGGACCGGGCGTCGCCGACGATCCGGTGCGCGAACAGATCGAGATCCAGATCAAGTACGCCGGCTACATCGACCGCCAGGCCAAGGAAATCGGCCGCCAGGAACACAATGAAAGCCTGAAGCTGCCTGCCGACCTCGACTACATGGACGTCAAGGCGCTCTCGATCGAAGTGCGCCAGAAGCTCAACAAGCACAAGCCGGAAACCCTGGGCCAGGCCTCACGCATCTCGGGCGTGACCCCTGCGGCCTTGTCGCTGTTGCTGGTACACCTGAAAAAAGGCGGCCTGAAAAATGTCGTCGAATCCGACAACCACAATCAGGCAGCCTGAGCATCTTGACCACATCGAACACATCGACGACAGCCGACAGCGGCCTGGCCGACACTCTGAGCGCCGGCGCCGAGGCGCTCGGCCTTGCCCTGAGCGCCGATCAGCAAAGGAAGCTGCTGGCTTACCTCGCCCTGATGGCGAAGTGGAACCGCACCTACAACCTGACCGCGCTGCGCGACCCGGCGCAGATGATGACGCATCACCTGCTCGATTCGCTGGCGGCGGTGAAGGCCTTCGCGGGCGCGCGCAATGTGCTGGACGTGGGCGCCGGCGGCGGTTTGCCGGGTATCGTGCTGGCGATCTGGGCGGCCGAAGCCGAGCCGCAGATGCGCGTCTCGATGATCGACACCGTGCACAAGAAGACTGCTTTCCTGACGCAGGCAAAGGCGGAGTTGCAATTGGGAAATATTTCGGTCTACACAGCGCGCGTCGAACAATTGCAAGTTGAGCAACTTTTCGATGTCATTACTTCGCGCGCCTTCGCGGAACTCAATGACTTCATCAACTGGTCGAATCATTTGCTGCAACCCGGCGGCCATTACATCGCCATGAAAGGCGTGATGCCGCAGGAAGAAATCGCCCGGCTGCCGCCAGGATGGAAAGTGGAAAAAACCCAGTCCCTGCAGGTGCCGGGCCTGGATGCCGAACGTCATCTGATCTTTATCGAAAGGTCTTGAATGAACTCCGAGTCTGTTCGCCGATTGCTGTTGTCGCTCACGCTGGCATGCGCCGCCGTCTTGCCCATCGCGCAAGTCGCGGCGCAGGAAGTGGTTACCGTGCCGTCGGTCGACCTCAAGCGCTACGTCGGCAAGTGGTATGAAATTGCCCGTTTTCCCAACAGTTTCCAGAAGAAGTGCATCGCCAACGCGACCGCTGAATATCGCGCACGAGCCGACGGCAACATCGACGTGATCAATCGCTGCAAGGTCGAAGGCGGCGTACTCGACCAGGCCGACGGCCTGGTGCGCGTGGTGGAGGGCAAAGAGGGCGGCAACAACGCGAAGCTGCAGGTGCGTTTCGCGCCGGCATGGCTGTCGTGGTTTCCGCTGGTGTGGGGCGACTACTGGATCATCGATCTCGATCCTGAGTATTCGGTCGCGACGGTCGGCACGCCGTCGCGCGACTACCTGTGGATCCTGTCGCGCACGCCGACGCTGTCCACCGCACAATACGAGGCGGCCGTGAACAACGCGACCAAGCAAGGCTTCGATACGTCGAAGCTGGTCAAGACGCCTCAGGAGTAAAAGGAGACGCCATGCAAGCCATGTTTCATGCGATGGGCATTACCGACGTCTGGCAATTGATCGCCGCCACCGTCGTGTTCCTGATGCTGCCCGGTCCCGGCACCTTCTGCGTGCTGACCTGCTCGGCCAAACACGGCTTGCGCGGCGGGTTCGCATCGATCGCGGGACTGATGCTGGGCGACATCGTGCTGATGTTCCTGGCGGCGATCGGCGTGGCCGCGCTGTTGCATGCCAATCCGCTATTGTTCAAAGGCATGCAGTACATCGGCGCGGCGTACCTGGCGTATCTCGGCGCACGCCTGCTGTTTGCCAAGGAAGAGGGTGGCGCGGCGGTGGTGCCGTTCTCCAACATGGCCGACTTCCGCCGCGGCTTTTTCGTGACGCTGATGAATCCCAAGGCCATCGTGTTTTACATGGCGTTCTTCCCGCTGTTCATCGACCCGGCAACGCAGCAGGGCGGCGCGACTTTCCTGACCATGGGCGCGGTGATTTGCACTTGCACCTTGTTCTATGGCAGTCTGCTGGTCCTGGCGGGAAATGCCGCGGCAAAACGACTGGCCCGCCATCGCAAGATTGCGACGCTGGCTTCGCGCGCGGCCGGCGTTTTCCTGATCGGCTTCGGCATCAAATTGACGACAAACTGAATTCAGACGGAATTTAAACCAAGCACCAACGGAACATTCACTAAAAGAACCTATGGCTAAAATCTTTTGCGTTGCGAATCAAAAAGGCGGCGTCGGTAAAACCACCACAGCAGTCAATCTTGCCGCCGGACTGGCGCAGCACAATCAGCGCGTGCTGCTCGCCGACCTCGATCCGCAGGGCAATGCCACCATGGGTGCGGGCATCAACAAGGCGACGCTGGAAGGATCGATTTATCAGGTGCTGCTCGGCATGAGCGACATCAAGAGCGTGCGCAAGACTTCGGAAAACGGCAACTTCGACGTCTTGCCCGCCAATCGCGAACTGGCCGGCGCCGAAGTCGAAATGGTCGAGCTGGACAATCGCGAGAAGCGCCTCAAAGACGCTTTCGCGGCGATCGCGGACGATTACGATTTCATCCTCATCGATTGCCCGCCGGCGCTGTCGCTGCTGACGCTCAACGGCTTGTGCGCGGCGCATGGCGTGATCATTCCGATGCAGTGCGAATATTACGCGCTGGAAGGTCTGTCGGACCTGGTCAACACCATCAAGAAGGTGCACGCCAAGCTCAACCCGGACCTCAAGATCATCGGCCTGCTGCGCGTCATGTTCGATCCGCGCATGACCTTGTCGCAACAGGTTTCGGATCAACTGGAACAGCATTTCGGCGACAAGGTATTCAAGACCGTGATCCCGCGCAACGTGCGCCTGGCGGAAGCGCCGTCGTATGGCGTGCCGGGCGTGAACTTCGACGCCGCCTCGAAAGGCGCGCAAGCCTATCTCGCCTTCGGCGCCGAAATGGTCGAACGCATCAAGACACTATGACATTGGAATAAGCAATTATGGCAACGAAAAAACAGAAAGGTCTGGGGCGCGGTCTGGATGCCTTGCTGGACGACTCCTCCGATATTGCCGAAGACGTGCCGGTGGTCGCGGGTTCGCCCACGGTGATGCCGGTCACGGATCTGCAAGCCGGCAAATACCAGCCGCGCAGCCGCATGGATGAAGGCGCGCTCAACGAGCTGGCGGCATCGATCAAGGAGCAGGGCCTGCTGCAGCCTATCCTGATCCGCACCATCGGCCAGAAGAACGGCAAGGACATCTACGAAATCATTGCCGGCGAACGCCGCTTCCGCGCCGCCAAGATTGCCGGACTGACCGAAGTGCCGGTGCTGGTGAAGAACGTCGACGATCAGACCACCGCCGCGATGGCGCTGATCGAAAACATGCAGCGCGAGGACCTCAACCCGCTCGAAGAAGCGCAAGGCATCCATCGCCTGATCACCGACTTCAATTTCACGCATGAGAAGGCCGCCGTCGCGGTCGGCCGTTCGCGCAGCGCGGTGTCGAACCTGTTGCGTTTGCTGAACCTGGCCAAGCCGGTGCAGACCATGCTGATGGCCGGCGATATCGACATGGGTCATGCGCGCGCCTTGCTGGCGGTGGATTCCGCCACGCAGATCAACCTGGCGAACCAGGTCGTCGCCAAGCGCATGTCGGTGCGCGAGGCGGAAAAACTCGTGGTGCGCACCACCGCCGAACAAGCGGCATCGAACAAACCGCGCGAGGGCGGCGGCAAGGAAAAATCGCGCGACATCGCACGTCTCGAAGAAGAACTGTCCGACATCCTGGCCACGCAAGTCTCGATCAAGACCGGCGCCAAGAACAAGGGCCAGCTCGTCATCAGCTTCTCCGGCCTCGACGCGCTCGACGGCGTGATCGCGCGCCTGCGCGGCGAAGCGGTCGAGCAGTAAAACAGACCGATGCGGACCGGCATGGATGCCGGTCATAACGGCCGATGGACGATAGACAAAGGAAGCGCCATGCCTTACCTGCAACTCGACGTCAACGGCATCTACCCGGTGGAGCAAAAGAAGCAGCTCGCCACACGCATGGCGAAGACCTATGCCGACATGATGAGCGTCGACATTCGCCGCATCAGCATCGTCATCCGTGAAACCGGTGAAGGCAGCGTCTGGCGCACGGTCGACAGCGGCGAGGTCGAACCGGTCTCGGTGCTGATGTGCGACATCCGCCGCGGCCGTACCCCCGAGCTGCGCATGGAAGTCGCCAAGGCATTATGCAAGGATTGTATGGATGTACTGGGTCTGCGCGAAGACCGTCTCAACGTCGAATTCACGCAGCACAGCGGCGATGAAATGTATCATCCGACCCTGGGCGGCTACAGTCCCGAATGGTCCGCCGGCGAAGCCGAGCCGGACTGACGGATGGCCGGCGCCGATGTGGCGGCGCTCGGTATCAGGGCGCCATTCTTGTCCACACATCCATCAACCGCAGCGCGTTTTAATCAACTGATGGCGGGCCGGCGCATGGCTGGCTCGCCGTGAAATTATCGCGATACTGTTGCGCGCTGATTCCCAACCGCCTGAGGAACGCCACGCGCATGTAGCCGGCGTCGCGAAAGCCGCAGCGGTAGGCCACTGTCTTCAGCGGCGCCTGCGTGCCTTCCAGCATCACGCGTGCGGCAATCCATACCGGATCGCTGGCGGAATTCGACGGCGTGCCGTCGGCGATGCGCTGGATCCTGGAAATCCATCTGCGCCATCCCGACAAGACCTGCGGCGCCTTTTTCGAGGACATGCTGCTGGACGACGGCTGCTACGCCTGAGCGGGTGGCCTGCTGCGTCAGGCCTCTTCGCCCAGGAAGCCGCCGCTCTGATGCGCCCACAAGCGCGCATACAAGCCGTTCTGCGCGAGCAATTCCTGATGGCTGCCTTGTTCGACGATGCGGCCCTGGTCGAGCACGATCAGCCGGTCCATCGCCGCGATGGTCGACAGGCGGTGCGCGATGGCGACCACGGTCTTGCCTTCCATCAGGCGGTACAGGCTTTCCTGGATCGCCGCTTCCACTTCCGAATCGAGCGCGCTGGTGGCTTCGTCGAGCAGCAGGATAGGCGCGTCCTTCAACATCACGCGCGCAATCGCGATGCGCTGGCGTTGTCCGCCCGACAGCTTGACGCCGCGTTCGCCGACGTGGGCGTCGTAGGCCTTGCGGCCGTGCGCGTCGGACAGCGTCGCGATGAAGTCGTGCGCTTCGGCGCGGCGGGCGGCGGCGATCATCTCGTCGTCGCCGGCGTCGGGACGGCCGTACATGATGTTGTCGCGCACCGAGCGGTGCAGCAGCGAAGTATCCTGCGTGACCATGCCGATTTGCGCGCGCAGGCTGTCTTGCGTGACGTGCGCGATGTCCTGGCCGTCGACCAGGATGCGGCCTTGCTCGACGTCGTAGAAGCGCAGCAGCAGATTGACGATGGTCGATTTGCCGGCGCCGGAGCGGCCGACCAGGCCGATCTTTTCGCCGGGCCTGATGTCCAGATTCAGCTTGTCGATCACCTGGCGCGCATCCGGACCGGCGGCGCCGTAGGCGAAGCTGACGTTCTCGAAGCGCAGTTCGCCGCGCCTGACTTCAAGCGGTTGCGCGTCCGGCAAATCCTTCACCTCATGCGCGCGCGACAGCGTGTTGATGCCGTCCTGCACGGTGCCGACGTGTTCGAACAGCGCCGCCATTTCCCACATGACCCAGTGCGCGATGCCGTTCAGGCGCAAGGCCATCGCGGTCGCCGCCGCGACCGCGCCGACGCCGACCTTGCCTTGCGTCCACAGCCATAGCGCAACGCCGGCGGTGGCCAGGATCAACACCATGTTGAGTATGTGGTTGACGATTTCAAAACCGCTGACCAGACGCATCTGGCGATGCACCGTGACCAGGAAATCCTGCATCGCGCTGCGTGCATAACCGGCCTCGCGTCCCGCGTGCGAGAACAGCTTGACCGTGGCGATGTTGGTGTAGGCGTCGGTGATGCGCCCGGTCATCAGCGACCGCGCATCGGCCTGGTTGCGCGCGACGCCGGACAGGCGCGGCACGAAGTAGCGCAGCGCGGCGACATACAGCACCAGCCAGCCGAAGAAGGGCAGCAGCAGCCAGGCGTCGAAGCTGCCGACCACCGTCGTCATGGTGACGAAATAGATCATCACGAACACCAGGATGTCGCCCATGATCATGCACACGTCGCGCACCGCCAGCGCGGTTTGCATTACCTTGGCGGCAACCCGTCCGGCGAATTCGTCTTGGTAAAAACTCATGCTCTGGTTGAGCATCAGGCGATGGAATTTCCAGCGCAGCATCATCGGGAAGGCGCCAGCCAGGGTCTGATGCTTGAAGAAGGTTTGCAGCGCGATCAGCAGCGGACTGCCGATTAGCACCAGCCCCAGCAGCAACAGGCTGCCGCGTTCCTGCGTCCATAATTGCGCCGGCGCGATACGGCCGAGCCAGTCGATGATGCGGCCCATCATGGCGAACAGCAAGGCCTCGAAGGCGCCGATGGTCGCCGTCAGCGCCGTCATGGCGACGATGTAGCGGCGCAGGCCCTTGGTGCAGGCCCAGATGAAAGCGGCAAAGCCGCGCGGCGGCGGCTTGGGAATCGTATCGGGGTAGGGGTGAACCAGTTTTTCAAACCATGCGAGCATGCAATCTCCAGAATGTCGCCATCAGATCGTGAACACGTTCCAAGGACCGATGTGCGTGCGTCAATATCATGCAGGCAAGCACCGGCGCGGCGAAGAACAGAGATTCTAACCCGTTCACCAAAACGGGGCGGGCTGCTCAATGCCTGTCGTCCTGACGAAAGTCAGGACCCAGCGTCGTAGCGGCGTTCGTCACGACACTGGGTCCCAGCGGTCGCTGGGACGACAGTTCTGGTGGGATAGCAGCAAGCGCCCGGCTGTTGCACTTGGTTGCATTTAAACGCAAGCTGAAATATTACGGATTGCTTATCATCGCAGATGATCTCGCACAGAACTTCTCAGGAACTCACATGACAGCCAACAAGAAAAAAGACATCGACCGCCACGCCATCTGGCATCTCATCAAACCGTACTGGGTCTCGGAAGAGCGGGGCAAAGCCTGGGGCCTGATGGCGATCATCGTTGCGCTGGTGCTGGTCATGGTCTACATCAACGTGCTGATCACCGACTGGAATCGCACCATGTACGATTCCCTGCAGAACAAGGACTACGCCGCCTTCCGCCATTTGTTGTGGCAATTCACCTACCTGGCGTTCGGTTACATCGTGGTCGCCACCGCGCGCATCTACCTGACGCAATCGCTGCAGATCCGCTGGCGCGCCTGGATGACCGACAAGTACATGGCCAAATGGCTGCTGCATCACGCGTACTACCGCATGGAGCAGGGCCACATCGCCGACAACCCCGACCAGCGTATCGCCGAAGACTTGCGCGCCCTGACGGCGAACACCATCAGCCTGGTGCTGGGTTTCATTTCCAGCGCGGTGACGCTGGTGTCTTTCGTCGGCATCCTGTGGGCCATCAGCGGTCCGGTCTCGTTCTTCATCATGCACCGCGACTGGGTGATTCCCGGCTATATGGTGTGGTTCGCCGTCGCCTATGCCGGCGTCGGTTCGTGGATCATCTGGTGGATCGGCAGACCGCTGGTGGTGCAGAGCTTCAACCAGGAACGCTTCGAGGCGAATTATCGTTTCGGCCTGATCCGCGTGCGCGAACATGCCGAAGCGGTTGCGCTGTACCGCGGCGAACAGCGCGAGCGCGGCGAACTGAACCTGCGCTTCGAAGACATCCGCAAGAACTGGTGGGCCATCATGAACACCACCAAGCGCCTCAACATCGCGGTCAATTTCTACGGCCAGTTCGCCATCATTTTTCCGCTGCTGGTGGCGGCGCCGCGCTACTTCGGCGGCGCCATTTCGCTGGGCGTGCTGATGCAGATCAGCAGTGCTTTCGGCCAGGTGCAGGATGCCTTGTCATGGTTCATCAACGCCTTCACCACGCTGGCGGACTGGAAGGCCAGCATCAATCGTCTGGCCGGTTTCAACCTCGCCGTCGAGCAGGCGCAGAGGCAGCCCGCCAGCATCTCCGTGGAACGCAACAATGTCGGCGCCATCCTGTTCGACAAGCTCGATCTCGCCTTGCCCGACGGCACCCCGTTGATCGGCGGCGTCAACGGCGCCATCCATGCGGGCGACCGCATCCTCGTCAGCGGCCGCTCCGGTTGCGGCAAGTCGACGCTGTTCCGCGCCATCGCCGGCATCTGGCCCTATGGCGGCGGCGACATCCAGATCCCGCACAAGACCAGGCTGATGTTCGTGCCGCAGTCGAGCTACCTGCCGATCGGCACGCTGCGCTCGGTGCTGGCGTATCCCGCCGAGGAACACGCCTATACCGACCTGGCGATCTGCCATTACCTCGACCTGTGCCGCCTGCCGCATCTGAAGGATCAGCTCGGCGTCTACAGCAACTGGGGCAACCGGCTGTCGCCGGGCGAACAGCAACGGCTGGCGTTTGCGCGCGTTTTCCTGACGCGGCCGGAAGCGGTGTTTCTCGACGAAGCCAGCAGCGCCATGGATGGCGAGACCGAAGAGGCGCTGTATTCGCTGTTGCAGGAAGAGCTGCCGCAAGCGACCGTCGTCAGCATCGCGCACCGCGAAACCGTGGCGCGCTACCATCGGCAGCGCTGGCATTTTTCCAGTCGCGGCAATGCCGCCGGCGACGACGTCAGCCGGCTCAGCATCGAGTCGCTTTGACCGGACTCGCGATGCTTACTTTGCATAACCGGTTTGGCTGACCTGTGCAAGAATGTCTTTGTCCCGACACCTGAAAATTTCACAAGAAGATTCCCATGAATGACCCCATCGTTTACCTCAACGGCGAACTGACGCCGCTCTCGGAAGCAAAGATTCCCGTGCTGGACCGAGGCTTCATCTTCGGCGACGGCGTCTACGAAGTAATCCCCATGTACGGCCGCAAACCGTTTCGCGGCACCCATCACATCGCCCGCCTGTTCCGCAGCCTGGGCACCATCGGTATTGCCAATCCGCATAGCGAAGCGGAGTGGCTGGCATTGATCGACCGCGTGGTGCAGGCCAACGACCTCAACGATCAGATCGTCTACATTCAGGTCACGCGCGGCGTCGCCAAACGCGGCCACGCCTTCCCCAAGGAAGCCGTCACGCCGACCGTGTTCATGATGACCAGCCCGCTGACGGTGCCGTCCGCCGAGGTGCGCGCCAAGGGCGTGGCCTGCGTGACGATGGAAGACAAGCGCTGGCTCAATTGCCAGATCAAGTCGACTTCGTTGCTGGGCAATGTGCTGGCCGCCCAGCACGCGGCGGAGAACGAAGTGACCGAAGCGATCCAGTTCCGTGACGGCTACCTCAGCGAAGCGTCGTCGTCCAACGTCTGGATCGTCAAGGATGGCAAACTGTCGGCGCCGCCGAAAGACAATCTGATCCTCGAAGGCATTCGCTACGGCCTCATCGAAGAGCTGTGCGCCGCCCAAGGCATCGTCTTCGAAGCGCGCCGCATCACGCGCGAAGAAGTGTTCGCCGCCGATGAAGTGCTGCTGTCCTCGGCCACCAAGGAAGTCCTGCCGGTCGTCACCATCGACGGCAAGAGCATCGGCAGCGGCAAGCCGGGGCCGGTGTTCGGCAAGCTGTACGCTGCCTACCAGGCGGCCAAGCAGGCGCTCTGACACGGTAGTTTTCCGAAGCGCAGGAGGGCATGTCTTGTCGTGCGGCAAGACATGCGCAAGGGAGCCGCCGCATGGCGTAGAATAAGCGAATTCTCCATTGAAGGCCGTTTTTGAAGGCCGCTTATCATGCCAGTCCCAACCGAAGAATCCCTGATCGAATACCCGAGCGATTTTCCCATCAAGGTGGTCGGCATCATGCACGATGAATTTACCGACACCATCGTTGAAATGATCGTCGAGCATGATCCCACCTTCCATGCCGGCAAGGTCGAAACGCGTCCTTCGACGCAAGGAAAATATCTGTCGCTGACGGTCACCATTCGCGCCACCAGCCGCGAGCAGCTCGACAATCTGTATCGCGCGCTGTCCTCGCACGAGATGGTGAAGTTCGTGCTGTAACGCGTTTTGCAATGCGTCCTGCAACGAGGATGCGGCGCATGAAAAAACCGGTTCGCCTCTCGTGAGGACGAACCGGTTTTTATTTGGTGCGACGTTTCAGCGCGAGGCGACGACTTGCGTGCGATCCAGTTTGAACACGCTGACCACCTGCGCCAACTGGCCGGCCTGATCCTGCAACGATTTCGCGGCGGCGGCGGCTTGCTCCACCAGCGCGGCATTCTGCTGGGTGCTTTCATCCATTTGCGTGATGGCCTGGCCGACTTCGTTGATGCCGGCGCTTTGCTCCTGGCTGGCCGCACTGATTTCGCCGACGATGTCGGTCACGCGCTTGACGCTGGCGACCACCTCGCTCATGGTTTCGCCGGCTTGCTGCACCAGCTTGCTGCCGACGTCGACCTTGGAAACGGAGTCGTCGATCAGCGTCTTGATTTCCTTTGCCGCAGCCGAGGAGCGCTGCGCCAGGCTGCGCACTTCGCTTGCCACCACCGCAAAGCCGCGGCCTTGCTCGCCGGCGCGTGCGGCTTCCACCGCGGCGTTCAATGCCAGGATATTGGTCTGGAAGGCGATGCCGTCGATCACGCTGATGATGTCGACGATCTTCTTCGACGAGTCGTTGATGGAACCCATGGTGTCGACTACCTGGCCGACGACGTTGCCGCCTTGGGTGGCGACCTCGGAGGCGGAAACCGCAAGCTGGTTGGCCTGGCGCGCGTTGTCGGCATTCTGCTTGACGGTCGAGGTGAGTTCTTCCATCGCCGACGCCGTCTCTTCCAGCGAGCCTGCCTGCTGCTCGGTGCGCGAAGACAGGTCGAGGTTGCCGCTGGCGATTTCGCTCGACGCCGTGGCGATGGTGTCGGTGCCGCTGCGCACCTGGCCGACGATGCGCAGCAGATTGTCGTTCATGGTCTTGAGCGCTTGCAGCAGCTTGCCGGTTTCATCCTTGCCGCTGATGTCGATATGCGAAGTCAGGTCGCCTGCGGCCACGGTTTCGGCGATGGCGACGGCCTGCGTCAGCGGCCGCGTGATGCTGACCGTCAGCAGCCAGGCCAGCACGCCGCCCAGGGCCAGTTCGACGACGCCGAGAATGATCAGCAGGCTGCGGCTGGAAACATAGTAGCTGTTGACGGCGCCGGCGGAATCGGTGATCTCCTGGCGCTGCATGTCGCGGAACTTGGCAACCGCGCCTGCGTAAGCATTGTAAAGCGGCAGGAATTTCTCGTCGGTCATCTTCTTGACCTCGTCGAGATTGCCGGCCTTTTTCAGCTTGAAGATATCGTTGCGCGTATTTTGATAGGTGTCGCGGATCTTGTTGATTTCCGCAAGTTGCGCAACTTCGCGCGGCGCGGTGTTGACCTCTTCGATCTTCTTGCGCAGCGGCGTCACGCGCGCCGATTCGGCGGTGATCTGCGCCTGGAAGAATTGCTGCACCTCGGCATCGTCGCTCTTGATGATCGCCAGCGTACGGATGCCGCTCTCGCGGATGACCGCCAGCCACTCGACGGCATTGCGTTCGTTGGTGATCGAATCCGTGGTCATCGATACCACGGCTGCGTTGATTTGCTGCAGGCGCCAGACGCTGATTCCCAGCATCACGACCATGAGCATCAGGATGACGACAAAACCAATGCTCAGGCGTGCGCCGATTTTCATATTTTTCATAGACAAACTCCTTGCTAAAACAGATAAAACCCAAGACGGCAGAAAAGCAGCGCGCGAACTATCGAACCGCCTCTGTTCAGGAACGAGGCGCACATGTTGCGGATGTAAACATTTGTCAAAAAGGGAGGAGGTCCCGCATCCGGGACGATCGGATGCATGCCAGCTTAATTAATTAATTTATTGCCGCTCCACACCATGCAACATAGAGCATTCCGCCGTTTTCAAGCTAGGGAACAGAGGGGTTTTCGGCGGGTATTTGCAGGTTTGTCGGGTGTCGCGTTCAGCCGGGCCAGCGGCCGTTTGATTGAAACAGCGCGACTTCTTCCAGCAGCCAGTTGCGAAAATACTGGATCTGCGGCTTGTTGAAAGTCTCCGCGACGTAGACGAAGTGATAGCCGCGTTCGCTCTTGAGAGCGATGTCGAACAGACGCACCAGTTCGCCGGCGGCGATTTCCTGCGAAGCAATGGCGTGACGCGTCAGCGCGACGCCGGCGCCGTCGGCCGCCGCGCGCAGGGTCAGCGACGAATCTTCCGTCACCAGGCCGCCGGCCGGGTCGGGCAGATCCAGTCCAGCCAGTTCGAACCAGGGCAGCCATGACTCCTGCAGGCCGTCCATGCGCAACAGCGTGCAGTCGCGTAATTCCTGCGGCGAGGCCGGCAAGCGGCCCTGGCGATAACGCGGACTGGCGACCGGATAGTAAAAGTCTTCCATGACTTTTTCCGACTTCAGTCCCGGATAAACGCCGAGCCCGAAACGCACGCCGACGTCGATACCGTCGCGCGCGAGGTCGTTGAGGTGGCTGCTCGATTGCAGGATGACTTCAATGTCGGGGTGACGGTCGATGAATTTCCACAGGCGCGGCGCCAGCCAGCGCGAAGCGAAGGAGGGCGGCGACGACACCACCAGCCGCTGCCGGCCGTGTTGCTCCTGCAGCGTTTCGGCGGCGGCGGCGATGTCGGTCAGCGACTTGCGGATCGCAGCGGCGAAGCGCCGGCCGGCATCGGTGCCGGCAATGCGCTTGCCGTTGCGCGTGAACAGTTGCAAGCCGAGCTCTTGTTCCAGCGCGCGGATCTGATGGCTGATCGCGCCCGGCGTGACGTGAATTTCCTCCGCCGCGCGCGAAAAACTCTCATGCCGCGCCGCCGCCTCGAAAGCGCGCAGGGCGGCGAGATTGGGCAATTTCCTAAAATCAGCCATTTCTAGTGAGAAAAATTAGCAAGGAAAGAGAATATATATCGTTTTGGTTTGTCTGCGGCGCTGGCTAGAATGCCTGCATCGATCTCGTAAAAGTACTGGTGGCAATGGATGGGCGGCAGGTCGACCGCCTCGGAAATAGTAATCCCAAGAGGTGGAGTCATGCAAAATATTTTCACTAAGAAGCAATTCCGCATGCAAGCCGGCGACGTGACTGCGCTGCAAGTCAGGCGACCGGTCTGCCTGCATGTCGGCAGCGGCCGCGTCTGGGTCACCATTGAAGGCGGCAGCACGGATTATTGGCTCTCCGGCGGCCAGAGCCTGGATATTCCCGGCCGGGGCCTGGTGGTGATCGAGTCGGTCAATATCGCCAGCAAGTTGCAGATCGGCCTGTGCCGCCGTCACTGGATGATGCGCCTGGCGCGCGGCGCGGCCGCCCTGGCGAAACGCCTGCGCAGCCGCCGCGCCATCGTTGCCGACGCGCCGAGGCGATAGGTTCTCCGGCGGCAGGTTGCCGCATGGACAACTGTCGCCGCAAGGCCGTTCGTCCGGCGAGGAACGGCGATTTTCGTTACACTTGCCGACATGCGAACCGCTCCACAGATCATCCGGCGCGGCGTTGAAGACTACCAGGCCAGCTTCGACGCCATGCGCGCTTACACCGACAGCCGCACTGCCGACACCCCCGACCAGCTCTGGATCGTCGAACATCCGCCGGTTTTCACGCTCGGCCTGGGCGCCGACGTCGCTCATGTGCTCAATCCCCATGCGATTCCCGTGATCCAGACCGACCGCGGCGGCGAAGTCACCTATCACGGCCCCGGCCAGGTGGTGATCTACCTGCTCATGGACCTGCGCCGCAATCATCCGGGCGCGCGCCTGTTCGCCCGCGAATTCGTGCAAAAGATCGAGCAGGCGGTGATCGACACGCTGGCGGCGTATAATCTCGCTGGTCAGCGCAAGCAGGGCGCGCCCGGCATCTATGTCAGCACGGGACCGTGGCAGGGCGCCAAGATCGCTGCGCTGGGCTTGAAAATCCGCAGCAACGGTTGCACCTATCACGGCGTGTCGCTCAATGTCGCGATGGATCTGGCGCCGTTTTCCTGGATCAACCCATGCGGCTACGAAGGCCTCGCCACCGTGGATATGCAGACTCTGGATATCGCCGCGCCGTTAAGCGATGTGCAATCGCTGCTTGCCGATAAACTCGTTGAGCATTTCGCTTGACACTTTGTTTGAAGCCGTCGCATGGACGGCCAAAGAAATCACGACTATGACTACCGACATCAACCCAGCCGAACCGGCGCTGCGCAACCCCACCGACAAGCAGAAGGGCGCCGGCAAGACCGCCTGGATCCCGATCAAGATCATGCCGGCGGAAAAGCTCAAGAAGCCCGACTGGATTCGCGTCAAGGCCGGCTCTCCGACGACCCGCTTCTACGAAATCAAGGACGTCCTGCGCGCCAACAACCTGGTGACGGTGTGCGAGGAAGCCTCCTGTCCCAACATCGGCGAATGCTTCGGCAAGGGCACCGCGACCTTCATGATCATGGGCGACAAATGCACGCGCCGCTGCCCGTTTTGCGACGTCGGCCACGGCCGTCCCGATCCGCTCGATCCCAATGAACCGGAAAACCTTGCCAAGACCATCGCCCAGCTCAAGCTGAGCTACGTCGTCATCACCAGCGTCGACCGCGACGACCTGCGCGACGGCGGCGCCGGCCACTTCGCCGCCTGCATCCAGCGCGTGCGCGAACTGTCGCCCGAGACCCGCATCGAAATCCTGACCCCGGACTTCCGCGGCCGCATGGACCGCGCGCTGGAAATCCTCAAGATGGCGCCGCCGGACGTGATGAACCACAACCTCGAAACCGCGCCGCGCCTGTACAAGGAAGCGCGCCCCGGTTCCGATTACGAGTACTCGCTCAATCTGCTCAAGCGCTTCAAGGACCTGCATCCTGACACCCCGACCAAGTCCGGCATCATGGTCGGCCTCGGCGAAACCGACGAAGAAGTCCTGCAAGTCATGCGCGACATGCGCGCCCACAACGTCGACATGCTGACCATCGGCCAATACCTGATGCCCAGCGGCGACCACTTGCCGGTGCGTCGCTACGTGCATCCGGACACCTTCAAGATGTACGAAGAAGAAGCCTACAAGATGGGCTTCGTGCATGCAGCGGTCGGCGCCATGGTGCGCTCCAGCTACCATGCGGACCAGCAGGCGCATGGGTTGGTCGGCTGATTAAGATCCGCTGGCGGCAGCATTAAAAAACGACCTTGTCCTGCACCGGACAAGGTCGTTTTTGCATGGAAACGAACTCAGCGCAGCGGGCGAAAAAATGGCCTCTTTTTTTTGCCGCATGCCGCGGTTGTCGAACCGGCATCCATCAAACGAAAATACGTCTCACAACAATTCGGGTCATCGAAGATGGCAATCCCGCCGCGCACCCACTACAATCGCAGAGGGGCTATTTCACATCCTGCCGTTCGAGGACATTCACATGAGTTCGGTCTCCATTCCAAAGCGCCATTTCGAACGGCATCGCATCGACGCCATAGGCTGGTTGCGCGCCGCGGTGCTGGGCGCAAACGACGGCATCGTCTCCACCGCCAGCCTCTTGCTGGGCGTCGCCGCGGCGCACGTCACGCACGAGAACATCGTCCTGACCGGCATCGCCGGCTTGGTCTCCGGTGCGATGTCGATGGCAACCGGTGAATATGTTTCCGTCCATTCGCAGGCCGATAGCGAGAAGGCCGCACTGGCGCAAGAGAAGTCCGAACTGGAAGCGGATTTTCATGGCGAACATCGCGAGCTGACGGCGATCTATATGCGGCGCGGACTCGATCATCAGATGGCCAGCCAGGTCGCGGAAAAACTCATGGCGCACGATGCATTGGGAGCCCATGCGCGCGACGAACTGGGCATTTCCGACATGACGATGGCCAATCCCTTGCAGGCGGCGGTCGTCTCCGCGCTCAGTTTTTCCGTCGGCGCCGCGCTGCCCCTGGGCGTCGTCTTGCTGACGCCCGCGCATCTCCTGATTCCTGCCATTGTGATCTCGGCGTTGTGTTCGCTTGCCTTCCTCGGCGGGGTGGCGGCAAAAACCGGCGGCGCCGGCGTCATGGACGGCGTGATCCGCGTCAGCTTCTGGAGTTCATTGGCCATGGCGGCAACGGCCGGCATCGGAAGTCTGTTCGGCGCAGTCGTCTGACTCCGGCATGAAGAAAATCCTTTCCAACCATCCGGTTCCAATCCGATCCCTCACATGAAAACATATCATCCCGCATCAGTATTTCTGCATTGGCTGATCTTCTTGCTGTTCGTCGTGGCGCTGGCGGCCATCGAATTCCGCGGCGAAGTTCCGAAAGGCATGCCTTTGAGGAATACGCTCAAGACCGTCCACATGATGGCGGGCCAGTTTGTTCTGTTGTTTCTGCTGTTCCGGGTTGCGGCGCGCTGGAGATTCGGCGTGCCTGAGGACATCGCCGGTCCGCGCTGGCAGATCCGTTCAGCCCAGGTGGTGCATCTTCTGCTTTACGCAGTGATGTTGGCATTGCCGGTCACCGGTATTTTGTTCACCCAGGCCGGCGACAAGGATGTCATGTTCTTCGGCATGGCGTGGCCGCGTTTCATCGCGCCGAATCCGGACCTCAAGGACACGCTCGAAGGCGTCCACGAGCTGCTCGGCAACGCCGTGTATTTCCTCGTTGGCTTGCATGTCGCCGGCGCGCTGTGGCATCACTTCGTGCGCCGGGACCATATTTTCCAGCGCATGAAGTTCCGATAACAGCCCCTCCGCAAAAAGGGCTGAAATACCCGGGGCTGCAATACTCAGGACTGCAATACCCGCTCCCGCTACTTGCCGGCGTTTGCGACTTTTTCCTTGATGGCCTTGACCTGCGCAATCGCCGCCGTGAGGATATCTTCCGTCTGCGCGAATTTGTCGACGCTTCCTTCCTCGGTCACGTCCGCATTGCATACCGGATGCATCGTGATCGTCCCCTTGATGGGCAGCGCCACCAATCGGACATGGTCGGGATCGGCGACGCGCGCGGCTATTTTGATGCCTTGTTGCTTGGCGCCGGCGCTGCGGATGGTGATGCTGACGTCGAGACACGCCGGAACGGGGAAGTAGCCTACTTCCGTCCCCAGCTTGTCGTCAAACGCCTTGATCGATACCGCTCCGGGCGCAGGTTCGGAAACGTAGTTCATCGAATAGGTCCAGCAAGGATTGCCTGGCACCTTGGGATCGCTTGCCGCGGGGGTCTTTGCGACCGGCAGGACAAAGTCTTCCAGGGGAGGGTTCTTGCCGCAGTCGGCAACATCGGTCTGGTTGGCCAGAAAGATCGTGGCTGCCGACAGGACCGAGGTGACGATTCCGCCGACCTGCTCGATGCGCACCTTGGTCATGTCCGTGAAGGTCGAGCCGACCGACTTGACGATATCGGAGTTCGTCATGCGGGCCAGTTTCAACTCGGTCTTCGATGTGACGTTGTTTGCCGGCTTCACGCTATATCGCCGTTCTCCCTCCAGCGGCACGACCGTGGCCGTATAGGCAGGTGCGGCGGCATCGTCCGCAGCGCCTGCCTTGGCCGTCCCGCCGCTCTTTGCCGCCGCCTTGTCCTTCGCATCGGCGGCAGGAGCTTGCGCGGTCTTGCGCGCGATCAGGATATTGCTCTCGGGCAGGACGAAGATTTCTCCCCGCTCCTTCGACGTCTTCAGGCTCGCCGCATCGTCGCCGGATTTCGGCGCCTGTTCGTAAGTGACGACCGGTGCGCCGGCGCATGCCGTCAGCGCGGCGGAAAGAGCAACGACATGGAATATCTTGTAACCGGACATGATGGATTCCCCTTATGTGAATGGCAAAAAAACAAACGTCGTTTTCGGTGAAGCGACGTCATTGCCGCGCCGGGTTGTCTTGCCCGGCGCGGCGATTCCCTGGAACTTTTTACTTGGACTTGCCTGTTGTCGCGGATGTCTTCAAATCGGCGATGTTCTCTTTCAGCCATGCGTAGACGTCGCCGCCGAGACGCACTTGGATGCTTCGCTCGCCGCAGCGCCGGAACGATGCCAGCCGCGACGTGATAGCGACCAGCCGCGGATCGTTTTTCGGTCCGACATAGTTGGGCCCGCCGCTGTCTCCTTCGCATGGACCGCCGTCATATGCCGCGCTGGAAGTCATTTCGGCGCCGGCCTGGCAGCCGAATGCTTCGCTGTCGTTTTGCTGGCCGCCGATTTCATTGGCGGTGCGTTCGCATTTCAGGGTGAGCAGGTTCAGCCGGATTGCACGCTTGACCCTGGCGGGATATTTGATGAGATCCTGGGTATTGCCGTAGCCGACGACCATCAGTATTCCAGGCTCCTTTTTCAAGGCGTCGGCTTCTTCGCTCTCGGTGGCGATAGGACGGGGATCGAATGGAAGGCTCTCTTCCAGATACAGAATTGCCACATCGCGGGTGTCGCCGGGCGGATAGGACTTGCCCGGCGCAGTCATGTGCGCGCAGTCGAGTTTATTCTTCGTCCGCGACCTGTCTATCTTCAGCGTGGTTCCGGAAAGACTGTAATCGCTGCCCAGAAAAACGCGATCCTGTATGTCATCGCAGACGCAGTGTCCGGCCGTGATCACCGCCGTCTTGCTGACGGCCACGCCGGAACAGAAACCGTCCTTGTCGCCAAGCACCAGCACGGCTTCCTGGAAATTCAGTTGGCTCAGGTTGGGATCGAACTTGAGGATGCGCGGCGTCAGCGTCTCCAGCAGGCGAGAGATCTCCATCGCGGAGGCGATCGGGCCAGGATGCGCAGCGCTTTTCGCCGACGAGACGAAGGGGATAATCTCGGGTTCGGCGGCGCATGCTGCGGACAGCATGGCGCATGACAGGAAGAATGCGATTTTTCTTGTATATCGACGCATTGCGTTTCTCGTTTCCGGATCAGGCATGTCTGGCCGCAAGGGCGGGGGAAGAAGCCCCGGCGCATACACGCCCGCAAAGACTAGCAAATGCCTTTGGCGCACGCCTCATTCATACGAATGAGAAATCCCGCTTTTTGCGCCGGAAAAATCCCCCACCGTTTGGAATGTCCCAACATTCTTGGGATAATGTGCCATTAGTCGTATACGATTTGCCGGCGCCTGCTTCAGCACAATACCGTTGTAGCCGATATCAAGCAAAATGTCGAAAGTGGATTTACAGGTATTGTTTGCCTAGTTTGCCTATCAACCAGAAAGTCTCTATGCCAGTCTCCTATCTCAGAAGCCTCGCGGGAAAGCACCGAACCCTGAACGCCAATCGGCATCTGGCCTTTATGCTGGCCGCCATCGCGGGAGCGATCAACGCCGGCGGCTTTCTGGTGGTCGGGCAATTTACGTCGCACATGTCCGGCATTCTCTCGTCCATGGCCGACAACCTCGCCATCGGCGCCATCGGGTTGCTGTTCTCGGGCGCGGCCAGCATGTTCTTTTTCATCGCCGGCGCGGCGTGTTCGGCGGTGATGATCAACTGGGCGCGCAAGCGCAAGCTGGAGGCGGAATACGCCATGCCGCTGATTGTCGAAGCGATCCTGCTGCTTTTCTTTGCGCTGTTGGGCGGCAACATCACCAGCGTGGAATGGCTCTTCGTTCCGGTGACCGTGATGCTGCTGTGTTTCATCATGGGTTTGCAGAACGCCATGATCACCAAGCTCTCCCGCTCGGAGATCCGCACCACGCACGTGACCGGCATGGTCACCGACATCGGCATCGAAATCGGCAAGGCGCTCTACTGGAACAGCGGCCGCCATCCCGACATGCACGTGCGCGCCGACGTCGCCAAACTCAAAAACCTGGGGACGCTGGTTTCGCTGTTTTTCGTCGGCGGCACCGTTGGCGCCTTGGCGTTCCGGCATGTCGGTTTCATTTTCACCTTGCCGCTGGCGGCCGCGTTGATTTGCATCACGCTGGTGCCGGTGATCGACGATGTCCGGCGCTTCTTGCATCACCGCCAGCAGCACAAAACAAAAAAGCCTGTCTCTTGAACGAGACAGGCTGAAGGGACTACCGGGAGGTCAAAGAAATTTACAGGTACTGCACTTCAATGGTTGCCAGACCGTCGAGGTCGATGCTCTGGGTCAGCGGCAGGTTGGCGCTCTTGTCGATGACAGCCTGGACGCCGATGGAGCCGGTGATGGTCTTGTAACCGACAGGTGTCGAAGTGCCGGCTGTCGTGAACGACTGGCGGGCAGTACCGTCGGCATTGAAACGTCCGGCAGCGGACTTGATCCAGGCGTTGCTGTTGGTGGCGTCAGCCAGCACATCAGGAGTGGAAGCCGTACCGCTGGCGGCGGTGGCGTTGACGGAGCCGGGAATCAGGCGCAAGGCATAGGCGCCGATCCTGGTGCCTGCGACCGTACCCAGGCCGAAAGCCTGGGCATCGGTCACACCGGCGCCGATGTTCGCGGCGATGCCGGCGACGACCGAGGTTGCGCGGTTATCGATTGCATGCACGGCAACTTTGGTATCGGCATCGCAAGTGATGGTCAGGGGAACGGTCTTCTCGCTCAGGACGGTGGCGCTCGACGGGTTGAGGTCCTTGGCGGCGGAGATGGTGCCGTAATCGACGACGTTGGTGCCGGTGAAGCTTGGGGTGCAGGCCGAAGGACGGATGACGCCCTTGACCTTGAGTTCGGCGGTGTCGGCGGCGTGGGCGGCGAAAGACACCAGCAGGGAAGCAGCCAGGGCGGAGAGCTGGGCGACTTGTTTGTTCATGATCGTTTCCTCGAAAAGTTAAGAATGGATAAGAAGTCTTGTGCCTCAGCGCTCTGTGTTTGTGCTTAAGCAGTGATGCCATTCTGACGATTCTTAACTCTCATTTATATGAGAAAACTCTCAAAAAACGCGTCTTACGCAGGGGAAAAATACCGCGCGGAGAGCCGGACCCCGGAGCTCCGCGCGTCAGCCCAGGCGCAGTTCAGACCGCGCCGCGCGTGTCCACGTACAACGCGTACAGCGAATGGCTGCTGGCCATGAACAAGCGGTTCTTCTTTGCCCCGCCGAACACCAGGTTCGGGCAGCGTTCCGGCAGGTGGATATGGCCGATGGCCTTGCCTTGCGGGGTAAACACGCGCACGCCGTCGAGCTCGGCCGGATTGGCGTCGAGCGCGCCGTTGCTGCCCCAGCCGCACCACAGGTTGCCGTCGATGTCGACCTTGAAGCCGTCGATCGCGCCCGGGCCGGCGGCGTCGACCGCCAGCTTGCGCGCACCCAGTTTGGTGCCATTGTCGGTCAGTTGGTAGGCCCAGATCAGGCGGTTCGGGGTGGCGCGCGACTCGACGATATAGAGCGTTTTCTCGTCGGGCGAGAAAGCCAGGCCATTGGGGCCGTTCAGCGCGTCGGTGATCAGGCTCAGCTTGCCGGTCTGGCCGTCGATGCGGTAGACAGAATGCGGCAGTTCGGAAGCCTGTTTGTCGCCTTCCCAGTCGCCGGCGATGCCGAACGGCGGGTCGCTGAACCAGATCGAACCGTCTGATTTGCAGACGATGTCGTTAGGCGAGTTGAAACGCTTGCCGTTGTAATTGTCGGCCAGCACGGTGATGCGGCCGTCGTATTCGGTGCGGGTGACGCGCCGGGTCAGGTGTTCGCAGGCGATCAGGCGGCCCTGGCGGTCGCGCGCCAGGCCGTTGGTGAAGTTGGCCGGATGGCGGAACACCGAAGTCGTGCCGGTGGCTTCGTCCCAGCGCATGATGCGGTTGTTGGGGATGTCGCTGAACAGCAGATAGCGGCCGTCGCCGAACCAGACCGGGCCTTCCAGCCAGCGGAAACCGGTTGCCAGTTGCTCCACGCTGGAGCTGTACAGGCGGTATTTGAGGAAGCTGTTGTCCAGCACCTGTACGCTCTGATCGGGGTAGCGCTGGTTGGGTTTGAAATCGAAACTTTGCGCCTTGGCGGTGAGGGCGGTACCGGCCATCGCCAGGCCGCCGAGCAATGTTGTACGACGAGTTGCGTCGAAACAGGCAACTTTCTTTTTACCTTCTTGATTCATCGTGGTCTCCATATGGGGAAAAATACCGGTTTCCCTGTCGCGGCAAAGGCACCTGGAAATGGCTGCAGCGCGGGGAAACAAGCTTGTTCCATATAGGCGTGGACGGCGATGCAATGCTGCGGCGGCATGTCGCAAAGAGGGGGTGCTGTCTCCTGGGGCGGCAGGTCTGGCGCTTGGCCGGCCTGTCCATACTTATATGTTGTCGTACATCATATAACTTGATGCCGGGATTGGCAACGCGAATTTTCCTGCGGGAATATGGCGGGGGTTGGAAAAAGGGGGGAGAAGGCAAACGCCGGATCAGGCCGCGTTCTCACCGTGCCGCATCAGGTCGGCCATCCAGTCCACCAGCACGCGCACGCGGCGCGACAACTGGCGTTGGTGCGGGTACAGGATAGACACCGCCATCGGCGCCGGGCGGAAAGCGGCCATCACCTCGACCAGCCGGCCATCCTCCAGTTGCCGCTGCACGTGATAGCGCGGCAACTGGACCAGCCCGAGCCCGCCTTCGCAGCAACTGACGTAAGCCTCGGCGTGGCTGACCGCGACCCGGCCGGGCAGCGTGATGCTGTGTGCCGCGCCGTCGACGAGGAAGTCGAACGGCAGGATCTTGCCGCTCACCGATGAGAAGAAATTGACTGCCTGGTGCCTGGCGAAAGCTTCCAGCGAATCCGGCACGCCGTGCCTTTCCAGATAGGCCGGGCTGGCGCAAGTCACTTGCTGCATTCGCGCCACGCGCCGGATTACCAGGCTGGAATCGCGCGGCTCGCCGGCGCGCAGCACGCAGTCGTAGCCCTCGCGCACCAGGTCGACGGTGCGGTCGCCCATGCCGATTTCCAGCTCGATCAGCGGATACAGCGCACAGAACGCCGGCAGCCGCGGCAGGATGAAATGCATCGCCAGCGAACCCTGCAAGTCGACGCGCACCTTGCCGCGCGGGTTCGAGGCGGCGGCGCTGAAGGCCGATTCGGTCTCTTCCAGGTCGGCGATCAGTTGCACGCAACGCGCGTAATACGCGTTGCCGTCCAGCGTGGCGCTGACCTGGCGCGTGGTCCGCTGCAGCAGGCGCACGCCCAGCCGCGCCTCCATCTGCTTGATGGTGTGCGTCACAGTGGCGCGCGGGATGTGCAGGTCGTCGGCGGCTTTGGTGAAGCTGCCCAGTTCCACGATACGGGTGAATATGCGCATTGCGTCGAAGCGATCCATGACGGCCCGATCCAATTGTTGATGATTTTTGAATAGTCATCGCAATTTAAGCATATTTATCCAAATCATGACGGGGTCCACAATGGCCTCACTGATTCGCAAACAAGCGGATCATCAAGGGAACATCGAAGGAACATCAAGCAGACGGACCCAACCACTCACCGATCAGGAGCACATCATGGAACAAGCAAAGCAAATCGCAGCAAACCAGCAAGTCGCCATCGTCACCGGCGCCTCGCGCGGCATCGGCGCTGAAGTCGCCAGGCAGCTCGGCAGCGAAGGCTACGCCGTCATCGTCAACTACGCCGGCAACGCCGCCGAAGCGCAAAGCGTGGTCGACGCCATCGTTGCAAACAACAACGGCAAGGCCATCGCCATCCAGGCCGACGTCGCCGACGCCAAGGCAGTCGACGCCATGTTCGAACAAGCCATTACCGCCTTCGGCCGCATCGACGTACTGGTCAACAATGCCGGCATCATGCCGCCGAACCTGCCGATGCTGGTCGACACCGACGACGCCACCTTCGACCGCCTGATCGCGGTCAACCTCAAAGGCAGCTTCAACACCATGCGCGCCGCCGCCGCCCGCCTGCAACAAGGCGGCCGCATCGTCAACTTCTCGACCAGCGTGATCGGCCTGGCGTTGCCCGGCTACGCCGTGTACGCCGCCACCAAGGGCGCGATCGAAGTCATGACCAACATCTTCGCCAAAGAACTGCGCGGCAAGCAGATCACAGTGAATGCCGTCGCCCCGGGACCGACCGCCACCGCGCTATTCCTGAACGGCAAGACGCAGGAAGTCATCGACCGCCTGTCCAAGGCCGCGCCGCTGGAACGCCTGGGCACGCCGGACGACATCGCCAAGGCGGTGACCTTCCTCGCCGCGCCGGGGAACTGGGTCAATGGACAAACTCTGCGTGCAAACGGCGGTCTGGTTTAAGAAGCCGAACCATCGCGCCCATTCAAAGGAAAAATCATGAGCAAATCAGTCATCCTCGTTACCGGCGCATCCGCCGGCATCGGCAACCTCACGGTGCGCTCGCTGGCGCAAGCCGGCCACTCGGTCTACGCCAGCATGCGCGACATCAACGGCAAGAACGCACCCAAGATGCGCGAGCTGCAGGACTGGAGTTTCTCGCGCGGCCTCGATGTGCGCGCCGTTGAACTCGACGTGTTGTCGCAGGACTCCGCCGATGCCGCCGCCGCCAAGATCATCAGCGAGCAAGGCCATATCGACGTCGTCGTGCACAACGCCGGCCATCTGGTGGTCGGTCCCACCGAAGCCTTCACGCCGGAAGAAATGATCAAGGTCTTCGACACCAACGTGCTCGGCGCGCAGCGCGTCAATCGCGCTACGCTCCCTTACATGCGCGAACGCCAGTCGGGTTTGCTGCTATGGGTCAGCAGCACCACGGTGCGCGGTGGTTTCCCGCCGTTCATGGGACCGTATGCCGCCGCCAAGGCCGCGATGGATTCGATCGCCGTGACGCAGTCCTACGAACTGGCGCGCTTCGGCATCGAGACCTCGATCATGGTGCCGGGCGCTTTCACCCGCGGCACCGATCATTTCCCCAATGCCGGCAAGCCCGCCGACCGGAAGACCGCCGACGCCTACGCGCGCTATGAAGGACTGATGGACCAGGTCGGCGCGCGCCTGTCGGCGCTGTCGCCCGCAGATGCCGATCCGCAAGCCGTGGCCGATGAAATGACGCGTATCGTCAACCTGCCTGCGGGGCAACGGCCGTTCCGCTCGGTGGTCGATTTCATCGACGACGGCGCCGCCGCAGTGACCGAAGTCGCCGAAGGCGTGCGCGAGGAATTCGCCCAGCGCATCGGCATCGACGACCTGCTGCATCCCGCAGTGATCGCATAACTGCAAGGACTGCGCCGCAGGAAGGAGAACATCCGCTGGCGCAAGCTTTCCTGCGCGCAGTGCGGGCAATGACAGCGCCGGCTCTCTACGTCATCATTGCTCATCATAATTCTTATTTATGGGCAAAATACTCACCATGAATTTGATCTATTGTTACCCCGATTTTAGAATCGATGCCAGCGCCAGCCATGCATGAGAAGCGCGGCCAGCGCATTTCAGTCACGCCGGAATCAACCAGTTCTTGGAGGGGTAAAAATGGATGTCGTTTTGAAAGAAAAAATCACAGGCGCAGCGGCATGGAGAGGGCAAGACCTGGCAAACGACAGTGCGTGGATCGCTCAATTGACCGAACAGGACATTGCTTCCCTGGACTTCGCGCTTGGCGAAGTGAAGAAACGCGGACTCACATTTCCTTTCTTCACCGCCGCAGACTTTCCTGTCGACGGCAGCCTGTCGAAAAAGCTGCAAGGAATCTCCGACGAACTTGAAAACGGCAGGGGATTCTTACTGCTGCGCGGCCTGCCGGTGCATCGATATTCCGACGAAGAAATAAGTATTCTCTACTACGGCATCGGGCTTCACATGGGACTCCCGGTCAGTCAGAACCCGAAGGGAGAGATGATCGGCGTGGTCACCAACGTCGGCGATCTCAACAATAAAAACACCCGCGTCTATGAGACCAACGCCTATCTGCCGTACCACACGGATCTGTCCGACGTGGTGGGTTTGCTCGGCGTGCGCAAGGCAAAATCGGGCGGGCTCAGCAGCCTGGTCAGCGCGGCGGCGGTCTACAACGAAATCCTTGAAAAATATCCGCACTACCTCGGCCTCTTTTACCGTCCCATGTATTTCGCGCATCTGGGCGAAGAGTTGCCGAGCTTGTCGCCGATCTTCAGTTTTCACCAGGGCAAACTGAGTTGCCGTTATCTGCGCCAGTACCTTGAGTTGGGGCATGAGATTCGCGGCGTGCCGTTGTCCAATGTCGAAGTCGAAGCGCTGGATATCTTCGACAGCATCATCCACGACGAGAATATTCGACTCGACATGATGCTGGAGCCGGGCGATATCCAGTTTGCCAACAATTATGCGGTCATGCATTCCCGCAGCAATTTCGAGGATTTCCAGGAACTGGAGCTGCGCCGCCGCTTGTTGCGCCTGTGGCTCAAAATGCCCAACACCAGAACGCTCGCTCCCGATTTCCCCGGCCGCAACGGCATACCGGCACGGGTTGCCGAGGCGGCGTAGGTCGGGTAAAGCTAGGCCCGGCCTGAACCGCGCTAGTGCGGTTTCGCTGCCGGGCGCGCGAACATGCTGACCAGCGTCGAACGCAGCCAGGCAATGCCCGGATCGGAAGCGAAGCGGGTGTGGCTATGCACCTGTACATGGATCGGCGGCAATGCGAAGGGCAGGCTGAGCAGCCGATAGGCGCGTCCCTGATTCACGCGTTCGGCGATGCTCCTGGGGAGGATCAATGCCAGATCCGTATTGCGGACGATCTGCGGCGCGACGGTGAAATGCGGAATGCGCACGGCGATGTCGCGCTCGAGGCCCGCCTTGCGAAACAGGTCTTCGGCCAGACGATGGCCGGTGGTGTTGGTGGTCGCATAGACGTACCGCAGGCGCGACAAATCCTCCAGGCTGAGTTTGCGTTTCTGCATCGGATGCCCGTTGCGCAGCATGCAGATGAACTCGTCTTCCAGCAAGGTCTCGCACGTGCATTCCGCGCTCAGTCCCGGCAGATACCCCAGCGCGATGTCCACATCGCCGCTGCGCATCGCCGAGCTCAAGGCATCGACCGGCATTTGCTGAACATCGAAACTGACATGCGGCGCCACCGTCGCAAGAGCCTCCATCAATGACGGCAGCACATAGGATTCGGCCATGTCCGACATGACAAGCTGGAAGGTGCGCGACGCCGTGGACGGATCGAACTGGACATGCTTTTGCAGCGCTCCATGAATGATCACCAGCGCGTTGTCGATGGGACCGTGCAGGCGCATCGCCGCATCCGTCGGCACCATGGCGGTCGGCGTGCGCACGAACAGAGGATCGTCGAAGATATCGCGCAGACGCCGCAGCGCATGGCTCACGGCCGGCTGGCTCAGATGCAGGCGATCGGCAGCGGCGGTGAGGCTGCGCAATTCCCAGATGGCAAGAAACGTCTTGAGCAGATTCAGATCGACGGCAGCCATATTCATTTGCTTCATAACGTACATTCCTGACAATCATTTGACGGCGGCTTTGCCGGCGCACTATCTTCACTCATCGCTGCTGACGCAAAAACCGGCCGGTCCCGCAAAGCAAGCAACGAGCATGCCTGTCGCGATTCCCGCAACATCGGCTGCATCCATCCGACATCTGTTTTCAAGGAATATCGATGACCGCTGCCTCTTCCCCGGCCGCCGCGCCGATCGCGCATGCGCCGCAAACTATTTTCAGCCGGCGCCAGCTTCGTAGAACCGTTGTCACTTCGCTCATCGGCCAGGTTCTCGAGTGGTACGATTTTTTTCTTTACGGCACGGCCGCCGCGCTGGTCTTCGGCAAACTGTTCTTCCCCATCGGCGCCGATCCGCTGCTCGGCACGATTGCCGCCTTCGGCGGATTTGCCGTGGGGTTTGTCGCGCGTCCCATCGGCGGCATCCTGTGCGGCCACATCGGCGATCGCTACGGTCGCAAATCGGTGCTGCTGATCACCTTGCTGGTGATGGGACTGGCGACTTTGTGCATGGGCCTGCTGCCGACTTATGAACAGATCGGCATCGCCGCGCCGATCCTGCTGGTGGGATTGCGCGTCCTGCAGGGCCTGGCCGCCGGCGGCGAATGGAGCGGCAGCATCCTGATGATCAATGAAAGTGCGCCGGCGCATCGCCGCGGGTTCTTCTCGGCGTTCAGCCCGGCCGGCGCCTGTCTCGGTTTCGTCCTTTCCAGCGGGGCATTTCTGGCGGTGCAGAGTCTGCCGGTGGACGACTTCATGCGATACGGCTGGCGCATTCCTTTCCTGTTCAGCGTGATTCTGGTGATCGTCGGTTTCTACATCCGCGCCCGCGTGCCGGAAAGCGCCGACTTCGCCCGGATCAGCGAGCGCAAGGCCCAGGTAAAAGCACCCATCCTGCAGGTGCTGCGCAATAACCCCGGCCAGGTGCTCAAGGTATTCGGATTGCGTTTCGGCGAGGGCGGGGCGTCGTATCTGTTCTTCGCGTTTTCGCTGACCTACGGCAAGTTCATCGGATTGTCCAATTCCCTGGTGCTGACTGGGCTCACCATTTCAATGCTGCTGTTGATTCCGAGTTCGCTGTTCTTCGGTCATCTGTCCGACCGCATCGGCCGCAAGCCGGTTTACATAGCCGGCGCATTGGGGATGACGCTGATCGCTTTTCCGTTCTTCTGGATGCTCAACAGCGGCGCCACGGTATGGGTGATGACCGCGCTGATCCTCGCCAACAGCGTGGTGCTCGGCGCGCTGGAGGGAACCCAGCCGGCCTACATGTGCGAGCTGTTCGATACGCGCGTGCGGTTTTCAGGACTCGGGCTGGGGCGCGAGCTGTCGTCGGTGCTGGGCGGCGGACTGTCGCCGGTGATTGCAGCCAGCTTGCTGGCGCACTATCGCAGCCATACGCCCGTCGCCATCTACCTTGCCGGCTTCGGCATCGTCACCCTGATTTTCCTGTGCTTCATTCCGGAGACATTGCATCGCGGCGCCGTCGAAGCAGACGGAAAAACAGGTCCGCACGCATGAACGGCTTTCTCTCCCGCTTCGATTTCGACAGCGCCGGCGGCGCCATCCGCGACGGCGACAGACGCTACCTGATGATGCGGCACGACGTGCTCATGGGCGCGATTGCGCACCTCTCCGCCGGCGCGCGACAGGAGGTTCTGGCGGCGCTGGTGCAATCGGCGGCAATCAACGGCGGCCGCAGCATCGCCGCCTACGCATCCGAGAGCGGCATCGAGCGCCTCATCGAGGTGACCTGTTCGGGCGCCGCAGCACTGGGTTGGGGAGTGTGGGCCATGCAGCATCGCGACGGGCAATTGCAGTTGACGGTGCAAGACAGCCCGTTCGCCAGCGGCTACATCGCCGCCGCCGCAACGGCGGACGACGCCGTCTGCGCGCCGATCAGCGGCATTTTTGCAAGCGTGGCGTCCCAGGTCCTCGGCAAGCCGGCATCGGTGACCGAAGTCGAATGCAGGGCGCATGGTGCGCCGACGTGCCGTTTCGTCGCCGCAACCGCATCACATTGAACTATCTGAAAGGAAATCGCATGACCTCGCAACACATGATCACCGCCGCACGCCAGACCGCGCCCACGCTCTCGCCGGGCCAGACTGCACTGGACGACGTGATCGCAGAGATCGCCGCGCGCAGGGATGAGTTCGATCGTCTCTCGCACGTCCCCAAAGACGTGATCCAGAGACTGAAGCAGGCGCGCGTGTTTCGCGCCAGCACACCGAAACGTTTCGGCGGCGATGCGCTGGCGCCGCATCTCTTTTTCGACATCGTTGAACGCATCGCGGTGGCCGACGGTTCCGCCTCCTGGGTTGCCGGCTTCGGTTCGGCCAATGTCTATCTGGCGGCATTGCCGCTGGAGACCCAGGCCATCCTCTACGCGGAAGGTCCCGACCAGGTGTTTGCCGGCGCACTGTATCCGGTCCAGCCGGCAGCGCGGATGGGGCACGGATGGCAGGTCAGCGGCCGCTGGAAATTCGCCAGCGGCTGCAAGGGCGCCGATTGGCTCGGCGTGGGAATCGGCGGCCCGAACAATGGCGGCCAGGCAGGCAAGCCGCTGACGGCGGTGTTCCGGCCGGACCAGGTGACCATCGTCGACAACTGGAACGTGGTCGGCATGCAGGGAACGGGCAGCCACGATCTGCAAGTCAACGATCGCTATGTCGACGATGTCTGGACCTTTGTACGCGGCAGCGCGGCGCTGGTCGACGAACCCTTGTACCGCTATCCGGCGGTGTCGTATCAGGCAGGCGTGCACGCCGCCGTCAATCTCGGCCTGGCGCGCGCGGCATTGAACGAATTGACCGCGATGTCGTCCGGCAGGGCGACCACCACCGGCGCGCCGCGCCTGGCGGACCGTCCTCATTTCCGCATCGAACTGGCCCGTGCAGAAGCGCAGTTGCGCAGCGCCCGCGCTTTCTTCTTTGAAGCCGCCGAACAGGCATGGGACGTCATCGCCGCCGGCGACGTCCTGTCGCTGGAGCAGAACAATCTGCTGCGCATGAGCGCCATCCATGCAGCGCACGCCGCCGCGGAGGTCGTGCAGCAATGCTACAAGCTGGGCGGCATCGCCGCCATCTATCGCCAGCATCCGCTGCAGCGGATCGTGCGCGATTCGATGGTGGTGACGCAGCATGCCTTTCTCGGCGAATCCGCTTACGACGGCGCCGGCGCGGTGCTGGCGGGCGTTCCGCCGTTCGCCGGCTATCCGTGAGTCGGCGCGCGCCATCAACAACCAGGATGGGAATCCCTGCCCGGATCTCCCATCGTTACATCTTCACTCGCCGCAGCCACATGCAAACAGAATTCCGCAACGCCATGGCGCAGTTGTCCGCCGCCGTCAACATCATCACCACCGCCGGGCCATACGGCCGCGCGGGTCTCACCGTCAGCGCCGTCTGTTCGGTCAGCGATACGCCGCCGACGCTGCTGGTCTGCCTCAATCGCGGCAGTGCGCTGTATCCCGTCTTCACTGGCAATCGGCGTCTGGGCGTCAACATTCTGCCGGGCCATCATGAAGAGCTGGCGCGCCAGTTCGCAGGCATGACCGGATTGAGCATGGAGCAACGCCTGTCGTCGGCCGGCTGGACCAGCGGCGACGGCAGCATGCCGGTATTGTCCGATGCGCTCGCCAGTCTCGAAGGAGACATCGTCCTGACGCAAGACATCGGTTCGCATTGCGTGATGTTTGCGGAAATAAAACACATCCGCCTGTCCGCAAGCCAGGATGGGCTGACTTATTTCAATCGCCGTTTTCATCGTCTTGCCGGCGGCCTAAGTAAAACCACCTAGCGCGCTCGGTATTCATGCCGATTGTCCGCGTCTCGTTCCCGCCTTAAGCTGATTGCCTGCGCCGAGATGCGCCGACCATTCAATCCATGTTCCGTCCCCGGGAGAAAACTGCATGCCCGTCATCACCTGTGTCGAAGATTTGCGCATCCTGGCAAAGAAACGGGTACCCAAGGCCTTTTACGACTACGCCGACAGCGGCTCCTACACCGAGAGCACCTACCGCGCCAACAGCGACGACCTGGCCGCACTG
>NZ_CBXX010000062.1 GCF_000577615.1 Herbaspirillum sp. RV1423
TATGGCTAAAGTTTGAGTATGACCGGTCGAGCGGTTTTACCTCGTCGTCGTCATCCCGAACGCTATGGCTAGAGTTCGAGTATGACCGGTCGAACGGTTTTAACTCGTCATCGTCATCCTGTACGCTATGGCTAAAGTTTGAGTATGACCGGTCGAGCGGTTTTACCTCGTCGTCGTCATCCCGAACGCTATGGCTAGAGTTCGAGTATGAACGGTCGCGCGGTTTTACCTCGTCATCGTCATCCCGGACGCTATGGCTAAAGTTTGAGTATGACCGGTCGAACGATTTTACCTCGTCATCGTCATCCCGGACGCTATGGTTAAAGTTCAAGTATGACCGGTCGAGCGGTTTTACCTCGTCGTCGTCCCAGATATTATGACTAAAGTTTGAGTGTGAGTGATCGAGTGGTGTCAGATCGTCATTGTCATTTCGTATGCTATCGTTATCAAGGTCATTGTCCTCGAATGATTTGTCATCATCATCGTCGTATGAGCCTTTTTCTTCAAAGGAGGACTGTGAGGCGTCATCCTCATTGCGTGGATATTTCTCATCTCCACCAGATAGCGATTCGCTGTCGTCGTATCCTTGTACCTTGCGGCTGATTTTTTGTTCGACGTGCTCCCAAGAACGATTCGCAGCGCCAGATCCCTTTTCTCCCCATTTTTTCTTCTTTAGATCTTTTTTTCCTATCAGGCGAGATTTCCCGGGTTTTCTTCCGGTGACGTTATCTATTGCTGAACCTGTGATGAGGTCTTTTCTCTTCTCGTCGCCATTCTTTTTTATGGGCATTGAAAAAATCGTCGTATTTGTAATCGGCCTCTCTCGAATGACGTCGCCTTGGTTGGGATCTTCCGATGGAGTCCACTCGAATGCTTCGCAAACGAACTTTGCGTTGGGCCTGCTTAGCATCCTGTCTGCATACACGTTCACTGAATAATAGACGCCGTCTATCTGATCGTCGACCAAAGCTGCCTTGACATCATTCTCCGCTGTTATCTTATGTTGGCTATTGGCTTGTTCCGTAATTGGAAACATATTCGGGGGGAGCCCAGGCCCACCGGTGTTGCCATTTATAAGGTGTCCTCGCACCATATTTGGATAGGAGGCGTGTTTGAACGCTTTCATCGTCGCTGCCATACCGGACGGCGTCGACCCTTTTTTAGTGTCGGCAGGATCGAGATAAGCTTCTGCCGACTGTCCGATATTTTCCGACAATCCATGTTTCTCATCATAGACAAAAGGCGCTGTCTCTAACTTGATAAGCGTCTTGAGCTGTAGCGTCCCGGTTGACCGCTTCGGTCCGGCTGCCGACTCATGCACAGGTCCATCGTGTTTTACGTGGTTCCGAAGCCCAGACGGAGCTTGCGCCAGTGCGCGCGCACCCATAGCATCCGCCTCCACCTCCAGACCGGCATCATTGTTGAACATCGTGCCGTTTTTCATCTGTAACGTGGGGCGCACCATGCCGCGAGCTTGCTGTACAACGTGCCATGCTTCGTGAGGTAGATGCTGTTCTTGTCCTGGTGCCACGTGGATCTCATTACCCTGTGCATATGCGTGAGCGTTCAATTGCGTCGGTTGCGGCGAGTCGTAATGGACCCTGACGTGGCGCATGCTCATGCCTGACAGCGATTCGATACCAGCCCTGAGATTGTCTGGAAGCCCGGTCCTGTCTTCTTCCTTTGGGACGGGACTTGTTTCTTGCGATGCGAGACCGTTTGCCAATGATTTCAGTTGCGTCATTGTCTGTGAACGGGGACTGCTACCGGCCACAGTTTGCATCACTCTATGTGCGCCAAATTCCGGACGATTATCTGCAAATTGGAAGGTGCCGGATTTGCCACTTTTCCCTTCGATGGCATTATAAAAAAGTGATTGATTATTGTCTTTTTGTATCTTTTTTTCGAAGGTACTCATTGGAACCGATCTTCTTCTTGTTAAGAATCCCAAAGCGCTATCGCGAAATACCGCGAGCACTTGCGACGCTTCCCCGTAAAGTATGTTTCGTCATTGCGATACCTGCGGATAGCTTTCCAGACTTTAGCAGAATGCATCGACTTCATGAGTGGTTCGACGTTCTGCGGAGCTATCTGTACGAGATTGGTCCACAGTTCGACGATGAGCGCTGACGCGCAAGAAAGAAATCGACGACAAGCGCATGCTCGGTTCCAAGTTTTTCCACGGCGCTTGCGCACATAGGTTACGGTCATCACGGCGCTCGTATGCCCAAATTGCCGCTGAACGTCTCGAATGTCCTCGGCGGCGGTGCGTGCATCCTCAAGCGAAATCGTCACTGAGGTTAAAAACGAAGTCGGGTTGCCATTGCTTCGTCCTTATCTCCTAACGGCTGTCAAGTCCAAGGATTGCTGCAGCGGTGACGTAAGCAGACTGTGACGAAAGGTAAAAATGCTTAAGTTGCAGAACTTGAAGTCCGACACTGGAGCTGAAAACCGGCTTTTTTAAGCCCTATACATCGAAGCGAACCCGCGAACTGCTGTTCAAAGCCAGGTACGGCGCAGTTCGCCAGCGCTACCCAAAAAAAATACCTGAGCCCCAAGCACATGATCGCCAATTCGCCGACCACGCCATCCCCTCGCTCGAGACGATGGATTGTTATCCTCCTTGTCCTGATTCTCTTGATCGCCGCCTGGTTTGTCCATAGCCGCCTGGGCAAGCGCGCCATGCCCAATATGGACATGGCCACTCCAGTACAGGCCAGCAGCGCCGTCACCGGGGATGTCCCGGCGACATTGACCTCGCTTGGCACGGTCACTGCGAACGCCAGCGTCACCGTCACCAGCCGCATCGACGGTCACTTGCGCGCGGTGTATTTTACCGAAGGGCAATATGTGGAGAAGGGCCAGTTGTTGGCGCAGATCGACACGCGGGCCTACCAGGCCGAACTGACCCAGTACCAGGGCACCCTGGTGGAAAGCCAGGCGCAACTGACCAGCGCCAGGCTCACGCTCGAGCGCTACCAGCGTCTCTATGCCAAGGATTCGCTGGCGCGCCAGGACCTCGACACGCAACAATCCGCCGCGCGGCAATATGAAGGCGCGGTACAGTCCGCCCAGGGGCAAATCGCTGCAGCCCAGCTCAATATCGACTACGGCCGCATCACCGCGCCTGTGGCCGGTTACGTCGGCCTGCGACAGGTCGATCCAGGCAATATGGTGCATGCCAGCGATACCTCCGGTATTGTCACCATCACCCAGACGCACCCAATTGCCGTCAAGTTCAGCATTCCGCAGGCCAACCTCAAGTCCGTGCTGGGGCCGCTGCGCCAGGGCCAGACCCTGCCGGTCAGCACGCTGGAACAGCAGGGCGCCCAGGTCATTGCCACCGGCAAGGTCATGTTCATCAGCAACGAGGTAGATACCACTACCGGCAGCGTGCAGCTCAAGGCCTTGTTCGAAAACGCCGACGATGCCTTGTATCCCAACCAGTTCGTCAATGTGCGCCTGCAGGTCGGCACCCTCAAGGACGCCGTGCTGGTACCGGCGGCGGCAGTGCAACTGAGCGACTCCGGCAAGTTCGTGTTCATCGTCGGCGCCGATAACACCGTCAAGCGCCAGGCCGTCACCACCGGCCCGACGGCGGAAGACGGCCGCGTGGTCATCAGTCAGGGTGTGAAGGCGGGCGACCGCGTTGTCACCCAGGGCATTGACTCTCTGTCCAGTGGCAGCAAGGTCAAGGTGGTGCAAGCGCAGAAGATCGATAGCAACGAACTGGAAAACGCGCCGCGCCGGCGCATGGGCCCACCTCCGGGACGCTGATACCGTGAATCCATCCAGTCTGTTCATCCGGCGTCCGGTGGCGACGCTGCTGCTCATGATCGCAGTGATCCTGAGCGGCGTGTTCGCCTACCGCATGCTGTCGATCTCGGCCCTGCCGCAGGTGGATTACCCCACCATCCAGGTCACCACGCTGTATCCGGGTGCCGGCACGGAAGTCATGACCAGTGCCGTGACCGCACCGCTGGAGCGGCAACTGGGCCAGATGGCCGGGCTGTCGCAGATGTATTCGACCAGTTCGGGCGGCGCCTCGGTCATCACGCTCAAGTTCAATCTCTCGCTGTCGCTGGACGTGGCCGAGCAGGAAGTGCAGGCGGCCATCAACGCCGCCAATTCGTTGCTGCCTTCCGGCTTGCCCAATCCGCCCACTTACAAGAAAGTCAATCCGGCCGACACCGCGGTGCTGACTCTGGCGGCGACCTCGGATTCACTGTCGCTGACCAAAGTGCAAGACCTGGTCAACACCCGCGTGGCACTCAAGCTCTCGCAAGTCTCCGGCGTGGGCCTGGTCAGCCTGGCCGGCGGCCAGCAGTTGGCCATTCGGGTGCGCGCCAATCCGGCCGCGCTGGCGGCGCATGGCCTCACCCTGAAAGATCTGTATAACGTCATCAACAACGGCAACGTTAACGGCTCCAAGGGCGGCTTCGACGGCCCCGCCCATTCGGTCACCATCGACGCCAACGACCAGTTGCACAGCGCCGAAGAGTACGGCGACCTGGTGGTCGCGTACCAGGATGGCCGTGCGCTGATGCTGCGCGAAGTGGCAACGGTCGAGCAGGCGCCGGAAAACCTTTACCAGGCAGCGTGGGCCGGCAGCAAGCAGGCCATCGTGATCAACATCCAGCGCCAGCCCGGCGCCAACGTGGTGCAAGTGGTCGACAGCATCAAGGCCTTGTTGCCAACCCTGCAGCAAAGCTTGCCGGGGGCAGTGAAGCTTGAGATCCTGACCGACCGTACCCAGACCATCCGCGCCTCCATCTCTGACGTGCAGTTCGAGCTGATGCTATCGGTGGTGCTGGTGGTCATGGTGTCCTTTCTGTTCCTGCGCACCTGGTCGGCCACACTCATTCCCAGCGTGGCCGTGCCGCTGTCGCTGGTGGGCACTTTGGGCGTCATGTACCTGGCCGGTTTTTCATTGAACAACCTGACGTTGATGGCGCTGACCATTGCCACCGGTTTCGTGATCGATGACGCCATCGTGGTGGTGGAGAATATCCAGCGCCATCTGGAAAACGGCGACACCCCCATGGACGCGGCCTTCAAGGGGGCGCGCGAAATCGGTTTCACCATCATCTCGCTGACCTTTTCGCTGATCGCGGTGTTGATTCCGCTGCTGTTCATGGGCGACGTGGTGGGACGCCTGTTCCGCGAATTTTCCATTACGCTGGCAGTGTCGATTCTGGTGTCGATGCTGGTATCGCTCACGCTTACCCCCATGCTGTGCGCTTATCTGCTGCGCCATACCCGGCCAGAGGAAGAAGGCCGCTTCGCGCGCTGGAGCGCGAGGGGCTTCGATCGCCTGCTGCGCGGATATGAGCGCAGTCTGGCCTGGAGCCTGGGGCACCAGCGCCTGATATTGCTGGCGGCGGTAGCCACCCTGGTGCTGACCGGCCTGCTGTACCTGGTCGTGCCCAAGGGTTTTTTCCCCACGCAGGACACAGGACAACTGCTGGGCATTACGTCGGCGCCGCAAAACCTCTCCTTCGAGGAGATGTCGCGCCGCCAGCAGGCGCTCACTGCCGTGATTGCGCAAGATCCGGCGGTGAAAGGCATTTCGTCGATGGTCGGGGTCGACGGGACTAACAATACGTCGCTGTCCAATGGTCGGCTGCAGATCGAGCTCAAGCCATTTGCGCAGCGCAACGACCGCGCGCCGGTGGTGATCGAGCGCTTGCGCGCCACCGCCGGGCAGGTGCCGGGCATCCAGCTCTATCTCACGGCCAGCCAGGATTTGAGTGTGGATGACCAGATCACGCCCAGCCAGTACCAGCTCAGCCTGGATACCCCCACTCAGGCCGATCTCGAGAAATGGGCGCCGCGCCTGGTCGAGGCCCTGGTCAAGCGTCCGGAGCTGCGCGACGTCACCAGCAACCTGCAAAACGCCAGTCCGGTGGCTTATGTCAATATCGACCGCAAGGCCGCGGCCCGCTACGGCCTGACGGCAACCGATGTCGATACCGCTTTGTATAACGCCTACGGCCAGCGCCTGGTGTCGACCATCTTCACGCAAGCCAACCAGTATCGGGTCGTGCTGGAGGTCGATCCGCGCTTCCGCCAAGATATATCGGCCTTCGATCAGCTTTACCTGGCCAATGCCGGCGGTTCATCGAGCAGCGCCTCCAGCAACACAAGCAGCGCCTCGTCGAGTTCGTCCAGTGCCTCAACAACCTCGTCGTTGACGTCGAGCAGCTCGACTGCCGCCACCTCCATGGTGCGCTTGGCCAATATTGCCCGTATCGAGGAGCGTGTCGGCTACCAGAGTCGTTCGCGCCTGAACCAAACGCCGGCGGTGATCCTGTCGTTCAACCTGATGCCGGGCCATTCGCTTGAAGACGCACGCCAGGCTGTAACCCAGGTCGTGCATGACATCGGCATGCCCAACACCATTGCGTTGCGTTATCAGGGCGCGGCGCAAGCCTTTGCCTCGGCCACCGGCAATACGCTATGGCTGATACTGGCAGCGGTCGTCACCATGTATATCGTGCTAGGCGTGCTTTATGAAAGCTGGATCCATCCCGTCACGGTGCTTTCGACCTTGCCGTCGGCGGCCATCGGCGCGCTGCTGGCACTGTTGCTGACAAACTCCGACTTCAGCCTGATCGCCTTGATCGGCGTGATCCTGTTGATCGGCATCGTGAAGAAGAATGCGATCATGATGATCGACTTCGCGCTGCAGGCGCAAAACGAGGGCAAGAGCGCCTTCGATGCCATCCAGCAAGCTTGCGTGCTGCGTTTTCGGCCCATCATGATGACCACCATGGCGGCGCTGCTGGGGGCGGTGCCGCTGATGCTGGCCACCGGCTCGGGCGCCGAGCTGCGTCGTCCGCTCGGCTTGGTCATCGTCGGCGGCCTGCTGTTTAGCCAGTTGCTCACGCTCTATACCACGCCGGTGATCTATCTGTTCTTCGATCGCCTGAGCGTCTCGGTCAAACGGCGCTGGGCTGCCCATGTCGTCAGCCGGGGCGAAGCAGCATGAGCCTGTCGCGCCCGTTCATCTTGCGCCCGGTCGCCACCTTGCTGTTAAGCGTGGCGCTGACCCTGTTGGGCGCGCTGGCCTACCGGCTGCTGCCGGTGGCGCCGCTGCCGCAGGTGGACTTTCCGACCATCATGGTGCAGGCCAGTCTGGCTGGGGCCAGTCCGGAAACCATGGCCGCGACGGTGGCGTCTCCCCTGGAGCGCGCCATGGGCCAGATCGCGGGCATCACCGAAATGACGTCGAGTAGTTCGCAGGGCTCGACCAACGTCATCGTCCAGTTCGACCTCGATCGCGATATCGACGGTGCTGCCCGCGACGTGCAGGCGGCCATCAACGCCGCGCGCAGCCTGTTGCCGAGCAGCCTCAAGACCTTACCCACCTACCGCAAGGCCAATCCTTCGGATGCGCCCATCCTGCTGGTGGCGCTCACCTCCAAGACCATGGACAAGGGCAAGCTGTACGACCTGGCCTCAAGCAAGCTGCAGCAGCGTATCGCGCAAGTACAAGGGGTGGGGCAGGTGTCCTTGTTGGGCAGCGCCTTGCCCTCCGTGCGTATCGACCTGCAGCCGCAACAGTTGAGCCACTACGGCATTTCCCTCGATACCGCGCGCCAGGCGGTGGCCAATGCCACCACCAACCTGCCCAAGGGGGAGCTGCAGGGAAGCCGCACGCACTGGTGGATCGATGCCAACGGCCAGTTGACCCAGGCCAGCGACTACAAGGATCTCGTGGTGAGCTACAGCAATGGCGCGGCGGTGCGGCTGTCGGATGTGGCGCATATCTACGACTCGGTGCAGGACCAGTACGTGGCCGGTTATTTCAACGACGAGCCTTCGGTCATGATGAGCGTGACGCGTTCGGCCGGCGCCAACATGCTGGCCACCATCGACGCCATCAAGGCCCAGTTGCCCGTGCTGCAAGAGATGCTGCCCGAAGACGTCAAGCTGAACCTGGCCATGGACCGCTCGCCGAGCATTCGCGATTCGCTGCACGAGACTGAAACCACGCTGGTCATTTCCATCCTGCTGGTGATCGCGGTGGTGTTTGCCTTCCTGCGCAACGGCCGCGCCGTGCTCATTCCCGCAGTCGCCCTGCCGATCTCGCTGATCGGCACCTGTGCAGCGATGTACCTGCTCAACTACAGCCTCGACACCCTGTCGCTGATGGCGCTGATCATCGCCACCGGCTTCGTGGTGGATGACGCCATCGTCGTGCTGGAAAATATCAGCCGTCACCTGGAAGAAGGCGCCAGCCCCATGGAGGCCGCCCTGCAAGGCAGCAAGGAAGTGGGATTCACCGTTTTGTCGATGACCATGTCCCTGATCGCGGTGTTCCTGCCCATCCTGCTCATGGGCAGCATCGTCGGTCGGCTGTTCCGTGAATTCGCCATCACACTGTCGGTGTCGCTGCTGCTGTCCATGATCGTGTCGCTCACGCTCACGCCCATGCTGTGCGCGCGTCTGCTGCGCCCGCATAAGGACGGCGCCCAGGTGTCGCGTCATCGTGTCTACCGCGCCATCGAGCACGCTCTGGACCGGCTCGCGCAAGGCTATGCCGCCAGCCTGGAATGGGTAATGCGGCACAAGCGCCTGACCTTGCTGAGCCTGGTGCTGACCGTGGTGCTGAACGTGTTCCTGTACACGGTGGTGCAAAAGGGCTTCTTCCCCGACCAAGACACCGGCATGTTGATGGGCCAGTTGCGGGCCGACCAGGCTGCCTCGTTCCAGTCGGTGCATTCCAAGCTGCTGTCGTTCAGCAAGCTGATCCGGCAGGACCCGGACGTGGCTGCGGTGATGGCGTCCACCGGCGGCGGCGGCTTCGGTTCACGCAATACCGCCAACTTCTTCGTCAGCCTCAAGGACAGCAGCCTGCGCAGCTCCAGCGCAGTGCAGATCGCCAACCGTCTCTCGCGCAAGGCTTCCGGCGTGCCCGGCGCCTCGCTGTTCCTGATGGCCGGGCAAGACTTGCGCATCGGCGGTCGCAGCGCCAATTCCACTTACCAGTACAGCCTCCAATCGGATTCACTGGACACCTTGCGGGAATGGACGCCCAAGGTCTATGCGGTGCTGCGCAAGCTGCCCCAGCTCACCAGCGTGGATAGCGATTCGCAAAGCGGCGGGCAGGCCGTGAAGCTGGTGATCGACCGCGTGGCCGCGCGCCGCCATGGCCTGGACGTGTCCAACATCGACGACTTCCTCAACAACGCGTTCAGCCAGCGCCAGGTTGCCACGCAATATCAGATGCTGAACCAGTACTACACCATCCTCGAGCTGGCGCCGCAATACACCCAGGACCCGGCGGTGCTGGATCAATTGTTTGTGCTCAACAGCGATGGCGCCGCCGTACCGCTGTCGGCCTTCGCGCGCCTGCAAAGCGCCAGCGCGCCCTTGTCGGTGGCGCACCAGAACCAGAGCGCCACGGCCACCGTCTCCTTCAACCTGGCCGACGGCGTGTCGCTGCAACAGGCCAAGGCGGCCATCGACTCGGCAGTCGTCGGCCTGGGCTTGCCCAGCGCCGTGCATGGCAGCCTGCAGGGCACGGCGCAGGCCTATGAAGCCTTGGTCAAGAGCATGCCCTGGCTGATCATGGCGGCACTGCTGGCGGTCTACATCGTGCTGGGCATGCTCTACGAGAGCTGGATCCATCCCGTCACCATCCTCTCGACGCTGCCTTCGGCCGGCGTGGGTGCCTTGCTGCTGCTGCTTGCGACCAATACCCAACTGACTGTGATTGCCTTGATCGGTATCCTGTTGCTCATCGGCATCGTCAAGAAGAACGCCATCCTGATGGTGGACTTTGCCTTAAACGCCGAGCGCGAACATAACTGGACACCCGAACGCGCCATCCTGGAAGCCTGCCGTCTGCGCCTGCGCCCCATTCTGATGACTACCATGGCGGCCTTCTTCGGCGCGCTGCCCATGGTGCTGCAGACAGGCGGCGATGCCGCCCTGCGACGCCCGCTCGGCCTGGCGATCTGCGGCGGCCTGGCGTTAAGCCAGATGCTTACGCTCTACACCACACCCGTGGTCTATATTTACATGGACCGCATGGGCACCGCCGCCGGACGCTTCTGGCGTAATCGCCGGCGTCGTCCCCCCATACCTGCCAGCGAGAACTGAACGACATGTCTGCGCCAAAACCTTTATTCAGCTTGCGCCAGGTCGCCTTGGGCTGCTTGTTTACCCTGTTGGCCGGTTGTACCGTCGGCCCTGACTATCGCCGCCCCACAGTCGACATGCCTGTCGCCTACAAGGAAGCGGCCGGCTGGAAGCGGGCCGCGCCCAGCGACGACCAGCCGCGTGCCGCCTGGTGGACCCCGTATGGCGATGCCCAGCTCGACGCCTTGCTGGACCAGGTCGAGATTTCCAACCAGAACGTCGCCCAGTACGCCGCACAGTATGCGCAGGCCCTGGCCGTGGTGCGGCAAGCCAGCGCCAGCTTTTATCCGACGCTTACTGCCACGGCCAGCGGCACTCGCAGCAGCAACGCCTCCGGCAGCAGTTCTCGTTCCAGCACGTCAAGTACCTCCAGCGCCGGCGTGTCCAACGATGTGTCGGTGTCAGGCAGCCTGAGCTGGGAACTGGATTTGTGGGGCAAGCTGCGCCGCACCCATGAAGAAGACCAGGCCAGCGCCCAGGCCAGCCAGGCCGACCTGATCAATGCGGTACTCAGTGCGCAATCCTCGCTGGCGCAGGACTACTTCGCGCTGCGCATCCTCGACGAGCGCATTCATCTCTATGAGCAGACCATTTCAGCCTACAGCCGCTACCTGCGCATCATCGAGAACAAGTATGCCGATGCCCAGGTATCGCGCGCGGACGTCGCCCAGGCCCGCAACCAGTTGGAGTCGGCGAATGCCTCCATGCAAGACCTGGCCTGGCAACGGGCCCAGTACGAACACGCCATCGCCATCCTGATCGGCAAGGCGCCGGCCGCCTTCAACCTGCCGGTGGCCATTGGCGCCACCTTGCGCATTCCCGAGATCCCGGTCGGACTGGCCTCGACGCTGCTGGAGCGGCGGCCCGACATCGCCTCATCCGAGCGCGCCGTGGCCAAGGCCAATGCCGCCATCGGGGTGGCCATCGCCGGCTATTATCCCGACCTGAGTTTATCGGCCAGCAGCGGCTTCCAGAACACCAGCGCCGGCAAGCTGTTCACCGCACCTTACCGTTTCTGGTCCATCGGTCCCTCCTTCAGCCAGACTTTGTTCGACGGCGGCTCGACCAAGGCGCAGGTCGATCAAGCCCGCGCCGGCTATGACGCCTCCGTGGCGGCCTACCGTCAGACCGTGTTGACGGCATTGGGAGAAGTCGAGGATTATCTGGCCAAGCTGCGTATCCTGGGCATCGAGAGGGGGGCGCAGGAACGCGCCACCAGCGCTGCCGTCGACTCGGCGCGCGTTACGCGCGACCAGTATGAGGAGGGCAAGATTGACTACCTCGACGTGGCCACCACCGAGGCCACTAGCCTGAGCGCCCAGCAAAGCCTGTGGCAGCTAAAGGGCACGCAGCTCGCCGCCAGTGTGCAATTGATCGTGGCCTTGGGCGGAGGGTGGCATCGCGAAGGACTCGCGGGGAATACGCCGCCTGAAAAATAAAATCAATGAGTCGCCGGCCGGCACGGTCGCCTTCCACCATCCGTTGGCGATCCATGGCTCAGGCGCCAATCGTTCCGGTGCGCCGCGCCGCATCCTGTTCCTGGAATATGCCGCTTCCGATGCGTGGCCCATGTTCTATACGGTGGACTGGAAGGAGTACAACTCGCGGCTGGTGGCCGGACCGGAAACCAGCGAAGTGCGCAGCGAGCCCAACTATATCAAGCTGCCGTTTCCGACCGTGGCCGGCAGTTCGATTTACCGTACCCAGGAGAACATCAATCCGGGCGCGCGTTTTTTTGAAAAGGCGGTCACCGCGTGAGCCAGGATAGCGGTAATCCGGCCCCGACCGCGGCCACGGCGCCGATCGCCGTCGTCACCGGCGCCTCCAGCGGTACCGGACGCGACATTGCCCTGGCGCTGGCCGCCGATGGTTGCGATGTGGCGCTGCTCGGGCGGCGCGTGGATGCACTGAATGCAGTCAAGGATCAGATCGAAGCCATGGGGCGTCGTGCTTGTGTGTTGATGACGGACCTGCTCGATGAGCATGCCATCGCCGCCAGCATGGAAACTTTTTTTGTCTGGTCGGCACGTCGCATGGACATCCTGGTCAATGCCGCCGGCATTCCCGGTCCGCTGGGCGCGCCGGTGGGTTCGTTTGCACTGGCCGATTTCGATGCCGTGATCGCCACCAATCTGCGCGCACCGTTTATTCTGATGTCGCATCTGCTGCCGCTGATGTATGCGAGGAACAGTGGCCGGGTGGTCAATATCGGCGGCAATCACGGCATGCGCGGACGGGCCGGACGCTCCAGCTATTCATCATCCAAATGGGCGTTGCGCGGCCTGACTCGCAGCGCAGCGCTGGAGGCAGGCCAATATGGCGTGACGGTGAACTTCGTCGCGCCCGGTCCGATTGCGGTCGAGCGCATGCGCAAGCGTTGGGCGGAGCGCGCCGAAGCCGAAGGCGTCAGCGAGCAAGTCATCATCGATCAATACATCGCCGATATGGGCGCGGTGCTGAGGCGCCCGAGCGAGACTTCCGACGTCGTCGCAACGGTGCGGTTTTTGGTGGGTGAAGGCGGTCGTAACATCACTGGGCAGGAATTGGTGGTGGATGGCGGCGTGATTATCTAGATCGCTGTTTCGGCAATCGTAAGCGGAAAAAGGGAGGAGCGGATCAATGTGCCGCCCTCCCCGAGATTGACCGGTATGGCAATAACGTCGAGTTTCCCCTTGGGGAAGAAAGAACGAAGAGAACCGCACGCTGTCGAGTGCAGTTCTCCACTTGCCAGCGGGACATTCCCCAAGCGGCAAGTTCCGTCACAGTGCAGCCGTCAGCTCCGGCACGATCTCAAACAAATCGCCGACGATGCCGTAATCAGCCACGGAGAAGATCGGCGCTTCCTCATCCTTGTTGATCGCCACGATCACCTTGGAATCCTTCATCCCGGCCAGATGCTGGATCGCACCGGAAATACCGATGGCGATATACAACTGCGGCGCGACGATCTTGCCGGTCTGTCCCACCTGCCAGTCGTTGGGCACATAACCCGCATCCACCGCAGCCCGCGAGGCGCCCATGGCGGCGTTGAGCTTGTCGGCCAGCGGTTCCAGGATCTTGAAGCTCTCCGACGAACCCATGCCGCGCCCGCCCGAGACGATGATCTTGGCCGCCGTCAACTCCGGGCGGTCCGACTTGGCCACTTCGCGCGAGACGAAGCTGGACTTGCCGGAGTCGGCCACGGCAGCCAGCGGTTCCACGGTCGCGTTGCCGCCGGCGGCGGCCGCATCGAAACCGGTGGTGCGCACCGTGATGACCTTGATG
>NZ_CBXX010000063.1 GCF_000577615.1 Herbaspirillum sp. RV1423
ATGGTCATGCCGGGCGACAACGTATCGATCACAGTGCAACTGATCAACCCGATCGCAATGGAAGAAGGTCTGCGTTTCGCTATCCGTGAAGGCGGTCGTACCGTCGGCGCAGGTGTCGTCGCCAAGATTTACGACTAATCGTCAAGTAGTCTTTACTATTGCCGCGGATGGTTCTCATCCGCGGTTCGTTCTTTAAAGGAAAACCATGTCAGTTCCTAGCCAAAAAATCCGCATCCGCCTGAAGGCATTCGACTACCGTCTGATCGACCAGTCCGCGTTGGAAATCGTCGATACGGCAAAGCGCACCGGCGCCGTCGTCAAAGGCCCTGTTCCGCTGCCGACACGCATCCAGCGTTTCGACGTTCTGCGTTCGCCGCACGTCAACAAGACTTCGCGCGATCAGTTTGAAATCCGCACGCACCAACGTCTGATGGATATCGTTGATCCGACCGACAAGACTGTCGACGCATTGATGAAGCTGGATCTGCCGGCTGGCGTTGATGTAGAAATCAAGCTGCAATAAGCTTTGCGGCAGGTGTTGTAAAAAAGTATGGCCGGATAAAACTTTGACATACCACGACACAGTCGGGTATTGCAAATAAAAATTTACCCAGTTATACTGATCGGCTTCGGTGGAGTTGCGGGATTCGTGACTCCACATATTTTAGTTGCACAAACATCAGCCCCGCCCAATCGCAGGCGGGAATGGAGAAAACAATGAGCCTAGGCCTTGTTGGTCGCAAGGTTGGTATGATGCGTATCTTTACGGAAGACGGGGATTCTATTCCTGTGACCGTGTTGGACGTGTCGAACAACCGCGTGACTCAAATTAAAACGCCTGAAGTGGATGGCTATTCCGCTGTTCAGGTTGCATTCGGTCAGCGTCGCGCGTCCCGCGTGACTAAAGCTGCTGCCGGTCACTACGCCAAAGCCGGCGTCGAGGCTGGTACCGTTCTGAAGGAATTCCGCATTGACGCAGCCAAGGCTGCCGAGTTGAAAGCCGGCGACGTCGTCGCGGCAAGCTTGTTCGAAGCTGGTCAGAAGGTGGACGTGCAAGGCGTGTCCATCGGTAAGGGCTACGCTGGTACGATCAAACGTTACAACTTCGCATCCGGTCGCGCATCCCACGGTAACTCCCGTTCGCACAATGTTCCCGGCTCCATCGGTATGGCGCAGGATCCAGGTCGTGTTTTCCCTGGTAAGCGCATGACCGGCCACCTGGGTGACGTTACTTGCACAGTGCAAAACCTCGAAATCGCACGCATCGACGCCGAGCGTCAGTTGCTGCTGGTTAAGGGCGCCGTGCCTGGCGCAAAGAACGGTCAAGTGGTCGTATCGCCGGCAGTTAAAGTTAAAGTCAAGAAGGGAGCCTAATTATGGAACTCAAGCTCCTGAATGATCAAGGTCAAGCCGCATCGAACGTCGCTGCTCCTGATACCATCTTTGGTCGTGATTACAATGAAGCGCTGATTCATCAGGTCGTCGTGGCTTATCAGGCCAATGCTCGCAGCGGTAACCGCAAGCAAAAAGACCGTGAAGAAGTGCATCACACGACCAAAAAGCCGTGGCGCCAAAAGGGTACCGGCCGTGCGCGTGCCGGTATGTCGTCCTCGCCTCTGTGGCGCGGTGGTGGTCGTATTTTCCCGAATTCGCCAGACGAAAACTTTTCGCACAAAGTCAACAAGAAGATGTATCGCGCAGGTATCTGCTCGATTCTGTCCCAGTTGGCTCGCGAAGGTCGTTTGTCGATCGTCGAGAATTTCTCGGTGGAAGCGCCGAAGACCAAGCTGTTGTCGCAAAAGCTGAAGGTCATGGGTCTGGATTCCGTGCTGGTCATTACCGACAATCTGGAAGAAAACCTCTTGCTCGCTTCGCGTAATTTGTCGAACGTGCTGGTTGTCGAGCCACACCAAGCTGATCCGGTCTCCCTGGTGTTCTACAAGAAAGTGCTGATCACCAAGCAAGCACTGGCAAAGATTGAGGAGTTGCTGGCATGAACGCAATTAAACATAGCGAAGAGCGCTTGATGAAAGTGCTGCTGGCGCCGGTGATCTCTGAAAAAGCCACTTTCGTCGCCGAGAAGAACGAGCAAGTCGTTTTCCTGGTCACGCAAGATGCGACCAAGCTGGAAGTCAAGGCTGCGGTCGAATTGCTGTTCAAGGTTCAAGTGGAATCGGTTCAGGTCGCGAATCGTCAAGGTAAGCAAAAGCGTTCCGGCCGTTCGGTCGGTCGCCGCAACCACACACGTCGCGCATTTGTCAGCCTGAAGCCCGGTCAAGAAATCAACTTCACCGAGGAGGCTAAATAATGGCACTCGTAAAAGTGAAGCCAACCTCGCCAGGTCGGCGCGGTATGGTCAAGGTCGTCAATAGCGACCTGTACAAAGGCCGTCCGTTTGCCGGTCTGATCGAGAAGAAATCCAAGACTGCCGGTCGTAACAACAACGGTCACATCACTACCCGTCATATCGGTGGCGGTCACAAGCAACATTACCGCGTTGTCGACTTTCGTCGCAACAAGGACGGCATCGTTGCCAAGGTCGAGCGTATCGAATACGACCCGAACCGTACTGCGCACATCGCTTTGTTATGCTATGCGGATGGTGAGCGCAAATACATCATCGCTCCCAAGGGCATCGCGGTCGGTGATCAGTTGATCAGCGGTTCAGAAGCACCAATCAAGGCTGGTAATACGCTGCCGATCCGCAATATTCCTGTTGGTACAACAATCCACTGCGTGGAAATGTTGCCTGGCAAGGGTGCCCAGATCGCTCGTACTGCAGGTGCTGGCGTTGTGTTGATGGCGCGCGAAGGTACTTACGCCCAGGTTCGTCTGCGTTCCGGCGAAGTGCGCCGTATCCACATCGAATGCCGTGCAACGATCGGTGAAGTCGGTAATGGTGAGCACAATCTGCGCAAGATCGGTAAAGCTGGCGCCATGCGCTGGCGCGGTGTTCGTCCGACAGTGCGTGGTGTGGTCATGAACCCGGTCGATCACCCGCACGGTGGTGGTGAAGGTAAGACTGCAGCAGGTCGTCATCCGGTTTCGCCGTGGGGTCAGCAGACCAAGGGCAAGAAGACACGCAGCAACAAGCGTACGACTTCAATGATTGTCTCGCGCCGCGGCAAGAAATAAGGATAAAACATGACACGTTCATTGAAAAAGGGTCCATTCTGCGACGCTCACCTGGTTAAAAAGGTTGAAGCAGCTCAAGCGACCAAAGACAAGAAGCCAATCAAGACATGGTCCCGTCGTTCGACAATTATGCCGGATTTCATTGGTTTGACGATCGCGGTGCATAACGGCAAGCAACACGTGCCTGTCTATGTCTCCGAAAACATGGTTGGTCATAAACTCGGCGAATTTGCGCTGACCCGGACATTCAAGGGTCATGCTGCCGACAAAAAGGCTAAGAAATAAGGTCCTATGATGGAAACTAAAGCTACCCTGCGTGGTGTGCATCTATCGGCCCAGAAGGGCCGTCTGGTTGCAGACCTGATCCGCGGCAAAAAAGTTGATCAAGCACTGAATATCTTGGCCTTCAGCCCTAAAAAGGGCGCGGTCATCATCAAGAAGGTTCTGGAGTCCGCCATCGCGAACGCCGAACACAATGATGGTGCCGACATTGACGAGCTCAAAGTCAAGACCATTTATGTTGAAAAAGGTACGGTCCTCAAGCGCTTTACAGCGCGTGCAAAAGGCCGTGGTGATCGTATTTCCAAGCAATCCTGTCACATTTACGTGACTGTCGGAAACTAAGGAGTCACGATGGGACAGAAGATTCATCCAACCGGTTTCCGTCTGGCGGTTACACGTAACTGGGGATCGCGCTGGTATGCAGGCAATAATAATTTTGCCACCATGCTCAACGAAGATCTGAAGGTTCGTGCTTACCTGAAGACAAAACTGAAGAACGCTTCGGTTGGTCGCGTCGTTATCGAGCGTCCGGCGAAGAATGCCCGCATCACCATTTACAGCTCCCGTCCAGGCGTTGTGATTGGTAAGAAGGGCGAAGACATTGAAGTGCTGAAAACGGCACTTGGCAAGCTGATGGGCGTGCCCGTGCACGTCAATATCGAAGAAATCCGCAAACCGGAAGCCGATGCGCAACTGATCGCCGATTCGATTGCACAGCAGCTCGAAAAGCGCATCATGTTCCGCCGCGCCATGAAGCGCGCTATGCAGAATGCAATGCGTCTGGGGGCTCAAGGCATCAAGATCATGTCGTCGGGTCGTTTGAACGGCATCGAAATCGCTCGTAAGGAATGGTATCGTGAAGGCCGGGTGCCTCTGCATACCCTGCGTGCAGATATCGATTACGGTTTCGGCGAAGCTCAAACCACCTACGGCATTATCGGTATCAAGGTGTGGGTATACAAGGGCGATCGTCTGGCCAATGGTGAAGCGCCAGTGCTGGTCGGTGAGCCGGAAGACGACAAGAAGCGTCGCGGTCCGCGTCGTGACGATGGCAAGCCAGGTGCTCGTCCTCGTTCGAAGACCGGCGGTGCTCCAGCAGGTGCGGGTGCCAAGCGTGCTCCACGTCAAGCTGCCGATGCCGGTGTGTCGGCTGAGAAAGCAGGAGAATAATCATGCTGCAACCAGCACGTAGAAAATATCGTAAAGAACAAAAAGGTCGGAATACGGGTATCTCGCACTCGCGCGGTACGGCCGTATCGTTTGGCGAGTTCGGTCTGAAGGCAGTCGGTCGTGGTCGTATCACGGCGCGTCAGATCGAAGCCGCTCGTCGCGCTATGACCCGTCACATCAAGCGTGGCGGTCGTATCTGGATTCGTGTTTTCCCGGACAAGCCAATTTCCCAAAAGCCTGCTGAAGTGCGTATGGGTAACGGTAAGGGTAATCCAGAGTACTACGTGGCTGAAATTCAGCCAGGTAAGATGCTGTACGAGATGGACGGTGTTGACGAAGCTCTGGCGCGTGAAGCGTTCCGCTTGGCAGCAGCCAAATTGCCATTGTCGACGACTTTTGTTGTTCGTCAAGTCGGTCAATAATAGGAGCGGAATATGAAAGCATCTGAACTCCGTGGTAAGGACGAAGCGGCTCTGGCCAAAGAATTGAATGAGTTGTTGAAGGCTCAATTCAGCTTGCGTATGCAAGTGGCCACACAGCAACTGAACAATACCGCGCAACTGAAGAAAGTACGTCGCGACATCGCACGCGTGAAAACAGTCATCAATTCGAAGGGTCAACAATGAACGATCAAGTGAAACAAGCGCTCAAGCGCACGCTGATTGGCAAGGTTGTGTCCGACAAGATGGACAAGACTGTCACCGTCCTGATTGAGCGTCACGTCAAGCATCCCCTGTACGGCAAGATCATCGTGCGTACCAACAAGTACCATGCCCATGATGAGTCGAATCAGGCAAAGACTGGCGACACGGTCGAGATTCAGGAAGGTCGCCCAATCTCTAGGACCAAAGCTTGGAGTGTAACGCGCGTTGTACAAGTAGCACAAATAGTTTAAGTATCGCTTGCTCACTCAGCATTATGGTGCCATAATGCTGAGCTCTACTTTGCTTCTTGGTGTTTGGCAAGGATCAGAGGCAAGATGCTTTACGTAGCTTAATCGTCCCCTAACTAGCAGGCTTGCTTGCTAACAGGACCAAGACTGACCGCGACTCACATTGTGTGATTTGAGCGGATTAAGTTGGGAAAGAAAATATCATGATTCAAACTGAAAGCCGGCTCGAAGTGGCCGACAACACAGGTGCGCGCGAAGTGTTGTGCATCAAAGTCTTGGGTGGTTCCAAGCGCCGTTATGCAGGCATCGGTGACGTGATTAAAGTTACCGTGAAGAGCGCAGCTCCTCGTGGTCGCGTCAAAAAAGGTGAAATTTACAATGCTGTCGTCGTTCGTACCGCGAAGGGCGTGCGTCGTCAGGATGGTTCCTTGGTCAAGTTCGACGGCAACGCTGCCGTTTTGCTGAATGCCAAATTGGAGCCTATCGGTACCCGTATTTTCGGGCCAGTTACTCGTGAGCTGCGTACAGAGCGCTTCATGAAGATCGTCTCTCTGGCGCCTGAAGTTCTGTAAGGAGTGGTCATGGGAAAGATTCGTAAGAACGATGAAGTCATCGTGCTGACCGGCAAAGACAAGGGTAAGCGCGGTGTGGTAACTCAGCGTGTCAGCGCTGATTACGTTGTTGTTGAAGGCGTCAACGTTGCTAAAAAAGCGACCAAGCCTAATCCAATGACTGGTGCAACTGGCGGCATCGTCGATAAGCTGATGCCAATTCATGTGTCGAACATTGCGTTGTTTAACGCGGTTTCCGGCAAGGCAGATCGCGTGGGTTACAAAAGCGTGGACGGCAAGAAGGTCCGTGCTTATAAATCCAGCGGCGAAGTTGTTAAGGTTTAATAGATCATGGCACGTCTCCAAGAGTTCTATAAAGAAAAAGTCGTTGCCGACTTGACGGCTAAGTACGCTTATAAGTCGGTAATGGAAGTTCCGCGCATTCTGAAGATCACATTGAACATGGGTCTGTCGGAAGCCGTCGCGGATAAGAAAATCATCGAGCACGCTGTCGGCGACCTGACCAAGATTGCTGGTCAAAAGCCAGTCGTGACCAAAGCGCGTAAGGCAATTGCGGGTTTCAAGATCCGTGAAGGTTATCCGATTGGTTGTATGGTGACCTTGCGCGGCGCCCAGATGTATGAGTTCCTGGATCGTTTCATCACCGTGGCCCTGCCGCGTGTGCGTGACTTCCGTGGGGTATCCGGTCGTGCTTTTGATGGTCGTGGCAACTACAATATCGGTGTGAAAGAGCAAATCATTTTCCCCGAAATTGAATACGACAAAATCGATGCGCTGCGTGGCTTGAATATCAGCATCACGACTACCGCGAAGACCGACGATGAAGCGAAAGCGCTCCTCGCCGCATTTAAATTTCCGTTCAGAAACTGAGGCTGCCATGGCAAAACTGGCACTGATTAACCGTGAACAAAAGCGTGCAGATCTGGTAAAGAAATACGCCGGCAAGCGCGCTGAGTTGAAGGCTATTATCGACGATCAATCCAAGTCGGAAGAAGAACGTTACGAAGCGCGCCTGAAGTTGCAAGCGCTGCCGCGTAACTCGGCTCCGACTCGCCAACGTAACCGTTGCGCATTGACAGGTCGTCCACGTGGCACATTCCGTAAGTTCGGTTTGGGCCGTATTAAGGTCCGTGAAATCGCCATGCGTGGCGAAATCCCGGGTTTGACTAAAGCCAGCTGGTAATAGGAGAACAAGCAATGAGTATGAGCGATCCTATCGCCGATATGCTGACCCGTATCCGCAATGCGCAAGGTGTGCAAAAGACTACAGTCGTGATGCCGTCGTCGAAAGTCAAAATCGCGATTGCAAACGTCCTCAAGGACGAAGGTTACATCGAAGACTTCGTCGTGGCTGAAGCTGGCGGCAAAGCAGAACTGAAAATCGGTCTGAAGTATTACGCCGGTCGTCCAGTTATCGAGCGCCTCGAGCGCGTATCCCGTCCAGGCCTGCGTATTTACAAGGGCAAGGATGAGATTCCTAATGTGATGAACGGCCTGGGTGTGGCAATCGTTTCCACTCCACGTGGCGTCATGACAGATCGCAAAGCGCGCGCTACCGGTGTCGGTGGCGAAGTGATTTGCTACGTGGCCTAAGGAGTGCAATATGTCTCGTGTTGGTAAAATGCCGATTGCACTGCCGAGTGGCGCGGAAGCGACCATTACTGCAGCGCAGATCACAGTAAAAGGCCCGTTGGGCTCGCTTTCCCAGCCATTGACTGGCCTGGTGAAGGTTGCAAACAACAATGGCACGCTGAACTTCGAAGCTGCCAATGACAGTCGTGAAGCAAACGCGATGTCCGGTACCCTGCGTGCGTTGGTCAATAACATGGTCAACGGCGTCACAAAGGGTTTCGAAAAGAAGCTGAACTTGGTTGGCGTGGGTTTTCGTGCACAAGCGCAAGGCGACAAGCTGAATCTGTCGCTGGGCTTTTCGCACCCGATCGTTCACCAGATGCCACAAGGCATCAAGTGCGAAACTCCGACTCAGACCGAGATCTTAATCAAGGGTATCGACCGCCAGGTAGTTGGCCAGGTCGCCGCTGAAATCCGTGCATATCGTGAGCCAGAGCCTTATAAGGGCAAGGGCGTTCGTTATTCGGACGAAGTGGTTGTACTCAAAGAAACCAAGAAGAAGTAATAGGGGTTGACGATGGACAAGAAACAATCACGTCTGCGCCGCGCGACTCAAACCCGTGCCAAGATCGCAGAATTAAAGGTGAATCGCCTGGCCGTGCATCGTACGAACACGCACATCTACGCGAGCATCATCGGCCCCGACGCAAACGTTCTGGCTTCGGCATCCACGTTGGAAGCAGAAGTGCGCCAACAATTGGCTGGCCAATCGGGCAAGGGCGGCAACGCTGCTGCCGCGACACTGGTGGGCAAGCGCGTCGCCGAGAAGGCATTGAAAGCTGGAGTAACCGAAGTTGCATTTGATCGCTCCGGTTTCCGTTATCACGGTCGCGTCAAAGCGTTGGCTGAAGCTGCGCGCGAAGCCGGCCTGAAGTTCTAAGGAAAATCATCATGGCAAAAATGCAATCCAAAACGCAAAGCGATAAGCCAGATGACGGCATGCGCGAAAAAATGATCGCGGTCAACCGTGTCACCAAAGTGGTGAAGGGTGGTCGTATCATGGGTTTCGCGGCGCTGGCAGTGGTCGGTGATGGCGATGGCCGTATCGGCATGGGCAAGGGCAAGTCGAAGGAAGTGCCAGTTGCAGTGCAGAAGGCAATGGAAGAAGCTCGTCGCAAGATGATCAAGGTTACCTTGAAGAACGGTACTCTGCAGCATACCGTGACTGGCAAGCACGGCGCATCGTCGGTGTTGATGTCGCCAGCCAAGGACGGTACCGGCGTGATCGCCGGCGGTCCGATGCGCGCAATTTTCGAGGTGATGGGCGTGACCAACGTCGTTGCGAAGTCGAATGGTTCTACCAATCCTTACAACATGGTCCGTGCGACACTCGACGGTTTGGCCAAAATGAACACTCCAGCAGAAATTGCAGCCAAGCGCGGCAAGTCTGTTGAAGACATCCTGGGCTAAGGTGAAAAAGATGGCAAACACAATCAAAGTGCAACTGGTCAAGGGTTTGATCGGTACTCGCCAAGATCACCGTGCGACAGTGCGCGGCTTGGGACTGCGTCGCGTCAATTCGGTTTCCGAATTGCAAGACACCCCATCGGTTCGCGGCATGATCAACAAAGTGTCCTATCTTGTGAAAGTGGTGTCGTAAGCCTCAGGCTTGCGAACGGAGCAAATCATGGAATTAAACACAATCCAACCCGCAGAAGGCGCCAAGCATTACAAGCGCCGTGTCGGTCGTGGCATCGGTTCCGGTCTGGGTAAGACAGCCGGTCGCGGTCACAAGGGGCAAAAATCGCGTTCGGGCGGTTTCCACAAGGTCGGTTTCGAAGGCGGTCAGATGCCTTTGCAACGTCGTTTGCCAAAGCGTGGTTTTAAATCGCTGGCAACGCCGTACAAGGCTGAAGTTCGTTTGTCCGATCTGGAAAATCTGCCAGTGGGCGAAGTCGATATCTTGGCATTGAAGCAGGCCGGTATCGTTCATGAACTGGCCAAGGTTGTCCGTATCATCCTGTCGGGTGAGCTGACCAAGAAAGTAACAGTCAAAGGTTTGATTGCTACCAAGGGTGCGAAGGCTGCTATCGAAGCTGCCGGCGGCTCTGTAGTTTAATCTCACAGTTGACGCGGAGCATTAATTGGCGACTACCCCTCAACTTGCTAAAGGCGCTGCAAAAGGTTTCCCTTGGGGACGTTTGTGGTTTTTGCTGGCAGCATTAGTTGTATATCGCATCGGTGCTCATATCCCCGTACCAGGGATTGACCCGACGCAGTTGGCGCAATTGTTTAAACTAAACCAGGGCGGCATCTTGGGCATGTTCAACATGTTCTCTGGCGGTGCCCTGTCGCGTTTCACGATTTTCGCTCTTGGGATCATGCCGTATATTTCGGCGTCGATCATTATGCAGTTGCTGTCGGTAGTCTCGCCGCAGCTTGAGGCGTTGAAAAAAGAAGGTGAAGCTGGCCGTCGCAAGATTACCCAGTACACCCGCTACGGCACCTTGGTGCTGGCGACGTTTCAGGCGTTGGGTATTGCTGTCGCATTGGAATCGCAAGCCGGCCTTGTGCTGGATCCGGGTCTGGCGTTCCGCCTGACGACGGTTGTGACGCTGGTGACTGGCACGATGTTCCTGATGTGGCTGGGCGAGCAGATCACAGAGCGCGGTTTGGGTAATGGTATTTCAATCATTATCTTCGCTGGTATTGCGGCTGGTTTGCCGAACGCATTGGGCGGTTTGTTTGAACTGGTTCGCACCGGTTCGATGAATGCCTTGTCGGCGATCCTGATTTGCCTGATTGTGGCACTGGTGACGTTTCTGGTGGTATTCATCGAACGCGGCCAACGCAAGATCCTGGTGAACTATGCGAAGCGTCAGGTTGGCAACAAGATTTACGGCGGTCAAAGTAGTCATTTGCCGTTGAAGTTGAACATGGCCGGTGTCATTCCTCCCATCTTCGCTTCGTCGATCATCTTGTTTCCGGCAACGATCACGAGTTGGTTTACTTCGGGCGACACATCGAATCCTTTCATTCGCTTTTTGAAGGATTTGGCAGCGTCGATGGCGCCGGGTGAACCGATTCATGCGCTACTGTATGCGATTGCAATTGTGTTTTTCTGCTTTTTCTATACTGCGTTGGTGTTCAACAGCAAGGAAACTGCGGATAATCTGAAAAAGAGCGGTGCATTTGTTCCCGGTATTCGTCCCGGCGACCAGACAGCACGTTACATCGATAAGATCTTGATGCGCTTGACGTTGGCTGGTGCGGTGTACATCACACTGGTTTGCTTGTTGCCTGAGTTTTTGATCGCACGTTGGAAGGTGCCGTTCTACTTCGGTGGGACCTCTCTCCTGATCATTGTGGTGGTCACCATGGACTTCATGGCGCAGGTTCAGAATTACGTAATGTCACAGCAGTATGAATCGTTGCTTCGCAAGGCTAATTTCAAGGGCGGTATCACTTCACGATAGGTGAAGAGGGCGTCCAAAGGAACAAGAAGACCGAATGGCAAAAGACGACGTTATTCAGATGCAAGGCGAGATTCTGGAGAATCTGCCTAATGCGACATTCAGAGTTAAGTTGGAAAACGGACATGTTGTACTCGGCCATATTTCCGGCAAAATGCGGATGAATTATATTCGCATCCTGCCAGGAGATAAGGTGACAGTGGAACTGACTCCTTATGATTTGAGCCGGGCACGTATCGTGTTCCGTACCAAGTAAGTGTGAAATGAACCTAGTATTGAAAGAAAGAGGGCCACAATGAAAGTGCTCGCATCAGTGAAGCGGATTTGCCGCAACTGCAAAATCATCAAGCGCAAAGGCGTAGTTCGTGTGATCTGCACAGAACCGCGTCATAAACAGCGCCAAGGTTAATTAACGTTATTGATCGAGGAATAACGCATGGCACGTATTGCAGGGGTCAACATCCCCAACCATCAGCACACTGTGATCGGCTTGACAGCGATCTACGGTATTGGCCGTCCACGCGCGCAAGATATTTGCGTAGCGACCGGTGTCCCGACCAACAAAAAGGTCAAGGATCTGGACGATAACGAACTGGAAAAGCTCCGTGACGAAATTGCAAAATTCGTCGTCGAGGGTGACCTGCGTCGCGAACTGTCGATGAACATCAAGCGGTTGATGGACTTGGGCTGCTACCGTGGTATGCGTCACCGTAAGGGCTTGCCTTGCCGTGGCCAGCGTACCCGCACCAATGCGCGTACTCGCAAGGGTCCACGCAAGGCCGCTCAATCGTTGAAGAAATAATCCCCTAGCGTATCTGTAACTGCTAGTCGGTTCGGAATCAAGGAAATAATTATGGCAAAAGCCCCAAATAACGCCGCAGCAGCACGTGTGCGCAAGAAAGTTAAGAAGAACGTTGCCGAAGGCATCGCTCACGTCCACGCTTCGTTCAACAATACCATCATCACGATCACTGATCGCCAAGGTAATGCATTGTCTTGGGCGACTTCGGGCGGTGCTGGTTTCAAGGGTTCGCGTAAATCGACTCCGTTTGCTGCTCAGGTCGCTGCTGAAGCTGCCGGCAAGGTTGCAATCGAATGCGGTATCAAGAATTTGGAAGTGCGAATCAAGGGCCCGGGTCCAGGCCGTGAATCGGCTGTCCGCGCACTGAACAATCTGGGCATCAAAATCACCCAGATTCAGGACGTGACTCCGGTTCCGCATAACGGCTGCCGTCCACCGAAGCGCCGTCGTATCTAATCTGTAGTATAATCTTGCGCTTTTGCCGAGTTGGCAAAAGCGTTGGAAATCACCCGCCAATGACCTTGGCGGGTTTTGTT
>NZ_CBXX010000064.1 GCF_000577615.1 Herbaspirillum sp. RV1423
GCCAATGGATCATTAATAGCAGAAGTAGCGATCGACAGCGCCGGCCAGGTCATCGCCGACCGGGGAAGAAGCGAGGTGTACACCAGCTTCGGCATGCCGCAGGCGATTGGCGCCCCGGGCATCAGCCTGGCGTTTGCGTACGGTCCTGAACATCAGCGTGTAAAACAGATTGCACCGGCAGCTACCACGATCTACCTGCACCCGGACAATACCGGTGGTTTGTTCTATGAGAAGGACATCGAGACCGACGGCACGATCGAACACAAACAGTTCATTACGGCGGGTGGTCAGGTCATTGCGCTGATCAAACTGGTCGGCACGACCCAGACCATCAGCTACATGCATCGCGATCAACTGGGCTCGACGACGACGATCACGGATGAGCAGGGCACACCCATCGAACGGCTTGCGTATGAACCGTTTGGCAAGCGTCGCTTCCCGGAGGGCAATACGGACACTGAAGGAACTGTTGTTGGCGTCAATACGGATCGCGGCTTTACGAACCATGAGCATCTGGAAGAACTGGGCCTGATCCATATGAATGGGCGGATCTACGATCCGGCGATTGGGCGGTTCATGAGTGCGGATCCGTATATCCAGGCACCGGACAATCTTCAGAGCTATAACCGATATGCCTATGTATTCAACAATCCTTTGAATACAGCAGATCCAAGTGGCTACTTCAGTCTTGGTGGATTCCTCGGAAGCGTCTGGGGCGGAGTGCGCAGTATTGGAAGTAGTGTAGTGCAAGCGGTGAAAGATCTGAAACAGCCTATTGCTACGATTGGTTGTACGGTTTACACAGGGCAGGCGGCTGGTTGTGCTGCAGCGGCCACCAAGTTATTTGGCGGTAGCTGGAATCAGGCTTTAAAGGCTGGCCTCATAGCAGATGTAACCCAGTCGGCGTTTTATATGGTGGGTACGTATTTTCCTGGAGCAGGGCAACTCGGCGCTACATCAGCGTCCGTATTCCAAAATACGATTGGTCATGCTGTGGTGGGATGTGCATCTGCAGTACTGGGAGGTGGAAATTGCGGCGCCGGAGCGCTTTCCGCAGGTGTGGCAGCCGGATTTGGAAACTATAACAACGGAGGAGATTACACGCTGAGCGGGTATTCTATGAATCCATTGACGGCGGTCGTCCAGAATGTGGTGATAGGCGGAACAGCTTCGGCATTAGGTGGTGGTAAATTCGGGAATGGGGCTGTCACAGCAGCTTTTGGATATTTGTTCAATTGCGTCGCACACGAGTGTTTTGCACAAGGAAGAGATGCGGAAAGAGCATTTACTAATTATTTAAAAGAGTATGCAGACCCATCTCTTCAGTTGGGCTACAACAAGTGGTATGACAGTTCCGATAATTTCTTTGGAGGGAGGCCAGATATTTTTTCAGAATCGCTAAAAATGGTCTGGGATATTAAACCGGACTCAAGATACGGTTTCGCCAGCGGCGCGGCGCAGATGAGTACCTATACTGCTATCAGCGGATATAGCAGCGGAAGTGCGACTCCTCTATTTGGATCTCAGCAAAGTATTGTTCTTTCTGGAACAATGAATCGTTATGAGTTTTTTTATGGGGGTAATGGTCTTGTAACATATAGAGCGTTAGATGCGAGCCCGATGGAAAGGTCGATTGCGCAGGCAGTTCGCGCTCAGGCCGCTAGGATGTTGGCCGGTCCCTTTCCGCTCCCATCTAAGCGAATGAGGCCTCAAGACTAAGAAAGTAGAGCGTATATTGATGCCTAAGAATCCATCAAAAAATCTTTCTAGTTTTCTATATGCACTTGCAGAGACTTGCACAGACTTATGGAATGAATTGGACGTGAACGGATATGGAGAACCTCTTAAAGTGTATATGGACGCAATGCGTTCGGTGGCCGGAGACGACAAAAGCTATTTGGCACTTCTTGAATATTGGAGAGAATACGCAAAGGAAAGATTGACTGCCCTAAAAGGGCCTTTTGATATACGTCTAGGCTCGGTAGACGGGACAGATAAATATAGATCAAAGTTTTTAGATAAATTGAGATTAGAAGCGCTTCAGAGGGGCGGAGGGCAAATTGAGTCCACATTAAGTCGCTATTTTGAATTACCGGCAGATGCACCACCAAAGCTGCAAATTATGAATTCTTATAGGGCTGCGCGTAGCTGTGGAGCATATAAAAAGGGTTTGTTGGATAAAGCTGAATTTAATATCTTATCTGAACAGGAAAAATATTGCCTGCTCAAAGAACGCTATTCAACGCGCTTGCGATCATTGGGTTTTAATCTTGATGAACATCAAAAAATGGGAAGTATCTATACCAAAGTCCTAAATGATATAGACCTTTGTTTTGTATTTATTGATCAATCTGAGACGGGATTGGACGTGGGATATATAGATATGCCCATCATTGCTCTCACTAACAAGTCAAAAAAAATTTCCCCCGGTAATATCGGGAAAAATGCGATAGCGACGTTTGCTATACGGGATATCATTCCTGGTTTTGATGCCATTTGTAGATTCGATCCGAAATCATATGCTCAGTTTTGCCTTGCTGCAGATTCAATTTCGTTTGTAGTCTCGAGTATCTATTCCAGAATCGAAACATATATAAATAATGAGAATTAAAGACCAAGGTGGTTTCACCCTTTTAGAGCTATTGGTTGTAATGGTCATCATCGGTCTCCTAGCCGGCTACGTCGCCCCCCGCTACTTCGCCCAAATCGGCAAATCCGAAATCAAAGCCGCCCGTGCCCAAATCGACGCCTTCGAAAAAGCCCTCGAAGTCTATCGCCTCGACACGGGCCACTATCCGGCAACCGAGCAAGGCCTCGACGCGCTGATGAAGCAACCAGCGGGTGAGACCAGATGGCAAGGTCCATACCTGAAGAAGGCGCTGCCGCAAGATCCATGGCAGCACGCGTATATTTACCGCTTCCCCGGCGAACACGGCGACTACGATATTTTGTCTTATGGCCGCGACGGCAAAGCCGGCGGCGAAGGGGAGGATGCGGACGTGACCAACTGGTGAAGTTTTGCCGTGGCTGTCTCTCTGATGTATGCAATTCCAACTCAAAGTCTATCGTGTGCCGGAAGGCGTCAGTTCCCTGACGCTGGCTGCGGCTGACCTCGTCGAGGCGACACGGCAGGCGGAGCAGCAAGGGTATCGTGTTATTTCCGCTCAGCGCCAATTCAGCTTGTCGTGGCGGCTTGGCAAGCGGCAGAAATTTTCCGTCGCGTTGTTCAGCCAGGAGTTGCTTGCCTTACTGGATGCCGGCTTGAGTCTGGTGGAGACCGTCGATATCCTGGCGCGCAAGTCGCGTGATGTCGAAGGCAAGAAGATACTGGAAAATCTCGGCCGTCACTTGCGCGAAGGATTGTCGTTTTCCCGGGCGTTGCAGGCGATGCCGGATGCATTCCCCTCGCTGTATGTCGCAACAATCCGCACTTCGGAACATACCGGCGATCTGAATGAGGCGCTGCGCCGCTATCTGGCGTATCACCGTCAACTGAATCTGGTGCGCGACAAGGTTGTGGCGGCGTCGGTCTATCCTGTGTTGCTGATTCTGGTCGGTCTGCTGGTGATCCTGTTCTTGCTTGGTTATGTCGTGCCGCGCTTTAGCCGCGTGTATGAAGACATCGGCGGCGATCTGCCGTGGATGTCCAGGGTATTGATGCAATGGGGACATTTCCTGAGCGATCATGCGGTCGGCGTCGCTCTCGGGTTTTTTGCATTGCTGGCGGCAATCGCTTTCGGCCTCACGCGGCCGGCGACCCGCGCGTGGCTGGCGCGGACGCTCTGGTCCTTGCCGACCATGGGCGAAAAGATTCGTCTCTATCAATTGGCCCGCTTCACGCGTACCTTGGCGATGCTGATCAATGGCGGCATTCCTTTTGTGACGGCATTGGACATGGTGGCGGATTTGTTGCGTCAGCCTGCTTTGCGTGACGGCCTGCGCTATGCAGCATTGAGCATCAGCGAAGGTCAGCAGGTATCCGAGGCATTCTCGGCCAATGGTCTGGCGACCGAGGTTGGCGTGCGCTTGCTGGCCGTCGGGGAGCGTTCGGGCAGCATGGGTGAATCGATGGAGCGCATCGCCAAGCTTTACGATGACGAGATTGCTCGCTGGGTGGATTGGTTTACGCGCTTGTTTGAACCGTTGCTGATGATCGCCATCGGACTGATCATCGGCGTTGTGGTGTTGTTGATGTATCTGCCGATCTTTGAATTGGCCAGTAGTATTCAGTGAAGTATTTGATAAGGACTTGTTCATGCTCTTGCGGCAAGATCATGGACAAGTTCTTCGGTTGTTGGGGCGGGACAGGATGGAATCATGGCGCGGGGGAGGTATGGCGTCAGATTCAGCTTGAATGTCCCCCGTAATCTATAAGAATCAGGGAAATGAATGAGCCTGCTTGATCATGCCATTTCCGCTGTTGTTTCAGCACCGGTTGAGCCGCTTCCTCTGGCATTGATCCAGGAAGTGCGTCAACTGGTGGGGAGCAACCAGCGCGACATGATGGCTGTGCTGGAGGAAAAATCCGCTGAAAGATTGGCGCTGACTGCCTCGCAGTTCATGCATCGTCTTGGCAAGACCCTGCATTATCCAGTGTTGGATATGGAGGGCTTGTACCGCCTGACGCCGTCTTTTTCCTTGTTGTCCTTTCCGGAAGCGTTGCAGCGCAATTGTCTGGTGGCGCATGATGGCGATGTGCTGGTATGCATCCTGTCCGATCCTTTCGACCTGGCTTTGCAGACATGGCTGGAAGCCCGAATCGGCCAGGCCTTGTCGTGGCAGTTGTCCCACAAGACCGATCTGGCGGCATATTTTGCCGTGCATGAAGATGGCTTGCGCGCCATTGACGGTGCGTTGCACATGGGCGGCGGCGAGCCGTCGGTTCGGCTGACGGTCGAAGACCTGTCGCTCAGTTCCATCGCGGAAGACACCAGTCCGGTCGTCAAGCTGGTCAATTCGACCATCTATGACGCCATGAAAGTCGGCGCCAGCGACATCCACCTGGAGGCGACGCCGGCGGGCTTGCAGGTGAAATACCGGATTGACGGCGTGCTGGCCCATATTGCATCGGTGCCCGGCATGGACATGGTCGAGCAGGTCGTGTCGCGCATCAAGGTAATGGCCGAACTCGACATCGCCGAACGCCGGGTCCCGCAAGACGGCCGTTTCAAATTGTCGATCAAGGGGCAAGAAATCGATTACCGCGTATCCGTCATGCCGAGCATCGTCAGCGAAGACGTGGTGATCCGTATCCTCGATAAACGCACTCTGACCGACCAGATCAAGGGCTTGAGGTTGGACCTGCTCGGCTTCGAGGCGGCCACGCTGGCGGAGATCCGGCAATTGGCGGCCAAACCTTACGGCATGCTGCTGGTGACGGGGCCGACCGGCAGCGGCAAGACGACCACGATGTATGCGGCGCTCTCCGAGATCAACAACGGGCAAGACAAGATCATCACGATCGAAGACCCGGTGGAGTACCAATTGCCGGGCGTGCTGCAAATCCCCGTGAATGAGAAGAAAGGACTCACCTTCGCTCGCGGCTTGCGCTCGATCTTGCGTCACGATCCGGACAAGATATTGGTCGGTGAAATTCGCGACCCCGAGACGGCGCAAATCGCAATTCAATCGGCGTTGACCGGCCATTTGGTATTAACCAGTGTGCACGCTAACAATGTGTTCGATGTGCTGGGCCGCTTTTTGCATATGGGGGTCGACACTTACAGCTTTGTATCGGCCTTGAATGGCATCATGGCGCAGCGCTTGGTGCGGCTCATTTGCCCTGAGTGCTCTATGCCATATCAGCCGGAAGAGGCCGAGCTTGCGGCGTCCGGCATCCGCAACGAAGATGCCATGCGCATGACGTTCCGTCGTGGCAAAGGATGCGGGCATTGCCGCGGCACCGGCTACAAAGGGCGTCATGCCATCGGCGAGGTGTTGAATCTGAGCGATGAGCTGAGAGAACTGATTATTGCGCGTGCGCCGATCCGGACCATCAAGGAAGCCGCGCGCGCCAATGGCACGCGGTTTTTGCGGGAGGCGGCCCTGGACCTGATGGCGTCGGGGAAAACGACTTTGGAAGAAATCAATCGTGTCACTTTCGTTGCGTAACAAGCTTACCGTCGTGCTTGCAGCGGACGGCATGACCATTTCTTTGCGCAAGAAAGGATGGCGTTCGCCCCTGGAGGAACTTGGTTCGTTGGCTGTCGAACCGGGGAATACGTCCCAGGCATGGGACGCAGTCCTGACGGCGCTCGGGCAATGGCTGGCGCAATCAACATGGACATCCGCCGATGCGGAGGTGGTGGTTTCCGATGCTTTCGCGCGCTATGTCTTATTTCCCTGGCCGCAGGACTCCACCAAGAGGGCGGAGATCGCTGCGTTGGCGCGCATTCACTTCGATGTCTTATTTGGTGCGACCGATAGAGAGATGGAAATATCCTGGCATCTGGCCGAGTACGGCAAAGATGGCATTGCCTGCGCGCTTCAACGCTCCTTTCTTGAGTCGCTGAAGGCAGTGTTCGCGAAGAACAAGGTCCATCTCGTTTCTGTCGAAACGGGCTTTGTCCGGACGTTCAACACCTGGCGCAGTCGCGTTGCCGGCAACGGTTTGCTGGTCAGGGTTGAAAACGGCTTATGCGTGATGGCCGCGATCAGGGATGGATTATGGAAAAGCATCCGTTCGGTGAAACTGTCCGGCGATATGCCGTCTTCCCTGCTGGCCGCGATTGACCGGGAAATCGTTTTGCAAGGGGAGAATGAGCGGACACGCGTGTATCTCGATCTCCATACCCTCGTCGATACATCGACTTTTGCGCAGATGGAGCGATTTCATGTGCTGGGGCGCGGGCTTTACGGGGCGCGTCAGCGCAAGATCGAAGTGACGGAGGCAGCCGGCTGATGCAAGCGTTGAAAATCAATTTTATTGCGACCGGAAATTCGTTTTCCTGGCTGGGATTGGTGTTGCTTCTTGTTGCTCTGTTGCTGGCCGGCTATCAGGGGAGAAGCTATCTTTCATCGGCCAAGGAACTCGGCGTTTGGGAAAAATCCTGGCGCGACTTGAAGAATAGCGAGCGCAAAAAGATACGGCCCGATGCAAGCGCAAGCGGAGCGGGAAATCGCGAGCAGTTGCAGGCAGAACTGAAAGCGGCGAACAGGACCATTTCCCGCTTGTCGTTGCCATGGGACGAGTTGTTTCGCGAAATCGAATCCACGATGAACGATCGCGTGACCTTGCTGAGCATAGAACCGGATACCGAGAGAAAGGAATTGCGCATTACTGCGGAAGCAAAGGATTTCGATGGCGTGCTGGAGTATGCGCGTCAGATTTCCGCCATTCCTGTCTTGCGGGATTCATACGTGATGAATCATCAGATCCAGCAACAAGATGCGCAGAAACCGGTACGGTTCGTGGTCGTGGCGAAATGGCTGCTGACGCCTGATGGCCTTCGGAAATGAAGGGGCGGCCGCGATGAAAATAAGCTCCCTGTTCGTCTGGCGGATCGGTCGTTGCTTGCGCGCTTTGGGGCGTCCGGGCATGTTGGGGCTGCTGTTGATCGGTGTGAGTATTGCCTTGCATTTTTTTCTGCTCGCACCGATACGTCAGGAGGTATCGGACTTGAAGAATGAAGCGCGCCAGTTGAGGGCGAGATCAAAACTTCCGCCATCGGAAATCAAAGTGTTGAATCCCGCAGAGCAATTGGCCGACTTCTACAAGTTCTTTCCCCTGCAGGACGCCGTTCCTGAGGGCATGGGGCGGATATATGCCGCGGCTTCGGCGCAGGGCGTGGTTCTTGAAAGAGGCGATTATCAACTGGCAAATGAACGAGACAGCAAGCTGGTTCGCTATGATATTGTTTTCCCGGTCAAAGGGGGATATCTGCAGATTCGGAAGTTCATCGCTCAGGTGTTGAACGAGGTGCCGAATGCATCGCTGGACAGTATTGTCTTTACCAGGCAGCGCATCAATGATCCGATGATCGATGCGGAGCTGAAATTTGCGTTGTACGTGAGACCTCTGCAATGAAGGTCAATAAACGTCTGGTCATGTTAAGCGTGCTGCTGCTGTTGGTGATTGCCGCTGCCTGGAAGCTTTCTGCCGGAGAGGATGCGTCGGTTGCCATCAGCGAGCCGGCCGAACGATCCGTTCCGCCACCGAAACAGCCAGTCTCCAAAACTCCAGGCGTGCGCGATCTTGCACTGGACAAGCTGTCTCGTCTGGAAATGTCGGTAGGAGACGTCAATCCTTTTACGCCGAAATCGTGGTATGTGCCGCCACCTCCGCCGCCTCCGCAACCGCCGCCGAAACCGACCGCGCCGCCTTTGCCTTTTTCATATGTCGGGAAGCTGGAAGAGGATGGAGAGAACTGGACAATTTATCTGAGCAAAGGCACAGAGTCCTTCGTGATCAAAAAAGGCGACACATTCGACAACAGTTATCGGTTTGACGGTGTGGAAAACGGCAACCTGATCATTCAATACCTTCCCATGGGAATCCGGCAAACATTGTCTATCGGCACAGGTTTATAAAGAACGAGAGAATGAAATCATTGACTAAGGCGGCATGGGGTGCCGCGATCATCCTGGGACTTGCCGGTTGCGCCGGTGAACAGGCCCATCGAGATGGCTTGAACCAGATTGCGGAAGGCCGTTTTGACGAGGGGCTCGCCAATCTGGAAAGAGCCAGCAAGGAGGCGCCGGATAATGTTGCGTTTCGTGCCGATTATCTTCGCCGCAAAGAGGATCAGATCAATCGTCTTCTCGCTGCGGCCGATACCGACAGGATCGGCGGCGCTTTCGACAGCAGTGAAGGATATTACCGTCGCGTTTTGCAAATGGAGCCGGCCAACAACCGCGCCCAGGCCGGAATCGATGCCTTGGAAAAGGAGCGTCGTTATGCGCCTATCATCGATCTGGCGAAAGAGACATTGGCAAAAGGCGAGGTGGATCGCGCCGCCGCCTTACTGAAACCCTTGTTTGCGGAAGGCTCAACGAATATCGAGCTGGCCGGATTGAAGCGGCAGATTGACGAGCTGGAGCATAAAAAGACGGTTGTGGAACCAGTCTTGAAGACCTCTCAGAAAAAACCTATCAGCCTCGAATTTCGGGATGCCAATCTGCGCATTGTGTTTGAAGCGCTGGCGCGCTCAAGCGGCGTCAATTTCATCCTGGACCAGGATGTCAAGCCGGATTTGAGGACGACGATTTTTCTGCGCGACTCGTCGCTCGAAAATGCGATCGACTTGCTTCTTCAGACCAATCGCCTGGAAAAGAAGGTATTGAACAGCAACACGATTTTGATTTATCCCAATACGCCTGAAAAGCTGAAGGATTATCAGGAATTGGTGGTGAAGGGATTCTATCTGGGGAACGCAGACGCCAAGCAGACTCAGGCGATGATCAAAGGCCTGTTGAAGACCAAAGACGTGTTTATCGACGAGAAGTTGAATTTGATCGTCATGCGCGACACGCCGGAAGCGATCAAACTGGCAGAAAAGCTGATCGCAATGCACGACCTTGCGGATCCCGAAGTCATGCTCGAGGTTGAAGTGTTGGAAGTGAAACGGACCAAGCTTACGGAGTTGGGTATTCAATGGCCGACCAAACTGACGTTGTCGCCTTTGAGCAGCAGCGGTTCGACATCGACCACGCTGATGGATCTGAAAAATCTCAATTCTGATCGCGTCGGCGCGAATCTTTCCAGCGCCGTCGTGAATTTGCGGCGCGAGGTGGGGGATGCAAATATTCTCGCGAATCCCCGTATCCGGGCACGAAATCGGGAAAAAGCCAAGATCATGATCGGCGATAAGGTACCGGTTTCGACGACAACCACTACTGCGACCGGGATTATCTCCGAGAGCATTCAGTACCTGGATGTCGGCATCAAGCTGGAAGTGGAACCGAATGTCTATCTTCAGGATGAAGTTGCGATCAAGGTTGGCCTTGAGGTCAGTTCGATCACCAATCAGGTGCTGACGCCCGCAGGCTCCGTCACCTATCAGATCGGCTCGCGATCTGCTTCCACCGTGTTGCGTCTGCGGGATGGCGAAACCCAAGTGCTTGCCGGGTTGATCGGGGATGAGGACCGCATGAGTGCAAACCGGGTTCCCGGTCTCGGCGATATTCCTATCTTGGGACGATTGTTCGCCAGCCAAAAAGACGACAGGCAAAAGACCGAGATTGTCCTGTCCATTACGCCGCATTTGATCCGCAACATCAAGCGGCCGGAGGCTGCATTCAACGAATTCTGGTCTGGTACCGAAATGGCTTTACGCAATCGTCCGTTGACGTTGCAGCCGCTGGCAATGGACGACGAGGTCAAGTCTGGGAAAACGCCCACTGCGGATGCGCCGAATAGTGGTGCGGCAAAGGCCAAAAATACTTCACCTTCACACATCGCATTGCAATGGCAGGGGCCGAAGCAAGCCAAGGTGGGAGAGCAGTTCAAACTCGCGCTCAGAGTCAAATCGGATGGCGGTTTGCGGAGCTTGCCGTTTCAATTGGGATTCGATCCGGCCGCGTTGCAGGTTGTCGAGATCGCTGAAGGTCCGTTCTTTAAACAGGACGGCGGGCAATCCAGCATATCCAGTAACGTCGATGCCAAGTCAGGAAAGGCGTTCGTCAGCGTGGTGCGCTCTGGCGTGGAAGGAGTGCAAGGAGACGATGCGATTGCCGTATTGACGTTCAGAGTGTTGGATGCCAAAGGGCCGACGGAAGTGAAGGTCGTTTCGGCGACGCCTGTCTCGGTGGGCGATGCCAATGCGGCCCCCGTATTGCCGCCGCCGTTTGTATTGCAACCGTCGAATTAGGCGAGATATGCATGACTGACGCAATGCGAAAATACGAACAAGGCGGCTTTACGATTGTCGAGTTGCTTGTCACGATAGTGATTGTTTCTATCCTGGCCAGCGTCGCTCTGCCCATGGCCAGTTTGGCGACAAAACGTAATAAAGAAGCAGAATTAAGGCATGCCTTGCGGGAGATTCGCGGAGCGCTCGATCAGTACAAAAAAGCTGTCGATGACGGCAGGATAGAGGTGAAGGCCGGAGAGTCCGGATACCCGCCGGATCTTGAAATTCTGCAAAGAGGCGTGACAGACATTAAAAGTGCGGCGTCGCAAAAAATATACTTTCTGCGTCGTATTCCACGTGACCCATTTCAATCTGACGATACCGTCGCCGCCGCGGCAAACTGGGGCAGGAGAAGTTATGCCTCAAGCGCTGAGGAGCCCAAGGCAGGGAGCGATGTTTTTGATGTCTATTCCTTGTCTGAAGGCATAGGCTTGAACGGTATCGCTTACCGCGATTGGTAATCCATGACTTTTTATGACCGGCGCAAGGGCTTCACTCTGATTGAGTTATTGGTCGTCATGGCGATCATCGCGACGCTCTTGTCGCTTGCCGCACCGCGTTACATTGGTAATGTGGATAAGGCGAAAGAGTCGGTATTACGGGAAAATTTATCTACGTTGCGAGATGTAATCGACAAATTCTATGGGGATACCGGTAAATATCCGCAGACCTTGGATGATCTCGTCTCGCATAAATATCTCCGGAAAATTCCTCTCGATCCGATGACGGACAGCAATAGGACATGGATGATCGTTGCCCCTGAAAATTCCGATTTGGGAGGCGTATTCGATGTGCGCAGCGGATCTTCATCGCGTGCCAGGGATGGAACCTTGTATCGGGATTGGTAATGATCAAGCGCAATGAAGAGGGGTTTACTTATCTTGCGGCGCTGTTCCTTGTTGCGATTCTGTCGGCGTCGCTGGCGGGAACCGGCGTGATATGGTCGATGCAACAGCAGCGGGAAAAAGAAAGGGAACTTCTGTTTATCGGAAACGCATTTCGAAATGCGATCGGCACTTACTATCAAAAGACCCCGGGAACAATCAAACGATATCCGAACTCGTTGGATGATCTGCTCAAGGACAATCGGCAGCTTGTCACTACCAGATACTTGAGGAAGATTTATAAGGATCCCTTTACCGGTACGGAAAAATGGGGACTGATTCGGGCGCCTGACGGCGGAATCATGGGGATATCTAGCTTATCTGCGAATGAGCCGATAAAAAAATATTTTGAGCAGGAAAGCGCTGATTTTATCGGTACAAAAAAATATAGCGATTGGCATTTTGTGTATCTGCCGTCAACCAATTCATTGATAAACAATAATTTAAAAAAGTAAGGAGCGGCCATGTTATCCGTACATAACACCAAGAAAAAATGGAGACATTTCTTACAGTCGATTGCGGCCTTGTTTCTCCCGTTATGCGTCCAAGCCCAAATGGTCACACCAGGCCAGTTCCAGGTCAGTGAGAGCGGTGCGGCGACCTATACGATTCCGATTCAGGTGTCTCCCGGTGTTGGGGGGATGGAGCCCAAGCTGTCGCTGAACTACAGCAGTCAATCGGGCAATGGTTTGCTGGGAATGGGTTGGAGCCTGGGAGGTCTGGGCGGAGTGGGTCGATGTCCGCGGACGATGGCGCAGGATGGTGTCAGAGGCGGTGTGAACTACGACAGCAACGATCGGTACTGCCTGGACGGTCAACGGCTGATCGCGATCAATGGCAGTGAAGGCGGAGACGGAACGGAGTATAGGACGGAGCGGGAGAGTTTCGCGAAGATTGTTTCGTATAGCAGTGCGGGTAATGGGCCTGCATGGTTCAAGGTATGGACCAAAGCTGGTCAGGTGATGGAGTACGGTAAAACCACGGATGCCCGGATCGAGGCGCAAGGGAAGACGACGATCCGCGTGTGGGCGTTGAACAGGATAGAAGATACGAAGGGAAATTACCTGATGGCGAGTTATACGAAGGACGCCGCCAACGGGGATTATTACCCGAACCGGATTGATTACACGGGCAACAGCAAGATCAACACGGCGCCGACAAACTCCGTGCAGTTCCAGTACGAGGCCAGGCCGGATATTGTGCCGATGTATCAAGCCGGTTCACTAATGAGAAATGCGGTGCGGTTGAAATCATTGGCGCTGTATGGCGGTACTAGCGCAGTCAAAACATACAACATCGCCTATCAAGTTGACGGCGCTGCAAAGCGCTCAAGGATTTCGGAGGTGTCGGAATGTTCAGCGGAAGTGTGCCGTGGAAAATTTAAATTCGATTGGTCAAACGAAGTGTCGAGTTTCGGATCATCTGAAAGATCGGACACGGGGTTTCGGCCTGCGGATGGTTGGTTTTCGCCTAATTTCCAGAATCGGGTATGGACCGTCGATGTAAATGGAGATGGCTTGCCGGATGTGCTGGGTGTGACGGATGGTGGTTTCTACTGGCAATTAAATACCGGTAGCGGATTCGGTGCGGTTCAACAAGTGGAAGCAACGTTTAAGCCTTCTTATGGTTGGTTTGATCCGAGTATGCAAAATCGTGTGTGGATTACGGACGTTAATGGCGACGGTCTGCCGGATATTCTGGGTGCGACAGATAGCGGCCTCTATTGGCAGTTGAATACAGGAGCCGGATTCGGCCCAGTTCAGCGAGCAAATACGCTGTTTACACCATCGAGCGGTTGGTTTTCTCCCAATTTCCAAAATCGGGTGTGGATTGCGGACGTTAATGGCGACGGCTTGCCAGATATTTTAGGAGCAACGGACAGCGGCCTGTATTGGCAGTTGAATACTGGCTCTGGATTCGGCGATGCTCAACGCGCGAATACCGGATTCACGCCATCGAGCGGCTGGTTTTCTCCGAATTTCCAAAATCGTGTATGGATTGCAGATGTTAATGGTGACGGCCTGCCAGATATTTTAGGGGCGACGGATAGCGGCTTGTACTGGCAGTTGAATACGGGGGCGGGATTTGGCGACGTTCAACGTGCCGATACGACATTTACTCCATCGAATGGGTGGTTCGGCACGAACATTCAAAATCGTGTTTGGATTGTTGATATCAATGGTGATGGTTTGCCGGATATTCTCGGTGCGACCGACGGAGGCTTGTATTGGCAGTTGAATACAGGATCGGGATTTGGTCCTGTGCAGCAACAGGTTGATACGACGTTTAAGCCCTCGTTTGGCTGGTTCGATTTGAGTATGCAAAATCGCGTCTGGATTGCGGACGTCAATGGGGATGGCCTGCCGGATATATTAGGCGCAACGGATAGTGGCCTCTACTGGCAACTGAATACTGGTACTGGATTTGGTCCGGTGCAGCATGTAAACACGGTGTTCAGGCCTGCTGATGGTTGGTTTGGTACGAATATTCAGGGTCGCGTCTGGATCACAGACGTCAATGGTGATGGCACCTCAAGCATACTTGGCGCAACTGATGGTGGGCTGTATTGGCAGCGAAACACTACTGCTTCAACGACTCGCCCGAGTTTGCTCACGACAGTCACGGATAGCGCGGGTGCGGTCCTTAATATCGGTTATGCATCGGTGACGAACAAAAGTGTTTATAACAAGGATATTTCCTTATCGTCCTATCCGATTCAAGATATACAGGCTCCAATATATGTCGTGGCGTCTGTCTCGTCGCCAAATGGCGTAGGTGGCGCTACCAATACCCGCTACACCTATGGCGGCCTGAAGAGCGACCTGTCCGGTCGCGGCTTATTGGGTTTTCGCTGGATGCAAACTAGGCAGGTGGAGACGGGCCTGACGTCTTATACGGAGTACCAGCAAAGCTGGCCGTACACCGGCCTGCCGAGTCTGGTCAAGAAGAGCTTGGCTGGCGGCGGCAACAACGGTGTACTGAGCCAGATCACCAACAGCTACAACTGCAATGATGCCGCGAGTACGACGGTGACACCTTGTGTCGTCGGCGCCGGCAAGCGCTACTTCGTCTACGCCAACCAGAGCGTGGAAAGCGGCTGGGACTACAACGGCGCGGTGCTGCCGGTGATCACCACCAAGACCGAGTACGACACCTGGGGCAACGCCACCAGGGTCGATGTCTCGACCAGCGACGGCTACGGCAAGAGCACGATCAACAGCTACGCTAACGACAGCAATAACTGGTATCTGGGCCGCTTGCTCAAATCCAGCGTCACGAGCGCAACACCATAAGAGCGTCACGGCCAAGCATGACGACATCACTCAATAAAAATACAGGGGTAGCAATGAAGGCATCGTTCACACGGAACACCTTGACCACGATATTGCTGGGTTTGCTGATCGGGGGATCGGCAAATCCAGTCCAGGCGGGCACGATGACGCGCACCTCCGCGTTCGAATACGATGCCGCGACAGGCCTGCTCACCAAAGAGATCATCGAACCGGACAACTCCCAGCTACGCCTGGAGACAGCCTACACCTACGACGCCTACGGCAACAAGGTCGCCGCCACGACGAGCTCGCCGGCGACCGGTTCGGCAGCAGTCCTCCCGCGCAGCAGCGCCACCGCCTATGATGCGGTAGGCCAGTTCCCGGTCAGCAGCAGCAATGCGCTGGGCCAGAGTGAGACCAAGACCTACGACCCCAAGTTCGGCGGCATGACCAGCCTGACCGGCCCCAACGGTCTCACCACGCAATGGCAATACGACGGCTTCGGCCGCAAGATCAGGGAAATCCGCGCCGACGGCACGCAAACCAAATGGGACTACCTGTATTGCAACGGCATCAACGGCGGCACCACGCCGTGTCCGAGCCTGGCGGCCTACGTCATTCAAGTCACGCCGTTGGCCGCCGACGGCGTCACCGCGGCGGGGCCGTGGAGCAAGAGCTACTACGACAGCCTGCAACGCGAGATCAAGAGCGAGACAGTCGGCTTCGACGGCACCAGCGTGATCGCCAAAGACACCCAATACGACAGCCTTGGCCGGGTCTATCGCAGCAGCCTGCCGTACTACAGCAACCAGACCCCGCAATGGACGACGGTCAGCTACGACAGCCTGAGCCGGGTGCTGATCACGACAGCCCCCGACGGCAGCCAGACCCTGATGGCCTACAACGGCCTGACGACCACGATCACCAATGCACTGAACCAGACCCAAACCAAGATCAAGAACAGCCAGGGCCAACTGGTCAAAGTCATCGACACCCAGAACAATGCCCTGACGTATCAATACGACGCCATCGGCAACCTGATCGCCACCACCGACCCCCAAGGCAACATCGTCAGCCTGAGCTACGACCTGCGCGGCCGCAAGACGCAAATGGTCGACCCCGACATGGGCACCTGGACCTATGAGTACAACGCCTTCGGCGAACTGACCAGGCAGACCGACGCCA
>NZ_CBXX010000065.1 GCF_000577615.1 Herbaspirillum sp. RV1423
GCTGAACCGAGCTTCGCATACTGCGTACATCTGATGTACGAGGGAGAGATGCTTATACAGTTATTTTTAGAATTCAGCCTTTAAATATAACCAAAAGTGTTATGAGCTATTTTTACCCTTATCTCGGCACAACCCCGGTCTCGCTGCGCTCAGTGTGAACTGACGCTGCGAGCAATAGACAATTTCCTGCAAATAGTAGAGTGATCAGGCGAAGAGAGGCAAATTCATGCGACAGATGCAATCCATTCATGCACCCGATGCCGACAAGTGACCGCCGCTCAGGCAACAAGCAGAGATCATTGTGAGACACCGTCTGACAGAGGCTTTCTTCTGCCGCGCTTCACAGCGCCCCTTACTCATCAGTGTGACGACGCGGCTGCGGCCGGACGCCGGACTGTTTAGCTCTGGTCGCCGCGCCAGCCCAGTTCGGTGCTGATGCTGTCGGCCGTTGCCCGCACCACCGCAATGAGGGACGTCATGCGTTCGCTATCCATATATTGCGCCGCGCTCGAGACGCTCACCGCCGCCACGATGCGGGCGCTGGCGTCGCGCACCGGTACCGCCACGCAACGGATCAGCGGCGTATCCTCGCCCAGATCGAAGGCGTAGCCGGCACGCGCATAGTGGCGCATGAGCTGCAGCCACTGCGCTTCGGCTTCGCTGCCGGTCTGGTCCGGATGGTCATGGGCAAACAGGGCGCGCCAGTCGGCTTCGCTCTTGTCGAGCAACAGCGCCTTGCCGACGCCGGTGGAGCAGACCGCCTTGCGGCCACCGATGCGCGAACTGATTTCGACCGAGCGCTGTCCCGGCAGCTTGTCCAGATACGCTACCTCACTATCCTCGAAGGCGGCCAGATGCACCGTGTCTTGCGTAGCCACCGCCAGTTTTTCCAGATGGATGCGTGCGGTCGCGGGCAAATTGCTTTGCTGATACGCCAGAAAGCCGAGTTCGATCAGCTTGCTGCCGAGGCTGTAGCCTTTGCGCGGTTCGAATTTCAGATACCGGATCTGCACCAGCGCCGAGGCCAGCCGGTGCGCCGTGCTGGAATTGATGCCGGTTTTCTCGCTGATGGCCGGCAAGGTGGTGACGCCATTGGCCACGGCGTCGACGATCTCGAGCCCGCGAAACAAGGTCTGGCTGGGGATGGCGCGTGTCGATTTGGGGGACGGACTGGAAGACATGGCAGCTGCCTGATAAGGCAAATGAGAAAAACCGCATTCTGACAGAATTTGCACGGCTTTTCGCAAGAATGCGAGCAGCTTCATTGCGAAGCCGCCCGCATGGAGAAAACAGGCGAGGGACAGTTACACGATGCCGGTGGTGTAGAACAGCACAATCGCGAAGGCGCAGGCCAGGGTCTTGATGATCGTGATGGCGAAAATATCGCGGTAGGACTGGCGGTGCGTCAATCCGGTCACGGTCAGCAAGGTGATCACTGCGCCGTTGTGCGGCAAGGTATCCATGCCGCCGCTGGCCATCGACGCGATGCGGTGGAAGACTTCCAGCGGAATGTGGGCAGCATGGGCGGCCTGAATGAAAGTGTCGCCCATCGCACCCAGGGCAATGCTCAGGCCGCCGATGGCAGAGCCGGTCATGGCCGCCAGGGCGGTAATGGTGACCGCCTCATTGACCAGCGGGTTCGGCACTGCCTGCAGCGCCTTGGCGGCGATGACAAAGCCAGGCAAGGCGGCAATGACGGCGCCAAAGCCGAATTCCGATGCGCTGTTCATGGCGGCCAGCATGGCGCCGCTGACAGCGTTCTTGCTGCCTTCGGAAAACTTCGGCAGCACCGTCCGCCAGCTGCTGACGACAACGGTCAGGATGCCGATGAGCAAGGCCCCTTCCACGCCCCAGATCGGCGCCGACTTGACTACATCGACCGTCAGCGGTGCCGACAGGCCCGGCAGGCTCAGGCTGTACTGCGCCATGTCGTACCAGGCCGGGATCCATTTACCGAACACGTAGTTGAGCGAACACACCAGCACCAGCGGGAACAGTGCCACCAGCGGATGCGGCAGGGATTCGTTCTTGTCGATGGCAGCGGGTTCGTTGATGTGATTGGCGCCGTACCCTTCCTGCGCCAGAACTGCCGCGCGGCGGCGCGATTCCAGATAGAGCATGCCCAGCACGAAAATGAACAGGCCGCCGAGGGTGCCCAGCCACGGCGCGGCCCAGGTACCGGTCTTGAAAAAAGTGGTCGGGATGATGTTCTGTACCTGCGGACTGCCGGGCAGGGAATCCATCGTAAAGGTAAAGGCGCCGAGCGCGATGGTGCCGGGAATGAGGCGCTTGGGGATATTACCCTGACGGAACATTTCGGCGGCAAACGGATACACCGCAAACACCACGACGTTCAGCGACACGCCGCCATAGGTGAGCAAGGCGCACACCAGCACGATCACCAGCATGGCGCGCTTCTGGCCGACCAGACGGATCACGGCAGCGCTGATCGATTTGGAATTGCCGGACAATTCAATGACCTTGCCGAAGATCGCGCCGAGCAGAAAGACCGGGAAGTACAGTTTGATGAAGACCACCATCTTGTCCAGAAAGATGGCCGTATAGGTTGGTGCGACGGCACCGGGGTCCGTCAGCAACACGGCGCCGAGTGCCGCCAGTGGTGCAAAGATGATGACGCTGAAGCCGCGATAGGCCATCAGCACCAGAAACGTCAAGGCCAGAATGACGATCAGAATATCCATGGTATTGCTCCCTTTTTATGATGGCCCGTGGCCCCGCATCGCTTGTGCAACGACACGGCCGGCCACGGACATCCGGTTGCGCGATGGCGCAACCTGTCTCTTGATTTATTTTCTGTTTTCCGGACTGGCGGCGGTCCGTTTAACGGGCGCCCGCCAGATCCAGGGCAACGTCGACGATCATGTCTTCCTGACCGCCCACCATGCGCCGGCGGCCGAGTTCGACCAGAATGTCGACGGTCTTGATGCCATACTTTTTTGAGGCTGCTTCGGCATGGCGCAGAAAACTTGAATACACGCCGGCATAACCGAGCGCCAGCGTTTCGCGGTCCACCCGCACCGGGCGATCCTGCAAGGGGCGCACGATGTCGTCCGCCGCATCCATCAGTGCATAGACGTCGCAGCCATGATTCCAGCCTAGCCGGTCGGCCAGTGCAATGAACACTTCCAGCGGGGCGTTACCGGCGCCCGCCCCCATGCCGGCCAGACTGGCATCGATGCGATGGCAGCCTTCTTCCACCGCCACCACAGAATTGGCTACGCCGAGACTGAGGTTGTGATGGGCATGCATGCCCAGCTCGGTTTCCGGCTTGAGTACATCGCGGAACGCACGGAAACGGTCACGCACGCCCTCCATGGTCAAGGCGCCGCCGGAGTCGACCACATAGACGCAGGTGGCGCCGTAGCTTTCCATCAGCTTGGCTTGTTGCGCCAGCTGTTGCGGCGTGATCATGTGGCTCATCATCAGAAAGCCGACGGTATCCATTCCCAATTGGCGGGCATAGGCGATGTGCTGGCGCGAGACGTCGGCTTCGGTGCAATGGGTGGCCACGCGGACCACGCGAGCGCCGGCATCGTAAGCGGCGCGCAGGTCATGCAAGGTGCCGATGCCGGGAATGAGCAGGGTCGTGATCTTGGCGCGCTTGACCGTCTCGGCCGCTGCGGCAATCCACTCGACATCGCTGTGGGCGCCAAAACCGTAGGTGAAACTGCCGCCCGACAAGCCGTCGCCGTGCGCCACTTCAATCGAATCGACCCCGGCCTCATCAAGCGCCCGGGCAATCGTGCGCACGTTGTCGAGGCTGTACTGATGGCGAATGGCGTGGCTGCCGTCGCGCAGCGTGACATCGGAAATGTAAAGTTTTTTCATCGGATTCTCCGTCCTATGCCGCGACTGCGGCCAGTTGCGTGTGTGCCATGCGGTCGGCGCAGGCCAACGCCGCCGAGGTCATGATGTCGAGATTGCCGGCGTAGGCCGGCAGGTAATGGGCAGCGCCCTCCACTTCCAGGAACACCGAGACCTTCAGGCCGCCCATCTTGCCCAGGCCCGGCACATTCAATGCCTGCGCATCGTCGAACAGATCGAACTGCACTTTCTGCTTGAGGCGATAGCCGGGAACATAGGCGTGGACCTGTTCCACCATCTGCAGAATGCTGTCTTCGATTGCGTTCTGATCGGCCGGCGCGGCCAGCGCGAACACGGTGTCGCGCATGATCAGCGGCGGCTCGGCGGGATTGAGCACAATGATCGCCTTGCCGCGCGTGGCACCGCCCAGCACTTCAATCGCACGCGAGGTGGTTTCGGTGAATTCGTCGATATTGGCACGGGTACCGGGACCGGCCGACTTGCTGGAAATCGACGCCACGATTTCCGCGTAGTGCACCTTGGTCACGCGCGAGATCGCCGCGACCACCGGTATCGTGGCCTGCCCGCCGCAGGTGACCATGTTGATGTTGCTCGCCCCCAGTTGCGCATCGAGATTGATGGCCGGGATCACATACGGGCCGATCGCGGCCGGCGTCAGATCGATCACGCGCACGCCATGAGCCTGCAACAAGGCGTTGTGATGCGCATGCGCGCCGGCCGAGGTAGCGTCGAAGGCGATGCGGATATCGGCAAATTCCGGCATGTTCAGCAAGCCATCAATCCCGTCGGCCGTCACCGGTACATTCAAACGGCGCGCACGCTCCAGGCCATCCGAGGCCGGATCAATGCCGACAAATGCGCCCATCTCCAGATGTTTTGCATTCCGCAAAACCTTGATCATCAGATCGGTCCCGATATTGCCGGACCCGATGATCGCCACTTTCACTTTGTTGTTTGACACGACTAGCCATCTCCGCAGGAAGAAAATTGATATTGCAAAAAGAGAGCGTGCGCTGCGCCACCGTCGCCGGTCCGGCAACGATGCTGACCTCGCAGGACATCGGAAGAATCAATCGCCGCCAAGGGGGCAACCGTGTCGCAAGCATCTCCACGTTTTTATTGTTGGCCCAGATGCTAAATCGGCGGATTTAAAATGTCAATATATGATAATCAATCTCAATATATGAGATTTTATCTGGAAAACTAACAGCCATGTCACTTCCCTGACCCGGCGACAGGCAAAGCTTGCCCCGTTGCGCAGAGAACGCACCTCCACCCGCTCGGAACGCCATAGCGTAAAAACGGCAAGGTACTTTGCGCGTGAGGATGCCGCCAGGCACGCCGTCATGAAGACGTTGCAGCTCGACGATTCAATGGCGGCAGGGTGTTGCGTCGTGGGATTTTTGTATCGTGATTTGAGGATGGCTCAACGGCACACCGTCATCACGCGCTCAGGAAAATGAATGGCTGAAGGCAGCCATCCAGACAGTGCACAGACCAGGGCGTGAAACCGATGGCAGACTGTGAATGCAGGTGCAGCCGGCAGCGCCGGGCCTGATGGCAGAACGAAATGAGGCGGGATCGTCTCGCCGGTCAGACCGGCGCGAACTGCTGCGATGGAAATTTTTTGTCACCGCCAACGACGCTGTTCACGCCTTGGCACGGTGTCTCTCGCGTTGTTCGCTCAATATTTCAACCGGCAATGACAGGCGGCTTAAAACAGGCGTATCCGCCCTGGACAGGACATCTCACTCCTCGCCCTCTGCTGCAGGGACTGGGGAGACGCAATGATTGTCCGCCTGCTCACCAGATCGCATCTCACCAACCGGGGTTGGAGAGAGCCTGGGCAGTTTTTTATTGACCAGACGCAGATTTTCAACTTCCGTGCCATCCGGTAATACCGCTTGTTCCGCAGATAACCAGCTTCCCGTATCTTTGTGCATTTCCAATTTTCCTTTGTAATGAAGCGTTTTCCTTCCGATACATTCTCGGTAGCGCCTTGCCGTGCATCGGCTTGCATGGTGTCCGTTGCATGGTGTCCGTTGCATGTTTTCGCGCAGTCGTTTCAATCATGCGGCAGGATCGAGAGCGGCGATCGTCTTGCGCCATTATCACAGCGCATCTGGCGACAGACATTGCGGTAGCGCAAAAAGGACTACGTAAAAACGAGATCGCCACGCCCGCTGCATGCTTGTTACCGTCCGGCTGCACTCCCGCCGGATAAAAACTCCCTGGATACGCCTCGCCATCCCTGCCCTGGTTCTTTAAAGCCGGTCAAATGGTGCCGGACGAAACTGCCGAGTCCAGCAGCTGGCGAAAGGCTTGCTGCACTTTCTGCATCTGCTCCTGTTTATAGGGAAACATTTCCGCAGAATCCATCGCATGAACCACGCTGATATTGTCGGCCTCGAAAAAGAGCAACTGTCCATCCTGCAACTCGGCGCAGTCGACCACGACATAGTCCAACCCCAGGCGCGCCCACATGATGCTCAAGGCCCTGGCATGGCGCCGACCGAAGCCGGTATCGAAGTGGCGCATGAAGTGCGCCTCTTCCTCTCGCCTGGCGGCGCTCCGCTCCATTCCTGCGCTCTGATAGTGCACCATCCAATGCTCGCTGATCGCCAGATGGCAGACAAAGGCGCGCCCCTGCAGCAGCGCAATCCGGCATTTCCGGTACAAGCCATCGGCACTGCGGTAGTCGACAAACGGTGCCACATAAAAGGCCGCGTCGGCGTGCAGCAGCAGATAGGCCATGGCCTCGCTGCAATCATTGATCCTCGCCAGACCCAGACCGCCGCTGGAGATCAGGGGGCGCACAATGGCGGGAAATCCGATGGTTCCGTGAACGGCAGCAGCGGGCACCTGGCTGTCGCCGGCAATACCTTGCAATACCGCCCGGTCGATCTGCCGGCACGGCGGCACCCGCAAGCCGTCGATGCCTTGCAGCAGCGTGCTGAGCCTGTCCCGCTCGACGCCAAATAGCGGTCCCGGCATGTTCAGCACGGGTGTCGTCAATCCGCGAATGAGCGGGCCGATTTTTTCGAACAATGCACGGTGCCGCACAAACTGGGCAATGGCAACGAAGACAAGGTCGTGATCAGGCAGGCGGTCCGGCAGCGGCAGATCGAGGGCGACATACACGACATCCATCGCCACATCGCTGCCTTCCAGCAGAAACTCGACTGGCGTGTTGTCGAGCATGAAGCCGGGTTTCGCAATGACAAGCAACCGCAATGACGCGGGTTGCCGATCCGCAGCCAACCGATAATGGGGTCGCAGACGGATGGCGTTTTCCTGAAACGTCCAGGCCAGTTCATCGTTGCCGCTCAGCGTCAGCAGCATCGCCATTTGCATCAGCATGGAGGCGCTGTCGTCGATGGCATTGGCCGATGCAAACAGATCGGCGGCGCTGCGACCGGATGCCATCAGGCGCATCAGGGTGCAGATACTGGCGTCGCGATACGGCGTCGCGTCGCAGGAAGCAGGCGAAGGCAGGTCGCTGAAAGGCGCTGAGCCGTGATCGGGTCGGGTGTGCAAGCAAAAACCTGGAGGCAAGGTGGAGGCGGTGCGAACCGTTTCCTTTATCAGTTGAAATTTGACGGTCAGCGGTCTTGGCCATCCGTCATGGTGTCGTCCCAAAAGTCGACATTATCAGAGAAAATATACGCTTCCGTGACGCCGGCGACAAACTTTTCGCCTCGCCCTCACCATAGAGATCGACCGCGTTGGTGTTGAGTCGTCGCTCGCACTCGGTCGCAGCAGGTGGGCGTGCCGAAGCCCCCTCCAATCAACAAACAGGTCCTTGCTGATACACCGTCAGATGCCAATCCCGCATCGGATTTACAATACCCCATCCATCAACAACACCTGACAACAGGTGTCACGCCATGAGGTATCGACCATGACCAACGCTTTGAAGATTGATTTCGTCTCCGACATCGTATGTCCGTGGTGCGCGATCGGACTGGCGGGTCTCAATACCGCGCTCGAACGCATCGGTCCGGGGACGCGTATCGATCTCGCCATCCATCCCTTCGAGCTCAATCCTGGCTTGTCTGCGGCCGGCCAGGTTCACCTTGAACTCATCACAGAAAAATACAACATCACCCCGGACCAGGCGCGCGTCAACCGTGAACAGATCCGGGCCAGGGCGGCCGCTGTCGGTTTCACCATGAACCGCGACGACGCCAGCCGCGTCTACAACACCTTCGACGCCCATCGCCTGCTTAGCTGGGCGAAAGAGAAAAATGTGCAGGCGGCGCTCAAACTGATCCTGCTCAAAGCCTATTTCACCGACGGGAAGAACATCGCGGACAGGGATGTGTTGGCAGAGCTTGCCGAGCAAGCCGGCCTGGACGGTGCCGAGGCAGGAGAAATGCTGGCATCGGATCGTTTCGCGCAGGAGGTGAAGGAAGAAGAAGCGCTGTGGGCCCAACGCGGCATCAGCAGCGTGCCGGCAGTCGTGGTGAACGACCGCTACCTGATCTCGGGTGGCCAGCCGCCGGAAGTGTTTGAAGAGCAGCTCCGAGCAATCCTGGCGGGCGACGCTCGCCAATGACTATCGGGTAGCTGGCGTGCGCGGATCATTGCCGGTTGGCGAGTAGAACAGAGAATGGCGCAGGAGCGGAAATTGGTACATCCACACCATCACAAACGCATAAGCACTTGTAAGATTTTCACTGCCATTGTCATGTGCATGGTCAGCATTGCAAGCGCATGCGCGACTTCAATAACGCCAGTCCCTCCTCGTGACGATGGCCATGGCAGCGCCATCGCCTTTGAGTCAGTCACGCCCAAACGCATCAAGGATTTTGTGGAGCGTACCGTCGACAATAAGGCCTCAATCACAGGGCGATTGGCGTTCCCTGAGGTGATGACTGCTGCCGTTCCGGCGGTGGTCATCCTGCACGGAAGCAGCGGTGTTAATCCAGGCGAGATGGTTTGGGCGCAACGCCTGAACTCGATGGGATTTGCCAGCTTCGTCGTCGACAGTTTTACGGGACGAGGCGTCACCAATACCGAAGCTGACCAAACGCAGCTGTCGATGGCGACAGGTGTAGCAGACGCCTACTTTGCTCTACGCCTGCTGGCGGCCGATCCACGGATCGACAAAAGAAAAATCAGCGTGATGGGTTTTTCGCGGGGAGGGATTGCAGCGCTTTATTCTGCGCTGGAGCCGTTTCGCCGCGCCTTGATCGAAGACGATCTCCACTTTGCTGCACATATAGCCTTCTATCCCGGATGCGGCATACATTACACATCGACGCATCTGGATGGCGCTCCGATACTGATGCTGCTTGGCGGCAAGGACAATTACACGCCGGCAGCGCCGTGTGTGACGTATGCCAACGATTTACGCAGGCAAGGCGCACAGGTCACGCTGAAGACCTACCCCGATGCCTATCACGGATTTGACAGGCCGACACGACTGCATGTCATCAAGTCAGCAACAAGCGCGCGCGAATGCCATGGCGCCTATGATCTGGATACAAACAAATTCACGATGCGCAAAGATGAGCAAACGCTGTCGGGGGCTGAGGCCACAGCAGAATCCAAGCGCTGTCTCAGCTACGGAGCGATGCTTGGCGGCGATGCGCTGGGGCGTGAACAAGCGCCGCTTGATGTCGCCGCATTTCTCAAATCTGTATTCAATAGCGACCAATGACATCCAGAGCCTGCGGCATGCCGATATGTCGGCAACCTGACAGGAGCGGACCGTAATTCAAGTGTCTCCTTCGCGAGGATGATGGCGCTCTTTTGCGTCTCAGGTAGTGAGATTTTTTACGCGGTTTTTACGTAAATCACATCAAATAGAATCCAGTTTTTATACTGAAGATTCTAAATTGAGGTCTCCATTACTACAGGCTTGTTGATGCAAGCCGTGACTCCATGAGACCAATCGCGATTCTTCAACACGAATCAACGCAAGGGCCGGGTGTACTGCGCGATCATTTAGACGAAAACGACATCCCGTACCGACTCATTTCTCCTGCATCGGATGGAAAAGCGCCCGTCGATGCAAGCAAGTTTAGCGGTATTGTCGTGTTGGGCAGCGATCACTGCGTGAATGAAACTTTGCCGTGGATCGAGGACGAGCGGACATTGCTGCAAGATGCCATAAGGCGGGACGTTCCGGTTCTCGGGCATTGCTTTGGTGCGCAGATGCTTGCGCGTGCCATGGGAGCGAAGGTCAGCCGCAATATCTGCCCGAATATCGGCTGGAGCCAAATTTGGATCACCCCGGAAGCGCAACAGATTATGGGACTGCCCAGGCAAGCGACCATCTTCAACTGGCATTACGATACTTTTGAAATTCCCGTTGGCGCCATCCGCACGATGTACGGCAGCCATTGCCTGAACAAGGGTTTCCACCGAGGTCGTCATTGGGCATTTCAAGGTCATTTGGAAGTCACCAAAGAAAGCATCAGGAATTGGTGTGCCGCCGGGCGAGCCGAACTCCTGCGCGCGCATGGACCGGCCGTTCAAAGCGAGACGCAAATCCTGAAAGAATTGCATGATCGCATTGAGGCATTGCACACGATTGCGGATCAAACTTATCGAGCCTGGAGCTGTCAGTTGGACAGGCCAGCCTTGGTTGCACTGAGCTCCGCCTCCTCCTGTGCCTGAACCACAATAGTCCAGAGCGCTGGTTAGCGCTGATGGAATGCCGGTCTTGCATTGGGGGAGCGGATGCCATTTTACCGGTGCAGAAGACGGCTTACGTTTCGATTGCAACAGCGTGGAATTATTGAAAAACAAAAGCGGCTGTTTGACGATATGGGTCCTGTTCTTTACGCGTTGTAAAGTGCGGGGTCGGGTGGCAGCCGCGCATTGCTGCAGCGTCGTCCCCTCAGAAGTGGGTGAGCGCGCGCGGCGCACCAGCGGTGCCGCGTGACCAGTGCGATTGTGCGGGGATGGCAAATGCGGGAGCAAGCGATAAAATCTCAGGTATTCTTCACGCGTGCGCATATTGCGGCGCATCAGAAAAAGAACCCGAGACGCCATGATTCCCCCGCTCACCTCCCTGATGGCATTTGAGGCCATCGCCCGCCGCAAGAGTTTCAACCTTGCCGCAGCCGAACTTCATCTCACCCCGTCGGCCATCAGCCACCAGGTTGCGCGCCTGGAAAAGCTGCTCGGTTTGCGCCTCTTTGAGCGCTCCACACGCGGCGTCGAACTGACCCCGGCGGGCCAGACTTACCTCAAACGGGTGGCCGGCGCCTTGGGGGCGATCAATTCGGCCACCGAAGATCTGCGCCATGGCGTGGAAAACTCGCTGTACATCCATTCGAGTCCCAGTTTCGCCAGCCTCTGGCTGATGCCGCGAATCGGCCGGTTTGCGCAGCGGCACCCCGAGATCTCGCTCGGCCTGTCCGCTTCGCCGGAGGAATCGGATTTCGAAATCGGCCAGGTCGATATCGATATCCGCTGCGGGCTGCCCCACTGGCCGGACCTAGACATCGAGCCCATTCTGGCCGAACGCATCGTGCCGATGGCCAGCCCCGCGTTCCTGAACAGACAGCGGATCGACGGCCCCGCCGACCTGGTCCAGGCGCCGCTGATCCAGTCGCGCGTGAGCCTGGTGCAATGGCCGGACTGGTTCGCGAAATACGCCCCCGAACTGCGTCCGGAGCGCATTGCGATGCGCTTCGATCGTGCCATGATGAGCATTGATGCGGCCGTGCAAGGACTGGGCATCGTGCTCGAAAGCACCGCGCTGAGCGCCGACCACCTCCAGGCCGGCCGCCTGCAGACAGTCTTCCCTACCGGGCTGAGCGTGGAAATCACCCAGCATTTCGCGGTCTGTCCGGCACGCAATGCTTCGCGGCCGGAGGTAATCAGCTTCCTGCAATGGCTGCGCGAAGAGAGCAGCCAGGCGCTCGGCCAGCCTTCTGTGGCGCCGGCGCCGGGCTAGATGACAAGGATTCAGTCACTCCTGAATTTTCATCGCTTGCCTCGGGAGGGGACTGTCGAAAAGAATGGACTCCTTTAATAAAAACGGAGACCAGCGTCCGGGCCAGCCTGCCCGGGCGTATCAATGCCATGACCGAACACCAACTGCAGCCGCTGGCGCACGCCATCCGCTTCCTGTCGATCGATGCCATTGTGCGGGCCACGGAAGGCCATCAGGGCGTGCCGCTGGGCATGGCCGAAATCGCCACGGCCCTCTAGAGGGTCGGCCGGGATTCGGGAAATTTTTGCAGGAATGATGTTAAACCCATGATTTAAAACGGATTTCCACCCACACTCCTTATATGAAGGCCGCTCTTTCGTGCCCGCTGTTAGACTTCCACCACGAGCACGAACA
>NZ_CBXX010000066.1 GCF_000577615.1 Herbaspirillum sp. RV1423
GGCGATCCCGCCCTTCAATGAAGCGTTTCATCGGTGCACCTCGAACAGAGTCATCTGTTCGTGTGACATGGATTGCGGCAAATCGTTTACTTCAGATTAGAATAACGCTCTCTGGCGTTTTTACACAGCCTCGGCCGGTTGCGGACTTACGCGTCCGACACAATCAATTCACGCAATATTGGAAACAACTCGCAGTAGCGGTCTAAGAAATCTTCATTGTCCATATGCCGAGATGCAGGGGCTGAAGCGAAAAGCTCATTTCGGACATCAATCAATGTTGTGCGTTTTTTCTGTTTGGCCGCCTGCATAGAAGCTGAAGACGAACCGAAATGCTCGTAGCCATTGAAGGACATTGCAAAGGCAAAGACAGCCTGCGCAATCAGTAGGCCGACGGTTCGATTTCGCCCATCAGTACCAGAACAGAAGCCGCTTGCCGAGCGGATTGTGCTTCGAAACTATATTTGAGGCGAGTAATGGTAGTTCAACATCCACTGGACGCCGAACCGATCGGTCAGCTTCCCGTAATAGTCGCCCCACGGTTGCATCCCAAGTGCAGTCGTCACCACTCCCCCCGATCCCAGGTCACTGAACATCCGATCCAACGAATGCTTATCGTCCATAGCCAGATGATGCGCGGATCCTCTCATCGGCTCGGCATCGTCATTGTCGGATGCGTAGAAGGCGACGCCATCGCCTTCGAACCTTGCATGCATGATTTTCCCCAGCATCGTCTCGCTCTTGACCGGTATTTCGTTTTCACCGTGCCGTTGTATTTCCACAATTTTGCCTAGTCCGCATGCCTCATAAAACTTCAGGGCTTCTTCACAGCGATCAACAAAAAACAAGTAGTTCGAAAGCAGCATCACATACTCCGGAAAAAAGAAAGAAGGGGCGACAAGAATCGCCCACGTAATCCTTTCAACTGCGAGTTCGGCGCTTTAGCTCGCGAGCTGTGCGTTGGTCAACGCGACGCCCCCAATTCCCCAGGCGCCGTCCACCGCGTGAACCACATTGACCCATATACGTTCTCGGGGCTGCCTTTCTCCTGACATCGCATGAATGATGTCGGTGGCCTCTTTGATATATCCCAACTGAATTTCCCTGCTGTTGAATGCAAAAGATGGGACTTTCCACTCGATGAATACAACAGACGATTCCTTCGATCCGGCGAATGTATGCTCTTTTGGCAGAAGGTTGATTGAACCGACGATATTCGACTCGATTGCGGTGTTTCCAGTCAACCCGTGCCATTTGATCATCGCGTCCGAGAGCCGGGTAAAGGCTATACTTTCTTGCCCCTTGGGGAGGACGCCTTCTGTGATGGTGAGAGTCAGTGGCATAAGATTCCTCTAGTCAGATGATTGCGGCGTTCAAAGCAATCTCCTTTCATCTCAGAGATAACATAACGACCGTTATTTATTTTAAATAACGAACGTTATGCAGTCAACTATAATGTAGCTCTGCTGACTCACCCAAAGGTTTCTATGTCACGAGCTGAACAGAAGACACGCACACGTCAACGCATTCTTGAAGGATCCGGACGAGCGTTTCGCAAGGGCGGATTCGCTGGAACAGGAGTTGACGCTCTGGCTAAGGAGGCTGGCGTCACGTCTGGTGCGTTCTACGTCCACTTTGGCTCCAAGGACGATGCATTTTGTGAGGCGCTGAAGCACGGGATGGATGATCTCCGGGGAGGTATCCTATATTTCCAAGCGGAGCATGGGCCTGCCTGGTGGCCAAAGTTCGTGCGGTTTTATCTCAGCGTCAAGCGAACGTGTGATCTATCCGAAGGCTGTACGTTGCAGACGTTACCGACTGAAGTGGCTCGTTCCGGTCACGAATCACGAATAGCATTTGAAAGCGCGTTGCTCGAAGTTGCACAAGCTGTAGTCGACGGCCCGGCATCACCACGCATGCCAGAAGACATTGACGCCGCTTGCGCAGCCCTGGCTTCATTGGCAGGGGCAGTAACGCTCGCGCGAGCCGTCGAAAGTACGACATTCGCCGATCAAATCGCCACTGCAACTGAATCGGCGTTGCTAGGGCCACTTTGGGCACCTCCGAACAGCAGCGATTGATCTGCGTTTGGACAAAGGTCTGCTTCTGGCCGATTGCGGCCTATTTCGTAAATCGGGGGCGCACCTATCCCCGGAATTTCTTAGGCCTCATGCTCCATGAAACCTGGTTGTAGCTGACGCGCAATTTCCCGCATTTTAGGATAGTCAGCTTTCAACCGCCCCTCAGACGCAAAAAATACGCCGCCTTCCAATGAACGCTCAATGGTTCTGAGCATACTTAGAATATTTTTAAACTCGATGAGTTGATCGGGCTCTCCGAGCACGAATCCAACAATTTCTCCAAAATAGAGGGACGATTTGTCGCAAACTGCTGCATAAAAATCGCCTCCTCCATTTGCAAAAATAGGAAACCAAGCACGATCCCACTCGTTTCCTGTTGATATCGAGCGATAGACTTGGATGGAATCTTCAAGACTCATCCAGTAGAAACCTGGGAAAAACTGAATCTCACCCAGGACATCGCCTTCATAAGTAGAAGTTCCATCACAGCAGCAATACACATTGAGAAGCTCATCAGGCACTTCCAAGCCTAAACCATCGAAGGCAATGTGGACCTCCTCAGGGCGCAGACCAGCACGACGCTTGCCCGCAATCGTTGATCCAAGTTGCCGCAATTGATCAAAAATGCGATCGATCAGCGCTTCGAGAGACATGTTCATAGTGTTTAAATTCATCCTGTCCGCTGCTGGACGTGAGCTTTTGCCCGACTGTGGACTTAAATATCCGATGCAATCAATTCGCGCAATATTGGCAGCAACTCACGGTAGCTGTTTAAGTAAGCTTCGCTCTCCATGTGCCGGGATGCTCGGGCTGCGGTGAAAAGCTCATTCCGAACATCAATCAATGTCGCGCGCTTGCGTTGTTTGGCAGCGGCTAAGCGAACATCGTCGCTATTTGATCACTGAGCTCGTTGATCAGCTATTGAACGATCAAGAAATGTGGCAGGGGTGAGATCGTTCTCCTAGTGCAGCCATAAAAATATCACCGTCCAAAATCCCGCTTTTCCCTTTGTTCGATCTCAATGTCCCGTAGCGTTCCATCGCCGTTTAAGCGGACCGTCAGACTTGAGGAATAACACTTACTCTCAATTAGTTGCTTGTACTGAAAATAGCCCTTGAGGTGCGTAAGGAATGGTCGGGGGAAACCACTTGCTGCGTAGTCGGCTGGCAAGGATATCGTTGAGTCTCTCAGGGCATCGACTCCGTCAATCCCGAACGTAAGAAATTTCTCAACAATTTCAACTCCGTAGTCATTCGGAAGTGTTTGCGGGGCGATATACATCCAGCCACGCTTGTCCTTTGGATACTCATCTGTAATAGAAAATGCCCAGGCAAAGTTTGCATGGAGCGTATTTTTCGAACCACTCATCATTTCCTTCAAAATATCGCCGTGCTTTTCTGATGAGTAGTCTTTTAAGCGGCCGCTCCCGAAAAGTCTCGAAAGATTTTTTTCGTCTGTAAAGGACGGATTCGTAAGGATGAAGCCATCGTGAATCTGACGTAGCGCTTTCAGCAACTCTGTCGGCATCGTGGCAGTAGGCAGCGCCTGCAACTGGCCCAAGGCACCTAACGGAGATTCATCTGCACATATCTGTTCCCAAGTCGGAGCCACTGGAAAACTACGTAGGGGCGGAAGAGTCTGGCCATACGCCAGAAGACACGTGGACATCATTGCAAACGAAGTTATCAAGTAGCGAAGAGAATAGGCAATTGGCATCATATAGATTGTATTTTTCGACAACGACTTCATACCCAGCACTTGCAAAAAACTATCAATTCCTTCGACCCATGCTCAGTCATAGGGTACGTTGCAAATTGGTCTGGCTCAGGAAGCATTCGGTCTGCCACTTCGATTACCTCATTTTTCTCATTATTGGCGAAGGGCCCCTTCTGGCCGATTGCAGTCTTTCACTTTTATCCAGATTAAAAAATATCAGACCGCATTCAGATCAGATATGTACGTCTCAAAATCAACGGCATCAGGATGCAATCGCGGCATTTTTATTTCATATTTCCAATAGGTGTTCCCAATTGCAAACACCCTACACCGCATCGCCAAAAACCGCCTTCTGCAATATCTCGTGCTGCGCCCGCCAGTCGGGGAAATGACGCGCCACTTCCTGCCAGAAGGCCCGGGTGTGGCTTCTTTCCACGGTATGGCATAGCTCATGGACAATGATGTAGTCCAAGGTCGCAGCGGGCAACTCCATCACGCGCGGATGGAACTCCAGCACATTGCCCGCGCTGCAACTGGCCCAGCGGCTTTCAAAGCGACGCACCCTCAGCCCCTGCGACTGCAAACCCGTGGCGCGCTGCCAATGACGCAGGCGCGCCGGCAGCCGGTCTTGCGCACGCTGGCGATAAAACTGCTCCAGCAAGGGCATGCATTGCTCCTGCTCGATAGAACGCCCGTCAGGATGCTCTATCACAAAGCGCGAAGCGGTAAACCGCAAGCGCGGCTGCGTCAGCGCAGGCGTCTCGATCACCTCCACCACATAACTCCTGCCGCCGTAACGCAAACGGCTGCCGGTCACAATACGCTCGTCGCTCTGCGGCTGATTCACCAAGGCCAGCTTTTCCCGTATCCAGCGCGCACGCCGGCGAATCAAGGCCTCCTGCGCCGGCGCCGCGATACGCGGACCGCGCAGCAGCACGGGACAGCCGCGCTCCACGGTCACATAATGCCGCTTCAGGTGCGCCGCCAATTCAAAGCGCCACTCTATCGTCGTCCGGCCGTAAGCAAGCACTGGCATCGCGTTCTCAGTTCTTCAGCAAGATAGTCAAAATCTCCGTCGCATGGTCGCGCGCCACGCTGCGCTCCCACCCCGCCAAGGGCATGAGCAGCTTGCGCAATACCTCCTTGATGTCGGGATGCAGGTCGCGCATCTGCTTCCAGTTGCCGGAAGCCAGCGTGCGGCTCAGTTCGGCATGCTCAAACAAGGCGCGCGTGGCCATGCGCGCCGTCTCTTCCGTCAGCAAGGCCGCCAGATAATGATAGACGGCGGACTGCGCCTGATTGCTGAAACCGGTCTTGTCCTTGTCCTGAATCCGCTGGCTGAACAACTCAAGCTGCTCCAGAAACTGCGCCTGAGAAATACGCCCGGCCTTTTCCTCTTCCAGCAACTTTTCCAGTTCCTCGGCCAGCTTGTCGAAGAAGGCCGGGTCCTTGTCGCGACCGGCGACGATGGTGTGCTTCAACTGATTCTTCATCACCAGCGCCCGACTGCCGGGGCTGGCCAGCTTCTTCAGCCTGGCCATGTCGCCCGCATCGAGAATCGACACCTCATGCCCCAGCAGACTGCGCGCCGGGCTGGCGGCAATGTAGTCGTCCAGCAATTGCTGCAACAGCACCGACTCCAGCCGCGTAATCCGCTCGCGGTAGGTATCGCCGGGCAGCTTGTCGCGCAACATCAGCCGGATTTCCGAAAACAGCGTGAAGTAAGCCTTGAACGCCACGCCGCGCACATCCGGCAAGATGATGTCGATGGAGCGGTTGAATTGCTTGCTCAACTCCAGAAAATCCTCCACCGCATCCAGCCGCACCGCCGGATCGAGAAAACGCTCGGCGTCCTCCTTGTACGCTTCGCGCTGCTTCACCGGATCGTGCTTCTTCGGCAGCAGCCTCAGCAGCCGGTCCAGCGTACTTTGCAGCTTCGGCAACTCACTCTCCACGCCTTGCCACACCTGCGCCGCCTGCAATTCGCCTCCGTACATCTTGAGCGCCTCGTCGAGCTGCTCGACCACGCCGTGATAGTCCACGATATAACCGGCATTCTTGCCCTCGCGGGTGCGGTTGACCCGCGCAATCGCCTGCAACAGCGTGTGCTGCCTGAGCGGCTTGTCGAGATACATGGTGCCGACAATCGGCGCATCCCATCCCGTGAGCAACATATCCGACACGATGATCAAACCGACGTCATTGGTGTGCGGCTGGGCCTGCAACTGAGTCGATAACTGAGTCGACAACTGCGCCTGACCTTCGCGTCCGCCGTCTTCATTGCCGTGCGCATAAGGCAAGGGAAACAGCTTGCCGACAAAGTTGCCGATCTGCTCCGGCGGCAGCGCCACCGGCTCCCTGCCCTCCTTGCGCTCGGCCTGGACCCGCTCCTCGATGCTTTGCACCCGGGCGATATCCACCTCATATTCGGCGGCCTCCTGCTGCACCGACGCGCCGGTGCGCGACGCCGTCATCCCGGTCAGGGAAATCACCACCCGGCTCTCGAACGTCGGCAATCCCCGCGCGGCGCGCTCGCGCATGATGGCGTCCAGCAAATCCTTGTAGCGCACCGCCATCTCGCGACCGTCGCAGACCAGCATCGCCTTCAGGCCCTTGGCCCGGACATTGGCCAGAAAATGCTCCACCAGATGCGCCGCGACCTTATCCATGCGGTCGCCCGCCTGACGCCAGCGCGCCAGCAAATGCCTCTTCAAGGCGTGCTGCCGGGACTGGCTCTCGCGGGCAAAACGCTCGTCAAAGGCCGCATCCAGACCGGCGTCGGCAGCCAGCGCCACCCAGGCGTCCAGATACTTGATCGGCAGCGTCGCGCCATCGGCCACGGCCTCATGCAAGCGGTATTCATCGATGTACGTATCGCCGCCGAACTCGGCCAGCGTATGCTTGTCCTCGTTCAACAACGGCGTGCCGGTGAAGGCGATGAACTTCGCCTGCGGCAGACTGGCGCGCATGAACGCCGCCAGAAAATCGTACTGGCTGCGATGCGCCTCATCGACCAGCACATAAAAATTCGGCTTCGCGCTCAATACCCGGAAATGAATCTTTTCCCGGCCGACCTCGACCCATACGGCCCGAGCGCCGGATCTGTCCGATTTGTCCGATGTGCCCGAATCATCGCCCTCCTCCGGCGGCGCGCCGAACAGCACATTGCGCTCCTCCACCATGTAAAAATCATCGCCCTCGCGCACCCGCCGGTAGCGACTCTCCTGCGGATCGTCGTCAGGCTCGCCGGCAGAGCGGTCGTCCGCCGGATCGGCGGCCCCGTCCGGCGTTGCCCCCGGCTGCTCGCTCTCCTGGAACTTCTGCACCGTGCTGGTCAACACGCTGCCGTAGTCGTTCGACAATATCCTGATCAAGCCATCCACCGACGCCGCCTGCCGCGTCGCGATGCCGACCGCATTGAAGGTATCGAAAATCTGCTTGTCCAGATCCTTGCGGTCGGTCAGCACCAGCACCGTCGGATTGTTCAGGCCGCTGCTGTCGGCGCGCAGCAGGCGCGCCAGCAACGCCATCGTCAGCGACTTGCCGCTGCCCTGCGTATGCCACACCACCCCGCCCACCGGATGCGGCCCGCGCAAACGCGCCAGCGTCTTGCGCACGGCGCGCCACTGCTGATAACGCGGCAGCTTCTTGACGGTCCTGCCGTCGCGGGTCTCAAACAGGACAAAATGCGTGACCAATTGCAAAAACCGGCCCGGCTCGAACAAGGCCCACAGCAACTGATCCTGCGCGCTTGGCTCCTCGCCCAGCAAACCGGCGACGACCGCCAGCTCATCCTCCTGCAAGCGGTAACGCGCATAAAAATCCGGCTTGACCAGGATCGCGCCATAGGCGCCCTCGCGCCGGTTCAGGCCGACGCACACCTGATTGAAAACGAACTGCGCCGCAAAGCTCCCCTGATACATATCAAGCTGAATCAGCGCCTCGTCAAGCCGGTGATGGCTGGCCTTGCACTCGATGATCGCCAGCGGCAGACCGTTGACGAACAGCAGCAGGTCGGGACGAAACGATGCGCCGTCGGCATTGCGCCCGACGTACTGATCCACCACATGAAAGTCGTTGTGCGCGGCAAGCCCGGCGTCAAAAAAGCGCACGCTGCGCGGCCTGCCGTCGCGGTCCTTGATCTGGATATCGGAGCGATGCACCACCTGCTCCCAAAAAGCCCGATTGGCCGCGGGCAGATCGGCATTGACGCGCTTGCGCAACTCGATCAGCGCCGCATCGACGCCGCCGACGGCATCGGACAACCAGGGATTGAGCAGCAGCAGGCGCGGCCGCAAGACGTCTTCCAGCACCGGCGCCAGATGGCGCTGCGCGGTCTGCACGTGCTTGCCCGGCAGATGGGTGTAACCCAGTTTGATGAGCGATGCGATCGCCGGCGTTTCGACGCCGGTCTTTTCGGCCTGTGCCATTCTTCCTCCACATTGGCCGCCGTCGACGGCCGGGTGCTGCATTCACACAAGCTCGCGCAAGGTCAGGCAAAGGCTTCCTCGACCGGCGTATCGAGCTTGACGCGCCATTCGCCGGTCAGGAGTTTTTGCATCAGGCCGCGTTTGAGGTCTGCGTAGTGGACTTGCTTATTCTTCAAAGCAGCTATTTTTGCATTCACCGCATCAATAATTTTTACGATATTGGCCTGCTCATCCAGTGAGGGAAGCAATACCGGGAAAGCCTTGATCTGCGACGAATTGATGCTTGCAAGGTTGGTGGTTCGCTTGGCGCAGGACAGAAAGTATTTACGACCGTGATCACTCGCGGCTAATGCGGCCAGATAATAAGAATTCAGCTTGTCCGGATTTGGCCTGACCGCGAATACATGATTCTGATGAAGACATGGAGAAATCCGGGCATCCCACACATCTCCGCGCCCAAGCTTGTCGAAATCTCCGCCCTCTGTCATCAGTACGTCGCCAGCTTGCAGCGAATAACGTTCCACTTGACCAGCTTCAACCTCGATGGTTTTCATGTCGCTGATGTCGATGTTTCCATCCTGAACATTGGCGACCCGGAGATAAGGAAGTTCAACAGGCTGCTTCAATCCTTTTTTTCCTTTTGCAACGCCGGTTCGCACTTCGGCCACCTCGTGCAGTTTCACTAAGGCTAACTGACCAACTTTCCTGGCCCCCACGTCTGGACTGAAAAGTTTTTGCATCACCCCCTGCCTGAGGGTCTGAGTGGTAGCAATCTGACGGGCGATCACGTCCAACATCTCGTCCACTGTAGAGAGGGTCGCGGCAATTTTTTGTTGCTCCGCCAATGGAGGCATCGCTACGATCAAATTCTGTAAATCTTTCGTAGATAGGTGCTTAACGGTTGTCGCCGAAATACCATCTTGTATTTTCCCGATAGCAGCAGCTACCAAAAAAAATAAAAATCCTTCATCAGACAAGTTAGGTATTGGGGAAATTTTTAATACGCGTTGGTTCAAAAGAGATTCTGGTCCTTTCCAGCGAACCACGTGAAACTCACCGTCCATTCCAACTAGAACATCTCCTGCATTAACCAAATAACGTTTGTCATATTCTCCCGCGTATCTAGTCTCACTGAAACCGCGAAGTAAATCTCGAATTCTGATAAGAGGTACTCCCTCATCAGATGAAAAAAAATCAGACTTAAAAGGAGCGCCGGTTAGCAACATTAGATAGCTGCCGAGCTTTTCGCACTTCCATTCAGATGGAATCCAGCCAATATCTGTTTTCTGGAACTCATTCCTCTCCAGCAAACTCATAGGCCCCCCACCACAAATCCCAACGCCACTAAGCACCGCTCCAACCGCACATTGATCTCAGCCTCTTCTTTGCTAAGCACGGCCAATTCCGCCAACGTCGCACTCACATCCACAATCTCTTCGGTCTCGCCATTGTCGATGTAACGCGCAATATTGAGATTGCCATCGTTGCCGCGAATCTCTTCCAGCGAGACGACACGACAATAGTTGTCGACTTCGATCTGCTTCTGGAAGGCCGCCTTATGCGTGCTGACGATGCGTTCGACGTCGCCGGGACGCAGGCTGTTTTGCGCCTTGCCGTCGAGGTAGTCGCGGCTGGCGTCGATGATGATGACTTTGTTCTTGAGCTTGTTGGGTTTCTTCTTGTTGAGGATGAGCACGCAAGCCGGGATGCCGGTGTTGTAGAACAACGCCGATGGCAGGCCGACGATGGCTTCGATCAGGTCGCCCGGGTGGCTGCCGCTGGCGGCATCGGTGCCGAAGAGCAGGTTCTGGCGGATTTTGCCTTCTTCACCGCCGCGAAACAGCACGCCGTGCGGCAGGATGATGCCCATGCGGCCGTCGGCCTTGAGGCTGGCCAGCATGTGCTGGGCGAAGGCAAGGTCGGCATAACCGCGCGGCGGCACGCCGTAGATGAAGCGGTCGAAATCATCTCTGACGTTTTTGTAGTCGGGGGCCTTGAGTTTCTTGCCGCTGTCCTGGGCGTTTTCGCTTTCCAGTTCCAGAGGCGTCCACCATGCCTTGGCCGAAAATGGCGGGTTGGCGATGACGCGGTCGAAGGTCCTCAGGTATTTTCCCTCGGTATGTTTGGGCTTGACCAGGGTGTCGCCAAGTTCTATGGCAGCGTCTATGTTATGCAGGTAGAGATTGAGCTTGGCGATGGCCCAGGTGCCGAGGTTTTTTTCCTGACCGAACAGCCACACATTGGGCCGGTCATTGACGATGCTGCCATTGGGCAGTCTGGCGACATGGTGGGCGCTCTCGACCAGCATGCCGCCGCTGCCGCAGGTGGGGTCGTAGACGGTGTGGCCCGGCTGCGGGTCGATCAGTTCGACCACCAGTTGCACCACGGCCTTGGGGGTGTAGAACTCGCCGCCCTTCTTGCCGGCGTCGTCGGCGAACTGCTTGATGAGGTATTCGTAGGCGTCGCCCAGCATGTCGGCCTTGTAGAGGTCGCCGTTGCCGAGTCTGTATTGGTTGAAGTGGCGCAGCAGGCGCTGCAAGGTGCCGTCGGAGAGCACGCGCTTGTCGCCGTAGAGGGTGGCGGTGAGCACATGTTCCAGTTCGGGCTTGCCATATTCGATGGCGGCGAAGGCTTTGTCGAGTGCTTCGCCGATGTTTTCTGTGCGGCTGATGAGGGCGGGCCAGCGCGCCTTCTTCGGGAAATCGCCGTATTGGTGCTGGACCTCTTCTTCGGCTTCGGCCTGGGTCAGTTTTTCTTCTTTCTTTAATTTGTCGACACGTTCTTCAAAAACGTCGTTAAAACGCTTCAAAAAAAGCAGTCCAAAGATGTAGTTCTTGAAGTCGGATGAGTCGATGGAGCCGCGCAGGATGTTGGCGGACTCCCAGAGCCATGCTTCGAGTGCTTCAAGGGTCAGGACGTTTGCCATTGGGGAGTGGGTTGTCGGTAAAAGCGGAAATTGTACAGCCTCGCGCGGGCGGCGTTGCAAGGTTCTTGATTGCCTAGGGCTTGGGGGTGATGGGCGGGAACATCCTGATTCTCATCGTCGTCCCGGCGAACGCCGGGACCCAGTGGCGTGAAGACGGCCGGGCACGACGCTGGGTCCTGACTTTCGTCAGGACGACGGGTTGGGGGTGAAGGATGGCTTCGCATCATTTGACTGATTCCGCTCTCTCACCGTCGTCCCGGCGGACGCCGGGACCCAGTGGCGTGAAGACGGCCGGTACGACGCTGGGTCCTGACTTTCGTCAGGACGACGGGTGGGGGGTGAGGATGGCTTCGCATCATTTGACTGATTTCACTCTATCGCCGTCGTCCCGGCGAACGCCGGGACCCAGTGGCGTGAAGACGGCCGGTACGACGCTGGGTCCTGACTTTCGTCAGGACGACGGGTTGGGGGGTGAAGGATGGCTTCGCATCATTTGACTGATTTCACTCTATCGCCGTCGTCCCGGCGAACGCCGGGACCCAGTGGCGTGAAGGCGGTCGGGTACGACGCTGGGTCCTGACTTTCGTCAGGACTACGGGTTGGGGGTGAAGGATGGCTTCGCATCATTTGACTGATTCCGCTCTATCGCCGTCGTCCCGGCGGACGCCGGGACCCAGTGGCGTGAAGGCGGTCGGGTACGACGCTGGGTCCTGACTTTCGTCAGGACGACGGGTTGGGGGTGAAGGATGGCTTCGCATCATTTGACTGATTCCGCTCTCTCATCGTCGTCCCGGCGGACGCCGGGACCCAGTGGCGTGAAGGCGGTCGGGTACGACGCTGGGTCCTGACTTTCGTCAGGACGACGGGTTGGGGGTGAAGGATGGCTTCGCATCATTTGACTGATTCCGCCCTATCGCCGTCGTCCCGGCGGACGCCGGGACCCAGTGGCGTGAAGACGGCCGGTACGACGCTGGGTCCTGACTTTCGTCAGGACGACGGGTTGGGGGGGAAGGATGGCTTCGCATCATTTGACTGATTCCGCTCTATCGCCGTCGTCCCGGCGGACGCCGGGACCCAGTGGCGTGAAGACGGCCGGTACGACGCTGGGTCCTGACTTTCGTCAGGACGACGGGTTGGGGGTGAAGGATGGCTTCGCATCATTTGACTGATTTCACTCTATCGCCGTCGTCCCGGCGAACGCCGGGACCCAGTGGCGTGAAGGCGGTCGGGTACGACGCTGGGTCCTGACTTTCGTCAGGACGACGGGTTGGGGGTGAAGGATGGCTTCGCATCATTTGACTGATTCCGCCCTATCGCCGTCGTCCCGGCGGACGCCGGGACCCAGTGGCGTGAAGACGGCCGGTACGACGCTGGGTCCTGACTTTCGTCAGGACGACGGGTGGGGGTGAGGATGGCTTCGCATCATTTGACTGATTCCGCCCTATCGCCGTCGTCCCGGCGGACGCCGGGACCCAGTGGCGTGAAGGCGGTCGGGTACGACGCTGGGTCCTGACTTTCGTCAGGACGACGGGTGGGGGGTGAAGGATGGCTTCGCGTCATTTGACTGATTCCGCTCTCTCATCGTCGTCCCGGCGAACGCCGGGACCCAGTGGCGTGAAGACGGCCGGTACGACGCTGGGTCCTGACTTTCGTCAGGACGACGCCCACATTTTTGACTGAAGGCATTGCGCCGCCGGCACGACGACGGGCCTGGTTCAGCGTTGCATGGTTTCCCATACCTTTTGCAGGCGCTTGACCGAGACTGGCATGGGCGTGCGCAACTCCTGCGCGAACAGCGAGACGCGCAACTCTTCCAGCAGCCAGCGGAATTCCGCCATCTTGGGGTCGTTGGCGCCGCGGTCCTTTTGCGCGCGCTGCCACGGCGCGGCGACTTGCATCCATTCGGACAGCAGGCGCGTGTCGCGAGCCGGGTCGGCGCGCAACTTTTCGAGCCGCACGTTGATCGCCTTGAGATAGCGCGGGAAATGCATCAGGTTGTTGTAGTCGTTGTCGGCGATGAAGCGCTTGCCGACCAGGTTCTGCAACTGCGATTGCATGTCGGATGCGGCCTGGGCGTGCGCTTTGACGGTCTGCAGCTTCTTCGGCAGCGTGGCGTATTCGGCCAGCACCTGTGCCGCCAGGCGGGCGATTTCGGTGACGAGCAGGCCGAAGCGGGCCTTGCCTTCTTCCTTGCGGCGGTTGAATTCATCGGCGTTCCTGGGCAGCGGGTCTTGCATGAAGGCGCGTTCGAGACCTGCGGACAGGATCTGGTCGCGCAACTCTTCCTGCGAGCCGAGGGCCATGAATTGCATGCCCATCTGTTGCAGGCCGGGGATGTTCTTTTCCTGATATTTGAGCTGTTCCTTGAGTTGCAGCGCAAACAGGCGGCGCAGGCCGGCGAAGTGCTGGCGGGCGGCATCGGACGGATCGTCGAAGACTTCGAGGTCGCAATGCGTCTTCTTGTCGACCAGCGCGGGGAAGCCGATCAGCGTCTGCGATTTGGCCGGGCCGTTGCGCTGAATCTCCAGCAGTTCGGGCAGTTCGCCGAAGGTCCAGTTGGTGAGATTGCCGTATTCGGAGACGGCGGCGGCACTTGCGCCGGCGGCGGCGGCCGGTGCGGTTTTGCCGCTGGCGGGCGCGGCGGCGACATTGGCAGCGGTTGTGGGTGTGGGTGTCACCATACCTATGCCGGTGATGGCGGTCTGCTCGGCCAGTTTCTGGAATTGCTCGCGCGCCTGTCCGCCGAACTCGGCTTGCAGGCTGCCGAGGTTGCGGCCCATCTCTAGCTGGCGGCCGTGTTCGTCGACGATCTTGAAGTTCATCGCGTGATGCGCGGGCAAGGTCTCTTGCTTGAAGTCCGTGGTCTTGACCATGATGGTGATCTGCTCGCGGATGTCGGCGATCAGCGCGTCGATGAGATCGCCCTTGCCGAACAGATGGCGCTCGTCCATGCGCTCGCAGAAGCCGGCGGCGTAGTCGGGCAGCGGCACGCAGTGGCGGCGCAGTTTTTGCGGCAGCGATTTGAGCAGCAGATGGACCTTTTCCTTGAGCATGCCGGGGACCAGCCATTCGCAGCGCGCGGCCGAGACCTGGTTGAGCGCGTACAGCGGCACGGTCAGGGTGACGCCGTCGCGCGGCGTGCCGGGCTCGAAGTGGTAGGACAGCGCCATCGACAGGCCCGCGACCGTCATGGTCTTGGGGAAGAGTTCGGTGGTCACGCCCGCGGCCTCGTGGCGCATGAGGTCGTCGCGGTTGAGGAAGAGCAGCCTGGGCGTGGCGGCGGTGGCGTCCTTGTGCCATTTTTCAAAGCCGATGCCGTTGCAGATGTCGGCCGGGATCAGCTTGTCGTAGAAGGCGGCGATGAGTTCGTCGTCGACCAGGACGTCGAGGCGGCGCGATTTGTGTTCGAGGTTTTCGATTTCGCGCACCAGCTTCTGGTTGTGCGCGAAGAACGGCGCGCGGGTGTCGAAGTCGCCGCCGACGAGCGCATCGCGGATGAAGATTTCGCGCGCTTCCTGCGGGTTGATGAGGCCGAAGTTGATGCGGCGCTGGCTGTAGACGACGAGGCCGTACAGGGTGGCGCGCTCGGAGGCGGTGACTTGGGCGCTGCGCTTTTCCCAGCGCGGCTCGCCCCAGGATTTCTTGAGCAGATGGCCGCCGATGCGTTCCAGCCATTCGGGCTGGATCTGGGCGATGCAGCGCGCGTAGAGGCGCGAGGTGTCGACCAGTTCGGCGGCGACGATCCACTTGCCTGCCTTCTTGAGCAGGTGCGAGCCGGGCCAGATGTGGAACTTGATGCCGCGCGCGCCGAGGTAGTGCGCATCTTCGTCGGACTTGAAGCCGACATTGCCGAGCAGGCCGGTCAGCAAGGCGGTGTGCAGTTGTTCGTAGGTGGCTGGCGCTTCGTTCATGCGCCAGCCCTGCTCGCGCACGATGGTCAGCAATTGCGAATGGACGTCGCGCCACTCGCGCAGGCGCAATTGCGACAGGAAGCTGGCGCGGCAGTGGTCTTGCAGTTGACGGTTGGATTTCTTGTGTGCGATGGCGTCTTCGAACCATTTCCAGATCTTGAGGTAGCTCTGGAATTCGGACTTTTCGTCGGCGAATTTCTTGTGCGCCTGGTCGGCGGCGTTCTGCGCTTCCATCGGGCGATCGCGCGGGTCTTGCACCGACAGCGCCGAGGCGATGATCAGCAATTCGCTGAGGCAGGCGTTATCGCGCCCGGCCAGGATCATGCGGCCGACGCGCGGGTCGAGCGGCAGCTTGGCAAGCTGTTTGCCGAGCGGCGTCAACTGGTTGAACTCATCGACGGCGCCCAGTTCTTGCAGCAACTGGTAGCCGTCGGCGATGGCGCGGCCCAGCGGCGGCTCGATGAACGGGAAGGTCTCGACATCGGCCAGATGCAGGGACTTCATGCGCAGGATGACCGAGGCCAGCGACGAGCGCAGGATTTCCGGTTCGGTGAACTTGGGGCGTTGCAGGTAGTCCTGCTCGTCGTACAGGCGTATGCAGACGCCTGCCGCGACGCGGCCGCAACGGCCGGCGCGCTGATTGGCGGCCGATTGCGCGACCGGTTCGATCTGCAACTGCTCGACCTTGTTGCGGTAGCTGTAGCGCTTGACGCGGGCCAGGCCGGCATCGACCACGTAGCGGATGCCGGGCACGGTCAGCGAGGTTTCGGCGACGTTGGTGGCCAGCACGATGCGGCGCGCGTTGCTGGACTTGAAGACGCGTTCCTGCTCTTGCGCGGACAGACGTGCGAACAGGGGCAGGATTTCGACGTGCGGCGGGTGGTGCTTGCGCAGGGCTTCGGCGGCGTCGCGGATCTCGCGTTCGCCGGGCAGGAACACCAGCACGTCGCCGGAGCCGATGCGCGCCAGTTCGTCGACGGCGTCGACCACGGCGTCCATGAGGTCGCGTTGCTCGCGGTCCTTCTGTGCTTGCGAGGGCGCGCCGGTCTTTGGCGGCGCCGGATTGATGCCGCTGCGGTCGGCGTTGTCGACCGGGCGGTAGCGGATTTCGACCGGGTACAGGCGGCCGGAGACTTCGATCACGGGCGCGAGCTTGAGCTCGCCGTTGACCTCGTTGCCGAAGTGGCGCGCAAAGCGGTCGGCGTCGATCGTCGCCGAGGTGATGATGATCTTCAGGTCCGGGCGCTTGGGCAGCAATTGCTTCAGGTAGCCGAGCAGGAAGTCGATGTTGAGGCTGCGCTCATGCGCCTCGTCGATGATGATGGTGTCGTATTGCCTGAGCAGCGGGTCGGTCTGTGTCTCCGCCAGCAGGATGCCGTCGGTCATCAGCTTGACCCATGCGCCCTTGGAGAGCGTGTCGTTGAAGCGGACCTTGAAGCCGACGTGCTCGCCCTGCGGCGTGCCGAGTTCCTGCGCGATGCGCTTGGCGGTCGAGGATGCGGCGATGCGGCGCGGCTGGGTGTGGCCGATCAGGCCTTTTTCGCCGCGGCCGAGTTGCAGGCAGATCTTGGGCAACTGCGTGGTCTTGCCGGAACCGGTTTCGCCGCTGACGATGATGACCTGGTTGGCTTGCAGGGCATCGGCGATTTCCTGGCGGCGGCCGGAGACCGGCAGCTCTTCGGGAAAGGTGATCTCGGGCAGCGGATTGCGTAGCGGACTGTGCAGTGGCGGCGCGGCGTGGGCAGCCTGCGCGCGCTCGGGTCGACGGACTTCCTTGCTGCGCGAAGGGGACGGATTTTTGGGGGGAGGATTCGTAACGGACATGACAGGCGGGATTATACCCGTCGCCATGTCCGGCTGCGCCTTTCGGAACAGGCTTTGCGGCGGATCAGAACCGATACTCAAGATTGAGCAGGATGGTGCGCGGGTCGCCAGTGGTCAATACGCGATTGCTGATGCCGCCGGCGTAGTAGCGCCGGTCGGCGAGGTTCTTGACGTTCAGCGCGGCGCGGTAGTGTCCGGCGGAGTAGGTCAGCGCGGCGTCGGCGACGGCGTAGCCGGGAATCTCGTAGTTGAACGAATAGCCGCGCTTGGCCGATTCGGCGCGTCCGCCGAGGCCGATGCTCCATCCCGGCAGGAAGCGGTAAGCCGCCCATACGCTCAGGCTGTGGCGCGGGATGTTGTCGAGAGACTTGCCTGTTGTGCGCGGCGTATCGCGCAGGACGCGCGCCAGGGTGTTGGCGTAGGCCGCGCTCCATTGCCAGCGGCCGATGTCGGCGCTGGTCTCGAACTCGATCCCGCGGCTGTTTTGCTCGCCGATCTGGACGCGATAGCTGCTGTCGAGCGGGTCGGTGGCGAGGACGTTTTTCCGGGTCAGGTCGTAGTAGGCCAGATTGGCGCTGACGGCTTCGTCGGCGCTGAGCCATTTGAGGCCGATCTCGTGCTGGCGTCCGGTTTCCGGGTCGAAAGGCTTGCCGTCGCGCGAGGAGCCGTCGGTCGCGGGCGTGAACGAGGTCGCGTAGCTGACGTAGGGCGCAAAGCCGCCGCCGATGCGGTAGCTGGCGCCTGCGCTGCCGCTGACGGCGCTGTCGGTCTGCCGGGCGCGGGTGCCGGCGACATGATTTTGCAGGTCGGTGCGCACGCTGTCATGGCGCAGCGCGCCTTGCAGCGACAGGGCGTCGCTGACCTTGTAGTGGTCCTGCGCATACAGGCCGCTGGTCAGGGTGCGCGTGAGGCTGTCCTGGCTGATCGGGACGTTGCAGTCGACGCGCGCGCCGTAGACCGGCTGGAACTGGTCGATGGCGGCCACCTTGCAGGTGGTGCTGACGGTGCGGTCGCGCACGGCGTTCAATGCCCATCCCAGGCGCAGTTCATGCCGCCCCGCTGCTTCGAAGCGGTAGCCGAGCGCGGTGTCGGCCGCCACCGAGGCGACGTTGAAGTGTTGGCGGCGCGCCTCGCGCGGTTGCAGGCGCGCGGACGGTCCGAGCACGCCGGCGAAGAAAATGCCGGTGCCGTCGAGGTCGGTATCGATGATGTGGAAATTCTGCATCAGCGACCATTGCGCGCTAAAGCGATGTTCGAATACGTAGGCCAGCCGCGTCTGGCTGTTGTGGTACGGCGACGCGCCGGGCTCGCCGGCAAAGAAATCGTCGGGGATCTTGCCGTTGCTGTTGGGCAGTATCGATCCGTAGGGCGAGACGCCCTGCTGGCGCTGGTAGTCGCGATAGTTGTGGCTGAGCAGGAAGGTCAGGTCGGTATCGGCGCCGAGATCCAGCGTGAGCGAGGGTGCGATCCAGTAGTGCTTTTGGTAGACGAAGCGCGTCGGGTCGCCGCGATCGAGCGCGAGCGCGTTGAGGCGCCAGGCCGCCTTGCCGCCGTCGCCGATGGCATTGCCGGCGTCGAGCGTCAACTGCCTGAAGGCGTCGCTGCCGTAGGTGGCGCCGATGTCGGCGAAGAATTCGCGGCGCGGCCGCTTGCTGACCGTATTGACGACGCCGCCGGGCTGGACATTGCCGAACAAGACGGAGGCGCCGCCTTTCAATACCTCGATGCGGTCGGCGCCGAAGGGCTCTTGCGCCACCCAGAACGTGGACAGCGGCAGGCCGTCGACCAGCAGCGACTCGTTGGCGCGCTGGCCGCGAATGATTACGTCGTCCCAACCGCGGCGGCCGTAGGTGCCGGGCACGACGCCGGCGACGTTGCGCAACGCTTCGGTCATGGTGGTCGCCTGCTGGTCGTCGAGCAGCTTGCGCGTGACGACGCTGACGGAACGTGCTGTCTCGTGCAGCGAGGCGGACGATTTCATGGTGCTGACGGCGTGGCGGGCGCGGTAGTGTTGCTGATCGGCCTGTTCGTCGTCTTCCGCGACGACGTTGATGTCGGGCAGGTCGGCCGTCTGGGCGGCGGCGCCGCAAGCCAGGAAGCCGCTGCAGGAGGCGGCAAACAATGCCTGCATGGAGAACTTCAACATAGATACCTTCTGATGGTTGAGTTGATTGATGGGTTGGGGCTGGGGCTGGAACCCGGGCCTCTGCGCCATGACCGGCGTCAACGGAAAACGGAAGGCGGACGATGGCCGCCGCACGGCTCGCCTGGGCGGGACATGCAACGGGAAGTTCGGGGAATATGGCCGCTATCGCTTTCTTGATCGACTTTGTCTGGCGATATGGCTGGGTCAGGCGGGCAAGGGCATGGTCTTCGCGCGGCAAGGCCATGCGAAGCACGGCAAGTATCTTGGGCCGGGGCGTCAGCGTCAATCGCCTGCCGCAAATAGCCGCGAACATTCGAATTACTTCACGGGCAATGCCGATGTTTGTTCGCCTGCGGCTTCGACTGCCTTCCACCGGATCGCGACGGCTCTGGTTATAATGCGCGACATGGAAAATGATACCGATTTCGCCAGTTTCGTGGCCTGGCTGCGCTCCGTAGCGCCTTACGTCCACGCTTTCCGCGGCAAGACCTTTGTGGTCGCCTTCCCGGGCGAACTGGTCACGGCCGGCGGCCTGGCGGTGCTGGCGCAGGATATTTCCCTGCTGCATGCGCTGGGCATCCGGGTCGTGGTGGTCCACGGCTCGCGACCGCAGGTCGAGGAACAACTGGCGCTGCGCAATGTGGAGGCGCGCTTCCACAACGGCTTGCGCATCACCGATCCGGCCGCGCTGGAATGCGCCAAGGAGGCCGCCGGCGAGTTGCGCCTGGATATTGAGGCGGCGTTCAGCCAGGGCTTGCCGAATACGCCGATGGCGCATGCGGCGATCCGCGTCATTTCGGGCAATTTCGTCACGGCGCGCCCGATGGGCGTGATCGACGGCGCCGACCTGCAACTGACCGGCATCGTCCGCAAGGTGGCGGCCGATACTATCCATCCCATCCTCAACGCGGGCGGCATCGTGCTGCTGTCGCCGCTGGGCTTTTCGCCGACCGGCGAGGCGTTCAACCTGGCGATGGAGGACGTGGCCGTGTCGGCGGCGATCGCCTTGCGCGCCGAAAAGCTGATTTTCCTGAGCGAGACGCCGTTGATGCACGATGCCGGCGGGACCGATATCCGCGAGTTGTCGTCGCATCAGGCCGAGGCGGTGCTGCAGGCCAATTTCCTGCCGCCGGATGCGGCCTTCTATCTGCGCAATGCGGTCAAGGCCTGTAATGCCGGCGTGTCGCGCGCGCATATCGTGCCGTTCGCCACCGACGGTTCGGTGTTGCTGGAGCTGTTCACGCATGACGGCATCGGCACCATGATCACTTACGAGAACCTGGAAAGCCTGCGCGAAGCGACCATCGAGGACGTCGGCGGCATCCTCAAGCTGATCGAGCCGCTGGAAGCCGACGGCACGCTGGTCAAGCGCGGCCGTGAACTGATCGAACGCGAGATCCATTACTTCTCGGTGATCGAGCATGACAACGTGATCTTCGGCTGCGCCGCGCTCTACCCTTTCCCGAAGGAAAGGATGGGCGAGATGGCCTGCCTGACCGTCAACCCGGAAGTGCAGGCGCAAGGCGACGGCGAACGTATCCTCAAGCACATCGAGACGCGCGCGCGCGAGTCGGGCCTGACCAGGCTGTTCGTGCTGACGACGCGCACTTCGCACTGGTTCCTGCGGCGCGGCTTTGTGCTGGCCGGCGTCGACGACCTGCCGAAAGACCGCCAGCATATGTACAACTGGCAGCGCAAGTCGCTGGTGCTGATCAAGAACCTATAATGACGGAATCAGGACGTGAGGCGCATGGGATGCAACAACATCGACATGCACTCAACCGCTGGGCTTCCCCCAAGTCGCGCGCCTCATGTCTTTCCTGAACAATTCAATGTTTTAACCGAGGAATCAACATGGCACGCATGATCCACTGCATCAAACTGAACAAGGAAGCCGAGGGCCTCGACTTTCCGCCGTATCCGGGCGAACTGGGCAAACGCATTTACGAAAACGTGTCGAAGGAAGCCTGGGCCGGCTGGCTCAAGCACCAGACCATGCTGGTCAACGAAAACCGTCTGATGCTGGCTGACGCCCGCGCACGCAAGTACCTGGCCGTGCAAATGGAAAAGCATTTCTTCGGCGACGGCGCCGATGCGGCTCAGGGCTTTGTGCCGCCCAGCGAGTAATAGCAGGCAGCCGGCTTGCAACAGCCGACTGGCTGACTTCCGGTTCAGGCGGCAGCTCCTTGCCTGAACCGTTCCCCTTTCCTCCCGCCGTTCTGTTTTTCCCGTTTTTCCGTGAATTCCCGCCAATACCCTGCCCTGCTCGCACCAAGGCGAGTTTGCGTGCGGCGGTCACGACCGGACATCGCCGGCGCTGCATCTGCCTGAGCGTCCATCCTCGCGCATGTTGTCAAAAAATGTTGCAAATTAGAAAACACTTTACAATCGAGCGACAAGTTGCAACCATTCCCCGATAGGTCGATCCGCCCTTTTCGCACCGGCCAACAGCCTTAGGCATGGCAGCCGCCCCAAGGCTCATATCGCAGTCCTCCAGAGCGAGGTTGCGAACAGTATTTTCACTATGCAACCGCGTCACGCATCGAATTTGAACCGGCGCGAACAACGTTTGGGAGTATGAGATGAAACGTAATCAGCAACCGCCCCAACATCATGGAAAGCGGCCGTCTCGTCCGTCTGTTGCTTCTCGCTCTGACGAATTGGAGGAATTGGATCTGGCGGATCTGGCGGGCCTGGAAGGGACCGATGAGGCAAGCAATGCCAGGGAGGCGTTCAGCTTTCTCAGTCCGATGTCTCCTCCGTCACGCACGTCGTCGCAGCAACCTATGGCTGGATCTTCTGGCGTTTCTCGAGGGGCACTGGCGCCATTTTTCGAGCGCGACCGACAGGCTGCCCAGTCGGAAAGCTCTCGAGGCGCAATGTCCGCACAGGCGAGACAGGGTTCCAGCTCAGGACTGCGCGCAAACATGCCGCCGGGTACAGGTTCTTTCAGCGCGCCGTCCGCTTCGGCTGGTGCTTCCCCGGGCTTCGATCCGTTTCTCGCGCCTGCGTCCCCGGGGCCGAGAAAGGACGACGATTTGGAATCGGTGATGTCCGATGATTTGTTCCGGCCGACGAACTCTCGCGCAAAGGAAAGACGCCATTCCTGCACACACTGTGACCAATCGTTTACCACAAAAGCCAATCTGAAGGCGCATGAACGCAGCAGGCACACAAATGAAAGACTCCATTCCTGCTCACACTGCGACCAATCGTTTGTCACCAAAGATTCCCTGAACAGGCATGAGAGCAACATGCATACGGGCCAAAAACTTCATCAATGCCAATATTGTGATAAGTCGTTTATCACAGCAGGTGACCGAACTCAGCACGAGCGCATTCACACGGGCGAAAGACGTTTTAAGTGCCAATATTGCGATAAGTCATTTTTTGCATCAAATGACCGGGTCAAACACGAGCGCACCCATACGGGTGAGCAACCTTATCATTGCCCAATCTGTGGTCAACGTTTTACGCAAAAGGCTCATCTGCAGCGTCATGCGCGGGCCTATCATCCAGACGCACCCACAGATCGGTCCAATCCTGCACTGCCGACAACATCAAGGAATCCGTCGTTGAGCGATTTGCTGTCCGACCCCTCGACACCGGCACCGCCGTCGGTGGTTCCGTCATTCAGAGACTCTCTGTTCGATCCCGCTTCGCCGCCGCCTACGTTTGATGATGAATCGGATCAGGAAGACGAGAGCAACCGGCCGCCTGGTCCTGTACCGCCCCGGGATCCCAATGTGTTTATGGCGTTGGGAAGCCCGACCGGCAAGCAACGAGGCATGCTGGCTTGGGGACGCGACCGGGCGCTGCCGTCCAATGAGCAGAGCGGGCTGTCTGGTCGGAAGAAGAACTTGCGGTCAGGAGGCGGACAATCGGACTCGGATTCCGACATCGACACCATGAGCGATCTGATGGACAGGATGTCTGTCTCCGGACCTGCTCGCACCGGCGGGAATGATTCGGCGTATG
>NZ_CBXX010000067.1 GCF_000577615.1 Herbaspirillum sp. RV1423
TGTCTTGCCCCGGTGGCGGCAAACATTCAAAAAGGCTCGCACGGAGCCATCGTTCTGACGGGAGACGATGACTTCATCGACGCCCATTTTTGCTGTGACATAGTCGCCGGGGGAGGGAATCAGACTGTCATGGGTCAGAAAAAGCCAGTTCCGCGCGAAGATGGTCTTCATCTCGTGCTGGAAAAGTTCTTTGTCGCCATGAATCAGGTGCTTTTGCGTCAGCCCTGCTTCACTCACTAAGTTTTGGTAACTCATAATTGCTTGTCTCCTCTTGTTTGAAAACGGGTAGTGATTGGGTTGGGTGGGGTGATTTCCGGATTTGGCTTTCCTCCTGCAAAGAGTTTTAGTCCAGCTTGAGCATCACGCGCATGTTTTCGATTTTTACGGGGTAGGTTTTGATGTCCTGTGTCAGGGGTGTGCACAAGGCTTTACCCGTGCAAACATCGAATCGGCCTTGATGCAAAGGACATTCAATTTCCCGGCCTTCGAGAAAGCCATCGCTCATGCGGGCGGCGCCGTGAGTGCAGGTGTTGTCGGTGGCGTAGATCTCGCCCGCCACCTCGTAGAGGGCAATCTCCTTGCCGACGATATTGATGCCGATCACGTCGCCCTCGGGCACCTCGTCGCGGGCGGCGGCGTCGATCCAGTTCTCGCTCATTGGATTCGTTCTCAGATAGGGTAGATGATGGAGTTGGGAATCATTTCGCTGTCGTACACGCACAGGCGCGACTTCAGCTTGAGGCCCTCGGGTGTTCGCACGATCACGTCTCGGTAATAGCCGGCGTTGAAAACCGTGGAATCGCCGTCGTACTTGGTGCGAATCACGGCATAGCTGGCTTCGGCGGTGATGCGCTCGCCATCCGCGTCACGCTCCACCGACAGCACGCGCGGCGTGCCTACGATGTGGCGCTGGTAGTAGGGATCGTGGTACATGGTTTCCTTGACACCGTACACTCGGTCACGGATCATGGCCTTGCTCTCCAGCGCCAGCAGACACAGCGGCAAGTCCTGCTCGAAGTTTTCGCGCGGTTGCAGGCGGTAGGTGCCGGTCTCAATGAAAAAATCAGGCCACTTCTCCCAATCGGCGGAGTCGCAGACCATGGCGTAGTCGCTGTACAGGTTCAGCAGTTCGAAGTACGTCTTGAAGTCGATCATGTTCACTCCCCCATCACTTTGCGCCAGTAGTCGTACATGCCGCGGATCAGCGTTTCGGTGACCATGTGGTCGGTGTCGCCGATCTCGTGGCCGCCCATCTCGATCACGGAGCGGTGCGACGGGTTCTGCTCGAAGCCTTCCTGCGACCACTCGATCACCTCGCCGTCGTCGGCCGAGACGAAGCCTGCCGGGCCGAACAGGTTGGCCTGGATCAGGCGGCGCTGGGTCCACTCCTCGTTGTCGTCCTCGAAGCCGAAGTGGGTCCAGACGAAGTCGAAGGAGCCGTGGCCGTTGGGCTGGATGTGGCGCGTCGATACGCTGTTGACCTGCTGCTGGATGATCACACTGGGGAAGATCGTGGTCATCACGGCGGTCGGGCCGCCCCACCAGGGCTCGGGCACGATGTCCAGCAGACGCGGGTCGTTCACCTTCATCTGCTCCTTGAAGCTGTCCACGCCGGACACGACCTCCTCGTTCTTGCCGCCCTGACCGCGCGTGGAGATCATCGCGGCGTGGCGGAATTTGGCGTCCATCTTCAGTTCCGACTTGTTGTCGGCGCGCCAGAGCCCGAAGGTCGAGAACCAGGTGTGCAGCAGGCCCGGGTGGTAGGGGTCCTTGATGTTCTCCTGCATCAGCTTCCAGTTGCCCGGGATGCGCTGGCGGCGGTAGCCCAGGATCTTGAGCTTGCGGCCATTGAAGACGCGATCGAAGTAGTGCAGGATGGTTGGGCCCAGGAAGTCCTCGAAAGGCTCGACATCGTGGTCGAAAGAGGCAAACACTGCACCGCCTCGGGCGGCCACCTTGAGCTTGGTCAGGCCGTGTTCTTCGAGTTTGAAGTCCTTGGGCATGCCGCCGTTGACCTTGCCGTCCTGCTTGACGCCACGGCGGAAGGGCACGCCCTGCAGGTCACCCTTGAGGCTGTAGTTCCACTGGTGGTAGGGGCAGAAGAAGTCCTTGGCGTTGCCGTGGCGCTCGCGGCAAAAGCGCATGCCACGGTGGGCGCAGACGTTCTCCACCACGTTGATGCCGCCATCCGGATCACGCACCATGATGACCGAGCGCTCACCGATCACCGTTCGCTTGAAGTCGCCTGGATTCGGAATCTCGGCTTCCAGGCCTACATAGCACCAGTGGTTTGCATAGAACAGGCGCTCCAATTCGCGCTTGTACAGGTCTTCGCGGGTGTAGGCCCAGAAGGGAACGCGGCTGCTGCCGTCGCCCGGCCACTTCGGATCTTGGGGAAACACGGGTTGGGGTTCATTCATGGCATGGTTTCCTTGGATTAAATTGGGCTCGCATGGCGCCTTCGCTCAGACACCGCTGGGATAGAACGCATCGGCATGGATATGCCCGGGTGCTATGCCCAGGCGAGCAACGAGCAGGTTCAGGGCCTCTACCATGGCCGGAGCGCCACACAGGTAGGCGCGCCATCCCGCCAAATTGGGCAGGTCACGGTCGATCAGATCGGTGACCAGGCCGGATCGATGACCAGGGCCGGCAGGGCCTGTTGCAACAACGACATTCACCTTGAGATTCGGAAACCTTGCAGCCAATGCGTGAAGGCGTTCCTCGTCATAGATGTCCTGCTCGCTCCGCACACCGAAGTACAGATGGATGGGGTTGCTCATCCCTCCCTCCAGTGCGCCTCGAATGATCGAAAGGACGGGCGCCAGACCGGTTCCACCCCCCACACAAAGCATGGGGCCCGTGTGCGTGCGCCGCAGATAGGCCGTTCCGAGGGGGCCGCTGATCCGCACCGAAGCGCCTACGGACAGTTCATTGAAAACGTAGTTGCTGACGTGCCCGCCCGGAACCTCGCGAATCTGAAACTCCATTTCTGCATCGCCAGGCAGCCCGGCCATCGAATAGGGGCGGACGCATTCGGGCGTAAACTGCACCGTTGCGTACTGGCCGGGGCTGAACTCAAGCGGCTTGGCCAGTTTGATGCGCAGGCGCCGGATGTCATGGGTGGCCTCGTCTATCGCTGTGACCGTCCCCTTGACGATGCGCGCCGGGTGAACCACGATCTCGTCAGATTCAGGGATCTCAATCGTGCAGTTTTCGATCAGTACCGCCTGACAGGCCAGAACGTAGGTTCCCTTTCCTGCCTGCGGGCGCCCTGTCTCGGGGCCGTTATCGCGAAGATGGCCGGCAATCACACGGCAACGGCAAGTGCCGCAGCGGCCCGACATGCAGCTATAAGAAATGGGGACCTCGTTGGACCTGAGCACGTCAAGCAGGGTGCTGCCGGTCTCCGCGTTCAGATGCAAATTGAGGGGTTCTACTACCAGTTCCATGCAAGCTCTTTTTCAGTTGTCTCCGAATGGCTGCGATTCTGGCCCGTCGAGCGGTATAGCGCCATAGATCAAATCTGATAGTTAAAATCACCAGCATGAATAATGGTGAGACATCATGGATCTGCGCGACATCGACTTGAATCTGCTGGTGGTCTTCAAACAGCTACTGCTCGACCGGAGCGTATCGACGGTCGGCGAAAAACTGGGGCTGACGCAGCCTGCCGTCAGTAATTCACTTAAACGGCTGCGTGCGGCGCTAAAGGACGATTTGTTCTTGCGCACGTCAAAAGGCATGGAGCCGACACCGTATGCACTGCATCTTGCGGAGCCCGTGGTCTATGCGCTCAACACGCTGCAGACGGCGCTGACGACCCGTGACTCGTTCGACCCGCTTATCAGCACGCGCACCTTCAACTTGGCCATGACCGACATCGGCGAGATGTACTTCATGCCTCCACTGATGGAAGCGCTTGCGCAACGAGCTCCTCATATCCAGATCAGCACGCTGCGCCCGAATGCAGGCAATCTGAAGGAGGATATGGAGTCGGGTGCGGTCGATCTTGCCTTGGGTCTTCTGCCAGAGCTACAGACCGGATTCTTTCAGCGGCGCCTCTTTCGCCACCGCTACGTATGCATGTTCCGCAAGGACCATCCAAGCGCCAAATCCCCCATGAGCCTGAGGCAGTTCAGTGAATTGGAGCATGTCGGCGTGGTCGCACTCAACACCGGACACGGTGAGGTCGATGGCCTGCTTGAACGCGCAGGCATCAAAAGGCGCATGCGACTGGTGGTGCCGCATTTCATTGCGGTCGGCCCCATTCTGCACAGCACCGACCTTATCGCGACCGTGCCGCAACGTTTTGCCGTTCGCTGCGAAGTGCCTTTTGGTCTGACGACATCCCCGCACCCGGCCAAGCTGCCTGACATCGCCATCAACCTGTTTTGGCATGCCAAGTACAACCGGGATCCGGGCAACATGTGGCTACGTCAGTTGTTCGTCGAGCTTTTCTCTGAAGCATAAGCGTCCAGCAAGCCCATATTGACTGCCGCGGGCGGCCATAGCTGAGAATCAGGATGTCGGTGGTCTGCCAACCGATGCGGCAGCAGTTCTTCCATGCGACTGGCCTTGTGCGTAGGCAGCCGGGTCAGAACTGCCTTCACCCGCCAGTTTGAACACCGCCACCGTCTGCACCAGCTCCTCGGACTGGCCCTTCAGGCTGGAGGCCGCCGCGGCCATCTGCTCGACCAGCGCCGCATTCTGCTGCGTGACCTGGTCCATATTGGTGACGGCCTCACCCACCTGCGCTACTCCCTGGCTCTGCTCGGTGCTGGCCGCGCTGATCTCGCCCATGATGTCGGTCACGCGCCGGATACTGTCCACGACCTCTTTCATGGTGGCGCCGACCCGGTCCACCAGGGCGCTGCCTTGCTCGACCCGGCCCACGCTGTCGCTGATCAGGGTCTTGATTTCCTTGGCAGCCTCGGCGCTGCGCTGGGCCAGGCTGCGCACTTCGGCGGCCACCACGGCAAAGCCGCGACCGTGTTCACCCGCTCTGGCGGCCTCGACCGCGGCATTCAGGGCCAGGATATTGGTCTGGAAGGCGATGCCGTCAATGACGCCGATGATGTCGGCTATCTTGCGTGAGCTTTCGTTGATGCCGGTCATGGTGTTGACCACCTGGGCCACAGCTTCGCCGCCTTGGACGGCCACGGCGCTGGCGCTTTGCGCGAGCTGGTTGGCATGGCGCGCGTTGTCGGCGTTCTGGCGCACGGTGGAGCTCAGCTCCTCCATGCTGGCGGCGGTTTCTTCCAGGGCGCTGGCCTGGCTTTCGGTGCGCGCCGACAGGTCGTGGTTGCCCTGGGCAATCTCGGAACTGGCCGCCTCCAGGCTCTCGGCGTTCTGGCGCACATGGGCCACCATGCTGGAAAGGCTGCCCTGCATGTCCGCCAGGGCGGTTATCAATTGGCCGACTTCGTCGTTCGAACGCGTCACGATCTGCCCCGTGAGGTCGCCCTGGGCAATCTGGCCCGCCAGCCGCAGCGCCTCCTCCAGCGGCCCGAGCACCGCTTTGCGGATCGCCCAAAAGGAGGCCAGCAGCACCAGACCGCCCAGCAGGTTGATGCTGAAGACAAGCGCCTTGATGAAGCCGACCGCCTCGGCCACTAGCGGGGCGAAACGTTCGGAGCCATCTTGCACCACCGCCATGTCGGGTCGCAGCCGCTCGACCAGTGCCGGGCTCACGGTGCTGCCAGGTTCGAGCTCGATGATTTTCTTCATGCGCTCCAGGTCGCCAATGTCCTTGCTCGGCAAGTCAAGAACGCCACCAAAGCCGAACAAGCGGAACAACCCCTGCTCGACCTTGAACAACTCCACATCGACCTGCGCGGCAAGCCACTGCCCGTGCTTGATCGGCTTGAGCAGCAGGTCCTTGCCAACCGCCGGGGCCGTGTCACCCGAGCTTGCCCGCTGCATGGCGAGTGCCATCTGCATGACAGCCGCAAGATGTTCCCGCTCCAGGTGGTGGAAGCGCCCCGGCGGCCACCCAAACTCCCCCACTGATGGCCACCTCAAACTCCCCCACCTGAGTTGATCGGGGACAGGGGGTAAACGCCGGCGCCGCTGGCACCTGTTGGCAGGACAGTAGTTCTGGTCTTCCCCGAGGGGAGGCCAAGGAGTGAATGTCTTGAAACCCAACCAACGGGCCACCGTCTACACGCTGCTCGAGCGTGGCAGCACCCAGCGCGAGATCGCGCGCATCACCGGAATCGACCGCAAGACCGTCAGGAGTTACCAACGTCGCCGGCAGGCCGAGCAGTCAAATTCCCCCGGGGTGGCCACCGGCCCTGATGCCATGGCCGCTCACGTGGCCGCGCAAATTCCCCCACCCTGGCCACCGGCTCCCACGTCAGTGGCCGCCTCCCTATGCGAGCCGTACCGCGACTTCATCGAGGCCCAACTGCGTCTCAAGCGCAACGCCACGGCCATCTACCAGGACCTGGTCGATGTCCACGGCTTTGCCGGCCAGTACAACTCGGTCAAACGCTTCGTGGCCCGGCTGCGTCACAAGGAGCCCGAACAATTCGACCGCCTGTCCTTCCTGCCCGCAGAGGAGATGCAGGTGGACTACGGTGAGGGTGCACCCACCCGGGTGCCGGGCAGCAACCGGTACCGCAAACCGCGCCTGTTCGTGGCCACGCTGCGCTACTCGCGGGCCAGCTTTCGGCACGTGGTCTGGAAGTCCAGCCAGCAGGTCTGGGCCGAGCTGCACGAGCGCGCGTTTCGCCACTTCGGTGGCTGCCCGCAGTACGTGGTGCTGGACAACCTCAAAGAGGGCGTCATCAAACCCGACCTGTATGAGCCCGAACTCAACCCGGTCTATGCCGCCACCCTGGCGCACTACGGCGTGGTGGCCGACCCGGCCCGGGTGCGTGACCCCAACCGCAAGGGTACGGTAGAGCACGCCATCGGCCACACCCAGGCCACGGCCTTGAAGGGCCGGCGCTTTGAGTCCATCGAAGAGCAGAACACCTTCCTGGCGCAATGGGAGAAGAATTGGGCAGCCAAGCGCATCCACGGCACCGAGCGGCGCCAGGTGCAGGCCATGTTCGCGGAAGAACGCCCCCACCTCAAAGCTTTGCCACTGCTGGGCATGCAGTATTTCGAAGAGGTCCAGCGCACGGTGTGCGACGACAGCTGTGTGCGGGTGGAGCACAGCAGCTACGCCGCGCGCCCGGCGGTCATCGGATCGAAGGTGCGGGTGCGCATCTTCGCCCAGCGCATCCAGATCTTTGATCTGCAAACCGGCACCTTGCTGCGCAGTCACCCCAAGGCTGAACGCCCCGGCACCGTGGTGCTGCCCCAGGATGAGCGGGTGTTCAACCCCTCGCGTGAGACCCGCCTGATCCTGCGCCAGGCCGGCCAGATTGGCGAACACGCCGCCCGGCTGTGCCAGTTGCTCTTTGCCATCGAGGGCCGGGTGGGCCAGCGCAAGCTCTGGGGCATCGTCGGCCTGGTGCGCCGATATCCGGCGCATTGTGTCAACGCCGCTTGCGCCCAGGCTCTGGAGCAGGGCATCTACAGCTTCAAGCGCGTCCAGGCATTGACAGAGGCGCTCTTTGCCGATGCGCTTGAAGCCATCGAGACCCAGGCCGGTGGCGAGCATGTAACGCCCACCACGGCGACCCTGACCCAGCAGCACGAGCTGATCCGCGATGCCGATGAATACGGTGACCTGTTTGCCCACGCTGCGGCCACCGCCGCAGTTGGGAGCCAGCCATGAACATGGTCGAGATCGAGCGCGCGCTGCGCCAGCTGCGCCTGTCGGGTATTGCCGAGACCCTGTCGACCCGCGTGATGCAGGCCCAGGTCGCCCAGGAGCCATTTCTGCAGACCTTCGCCGCCATGCTTCAGGATGAGCTCGACCGGCGCCGATCGCGCCTGACAGAGCGCCGCTACAAGCGCTCGGGTCTGGACGAGAAGGTCAGCCTGGCCGACTTCGACTGGCGTTTCAACCCCAAGCTGCCCCGCGCGGCCTGCTTTGAGCTGCACACCCTGAAGTTCATCGCCGAGGGTTCCAACGCGCTCATCGTCGGTAAACCCGGCACCGGCAAGTCTCACATTGCCAAGGCCATCGCCTACCAGGCCACGCTGGGCGGCCACGATGTGCGTTACCTCGAGGCCGACGCCGAATTCGCCCGCTACGCGCTGGCAAGTGCCACCGAGCGCATCGGCCTGCTCAAGGAGTGGGTGGAGCCTGACCTGATCATCTTGGACGATCTGTTCCTGGCCAGGCGTATCAGCGAGCACGCCGCCGAGGTCCTGCAGGCCATCGTGCATCAGCGCTACAAGCTGCGCCGCGCCATCGTGGTGACCTCCAACCGCGTGGTGCAGGACTGGGGTCGCTATCTGGGCGACGCCACAATGGCGACCACCATCCTGGACCGCCTCATGCACCGCTGCACGATGCTGGAATTCGAGGGCAAGAGCTACCGGCTCAAAGAGGCCGCCGCACGCATCGCCATCGGCACTGAGTCGTCATAATCCAACCGGTCTTGCCTGGGGAATTTGGGGTGGCCACAGGTGGGGGAATTTGGACTGGCCATCGGGGGGAAGCGCGCGGCCTTGCCAAGGAATCGCCCCCCCAACATCACCAGCAGTGACACCGTGAGCACGGCGACCATGCCGAACAAAAATTTCTGGCGCAGGGTGAATTGGGGCATGGGTTGTGTTCTTTCAGTGGAAAGGGGGGTCTCCTCGTTTTCAGTGCAATAAGTGACGGTACGAAAAGCTAGCACTGGCGCGGAGGTGGTGTTGGTAGATCGTTGATTTCATTGACTTTCCTGTTCACTTTCAAATCTGCGATTCGTGGCGTCAAACCGTGGTCGGTTTCATCCATTGGTGCCAGTTATCGATGCATTTGGCCGCGAAGGCAGGATTTGGTCAGCATAGCGGTCAACCGGGAAGCGAAACACACCCCGCAAGTTGATGCTCTCCAGCCTGGTGGGCGCAATCTTCCCGATCAGTTCCGGTGGAATGACCTGGCGGCGGTTCGACCAGCGATCCAGGACCGCCTGCATCTGTGAGGTATTCCACGCCATCACGATGTTGGCCATCAGGCTCAACGCATCGGCCACAGCCTGCATTTCATCGACACGTTTGGCCTGCGCCGGGCTGATCCGGCCGGTATAAATGGCGCGCTTGAGGGCGTTAACAGCCTCGCCCCGATTGAGCACCCGGCGCAACTCGTTCCTGAAAGCGTCCTTGACAAAGTAGTCAGCCAAAAACGCCGTACGCAGCAACCGCCCCAATTGCACGCCAGCCTCATAGATTGGATCGCCCTGGGCGGCAGAACCGAACCGCGCAAGAGCTGCCACCGCACTGGCATGTCCGCTCATGACCGAGGCTGCCAGGTGCACCAGACTATCCCAATGCTTTTCGATCAAAGCGACGTCGACATTGGCTTCGCACACCGCAGCGATTTCTGCGGGCACTTTGGTGCCGCGTGGCACAAAGAGGTGGCGCTGTTTGAGTTCCTTCAACCGCGGGCAAAGATCAAAACCAAGCAAACGGGCATGTGACATGGCAAAGTCGGTGTAGCCATGGGTATCCACAGCAAGCTGGCTGGTCTCCAGCTTTTCTTGGCGGATGACACCTTCAATGGCCACGCCCGCCTGGCGCTCATTGAGCACAAAGGGCTGCGCATGGAAGATGCCCCACCGGTCTTTTACATGGGAGTAGATTCCAATGGAAGGTGTGTTGCGCCGAGGATCAAGCCGGGCTTGCCACACCCGTTTGGTGGTCTCCATGGTCATCATGTCAGAAGATGCCAAATCGGACCGCCCCCAGGTGGCGGCAATCGGGTGTCGCTGCATGAATTCCAGCACAGCCTGGCAGGCCTGGCTCAGACGCCGTTCGTCCCGCGCCCAGCGCATGGCCTGGCGAATGCTGGTGGCAGACAATTGCGGAATCATGCGCGCGCATTCGACCGCAGTCAGACTGGTGCCGTGGGCCATGATGCCGGCATAGACCATCAGCAGCTCGTCGGTAGAGCGCGGCTCACGTCCGAGCATGATCCAGCTAAAGCGCACCTGGGCGTCAACGGCCAGAATCACTTCCGGCAATTGAACCTCACCGATGCGGTGATCCAAAGCCGCGCGCAGCTTGGTCACTTCTGGGTCTTCGTCCTCTGCGGGCAATGGCGACAAATGGAGTTCATCATCCACGCGCAGTACGCCACTGCGGGCTGCAGCGGCCACCGCATCGACACCGGCAGTTACTCTGGCCAGCAAAGGCTTCAAGAAAGTGGCAGCCTTGCTGGGTAACGATAGACGGGCATAGTGTTTCTTGGACTCTGCCTGCCAACGCTCGTCCGTGAAGAACAAGCGCGCACGACCCCGAAAGCTCAGGCTGTGCTCAATCCAGACCGAGCCATTGCGCACCGCGCGGCGCAGGGCAAACAGGGTGGCCACCTCCAACGCCTGAAACGCCCGTTCCCGGTCTGGGCTGGAGATCGAAACCTGCCAGATCATTCCCAGACTTGGTGCCACCACTTCAACTGGCAGCTTTCTGGATCCTTTGAGATATAAAGCTTGCAGCTTGGCAAGGTACTCGATGGCAGGATGCTCGCCGGTGGCCTGCCAGGGCAGCTTTGCAATGGCGACGAGCAACGACCGCACGGGGCGAATTCCATCAATCAATCCCTCGCGGACCAGGGAGGCCCTGCTCGGTGGTTTGCGTTTCTGGGTTTCGGTGATCAAGGCTTCAAGACGGGCACGCAACTCAGCATCTGGCACCGCACCTTGCGCGCTCAAGGCAACAAGTTCGCCGAGCAGCGTTTTGTACATTGCGGCCCAATTGACGGTAGCGGGGACATCGGCGGCAGCCTGACGCCACAGATCGGCGATCCGGCGCTGCACCATAAGGATCAACTGGTCTGTGGTGGTGAACAGGCAATACCGAAGAAAGCATGCGACCTCCACGGTGCGCGCTGGCTCTTTGATCTTGGCTCCGGCTGAGGGCGGCCTGGAGACAAGTCGGCGCGCGTAGCGGCGCAAGATGAGATCGGGGATGTCTGCCAGGTGCTTATGAACGTCCAGCGTGTAAAGCAGGTCGATGCGCTCCAGTACCTCGCTGATTTGGCGGGTTGAGTGTTTCGCCGGTGCAGCCCATAGCCAACTCTGCTGGGTTTGTCCATCTGGGCGCAGCTCTGAAACTGAGGCTCGCCAGCGATCAAGTGTTGCTGGATCAACGCTGGCGGCGATGGCGGTGCCTGTTTCAACTTCAAGCTGGGCAAGTGCCGCCGCAATCAGTGTCCGAATTGCCCGCTCGTGCACGATCACCAGCTTGTTCTTGTACAGCCATTGACGCGCCCGCACGAGTAGCTGATCGCGGTCGGCGCAGCGCGCCACTTCGTCGCGCAGTTCACGTACCAGTGAGCGGCGCTGGTGCTCGCTCATCCACTGGAATCCAAGGACCGTGCAGGCTACTTGTTGGTGATCGAATAGCGTGCGCCCGCGTTCATACATGGCTCTCAGCGAGGCGACTTCTGGTGCTGCAATGCCAAGCTCGTTGCCAAGGTGGCGCCACAAGGCTACTGGAATTACCCGAAAGGCACCGAGCAAACGCCCACTCATGCGCAGGAAACCAATATGGAGCGCCAGACCAAGCTTGTGGGAATCACCTCGGCGTGCATTGATTGCGTCGCGCTCGGCACCATCGAAGGTGAAAAATGCCTTCATCTCGAAGTCGCTGATATCGCGGGGGAGCCCACGCATCCCCAAAAACGTTGTGTGCCAACCCTGCATCGTGAACCTCAAAAGTGGGAGGCCACCATACCCGTTTACAAAGCGAACAGGAAAGTCAATGAAATCAACGGTTGTGAATTTTCGCCGTTAAGGAGCCATTCCGTAATCGGCGTTAAGGCGCCACCAGATTGTCGGCGTAATGGCGCCACCGGATTTGCGGCGTAAAGGAGCCACTCCGTAATCGGCGTAATGGCGCCACGCCATTTGCG
>NZ_CBXX010000068.1 GCF_000577615.1 Herbaspirillum sp. RV1423
AGGTGCTCGAAAATCAGGCAACGCCTGGGCCGCACTGCATACCAAGTACGCCGAGGAATTGAAGAAAACCAAAACGGCAACCGGCTCGAAAAAGAAGTGAGGCGAGGCCAGGTCCTGAGTCAGATATCTCCGATCAGCAAAGCTGGCTGATCTGGGCGTCCTCTGGATTGGAGGAATCGGCGAGTATCAAATATGCGAGTACGGCGTAAAAGCGCCAAGAGCGCGGGATGTGGCGCTTGCCCTGAAGCAGCTCCACATTTCTGCCGTCTTTTTTTGGGAGAGCCTGAGCATGATGGTTGATTTTTATTTCGATTTTTTGAGCCCCTTTTCGTACCTGGCAAACCACCGTTTGTCGGTGCTAGCGGGGCGTTATGGATTCCCCATCCAGTATCACGCCATTGATTTGGCGCGAGCAAAGACGGCCATTGGCAACATCGGGCCGTCCAATCGGGATCTGAAGACAAAACTTGACTATTTGAAGGTGGATTTGCAGCGATGGGCCGATCTCTACGAGATTCCGCTGGTCTTTCCCCCCAACTTCAACAGCAGCCGGATGAACGCCGGGCTGTATTACCCGGCTGCCAGGGAACGAGCCGCTGAATATGTTCGCTTCGTTTTCGATTCGGCTTGGGGAAAAGGGTGGGCATTGGATGCAGATAGCTTGCTGGCTCAGGTATGCGACAAGCTGAACTGGGATCGCGGTGACTTTGAAACGTTTTTGTGCAGCGAAAATGCCGCCAAGGCATACGACGAGGAGACGCAGGCGGCCATTGACCGAAAAGTCTTCGGGGTTCCGACCGTATTTTGGGATGATCAAATGTGGTGGGGGAATGACCGTCTTTTCATGCTTGAGAGCGGGTTGCAAAAGGAGAGGCAGCCATGAACCCCCCTGCATCGATCTTTCCCAGGCATGGGCCTTGGTTGGTGAACTCGTGGAATTAATTTTTAACCGTGGCGATTGGCGCCTGCTTCGGTGCGAAGCATTCATGCCGCCTTCATCAAGACATGAGCCAACAGTCGCAGATCAGAATGGAATTTCTTTTCAAATTACTTGATTTCTCAACCACATCTTGATTTTAAGGAGTCTCATGAAGCTTTATTACAGTCCCGGCGCATGCTCGTTGTCGCCCCACATCATCCTTCGTGAAGGTGGATTTGACTTCCAGCTAGAAAAGGTTGATCTCGGCACCAAAGTGACTGAGACGGGTGTTGATTACAAGACCGTCAATCCCTTGGGCAGTGTCCCCGCTCTGCAAATGGACGATGGGCAGGTGCTCACCGAAGGGCCGGCGATCGTGCAATACCTCGCTGACCGTGTGCCAGAAAAATGCTTGGCACCGCCAGCAGGCTCGCTGGAGCGCTACCGACTGATGGAATGGCTGAATTTCATCTCCACCGAATTGCACAAAAGTTTCGGGGCATTGTTCAGCCCGGTGTTTCCACAGGATGCCAAGCCAGTCATCAAGACCCAATTGGAAAGCCGGCTTGGACATGCCGAGCGGATGCTCGGTGATAAAGTTTGGGCCATGGGCGAGGATTTTTCCGTGGCAGACGCCTACCTGTTTACTGTGCTTGGCTGGGGGACTTACGTGAATCTGGACCTTTCGCCTTGGCCTGGCCTGCAAGCCTACCTCAACCGCGTGGCTGAACGCCCAGCGGTCCGGGCAACATTGGCGGCAGAAGGTTTGATCTGATTTTTTCAGCAGAATAGTTGCATGAATCCGAATAAATCACGGCCGACTACCTACTTTTGTCCTATCGAGACGATAAGAATAGCGGTTTCCCCCTATCTATATGCTTGATAAAAAGGAGCGCGACACCATGGTGCCGCTGTGGCCCAGCCTGCGCGCGGTGCTGCCGCCGAAAGTGCCCACGCGGCAGACCCGGCCCACCTCCTGGTCCTACCAGACCCTCAAGCCGCTGCTGTTGCAAGCTGGCGAGCTGACCCCGATCGAGAAGGCCGAGCGCCGCGTGCTGGTGCTGGCCAACCCCGGCCACGGCCTAGAGAAGATGCAGGCCAGCGCCGCTATGTACCTGGGCATGCTGCTGCTGCTGCCCGGCGAGTGGGCGCCCAGCCACCGCCACACGCCCAACGCAGTGCGCATGATCGTCGAGGGCGAGGGCGCCTACACCACCGTGGACGGCGAGAAGTGCCCCATGAGCCGGGGTGACCTCATCCTCACGCCCACCGGCCTGTGGCACGAGCATGGCCACGACGGCACCGAACCCGTGGTCTGGCTTGACGTGCTGGACCTGCCGCTGCTGTACTACATGGAGGCCAGCTACCACCTCAACGGCAAGCGCCAGGCCGTCAAGCCAGGCCGGGGCGACCGCGCCTGGACCCGCGCCGGCGTGGTGCCCACCCCCGTGTTCCAGCGCAGCGACAAGCGTTACCCCATGCTGCGCTACCCATGGGTCGACACGCGAGCCGCCCTGCTGTCCCTGGCCAGCGACCAGCCGTATCTGGAGTGCGTGCAGGTCACCTACGTCAACCCCGAAACCGGCGAGGACGCCGAGAACATCCTGGGCTTCTACGCCCTGATGCTCAAGCCGGGTCAGAGCCTGCGTCTGCCCACGCGCTCGCCGGCCCAGGTGTTCCACCAGATCGAAGGCCGCGCGCAAATCACCGTGGACGGTGTCGGCCAGACCTTCACCCTGGCCGAGGCCGATACCTGCTGTGCCCCCGGCTACACCGAGGTGACGCTGAAGAACCTCTCAGCCGACCAGCCGGCCTTCCTCTTCTTGGCCGACGAGTCGCCGCTGCCCCGTAAGCTGGGCGTGTACGAAGTCCGCGCCTGAACCCTCCCCCTTGGAAACCAGCATGACCCAATATCTGTTCACCCCCCCCCCCGCCGTCCAGTCCCTGCGCTTGCGGCTGTGCAACGTGTCACGTCTGCGTTGACGCGGCGTGGACCGACCGTCTGCTGGCCAAGTCGGAACTCGAAATCAAGATGCTCAATTTTGCGGTCATGGTCAAGCCCACCAGCCGCATGAGCTGCCGTCTCATCGTTTGCCCTGAAATCGAAGGTCTCTCGATGTGCATTCCCGAATCGCAACATTGACACCTCCTATGAAGATTTGCCGCTTCGACAACGACCGCCTGGGCTTGGTAGACGGAGAGACGGTGCGCGACGTCACCGCCGCGCTCGACGTTCTGCCAAATCACCGCTATCCACTGCCCATTTTCGACCCCCTGATCGCACTCTTGCCAGAGGTACTCGAAGCAATTCGCCGTATCGCCCCGTCGTCGCCCACGCTGCCGCTCGCGGGACGCCGGCTGCTGGCTCCGGTTGCGAATCCCGGTAAAGTCATCGCGGCGCCCGTCAACTACAAAAAGCATCTCCAAGAAGCCCGCGAGCAGGTCGAGATCCACCACAATAACCAGGTCGCTGAAATCGAGAAGATCGGACTTTTCCTCAAGGCGACAAGCTCCGTTGTGGGACCGAGTCACGGCGTCGAGATCCAGCATCCTGATCGCCGAAACGACCACGAGGCCGAACTTGTCGCTGTAATTGGCAAAACCGGACGAAACATCCCGCGCGAGCGCGCGTTCGATCACATTTCGGCCTATACGATCGGCCTGGACATGACAGTTCGCGGCCCGCAGGAGCGCAGTCTGCGCAAATCCATTGACACGTATTCCGTGGTGGGGCCTTGGCTCGTCACTGCTGACGAGATTGACGACCCGCAGGCGCTCGATTTCTGGCTCACCGTCAACGGCGAGCGGCGCCAGAAGGCGAACACGCGCGATCTCGTGCTGGACATCCCTGCGTTGATCGAAATGGCCTCGTCCTACTACACGTTGCAACCGGGCGATTTGCTGTTCACCGGCACCCCCGAAGGCGTTGGGCCGGTGGTGAACGGCGACGAGATCACCGTCGAGATCGCAGGCATTGGCCGCATGAACGTCGCAGTCCGCAACGCCAGGAGAGTCACATGAACATACTGGACCTGCCGCCTGCTTGCGCCCCGATGCCCACCCCAAACTGCCCCAGTTATGACCGGTCAAACTCAGCGACGTTTGATGCCGACAGGCATTGCACTGGAAGCCGTAATCGGGGCGCTGTTCACACGCAGGTAACCTTGGCCCTTGAGGAAGTTGCGGTAGCTGTTGAGAGCGACGGCTTCAGCCTCCTTGGCCACTTGGTCACCCATCGCAATCACGCGGCCGTCATCGGTCAGGATGGCCAGTTTGGCTGGTTTGCCGTCTACGGTAACGATGAGACCTTCGTGGGACACCGCGCTGATAACGACGCCACTGATGGCGCCTACGGGTTGTGTTCCGATCATTATTGACCTCCAAACATACGTTGAGCGCTTTCATCCGAAACGCCGAGCGGACCTGCAGTCGCAACGTAAGCAATGGGATGGACGCTCCCACCTAAACGGCATCGTAATGTGCCAAAGTGGAGATGCGAATCAACCACTTAAACAGACAGGAGCGTCCGATATGAAGGTTACAACAGTAGGCATCGATCTGGCTAAGAATTTGTTTCAACTGCACGGAGTCAATGAGTTTGGCAAGCCCGTCATCAAGAAGCAAATCCGGCGCGACCAGATGGCCGAGTTCTTCGTGAATCTGCCAGCTTGCCTTATTGGCATGGAAGCCTGCGGCAGTGCACACCACTGGGCTCGCAAGCTCCAAAGTTTTGGGCACACCGTCAAATTAATGGCGCCTCAATTCGTCAAACCGTACGTTAAGACCAACAAGAACGACGCTGCAGATGCCGAGGCAATCTGCGAAGCGGTAAATCGGCCCAATATGCGCTTTGTGCCAATCAAAAATGTCGAACAGCAAAGCGTATTGGCGTTGCATCGCGTGCGCCAAGGCTTTGTGAAGGCACGCACGGCACAGGCCAACCAGATCCGCGGCTTGTTGTCTGAGTTTGGTCTGATCATTCCACAGGGAATTGGCTACATCGAAAACCGTGTGCCTGAACTCATAGAAAACGCCAGCAACGAATTGCCGGGCTCATTTCGAATACTCGTACAGCGACTGCTGGATCATTTGAAGGAGCTCGACCGTCAGGTCGATGACCTGGAGTCGCAGATTGTGAAATGGCATCGACAAAGTGAAGCCAGTAGCAAACTGGCACAAGTCCCTGGCATTGGCCCCATTACTGCCAGCGCGCTGGTGGCTTCACTGGGGGATGCGAAGAACTTTGAGGGTGGCCGTCAGGTCGCCGCATGGCTGGGCCTGGTGCCCAAGCAGCATTCCAGTGGCGGCAAACAGAACCTATTGAGTATTAGTAAACGTGGCGACACCTATCTCAGAACCTTGCTGATTCACGGGGCGCGCTCCGTGATTTACCGGGCGCAGCAGAAGCCTGACGCCTGCAGTTGGATTAACGGAGTGGTTAATCGACGAAACAAAAATGTGGCAGCCGTCGCGCTGGCCAACAAGAATGCGCGCATCGTATGGGCATTGTTGGTCCACGATCGAGAGTTCCGATCAGACTACATGGCCGCCAAAGCGGCCCTATAGTCTGATCGGTTGTGCGCAAAGTCGAAAAGAACAAAGCAGGGAGCAATAAACCACCGATTGCTCAGGCGATCATGAAGTGATGGCAAGATAGGTCAGACCGTGGTTGACAAAGCCCGTGCCGGACGGGGCACCCAGAGTGCGTGTAAGCGATCGAGGCGTCAACCAGCGAATCCCATCAGGGACAGTGACCCAAAGTCACACCAAAAGTCCGAATGTACGGGTGCAATCTTTACCTTCGAGTTGTCATGAATCGAAAGCTTGGCAAACCGGGAGCGTCCATGTACGCCCAGTGAACCCATCTTGAGTTGAACCCTGTCATCTCGCAAGATCGTGTGCACGTAACCCACCGTGCACACCATGCCCAAAGAGACAGACCTTGCGAGATGTTCGAGACCGCAGACCCACCGCACCTACACGCGTCAATTCAAGGCCGAATTGGTTGCAGCCAGTCAACAACCTGGCGCGTCAATCGCAGCGATAGCCTTGCAACACGGCATGAACGCCAACGTGCTGCACCGCTGGCTCAAGGAACATGCGCTGGATGGGCGCCACCGACTTGGCGGACAAGATCCGTTGGGTGTCGCTGTCCCCACTTCACCTGTTCCCGCATTCATCCCTTTAAAGCTGCCCACCACCCGGCATGAGTCCGCTGTCTTTGACATCAAGGTCGAACTTCGCAAAGGTGCCGTCTCGATGACCCTCACCTGGCTCACACCGCCACCAACAACTGCCAACAGATGAGTGGATCGCACTAATTCGCGATTCCCATGCGGGATACATCACATGGGATGAGTACGAGCAGAATCTCAAGATTCTGAGCGACAACGCGCAGGCCCCTGCTACCGGGCGCGATCGAGGTCCCGCCCGAGAAGGACCTGCTTTGTTGCAAGGGCTTGTGATGTGCGCAAAGTGCGGCGATCGTATGACGGTGCGCTATCACCTGCACGGCACGCGTCGCGTGCCGGACTATGTGTGTCAGCGCGGTGGCATTGCGCATGCTGAACCGATATGCCAACTCATCGTCGGCGGTGAGCTCGATGCTGCGGTTGGCAAACTGTTGGTGCAGGCTGTTACTCCACTCACATTAGGGGTGGCACTCGCTGTGCAAAAGGAATTGGAGAAACGCTGCGATCCAGCAGCAGTTGTGAATGGCTGTCCGGAAGCGCGGTTTTCTGGCTTTTGAGCGCGGTTTGATTTCTTTGCCTTCGGTTCTTTCTGCCTCTCCTCTGATTCCATCCTGGTGGCCCGAGGGCCACCAGGATGGGCGGGTTTCATAATCCGGTCATTACTGGAGTGCTGCCGGAGGTGTCTTGCACGAACAGACCGGCAGGCTTTTCCTGTGCGCACGCTGCCAGGCGCAAGTCCTGGTGTGCAGCCAATGTGACCGTGGCCAGCGCTACTGCGCCACAGGGTGCGCGGACATCACCCGATTGAACCTGCAACGCGAGGCCGGCAAGCGCTATCAGCAGAGTCGCGCCGGGCGCCACAAGCACGCACAGCGCATGCACCAATGGCGCATACGACGGGCTGCCGCAGCAAAGATAGTGACGCATCACCGTTCCCTTGCCACCCCTGTCGATGCTGTACTGCCAGGCAACGAATCACCCCCGGCAATCCCGCCCGATTCACAGCCCAAACAGCCATGCAGCCCTATAGCCTCGGAGTCCATTGCGCTCTGCGCCACCGCCAATACCCGCACCGGCATGCCGGCACCGGTCTGGCGCTGCCATTGGTGCCAGTCACCGTGTCCGGCGCTGGTGCGCCAGGGCTTTCTGCGCCACAGCCGTTGGTGGCGTGATGGTCGTTACCTCTGAACTTCGCGCACAGATTCTGCGCCTGTACCTTGCTGAGCACTGGCGTGTCGGCACAATCGCGCGTCAATTGCGGCTTCACCGTGACACAGTTCGGCGGGTATTGGCCATCTCCAGCGTGTTGCGTGCGCTACCGTCAGCACCGCCACGATTGATTGACCCGTTCGTGCCCTTCATCAAGGAAACTCTGGCCAAGTTCCCGACCTTGGCGGCCAGTCGCCTGTACGCCATGGTCCAAGAGCGTGGCTATGGCGGCGGTAGCTCGCATTTCCGCCATCTGGTGGCACCCCTGCGCGCCCGGCCGGCGGCCGAGGCCTACTTGCGACTTCGAACACTTCCCGCTGAACAAGCCCAGGTGGATTGGGCTCATATGGGCCATGTGGTGGTCGGCCGGGCCAAGCGTCCCCTGATGGCATTCGTGATGGTGCTGTCGTATTCCAGGCGCATCTTTTTGCACTTCAGCCTGAATGCCCAGATGGACAACTTCCTGCGTGGTCACGTTCTTGCGTTCGAGGCATGGGGTGGAGTTCCCCGCGTCATTCTCTCGGACAACCTCAAGAGCGCCGTGCTGGAACGACTGGGCAACGCCATTCGGTTCAACCCGGATTACCTGGCCTTTGCCGCCCATTACCGCTTCGAGCCACGCCCGGTGGCTGTGGCGCGCGGCAATGAGAAGGGCCGGGTTGAACGCTCTATCCGCTACATCCGCGACAACTTCTTTGCCGCCCGTGTCTATACGGATGTGGCCGACCTCAATGCCCAAGCCAAAGCCTGGACGGATGGGCCCGCATTTAGCAGGCCTTGGCCTGAAGGTGAGCAGCTAACCGTGCGTCAGGCCTTTGAGACAGAGTCGCCCAGCCTGATGGCCCTGCCAATGGATGCCTACCCGGTGGATGCGCGTGTTGAGGTGAAGGTCGCAAAGACACCCTACGTCCGGTTTGACCTCAATGACTATTCCATCCCGCACACCCATGTCCGACGCACTGTGACGGTGCTGGCCAATGCAGAACGGGTGCGCGTGCTCGATGGCGTCACCGTCCTGGCCGAGCATGTGCGCAGCTATGACAAGGGTGAGCAGGTTGAGATTACGGCCCATGTGGACGAGCTAATCGAGCGCAAACGCGGTGCCCGCCAGCACAGGGGAGTCAGCCAACTGACCCAGGCCATACCGGCCATGGCGGACTTCCTGGCCCGTGCTGCGACCAAAGGCCACCACCTGGCTTCCATGACGCGGGTGTTGGGCCAGATGCTGGACCATTACGGGGCGCAGGCCATGCAAGAGGCCGTGCTCGAAGCCCTGCGCCGGGATGTTCCGCATCACAACGCGGTGCGTCTGGCCCTTGAGCGTGCGCGCCAAGAACGCCGGGACAGTCCGCTGGTGGTGCCCCAGCTCTCCGAGCGTGCGAAACGCATGGACGTGACGGTCAAGCCGCACCGGCTGGACGCCTATGACGAATTGCAGGCACATGCCCAGCAGACCGACCAATCCAGCGATGGCCATTCCACAGAAACCGACGAGGACACCCAATGACGAACACCCCAACGGCAATCAGCGACATGGGCAATATGGCGCAACTTCAGGCGCGCGCCCACGCCTTGCGACTGAGCGGACTGCTGGCCCGCTGGGACCAGGTGGTCTGTGATTCGGCGCGTCTGGCTTGGGTCACCGAACTGCTGGGATGGGAAGAGACGGAACGCGACCAGCGCAGTCTGGAGCGCCGGTTGCGCTCGGCGCACATTGGCAAGTTCAAGCCACTGGCCGATTTTGAATGGGACTGGCCAACGCGCTGTGACCGCCAGGCCATCCAGGAACTCATGACCCTGTCCTTCATGACCGACGCCAGCAACGTCATGCTGGTGGGCCCCAACGGAGTGGGCAAGTCCATGCTGGCCTGCAACCTGGGCCATCAAGCCTTGATTCAGGGGCACACGGTGCTGTTCATCACCGCCGGGCAATTGCTCGGTGACCTGGCAGCGCTGGACAGTGATTCGGCACTGCGCCGTCGGCTCAAGCATTACGCGGCACCGGACTTGTTGCTGGTGGACGAGGTCGGGTACTTGTCGTACTCCAACCGACACGCCGATTTGTTGTTTGAACTCATCAGCAGGCGCTATGAGCAAAAGAGCACGGTTTTCACCACCAACCGGGCGTTCAAGGAATGGCACGAGGTGTTTCCCAATGCGGCCTGCGTGGTGTCGCTGATTGACCGGCTGGTGCACCGTTGCGAGATTGTGCCCATTGAGGGCGAGTCGTACCGACTGAAGGAAGCCATGGCGCGCGCCGAGCAAAAGGCTGCGGCGCGTGCTGCCGCGCCCCGCAAAGGGAAGAAGGTATGACGCGCCGTGGTGCAGGGGTGAAGCGCCCACCCGAGACCGGCCAAGGTACCGCCCGGTTTGCACGGCCAACGAAATGGACGCCGGCACAGGCCTCTGCGGTATTGGAGGTGCTGGACGAAATCCGAGAGTGGATTTGGCTTAGCTACGGGAGTGTGAATTTTCGCCGTTAAGGAGCCATTCCGTAATCGGCGTTAAGGCGCCACCAGATTGTCGGCGTAATGGCGCCACCGGATTTGCGGCGTAAAGGAGCCACTCCGTAATCGGCGTAATGGCGCCACGCCATTTGCGG
>NZ_CBXX010000069.1 GCF_000577615.1 Herbaspirillum sp. RV1423
CCTGTTTGCGGAAGCGGAGACCGGCGGCTACCGCCGCAGCGGCATCGGCCGCCTGCATGGCTACGAGGGCCTGGCGGACTTCCTCGAGACCAAGCACATCTTTCGCAACGCCGGGCTGGTGTAAGGCGGCACCCTGGCTACGCGCCGAGGTCGGCGCCGTCGCTTGCGTCGGCCGGCTCCGGCTCATGCTTTTTCCTGCGCAGGAGCATGTTCTGCGCCAACATGGCGATGAACAGCCTGGTGGCGGGATTGAGCGGCCGGCGCGGGTGAGCGACGCTGACGACTTGCCGGATCAGGCGCGGCGAGACGATGGTATGAGCGCGCAAGCTGCCGGCGCTCAGTTGTCGATGGACCGCAATATGCGGAACGATGGTGGCAAGCTGGGTCTGTTCGACCAGATTGACCGTCGTGACCAGTGAATCGATCTCGAATTTCGGGTTCAGTTCGACATTCTCGTTCTGCGCGAAACTATCGATATTGCTGCGCAGGCCGTGGCCGCGCGTCGGCAGTATCAGTTGCAGGTTGAGCGCGGAAAGCTGGCGCAGCGTGAGGCGCGGCGGCACGGCGCCCTCATGCCCCGCGCTGGTAATGAGCACCATCTCTTCGTCGACGATGTGTTCGACGTCCAGCGCCAGCGGGCGGCGCGGCTTGTTGACGATCGCCGCGTCGAGCTGGCCGCCCGACACCCAGTCGATCAGCGTGTTGGTGTAGCCGTCGGCCACCTTGACGCTGACGTCCGGGTACTGGCTCGAAAACACGCCGAGGGTGTCGGCCAGCACACCCTCGGTAATCGAGGCGATCAGGCCAATACTGACCTGGCCGCGGATGGCGTCGTCGTTGCTGAGTAACTGGGCATGGGCATTCGAGAAGTCGCGCATGATCGGCAGGAACAGGCGGTACATCTCCCGGCCCGCCGCCGTCGGCACCATTCCCCGCTTGCTGCGCTCGAACAACTGCTGGCCGATCTGCTCCTCGAGCCTGGCGATCTGCATGCTCAGCGCAGGCTGCACGATGTTGAGGCGATGCGCGGCACGGGTCACCGTTCCTTCTTCAAAGAGCGAGATGAAGTAGTGGATCTGGCGAAATTCCATAGGCAGGCGCGAACGACGCGCACGAAACGGTTAGACCAACCATCTTAACGCATGCGGACCTGAAACTCCGGCAGCATTTCCAACTGCGAGTCGTCTCGATGTATGGATATTGATGCGATGTACGATCGAACCGAACCAGCGATATGGCCACACATACAAGGAGGTCGGCATGGATCTGCTTACTGAACATCTCACGCTCGCCGAAGACCCGCTGCACACGATACGGGTGGTGGTCGCCGACGGGCATCAACTTGTCCGCGAGGGGGTCAAACGGGTCGTAGCGGTGGATCCGGGCATCGTGGTGGTGGGGGAAAGCGCCGATCTGGCGGCCACCAGGCCCGACGTGCTGCTGCTCGACCTGAGCCTCAGTGGCACGCATGAACTGGACGCGCTGCGCGCGGTCACCGAGCGCTTTGCCGGCATGCCGGTCCTCGTGCTCAGTTCGCACAGCGAGGCGCAGTTCGGCATTGCCGTCCTGCGGCTCGGTGCTGCCGGCTACCTCTGCAAATCGCTGGCCGCCGACGTCATCGTCAAGGCCATCCGCAAGGCGCACGCGGGTGGGCGCTACTTGAGCGAAACCCTGGCCGAGCTGCTCGCCGAGAAGCTGGCGTCGCCACATCCGCGCCACCCGCACGAACTGCTGACCGAACGGGAACACGACGTGTTGCGCCTGCTGGCCCTGGGCAGCCCGGTCAAGCAGGTTGCAGGCAAGCTCGACATTAGTATCAGTTCCGTCAATACCTACCGCGGCCGCATCTTCACCAAGCTGCGGATCAAGAGCAATGCCGAGTTGATCCGCTATGCGATGCGGCACCGGCTGGTCAGCTAGGCCGGCGTGGCCGGCGCTACCCCGGCGGCACCATCAGAACAGCCTGACATTGCCATCCGCGTCCCAGTCGACCTGCGTGATGCCCGGTTCCTCCCGCTCCAGGCGCAGCAGTTCGCGTTCGTGCGCGCTCGCCTGCGCGGGCGCCGCACCGGACCGTGCGCGCAGGCGCGCATCGTGGTAGTCGAAGGCCGCCTGCAGCGTCGCCACCAGTTCCCGGCTCTGCCATGGCTTGGCCAGGTAGCGAAACACTTCGGCGCGGTTCACCGCCGCAACGATATCGCTGCGCTCGGTCGTGGCGCTCAGCACAATGCGGACCGCATCCGGCTGCAAGCCCTTGATGGGGTCGTCTCAGAAAACGGAAAATAAAGCACGTTAAGCCGGATTTGCGCTGGGCCGTGACGTGCTTTGTGCTTAGCTGCGCTATTTAGCCATGTCGCTCGCGCAGCGCACGCACGCCGCGACCTAGTTTGCGACGCAACAAGGTGCGCAAGGTCGTGCCGTCGGAATAGCCGACCAAGCCGGCGATGCGCTCGATACTTTCCTCGGTCGTCTGCAATAAGTGCACCGCGCGCTCCACGCGCAAGTCTTGGAAATACGTCAACGGCGACTTGCCCAGCACGGCCTGCAGGCGCCGTCCCAGCGTCCGTTCGCTGCTGCCCACGGAGCGGGCGGCATCGCTCATCGAAAAGCCCAGGGCCAGTCGCTCTCTGGCCCACTGTTCGAAGCGCTCGACGATCGGGTCGGCATGCGCTACCTGATCGGCAATCATGAACACTGCTTGCGACGCGCGCGGCTCGATTAGCAGGTAGCGCGCGCATAGCGCGGCCAACGTTGGGCTCTGGCCACGCACCACGCCCAGCCCCAGATCGAGATGGGCCAGCGCCGCGCCTGCCGTGGTGAAACCGGGCGAATTAACCAGCATCCGTGATTCGTCGAGCGCCACCAGCGGATAGCGCTGATGAAACAGCGCTGATAGCCACCAGGATGTGGTCGCGCTTTGTCCGTCGAGCAGTCCGGTTTCGGCCAGCACGAAGGTGCTGGTGCAGGCGGCTCCAATATGCACGCCTGCTGCGGCCCATTGCCGCAGCCAGGTGCCAGCCTCGATGACGTCGGGACGCGTCAACGCCGCTAACAAAGGCTGCGGCATTTTGCTGCCCAGTGCGGGGAGCAGCACGACATCGGGCCTGGGCAAGGCCGTCACCCGCGTGACGGGAACGCTCAACCCCTGCGCCGTGTGCACCTCTTGGCGCACTCCCACTAGGCGCATGTCTAGCTGCAACGAAGACTGCTCGCGCTGCCCCAACTCGTTGGCGGTACCGATGACGTCCAGCAGCGACGCAAGGCCAATATCGAATACCCCATTGAGGGCAAATACATAGATGAGCATGGCGGATAATATATCATTAATGGCGATTCCGCCACTATACTCCGCTACCGCTCGAGCCTAAGATTTGTTCCTCCATCAACAACTCTCAAGGAACACACATCATGGTCAAGCTTGCTATTCGCGCCACACTGGTCGCAAAACCTGGCAAGGAAGCCGCCGTCGAAGCATTTCTCAAGAGCGCACTGCCGCTGGCCATGCGGGAGGCCGGTACCACGCTCTGGTTCGCGCTCAAGATCACGCCGTCGACGTTTGGCATCTTCGACGCCTTCGCCGACGAGGCGGGCCGTGACGCGCATCTGGCCGGGCCGATCGCCGCTGCACTGATGGCACAAGCGTCTGAACTGCTGGCTCATGCGCCCGTCATCGAAAAAATCGACGTGCTGGCCGTTAAGTTGCCAGCAGCGAGCTGAAAGCACAAGGAAATCGTGCGCCAAGCCGTTGGCCTGTTCACGTTGTCCAGTTGACCTATACCCTAACTAGGCGTCAGGCATTGCGTCCGACATGCGTCAGGATGTAGTCCTATTGAGCCTTTATTGACACACTCAATAAAGGCTCATAGATTCTTTCTTGACACATTAGCGCAGGAGACGCACATGAAAGGTCAACGCATCGGGTACGTGCGGGTCAGTAGCTTCGACCAAAACCCAGAACGCCAGCTAGAACAGAGCCAGGTGGACAAGGTGTTCACCGACAAGGCTTCGGGCAAAGATACGCGGCGCCCGCGGCTCGACACGCTGCTGACCTTCGTGCGCGAAGGCGATACCGTGGTGGTGCACAGCATGGATCGCCTGGCGCGCAACCTCGATGACTTGCGCCGTCTGGTGCAAATGCTCACCAAGCGCGGCGTACGCATCGAGTTCGTCAAGGAATGCCTGACCTTCACCGGCGAGGACTCGCCGATGGCGAATCTGATGCTGTCCGTGATGGGTGCATTCGCCGAATTCGAGCGCGCCCTGATCCGCGAAAGGCAGCGTGAGGGCATCGCGCTCGCCAAGCAGCGCGGTGCCTACCGGGGCCGCAAGAAAGCGCTATCGCCAGAGCGTGCGGCCGAACTGCGTCAGCGCGCGAACGCTGGTGAGCAGAAGGCGAAGCTGGCCCGCGAGTTTGGCGTCAGTCGGGAGACCCTGTATCAATACTTGAGAACGGATCATTAGCATGCCACGTCGTTCCATTCTGTCCGCCACCGAGCGGGATAGCCTGCTGGCGTTGCCGAACACCAAGGACGATTTAATCCGGCATTACTCACTCAGTGATAGTGACCTTTCGATCATCCGGCAGCGGCGCGGGCCTGCGAATCGGCTGGGCTTCGCGGTGCAGCTATGCTACCTCCGCTTTCCGGGCATTGTCCTTGGCGTCGATCAGCCGCCGTTCCCGCCCTTGCTGAAACTGGTCGCCGACCAGCTCAAGGTCGGTGTTGAAAGCTGGAACGATTACGGGCAGCGGCGGGAACAGACTCGGCGCGAACATCTCGTCGAGCTGCAAACTGTGTTCGGCTTCCAGCCGTTCACCATGAGTCACTACCGGCAGGCCGTTCACACATTGACGGGTCTGGCCATGCAGACCGACAAGGGCATCGTACTGGCCGATGCCTTGATCGAACATTTGCGGCAGCAGTCGATCATCTTGCCCGCACTCAACGCCATCGAGCGTGCCAGTGCCGAGGCCATCACCCGCGCCAACCGGCGCATCCACGAAGCCCTGTACGAGCCGCTGACGACCGGGCATCGCCGCCGCCTCGACGATCTGCTGAAACGCCGAGACAACGGCAAGACGACCTGGCTGGCCTGGTTGCGCCAGTCGCCCGTCAAACCGAACTCGCGCCACATGCTGGAACACATCGAACGCCTCAAAGCCTGGCAGGCGCTCGATCTGCCTACCGGCATCGAGCGGCTGGTTCATCAAAACCGGCTGCTCAAGATCGCCCGCGAGGGCGGCCAGATGACACCCGCCGACTTGGCCAAGTTCGAGCCTCAGCGGCGCTACGCTACTTTGGTGACGGTGGCCATTGAGGGCATGGCCACCGTCACCGACGAAATTATCGACCTGCACGACCGCATCCTGGGCAAGCTGTTCAACGCCGCCAAGAACAAGCATCAGCAGCAGTTCCAGGCATCGGGCAAAGCCATCAACGCCAAGGTGCGCCTGTACGGGCGCATCGGCCAGGCGCTGATCGACGCCAAACAATCGGGCGGCGACCCATTCGCCGCCATCGAGGCCGTCATGTCTTGGGATGCGTTCGCTGTGAGCGTCACCGAGGCGCAAAAGCTCGCGCAGCCCGATGACTTCGATTTCCTGCACCGCATCGGCGAGAGTTACTCCACCTTGCGCCGCTACGCGCCGGAATTCCTCGACGTGCTCAAGCTGCGGGCCGCGCCCGCTGCCAAGGACGTTCTCGACGCCATTGAGGTGCTGCGCGGTATGAACACCGACAACGCCCGCAAGGTGCCCGCCGATGCGCCGACCGGCTTCATCAAGCCGCGCTGGCAGAAGCTGGTAATGACCGACACCGGAATCGACCGGCGCTACTACGAACTGTGCGCCCTGTCGGAACTCAAGAACTCCCTGCGCTCGGGCGACATCTGGGTGCAGGGTTCGCGCCAGTTCAAGGACTTCGAGGACTACCTGGTGCCGCCCGCGAAGTTCGCCAGCCTCAAGCAGTCCAGTGAATTACCGCTGGCCGTGGCCACCGACTGCGACCAGTACCTGAGCGAGCGCTTGGAGCTGCTGGAAGCGCAGCTCGCCACGGTCAACCGCATGGCGGCGGCGAACGATCTGCCGGACGCCATCCTCACAGAGTCGGGCCTGAAAATCACGCCGCTCGATGCGGCGGTGCCGGACACTGCGCAAGCGTTGATCGACCAGACGGCCATGATCCTGCCGCACGTCAAGATCACAGAATTGCTGCTTGAAGTCGATGAATGGACGGGCTTCACCCGCCACTTCACGCACCTGAAATCGGGCGATCTGGCCAAGGACAAGAACCTGTTGCTGACCACGATCCTGGCCGACGCGATCAACCTGGGGCTGACGAAAATGGCCGAGTCCTGCCCCGGAACGACCTACGCCAAGCTCGCCTGGCTGCAAGCCTGGCATACCCGTGACGAAACCTACGGGGCGGCGCTGGCCGAACTGGTGAACGCCCAGTTCCGGCACCCGTTCGCCGGGCATTGGGGCGATGGCACTACGTCATCGTCGGACGGCCAGAACTTCCGAACAGGGAGCAAGGCCGAGAGCACCGGACACATCAATCCAAAATATGGCAGCAGCCCAGGGCGGACGTTCTACACCCACATCTCCGACCAGTACGCGCCGTTTCATACTAAGGTGGTCAATGTCGGCGTGCGCGACTCGACCTACGTGCTCGATGGTCTGCTGTACCACGAGTCCGACCTGCGCATCGAGGAACACTACACAGACACGGCGGGCTTCACCGATCACGTCTTCGCCTTGATGCACCTGTTGGGCTTCCGTTTCGCGCCGCGCATCCGCGACCTGGGCGACACCAAGCTCTACATTCCCAAGGGCGAAACCACCTATGATGCCCTCAAGCCGATGATTGGTGGCACGCTCAACATCAAGCATGTCCGCGCCCATTGGGATGAAATCCTGCGGCTGGCCACCTCGATCAAACAGGGCACGGTGACGGCCTCGCTGATGTTGCGCAAGCTCGGCAGCTATCCGCGCCAGAATGGCTTGGCCGTAGCCTTGCGCGAGCTGGGGCGCATCGAGCGCACGCTGTTCATCTTGGACTGGCTGCAAAGCGTCGAGCTGCGCCGCCGCGTCCATGCCGGGCTGAACAAGGGCGAAGCCCGCAACGCGCTGGCCAGGGCGGTGTTCTTCAACCGGCTGGGCGAAATCCGTGACCGCAGCTTTGAGCAGCAGCGCTACCGTGCCAGCGGCCTCAACTTGGTGACGGCGGCTGTCGTGTTGTGGAACACGGTCTACCTGGAGCGCGCAGCGCATGCCTTGCGTGGCAACGGCCATGCCGTCGATGAGGCGCTGTTGCAGTACCTGTCGCCACTGGGCTGGGAGCACATCAACCTGACCGGAGATTACCTCTGGCGCAGCAGCGCCAAGATCGGCGCGGGCAAATTCAGGCCGCTACGACCGCTGCAACCGGCTTAGCGTGCTTTATTTTCCGTTTTCTGAGGCGACCCCTATTTGGCTGGACGTATTCCAGTGATCACAGGCGCCGCACCGCTCCCTTTTAGGTCGAAGGAAACCTGCTCACCGACCATGAGTCCACGGAGCAATTTCTCATCAGCTACTGTGAAGCCCATGGTCATCGCTGGCCAGTTAAGTTCTTTGATGGGCTGATGAGCCAAATTAATGGTTTTCTGCTTTACATCAATAGCTTTGATGACGCCTATACCGTGTGCGGTCTTCTCGGTCTGCTCACTTTTACCCATATTGCTCATATTCCCCATGTCCGCAGCAAAAGCCGACGGCGCGCCAAGGAAGACAATAGTAGTGAATGCGGCAATGACTAAACGATTCTTCATGATGAATTTCCTTTCAGGTTAAAAATAGATCAAGCCTGTACAGCTTTGGATTGGCGACCGCGCATCAGGCGATACCCGGCCGGGATGACAAACATCGATAGCAAGGGAGCCGTGATCATGCCGCCGACCATGGGTGCAGCGATGCGGCTCATGACTTCGGAGCCGGCACCACTTCCCCACAAAATGGGCACTAGGCCAGCCAGAATTACGGCGACGGTCATGGCCTTAGGACGAACGCGAAGCACGGCACCCTCCCGAATCGCGTCTTCAAGAATGGAGATCGTCAGCGTCGCTCCTGTTCCCTGTCGAGCAGCTACCGCCTGCTTCAAGTACAGCAGCATAACCACGCCGAATTCGGCTGACACGCCCGCTAAGGCGATGAATCCCACACCGGTGGCAACCGACAGGTTGTAGCCTTGCAGATAGAGGAACCAGATGCCACCGACCAGCGCGAACGGCAGCGA
>NZ_CBXX010000070.1 GCF_000577615.1 Herbaspirillum sp. RV1423
GTGCTCGAAAATCAGGCAACGCCTGGGCCGCACTGCATACCAAGTACGCCGAGGAATTGAAGAAAACCAAAACGGCAACCGGCTCGAAAAAGAAGTGAGGCGAGGCCAGGTCCTGAGTCAGATATCTCCGATCAGCACAACCTGCTGATCTGGAGGTTTTCTGGATTAGTGCAGTCGGCGAGTTAAAAATATGCCAGTACAGAGTGGAAGCGCCACAAGCGCAGGGTGCACCGATCGCCCTGAAGCAATCTCACACTATTGCCATCTTCTCTTTGTTGGGAGTGCATGATCGTGATGGTCGATTTTTATTTCGATTTTTTGAGCCCATTTTCGTATCTGGCCAACCACCGTTTGTCGGTGCTCGCCGGGCGTTATGGATTCTCCATCCAGTATCACGCCATTGATTTGGCGCGAGCAAAAACGGCCATTGGCAACATCGGGCCATCCAATCGGGACCTCAAGGTCAAGCTTGACTACTTAAAGGTGGATTTGCAGCGATGGGCCGATCTCTATAGGATTCCGTTGGTTTTCCCCCCTAACTTCAACAGCCGCCGGGTGAATGCCGGACTGTATTACCCGGCAGCCAGGGAGCGAGCCGCTGAATATGTTCGCCTTGTTTTCGATTCGGCTTGGGGGAAAGGGTGGGCACTGGATGCTGATAGCTTGCTGGCTGAGGTATGCGACAAGCTAAACTGGGATCTCGGTGAATTTGAAGATTTTTTGAACAGCGAAAATGCCGCCAAGGCATACGACGAAGAGACGCAGGCGGCCATTGACCGAAAGGTTTTCGGGGTTCCCACCGTGTTTTGGGATGATCAAATGTGGTGGGGAAATGACCGCCTTTTCATGCTTGAGAGCAGGTTGCAAAAGGAAACGCAACCATAAATTCTCAGTGCATCGATTTTTCTGATTTTTCAACCACGCCTTGATTTTAAGGAGTCTCATGAAGCTTTATTACAGCCCCGGCGCATGTTCATTGTCGCCTCACATCATCCTTCGTGAAGGTGGATTTGACTTTCAGCTAGAAAAGGTTGATCTCGGCACCAAGGTGACTGAGACTGGTGTTGATTACAAGACCGTCAATCCCGTGGGCAGTGTCCCCGCTTTGCAAATGGATGATGGGCAGGTGCTCACCGAAGGGCCGGCCATCGTTCAATACCTCGCTGACCGTGTGCCAGAAAAATGCCTGGCACCGGCAGCTGGCTCGCTGGAGCGTTACCGACTGATGGAATGGCTGAATTTCATCTCCACCGAATTGCATAAAAGCTTCGGAGCGCTGTTCAGCCCGGTGTTTCCACAGGATGCCAAGCCAGTCATCAAGGCCCAATTGGAAAGCCGTCTTGCCCATACCGAGCAGATGCTCGGTGACAAGGTTTGGGCCATGGGGAACGACTTTTCCGTGGTGGACGCCTACTTGTTTACTGTGCTTGGCTGGGGGGCTTACGTGAATGTGGACCTTTCGCCTTGGCCCGGCCTGCAAGGCTACCTCAACCGCGTGGCTGAACGTCCAGCAGTCCGGGCCACATTGTCGGCTGAAGGTTTGATCTGATTTTTTTAGAGAAATAAATAAAGCATGGCCAGCCTCCATGAGCGGCCAGCCATGCCGCGGGGCAGCCGTGGGCAGCGGCCTCGATCAAATTTCGATGCACACAGATTACGAGCCCCTTTTTCCGACTGCGGTCGGATTCAGAAATTGCCGATACTTGCTTTGGTCTGATCGAAGCGTGAGGGATATCGGCTTCCCCTATCCACATGCTTGATGAAGAGGAGCGTATCACCATGAGTCACGAACTTGGCCGACTGGAAGACCTGCCGCAGGACTACCGAGACGAACTCAAACAACTTAACCTGGTGCCGCTATGGCCCAGCCTACGCGCGGTGCTGCCGCCCAATGTCCCGACCCGCCAGACGCAGCCGACTTACTGGTCCTACCAGACGCTCAAGCCGCTGCTGCTCAAGGCCGGTGAGCTGACCCCCATTGAGAAGGCCGAGCGCCGCGTGCTGGTGCTGGCCAACCCCGGCCACGGCCTGGAGAAGATGCAAGCCAGCGCCGCCATATACCTGGGCATGCAGTTGCTGCTGCCCGGCGAGTGGGCGCCCAGCCACCGCCACACCCCCAACGCGGTGCGCATGATCGTGGAGGGCGAGGGCGCCTACACCACCGTGGATGGCGAGAAGTGCCCCATGAGCCGGGGTGACCTCATCCTCACGCCCACCGGCCTGTGGCACGAGCACGGCCACGACGGCAACGAGCCCGTGGTGTGGCTCGATGTGCTGGACCTGCCGCTGGTGTACTACATGGAGGCCAGCTACCACATCGACGGCGAGCGCCAGCAGGTCGACCCCGGCCGGGGCGACTGCGCCTGGACCCGTGCGGGCGTGGTGCCAACCCCCGTGTTCCAGCGCAGCGACAAGCGCTATCCTCTCTTGCGCTACCCTTGGGCCGACACCCGTGCCGCCCTGCTGTCGCTGGCGGCCGACCAGCCTGAGCAGGAATGCGTGCAGGTCACCTACGTCAACCCCGAAACGGGTGACGACGCCGAGAACATCCTGGGCTTCTACGCCCTGATGCTCAAGCCCGGCCAGACCCTGCGCCTGCCCGTGCGTTCGCCCGCCGTGGTGTTCCACCAGATCGAAGGCCGCAGCGAGGCGCGCATCGCCGAGTCCACCTTCGCCCTGAGGGAAGCCGATACCTGCTGCGCCCCCGGCTACACCGAGGTGACGCTGAAAAACCTCTCAGCCGACCAGCCGTCCTTCATCTTCATGGCCGACGAATCGCCCCTGCACCGCAAGCTGGGCGTCTTTGAAAACCGCGGCTGAGCCGCCGCGAAGCACCACACAACAGGAAAGCAAGTGAGCAACTACCTCTGGAACCCGCCTCCCGTCCAGTCTCTGCCCGTTCGTGGCAAGACCGAGCGCTTCCCCATCAACCGCATCTTCTGCGTCGGCCGCAACTACCACGCCCACGCGGTGGAAATGGGCCGTCCGGTCGACAAAAGCGTCGAACAAGCGTTCTACTTCACCAAATCGCCACAAACCCTGGTGGAAAGTGGTGCGACCGTGGCCTACCCGCCGCGCACCAGCAACTACCACTACGAGATGGAGCTGGTGCTGGCGATCGGCAAGCCCGGCTTCCGCGTCAGCGAAGACCAGGCGCACGAGTTGATTTACGGCTACGCCGCCGGCCTGGACATGACCCGGCGCGACCTGCAACTGGTGGCACGCGACAAGGGCCGCCCCTGGGACACCGGCAAGGACATCGAGGAAGGCTCGGTCTGCTCCGAGATCGTGCCGATGCAAGGCGTGGTGGTGGAGCAGGGCGCGATCGCCCTGGAAGTCAACGGCCAGACCAAACAGTCGTCCAACGTGGACAAGCTGATCTGGAACGTCCGCGAGATCATTGCCGACCTCTCCACCTACTACCACTTGCAACCCGGCGACCTGATTTACACCGGCACGCCCGAAGGCGTGGGCGCCGTGGTGGCGGGTGACAAGATCATCGGCCGTGTGGAAGGCATTGCCGAGATCAGCCTGACCGTCGGCCCGGCCGAGTGAGCCTGCACGCGATGAAGCTGTACAACTTCTGGCGCAGCGGCACGTCACACCGGCTGCGCATCGCGCTCAACCTCAAGGGCGTGCCCTACGAGTACCTGGCCGTGCACCTGGGCAAGGAAGAGCACCTAAAGGACGCCTTCAAGGCGCTGAACCCACAGCAGTTGGTGCCCGCGCTGGACACGGGCGCGCAAGTGCTGATCCAGTCGCCGGCCATCATCGAATGGCTGGAGGAACAGTACCCCACGCCCGCGCTGCTGCCGGCCGACGCCGACGGCCGCCAACGGGTGCGCGCGCTGGCCGCCATCGTGGGCTGCGACATCCACCCCATCAACAACCGCCGCATTCTGGAGTACCTGCGCAAGACGTTCGGCGCCGACGAGGCCGCCATCAACGCCTGGTGTGGCACCTGGATCAGCGCCGGTTTCGATGCCTACGAAGCACTGCTGGCGGTCGACCCGAAGCGCGGCCGCTACAGCTTTGGCGACACACCCACGCTGGCCGACTGCTACCTGGTGCCGCAGGTGGAAAGCGCCCGCCGCTTCCAGGTGGACCTGACGCCCTACCCCCTGATCCGCGCAGTGGACGCGGCCTGCGGCGAGTTGGACGCATTTCGGCGCGCCGCGCCAGCTGCTCAACCTGATTCGGCTTGACGAAAAATACGCCGCCTTCGCCCTAATAAACAGTTCGTAGCCCTGCCCAGTGACAAGTATCAATGAGCAATAGTGAAAATGTAAGGGGAAAGATTATGAAACATATTCTGACCCGACGAGCAGCCCTGAGCACTTTGGGCTCCCTTGGAATCGGGGGCCTTCCGGGCATGAGCTTGGCGCAATCCGGCCCTGGCGTGGCCACGATCGTGATTGGACTCGCCGCAGGCGGAGCGACCGATATGGCTGCCCGCCGGTTGTCTGAGGGAATGCGCGGTGCCTATGCTTCCAGTGTGCTCGTCGACAACCGCACGGGGGCGGGTGGTCGAATTGCGATCCAGCATGTTAAGGCCGCGGCACCAAACGGCGCGACACTTCTGCTGACGCCTGCATCCATGATGACGCTATACCCTCACACGTACAAAGATCTGGGATATGACCCGGTCAAGGACTTTGTGCCGGTCGGTATGGTTTCGACAAGCGAGGTTGGGTTTGCGATCGGGCCCGCTGTCCCGGAATCGGTTGGTAGCCTCAACGACTACTTGGCCTGGATCAAGAGTAACCCTGATTCTGCCACGTTTGGCCATGGTGCCACCGGCTCTGGACCGCATTTCTTGGGCGAGCTGCTCGGGCGGCTTTTGGGCGTGAAAATGGTGCAGACAGGCTTCCGCGGTTCCCAGCCTGCGATTGTGGACCTGTTGGGGGGGCACATCCCGGCGGTGGCCGCGCCCTTGGGTGAGTTCCTCCCTCACATGAAGACCGGCAAGATCCGGGTGCTGGGCGTGACTGGCGCCAACCGCTCTCGTTTCCTGACCAACGTCCCGACCTTCAAGGAGCTCCACATCGCCTTGAGTGAGATGACCGAGTGGTTCGGGGTATTCATGCCCGCAGGCACGCCCGCGCAAGCGGTCCAGCAAGCCAGCGCTGCCATGAAGTCGGCTGTTGCAAACCCGGAACTGGTCAAGGCCTACGCCATGATGGGCATGGAGGCTGGTTGGAGTTCGCCTGAAGGCTTGTCCGATCGATTGAAAAACGACATCAAACGCTGGCAAGCAGTCGCTGAGAAAATTGGTTTTACCGCGCAGTCTTGAGCAGAGGGGGGGCACCATGATCAAACGCCGTGAGTGGATGAAAGCCGCGGGATTTGCCACCTTATCGCTCGGCACTGTAAGAAGCGTCAAAGCCCAACCGGTACCAAAATTACTCAAGATCATCAACGGCTTCCCACCCGGAGGAGTCGTCGATGCGGTTGCACGCCGGGTGGCAGAAGGATTGGCGGTGACGGAACCCGGGGTTAACGTGATCGTTGACAACCGTGTCGGAGCGGGTGGGCGGATAGCTGTGTCCGCCGTCAAGGCAGCCGTCGACGATGGCAGCACCTTGTTGTTCACACCAGACGCCGTGCTGTCCTTGTACCCTTTCGTCTACAGCAAGTTGGACTACGATCCGTTCGCGGATCTGGCTCCCGTAGCCACCGTAGCCACTACGACTGACGCCCTTGCGCTGGGTCCCTTGGTACCGCCTTCCGTGCGTGGGCTCCGGGATTTCCTGGCCTGGGCCAAGGAGCACCCTGAACACGCAAGTTTCGGATCTCCCGGTACCGGTACACCATTGCATCTCTTGGGGGCGCTGGTAGCCAAGGAGGCTGGCGTCTATCTCAGGCACGTGGCTTATCGTGGCGCCGCGCCTGGAGTTACCGATCTGATCGGTGGGCAGATTGCATGCATGGCTGCGCCTACGGGGACGTTCTTGTCTTTCCAAAAGGCGGGGAAATTGCGCATCATCGCAACCTCTGGGCCGCAGCGAACACCCTTCACGCCCGACACTCCCACATTTGCAGAGCAAAAGTTCGGTGCAGACTACCCCGCTGGCGATCAGTGGCTCGGCTTTTTTGCTCCATCAGGCGTTTCGCCCCAAACCGTTTCACGCCTTCATCAAATGGTTGCCGAAGCCGTCAATCGCAAGGCGGTTGCGGAGGCTCTTGCCTCCCTGGGCTTGGTAGCACACAGCTTAACGCCGCAGGCCATGGCGTCCAGCCTGCGAAAACAACATGAAAAGTGGTGGGAAGTTGTCAGACGCGTGGGCTTCACCGCCGAGTCTTGAGATGCCATTAACCTCTCGTTTCATCCGCCCACTTTCGCGGCACGCAGTGCTTCGATCTGCTCCTCCAGCGGGCCCCAAACGGGCGAACTCGACATTGCCGCAGTGCTTGCACGCATCGAGCACCGCCGCACGCTTGTCCGTCAGGACCTGGGCTTCCCAGCGCTCGTTGAAATTGCCGACCTTCTGGGCACCTGGCGCAGTTGAATCGGGCTAACTGTCATGACCCTGGCGGGTCACCCTGGATGATGGAAGACACTGTGGGCGTGCAGGCCAGCACGGGTAGAGGTCGGTCAATTCTTTGATGGCACTCGACCGCGATCGCTAACTTGCCCCGTTGCCGACCACTCCTACCCAGTCGGCCCTGAACAACTCGTTTTAGCCGCGAGCCAGCGCGGAGCGGCGCGAAGTCAAGGCGGTGAGCGGCGATGTTGACGTGGGTGCCGGCAAGGCCAGCGTGGCGGTCATGGCGATCAGTCCGAGCAAGGCGCAATAAAGCACCCGCAGGTGCCGCAGGATCATCCGCAAGTTGTGCCCGGCGCCGCACAGCAGAGCGTGCAGCGCGTCGCCACCCGCGCCCTTGAGCCAGTTCTTGCCCAGTAGGCCGTCGGCCTTCATGTGTCCGATCATGGGCTCGACCACCTGACGCCGCTTGAGCAGCTTCTTCAGCCGCTTGGGCAACTTGCGCGTATGACTGATCAGCAGTCGCGCCCAACACGCGGGCTCGACACCGCGGTAGCCACGGTCGGCCAGCGCGATCTTGGGTGTGTGGCCGGTGAGGATCTCGACCAGCTCGAGCTGGCTGTCCACCGTGTGGCCGTCATACGGGTTGCCGGGCATGGAGCGCATGCCCACCACCAGGCCCTCTTTGGCCGTCACTGCGATGGACACTTTCACGCCGAACTCGTAGGGCGTTCTGGCTTTGCCCTTGGCGATGCACTCTGCCTCGGGCGCGTGCAGCGCATACAGGGGTCTCCTCGTTTTCAGTGCAATAAGTGACGGTACGCAAAGCTAGCACTGGCGCGGGGGTGGTCTGGGTAGACCGTTTGTGAATTACCGGCATTAAGACGCCACCCGTTTTCGGCGTAATGGCGCCACTTGGACCAATCAAATCAGGGGCTCAAACTGGGGTGCAAGGATGCGCGATTTTGCATGATTTTGCAATAGCGGTTTTTGCGGTAATCG
>NZ_CBXX010000071.1 GCF_000577615.1 Herbaspirillum sp. RV1423
TGAAACAGGTGGTCTTGCCGGCGCCGTTCGGTCCGATCAGCGCATGGATGTGGCCGCGCTCGATTTGCAGATTGACCGCGCTCACCGCCGTGAAACCCTTGAATTCCTTCGTCAGGTTTTTTGTCTCCAGAATGATGTCCATGATGTCTTTCAATTAATCCCGCCGCTGTCCCTGTGCTGCCCGCATCAGCCAGTCGATGAACAGTTTGAGCGTCGGCGATGCCTCCTCATGCTCGGGATACACCACGCAATACTTCTTCAGTCCGCGAATCGGACGATCTATCGGTATCAGCAAGGCGCCGCTTCTCAACTCATCCTCGACATACAGACGCGGCACCAGCGCGATGCCCCTACCGTAACAGGCCGCCTGGATGATCATAGAGAACAGGTCGTGGCGCGGTCCGCCGATCGGATTGATTCCCTGGCAACCCTGCATGTCGAACCAGTGGCGCCAGGCGTCCTCGCGCGTGTTCTTGTGCAGCAGCGGATAAGCGGCCAGCTCGTCGACGCTGAGCAACGTCTTTCCGCCCAGCAGTTGCGGACTGCACACCGGCACCAGTTCCTCCTCGAACAGCAGTTCCTGCGCGTTGCCGGCCCAGGCCGGATGTTCGTAATGCACGGCGGCATCGAACACCGAATCGCCAAACAGGAAGGGCAGCGCGCGTTCGCTCAGGTTGACCACGATCTCCGGATACAAGCGGCTGAATTCCGATAGCCTCGGGATCAGCCACTTGGTCGCGAACGTCGGGATCACCGCCAGCTCAAGAATCTGCTGGCCGTCCTGGTAAGCCATCGCGCTCAGTGTATTGCGCTCAAGCCGGTTGAGGTCTTCGCGCACGTGCACGAAATAAGCCTTGCCGATATCGGTCAGTTGTACGCGCTTCTTCACGCGATGGAACAAGCGCAAGGCGAGGAATTCTTCCAGCCCCGCGATCTGGCGGCTGATCGCGCCTTCCGTCAGCGACAGCGCGTCCGCCGCGCGCGAAAAACTCTGATAACGCGCCGCCGCTTCAAAGGCCATCAATGCAGTGATGCTGGGAATCTTCCTACGCATCGACGGCCCGCTCCATCATTGTTTCTTGGCAAACGTGCAGCTACCGCTGGCCAGCGAGGGATAAGCCTCGTCGCCCGGCACGACGGCGCGCACATTGTAGTAGTCCCACGGCTTCTTCGACTCGGCCGGCGTCTTCACCTGCATCAGGTACATGTCATGCACCAGCAGGCCGTCGGCGCGGATCTTGCCGTTCTTGGTATAGAAGTCGTTGACCGGCGTTTCCTTCATCTTCTTGATCACCACATCCGCATCGTCGGTGCCGGTCGCCTTGATCGCATTCAGGTACTGCATGGTCGAGGAATAATCCGCAGCTTGGATCGAGGAAGGCATCTTGCCCATGCGCTTGTAGAAACGCTCGGACCATTTGCGCGTCTCGTCATTCGTGTCCCAGTAGAAGGCTTCGGTGATGTACAGACCTTGCGCGGCTTTCAGGCCGAGCGCATGAACATCGTTGATAAACATCAGCAGGCCGGCGAACTTCTGCTTGCCGGAATTGAGCATGCCGAATTCGGACGCGGTCTTGATCGAGTTGATGGTGTCGGCGCCGGCATTGGCCAGGCCGATGATCTTGGCGCCGCTCGATTGCGCTTGCACCAGATAAGATGAGAAGTCCGAGGTATTGAACGGATGCTTGACCACGCCCACCACCTTGCCGCCGTTGGCCTCCACCACGGCGGTGGTGTCGGCCTGCAGCGAATAGCCGAACGAATAGTCGGCCGTCAGGAAGTACCAGGTGTTGCCGCCCTGCTTGACGATGTACTTGCCGGCGACGTTGGCCATCGCCGCGGTGTCGTGGTTGTAATGCAGGCTGTACGGCGTGCAATCTTCGTTGGTTACGCGCGTGGTGCCGCCGCCGGTGACGATGGCGATGCGTTTCTTCTCCGCCGCCACCTTGATGGTCGCCAGCGCAGTGGCCGAACCGGAAATGTCGGTGATCATGTCGACCTTGCGCTGGTCGATCCATTCGCGCGCCGTCGAAGCGGCGATGTCGGCCTTGTTCAAGTGATCGGCCGAAATCACTTCGATCGGCTTGCCGTTGACCTTCCCGCCGAAATCCTCGACCGCCATCTTGACCGCTTCCACTGCGCCCTTGCCGGCGAAATCAGAGAAAGTGCCGCTCAGATCGGTCAACACGCCGATACGCACGACGTTGTCGGAAATGCCTTGCGGCTGGGCGGCGGCGTTGCCGTACAACAGGGCGGAACAGACGGCCGCGCTGATTGCCTTGAGCGCCAGGGAACTGCCGGGATACTTGAGGACGTGCTTGATGTTCATGATGGTCTCCTGATTGGAAAAATGAAGCCTTGCGCTGCAATCGGGCAGCCCGCAGCAAGCGCAGGCGCGAGCTGCTCCCGATGACAATGCAAGTCATCGCTCTCTTGTTTTACATACATCGAAACTCTCTGGTGCAGCGCTATTGGCAGCAACAGCCGCTAGCGAACCTTGGCACGCAGACCGGCCGCCGCATGTTCGCCTGCGATCTTGCCGAATACCGCGCCGCGCATGACGGACGTCGCCCCCGTATAAACCTGATAGTACAAACCGGCAGCCTCGCCCGCCGCATACAAACCCGGAATAGGCCGACCATCCTGATCGATGACTTGCGACTGCTTGTTGGTCTTCACGCCGCCGTAGGTGAAGCAGATGCCGGGAATGATCGGATAGGCATAAAACGGCCCTGCATTGATCGGACGCGACCAGTTCGACTTGTTGATGTCCAATCCCTGCGTCGCCAGTCCATCGGCTTCCAGCGGCTTGAACTCACCATCCCGGCAGGCCGCGTTGTACTCCTCGATGGTGCGCAGGAAAGGTGCTGCCGGCAAGCCGCAAGCCTCGGCCAACTGCTCCAGCGTGTCGGCCTGGATCGCCGGCTGGTCGGTGCGGATGCTCTTCTTCCAGTTCGGCACGTCGTGGATGCGCTGGTCGAACACCACATAGGCGATGCCGTCGGGCTGGTAGCCGATGTCGCGCGAGATATGGTCGTAGTGCACATCGACCGGTCCCGGCGCTTCATCCAGGAAGCGCTTGCCGCGCTTGTTGATCAGCACGCCGTAAGTGAAATTCATCACCAGCGCTTCGGTCGCTCCCGAGCGCGGATCGAGCGGCTCCGCATGATAGGAGCCGAAATCGCCCGCCGGCGCCGCGCCGGCGGCCAGCGCCATGCGGATGCCTTCGCCGCGGTTGTAATAGCCGCCGCGGGCAACCGGGCGCACGAACTTGGCGCTGTCGCCTAGGTATTGCGTCAACATTTCGGGATTGCCTTCGAAGCCGCCCGACGCGATCATCACGTTGGTCGCGTACAGCGCTTCCTGCCGGCCGTCCGGACCGGTGACCGTGACGCCGAAAATATCGTCGACGCCGCGTTCCATCTTCGTCGCGGTGGTTTGATAACGGAACTCGACGCCGATCTTTTGCGCATGCGCCAGCAAGGCTTCGATCATCGCCAGGCCGCCGCCGACCGGCATCAGGCGCGGCGCCGCGGCGGTCACGAAGTAAGTCGGCAGCGTGTCGAAACGCACGCCGAAACCCTTGAGCCATTGCACGGTCGGGCCGGCCTGTTCCGACAAGGTCGAAATCAGCTCCGGATCGGGCATGCCGTGCGCCTTGACGTAGGAAGGCCAATTGGCGTATTCGCCCGAGACTTCCTGAACGATGTTCGGATCGAGGTTGTAGCCGGCATTGCTGATCAGACGCTCTTCGAAATCGTCGCTGACTTCGCTGTCGCTTTTCATCCGGAAATAGGATTCGGTCCAGCGCGTGTTGCCGCCGAACTCTTCACGCACCGAACGCTCCAGCACCAGCACGCGCGCTCCCGCCGTGGCCGCCGACACCGCCGCCGACAAGCCGGAGATGCCGCTGCCGATGACCAGCAGATCCCAGTTCGCGGAATTTCCCGATTGTGTATTCATGTTGCACACCTGTTCTGTTGCGGCGCCGGCCCGTCTCCACTGCCATGCCGGCCGGCGCCTTGTCTCTTCATGGCCCCCTGCTTGCGTCGGCCATGTTATACCTCAGCGCGACGGGCGCGTCCGGGGTCTTATACAGTGCTTAGTACTTCCGGATGAACGGATCGGGCATGTCGAGGTCGGTCGAGATCCACACGCTCTTGGTCTCCAGATATTCCTTGACCGCTTCGATGCCGCCCTCGCGCCCCATGCCGCTGTCCTTGTAGCCGCCGAACGGCGTGGTGAAGCTGGTGGAACGGTAGTTGTTGATCCACACGGTGCCGGCCTTGATGCGCGACGACATCAGCATGGCGCGATGCAGGCTGGTGGTCCAGACGCCCGACGCCAGTCCGAAACGGATGTCGTTGGCGATGCGGATCGCGTCTTCTTCGTCTTTGAACTTGATCACCGACAACACCGGGCCGAACACTTCTTCCTGGGCGATGCGCATGTCGTTGCTGACATCGACGAAAATCGTCGGCTCGACGAACTGACCGGCGCCAAAGCCTTCGCCGGTGCGGGCGTTGCCGCCGAAGACGCAACGCGCGCCTTCGTTCTTGGCGATGCCGATGTATTCCATCACCTTCTCGAACTGCGGACGCGTCGCCACCGGACCGACCTGCACGTCCGGCAGGGTCGGGTCGCCCAGCTTGGCCTTGCTGGCAATGGCCACCAGGCGTTCGACGAATTCATCGTGGATGCCTTCCTGCAGCAGCAGGCGCGAGCCCGCCATGCAAGTCTGGCCGCCGGCCGAGAAGATGCCGGTGATCACACCGTTGGCGGCGCGCGTCAGATCGGCGTCGTCGAAAATGATGTGCGGCGACTTGCCGCCCAGTTCCAGCGACACGCGCTTGAAGTGCTGGGCGCCGAGCACGTTGACCTTGCGGCCGCCTTCGTCGCCGCCGGTGAAAGCGATGCGCGGCACCTTCGGATGCGTCACCAGCGGTTCGCCGACTTCGGCGCCGAAACCGGTAATGACGTTGAACACGCCCGGCGGGAAGCCGGCTTCGACAAACAGCTTCGCCAGCTCGAACATCGACACGGAAGTATGTTCGGACGGCTTGGCGATGATGGTATTGCCCGCGCACAGCGCCGGTGCGACTTTCCATGCCGTCAACAGCAGCGACGAATTCCACGGGGTGATCGTGGCGACCACGCCGATCGGTTCATAGCGGGTATAGTTGAACACCTTGGGCTTGTCCATCGGGATGACCGCGCCCTGGATCTTGTCGGCGAGGCCGCCGTAGTAATAGAAATATTTGGCCATGTAGCGCACCTGGCCGCCGACTTCGCTCTTGAGCTTGCCATTGTCGCGGCTCTCGGCCAGCGTCAGCGTATCGGCGTGCTTCTCGATCAGGCTGCCCAGCTTGTGCAGCAGCAGGCCGCGATCGGTGGCCGACATCTTGCCCCATGGACCTTCCATCGCCGCCGACGCCGCTTCGACGGCACGATCGACGTCGGCCTTGTTGGCGCGCGGAACTTCAGCCCATGCTTCGCCGCTGAAAGGATCGAGGGAATCGAACCACTGGCCGGAGAGCGGATCGACCCACTCGTTGTTGATGAATAACTGATAGCGCTGCGCCATGCGTGGCTCCTTAAAAAATAAAATTTCGTCGTTCTTTGTCATCGATGAAAAATTATTGTTTTTTTGGAGTGCTGGTGGCAAACGAATAATAGTAATGAAGTTGTGCCGATTTGGAATCAACTGCCTTGCGCGGATTTTTCCGATGCTGCGCAAAGCCTTTCTGCCATTAGGTTTTATACCGATACACAGAATCCATCTCTTGATTTTTTTGCTGCATTGCACTTAAAAAAGCATTGCAGAATACATTCCTTGCGCGCCGAAAAAAACGCGAGATGATGACATCCGCGCACAAGGTCATTCATTCTTATCGTTTGCGGGCGCGCTTCAATCGGCCAATACTTCGGTCCGTGCGATGTCCGCATGGTGTTTCGCCACGCGTAAAAATAGTGACGTCGCGTCTTTGAACATTGTGGAGACCGGCAAGCATGAAAGTATTAGTCCCCGTGAAGCGGGTAGTAGATTACAACGTGAAAGTACGGGTCAAGAGCGACGGCAGCGGCGTGGACATCGCCAACGTCAAGATGTCGATGAACCCGTTCGACGAAATTGCGGTGGAAGAAGCCACGCGGCTGAAGGAAGCGGGCAAGGTCACCGAAGTGATCGCTGTTTCCTGCGGCGTGACGCAATGCCAGGAAACCCTGCGCACCGCGATGGCCATCGGCGCCGACCGCGGCATCCTGGTGGAAACCTCCCCTGATCTGGACCTGCAACCGCTGGCCGTGGCCAAGCTGCTGAAAACCCTGGCCGACAAGGAACAGCCGCAACTGATCATCCTCGGCAAGCAAGCCATCGACGACGACAGCAACCAGACCGGCCAGATGCTGGCAGCCTTGCTGGGCTGGCCGCAAGCGACGTTCGCCTCCAAGGTCGTGCTGGAAGACGGCAAGGTCTCCGTGACGCGTGAAGTCGACGGCGGCCTGGAAACCTTGGCATTGACCCTGCCCGCCATCGTGACCACCGACCTGCGCCTGAACGAGCCGCGCTACGTCACCCTGCCCAACATCATGAAAGCCAAGAAGAAGACGCTCGACATCGTCAAGCCGGAAGACTTGGGTGTCGACGTCGCCCCGCGCGTGAAGACGCTGAAAGTCACCGAGCCGCCCAAGCGCAGCGCGGGCGTGAAAGTGTCGGACGTGGCCACGCTGGTGGCCAAGCTCAAAAACGAAGCCAAAGTCATTTAAGGAAGAGACGACATGACCGCACTTGTCATTGCAGAACACGACAATGTCAGCCTGAAGGGCAGCACATTGAACACCGTCACCGCCGCAATACAGACGCAACAACAGGCCGGCGGCGAGGTCCACATCCTGATCGCCGGCCACAACGCCAAAGCGGCCGCCGATGCCGCCGCGCAGATTGCCGGCGTGACCAAGGTCCTGCTGGCCGACGCGCCGCAATTCGCCGACGGACTGGCCGAGAACGTTGCCGAACAAGCCCTGGCCATTGCCAAGGACTACAGTCACATCCTTGCCCCCGCCACCGCCTACGGCAAGAACATCCTGCCGCGCGTGGCCGCCAGGCTGGACGT
>NZ_CBXX010000072.1 GCF_000577615.1 Herbaspirillum sp. RV1423
GCCCTGCATACGAAAAGACAGAATCTCTTCCAAGAGCTTGATGCGGTTATCCATCTGCTTATGGAAGCCAAGCATTGGGGATTGAGAAAGAGTAGAAATGCCACAAGCCTCAATAGCAGGTTTAAGAGCCTCGATACGCTCAAAGTCAAAATAATCAGCGTGACATTCAGAAGGGTAATAAGAACGAACCATAAAAAAGCCTCCAAGATTTGGAGGCATGAAAACATACAATTGGGAGGGTGTCAATCCTGACGGTTATTTCCTAGACAAATTAGAGCCAATACCATCAGCTTTACCGTCTTTCCAGAAATTGTTCCAAGTATCGGCAACAGCTTTATCAATACCATGAAAAATATCAACCACACCAGAAGCAGCATCAGTGACGACATTAGAAATATCCTTTGCAGTAGCGCCAATATGAGAAGAGCCATACCGCTGATTCTGCGTTTGCTGATGAACTAAGTCAACCTCAGCACTAACCTTGCGAGTCATTTCTTTGATTTGGTCATTGGTAAAATACTGACCAGCCGTTTGAGCTTGAGTAAGCATTTGGCGCATAATCTCGGAAACCTGCTGTTGCTTGGAAAGATTGGTGTTTTCCATAATAGACGCAACGCGAGCAGTAGACTCCTTCTGTTGATAAGCAAGCATCTCATTTTGTGCATATACCTGGTCTTTCGTATTCTGGCGTGAAGTCGCCGACTGAATGCCAGCAATCTCTTTTTGAGTCTCATTTTGCATCTCGGCAATCTCTTTCTGATTGTCCAGTTGCATTTTAGTAAGCTCTTTTTGATTCTCAAATCCGGCGTCAACCATACCAGCAGAGGAAGCATCAGCACCAGCACGCTCCCAAGCATTAAGCTCAGGAAATGCAGCAGCAAGATAATCACGAGTATCCTTTCCTTTATCAGCGGCAGACTTGCCACCAAGTCCAACCAAATCAAGCAACTTATCAGAAACGGCAGAAGTGCCAGCCTGCAACGTACCTTCAAGAAGTCCTTTACCAGCTTTAGCCATAGCACCAGAAACAAAACTAGGGACGGCCTCATCAGGGTTAGGAACATTAGAGCCTTGAATGGCAGATTTAATACCAGCATCACCCATGCCTACAGTATTGTTATCGGTAGCAAGCACATCACCTTGAATGCCACCGGAGGCGGCTTTTTGACCGCCTCCAAACAATTTAGACATGGCGCCACCAGCAAGAGCAGAAGCAATACCGCCAGCAATAGCACCAAACATAAATCACCTCACTTAAGTGGCTGGAGACAAATAATCTCTTTAATAACCTGATTCAGCGAAACCAATCCGCGGCATTTAGTAGCGGTAAAGTTAGACCAAACCATGAAACCAACATAAACATTATTGCCCGGCGTACGGGGAAGGACGTCAATAGTCACACAGTCCTTGACGGTATAATAACCACCATCATGGCGACCATCCAAAGGATAAACATCATAGGCAGTCGGGAGGGTAGTCGGAACCGAAGAAGACTCAAAGCGAACCAAACAGGCAAAAAATTTAGGGTCGGCATCAAAAGCAATATCAGCACCAACAGAAACAACCTGATTAGCGGCGTTGACAGATGTATCCATCTGAATGCAATGAAGAAAACCACCATTACCAGCATTAACCGTCAAACTATCAAAATATAACGTTGACGATGTAGCTTTAGGTGTCTGTAAAACAGGTGCCGAAGAAGCTGGAGTAACAGAAGTGAGAACCAGCTTATCAGAAAAAAAGTTTGAATTATGGCGAGAAATAAAAGTCTGAAACATGATTAAACTCCTAAGCAGAAAACCTACCGCGCTTCGCTTGGTCAACCCCTCAGCGGCAAAAATTAAAATTTTTACCGCTTCGGCGTTATAACCTCACACTCAATCTTTTATCACGAAGTCATGATTGAATCGCGAGTGGTCGGCAGATTGCGATAAACGGTCACATTAAATTTAACCTGACTATTCCACTGCAACAACTGAACGGACTGGAAACACTGGTCATAATCATGGTGGCGAATAAGTACGCGTTCTTGCAAATCACCAGAAGGCGGTTCCTGAATGAATGGGAAGCCTTCAAGAAGGTGATAAGCAGGAGAAACATACGAAGGCGCATAACGATACCACTGACCCTCAGCAATCTTAAACTTCTTAGACGAATCACCAGAACGGAAAACATCCTTCATAGAAATTTCACGCGGCGGCAAGTTGCCATACAAAACAGGGTCGCCAGCAATATCGGTATAAGTCAAAGCACCTTTAGCGTTAAGGTACTGAATCTCTTTAGTCGCAGTAGGCGGAAAACGAACAAGCGCAAGAGTAAACATAGTGCCATGCTCAGGAACAAAGAAACGCGGCACAGAATGTTTATAGGTCTGTTGAACACGACCAGAAAACTGGCCTAACGACGTTTGGTCAGTTCCATCAACATCATAGCCAGATGCCCAGAGATTAGAGCGCATGACAAGTAAAGGACGGTTGTCAGCGTCATAAGAGGTTTTACCTCCAAATGAAGAAATAACATCATGGTAACGCTGCATGAAGTAATCACGTTCTTGGTCAGTATGCAAATTAGCATAAGCAGCTTGCAGACCCATAATGTCAATAGATGTGGTAGAAGTCGTCATTTGGCGAGAAAGCTCAGTCTCAGGAGGAAGCGGAGCAGTCCAAATGTTTTTGAGATGGCAGCAACGGAAACCATAACGAGCATCATCTTGATTAAGCTCATTAGGGTTAGCCTCGGTACGGTCAGGCATCCACGGCGCTTTAAAATAGTTGTTATAGATATTCAAATAACCCTGAAACAAATGCTTAGGGATTTTATTGGTATCAGGGTTAATCGTGCCAAGAAAAGCGGCATGGTCAATATAACCAGTAGTGTTAACAGTCGGGAGAGGAGTGGCATTAACACCATCCTTCATGAACTTAATCCACTGTTCACCATAAACGTGACGATGAGGGACATAAAAAGTAAAAATGTCTACAGTAGAGTCAATAGCAAGGCCACGACGCAATGGAGAAAGACGGAGAGCGCCAACGGCGTCCATCTCGAAGGAGTCGCCAGCGATAACCGGAGTAGTTGAAATGGTAATAAGACGACCAATCTGACCAGCAAGGAAGCCAAGATGGGAAAGGTCATGCGGCATACGCTCGGCGCCAGTTTGAATATTAGACATAATTTATCCTCAAGTAAGGGGCCGAAGCCCCTGCAATTAAAATTGTTGACCACCTACATACCAAAGACGAGCGCCTTTACGCTTGCCTTTAGTACCTCGCAACGGCTGCGGACGACCAGGGCGAGCGCCAGAACGTTTTTTACCTTTAGACATTACATCACTCCTTCTGCACGTAATTTTTGACGCACGTTTTCTTCTGCGTCAGTAAGAACGTCAGTGTTTCCTGCGCGTACACGCAAGGTAAACGCGAACAATTCAGCGGCTTTAACCGGACGCTCGACGCCATTAATAATGTTTTCCGTAAATTCAGCGCCTTCCATGATGAGACAGGCCGTTTGAATGTTGACGGGATGAACATAATAAGCAATGACGGCAGCAATAAACTCAACAGGAGCAGGAAAGCGAGGGTATCCTACAAAGTCCAGCGTACCATAAACGCAAGCCTCAACGCAGCGACGAGCACGAGAGCGGTCAGTAGCAATCCAAACTTTGTTACTCGTCAGAAAATCGAAATCATCTTCGGTTAAATCCAAAACGGCAGAAGCCTGAATGAGCTTAATAGAGGCCAAAGCGGTCTGGAAACGTACGGATTGTTCAGTAACTTGACTCATGATTTCTTACCTATTAGTGGTTGAACAGCATCGGACTCAGATAGTAATCCACGCTCTTTTAAAATGTCAACAAGAGAATCTCTACCATGAACAAAATGTGACTCATATCTAAACCAGTCCTTGACGAACGTGCCAAGCATATTAAGCCACTTCTCCTCATCCAACGCGTCAGTTTTTGACAGAATCGTTAGTTGATGGCGAAAGGTCGCAAAGTAAGAGCTTCTCGAGCTGCGCAAGGATAGGTCGAATTTTCTCATTTTCCGCCAGCAGTCCACTTCGATTTAATTCGTAAACAAGCAGTAGTAATTCCTGCTTTATCAAGATAATTTTTCGACTCATCAGAAATATCCGAAAGTGTTAACTTCTGCGTCATGGAAGCGATAAAACTCTGCAGGTTGGATACGCCAATCATTTTTATCGAAGCGCGCATAAATTTGAGCAGATTTGTCGTCACAGGTTGCGCCGCCAAAACGTCGGCTACAGTAACTTTTCCCAGCCTCAATCTCATCTCTCTTTTTGCGTTCTGCTTCAATATCTGGTTGAACGGCGTCGCGTCGTAACCCAGCTTGGTAAGTTGGATTAAGCACTCCGTGGACAGATTTGTCATTGTGAGCATTTTCATCCCGAAGTTGCGGCTCATTCTGATTCTGAACAGCTTCTTGGGAAGTAGCGACAGCTTGGTTTTTAGTGAGTTGTTCCATTCTTTAGCTCCTAGACCTTTAGCAGCAAGGTCCATATCTGACTTTTTGTTAACGTATTTAGCCACATAGAAACCAACAGCCATATAACTGGTAGCTTTAAGCGGCTCACCTTTAGCATCAACAGGCCACAACCAACCAGAACGTGAAAAAGCGTCCTGCGTGTAGCGAACTGCGATGGGCATACTGTAACCATAAGGCCACGTATTTTGCAAGCTATTTAACTGGCGGCGATTGCGTACCCGACGACCAAAATTAGGGTCAACGCTACCTGTAGGAAGTGTCCGCATAAAGTGCACCGCATGGAAATGAAGACGGCCATTAGCTGTACCATACTCAGGCACACAAAAATACTGATAGCAGTCGGCGTGTGAATCATTAGCCTTGCGACCCTCGGCAGCAAGAACCATACGACCAATATCACGAAAATAGTCACGCAAAGCATTGGGATTATCATAAAACGCCTCTAATCGGTCGTCAGCCAACGTGAGAGTGTCAAAAACGATAAACCAACCATCAGCATGAGCCTGTCGCATTGCATTCATCAAACGCTGAATAGCAAAGCCTCTACGCGATTTCATAGTGGAGGCCTCCAGCAATCTTGAACACTCATCCTTAATACCTTTCTTTTTGGGGTAATTATACTCATCGCGAATATCCTTAAGAGGGCGTTCAGCAGCCAGCTTGCGGCAAAACTGCGTAACCGTCTTCTCGTTCTCTAAAAACCATTTTTCGTCCCCTTCGGGGCGGTGGTCTATAGTGTTATTAATATCAAGTTGGGGGAGCACATTGTAGCATTGTGCCAATTCATCCATTAACTTCTCAGTAACAGATACAAACTCATCACGAACGTCAGAAGCAGCCTTATGGCCGTCAACATACATATCACCATTATCGAACTCAACGCCCTGCATACGAAAAGACAGAATCTCTTCCAAGAGCTTGATGCGGTTATCCATCTGCTTATGGAAGCCAAGCATTGGGGATTGAGAAAGAGTAGAAATGCCACAAGCCTCAATAGCAGGTTTAAGAGC
>NZ_CBXX010000073.1 GCF_000577615.1 Herbaspirillum sp. RV1423
CGCCGCCGTTGGCGGTGGCGTACGACAGCGCAACGTCGCGCGCGGTGCCGGACTTGTCCTGATACACGGCGATCAGGTGCGGCACCCCGCCGCCCTGGGTGTAGGTCGAACGCACGGTATGACCCGGAGCCTTCGGCGCGATCATGATGATGTCCAGGTCGGCGCGCGGCACGACCTGGCCGTAGTGGATGTTGAAGCCGTGCGCGAAGGCGACGGTGGCGCCTTGCTTGGCGTGCGGCGCGACGTTTTCGGCATAGACCTGGCCGATGTTTTCATCCGGCAGCAGGATCATGATGACGTCGGCGCCCTTGACGGCGTCGTTGACTTCGGCAACGTTCAGGCCGGCGTTCTTGGCCTTGTTCCACGAGGCGCCGTCCTTGCGCAGGCCGACGGTGACCTTGCAGCCGGAATCCTTCAGGTTTTGCGCATGCGCGTGGCCTTGCGAACCGTAACCGATGATGGTCACGTTCTTGTTTTTGATCAGGGACAGGTCTGCGTCTTTGTCGTAAAAAACTTTCATGATTTTTCCTAAATCTTCCTTAATAATGGAGCGGAGCTCTTCTGTTTTGTCATGGATGCGCTGTGCAAAGTCAGCTCGCCTTGCAGTTCAACGCAAGGCGACAGCGACTATATGTGCAGCGCCGGTTTCAATCAAGCGGCGTATCAAGCAGCATAGGATGCGAGATGCGCCGGCATCGCCTGATCGCGCACATGCGGGATGCCCAGTTGGCGCAATTTTCGATACAGCGAGGCGCGGCACATTCCCAGTTGCCGCGAGGCCGCGGAAATGTTCCAGCGACTGCCGACCAGCGCATCGATAACGCGCGTGCGCTCGTCCCCGAGCGGGCCACCGGGTTGGCGGGGAAGGATATCTGTCGCACCGGCTTGTGGCGCGATGCGGCGGACGTTGGAGGCGGAAGAAATATTCACCACCTCGTCATGCGTGGATGCAGGCGCCGATGGCGCGGACGATTCCATCAGATCTTCCGGCAGATCGCCGACTTCGATGCGGTCGCCGTTCATGACGGCGCAGCAATAGCGGACCACCGCATGCATCTGGCGCAGATTGCCCGGCCACGGATACGCCAGCATCCGCTGCAAGGCGGCCGGAGCGATGATGCGCTCGTCGATATGTTGTCCCGGAACTTCGTCCGCGATCATCTGCATGATCAACTGACGTTTGTCGGCGCGCGCGCGTAACGACGGCAGGCGCAATACGCCGCCAGCGATGCGGTAATACAGATCTTCGCGGAAGCGCCCTTGCGCCACCAGCGTTTTCAGATCCTGATGCGTGGCGCAGATCAGGTGCACATCGACGCTGACCGGATGCGCGGCGCCGAGCGGAATCACTTCGCGCTCGGACAGCACGCGCAACAAGCGCGTTTGCAAAGCGAACGGCATGTCGCCGATTTCATCGAGGAACAACGTGCCGCCATCGGCCTGCTGCACCTTGCCCTTCATGCCGCCCGGCAGCGCGCCGGAAAACGCGCCCTTGCAATAACCGAACAATTCGCTCTCGGCCAGGCTCTCGGGAATCGAGGCGCAGTTGACCGCCACCCAGCCGGCGGCGCGGCGTTCGCTGTAGGCATGCAGCGCGCGCGACAGATATTCCTTGCCGGTGCCGGTTTCACCTAGAATCAAAATCGGGATGTTCCTGTCGATCAGGCGCTTGCCGCGCGCAATCAGGTCCTGCATCTGCGGATCGCCGCCACAGAGTTCATCGAGCGAGCGATAGCGCGTACTGTTGACATATCTACGCGCCGTGGCGAAGGCTACCGTTGGTGTCGGCATGATTTGTCTCCTGTCTGTGAACTGCTTTTTTTATGTGACTGACGATTATCCGGTTCGTGGCCGGTCTCGCCTTTGAAATTCGCTTTGCCGCTCTCCGGCGGCAAGGGATTTCTATGAACCAGTCGCAAGTAAGCTGACTCTGCGGCAAAGAATAGCCAGCTTATCTGATAACTTCCAATACAATATAGACACACAATTAATACCTTAAAGGTATCAGATGATAGAACTGCGCCATCTCACCTATTTCCGCACCGTAGCAGAAACCCTGCATTTCGGCCGCGCCGCCGAGCAGTTGCATATCTCGCAACCGCCGCTCACGCGCCAGATTGCGGCGCTCGAGAAGGAGCTCGGCGCGCAATTGTTCGACCGCAGCAAACGCAGCGTGCAACTGACCGAAGCGGGCAGACATTTCTACCGAGACACTGCTGAAATTTTTCATGCGCTGGAGCGCGCCAAACGTAACGCGGTCAGCACCGGCGCCGGCAAGAGCGGCGCGCTGCTGGTCGGCTTCATGATGTCGTCGGCGTATAACATCCTGCCGTCGGTGACGCGCCATTATTCAGCCGATTATCCCGAGGTCGACATGCGTCTGACCGAGCATGTGCCGAACCTGCTGGCGGTGGATATCAAGGAAGGAAAGCGCGACGTGGGCATTATGTATCGCCCCGAGGACTGTAGCGGGCTGGACAGCCGCACCATCTTTTCGGAACCGATGGTGGCGGTGCTGCCCAAGACTCATCCGCTGGCCACGCGTGAAAAGATTTCAGCCGAAGACCTGGCCGGCGATCCCTTCATCAGCATTCCGCGCGCGATTGCGCCGGTGGTCTACGACCTGATCGTGAACTGCTGCCTGGCCGCCGGCTTCCGTCCGCGCATCAAGCTCGAAGCCAACCTGCAGCAGACCATCGTCAACCTGGTCGGCGAAGGCCTGGGCGTGGCGATGGTGCCGAACTCGATGCAGGCCATGCATCTGGAAACCACGGTCTTCAAACCGCTGGCCGATGCGCCCGTGGTCGAAGTTGCCGTGATCTGGAACAAGGACAACCGCAATCCCTGCATCCAGACCTTCGTGCAGACGGCGGAAGAAGTGTGGGCCAAACTCAGGCTGGGCCAGCCGGCCTGAGTTCCGAATCAGAGCATTGTTCCTGACTTCAGACGCACTTGAGGCTCAGCCCGCCGTCGACCACCAGATCCACACCCGTCACATAGCGCGCCGCATCCGACGCCAGGAACAGGGCTGCGTGCGCCACGTCCCAGGCATCGCCCATGTGTCCCATCGGGCATTGCGCATGGCGTTTGCGGCGCATCTCTTCGATGTCGCCGCCGTAGGAGGCCTTGAGCGGTTCACGGATCATCGGCGTATCCATCAGGCCCGGCAGCACGCAATTGGCGCGGATGCCTGCCGGCGCGTATTGCATGGCGATGTTTTTGGTCAGCGCCAGCATGGCCGCCTTGGACGCCGAATACGCCACATACGGAAAACCGATCCAGCGAATCGCCGCCAGCGACGAGATGTTGACGATGGCGCCCTTCTTTTGCTTTTCCATGACCGGCAAGACGTATTTGCAGGTCATGAAGACGCTGGTCTGGTTGATGGCGATGACGCGGTTCCAACTCTCTTCGCTGGCCTCGACCGGACCGCCCGTTTCGGCGATGCCGACGTTGTTGTGCAGTACGTCGATGCGGCCGAAATGGTCGAGCGCGGCCTCCATTATGGCTTCGATGTCGGGCGTCCTCGACACGTCGGCGGCGACCACCTCGCACACGCCGCCTTCGCCGCGGATCAGGTCGCAGGTTTCCTGCGCCGCCTGCAGATTGCGGTCGACCGCCAGCACGCGCGCGCCTTCGCGCGCATACAGCACCGCTGCCGCCTTGCCGTTGCCCCAGCCTTCACCGACCGAACCGGCGCCGCTGACGATGACGACCTTGTCTTCCATTGCTCGCGTCATGAAATGCTCCGCTCAGATGTCGAGAATGCCGGCTGCCACGAAGCCGCCGTCCACCGGCACCACATGGCCGGTAACGTAAGACGAATCCTCCGCCGCCAGGAAAGCCACGGCCGCCGCGATTTCGTCGGTGCTGCCGTAGCGATGCATCGGCACGCCGTCGGTGAAGCTCTTGCGCGTCTCCGGCGAATGCACGGCTTGCGTCAGCGGCGTGTCAACCGGACCCGGCGCGACGCTGTTGACGGTGACGCCATGTTCGGCCAGTTCGATGGCCATCTGGCGGGTCAGCCCGATGACCGCGGCCTTGGACGTGCCGTAGGCGGTGCGGCCGGTGCCGGCGCGGATGCCCGACACGGACGAGATGTTGACGATGCGCCCCCACTTGCGGCGCACCATCATGCGCGCCGCGTGCTGGCCGCACAGCATCACGCCGGTGAGATTGATGTTCATCGTCAGCAACCAGTTGTCGAGCGGATATTCGAGGAACGGGAAGGTCTTGGCGACGCCGGCATTGTTGACCAGCACATCGCAGCGACCGTAGTCTTTTTCAACGTCGGCAAAGGCTGCCGCGATCGATTCCGCCTTGCTGACGTCCATCGCCAGCGGTGCCGCACGGCCGCCATCCGCATTGATCCTGTCGGCAGTGGCCCTGGCTGCGTCCAGATTGATGTCCGAGACCAGGACGGTGAAGCCGTCGCGCGCCAGGCGTTGGGAAATTGCGGCGCCGATACCCATGGCTCCGCCCGTCACGAGCGCCACGCGGGCGCCGCTGTCTTTTTGGTTCATATTGTCTCCGTGAGGATGGCGACTTGCGGAGGAAAGGTGCAAGCCGCCGTTTTTGGATGTTATGGGTTGAAGTTAATGTTCCAGGAAACCGATGGAAATCCACGGTACGGCAGCCACCACCAACAGCGCGATGAACAGCGCCGCCAGATAGCCCCAGACGCGGCCGAAGACCTTGTCCGGCGATACCTTGCCGATCGCGCAGGCGGCATAGAAGCCGACGCCGAAGGGCGGCGCGAACAGGCCGATGCCCATCGCCAGGATCACCACCATGGCGTAATGCACGTCATGGATGCCCAGCGAACGCGCCACCGGGAACAGCAGCGGGCCGAACAGCACGATGGCCGGAATGCCTTCCAGGATGCTGCCCAGCACGATGAAGATGACGATGGTGATCAGCAGGAAGCCCATGCCGCCGCCCGGCACGCCTTGCATCAGCGCCACCAGCTTGGCCGAGAAGCCCGACTGCGTCAGCGCCCAGGCCATCGAGGTGGCCATGCCGATGATCAGCAGGATCGCCCCCGACAGCGTCGCCGCTTCCACCAGCATCGGGTAGATGCGCCTGAAGTCGAGGTGCTTCATGAACGCATGCATGATCAGGCCGACCACGATGGTGTA
>NZ_CBXX010000074.1 GCF_000577615.1 Herbaspirillum sp. RV1423
ACATGAATTTAAAAAAATGCTCATTCCTCCGAAAAAACCGTTGTCCGGCCACCACCATATGTATTTCGATATAAAATTTAAGCGCCATATAACCAAAAGTGTTATGAGCTATTTTTACCCTTATCTCGGCACGCCCCCCTGATGGTGCGGAATCATCATCGTCACGAAATCATGTTCCGCAACGCCATTCATTGGCGCGCGCTTCATGCCGTCATCCATGACGGCCATGGCATCGTCCATCAGCGCGGCAAACGGCTTGGCCGTGCTGGCGATAAATACGGGGGGCTTTGCCGCTGCCGACTGGCCATGATGGTGGGGCATGGCCTGTCCGAGCGCACTAGCGCCAATGAGGGCGGCAACGGCGAACGTGCCCAAGCGTCGATAATACAAAGGCCGGTTGATCAGGGTCATGACGGTTTCTCCAGTTGGTCGTACACGGCGGTGGCAACGCGCGCCAGTTCGGCCTTGTTAGTTCCAGCCGACAGCGCATAGCCGAATTTGCCGTCGATCCAATAAAACACATTCACCGGTCCCTCCTGTGCGAAGCGAAAACCCGTGTCCTTGTTGTGCGCCTGATCGGTCGACACGTACAAGGTGAGGCGCTGTCCGGTCGCGTCGTGGTACATGAACTGCGCCACCGCGCCCTGGGCGCCAGGCAGCAGGCGACCACCGATCAGCTCGTAGCCGAGTTTGCCCAGCCGGGGTGGCCGAATTGCGGTGCCGAGGCGTTTGGACAGCCACGCCACCAGTTGCTCTTCCTGGTCAGCCCCGATTTCCACCGGCCGCTTGACATCCGGGCTATAGACAACGTGGGCGATTGCGGCCTGATGGGCCAGGCCGGCAACGTACAGCGCCGGCCTGGCTTGCATGGAATCACCTTGGGCGTATTGAATCTCGCCTGCCTGCTGGCCATGCAGTAACCACCCTGTCGTGCCGCTGAACAGGGCGATGGCAAGACCGGCTACCAGCCGCTGCCATTGCCACTGGCGCGGTCGCGCTGCGCTTAAGCGCTCCGGCACCGCTTCGTCGAGCACGGGATTGAACAGCGCGCGCAGTTCTTCGTTTTGCGCTGTATAGGCGCGCAGCCGCTCCGCCTCTTCCGGGCGCTGCGCCAGATAGGCGTCGACTTCGAGTCGGCGCGCGGCAGGCAGCTTGCCGTCGACGAAGGCGTGCAAGTCGGCTTCCGTGATGGGTAGGGTATTCATTTGACCACCTTCAAGGGGGCGATGTACGCTCTCCCTTCCATATTCGCGCGCATTTTTTCACGCGCGCGCGACAGGCGCGACATGACCGTACCGATGGGAATCTTGAGCGTTTGCGCGACGTCGTCGTAACTCATTTCTTCCAAGGCCACCAACAGCAGGATTTCACGCTGTTCCTCTGGCAGAGCACGCAAGGCCGTTTCCATGTCGCGCAGTTCGAGTCCGCTTGAAGGACTCCCGAGTGCCGTTGCCATCGATGTCTCCTCGTTGAGCGTTTCAGTTAGCACGGATGGCCGCCGCACCTGGTCGATACGCAGGTTGTGCATGATGCTGAACAACCATGCGCGCATATCGCTACCACCCTCCCATGACGTCAATCTCGCCCATCCGCGCTCGACCGTGTCCTGCACCAGGTCGTCGGCGCCTGACCGATCGCCGACCAATGCCCGCGCATAGCGGCGCAGACGGGGAATGCAGGCCAGCAACTGGTCGCGAGAATTGGGCATGGCTGTCACTGGGGTAGTGGTCGATTGATCAATACGCTGCAGCGGTCAGTTTCGGATCAATCTGCCAGGTTTCGTTGACCAGCTTGCCATCGCGGTAGGTCAGTACATAGCGCACATTGACCTGTGCCTTGCCCTCGAACTGCACCTTGGCGACGATCGTCGCACCCTTTGGGTTCGCCGATTCCTCCAGAGCAAGCACGGTCACGCGCGCCGGCCCGACAGCCTTGCCGAACTTTTCCCAGGTGGCGCGAATGGCATCGGCGCCGGCGTACATGCCGTCGAGCGGCCCGCCGACCCATGTCAGCTGGGCGTTGTCGGCATAGCCACGCATGATGATGGATGTGTCGCCCGCGCCAATGGCGCTGAAGTGAATCTGCGCAGCATCGCTCGACGGGCTGGCGACAGCGCTGCCGATCGAAGCGATAGCGAGGATGGCGGCGAAGGTGGCTTGTTTCATGAAATTCTCTCTGGTTGGGTCAGTCGGACGCAAAAACGGGTGTTATCGAGGTGAACGGATCTGCGGCGAATTTATTCCATCTATTTCAAATTAATTTTCGCAGGCGTTTCGTCGCGCGCTATTTGGGAGAGGCGGATCATCGCTTCCAGTGCCAGAGATGCCTTTGTCTTGTACCGTTCGGGATGGCGCAACATGTAGAACGCGCGCGCCGGCAAGTCGATGTTTGCTTTCGCCAGCAAGCCTGCCCGCAGATGCGAGGCGACGACCAGTTGCGACATGGCGGTGGCGAACTCGCCGGCCATCACAGCGGAGCGAACCGCTTCGTTGGACGGCAATGTGAGTGCGATATCCAGTGCATCGAAGTCGACATGCATCGCCTGAAGTGCGCACTCGAGCGCTGAGCGCGTGCCGGACCCCTTTTCGCGCAAGATCCATTGTGCCGCGAGAAGATCCGCGTGCAGCAGCCTCCTCCCTGAAGCCCATGGATGGTGCGGTGCGACCACAGCGACGATCTGGTCGGAGGCAATGGCATCGACCGATAGAGTCGGCTCGTCGATGGCGCCCTCGACAAAGCCCAGGTCAGCGCCCCCCTGAACCACTGCTTGGGCGACATTGTGGGTGTTATCGATGGTCACGCTCAGTGCGATCGCCGGATGCGCTTGGCGAAATTGCACGAGGAACTCGGGTAGCCAATAGCTGGCGATCGTCTGACTCGCATGAATCGTGAGCGTGCCACGTTTCATTCCCCCCAGCTCGGCCAATGTCAGTTCGGCGGCCCGCGCGCTGGCGATCGTGCGGCGTGCTTCTATCAGGAAAATGCGGCCCGCTTCGCTGATCTCGAGGCCTCGGCCGACGCGATTGAATAGGGCCGTGCCAAAGCGTTCTTCCAGGACTTTAATCGAAGCACTTACTGCTGAAGGGGTAAGGGCCAACACCGCTGCGGCCTGGGTCAAATGTTGTCGCTCCGCGACTTCAACAAAAATCCGCAATTGTTCTAGCGTCATCTGATTGTTCGATTCCATTTAACGATCTGTCAGATATTATAAGATAGACATAACAATCTGTCGACTTGATAATCGTTTTATTGAATTCGAGAATCAGGAGCGGCAAATGATCAAGCAACCACTAAAACTCGTTCGCAACGCGCTGCCAGGCTTGGCACTTTGCGCTGTGGTGACTGCGGCAGCTTACACAATGGAAAGCATCGAAAGCGCTTTATTTGGCCACGCATGGCTCGAAAGCCTGGTGCTGGCCATTCTTCTAGGCACCGCCGTGCGGACGGTGCATCGGCTCGATACTCGCTTCGAAGACGGCATCCAAGTCGGTGCGAAATTATTGCTGGAAATCGCGGTCGTGCTGCTGGGCGCTTCGGTCAGCGCCGGTGCACTGCTCGAAAACGGCATCGGTCTGATGAGCGGCATCGCGGCAGTGGTCGCCATCGCGATTGCGCTCAGCTTTGCCCTTGGCCGTGCTTTTGGTCTGCCGCGCAAGATGGCCATCTTGATTGCCTGCGGCAATTCGATTTGCGGTAACTCTGCCATTGCCGCGGTGGCCCCGGTTATCGATGCGGATGGAAAGGACGTCGCTGCGGCGATCGCCTTCACTGCCGTGCTTGGCGTTGTCGTGGTGCTGGTGCTGCCGCTAATGGTGTCACTGTTGTCGTTTTCACCAACGCAGTTCGGTGTCTTTGCCGGGCTGACCGTCTACGCGGTGCCCCAGGTGCTGGCCGCGACCTCATCGATATCGCTTAGCAGCGTCCACATCGGCACCTTGGTGAAACTGGTGCGGGTGCTGATGCTGGGCCCAGTCGTGCTGGTACTGTCGCTGATTGGTCGGCGCGAAGGTGGTCGTCGTCCTGCGCTGTCGCATATGGTCCCGTGGTTCATCGTCGGCTTTTTGCTACTGCTGACCTTGCGCTCGTTCGGCGCCATTCCAGAGGCGGCAATTGCGCCGATGCACGTGACGGCGAATTTCCTCACCATTATGTCGATGGCCGCACTCGGACTCGGCGTCGATGCGCGCTCAGTCATGCGGGCCGGTTGCCGGGTCGCCGCAGTTGTCGTGTTGTCGCTGCTGGCGTTGGCAGTCATCAGTTTTTTCCTGATAAAAATGCTCGGCATCGTTTGAAGCACTGCCCGATTAGCGGCTACCGTTAGAAATCGAGGATCTGTATTTTTTTAATACGAGAAACTTGGTGGTATTGCAGAAAGTTACAGTCTGATACGCTTGGCAAGCAGTCGCGCAATGCGCTTGCCAGAGCGGTCTTGATTCATCGCTTAGGTGATATGTGCGACCGCGGCTTAAACCTGGTGACGGGCGCCATCGTTCTTTGGCATGCGGTGTTTCTGGAGCGGGCGACACAGGTTGCGCGCGGTCCTGGCAGCTCCCCGACGCCAGTATGCTGCAGTTTCGTGTCCTCGTTGGTCTGGGAGCACATCTACGGGACCGGATATTACATTTGAAGGAAGAGCAAGAAGGTTGATGAGAAAAATATCGGCCGCTGCGGACTTCAAGAATCGGTAACAGGGCTTAGCGCCCGATTTTTTCCGTTTTCCCTATTCTCCCCAATGACATCGTCCTGGTGCGAACGGCGGTGTTCATGCTTCTGCATCGGGGCAGCATCAAGGCAGACGCATTACGGTTATTGCCCTTGGGTCCCGGTACGGTGTTTCGACGAGCATTGGTATGAAGAATCGATTAGACGCAGGCGCCACTGATCGCGCGGATGTCCGTGCCTGGCCAACAGTTGCTTGGCCTAGGCTGCCCATTGAGCAACAGGAGGTTTATCGGGCGCGTGAAGACGCCGTGAGGCGATATTGTCGGCGCGAATCGGTGCGCTCGATCGCTGACGCCACAGGCGTCCCTTTTAGTTCCGTGCGCCGGCTTTACGAGCGCTGTCTGCAAACCCATGCGGATGGACGCGCACAGGGCTTCCGTGCGCTGATTCCTTACGAACGGGTGAAATTCTATCAGCGCTCGGCGAAGATCGGCCGGCCTGGCAATGCGGGTAAGGCTGGCGTATTTTCTCAATTGCTGCGGCGTCATCCTGAGCTTGAAGCGCTTATCACAAGCAAACTGCGTGAGCACCAGGTAGTTGTCCGCCAGGGTGGCAAAGGACTTGTTGTTGACGGGCTGAGCGTCTTGCACAAGCATTTTCACCACTTGTGCCTGCAACTCGGCCTGACTGAGCGAGACTATCCGCTGGTTCAGAAGCAGCAAGGTATCCGTAGTCTGGCCGCCGCAGTGAAGGCCATGGCGACGCGCACCTTCGAAACGGCGGCAGGTGCAGCGCTAGCAGAGAAGCGCTCGGGCGGTATACGGCCTGACGCGCAGCGCCTACCGTCGGTGGCGGCGCTGCCGTACGATGCCGTCGAATTCGATGGTCATCGCATTGACGTGCAACTGCGCGTGGTCTTTGAGCGGGTCGCCGGTGTCGAAGAATCGTTCAACATCGAGCGGGTCTGGCTACTCACCATCATTGATGTCTGCAGTCGCGCCGTTTTGGGGTATCACATATCCCTTGAAGCAGAGTACACCCGCTTTGACGTGCTCAAAACCGTGGAACAGGCACTGGTGCCGTGGAGGCCACCGACGTTGACCATTCCTGGCCTGCGCTTTGCGCCAGGTGCCGGCATGCCCTCGGAGCGCCTTCCCGAACTGGGCTACGCACTCTGGAGCATGTTCCGCTTTGATAACGCGCGCGCCAATCTCGCGCAGGACACCTTGCGTGTGTTGACCGAGATTGTGGGATGTGGCGCCCATGCCGGCCCGGCTTACCAGCCGAACGAGCGCCCGCATATCGAGCGCTTCTTCGGGACTCTGGCATCGGTCCTGGCTCATCGCCTGCCGGCGACCACCGGTGCCAGTGTGGACGACCCGCGACGGCGTGTCGCCGAATTGACTGGGAGCGTGCCGGCGGTGGTGCGGCTTGACGAATTGATGGAGCTGACCGCGGTGGCCATCGCCAACTACAATGCCAGCCCGCATGCGGGCCTGGGTGGGCAGACGCCGCTGGAAACGCTGGCCTATTTCGTGCGTGAAAAATGCATCGTGCTGCGCTGGCTGGCCGAACCTATGCGACGCAACCTCTGCCTGCTGCAGCACCAACATGAAGCACATGTGCGGGGCAGTATCGTGCGCGGAGAACGCCCTTACATTCATTTCTACGGTGCGCGGTATACCAGTCACAGACTGGCGGCACGGGCGGATTTAATAGGACAACCGGTGCTACTGTACTTTGATGCCGACGATGTTCGTGCGCTTCGCGTGTTTGATGCCCATGGGTGCGAGATAGATGTCGTCGAGGTGCAAGGTGCCTGGCGTCACACTGCGCATACTCTGCGTATGCGTAGGGAGATACTGGCCCTTGTGCGCGAACGCAAGCTGCGTTTTATGCGTTACGACGACCCGGTGCAGTGCTATCTCGACTACCTTAGACAAAAGGCTGGCAAGCGGCGTCGCTCGGCCAGTAAAGCCGAAGCGGCACGGCGCACCGTGGCCGACGCATCGCCGGTACCGCAAGCCCCACCCGGGCCGGTACAGTCGCCTGGGAAGGATGCGCCCGCAGTGTTGAAGCCCGCCACAGACGTGGCAACTACGGCGCAGTCCAAGGCGCCAGTAAAGGGGAGAAGCCTGAGCATTGGTACGGGTCAGGTTTTTTCCCGGTAAGTCAATATACAAAGGCGCCGATCCAATGAGCCGTCCAACTCCGTTTGACCGCCCCATCGCCAGAGACTGCCATCCACTGTCCAGGCGTACCTATCGCGTCGCGACGGCCGCCATCGAGAACTGTTGGATGCTGGTGTCAAAATGCCTGCAGTACCGGATTCCCGGTGCGCTGATCTATGGCGAAAGCCGGTTAGGAAAAACTTACGCGATTGAGTATCTGCGCATGCTGATCCAACGCGAGCTGCCAGCGGTACCGACCTTTCATGTGCAGGCCGAACACAAAGTTAGCCGTAGCGAAGGCGCTTTTTTTTCCTGCTTGCTGCGGGCCGTGCGTCATCCGGAACCGGATGCCGGTCGCAATTCCGGGAAACGCAAGGCCTTGCATGATCGCTTGCTTGCGGTTGCGGAAGCCCAAAGTAGTTCAACGGTAGTCTTTTTTTGCGACGAAGCGCAACGCTATTCCTTGCACGAGTATGAATGGCTACGGGACGTCCATGACGAATTGGCACAGAGCGGCGTGCGCCTTACAACGTTCCTCTTCGGCCAAGAGCAACTATGCGATAAACGTGCCCGCTTTCAGGCGTCGGGCGACACTCAGATCGTCAAGCGCTTCATGGTCGAAACCCTGCGCTTTCGCGGCGTGTGCAGCATGGAGGACGCCGCCACCTGTCTTAAGAGCTATGACGAGCATGAATACCCGCCGGGCAGCGGCTGGAGCTTTACGCGATATTACTTTCCGTATGCGTTCGATGCCGGATTGCGACTGGAAATGTGCGCACCCTTGCTGTGGGCCGCATTCGCCGTGGCGCACCAGAATGCTACCTTGGCGGGCGCCGTGGAAATTCCGATGGAATATTTTTCGCGCGCGGTGGAGGCCGTTCTGCTAGATGGTCTCACGCGTGATGCGGTCGATTTTAAGTTGGGGGAACAGCGCTGGAGTGAAGTCGTGAAGCATTGCGGCTACGTCGTTTCGGAACAGGCGGTTGAGCGCAATGCGCGCGGACTGGGGAGCTGACGCATGGCACTGCCGCTGCTGGTTATTCCGCACGCTGGCATCAACGTCGTCTCCGCACTCAAGCTAGCGCCGCACTTATTTGCGCCCTTCGAAACCGCATGGGCATGGGGCACTAAGCTGGCCGCCTCGAATGCGCTGTCCGCTTTCGAGGTGGCCGCCTTACTGGGCGTGCCGTCGACTGGCGCGCGATCTTTACTGCCGGCGCGCTTACCGCAGGCGGCACTCGTGCTAGGGCGGGAAATGGGTGTTCCCATAAAACAGATCCGAGGGGCATTTCTGGGAGGTGTCCTCAAATCGCTGCACCCGCTCATGAGTGAGCAGCTGAGGATTTGCCCGGTCTGTGCTCGCCTTGGCTATCACTTCGTGATTCATCAAATGCGCTGGTTCACGTGCTGCCCGCTGCACGATATGCGGCTGCGTGATCGCTGCTCCCGATGCGCGGAGCCGTTGATGTACCACTTTGGAACCTCGAAAGTACATGGACCAATCAACTGTCCAGCATGCGCGGCGCCACAGTTGCCGGTGTCCCGCAGCGGCTGTCCCATCACGAGCGGGATGTCGCCCACCGGTTTTGCTCTGATGGCGCGATGGCTGGTGTTTTTACAGCGTCGTGCAGCTGATCCGACCACGTTCAAGGGCGTGATTGACGCCAATAATGAGACCTCTTCCGTTTCTCGGAGCGGGGCGATCCGGGCAATTTCTTTTGGCAGATTAGGGCGCGATCCGTTAGCAGGCATGCGCTCGCGCTGGATGGACAGTGCGGACCACCAGAGCTTGGTGACCCACTACTGGCAGCACGTCAACGCACGATGGCGCAAATGCTGTCAGCCATCAAGGTTATGGTATCGCCGCATGCTCAAGGGTGAATGTGTATCAACCGCACCTACAGCGCAGGTCCTGGTGTTCGTCTATTGGCGCATGACATGGCAAGGATGCAGTAACCCGTACCTGCTGCGCCGCGGCCATCGGTTGCCCTTGTATGGCATTGCCGAATGGGAAGCAGGACAACCGTCGTTTGAAGAAGGCGATCTAGAGTTCGCATTGCCTATGTTCGGCGCGGCGCTAGATGCCTCCTGGGACGACTGGACCGATTGCCTTACCCTACATGGCGTCACGGAATTGGAACGAAAAACCTGGATTTTGAGGGCTCATCCTGGGTCTTTCTC
>NZ_CBXX010000075.1 GCF_000577615.1 Herbaspirillum sp. RV1423
ATGACACATACCGTTCTCAATGGTGCGAGACTGGTCGCTCACCCTGACGAAACAGACATCTGGGAGGCTGCTGACGAGTTAATTTCAGAATTTCATGATTGGTCGACTACCTTTGCAAGATTTGCAGAACAACTGAATCCGCTGATCGATTTAACTCCCGAAAAAGAACTTCCGCAAAGTAACAAAGGCTGCTGATGCATCAATACGGTTGCACTGTACACCAGGTGCAATTGGTCCCTAACCAATCCAATAGATGCAATAGTTGCTCATCCACACTGGCATCATTCAACGCGAGGACGCACAAGAGCGTGAGCAAGCTCATCAGCATCAGGCTCTCCTGCCAATGGCGGAGACCGATAAGATACGAACGCCGGGTTCGCCGCGAAACATTTTTTCTGTCGTAGATATTCATATTGAGATCCTCTGAGATGTTCTTAGTGCTGCCCAGGCAGGTGGTTATTTTCCTCATGCCTTCGCTCATGGTCATTCCATAGGACGAAGCGTCGACTCGCTGTAACGATCAACCAAAGCCACGTCAAGGCCGTCAGAATCAACAGACCAAGCAATATGCGGGGACTTAGCCTGCTGACTCGATATAAGCCAACCTAACTGGCAAGCAATAAAAGATGAATCGCCGTCAGCCCTAGAATCTGAAGATTTAGTTTGCTACGCTTACTCCGGATCTCCTGATTGTTATCGTCGCAGTGTTCAGCGAGATGAGGTGTTTTGTTATGCATGTCTCCTCCTGTCTGATCAGCTTTCAGGGGTTCCGATTGAGCCGAATTCAACAGCAGTCTTGACGTAAAACACAGAGACGCCTTCCTTGGCTAAAGCATCGAATAGCGTGTCAGCAGTCTTTTCGTCGACCGCCATCGTGACTTCGATGGGTTGATCGGCCAGCTCAAAGAAATGCGCGGAATGGAAATGACTATCGCGCCCGAAACTCTCGCTGCCGGCCAGAATGGTGGCGCCGCGGGTGCCGTGCGCCTGAGCAAACTGGAGCAACCATTCGGCCAACTGTTTGCCGGCATGCTTGCGATCTTGTTGCGTAAAAAACGTAATCTGAAAGCCTTTCATTGCTATCTCCTGATGATTGTTATTGCCGTGTCAGCACCACTGTTGTGATGCCGAGAAATGTCATTGCCAATGCACCCGCGACGTGCAAGGTGATCGCACCGAACGCCCACATCAGCCGTCCAGATTGCAGTAATGAAACGACTTCCTCTGAAAAGGTGGAAAACGTCGTCAATCCGCCTAAAAATCCCGTCACCACGAACAGTCGCCACTCTGGTCCAAGCGTCGGATGTGCTCCCAGATAGGCAATGGCTACGCCGATCAGGTAGCAGCCCACAAGATTTGCGGTGAGCGTGCCAAACGGAATGACCTAAAACACGCCATTGAGCTTGCTGCTCGGTAGCCAGCGCATTAGGCATCCAGCAGCGCCGCCCAGACCAATGACCACGATCGATTTCAGCATTCCATCGCCTCTTTATTGGTGTCGCCTACGTGCTAATTCTCCAAAGGCAATTCGCATTTAAATAGCACTGCACGCACTTTTTGCAATTCCTCCGCATGGTCGTGGAGATATTTGCGCAGATGTTTTTCCGTATCGATCAGCTCCAGGCACTGGGGATGCCGCATTGACGAGACCTCCGGGTGATGAACACTGAGCTTTTCGCCCGCCAGGTAGCCAGCATCGATGTGATGCAACATGGCTTGCTGGATGCCGGCGCGGCGCGCCACCGCCAGTAAATGATGGGCAAGCGCCGGTGCGGACAGGCGATGCCAAAAGCGTGTGGCCTTGGCTTTGGCCGAGATAGGGAAATACAGTCGCAATGCAGTCAGTTCACTCATGATGGGATTGGTCTTTGGTGGATGTAGTGGATGCTTCGTTTTCTTGATGCTTTCTTTTGAGATCGGCCTTGTAGGCGTTCATCTCGGCGATTTTCATGCCCTCAGGCATGGGCCGATGCTTGGGGTGTCCCACGCGCTGCGCGTGATAAATGCCGGTATGGCCGGAGAACAGATAGCTGACGATGCAGGCTAAGGCCGCGAATGGTCCAATTTCAGGACCAAACAGCTCGATGGCCATGATGGTCGAGGCAATAGGCGTGTTGGCCGCACCCGCAAATACGGCGACGAAGCCGATACCGGTCAGCAAAGAAAATGGAAGATGGAGTAACGGCGCCAGGGCGTTGCCGAGCGTCGCACCAATGTAAAACAGTGGCGTCACTTCGCCGCCTTTGAAGCCGGTTCCCAACGAAGTCACGGTGAACACCATCTTGGCAAAGAAATCCCAAGGGGCTACCGGTTGCTGGAACGATTCCACGATCACGGGAATGCCCAAGCCGATGTATCGCTGGGTGCCGATGGCCCAGACAGCCACAGCCACAATGACGCCGCCTATAAGTGGACGTAGAGGCGCATAGCTGATGCGGCGCTTCATGAAAGCGGACAGGCCATGCGTGGTATTGGCGAACAGCATGCCGACTAGCCCAAAGATAATGCCCGCGACGATGACAGACACAACACTCCAGAACGCAATGGGTGTCATCCCTGTCATCGCATAGTGGGTATGGTGCACGCCCCAGGCGAGTCCGATCTGGTCGGCGGCAATGGCCGCCACAAAACACGGAAAGATGGCGTCATAGCGCATGCGGCCAATGGCCAGCACTTCCAGACCGAAGATTGCACCGGCCATGGGTGTGCCGAACACCGAGGCGAAACCGGCACTGATACCCGCCATGAGCAGAATGCGACGATCCTCCTGGCGCAACTTGAAAAGATGGGTCAGCTGGTCGGCCAGCGCACCGCCCATTTGCACCGCAGTTCCTTCCCGACCGACAGAGGCGCCGAACAGATGAGAGACGACGGTACCGATCAGCACCAGCGGCACCATGCGTAGCGGCACTACCTTCTTGGGATCATGGATTTCGTCGATAAGGAGATTATTGCCGGCCTCAACAGGCTTGCCGGTGTGCAGATAGAGCCATCCCACGGCGAAACCGGCGAGCGGCAATAGCCAGATAACCCATGGATGGGCTTCGCGCCAGTTGGTAGCGTATTCGAGGGAGAAGAGAAAAAATGCCGATGCAGTGCCGGCGAGCGCGGCAATGACGCTTGCGATAATGCACCACTTGCCGATATACGGCAGTAGATCGAGTTGCTCAGGGTGTTTGTAGTGTTTCATGTTGCCAGGTGTCGAGTAAATCAGCCTGGCGAACAAAGACTTTGGGCGAATACCTACAGTCCCGGCTTACCAGGTATCTGTAGGCATCATCAGCTCCGGCGTGATGCCGGTGGCGGTTCAAGGAGGAATGCCATCTCCTGTTTGGGATATTAACAAGTTTTCAGAAATGGGACAACTTTCTTCAATCTCCTGTTCTTTAGGATCGCGCAGCTCGCACGGCGCTCATTCCCAGCATCAGTACAAAGCCGATAAAAAAGACCACGGAATCCGTCGTCATGGAAACATTCACCCGGCTAGCAGCACCCCAGGCAGCAATCACCCATATGAGAATGCCGGCGGCCAGCATGCCATCGTCAACAAATAGCCCGACCAGCTCATGCCAGATTGTCTGCAACCAGCCAGTTGGCGAGGCTTTCTTTACTTTTTTCACGGCGGGCGTGTCGGCTCTTGGTTGTGCTTTGCAGATCATCAGAAGGACGTGGGCGAAGATGAAATAGCCGACGATCAGCGCAACGATGGCCCAGTCGGCTCCGGGCCATTCAATATGGACACCTTCGCCCACCCAGAACGTGCCGAAGGCGGCGAGCAAAATACCAACGCAAAACTTCAGCGCATTTTCAGGAATATTACCCAGAGGACGATGCAGCCATAGCCCAAGCAAGACTACCAGGACTAAGGCCGCAATAGCTCCGACAGACGCCGGAACAATAAGCTGGCCACTAGCACCAATAGCGATGACAATAAAAACGACCTCAATTCCTTCCAGCATAACAATCTTGAAGGCCGTCAAAAAAGCGACTTTGTCCCAAGCGCCTTGAACATCAGGGAGCGACTGGTGCAATTGCGCCGTTTCCTTGGCGTAGGTAGCCACTTCGTCATGCAAGGCAATGACACCCGCGGATCTTAAAATTGCTTTACGCAACCAGCGCAAACCAAAAAGCAAAAGCAATGTGCCGACGACTAGCTGAATGGTCGGCAGCGGCATCTCCGCTAGTGAACGCCCAAAGGCCAGTACCATTCCTGCAAGCAAGGCCAATGCGCTGACGGTGCCTGCAATGGCGGCACGCCAGCCTCGCACTATACCGACCGCCAAAACGACCGTCAGGGCCTCGATGAATTCGACAAACGACGCCAGGAATGAGGCCAGAATTGTCGGTGCTGCATGCGCCAAGTTGAGTAACAAGCTCATCCTCCTTTTGAAGTAGCGAGTGTCGATACTAAAGATGGGCGTGTGCGAATTTTTGTGTAAACGGGGTTTCGTTTAATTCATAGAAATACGTTCACCGAACTGGATGGTGAACCTAGTTAGCGCAGCTTTCCAATCCCGGATTGGCAGTGTCCACTTTTTACTGATGTTGCGCAAT
>NZ_CBXX010000076.1 GCF_000577615.1 Herbaspirillum sp. RV1423
GATTACCGCAAAAACCGCTATTGCAAAATCATGCAAAATCGCGCATCCTTGCACCCCAGTTTGAGCCCCTGATTTGATTGGTCCAAGTGGCGCCATTACGCCGAAAACGGGTGGCGTCTTAATGCCGGTAATTCACACGGGAGCCAGATTCAGCAGGAACTGCGTCGGGACCGCGTAGTCACAATGTCAGCCGTTCCGTCTAACCTTGGCCAGGAGGACGTGCCGTTTTAGGGTGGTTCACTGACAGCAACAGACTGCCTTTGATGATTGAATTTATGTATACTTAAAAAATGAATTCAACAATCCCAAAGCCTAATGAAAGCACTTAACGCAGAGACGACCATCGTTCGGAACCTGCGCAACGCCATAGCTCGGGGGACGCTGATGCCTGGCTCCCCACTTCTGCAAGATGAGTTGGCTTTCCGATTTAAGGTGTCAAGAGTTCCCATTCGTGATGCACTCAAAGCTCTAGAGGCTGATGGCCTCATTACGTTTTTGGCGAACCGCACGGCGATAGTGACTGTATTGACCGTCGAGGACATTGAAGAAATCTTCAACATCCGGCGGATGCTTGAGTGCGATTTGATACGCCGAGCAACGATGCTGGCTACTTCCATAGACCAAAGGGAAGTTCAGAAGATTCTGAGCCAATTGGATACAGCTACTTCGGGCACTCAGTTCGCCAAACTTGACCGTGAGTTCCATGCCGCCATGTATCAACCTGCAAAGCAACCACGTCAGCAGGTGATTGTTGACAAGATGGGGCAGCAACTCGCTCGCTTTTATGGCTCCACACTTGACTTCCGCAGCTACCACCAAGACTGCCAGGGTAGTCATCACGAAATAGCAGATGCATTTCTGCGCCGAGAGGGCGACAGGGCCGCCACCTGTCTAGACCGGCATTTGACCTTGGCAAAGCAAAAAATTCTGGCGCTCGTATCCATCAATAAGGAGTAAATCGGTGAGAAGACTATGGCAGATGACGATGATTAAGTTGGCTCGCTCGCAGCGGGTAAAAGCATGGGCACAGTCATCTCGTGCGGGAACAGCACTGGCGACTCGCTACGTAGCAGGAAGCAACGTTGTTGAAGGCGTTGCCTGTGCGACCCAACTGTTGCGAAACAAGCAAATCCGAGCCTCCCTGTTCTATCTCGGGGAGTATGTTGATACGCCGGAACTGGTTGCGCAGAATGTTGCCGCCAAGATTGCTGTAGCGACGGCTCTTGGTGACGCAGGTTTGGACGTTCATGTCTCCGTTGACCCAACTCAAATTGGACATCAGCTCAATCCCGCAATAGCGAGGCAGAACGCGTTCCGCATTGCAGAGGCCATTGCTTTAGCGAGCCGAAGTCACGCGGGGAGCCATATGCTGATGCTGGACATGGAAGACCAAGGGGTTACTGATGCAACACTGGCCCTCCACAACGATATTCGTGCAGCCGGATTGCCTGTCGCCGTCACCTTGCAGGCCTACCTGAAACGAAGCGCCAATGATATGAATTCGCTGATTTCCTCTGGTGCAACGGTACGACTGGTGAAAGGGGCTTTTGCCGCCGGAGCTGATGTTGCCTACACAACTCGGCGCGAAGTCAAGAGTAATTCGCGCAACCTTATTGACTTGATGTTTTCAAAGGATGCCAAGGCAACAGGCTTCAAACCTATCATTGCAACCCATGACGACGAGTTGCAGCACTATGCTTCGCAGCGTGCGAAAGAACAAGGCTGGGTCAAAGGGGTCGAATACGAATTCGAGATGCTTCTAGGAGTTCACAGCGAATTGGCTGAATTGCAAGCTTCCAATGGCGAACGTGTCAGGCTGTACACACCGTTCGGAAGTGACTGGTGGCCGCACGCGATGCGTCGCATAGGAGAAAACCCAGCCAATGGGATGTTGCTTGCTCGCTCACTCGTTTCCGGCTAACCGGAAAAAGCACAGCTCATCCATTCCATCGCATGAATCAGTTGCAAGCGATTCGGAACCGTCCGTCAGCAGTCGCTCACCCTGCAAGTCCAGGTTTCGGCAAATGCCGCCAGCTTTCAGACAGCTAATGGAAAAACCGCGCTCAACCGCCATATTTGCGCGCTTTTAGACCGCCGCTAACAGCAGTTGGTTCCCTGATGGCCACTTCAAATTCCCCCACCTTTGGCCAGTCAAATTCCCCCAGGCAGGACGGCTAAATTATCAGTCTTTTGGTGTGACTGCCGCTGGCCTGCGATCGTGGTAATTTCTCCCTGGTTTTCTTGGGGTTTTTATAAATGGCTGTTTGGCAAGCGCCAGCGCGTCAGGCCCAAGGCAAACACCGGGGAGCGGTGGTCAACTGTCGCACCGGTGCGCAGCACCGGCTGTCCACAGGCCCGCCCTGTGGGCAGGACAGTTGTCCACGGCGGGCGGGTTGATCACGCGGCGCTGGCACTGGCGATGCGCGAGGCAGCCTCCTTGAGCCGGTAACTCTTGCCCTCGAACGCCAGCAGGGCCGAGCGGTGCATCAGCCGGTCCAGAATGGTCGTACTCATCGTGTTGTCGCCCAGGTATTTGCCCCAATCCTCAACAATGCGGTTGGAGGTCACCACGATGGAGCGGCGCAGCTTGTAGCGCCGGTGCACCACCGTCTGCAGCAACTCGGCAGCACCGTCGGAGATGCTCCGCGCGAGAAACAGATCATCGAGCACCAGCAAAGCTGGCTCCAGCATGCCCTTGAGCAGTTTTTCCTGCTCAATCGGGCTGGCCAGGCAGTAATGCGCAAACACGCTGTCAGCCTCCACGTAACGCACGTCATAGCCCTGCAAGGTGGCCTGGTAGGCGACAGCTTTGGCGATGTGGCTCTTGCCGGTGCCGGGCTTGCCAATGAGCAGCCCATTGATCCCCTCGGTGATGAACTTCAAGGTATGCAACTCAAAGCAGGCCTGGCGTGGCACCTTGGGGTTGAAGTGCCAATCAAAGTCTGCCAGCGTCAACCGCTCATCGAGCCCGCACTGCTTGAAACGCCGCTCGGTCAAACGCGATCGCCTGCGGTCAAGTTCGTCTTGCAGCAGCATGCAGAAGGTTTCAAGGAAAGGTTGTTCGCTGGCCTGGGCTTGCAGGACACGGGTGTCCAGCGTGGCCGCCATGCCCGACAGGCGCAACTCGATGAGGGCGCGTTCAATCTCATGTTTGCCCATGGTCATTGTGATACCCCTGCTTGGTTTTGTGCTCGGTGTGGTGCCTGAGTCGCGGCCAGCGTGGCGCTTTCCCTCGGGTAGTGAGGGGGTTAAGGTAACGTCCTGCCGGGTATTGACCAAGGCGCTGCAACAGCTGGGTTTAACCAGCCATCACGCCGCGCTCAGGGTGGGGGAATTTGAGGTGGCCACAAGTGGGGGAATTTGGGTGGCCATCAGGGGGTTGAAGACAACCAGAAGATTTAGGTCAATTTCACGCAGATCCATGCATCACCCCAATATTCACAACGGTGATTATATCTATTGGATTTTCTTTATAGACTTATATCAACGGTGTCTCCATAATTCCTCCAAACAGGAGACAAAGGCATCAGCCTCAACATATGGAACTCGTCGTAAAACCTCTCAACGTGCGTCTGAATGTGGACAGCTGAAGCAATCTGCTGGACGTGCTCAGAGCCAACCAATTGCCAATTTCCTACAGCTGCATGTCAGGGCGCTGCGGTACCTGCCGTTGCCGTGTGCTGTCAGGTCAGGTGCGCAGCAGTGGACCTGAGGCCGGCAGACCACACACTGGAAAAGACGACTACGTACTGGCATGCCAATCGGTGCTGACCGACAACTGCGTGATCGAATTGCCCGAGGTCGACGAGGTTGTGCCTGCTGGCATTGGAGAGCAAGAACATGATTCGCGACCGGGTGTATGGCGTCAAGGAGACTTTGTACCACGACCCCTATTACCAGCGTCACATCGTAGGTACCCCTCGCGTGGTGTCCGTGGAGCGCAACATCTATGGCGAGCGCATCACCTCGGAGGCCAATTACACGGTTATCAGGACCAAATATGACGGGGATTCGACGGTATTCAACGTTGGCTATTACCGCGATCTGATCGTGAGAACGCCTGAAGGGTTGAAGTTTCAGTCGCGTCTTTGCGTCTACGACAGTGAAATGATCGCCAATTCCATCATCTATCCAATTTAAGGACAAACCATGGCTGAAAACTGGATGGATGCAGCAGCGCTTTCGGATGTTCCCGAGGGTGATGTTATGGCAGTGCAGGTAGCGGGCAAGGAGATTGCGTTGTACGAGGTTGACGGCGAGGTCTTCGCAACGGACAACATCTGCACCCACGGCCATGCGCGCTTGAGCGACGGCTTTCTTGAAGGCCGTGAAATCGAGTGCCCCTTGCATCAGGGGAGATTTGATGTTTGCTCCGGCCTGGCGATGTGCGCCCCCTTGACCGAGAACATCAAGACTTACGCAGTCCGTATTGAAAACATGCGCGTGATGCTGAAACTCGACTGAATTGACCCAACTTATTGAATTATTAGGAGACAAACATGAAAACTCATTCCATCGTCAAGACCATTGCATACAGCATGGCCGTGCTTAGCCTGTCCGCTGCCCATGCAGAGGTCAAAATTGGCTTTACAGCTCCCCTGTCCGGACCTGTTGCTGCTGTTGGCCAAGACCAGTACGACGGCTTCATGCTGGGCATCGAAGCCTTGGGCAAAAAGCTGGGCGGCGAAGAGGTCACGGTCGTGCGTGAAGATGACCAGCTTAAGCCTGAGTTGGGCAACCAGATTGCGCGCAAATTGATTGATCGCGACAAGGTGGACGCCATTGTGGGGCTGGGATTCTCCAACGTGCTGATGGCCAGCTTGCCGCGCATCGTGGAGTCTGGAACGGTCGCCATTGCAACCAATGCAGGTCCATCCCCGCTGGCAGGAGCCGGCTGCCTGGCCAATGTGTTTTCGATGGCCTGGCAAAACGACGGTACCGCTGAGGCCATGGGCAAGTTCGCTCAAGACAGCGGCTACAAGCGTGTCTATCTGATGGCCCCCAACTACCAGGCCGGCAAAGACTATGTTGCTGGCTTCAAGCGCTATTTCAAGGGCCAGGTCGCCGATGAGGTGTACACCCAGGTCAACCAGCCTGACTACTCCGCCGAAATCGCGCAACTGCAGGCTGCCGGACCAGATGCCGTGTTCGTGTTCTATCCGGGTGGCATGGGCGTGAACTTCGTCAAACAGTTCAGCCAGGCCGGCCTGATGAAGAAGCTCCCGCTGTTGTCTGCCTTCACCGTGGATGGCACCACCCTGCCTTCCTTGCGCGACGCGGCCGTCGGGACGATTTCGGGCGCCATGTGGGATGTGGCGCTGAAGACGCCTGGCAATACCGAGTTCATTGCCAGCTTTAACAAGAAGTACGGTCGCGTTCCCAGTCATTACGCGGCTGTAGGTTATGACACCGCAAAGCTGCTGGACATTGCCGTACGCAAGGTCAAGGGAAACACGTCCGACAAGGTGGCATTCGCAGCCGCAGTCAAGTCTGCAGGTGCCGAGTTGAAGTCGATCCGGGGTCCGTTCCGGTTCAATAGCAACAACATGCCGGTGCAGAACTACTACGCCTTCCAGACTGTCAAGGAAGGCAGTGCGGTCACCGTCAAACAGTTGAGCACACCCTTGCCCGACCATCAAGATTCCTACGTCGCGCAGTGCAAGGCTAAGTGATGTCAGCCACCTTGCTCATCGCGCAGTTGCTCAACGGCCTGCAGTACGGCGTCATGCTGTTTCTGCTGGCTGCAGGCCTGACCCTGGTGTTTGGCATCATGAGCTTCGTCAACCTGGCGCATGGTTCGATGTACATGCTGGGCGCCTATGCTGCGGCCGTGGTTGGCGTGCGAACCGACTCCTTTGCCTTGGGTGTGTTGGCTGCAGTTGTGACGGGTGGGGTCGTGGGTCTGGTTCTGGAAAAGCTTGCGGTATCCAAACTCTACCGGCGTGACCACCTTGATCATGTCTTGGCGACCTTTGGCCTGGTGCTCTTCTTCAATGAAGTGGTGCGCATGATCTGGGGTCCCCAGCCCATGTTTGTTTCACTGCCCGAGTCACTTTCCGGTACCGTCGAATTCCTGGGCTTTACCTATCCCAGCTACCGCTTCCTGATCATTGTGGTGGGTCTGCTGGTGGCCGCTGGCAGTCAGTGGCTGATTCACAAGACCCGCGTTGGGATGTTGATACGTGCCGGCTCGGTCAACCCGCAAATAGTGGCCGCCTTGGGTGTCAACATCAAGCTGCTCAACGCCATGTTGTTCGCACTGGGGTCCGCCCTGGCTGCCCTGGCCGGTGCCATGGCCGGCCCGATCCTGTCGGTGCAAAGCGGCATGGGTGAGCCCGTGCTGATCACGACGCTGGTGGTGATTGTGATTGGTGGCATTGGCTCGGTGCGTGGCGCACTGTATGCCGGCATCATTGTTGGCCTGGTCGATACGCTGGGGCGAACCTTTTTGCCCATGCTCATACGCGTCTTTGCCGATCGGGAGATCGCCAACGCCGCCGGTCCCGCCCTTGCATCCATGCTGATTTACCTGCTTATGGCGGTGATCCTGGCATGGCGTCCGCAAGGCCTGTTTCCCGCATACAAGGCCAAGTCATGAAAAACCTGATTCGACCGGCACAGCTTATACCGGTACTCCTGCTGCTGGCACTGGCCGTGCTGCCACCGATTGCCATTGGACTGGATGACAACTTCTGGGTTGCCTTCTTCGCTCGCGTCCTGGTGTACGCCATCGCAGCCAGCGCGCTGAACATTGCGCTGGGGTTCGGCGGCTTGGTCAGCCTGGGGCATGCGCTCTTCATCGGCATTGGCATGTACAGCGTTTCGCTGCCGGCCTACTATGGTGTGTCTTCTGGCTGGATTCATTTGGGTATTTGTGTGCTGGTGTGTGCGGTGGTGGGAGGGCTTACCGGACTGATCAGCCTGCGCACCTCCGGCATCGCATTCATCATGATCACGCTGGCCTTCGCGCAAATGGGCTACTTTGTCATCGTCAGTCTGAAGCAGTATGGCGGTGACGATGGCATGAGCATTGCCACCGCCAGTGACTTCCTTGGCT
>NZ_CBXX010000077.1 GCF_000577615.1 Herbaspirillum sp. RV1423
TTCTCCTCAGGCGCACCGACAGGTTTCTCCTCAGGCGCACCGACAGGTTTCTCCTCAGGCGCACCGACAGGTTTCTCCTCAGGCGCACCGACAGGTTTCTCCTCAGGCGCACCGACAGGTTTCTCCTCAGGCGTACCGACAGGTTTCTCCTCAGGCGCACCGGCAGGTTTCTCCTCAGGCGTACCGACAGGTTTCTCCTCAGGCTCTGGTACATGCGTTGCCACAGGCTTGCCTAACTTCAATATCTCCTTAATCAGGTTTTGGCGTTCGGTATGTTGGTTGACGATATCAAAAGACTTGTCGTATTCACGATAAAAGGCATCTCTGATCGTGACTTGAGGGATCAAATCGATATTTGTTATGGGATAGGATGGCGTCGCCAGGAACCCGACGGTTTTTCCGTTCATATGCTCCAATAACATCTTGATTGCGATAGCATCTTCCGGGTAATCCGGATTCAGCAGATCCGCTTCATCCTCAAAATGATCCGTTACGATCGACCATTTCAGTCTTTCGATATATGCCAAGTTAACCCAATTTTCTATCGCGGGCTCAATAGTAACTGCTGCGCCATAATAGTCATCGGGCAAGTTCCCGTCAGGCAAACGACTATTTCCCGTTGAACCTTGAATTTGCCACCTATAACTTCTCGCCGCACTAAGAGATATCGCTCTCAAATATGATGGCTTTGAATAACTTGAAAGTTTTTCTCTATTTTTTGGAAGAATATTGAGGCGATATAAGGCGGCTACGCTTCTCGGTGGGTTGGCTGGCAACTTGAACCAATTAATTTCTTCTCTGTTATCTTGTAAAAACCCGCCACTAACTATAACAAGCGCATCGCGTATGATTTTGAAGTTTGGATATTTTCTGCCATCATCCGCTTCTTTTATGTAGTCTTCTGCCGGCCTGATGTAGGAGTGGTATCTTAATGCCTTCCTCCTCGCCCATGCGGGCAATTCGTTCCAAACGCCAATGCTCTTCGCTATCTCTTGTGTAGTTAGCTTCACTCCCGTCCTGAGCGATAGCCAGCTTATTGAATTATCAATAGTAGTCTTGTTTGTTGATACATCTGACTTTATCTTTTCTGCAAACTGATCTACGGCCGCCCTCGCCTTTTCCCGTTCCTCGGGTTTCATCATATTTACATCACCGGAGCGGATAACAACATATGCACCACTAAACTGATCTTGAAATTTTCTGACGTAATATTTTTTTGAATCGGACTCATCCCATGCAGTCGCCGGATTAGGCACCAATGAGACGCCAAAATATATCCGCGCATCTCTTTTTGGATTATCCAGACCGTCGGAAATCGTTATGGTGGCATTGTGTTTCAATTCTTGAAAATCGAAAACATCTTCTTCGCCGATTGAATTAATAAATAAAGCTCTTGTATTGTTTTTTATTTCGTATGTCGAATTGATATTTTTAACCGTTGTAAAAGTATCATCCGCAAATAGACTGTCATCATATTGATACGTTTTAAACGCAAAGTTATCCATTTCTATAAGTTGCGAGTTGATATTTCCAAAATTCTTGCTCGCCTTATCCTCCGTTCCCTCATTCCTGACGTCCAGATGAAAATCTGTGGTCTGCGTGGATAAATACTTGACGCTATTTGGATCGGCTGTATTCCGAGACGGCTCCAGGCTCGACTGATAACTGTGATTGGGTCTCACATTCCGAACATCGACTATTCGATGGTCATCGAGCGTCTGTTCCGAATCATCCAGCACCGTCATTACAACCTCAAAAAAACCTTTGGGGAAATAATTGAATCTGACAATACTCCCCTCATGATTCAGCTTAATTATAATTTTTTGAGGTGGAACTTCCTCGTATGAAGGAATTTCTAGAGTGACAGGAACGTCGGTTGGAGTTTCAATGATTAACGGCGTCTTTAAAAGACTTGTATTTTCTTCCAATAGCAAATTATTGATTCTCTGAGTCTCCTGGACCGCCTTCGCTATCTTCTTTCCGTTTTCCTCCTCAATTCTTCTCTCTTTCTCAAGAACCTCATCTTTCCTTTTTTTCTGTTCCGCTTGTTCTTCACGAATAATTTCTTTGTGAATTTCATTGGCGAGACTGCATTTAACCATCGGTATTCGAAATTGCAGATCAGACTCCTCTGCTTTCCTGAATTTAAGAGTCATATCACAATATTCGCTATCTCCTATCTGCTTGATATCGTAACTTAAGATATAGTCCTGACTTAATAAATGAGAAAAATCAAATTTCCTTTTTTCTGGCGCCGTTCCCACCAGATCCGGAGTGTGAACAGTCAACATTGATGAATCTGGATTTACATCAAAATGAATAATATGATTGTTTTTGTATAATGTAATTTCATTTCCAATTGTTTCTGAAAACCAAATGTCAACAACCTGGCTCTCCAGCATAGTCTTGTAATTCTGTGCATTCTCTCCCTGTAGCTTCGAATTTATTTCATCACGATAAGTATACGCAAAAATAGAATTTTCAATAACAGGATCGACAATATTTGCATCGCCGTTGAAAATAAAATAGGAATCCGGCTCTCCATCCTTTGAGATTTTAATCTTCTCATTAACTCCTGTATGTTTAGTCTCTGGAGCCAAGTAATCAACGCGATAACCCATTTCCCATAACGGAGAAAAATCGACATCCGGTACGTCGATTTCCTCCGAGTCTTGAGATCCGGTGGCATACGCATCAATATAAACTTCTTTCTCCGAAGGTTTGGCTACGATGACCAGGCGCTGATTGAGGTTGCGACCAAAAGAAAAATTTTTCCCCGACACTCGCCTGATGGTGTCATCTGTTTCGTCATCGTTGCGCTCTATCGTTCCCCATTGTCGGGCAGTAGCGCCAGACAATCTCTCCATCCGGTATTGGTGCAAAATCCGACCGTGAACAATGTTATCCAACCGGCCGTCTTCTACTTTCGGCTTGTCCGGAACATTAGCTGGAACATTAGCTGGAACATTAGCTGGAACATTAGCTGGAACATTAGCTGGAACATTAGCTGGAACATTAGCTGGAACATTAGCTGGAATATTAGCTGGAATATTAGCTGGAATATTAGCTGGAATATTAGCTGGAATATTAGCTGGAATATTAGCTGGAATATTAGCTGGAATATTAGCTGGAATATTAGCTGGAATATTAGCTGGAATA
>NZ_CBXX010000078.1 GCF_000577615.1 Herbaspirillum sp. RV1423
GTCGTATTGCCATTGCGTGGTGAGACCGTTGGGGCCGGTCAGGCTGGTCATGCCGCCGAACTTGGGGTCGTAGGTCTTGGTCTCACTCTGGCCCAGCGCATTGCTGCTGCTGACCGGGAACTGGCCTACCGCATCATAAGTCGTGGCGCTGCTGCGCGGGACGACTGCAGCCGAACCGGTCGCCGGCGAGCTCGTCGTGGCAGCCACCTTGTTGCCGTAGGCGTCGTAGGTGTAGGCTGTCTCCAGGCGTAGCTGGGGGTTGTCCGGTTCGATGATCTCTTTGGTGAGCAGGCCTGTCGCGGCATCGTATTCGAACGCGGAGGTGCGCGTCATCGTGCCCGCCTGGGCTGGATTTGCCGATCCCCCGATCAGCAAACCCAGCAATATCGTGGTCAAGGTGTTCCGTGTGAACGATGCCTTCATTGCTACCCCTGTATTTTTATTGAGTGATGTCGTCATGCTTGGCCGTGACGCTCTTATGGTGTTGCGCTCGTGACGCTGGATTTGAGCAAGCGGCCCAGATACCAGTTATTGCTGTCGTTGCTGTAGCTGTTGATTGTGCTCTTGCCGTAGCCGTCGCTGGTCGAGACATCGACCCTGGTGGCGTTGCCCCAGGTGTCGTACTCCGTCTTGGTGGTGATCACCGGCAGCACCGCGCCGTTGTAGTCCCAGCCGCTTTCCACGCTCTGGTTGGCGTAGACGAAGTAGCGCTTGCCGGCGCCGACGACACAAGGTGTCACCGTCGTACTCGCGGCATCATTGCAGTTGTAGCTGTTGGTGATCTGGCTCAGTACACCGTTGTTGCCGCCGCCAGCCAAGCTCTTCTTGACCAGACTCGGCAGGCCGGTGTACGGCCAGCTTTGCTGGTACTCCGTATAAGACGTCAGGCCCGTCTCCACCTGCCTGGTTTGCATCCAACGAAAACCCAATAAGCCGCGACCGGACAGGTCGCTCTTCAGGCCGCCATAGGTGTAACTCGTGCTGGTGGTGCCGCCTATGCCGTTGGAGGAAGACACGGAAGAAACAATAAGGCCGATGCCCCGCGAATTCGTCGTATTGGCGACAGTCGATGTGTCAGGAACGTTTAGGGCTGGATTGCTTGAGAGGCCGTACGTCACCATGATCAGGCTCGTGGCGTTTGAGATCGTCTTTAAACTGAGATTGTTGGACGGTCTGATCCAGGCCGTTTTATAGGATGTGCCATTCACGGAAAGATGTCTGACGACATCAACCAAACCATCTCCATTGACGTCCACCAACTCCACCCCCTCCTCGTCCAAACCGCGATTAAACAAGGGATAAGGTGGTGCCCACTCTGGAGCTTCCTGCCAGCCGGAGCCGGTATTGAGCCATGCCGTTTTATAAATCGTCCCATTCACATAAAGGTTTCTGACAATATCTGGCAATCCATCTCCATTGATATCGACGACTGCAATTCCTTCGTTGTCTAATCCACGAGAGAAAAGTGGATACGGAGGCTCCCATTCTGGAGCTTCCTTCCAACCAGACCCCGTGTTCAGCCAGGCTTTTTTATAAATTTTCCCGTCTGCCGCAATGCTTCTGATGATGTCAACCAAGCCATCGCCATTGACGTCAACAAATTGCATACCTTCGTTGTCCAGCCCTCGAGACCATAACGGCGCCGGAGGCTCCCACTCTGGAGCCTCCTTCCAACCGGAACCGGTGTTGAGCCATGCCTTCTTATAGATCGTCCCATCCACCCACAAACTTCGCACGATATCAACCAGACCATCGCCATTGACGTCCACGAACGCCATTCCCTCGTTGTCATAACCGCGAGACCACAGCGGATATGGCGGCTCCCATTCCGGCGCTTCCTTCCAACCCGATCCTGTATTCAACCACGCCGATTTATAAATTGTTCCGTTCACCCAAAGACTTCTGACGATATCGACCAGACCATCTCCATTGACGTCAACGAATTGCACACCCTCGCTACCCAAGCCCCGCGACCATAATGGATATGGAGGCGCCCACTCCGGCGCTTCCTTCCAACCCGATCCCGTATTCAACCATGCCGTTTTATAAATCGTTCCATCCACCCAAAGACTTCTGACGATATCGACCAGACCATCTCCATTGACGTCAACGAACTGAACTCCCTCCCCGTCCAGGCCGCGCGAAAACAATGGATATGGCGGCTCCCATGTCCCGCTGACTTCCCAGGCAGGCGACACGGAAAAATAAGTGAGTTCGATCGGCGAATTGCATTTTGCTTCCGCACATTGCTTGACCGCAGTCACTTTGGACCGTTTATAGACAGGTTCGATGTCGTACGTTAATTCATACGATGCCGTTTTTGTGGAGGCGACATTGACAGATAAGGATTTCAAGCGCACCGACCGCTTAATCAATGAGCCGTTAAAAAAGGTATTCACTACGTCGGGCCGCGCTTCATATATAAATTGCACCGAATTCGGCGGCACGGCATTGGTCTTGCTATTGCCCGTGTAATCAATCCGGTCCGGGTAGTAATCCCCGTTCGCGGCGTCCTTCGTATAGCTCGCCGCCAGGTAATTTCCCTTCGTATCTTCTATCCTGTTCAAGGCCCAGACTCTGATCGTCGGCTTGCCTTGCGCCTCGATCCGCGCATCGGTGGTTTTGCCGTATTCCATCACCTGACCAGCTTTGGTCCACACCTTGAACCATGCAGGTCCATTACCCGCACTGCCATACGAGACGACCCTGGCGAAACTCTCACGCTCCGTCCTATACTCCGTTCCGTCTCCGCCTTCACTGCCGCTGATGGCAATCAGCCGTTGACCGTCCAGGCAGTACCGATCGTTGCTGTCGTAGTTCACCTTGCCGCGGACGCCATCTTGGGCCACAGTCCTTGAACATCGACTTACCGCTCCAAGACCACCAAGATTCCATCCGACACCCAATAAATCATTGCCGGCCTGGCTGCTGTAATTCAACGACAGTTTCGGCTCCATCCCCCCAACACCGGGAGACACCTGAATCGGAATCGTATAGGTCGCCGCACCGCTCTCACTGACCTGGAACTGGCCTGGTGTGACCATTTGGGCTTGGACGAAAGATGAAGCCAGCAGGACCGGCAAAAAGCCGGCAACAGATAGCCATGCACCATGGCGAAATGGATTACGCAAGGAATTCCCCCGAATTATTTTTTACGACGCTGCTGCAATTGCCTTTGTTTGTTTTTGGCGATCGCTTAAGTCTTTTGCTGCCAGCGGCACGTTATCTTAGCCAACTTGGTTACGTGCCGCCATCCACTTTTCATCAATTTCTGAGAATATTTTTTACAGACAGCACAACCTACGGTGCCGTACTTGTCACACTGGATTTGAGCAAGCGGCCCAGATACCAGTTATTGCTGTCGTTGCTGTAGCTGTTGATCGTGCTCTTGCCGTAGCCGTCGCTGGTCGAGACATCGACCCTGGTGGCGTTGCCCCAGGTGTCGTACTCGGTCTTGGTGGTGATCACCGGCAGCACCGCGCCGTTGTAGTCCCAGCCGCTTTCCACGCTCTGGTTGGCGTAGACGAAGTAGCGCTTGCCGGCGCCAACGACACAAGCTGTCGCCGTCGTGCCGGCGGCATCGTTGCAGTGGTAGCTGTTGGATATCTGGCTCAGCACGCCGTTGTTGCCGCCGCCGGTCAGGCTCTTCTTGACCAGACTTGGCAGGCCGGTGTACGGCCACCTTTGCAGGTACTCCGTATAAGACGTCAGGCCCGTCTCTACCTGCTTGGCTTGCATCCAGCGGAAGCCCTGCAGACCTCGGCCTGATAAATCGCTCTTCAGGCCGCCATAGGTGTAGCTCGTGCTCGTCGTACCGCCGACTCCATTCGACGATGTCACGGAGGACACTACGTACAACGGTGCCTGGACATCCAAGATCGGGTAACTGGATGCTGTAGAATCTTTGACGTAGCTGCCGCCGTCAGTAATGGGACGATAAATAATTGACGTAACAGCATTCATATTTGAAATTGTCGACAGCGCCCCTTGATTAACGACCTTACTTAACATCGTATCGATGCGGATACCGTCCCCACTGCCATTGCTACTAATGTAAAGAGCAAGAACATCCGACTTGCCGTCGCCATTTGCATCACCCATCGTTAATTGCCAATAGGGCGCGAGGTACCCCGTCATAGGTGTTACTGAGGTAATCGGCGAACCATAGGTTCCGTCGCCATTAGACGGCATGACAGTAATACGAATGCCGTCTCCACTACCATTGCTGTTAGTGTAAAGTGCGAAAACATCCGTCTTGCCATCGCCATTTACGTCACCTGTCGTTAGCTTCCAGTAAGGTGCGAGATATTCTGTCGGCGCAGAAATCGTGGTAATCGGCGCACCGTACGTCCCGTCGCCATTGGATAACATGACAGCGATACGCATACCATCTCCGCTACCATTGCTGCTGTTATAAAGCGCAAGCACGTCCGTCTTGCCGTCGCCGTTCACATCGCCCGTCGTTAATTGCCAATAGGGTGCAAGGTATCCCGTCAGGGCAGAAATTGTGGTGATCGGTGCGCCAAATGTTCCATCGCCATTGGATAGCATTGCAACGATACGCGCACCATCTCCGCTGCCGTTACTGTTGTTATAAAGCGCAAGCACGTCCGTCTTGCCGTCGCCGTTCACATCGCCCGTCGTT
>NZ_CBXX010000079.1 GCF_000577615.1 Herbaspirillum sp. RV1423
GTAATTCGGCAACACCATGAAACCCAGGTTGGTCGCCCCCTGCAGCGCATCGGGTACTGAATAAGGCTGGCCGGAAACACCGTAGATCGAGCGGAAAATGCCTTCCACCATCAGCGTGATGCCGAAGGTCAGCAGCAAACCGTAAAGGTGGTCCAGCTTGTAGAGCCAGCGCAACATGGTCTTTTCGATCACGATGCCGAACGCGCCGACGATCAGCGGCGCCAGGATCAGCATGAACCAGTAATTGATATTGAAGTAAGTCAGCCCTATCCATGCGGCGAATGCGCCGAGCATGTACAAGGTGCCGTGAGCGAAGTTGATCACGTTGAGCAGGCCGAAGATGACGGCCAGGCCCAGCGACAGCATCGCGTAGAACGAGCCGTTGACGAGCCCCAGCAGCAACTGGCTCAACAAGGCTTGCAGGGGTATGCCGAATAATTCCATAAAAACTCATTCATTCTGATTGACCGGATGTCACCTGGATGGACCATCCGCTTCCGGCTTATCAAATCAACAAGAAAAATCTGCCATCTCCGCTTGAACAGAAATGACAGATCCCTTGTTGCGTTTATTTGCCAGCTAAATTACCGACGGCTTATTTCCACGCCGAGCACTTGGATTCAGCCTTGGTGGTCCAGGCCTGTTCCGCAGGAATGGTCTGGACCAGCTTGTAGTAATCCCATGGGTACTTGGATTCGGCCGGCGTCTTGACCTGGTACAGGTACATATCATGCACCACGCGACCGTCGGGACGCAGGTAACCGTTCTTCTGGAACATGTCGTTGAACTTCATCTTGCGCAGTTGCGCCATGACCTTGTCGCCGTCATCCGAACCGGCTGCCTTCACCGCTTGCAGGTATTGCAGCGCGGAGGAGTAGTCGGCGGCTTGCAGGCTCGAAGGCATCTTCTTTTGCTTTTCGAAGTAGCGCTTGGCGAACTTGCGGGTCTCGTCGTTGGTATCCCAGTACCAACTGTCGGTCAGGTACATGCCCTGGGTCAGCTTGGGCGTGAGCGAGTGCACGTCGTTGATGAACACCAGCAGGCCGGCCAGCTTGGCGGTCTTGGTGATGCCGAACTCGTTGGCGGCCTTGACCGAGTTGATGAAATCGCCGCCGGCATTGGCCAGACCGATGATTTGCGCCTTGGAAGTCTGTGCCTGCAGCAGGAAGGACGAGAAGTCGGATGCGCCCAGCGGATGCTTGACCGAACCGACGACGGTGCCGCCCGATGCCTTGACGACGGTGCTGGTGTCGCTTTCCAGCGAATGGCCGAACGCGTAATCGGCGGTCAGGAAGAACCAGCTCTTGCCGCCCTGCTTCACGACTGCCGAACCGGTACCCTTGGCCAGCGCGACGGTGTCGTAGGCATAGTGCACGGTGTACGGCGAGCATTCTTCGTTGGTCAGGCGAGCCGAACCGGCGCCGTTTTCAATGAAGACCTTTTTCTTTTCCGAAGCGACCTTGGCCATCGCCAGCGCCGTGCCGGAGTTGGTGCCGCCGATCAGCACATCGACGCCTTGCTGGTCGAACCATTCACGCGATTTGCTGGCAGCGACGTCAGCCTTGTTCTGGTGATCGGCGACAACCAGTTCGATCTTCTTGCCGTTGATCGCGCCGCCCATGTCGGCGATCGCGAACTTGATCGCTTCCGCACCGCCCTGGCCGTCGATGTCCGAATAGACGCCGGAAATGTCGGTGATGAAACCGATCTTGATCACATCCCCGGAAATCTGCGCCGAGGCCGGTGCTGCAAACGCGAACGCTGCTGCCGCAGTCGATACGGCAAGTGACATTGCTTTTAATTTCATTTTCATCTCCTTTTGTTATAACGCTTATAACGCCTGTAACGCCCGCTCAATAGGTATCGGGTGAATGCGCAACTGCGTCAGTTGTTACCTGTGTAATTGCGCGACTACCCATCGCACCGCGATTTGCAAACCATGGTGCATTCTTTTTATGACTGCCTTGTTAAATATTGATCAGAACGATGCAACGACAGCTCAAACGCCCAGCAGCTCATTAAGTCTCTGCGTCTTGGACTCCAGCTCGGCAGCGGCAAACGACTCGACGATCTGGCCATGCTCCATCACATAGAAGCGATCGGCCAGCGGCGCCGCAAACCGGAAATTCTGTTCCACCATCACAATGGTGTAGCCCTTGGCCTTCAAGGTCGTGATCATGCGCGCCAGCGTCTGCACGATCACCGGCGCCAGTCCCTCCGAGATCTCGTCGAGCAGCAGCAAGCGCGCTCCCGTGCGCAGTATCCGCGCCACCGCCAGCATCTGCTGTTCGCCGCCCGACAGCCGCGTGCCCTGGCTGTTGCGCCGCTCCTTCAGGTTCGGGAACATGTCGTAGATCTCTTCGACCGACATCCCCTTGTCCGTCTTCGAGACGAACGGCGGCAGCATCAGGTTTTCTTCGGCCGACAGCGACGAGAAGATGCCGCGCTCTTCCGGGCAATATCCCACGCC
>NZ_CBXX010000080.1 GCF_000577615.1 Herbaspirillum sp. RV1423
GATGCGGATTCGTCGCCAAACGGTTGAGCATCCATTCGGCACCATCAAGGCATGGATGGGCGCGACACACTTCCTGACTAAAACCAAGGCCCGGGTGAGCACCGAGATGAGCTTGCATGTCCTGGCATACAACATGAAGCGGATGATCAATATACTCGGCGTAGGGGCATTGATGAAGGTGATGAGCGCATAGGCGCTCTTAGCGTCAGGAGATGTGTTTGGTGGCGGCGACTTCCTAGAACAAGGAAAATCGCTGTCGCGTTGCAGGGCTCTATATCGACAACGATGTCGCGCTAAAATGACTTGGATATCGGCCGTCTAGATGGATTCAGCGTTTTTACACAGCCTCGGCCGATTGCGGCCATCAAATTGGCGCAATGACAGAAATATCAATTAGAGAATAGTCTGATGAAATTTTCGTCAAAGCGGAAGGTATTGAGCACCCATCCGTTTGGCGTTTTGTAGAAATAGAAAGTCCACGGCATTGCGTGCTTTTCATATTGCGCAACGTAGGTTATCGACAGCAGTGAGTTTCCTTTCTGCTTGCTTTCGATGAAATCAAAACCAGCAGGGGCACCAAACCGGCGAAGCAAATTCGGCATCTGCAATTGCAACTGGGCCTTTATTGGTGTCAATTCAGCTTCAGAAAGCACAAAATATTCTGATATTTGCTTGAATGCACCATCTATGTTGTCCGCAGCAACACTTCCCATCACACCGTCGGTAAAGCTGCGAATTTCGCTTTCAGAACGCAAGGTTCCGGCACTCGCAAGAGTGGTAAAAGCAAGCAATGTTGCAACTAGAATTTTGTGCATATTCTCTCTGAAATTGTCTAATGTATTAGATTTTCACATAACGCTTAGATGGCTGTTCTTGGCCGATTGCGGTCCCCCATTGCGGACCTAGGAAAACTCTAACGTTCAACGTAACAGGCTGAGTGCGCGTCGGTCTACTTGACCGAGGATCCGAAAAATCGGGATTTCATTTCGCCGCTACTCGATTCAAAGCTAACTTCAGTGCATCCCAATGCCAAACTGAGTCATCGATCGATTCCGCAGATATCGGGCTCTTCCGAAGTTGAATGTTTGTGGCAATTCCTTCTCGAAGCAGCATCGCTTGCATATGGAGAAGCGTTCGCCGCGTTCCGATAATCCAATTAGATGACTCGGGTAAAACGAGTTTTATTGCCTGCTGCAGCGAACACTCAAGTTTCTGCCGGAGCCGAATAACAGCACGCTTGTCGTCCTTCCCAAATGCAGGGCCCAGCACGTATTGCATGGCCCCGGCCGCGGCGGCATCGTACTTGTCTTCAAGGTACTGATCGACACTCCGGCCGCTGCCGACGGTTTCGATTTGGCCGGAGACAGTATTAACAAGATGAGCATTTACCCCGACGTAGCAGCGTTCCTGGATGCCTCGAACGACAAAATCCTCACTGTTGGCTCGGATGACCCAGTAATCGCCACGCTCAGACAGCGTACAGGATTGGATAGCAAAGCGCTCCCTACCATGGGATGAAGCCTCACTGCGGCGAAGTACTAAGGTCTTCGCTTGTTCTGCATCGATCATTGAATCCTAACTTTGAAGGAGACCAACTGCTGCACTGCGCAATAATGCCTTAATTTGAATGCCGGCTTCTGGCCGGAAGCAGACTTCTATCGGTTTCACTTTCGACGCTTGCGAAACTGCGTCCCTAAAAAATAGAGGATTGGTAACGAGAGCAAAGTGAATATCAACATCGGAACCCTTAGGGGGCCAAATAGAGGAGGCTGTTCTACGATCCGAAGGTGCTCTGCCGGAGGCTCAGGAAGAGTCCAGTCAATCACCAGGCTGTATAAAATAAAAAGCAGGATCAAAGATATGGACGCGAAAAACCAAGGGCGATCGATTCGCCCCCAAAAGAAGATTAAAGAGAGCACTGTGTAGATAACAGGCAGAGCGAAGGCAATGACCAACTCTAACTCTATCCCATCGGCAAACAGGTTTAACAAGTTATACATATTATCCAGTTAAGTCGTGATTTCGCTTGCGGCTGTCATTTAGGGGAATTGGTATTAACGACCGCAACTGGCCGAGGCTGTGTAAAAACGCTGAATCCATCTAGACGGCCGATATCCAAGTCATTTTAGCGCGACATCGTTGTCGATATAGAGCCCTGCAACGCGACAGCGATTTTCCTTGTTCTAGGAAGTCGCCGCCACCAAA
>NZ_CBXX010000081.1 GCF_000577615.1 Herbaspirillum sp. RV1423
CCGCTGACATGAACGTCAGCAAGCGGCCAGAAGCCGCCATAAGCATCCGTCTGAACTAATGAAAAGCATGGCACGATACGGCGGTGAATCCCATGCCATCGTGGCATGCGCTAATCCGATGAGAATCTATCTATGTCCTACATCCGACTACTGATTTTCATGTTGGTAGCTGCGTATAGCATTCCTGCGGCCAAGGTGAGTGGCGCCCCCTTCTATGGGGCGGCAATGGGCATTGTTCAATATGGGCATTGGTCAAAGTTGTTACTTTTGCCGTTTTTCGTATGCGGCGCGTTGTCGTGGATGGTTCTAATTTGGCTGTCCATAAATTGGATATTGGGGCGAAAACTCAAACCGTTTTGGCCAAATTTCGGCTTTATTACTGCTCTAATTGGCATGGCACCTTTTGTGATAATTACGGCTGGAGCCGGTTTTGTATTGATAATCTTGTTAGCCGGCCCAGCGATGATTCTTGCATTCCATGTATGCGCTTGGCATAAGAGTATGGATGAACGTCTAACCAAACGTCCCTAATCGGCCAGAAGCTGACCACTAGGTAAAAGCGAACGTATAGATTGTTTTTTGCCTTCAGAACTCCATCAAAATTAACAACATGAATATGCATCGATTAAGAAAGATCGTTATTGGATGGTGTCTGATGTGTGCGTCTTTTGTTGCAGGAGCCGATGGGCTGTTTATTGGAAATAAATCAGCACAGGATGCATTCCATGACGAAGGTGTCGCCAAGTTGATCAAGGCGGCCATCAATGGAGATAAATTTGAAGTAAGGAAATTAATTGGTAGTGGGGTGAATATCAATGCTACAGGAGACGGCGGAGTTACACCTTTGGTATGGGTCGAAATTAATCATGATTTAGCGGCAATGCAATTGCTGCTCGATCTTGGAGCAGACCCTGACAAGGTGATTCTTCCTGGAGTGGGTAAGCAGGCATTTGGCCCGCCTGTATGGATGGCTGCGGCAGCAGGCAGAAGAGAGATTCTTGAAATTTTACTGAACCATGGTGCTAATCCAAATTTGATATTTGGAAATGACACTCCGGTGATGATGGCAATTCAGGAATCACATCTGGACTGTGCTGAGTTATTGTTACGGCATGGGGCAGACATTAATAAAACGGTTGGTCCCGCCTCTAGCGAAGACCTAACGTTCGCAAAAAACATTGTTTTCTCTGAAATGAGTCAGTACTACGCCGAAAGTGGAATTGATTGGTCAGATGCTAAATTTGAAGAAAACTGGAAACTCAACCGGAGCTTTATCATTTCTATTGAGGATAGTCGAGTCGGATATTTCTCAGTAAAGATAGAGGGGGATTTTCTTTATATACAAGATATACATGTATTAAAGGACTATCGATATAAAGGGGTCGGACGATTTGCCATGAACTTCATTATCAATCTCCTTTTATCTACGGACGCCATGGGGATACGTTTAAAGGTTTTCAAAGGGAATAGCGCCATTAAATTTTACGAGAAAATCGATTTCACGAAAGTTTATTCCGATCGTATATTTGTTGGTATGGAATACTTAACATCATCGGAAAAATTTCTCGAAAAGATGTGAAGATTTTCACCATGAGATCCCCCCCAAAATATCTAAGCAGCGCTGAGGAGATCGATTTTTGAATGAGTCAGGTGAGACACCTCTGAGGCAACCGCATAAGATTGCCTGCCTCACCTAGAACCCAGATGGCTATTGGGATCCAGCTCGCTGAGGCAGGTGAGGCACCCGAATGTCGACATGCCGCCGCACTGTATATACCGCATGTACTGTATTTCTATTTTTCTTATCTTAGAACTTGAAATTGACCTGCCTCACCTGTCTCACCTATCCGAAACCCAATAAGGAAAAGGGTATTAGCCGAGGCGGGTAAAATAGTC
>NZ_CBXX010000082.1 GCF_000577615.1 Herbaspirillum sp. RV1423
AACCTGCCGCTGACGGGTGTGGGCGTGGTCAATCGCATCATTACCGATCTGGGCGTGATTGATGTGACGCCGCAGGGGCTCAAGTTGATCGAGCTGGCTGCCGGCGTGACCAAGAATGAGGTGATCGCCAATACCGAGGCGGAACTCGACGTCAGCGCAGTGTAATCATTTACGTTCGATCTGCGTTCTCTTCGGAGGACAACGGCACAGGGGGCGAAGCCTGTGCCGTTTTTTTGCGGGTCTATCCGTTTCGGGCCAACCGTTCGCGGATGTGTTCTTCGTGGAATACCGTGTGTGCGGGTTTGATCAGATCGCTGCGGCTGATCAGGCCGATCAGTTGCAGCGAGCCGGCGTCGACAACTACCGGCAGGCGTTCGACGTGATGCGCGGCCATGCGGCGCGCAATCGACTGGCAGGTTTCGGTGCCGAGCGCAAACAGCGCCGGTCGCTGCGGCAGCAGTTCCTGCACCGGCGTTGCGGCCGGATGATTGCTCAGGTAATCGAACAGCATGGCGCGATCCAGCATGCCGGCCAGTGTGCCGTCGACGCGGCAGACCGGGAAGGCGCGATGGCGCTGCGCGGCGCCGAAGTATTCGGATGTAATCTGCTGCAGGCTGGCTGCGGCCGGGATGCGCATGACGTCTTTGGTCATGACTTCTTCGACGAACACGCGTTCTTGCGGATCGACGCTGTATTCACGGTAAATGTGCAAACCGCGCCGCGCGATTTTTTCCGTCATGATGGAGCGGCGCATGACCAGCACGGTGAAGCCGTAGGAAATTCCCGTTGCCAGCAGCAATGGCAGGAAAGCATTGAAGTCGCCGGTCAGCCCGAGCGCAAACACGGCCGCCGTCAGCGGCGCGCCGAGCACGCCGGCCAGCACCGCCGCCATGCACACCAGCGGCCACAAGCTGGCGTCGCTGCCCGGCACGGCGTAAGCGACGGCGGTGCCGAGTCCGGCGCCCAGCATCAGCAGCGGCGCCAGTACGCCGCCCGAGGTGCCGGAGCCGAGCGCGATTACCCAGATGACGGCCTTGACCGCCAGCAATGAGAGCACTGCCGAAACCGCCAGATGGTGATTGAGCAGATCGGCGATGACGTCGTAGCCGACTCCGAGCGCGCGCGGCTGGAAGTAACCGCCGATGCCGACCGCCACGGCGCCCAACGCCGGCCACCACATCCAATGCAGCGACAAGGCGTGGAAGCGGTCTTCGACCCAGTACAAGGCCACCGACATCGCCGACGACAGCGCGCCGCTCAGCAATCCCGCCGCGATGCAGACCAGCAGCGCCGACAGGCCGACCGGCTCGGTGTGCAGCGGGAACAGCGGACCCGGCGCCAGCAGCAGCGGGCGTGCAAAACCGGCCACCGCGCATGCCAGGATCACTGGCAGCAAACTGCGCGGCCGCCATTCGAACAACAGCAATTCCACCGCCAGCAGCACCGCCGCCACCGGCGTGCCGAACACGGCGGTCATGCCGGCGGTGGCCCCTGCGACCAGCAGCGTTTTGCGTTCCGCCGCGCTGACATGGAAATGCTGGGCGAT
>NZ_CBXX010000083.1 GCF_000577615.1 Herbaspirillum sp. RV1423
TGGTCTTGAACGACCCTTCAAGGGGCTCGAAGCCCCGGGGATATCTCATCTTAAGGCGAGTTTCCCGCTTAGATGCTTTCAGCGGTTATCTCTTCCGAACATAGCTACCCGGCGATGCCACTGGCGTGACAACCGGTACACCAGAGGTTCGTCCACTCCGGTCCTCTCGTACTAGGAGCAGCCCCCTTCAAATATCCAGCGCCCACGGCAGATAGGGACCAAACTGTCTCACGACGTTTTAAACCCAGCTCACGTACCTCTTTAAATGGCGAACAGCCATACCCTTGGGACCGGCTACAGCCCCAGGATGAGATGAGCCGACATCGAGGTGCCAAACACCGCCGTCGATATGAACTCTTGGGCGGTATCAGCCTGTTATCCCCAGAGTACCTTTTATCCGTTGAGCGATGGCCCTTCCATACAGAACCACCGGATCACTATGACCTGCTTTCGCACCTGCTCGACTTGTCGGTCTCGCAGTTAAGCACGCTTATGCCATTGCACTATCAGCACGATTTCCGACCGTACCTAGCGTACCTTCGTACTCCTCCGTTACACTTTGGGAGGAGACCGCCCCAGTCAAACTGCCTACCATGCACTGTCCCCGATCCGGATTACGGACCAAGGTTAGAACCTCAAACAAACCAGGGTGGTATTTCAAGGACGGCTCCACGCAGACTGGCGTCCACGCTTCATAGCCTCCCACCTATCCTACACAGATCGGTTCAAAGTCCAATGCAAAGCTACAGTAAAGGTTCATGGGGTCTTTCCGTCTAGCCGCGGGGAGATTGCATCATCACAAACACTTCAACTTCGCTGAGTCTCGGGAGGAGACAGTGTGGCCATCGTTACGCCATTCGTGCAGGTCGGAACTTACCCGACAAGGAATTTCGCTACCTTAGGACCGTTATAGTTACGGCCGCCGTTTACCGGGACTTCAATCAAGAGCTTGCACCCCATCATTTAATCTTCCGGCACCGGGCAGGCGTCACACCCTATACGTCCACTTTCGTGTTTGCAGAGTGCTGTGTTTTTATTAAACAGTCGCAGCCACCAGTTTATTGCAACCCCTTCACCCTCTGCCCGCAGGGGCATCAAGCTACAGGGGCGTACCTTATCCCGAAGTTACGGTACCAATTTGCCGAGTTCCTTCTCCCGAGTTCTCTCAAGCGCCTTAGAATACTCATCTCGCCCACCTGTGTCGGTTTGCGGTACGGTCCTGTTAAACTGAAGCTTAGAGGCTTTTCTTGGAACCACTTCCGATTGCTTCTTCACCTAAGTGAATGGCCTCGCACCCTTGAATTCCGC
>NZ_CBXX010000084.1 GCF_000577615.1 Herbaspirillum sp. RV1423
AATCGATTCTTCATACCAATGCTCGTCGAAACACCGTACCGGGACCCAAGGGCAATAACCGTAATGCGTCTGCCTTGATGCTGCCCCGATGCAGAAGCATGAACACCGCCGTTCGCACCAGGACGATGTCATTGGGTTGAAAATCGCACTCGAGTTGAGCGAGCGTGGGGGCAGCAACGCTGGCTCGCTCGATATCCCTCACAAGCCGCTCATTTACCAAGCGCGCATTCAGCGTCAGATACGGCAGGATACGCACCCAGTTATCGATCCAGACACTGCGTGACGCCAAGCTCCCCGCTGCAACGTAACGAACCCCGATATCTAGGCTCGAACTCAGCGTGCCGACACGGCCAGGTCGGACGTCGTCTGCGAGGATGCAGCACGCTTCGCGGGGTCCCGCCTTGACCCAGAAATCGGTCAAGCGCCTCCCCTCGACTGCCTCCCAATAGGCCGGACGTTCACAATAACTGTGAACGAGGGGGGCGCTTTCTAAAAGCGTCCAAAAGCGCACTTGTAGAGGCGTAAACAGGGTCACCCTACGCCCAATTTTCGGCGCATAAAACTCATACCGCGGGGCACCTTTTGGTCGCGCACTGTGGATCGGAATCGTGTAGCGATGCACCGTAGAATGAGTCGCCATGCGGGTCTCCAGCTGTTTACCAAAGTTTTAGCAGATTTATTTCGAATTTCAAGGTTGTTGCAGATTTACTTCGTTCATGATCGAAGCAAAAGTGTGAACACGGGAAATGGAACCGCCGAGAACTCAATGACTTACGGATTGCAAAGTGTTCACAAGATTACTTCGATTGACGGCAAGACCACGTCAACGCCATCGCCAATCAGCTCAAAGCCAAAGGCATCAAACCGACGGTGCGGCTGATCATTGCCGAGCACGGCAGCGGCAGCCAGGGCACCGTTCACCCGATGCTGAAGAACTGGGAGAGCGGCAATCAGCCGTCAAAGGAGGGCGTGACGCTGTCCCCGGTCCTGGTGCGCATGCTTCAGGAGCATTTCACCCAGGAGGTGGCGCGTGCCACCTCCGAGGTACAAGTGCAGTTGGCCAACAGCGAGGAAGCGGCGGCCGATCTGGCCCGCGAAAACCAGGCGCAGGCTGAACTGATCGAGCAACGCGAGGAAGAGGTCAGTGAACTGACCGACTCCGCCGCTTCGCTGCAGGGCCGCTTTGACCAGCTAGAGCGCGAGCTGGCGGCAGTGC
>NZ_CBXX010000085.1 GCF_000577615.1 Herbaspirillum sp. RV1423
GCCTTGGCGATCACAGGCGATGAAGGACGCGGTAGCCTGCGAAAAGCGGAGGGGAGCTGGCAAACGAGCTTTGATCCTCCGATATCCGAATGGGGAAACCCGGCCCGTATGGGTCATCCGTAACTGAATACATAGGTTACGTGAAGCGAACGCGGTGAACTGAAACATCTAAGTAACCGCAGGAAAAGAAATCAACCGAGATTCCCAGAGTAGTGGCGAGCGAAATGGGACCAGCCTGTACTCTTTATCTTCATTGTTAGTCGAAGGCTCTGGAAAGTGCCGCCATAGCAGGTGATAGCCCTGTAGACGAAAACAGCGGGGAAGAACTAGGTGTACGGAAAGTAGGGCGGGACACGTGAAATCCTGTCTGAAGATGGGGGGACCATCCTCCAAGGCTAAATACTCGTGATCGACCGATAGTGAACCAGTACCGTGAGGGAAAGGCGAAAAGAACCCCGGGAGGGGAGTGAAACAGATCCTGAAACCGCATGCATACAAACAGTCGGAGCCTCGCAAGGGGTGACGGCGTACCTTTTGTATAATGGGTCAGCGACTTACATTCAGTGGCAAGCTTAACCGATTAGGGCAGGCGTAGCGAAAGCGAGTCCGAACAGGGCGATTCAGTCGCTGGGTGTAGACCCGAAACCAGGTGATCTATCCATGGCCAGGATGAAGGTGCGGTAACACGTACTGGAGGTCCGAACCCACTAACGTTGAAAAGTTAGGGGATGAGCTGTGGATAGGGGTGAAAGGCTAAACAAACCTGGAAATAGCTGGTTCTCTCCGAAAACTATTTAGGTAGTGCCTCGTGTATCACCTTCGGGGGTAGAGCACTGTCATGGTTGTGGGGTCCATTGCGGATTACTACGCCATAGCAAACTCCGAATACCGAAGAGTGCAATCACGGGAGACAGACATCGGGTGCTAACGTCCGGTGTCAAGAGGGAAACAACCCAGACCGCCAGCTAAGGTCCCCAAATATTGCTAAGTGGGAAACGAAGTGGGAAGGCTAAAACAGTCAGGAGGTTGGCTTAGAAGCAGCCATCCTTTAAAGAAAGCGTAATAGCTCACTGATCGAGTCGTCCTGCGCGGAAGATGTAACGGGGCTAAGCAATATACCGAAGCTGCGGATGCACATTTATGTGCATGGTAGGAGAGCGTTCCGTAAGCCTGCGAAGGTGCATTGAAAAGTGTGCTGGAGGTATCGGAAGTGCGAATGCTGACATGAGTAGCGATAAAGGGGGTGAAAGGCCCCCTCGCCGTAAGCCCAAGGTTTCCTACGCAACGTTCATCGGCGTAGGGTGAGTCGGCCCCTAAGGCGAGGCAGAAATGCGTAGCTGATGGGAAGCAGGTTAATATTCCTGCACCATTGTTAAATGCGATGGGGGGACGGATCGCGGAAGGTTGTCCGGGTGTTGGAAGTCCCGGTCCTTGCATTGGAGAAGGCGCTTAGGCAAATCCG
>NZ_CBXX010000087.1 GCF_000577615.1 Herbaspirillum sp. RV1423
ATCCACCTGTCGCTCTGGATCATCGTCCCGGTATCGGCCCTGATCGCCGCCCTGTTCGGGGCATTGTTGGGTGCGCCGACCCTGAAGCTGCGCGGCGACTACCTGGCCATCGTCACCCTGGGCTTCGGCGAAATCATCCGCATCTTCATGAACAACCTCAACGCCCCGGTCAACATCACCAACGGCCCGCAAGGCATCAACCTGATCGACCCGATCCGCGTCTTCGGCGTCTCGCTGGCCGGCGAACCCGGCTCCGGCTCCACCGTCAAATTCCTCGGCCTGTCCATGCCCTCGGTCAACGCCTACTACTTCCTGTTCCTGCTGCTGTGCATCGGCGTCATCTTCTTCTCCATCCGCCTGCAGGATTCACGACTGGGACGCGCCTGGGTCGCCATCCGCGAAGACGAAATCGCCGCCAAAGCCATGGGCATCAACACGCGCAATGTCAAGCTGCTGGCGTTCGCCATGGGCGCCTCCTTCGGCGGCGTGGCCGGCGCCATGTTCGCCGCGTTTCAAGGCTTCGTCTCGCCCGAATCCTTCTCGCTGACCGAATCGATCGCCGTGCTCGCCATGGTCGTGCTCGGCGGCATCGGCCACATCCCCGGCGTCGTGCTGGGCGGCGTGATCCTCGCCGCCCTGCCCGAAGTCCTGCGCCACGTCGTCGAACCGGTGCAGATGAGCCTGTTCGGGC
>NZ_CBXX010000088.1 GCF_000577615.1 Herbaspirillum sp. RV1423
CGGTAATTCGGCAACACCATGAAACCCAGGTTGGTCGCCCCCTGCAGCGCATCGGGTACTGAATAAGGCTGGCCGGAAACACCGTAGATCGAGCGGAAAATGCCTTCCACCATCAGCGTGATGCCGAAGGTCAGCAACAGGCCGTACAAGTGATCGAGTTTGTAGAGCCAGCGCAACATTGTCTTCTCGATCACGATACCGAACGCGCCGACGATCAGCGGCGCCAGGATCAGCATGAACCAGTAATTGATGTTGAAGTAAGTCAGCCCTATCCATGCGGCGAATGCGCCGAGCATGTACAAGGTGCCGTGAGCGAAGTTGATCACGTTGAGCAGGCCGAAGATGACGGCCAGGCCCAGCGACAGCATCGCGTAAAAAGACCCGTTGACGAGGCCCAGCAAAAGCTGGCTCAGCAGCGCGGTCAGGGGGATTCCGAATAATTCCATCTCAGCGTCGTCTGCAATAGTGGTTGATTAAAAAGCCTGAATGCGTCTCTGGACGCGCAGCGCTCAAACGCCCAGCAGCTCATTGAGTCTCTGCGTCTTGGACTCCAGCTCGGCAGCGGCAAACGACTCGACGATCTGGCCATGCTCCATCACATAGAAGCGATCGGCCAGCGGCGCCGCAAACCGGAAATTCTGTTCCACCATCACAATGGTGTAGCCCTT
>NZ_CBXX010000089.1 GCF_000577615.1 Herbaspirillum sp. RV1423
AAATGGCGTGGCGCCATTACGCCGATTACGGAGTGGCTCCTTTACGCCGCAAATCCGGTGGCGCCATTACGCCGACAATCTGGTGGCGCCTTAACGCCGATTACGGAATGGCTCCTTAACGGCGAAAATTCACACTCCCCAGCAGCAGAAATGAATACGAAAATCGACGAGACGACGATTAAAGCTAGAGTGGATATGCTCACCCAAGTGATCGCAGAGATGAAAGTTGCTAAGTTCGAGAAGGAACTGGATTTTCTGGAAAAATCCAAGCGTGTCCCGCTCCTAAATGATATTCGCTCAGGAGAAACACTCCAATATGAAGATAGGCAACAACGCACAATCATGCTCAAGAAGAGCAATGATTAAATCTCCGGAGAATGCGATGACACCACAAGCTACCACGCATTGGTCTGAATTGACGTTTGTTGTCGTAGATGTCGAAGGAAACGGGCGTGTGCGAATTTTTGTGTAAACGGGGTTTCGTTTAATTCATAGAAATACGTTCACCGAACTGGATGGTGAACCTAGTTAGCGCAGCTTTCCAATCCCGGATTGGCAGTGTCCACTTTTTACTGATGTTGCGC
>NZ_CBXX010000090.1 GCF_000577615.1 Herbaspirillum sp. RV1423
ATACGCCTCGATCACCGCCGGGTTCTTTTGCACGTCGGCCGGCACTCCTTCGGCGATCGGCTTGCCGTAGTCCAGCACCGTCAAGCGGTTGCACAGCCCCATCATGAGTTTGACGTCGTGTTCGATCAGCAGGATGGTCTTGCCGTCCGCCTGGATTTTGACCAGCAGTTCCCTCAGGCCCAGTTTTTCGGTGGCGTTCATGCCGGCGGCCGGTTCGTCCAGCGCCAGCAGTTGCGGCTCCGTCGCCAGCGCGCGGGCGATCTCCAGCCGCCTCTGGTCGCCGTAGGACAGGTGCCGCGCCGTTCTGGCGGCAAATTTGCCGATGCCGACGAAGTCGAGCAGCTTTTGCGATTTGTCCTTGATCTGCGCTTCTTCGTCCCGGGCGGCCTTGTGCCGGAATACGGCGCCGAAGACGTTCTGCCTGGTCCTGACGTGGCAGCCGACCATGACGTTTTCCAGCACGGTCATGTCGCCGAATAACCGGATGTTTTGGAAGGTGCGGGCGATGCCGGCTTTGGCGACTTCATGCGGGGCGCTGGGACTGTAGGGTTTGCCGGCCAGCTCGAAGCTGCCGGTGTCGGGCTGGTATAGCCCGGTGATGACGTTGAAGAAGGTGGTCTTGCCGGCGCCGTTGGGGCCGATCAGGCCGTAGATCTGGCCTTGTTCGATGCTCAGGCTGACGCCCGAGAGGGCTTGCAGGCCGCCGAAGCGTTTGCTGACGTCGGCGATTTTTAACAGGGTGGTGGTGCTCATCATTCGTCCTCTGTGTGTTGTTCGTCGATGGGCTTACGCTTTGACCACGCCGACCGGCTCGTCGCCGTGCGGGTGGTCGGCTTCGGGACGGTCTTCATGGCGCGGCGATGGCCACAGGCCGGCGGGACGATTGAGCATGATGACGACCATGGCCAGGCCGTAGAGCAACTGACGCAGCACTTCGGCGTCGATCCAGACCCGCCCGAACAGGCTCATCTGCACCGGTTCGACGACGTGGCGCAGGACTTCGGGCAGGGCGGCGAGGATCACGCCGCCCAGCACGACGCCGGGGATGTGGCCGATGCCGCCGAGCACGACCATGGCGAGCACGGCGATC
>NZ_CBXX010000091.1 GCF_000577615.1 Herbaspirillum sp. RV1423
GATCGCCGTGCTCGCCATGGTCGTGCTCGGCGGCATCGGCCACATCCCCGGCGTCGTGCTGGGCGGCGTGATCCTCGCCGCCCTGCCCGAAGTCCTGCGCCACGTCGTCGAACCGGTGCAGATGAGCCTGTTCGGGCGCGTCTGGATCGACGCCGAAGTGCTGCGTCAACTGCTCTACGGCTTAGCGATGGTCGTCATCATGCTCAACCGTCCAGCGGGTTTGTGGCCATCCCCGCGCCATGAAGACCGGCCCGAAGCCGACCACCCGCACGGCGACGAGCCGGTCGGTGTGGTCAAAGCGTAAGCCCATCGACGAACAACACACAGAGGACGAATGATGAGCACCACCACCCTGTTAAAAATCGCCGACGTCAGCAAACGCTTCGGCGGCCTGCAAGCCCTCTCCGGCGTCAGCCTGAGCATCGAACAAGGCCAGATCTACGGCCTGATCGGCCCCAACGGCGCCGGCAAGACCACCTTCTTCAACGTCATCACCGGGCTATACCAGCCCGACACCGGCAGCTTCGAGCTGGCCGGCAAACCCTACAGTCCCAGCGCCCCGCATGAAGTCGCCAAAGCCGGCATCGCCCGCACCTTCCAGAACATCCGGTTATTCGGCGACATGACCGTGCTGGAAAACGTCATGGTCGGCTGCCACGTCAGGACCAGGCAGAACGTCTTCGGCGCCGTATTCCGGCACAAGGCCGCCAGAGACGAAGAAGCGCAGATCAAGGACAAATCGCAAAAGCTGCTCGACTTCGTCGGCATCGGCAAATTTGCCGCCAGAACGGCGCGGCACCTGTCCTACGGCGACCAGAGGCGGCTGGAGATCGCCCGCGCGCTGGCGACGGAGCCGCAACTGCTGGCGCTGGACGAACCGGCCGCCGGCATGAACGCCACCGAAAAACTGGGCCTGAGGGAACTGCTGGTCAAAATCCAGGCGGACGGCAAAACCATCCTGCTGATCGAACACGACGTCAAACTCATGATGGGGCTGTGCAACCGCTTGACGGTGCTGGACTACGGCAAGCCGATCGCCGAAGGAGTGCCGGCCGACGTGCAAAAGAACCCGGCGGTGATCGAGGCGTAT
>NZ_CBXX010000092.1 GCF_000577615.1 Herbaspirillum sp. RV1423
AGGATTGAAAACACTTCCTGTTCGTGCCGGCCGAAGCGGCAAATCAGGTAAGTCTTGATTGCATTGGGCGAACTGGCGGCGACGTCTACCTTCTTGATCCTGCGCGCCAGGATCGAAAGGGCATCGGCGATCACCGTCTGACGGCCGCCTATAAACCGGGCGCGGCTTTCACCGGCGAAGACGGACTGGCGCAGGCGCTGGCCAGGCAATGGGATGTGATCATCGTTGACGCCGCCCTGCCCGGCGCCATGTCGACCCTGGAATTGATCCGCGCCATCCGCTCGGTCGGCCACCTGACGCCGATCATCGTGATCAGCGACCTCGGTTGCCCCGAGCACATCGTGCGCGCCTTGCAGAGCGGCGCCCACGACTATGTCGCCAAGCCGGTGGTGATGATCGAGCTGATCGCCAGGATGGAAGCGCTATGGCGGCGCACCGCTTGCGGCATGTATGCGCTGCAGTTGCGGGTGGATGACCTGATGCTCGATGTCGGCACCATGCGC
>NZ_CBXX010000093.1 GCF_000577615.1 Herbaspirillum sp. RV1423
ATATGCCTGTGCATTCCATTCGGCATCCATGAGCCGATCCGGTTGAGACGGCTCAGGCTTGCCTTGCGCCTTGGCCTCTTGCTTCTGTCTTTCGTATTCGTGCTGGAGGTCTTCAAACTCCTTTTCGCTCTGCCATCGTCGCTCGTCGTCCCTCTTTAACTGTCTCTGTTTGTCTTCTCTTTCCTTGCCTGACTCATAGAGGCCCGTCTGCTTGATCATTTCTTTGAACGCTTCCTTGGCCCGATGCATCCACTCCTCAGGCCCTCCTCGGCGACTACCCTCCTGGCTATCGCGCTCAGAGGGTGTTCGTTGCGACTCCTGCTGCTCGAACTGGCTGCTGAGTTCCATGAACTCTTTTTCCTCTTGCTCTTTGCGGCGCTTGCGCGCTTGCTTGTCTTCGCGCGATTCACGCAAACCGGTTTTTTCCAGCGACCGTTTGATCTTGCGCATCCACCTTGGCGACTTCGGTACATTCAATGCGCCCTGGTGCTTCTTCTGCTCCTGGCGAATCTCTTCCTGGATGCGGAGTTGATCATGAGTGTGCGGCGATTGGTATTTCAGTCTTGAGTCCGACGTGCCCAGATCATCGACGAGGCCGGAGAGTTGATCCAACG
>NZ_CBXX010000094.1 GCF_000577615.1 Herbaspirillum sp. RV1423
CTCAACGACCGCGCCATGGCCCTGCTCGAGGAAGTCGACCTGACCGGCTTCGCCGACACCATCACCGTCGATCTGCCCTATGGCCGCAAGCGCGCACTGGAGATCGCCACCACCCTGGCCATGGAACCCGAACTGATGCTGCTGGACGAACCGACCCAGGGCATGGGCCATGAGGACGTCGATCGCGTCACCGCCCTGATCAAGAAGGTCTCGGCCGGACGCACCATCCTGATGGTGGAACACAACATGAACGTCATTTCCGGCATCTGCGACCGCATCAGCGTGTTGCAGCGCGGCGCGGTATTGGCCGAAGGCACCTATGACCAGGTCTCGAAGAACCCGCAGGTGATGGAAGCCTACATGGGCACCACCGCGGGCGCACTGGAAGGAGCCCACTGATGAACACCGCTACCCTGCAACAGGGCCATGCCCAG
>NZ_CBXX010000095.1 GCF_000577615.1 Herbaspirillum sp. RV1423
ACGTCCAGCCTGGCGGCCACGCGCGGCAGGATGTTCTTGCCGTAGGCGGTGGCGGGGGCAAGGATGTGACTGTAGTCCTTGGCAATGGCCAGGGCTTGTTCGGCAACGTTCTCGGCCAGTCCGTCGGCGAATTGCGGTGCGTCGGCCAGCAGGACCTTGGTCACGCCGGCAATCTGCGCGGCGGCATCGGCGGCCGCTTTGGCGTTGTGGCCGGCGATCAGGATGTGGACCTCGCCGCCGGCCTGTTGTTGCGTCTGTACTGCGGCGGTGACGGTGTTCAATGTGCTGCCTTTCAAGCTGACATTGTCGTGTTCTGCAATGACAAGTGCGGTCATGTTGTCTCTTCCTTAAATGACTTTGGCTTCGTTTTTGAGCTTGGCCACCAGCGTGGCCACGTCCGGCACTTTCACGCCCGCGCTGCGCTTGG
>NZ_CBXX010000096.1 GCF_000577615.1 Herbaspirillum sp. RV1423
CAAGATGAGATTGCTTGCAGCGTCCGTGACCTTCGCGCTACCGTTGAAAAAGACTAACAGCGAGGAGTTTTTAATGGATGCCATTAGTGCCAAGTGTGGCCATTTGAAGCGTAGACTAAAGAGAAACGAACGACTAACAGGCGAGCTTCTGGAGTTCGCGTTGGATGTCGCTTGGGATGAAGAGATCGCACGTAAGCTCATCGCAGGTGAGACGCTCACCGACTACGAGCGCCACATCATGGTCGACGTCGTCTTGTTGCACGTCCGGCTCGCCCCTCGCTGAAGGATGGGCCTGTACATAATTTTGTGTAAACGGACTATTGGCAGGAAACTGTCGCCTTGTCTGGAGCCACAATGAGTAAGAAGAAACACGACGTACCAGAAGAACTACTGGCTGGATTGCTAGCCAATTACAAGAATCCCGA
>NZ_CBXX010000097.1 GCF_000577615.1 Herbaspirillum sp. RV1423
AAACTGCAACGGCGCATGGAAGAGATTGCAGCGAGTATCGACCGCTATCTGAGCGCACTCGACACGGCGGATCGCCAAGAGCCGGAACGCAAGCAACTCACGACAGCGCGACTGCATGAGAATATCGTGGCGCTCAAGGCACAGATGCGCGAGCTGGAAGACATCAAATTAAAACTCAAGCAAGCGCCGGATCAACAAGTCTCCCAGACCGATCCCGATGCACGCTCAATGAAGACGCGTGGTACAGGCATCGTCGGCTATAACGTGCAAACGGCGGTCGACGCCAAGCATCATCTGATTGTGGCGCACGAGGTGACCAACATCGGGAGCGACCGGGATCAACTGCACTCAATGAGCCGGCAAGCGCAAGCCGCGACTGGCGCTACATCGCTGACAGTCGTTGCTGATCGTGGTTACTTCAAAG
>NZ_CBXX010000098.1 GCF_000577615.1 Herbaspirillum sp. RV1423
AACTGCAACGGCGCATGGAAGAGATTGCAGCGAGTATCGACCGCTATCTGAGCGCACTCGACACGGCGGATCGCCAAGAGCCGGAACGCAAGCAACTCACGACAGCGCGACTGCATGAGAATATCGTGGCGCTCAAGACACAGATGCGCGAGCTGGAAGACATCAAATTAAAACTCAAGCAAGCGCCGGATCAACAAGTCTCCCAGACCGATCCCGATGCACGCTCAATGAAGACGCGTGGCACGGGCATCGTCGGCTACAACGTGCAAACAGCGGTCGACGCACAGCATCATCTGATTGTGGCGCACGAGGTGACCAACATCGGGAGCGACCGGGATCAACTGCACTCAATGAGCCGGCAAGCGCAAGCCGCGACTGGCGCTACATCGCTGACAGTCGTTGCTGATCGTGGTTACTTCAAAG
>NZ_CBXX010000099.1 GCF_000577615.1 Herbaspirillum sp. RV1423
CACCGACCCCCAAGGCAACATCGTCAGCCTGAGCTACGACCTGCGCGGCCGCAAGACGCAAATGGTCGACCCCGACATGGGCACCTGGACCTATGAGTACAACGCCTTCGGCGAACTGACCAGGCAGACCGACGCCAAAGGGCAGGTCACCAGCATGGCGTACGACAAGCTGGGCCGCATGACCAGCCGCGCTGAAGCCGACCTGACGAGCACCTGGACCTACGACAACTGCACCAAGGGTATCGGTAAGCTGTGCAGCTCGACAGCCGACAACGGCTACCTCAAGACCAATACCTACGACAGCCTGGGCCGCGGCAGCAGCACAACGACCACAATCGACACGGCCTACACCAACAGCGCCACCTATGACGCCAACGGCCGCATCAACACCATCACGTACCCGA
>NZ_CBXX010000100.1 GCF_000577615.1 Herbaspirillum sp. RV1423
ACCGACCCCCAAGGCAACATCGTCAGCCTGAGCTACGACCTGCGCGGCCGCAAGACGCAAATGGTCGACCCCGACATGGGCACCTGGACCTATGAGTACAACGCCTTCGGCGAACTGACCAGGCAGACCGACGCCAAGGGGCAGGTCACCAGCATGGCGTACGACAAGCTGGGCCGCATGACCAGCCGCGCCGAAGCCGACCTGACGAGTACCTGGAGCTACGACAACTGCGCCAAGGGCATCGGCAAGCTGTGCAGTTCGACGGCCGACAACGGCTACCTCAAGACCAATACCTACGACAGCCTGGGCCGCGGCAGCAGCACAACGACCACAATCGACACGGCCTACACCAACAGCGCCACCTATGACGCCAACGGCCGCATCAACACCATCACGTACC
>NZ_CBXX010000101.1 GCF_000577615.1 Herbaspirillum sp. RV1423
TCCATTTGCTAACGCAAACAGAGAGAACTCATTATGGCCCTCCTCACCTTCGACAAGAAACGCAACCCGCGCCAGGCCAACGTCAGCCTGGCCATCCTCCTCATCGTCATGATCGCCTTCCCCTTCATTGCCAGCCAGTTCGGCAACTCCTGGGTGCGCATCATGGACATCGCCCTGCTCTACATCATGCTGGCGCTGGGCCTGAACGTCGTGGTCGGCTTCGCCGGCCTGCTCGACCTCGGATACATCGCCTTCTACGCCATCGGCGCCTACACCGCCGGCCTGCTGGCCTCGCCGCAATTCGCCGACGTCCTGCAATCCTTCGTCAACACCTACCCGGCGGTGGGCAACTTCCTCATCATGGTATGCGGCCCGCAGATCGTACAAAACG
>NZ_CBXX010000102.1 GCF_000577615.1 Herbaspirillum sp. RV1423
GAACTCCAGGCCCACTCCGCGCGGACTGGACAGCACCCGATTCAACACCGCCAGATCCCTGGACGGCGGCGCATCCGACGAGGCATGCGCGTCAGGAGCGATATACGACACCCCTGATCCTGAAGGCTGATTGACGGGCATGCTCACGCGCGCACCCAGCGCGCCTTCACTCCCGCTTCCGCGTACCGTGAAGGAGAGCGTTTCCGTCTGATCGGAACCCGGCACTCGGCCAATGCCCCGGCCTCGGAGTTCCTCCACGCCTTCCGGGGCGTTTGCGGACGCGAACATCGTCGACGGCACGTTCTGGTAAGGCAAGTAGGGCGACGAAGCCGCCTGTGATCGCTGCATCCCCATGAAGGGGCGCAGCGCCTGACTCAGATCGGCCCTCGGGGTGACCCCGCCCGTGTAGGTCTGGTTTGCCAATGCGTTCATGTCGGCAACCACAGTCGGCGTGGACTGGACCATCGGCGTCGGTTCAATAGCCGGAGTGGATGGCGCAGCCGGTAGCGACTGAGAGCTCGATTGCGCACCACCGATTGCCGGCGTCGGCGATGATTGCGCACCACCGATTGCCGGCGTCGGGGCCGACTGCGGCGGCGCCTGCTGATCAATCGCCGGGCGCGACGGCGGCATCATCAGATAATAGCGCGTCTGATCTTGCAAGTATTGCTCCTGCTGGCGGGCTTGCTGATAGGCGTATGTCAGCGTTGCATAACCTTGCATTCCCGCTTGTCGCGCCGCCACCGCATGATCGTGTCGCTCCTGTTTCTTCTTCGCCACCTCGCGGCCTGTGCCGGTATATCGAATCGCTCTGGCTTTCTTCTCCATCTCTTTCTTCGCGTCCTGATATGCCTGTATCGTT
>NZ_CBXX010000103.1 GCF_000577615.1 Herbaspirillum sp. RV1423
CAGGAACTCCAGGCCCACTCCGCGCGGACTGGACAGCACCCGATTCAACACCGCCAGATCCCTGGACGGCGGCGCATCCGACGAGGCATGCGCGTCAGGAGCGATATACGACACCCCTGATCCTGAAGGCTGATTGACCGGCATGCTCACGCGCGCACCCAGCGCGCCTTCACTCCCGCTTCCGCGTACCGTGAAGGAGAGCGTTTCCGTCTGATCGGAACCCGGCACTCGACCAATGCCCCGGCCTCGGAGCTCCTCCACGCCTTCCGGGGCGTTTGCGGACGCGAACATCGTCGACGGCACGTTCTGGTAAGGCAAGTAGGGCGACGAAGCCGCCTGTGATCGCTGCATCCCCATGAAGGGGCGCAGCGCCTGACTCAGATCGGCCCTCGGGGTGACCCCGCCCGTGTAGGTCTGGTTTGCCAATGCGTTCATGTCGGCAACCACAGTCGGCGTGGACTGGACCATCGGCGTCGGTTCAATAGCCGGAGTGGATGGCGCAGCCGGTAGCGACTGAGAGCTCGATTGCGCACCACCGATTGCCGGCGTCGGGGCCGACTGCGGCGGCGCCTGCTGATCAATCGCCGGGCGCGACGGCGGCATCATCAGATAATAGCGCGTCTGATCTTGCAAGTATTGCTCCTGCTGGCGGGCTTGCTGATAGGCGTATGTCAGCGTTGCATAACCTTGCATCCCCGCTTGTCGCGCCGCCACCGCATGATCGTGTCGCTCCTGTTTCTTCTTCGCCACCTCGCGGCCTGTGCCGGTATATCGAATCGCTCTGGCTTTCTTCTCCATCTCTTTCTTCGCGTCCTGATATGCCTGTATCGTTG
>NZ_CBXX010000104.1 GCF_000577615.1 Herbaspirillum sp. RV1423
AGCCGGCTTTCGGTCAGGTCCGTGTCTCCAACGAACTGCGTAAGCGCGGCATCTTCGTTTCTCCATCGGGGGTACGGTCGGTATGGATCCGACGCAACCTGGAGTCATTCAAGAAGCGTCTCTCGGCGCTGGAGCGGTACGTTGCCGAAACTGGCGAAGTGTTGACCGAAGCGCAAGTCGTTGCGCTCGAGAAGAAGCAGGAAGACGATGTGGCGCACGGCGAAATCGAGACGGCCCATCCAGATTATCTCGGCAGCCAGGACACCTTCTATGTCGGCACCATCAAGGGCGTAGGCCGGATTTATCAGCAGACCTTCGTCGATACTTACTCGAAGTGGGCAGCGGCCAAACTCTATACGACGAAGACACCGATTACCGCCGCCGATCTACTGAACGACCGGGTATTGCCGTTCCTGGCGGAACAAGAAATGGGGCTGATCCGTGTCCTGACCGACCGCGGCACCGAGTATTGCGGCCGGCCGGAAGCACATGATTACCAGCTCTATTTGGCCCTCAAGGACATTGAGCACACCAAGACAAAGGTCCGGCATCCGCAGACCAATGGAATCTGTG
>NZ_CBXX010000105.1 GCF_000577615.1 Herbaspirillum sp. RV1423
GCGGTATTGGCCGAAGGCACCTATGACCAGGTCTCGAAGAACCCGCAGGTGATGGAAGCCTACATGGGCACCACCGCGGGCGCACTGGAAGGAGCCCACTGATGAACACCGCTACCCTGCAACAGGGCCATGCCCAGGCCGCCGGCGTACAGGCGCTGGCCATCACCGACCTGCACGCCTGGTACGGCGAGTCGCACATCCTGCACGACGTCAACCTGACGGTGAACAAGGGCGAAGTGGTGACCCTGCTGGGCCGCAACGGCGCCGGACGCACCACCACCTTGCGCTCGATCATGGGCCTGGTGGGCGCGCGCAAGGGCTCGATCAGGATCAACGGCAATGAAACCATCGCCATGCCGACCTACAAGATCGCGCACCAGGGCGTGGGATATTGCCCGGAAGAGCGCGGCATCTTCTCGTCGCTGTCGGCCGAAGAAAACCTGATGCTGCCGCCGTTCGTCTCGAAGACGGACAAGGGGATGTCGGTCGAAGAGATCTACGACATGTTCCCGAACCTG
>NZ_CBXX010000106.1 GCF_000577615.1 Herbaspirillum sp. RV1423
AGGTTCGGGAACATGTCGTAGATCTCTTCGACCGACATCCCCTTGTCCGTCTTCGAGACGAACGGCGGCAGCATCAGGTTTTCTTCGGCCGACAGCGACGAGAAGATGCCGCGCTCTTCCGGGCAATATCCCACGCCTTGGTGCGCGATCTTGTAGGTCGGCATGGCGATGGTTTCATTGCCGTTGATCCTGATCGAGCCCTTGCGCGCGCCCACCAGGCCCATGATCGAGCGCAAGGTGGTGGTGCGTCCGGCGCCGTTGCGGCCCAGCAGGGTCACCACTTCTCCCTTGTTCACCGTCAGGTTGACGTCGTGCAGGATGTGCGACTCGCCGTACCAGGCGTGCAGGTCGGTAATGGCCAGCGCCTGTACGCCGGCTGTCTGGGCATGGCCCTGTTGCAGGGTAGCGGTGTTCATCAGTGGGCTCCTTCCAGTGCGCCCGCGGTGGTGCCCATGTAGGCTTCCATCACCTGCGGGTTCTTCGAGACCTGGTCATAGGTGCCTTCGGCCAATACCGC
>NZ_CBXX010000107.1 GCF_000577615.1 Herbaspirillum sp. RV1423
ATGATCGCCTCCTACGTCGGCGAGAACAAGGAATTCGAACGCCAATACCTGGCCGGCGAACTGGAACTGGAATTCACCCCGCAAGGCACGCTGGCCGAGAAGCTGCGCGCCGGCGGGGCGGGCATCCCGGCCTTCTTCACCAAGACCGGCGTGGGTACTTTGGTGGCCGAAGGCAAGGAAATCCGCGACTTCGACGGCGCGAAATATGTGATGGAACGCTCGCTGGTGGCCGACGTCTCGCTGGTCAAGGCGCAGAAAGCCGACAAGGCCGGCAACCTGATGTTCAACAAGACCGCGCGCAACTTCAATCCCAACGTCGCCATGGCCGGCAAGATCACGGTGGCCGAAGTCGAAGAACTGGTCGAAGTCGGCCAGCTCGACCCGGACCAGATCCACACGCCCGGCATCTTCGTGCACCGCATCGTGGTCAACGCCACGCCGGAAAAGCGCATCGAACAACGCACCGTGTCCAAATAAGGAGAAATAATCATGGCATGGACCAGAGACGAAATGGCTGCGCGTGCAGCGCGGGAATTGCAGGACGGTTTTTACGTCAACCTCGGCATCGGCTTGCCGACGCTGGTGGCGAACCACGTGCCGAAGGACATTGAGGTGTGGCTGCAATCGGAAAACGGCTTGCTCGGCATCGGCCCGTTCCCGACC
>NZ_CBXX010000108.1 GCF_000577615.1 Herbaspirillum sp. RV1423
GGTCGGGAACGGGCCGATGCCGAGCAAGCCGTTTTCCGATTGCAGCCACACCTCAATGTCCTTCGGCACGTGGTTCGCCACCAGCGTCGGCAAGCCGATGCCGAGGTTGACGTAAAAACCGTCCTGCAATTCCCGCGCCGCACGCGCAGCCATTTCGTCTCTGGTCCATGCCATGATTATTTCTCCTTATTTGGACACGGTGCGTTGTTCGATGCGCTTTTCCGGCGTCGCGTTGACCACGATGCGGTGCACGAAGATGCCGGGCGTGTGGATCTGGTCCGGGTCGAGCTGGCCGACTTCGACCAGTTCTTCGACTTCGGCCACCGTGATCTTGCCGGCCATGGCGACGTTGGGATTGAAGTTGCGCGCGGTCTTGTTGAACATCAGGTTGCCGGCCTTGTCGGCTTTCTGCGCCTTGACCAGCGAGACGTCGGCCACCAGCGAGCGTTCCATCACATATTTCGCGCCGTCGAAGTCGCGGATTTCCTTGCCTTCGGCCACCAAAGTACCCACGCCGGTCTTGGTAAAGAAGGCCGGGATGCCCGCCCCGCCGGCGCGCAGCTTCTCGGCCAGCGTGCCTTGCGGGGTGAATTCCAGTTCCAGTTCGCCGGCCAGGTATTGGCGTTCGAATTCCTTGTTCTCGCCGACGTAGGAGGCGATCA
>NZ_CBXX010000109.1 GCF_000577615.1 Herbaspirillum sp. RV1423
CACCTATATTCCGACGCCAGAGCGTGCCATCGACGGCGCATTCCTGATGCCGGTCGAAGACGTGTTCTCGATCTCGGGTCGCGGTACTGTGGTGACCGGCCGTGTTGAGCGTGGTATCGTCAAGGTCGGCGAAGAAATTGAAATCGTCGGTATCCGCGACACGCAAAAGACCACCTGCACGGGCGTGGAAATGTTCCGCAAGCTGCTGGACCAAGGTCAGGCGGGCGACAACGTTGGCGTGCTGTTGCGCGGCACCAAGCGTGAAGACGTGGAACGCGGCCAAGTGTTGGCCAAGCCAGGTTCGATCAAGCCGCACAAGCACTTCACGGGCGAGATTTATGTCCTGTCGAAGGACGAAGGCGGTC
>NZ_CBXX010000110.1 GCF_000577615.1 Herbaspirillum sp. RV1423
CACCTATATTCCGACGCCAGAGCGTGCCATCGACGGCGCATTCCTGATGCCGGTCGAAGACGTGTTCTCGATCTCGGGTCGCGGTACTGTGGTGACCGGCCGTGTTGAGCGTGGTATCGTCAAGGTCGGCGAAGAAATCGAAATCGTCGGTATCCGCGACACGCAAAAGACCACCTGCACGGGCGTGGAAATGTTCCGCAAGCTGCTGGACCAAGGTCAGGCGGGTGACAACGTTGGCGTGCTGTTGCGCGGCACCAAGCGTGAAGACGTGGAACGCGGCCAAGTGTTGGCCAAGCCAGGTTCGATCAAGCCGCACAAGCACTTCACGGGCGAGATTTATGTCCTGTCGAAGGACGAAGGCGGT
>NZ_CBXX010000111.1 GCF_000577615.1 Herbaspirillum sp. RV1423
CAGATTCCATTGGTCTGCGGATGCCGGACCTTTGTCTTGGTGTGCTCAATGTCCTTGAGGGCCAAATAGAGCTGGTAATCATGTGCTTCCGGCCGGCCGCAATACTCGGTGCCGCGGTCGGTCAGGACACGGATCAGACCCATTTCTTGTTCAGCCAGGAACGGCAATACCCGGTCGTTCGGTAGATCGGCGGCGGTAATCGGTGTCTTCGTCGTATAGAGTTTGGCCGCTGCCCACTTCGAGTAAGTATCGACGAAGGTCTGCTGATAAATCCGGCCTACGCCCTTGATGGTGCCGACATAGAAGGTGTCCTGGCTGCCGAGATAACCTGGATGGGCCGTCTCGATTTCGCCGTGCGCCACATCGTCTTCCTGCTTCTTCTCGAGCGCAACGACTTGCGCTTCGGTCAACACTTCGCCAGTTTCGGCAACGTGCCGCTCCAGCGCTGAGAGACGCTTCTTGAATGACTCCAGGTTGCGTCGGATCCATACCGACCGTACCCCCGATGGAGAAACGAAGATGCCGCGCTTACGCAGTTCGTTGGAGACACGGACCTGACCGAAAGCCGGCTGTTCCAGGGCGAAT
>NZ_CBXX010000112.1 GCF_000577615.1 Herbaspirillum sp. RV1423
GTACTTCTCGCCGACCTTCAGGTTCTCTTTAAGAAATCGTTCCTTGCTCATTGCAAGCTCCTGTCTTGTTTTGAGGTGTTAAATGACAAAAGGACTAAATTGGCAATCTGCGGACGGCACGCGCGCGCAGCGCGACGTACGTGGGGTAGTAGCTCTGGTAGCCGCTGCCGAAGTACTGACACCAGGCCCAGCCGGTGCCAGACGGTTCAACTGACCAATACCAAGCACTCGCGAATTCCTCTTTCAGGTTCGCAAACAACAGCGACTGCTCGCGGCGCGTCGGAAGTTCGCCGCCGATCGATGTCGCCCATTCCTTC
>NZ_CBXX010000113.1 GCF_000577615.1 Herbaspirillum sp. RV1423
CGGGGAACAGCGCCGGGGCAATCGCCGCCATGTCGGCGGCCTTGGAACCGGAGATGCCCGAGACCAGGAACATCGCGCCTAGCAAGACATATTGCAGACCGCCGCGCACGTGGCCCAGCAGCGCCGCCATGAAGTCGATCAGGGTGCGCGCCAGCCCGCTGATTTCCAGCAGCGATCCGAGCAGCACGAACAGCGGCACCGACAGCAGGATCAGGCTGGACATGCCTTCGTCCATGCGGCTGACCACGATCATCATGGGCGCGCCGGTGGCCAGCGTGAGGTAGGCCATGGTGGCGGTGCCGAAGGCGAACGCGATCGGAATGCCGCCGGCCACGCACACGCCGATGAGCAGTACGAAGAACACGATCAGGTTGTAATTGCCCATCGCCACCAGCGCCGGCTTGCTGATCCACAGCACGGCGCCGATCAGCGCCACGACGGCGACCGCCGAGGCGACCTGTCTGATGCTGGCCCGACTGGCCATGCGCGCAATGGCTGCCAGGAACATCAGGATCGCGCCGACCGGCAAGGCGGCGGCGCGCAGGCCGTCGGGGATTTCCAGTGCCGGCGTGGTGATCGCCATTTGCTCCGAGGCATGGTCGACGGCCGGATGGATGATCATCAGCAC
>NZ_CBXX010000114.1 GCF_000577615.1 Herbaspirillum sp. RV1423
GTGCTGATGATCATCCATCCGGCCGTCGACCATGCCTCGGAGCAAATGGCGATCACCACGCCGGCACTGGAAATCCCCGACGGCCTGCGCGCCGCCGCCTTGCCGGTCGGCGCGATCCTGATGTTCCTGGCAGCCATCGCGCGCATGGCCAGTCGGGCCAGCATCAGGCAGGTCGCCTCGGCGGTCGCCGTCGTGGCGCTGATCGGCGCCGTGCTGTGGATCAGCAAGCCGGCGCTGGTGGCGATGGGCAATTACAACCTGATCGTGTTCTTCGTACTGCTCATCGGCGTGTGCGTGGCCGGCGGCATTCCGATCGCGTTCGCCTTCGGCACCGCCACCATGGCCTACCTTACGCTGGCCACCGGCGCGCCCATGATGATCGTGGTCAGCCGCATGGACGAAGGCATGTCCAGCCTGATCCTGCTGTCGGTGCCGCTGTTCGTGCTGCTCGGATCGCTGCTGGAAATCAGCGGGCTGGCGCGCACCCTGATTGACTTCATGGCGGCGCTGCTGGGCCACGTGCGCGGCGGTCTGCAATATGTCTTGCTAGGCGCGATGTTCCTGGTCTCGGGCATCTCCGGTTCCAAGGCCGCCGACATGGCGGCGATTGCCCCGGCGCTGTTCCCCG
>NZ_CBXX010000115.1 GCF_000577615.1 Herbaspirillum sp. RV1423
CTGGCTGGCAATGAAGGGGAAGGCGATCATGACGATGAGGAGGATGGCCAGGCTGACGTTGGCCTGGCGCGGGTTGCGTTTCTTGTCGAAGGTGAGGAGGGCCATAATGAGTTCTCTCTGTTTGCGTTAGCAAATGGAATTCGTTCAGGGTCGTCGCGAGTACATCCGCTGAGGACACCTGAGTCGATGTTCAAGCGCGGTCTGCTACGCGCTCACCCATGATTCCCGAGGGGCGCAGGGTCAGCACGATGATCAGCACGATGAAGGCGAAGATGTCCTGGTAGTTGCTGCCGAGGAAGTCGCCGGTGAGGTCGCCGATGTAGCCGGCGCCCAGGCTCTCGATCAGGCCCAGCAGGATGCCGCCGAGCATGGCGCCGTAGATGTTGCCGATGCCGCCCAGCACCGCTGCCGAGAAGGCTTTCAGGCCCGGCACGAAGCCCATGGCGAATTGCGCTGTCGAGTAGTTCGCGGCCCACATGACGCCGGCAATCGCGGCCAGCGCGGCGCCGATGATGAAGGTGACCACGATGACGCGGTTGGCGTCCACGCCCATGAGTCCGGCAATGCGCGGGTTCTCGGCGGTGGCGCGCATGGCGCGGCCCATCTTGGTCTTCTCGACAATCAGCACCAGACCGATCATGGCGGCCAGCGCCAGCATCAGCAGCATGATCTGCGTCGGCGAGATCAGCGCGCCG
>NZ_CBXX010000116.1 GCF_000577615.1 Herbaspirillum sp. RV1423
TGGCTGGCAATGAAGGGGAAGGCGATCATGACGATGAGGAGGATGGCCAGGCTGACGTTGGCCTGGCGCGGGTTGCGTTTCTTGTCGAAGGTGAGGAGGGCCATAATGAGTTCTCTCTGTTTGCGTTAGCAAATGGAAATTCGTTCAGGTGTCGTCGCGAGTACATCCGCTGAGGACACCTGAGTCGATGTTCAAGCGCGGTCTGCTACGCGCTCACCCATGATTCCCGAGGGGCGCAGGGTCAGCACGATGATCAGCACGATGAAGGCGAAGATGTCCTGGTAGTTGCTGCCGAGGAAGTCGCCGGTGAGGTCGCCGATGTAGCCGGCGCCCAGGCTTTCGATCAGGCCCAGCAGGATGCCGCCCAGCATGGCGCCGTAGATGTTGCCGATGCCGCCCAGCACCGCTGCCGAGAAGGCTTTCAGGCCCGGCACGAAGCCCATGGCGAATTGCGCTGTCGAGTAGTTCGCGGCCCACATGACGCCGGCAATCGCGGCCAGCGCGGCGCCGATGATGAAGGTGACCACGATGACGCGGTTGGCGTCCACACCCATGAGTCCCGCAATGCGCGGGTTCTCGGCGGTGGCGCGCATGGCGCGGCCCATCTTGGTCTTCTCGACAATCAGCACCAGACCGATCATGGCGGCCAGCGCCAGCATCAGCAGCATGATCTGCGTCGGCGAGATCAGCGCGCCG
>NZ_CBXX010000117.1 GCF_000577615.1 Herbaspirillum sp. RV1423
ATCAGTTCGGGTTCCATGGCCAGGGTGGTGGCGATCTCCAGTGCGCGCTTGCGGCCATAGGGCAGATCGACGGTGATGGTGTCGGCGAAGCCGGTCAGGTCGACTTCCTCGAGCAGGGCCATGGCGCGGTCGTTGAGCTGACTCAAGCTGTCGCCGCTCTTCCAGAAATGGAACGAGGTGCCCAGGGTGCGCTGCAAGCCGATGCGCACGTTCTCCATCACGCTCAGGTGCGGGAAGACGGCGGAAATCTGGAACGAACGGATGATGCCCTGGCGCGCAATC
>NZ_CBXX010000118.1 GCF_000577615.1 Herbaspirillum sp. RV1423
CATCAGTTCGGGTTCCATGGCCAGGGTGGTGGCGATCTCCAGTGCGCGCTTGCGGCCATAGGGCAGATCGACGGTGATGGTGTCGGCGAAGCCGGTCAGGTCGACTTCCTCGAGCAGGGCCATGGCGCGGTCGTTGAGTTGCGAGAGGCTGTCGCCGCTCTTCCAGAAATGGAACGAGGTGCCCAGGGTGCGCTGCAAGCCGATGCGCACGTTCTCCATCACGCTCAGGTGCGGGAAGACGGCGGAAATCTGGAACGAACGGATGATGCCCTGGCGCGCAATCT
>NZ_CBXX010000119.1 GCF_000577615.1 Herbaspirillum sp. RV1423
CCTTAGAATACTCATCTCGCCCACCTGTGTCGGTTTGCGGTACGGTCCTGTTAAACTGAAGCTTAGAGGCTTTTCTTGGAACCACTTCCGATTGCTTCTTCACCTAAGTGAATGGCCTCGCACCCTTGAATTCCGCGCCCGGATTTGCCTAAGCGCCTTCTCCAATGCAAGGACCGGGACTTCCAACACCCGGACAACCTTCCGCGATCCGTCCCCCCATCGCATTTAACAATGGTGCAGGAATATTAACCTGCTTCCCATCAGCTACGCATTTCTG
>NZ_CBXX010000120.1 GCF_000577615.1 Herbaspirillum sp. RV1423
AATCCGAAGTAAAAGTGAGAACAAATTTTGGTTGCAAAAATTGCATCAGAAAATATCTTTTTAAAACAGTGAGTTGCGCAATTTGCGAAGTAATTATGCGAAATTCTTTGTAGCGGCGTTTCGTTGCATCTTTCGCAATTCAGAGAAAGACCCAGGATGAGCCCTCAAAATCCAGGTTTTTCGTTCCAATTCCGTGACGCCATGTAGGGTAAGGCAATCGGTCCAGTCGTCCCAGGAGGCATCTAGCGCCGCGCCGAACATAGGCAATGCGAACTCTAG
>NZ_CBXX010000121.1 GCF_000577615.1 Herbaspirillum sp. RV1423
ATCCGAAGTAAAAGTGAGAACAAATTTTGGTTGCAAAAATTGCATCAGAAAATATCTTTTTAAAACAGTGAGTTGCGCAATTTGCGAAGTAATTATGCGAAATTCTTTGTAGCGGCGTTTCGTTGCATCTTTCGCAATGCAGAGAAAGACCCAGGATGAGCCCTCAAAATCCAGGTTTTTCGTTCCAATTCCGTGACGCCATGTAGGGTAAGGCAATCGGTCCAGTCGTCCCAGGAGGCATCTAGCGCCGCGCCGAACATAGGCAATGCGAACTCT
>NZ_CBXX010000122.1 GCF_000577615.1 Herbaspirillum sp. RV1423
TTCAGGGTCGGGTCGAACTGGCTGGCGGTCCACTGGCTCAGCGTCTGGATGCCGCTGCCGCCGCCGGTGATGTGGCCGGCCAGGTTGCCGAAGGTCTTGCGTCCGCCCAGCGCGCGCAGCGCCCAGCCGGGTTTTCCCGCCAGGTCGAGCAGGGTGTCGAGCGTGAGTTTGGGCGGCACCGACATGCCGTTCTTGAGGTCCTTGTGGCGCTGGCCGAGGATTTGCAAATCCAGCGTCAATACCAGCGCCGAGCATTTGGCGGCCTTGGCGCGATCGATCATCGATTTGACGAAGCCGCGGTCGCGCATCACATAGAGCTGGAACCAGAACGGCTTGGTGGTGACGCTGGCGACGTCTTCGATGGAGCAGATGCTCATGGTCGACAGCGTGAACGGGATGCCGAACTTTTCGGCGGCGATGGCGCCGAGCATTTCGC
>NZ_CBXX010000123.1 GCF_000577615.1 Herbaspirillum sp. RV1423
GATTCAGTTGTTCTGCAAATCTTGCAAAGGTAGTCGACCAATCATGAAATTCTGAAATTAACTCGTCAGCAGCCTCCCAGATGTCTGTTTCGTCAGGGTGAGCGACCAGTCTCGCACCATTGAGAACGGTATGTGTCATGGCGTGCAGGCGCAGTAGCTCATCGCGTACGCCGTCAATGCCATCAAGACGCGTCCGAATTGCATCCAGCTGATCCACCATGCGTAGCATCGCGGACGTGTCATAGCTATCCTGTAACGCTTCCAATGCCTTCGCGT
>NZ_CBXX010000124.1 GCF_000577615.1 Herbaspirillum sp. RV1423
GGATGATTTCGCCGAAGCCCAGGGTGACGATGGCCAGGTAGTCGCCGCGCAGCTTCAGGGTCGGCGCACCCAACAATGCCCCGAACAGGGCGGCGATCAGGGCCGATACCGGGACGATGATCCAGAGCGACAGGTGGATCCCGTTTTGTACGATCTGCGGGCCGCATACCATGATGAGGAAGTTGCCCACCGCCGGGTAGGTGTTGACGAAGGATTGCAGGACGTCGGCGAATTGCGGCGAGGCCAGCAGGCCGGCGGTGTAGGCGCCGATGGCGT
>NZ_CBXX010000125.1 GCF_000577615.1 Herbaspirillum sp. RV1423
CGCGAAGGCATTGGAAGCGTTACAGGATAGCTATGACACGTCCGCGATGCTACGCATGGTGGATCAGCTGGATGCAATTCGGACGCGTCTTGATGGCATTGACGGCGTACGCGATGAGCTACTGCGCCTGCACGCAATGACACATACCGTTCTCAATGGTGCGAGACTGGTCGCTCACCCTGACGAAACAGACATCTGGGAGGCTGCTGACGAGTTAATTTCAGAATTTCATGATTGGTCGACTACCTTTGCAAGATTTGCAGAACAACTGAAT
>NZ_CBXX010000126.1 GCF_000577615.1 Herbaspirillum sp. RV1423
CCATCGGCGCCTACACCGCCGGCCTGCTGGCCTCGCCGCAATTCGCCGACGTCCTGCAATCCTTCGTCAACACCTACCCGGCGGTGGGCAACTTCCTCATCATGGTATGCGGCCCGCAGATCGTACAAAACGGAATCCACCTGTCGCTCTGGATCATCGTCCCGGTATCGGCCCTGATCGCCGCCCTGTTCGGGGCATTGTTGGGTGCGCCGACCCTGAAGCTGCGCGGCGACTACCTGGCCATCGTCACCCTGGGCTTCGGCGAAATCATCC
>NZ_CBXX010000127.1 GCF_000577615.1 Herbaspirillum sp. RV1423
ACCGTGGTCTCCGGGAAGACGGCCTCGATGGCATCTGGGAAGCCCTTCAGGCCGTCCACGCAGGCGATGAAGATATCTTGCACACCACGATTGCGCAGCTCGGTGACGACCTGCAGCCAGAATTTGGCACCTTCCGTGGGGGTGTACTGAATTCTGTGTAAACGGGTTTTCGTTTAAGTCTGTGGCACCCGGTCTTCAAACTGGATGGCGAAGCGGTTCAATGCAGCTTTCCAGTCCCGTATGGGCATCGTCCATTTCTTGCTGATGTTGTTCAGC
>NZ_CBXX010000128.1 GCF_000577615.1 Herbaspirillum sp. RV1423
CCATCGTTTATCTGGACTGCATCCATGTCAAAGTGCGTGAGGGAACGGTGCGGGTAAAGGCCGTCTATCTGGCCATCGGTATCACCATGGATGGCGAGAAGGAAGTGTTGGGGCTGTGGCTGGCGCAAACGGAAGGGAGGGTGTAAATAATTTTGTGTAAACGGTCATTTGGCAGGACACTGCCGCCATCAAGGAGAAACAATGACCGTTGTAAAGCGTAACAAGCGTGCCAAGCCCGATCCGGAACTGCTCAAGCTGGCCGATAGCCTATTGG
>NZ_CBXX010000129.1 GCF_000577615.1 Herbaspirillum sp. RV1423
TCGGGATTCTTGTAATTGGCTAGCAATCCAGCCAGTAGTTCTTCTGGTACGTCGTGTTTCTTCTTACTCATTGTGGCTCCAGACAAGGCGACAGTTTCCTGCCAATAGTCCGTTTACACAAAATTATGTACAGGCCCACTTACCGCCTTTATTAGCCGTCCGTTCTGGAGCGACGGGATTGCGGCACTTTTGCTTCATATGCGGCGGCGATTGGCAAATTCGCTTCAGATAATCGGGCACTTTTACTTCAACGGACGGTGGCGCTCGTAGTC
>NZ_CBXX010000130.1 GCF_000577615.1 Herbaspirillum sp. RV1423
GAACCGTGGTCTCCGGGAAGACGGCCTCGATGGCATCTGGGAAGCCCTTCAGGCCGTCCACGCAGGCGATGAAGATATCTTGCACACCACGATTGCGCAGCTCGGTGACGACCTGCAGCCAGAATTTGGCACCTTCCGTTTGCGCCAGCCACAGCCCCAACACTTCCTTCTCGCCATCCATGGTGATACCGATGGCCAGATAGACGGCCTTTACCCGCACCGTTCCCTCACGCACTTTGACATGGATGCAGTCCAGATAAACGATGGGGT
>NZ_CBXX010000131.1 GCF_000577615.1 Herbaspirillum sp. RV1423
ATCCTTGTCGGTGTAATAGCCGCTCTGCGCCATCTGTTGCATCTGCTGCGCCGAAATCAACTGGATGTCGTGATCGTTCTGGAACTGGTTGATGGTCTTGGCCGCGCCCGACTCCGACGGCAAGGTCGAGCCGGTCGCCTGCTGGTACGACGGTGGCGCGAACGACGGCATCTGGAACCCGCCCTGCGGGAAACCGCTTTGCGGGAAGCTGCTGCCCTGCGGCATGCCGTATTGACCGGTGCGGTCGAATACCGGAGGACCGC